>NZ_JACJIA010000012.1:0-297927 GCF_014138665.1 Actinomadura kijaniata
CGGCGCCTCCATGGGCTCGCAGCTGTCCTCGATCATCGCCGGCGCCCTGGCCCCCATCATCGCCGTCGAACTCCTCAAGGACTACGACTCCGCCACCCCCGTCTCCCTCTACCTGTGCGTGGCCGCGATCGTCACCACGATCACGGTGGCGGTCGCGCGGGAGACGCGGGGCCGCGACCTGTCGGCGGTGCTGGCCGAACGGCCGCGCACCGCCAAGGCGCCGAGCCCGGAGATCGCCTGACCCGCCCGCGAGCCGCGGCGCGCCACCCGTCGCGAACGGGTCGCGCGCCGCGGCTCACCGCCTCCGGGATGCCAGCATGAGCAGCGTGGACGTGTCAGACAACCCCGCCGTGAACGCCCTGCGCGGGCTGCTGGACCTGCTCGCGGGCGACGCGCCCGCCGAGGACTTCGGCGGGCCCGCCGCCCGTGCCCGCGACGCCGGGGCCGACCCCGCCGTGCAGGCCGTCATCGCCGAGGCCACCCAGACCGCCCTGGACATCCGCCGCATCCTCCGGCAGAGCCGCCGCCGCGAGAAGGAGCTGGCCGCCCTCTTCGACACCGCCGGGGACCTGGCCGCCCTCCGCAACCTCGACGCCGTGCTGCGCGCCATCGTCCACCGCGCCCGCACCCTGCTGGGCACCGACGTCGCCTACCTGACCATGAACGACCCCGAGGCCGGCGACACGTTCATGCGGGTCACCGACGGGTCGGCGTCGGCGGCGTTCCAGCAGCTCCGGCTGGGCATGGGGGAGGGCCTCGGCGGGCTGGTCGCGCAGACCGCCCGCCCCTACGCCACCCGCGACTACCGGACCGACACCCGCTTCAAGCACACCCCGACCATCGACCACGGCGTGGGCGAGGAGGGCCTGCGCGGCATCCTCGGCGTCCCGCTGCGCCTCGGCCCCCGCGTGATCGGCGTGCTGTACGCCGCCGACCGGGCGCCCCGCGACTTCGGCCCCGACGCCGTCGCGCTGCTGTCGTCGCTGGCCGACCACGCCGCCGTCGCCATCGACAACGCCCGGCTGCTGGAGGAGACCCGCGCGACCCTCGTCGAGCTGAACGCCGCCACCGAGACCGCCCGCGCCCACAGCGAGGCCATGCGCCGCGCCGCCGAGGTCCACGACCGCCTCACCGAGCTGGTGCTGCGCGGCGGCGACGTCACCGAGGTCGCCACCGAGATCGCCGCGCTGCTGGACGGCGGCCTGGTCGTGCACGACGCCGACGGGCTGGAGCTGGCGCGGGTCGGCACCGACCCGGTCGCCCCGCCCGCGCAGGGCGTCGCCGCCTCCCGTGCCAGCGGCCAGGCCGTCCCGGTCGACGGGACGTGGATCTACGCCGTCCTCGCCGGTCCCGAGCTCCTCGGCAGCATGGCCCTCACCGGCCGCGCCGGCCTCGCCGACAGCGACCGCCGCCTGTTCGAGCGCGCGGGCCTGGTCACCGCGCTGCTGTTGCTGCTGCGCCGCAGCGTCGCCGAGGCCGAGGACCGGGTGCGCGGCGAGCTCCTCGGCGACCTGCTGACCGGCGGCAGCACCGACAGCCTCACGCTGCGCGCCCGCAGGCTCGGCATCAACCTCACCCGCCCGCACGCGGTGCTGGTGCTGTCCTGCGACGCCTCCCGCCGCCCCCGGCTGGTCGCCGAGGCGACCCGCCGCGCCCGCGCCCTCGGCGGCCTGGCCGGACCCCACCAGGGCAACGCCGTCCTGCTCGCCCCCACCGACACCCCCGGCGAGCTGGCCCGCGTCCTGTCGGCCGAGCTCGGCGCGGCCCTCGGCGCGCCCGTCACCACCGGCGCCGCCGGACCCACCACCGACCTCCCGGCCGCCTACGACGAGGCGGCGCGCTGCGTGCGGGCGCTGCGCACCCTCGGCCGCGCCGGGGAGGGCGCGGACCTGCCCGCGCTGGGGTTCCTGGGGGTGCTGCTGGGCGACCGTGCCGACATCCGCGGCTACGTGGAACGCGTCCTCGGCCCCGTCCTCGACTACGACCGCCGCCGGGGCACCGAACTGGTCCGCACGCTGGACGCCTACTACGCGCACGGCGCGAGCCTCGCCAAGGCCAAGGACGCCCTGCACGTCCACGTCAACACCGTCGTGCAGCGCCTGGACCGCGTTCAGCAACTGCTCGGCGACGACTGGAACACCCCCGCCCGAGCCCTGGAGAACCAGCTCGCGCTACGCCTGCACAAACTCCTCGGGGACTGAGAAGGATCCGCGACGCTGCGGGCGATCAGGAGTGTGCCCGCTCTCGCGCCGACCCCCCGAGGAGTTCCGATGACGACCGAACCCGCCCCGGCCCGGAACCGACCGACGCCGAGATCATCGCGGCGTCCCGGCACCCGCTGGGCCTACGAGACCGTCCGCAGCGCGGAGTGGACCAGGACGCCCGCCCAGCGGTTGCTGCCGACGATGGCGACGCCGCCCCCGGAACTGACGCCAACCAGATCGTTAACGGTTCGTGCTCGGCTCTGGCCTGCGGAGACGATAGGTGTTGGCCAGGCATTAACCTCCTCGAAAGGTGTCATTCATGGAACGTCGTCACTTCCTGGCCGGTGGAGCGACCCTGGCCGCCGGAGCCGCCCTGGGCTTGGGCGGACCGTTCCAGGGCGTGGCGGCGCACGCCGAGACCCGTCGCCGCCACCGCGGCTACGGCGGCCTGCGCCCGGTCCGGGACCTGCGCGACGGAAAGGTCCGCCTGCACCTGCCCGAGGGTTTCCGCTACCGCTCGTTCAACCCGGCGGGCTCCCCGCTCGGCGACGGCTCGACGACCCCCGGCAAGCACGACGGCATGGCCGCGTTCCGGGGGCCGCGCGGCTCGGTGGTCCTGGTCCGCAACCATGAGGTCAACGGGCCGGTGGGCGCGTTCGGCGACCGGTCCGCCGCCTACGACCCGATGGCGGGCGGCGGCACCTGCACGCTGCGCGTCACCCCGTGGGGCGAGGTGCTGGACGCCCGCGTGAGCCTCAACGGCACCCAGATGAACTGCTCCGGTGGCCCGATGCCGTGGGGAAGCTGGGTGACCTGCGAGGAGACCGTCAACGGCCCCGACGTCGGCAACGACTTCAGCGGCGCCGACAACACCAAGCTCACTCAGAAGCACGGCTACCTGTTCGAGGTTCCGGTCCACGGGAAGGGGGAGTCCGCGCCGATCCGGTCGGCGGGCCGCTTCGCCCACGAGTCGGCCGTCTGCGACCCCCGCACCGGCGCGATCTACCTGACCGAGGACTGCTTCGACGCCCCCTCGGGCTTCTACCGCTACCTGCCGCCGAAGAACCCGATGCGCACCGGCCGCCTGCTGGACGGCGGCCGCCTCCAGATGCTCGCGGTCAAGGGA
This sequence comes from Actinomadura kijaniata, assembly GCF_014138665.1. Lineage (NCBI taxonomy): Bacteria > Bacillati > Actinomycetota > Actinomycetes > Streptosporangiales > Thermomonosporaceae > Actinomadura > Actinomadura kijaniata. Next base: position 3,331 of record NZ_JACJIA010000012.1, read on the forward strand.
CGGCCGAACGCCGACCTGTCCCAGGGCCAGCCGAAGGGCGTCGTCTACGAGACGACCTGGGTGGACATCGACGACCCGGACCCGACCTGGACCGTCAAGCCCACCAACGCCGAGGCCCTCACCCACGTCAGTTCCCAGGGCCGCGCGCGGGGGGCGGCGCTGTTCTCCCGCCTCGAAGGCGCGGTCTTCGACCGCGGCGTCGTCCACTTCGTCTCCACGCAGGGCGGCGCGCCCGTGACCCAGCCCGTCCCCGCCGGTTTCGGCGACGGGCGCGGGCAGATCTGGGCGTACGACACGCGTTCGGGCCGCCTGCGCCTGGTCGTCGAGTCCCCGTCGGCCGACCTGCTGGACCTGCCGGACAACATCACGCACAGCCGCCGGGGCGCGCTGGTGCTGTGCGAGGACGGCGACGAGGCGAACTACCTGCGCGGCCTGACGACGCGGGGCTCGCTGTTCGACTTCGCCCGGATGGAGCCGGTCGCGGAGGACCCGGGCGCGGAGTTCGCGGGCTCGACGTTCTCCCCCGACGGCGGGACCCTCTTCGTCAACATCCAGTCGAAGGTGGGCATGACACTCGCGATCTGGGGCCCCTGGCACCGCGGCCCGTTCTAGGCCGTGTTTCGAAGCCCTGGCCTACGGCGCTCGCCCCGGGGGCTCGCACCTCACCAGGGCTTGGCGAGCGCGACATCGCTTCGCGATCTGGCCTGCGATCCCTCGCCTCCGGCGTCGGGCCCGCAGGCCAGGTAACGCGCTCGCGTGCGCGGCTGAGGCCCACTTTGGAACAGGCTCTAGGCGGCGTCCAGCTCCAGTGCGAACAGGTCCCCCAGCGCCTCCCGGCCCTGGGGGGTGAGCCGCAGGGCGCGGGGTGTCTCCCGGGGGGTCAGCCACTCCCGTTCGACGAAGCTCCGCAGCAGCGCCTGACCGGCGACGCCCGCCAGGTGCGGGCGTCGCTCGGTCCAGTCGAGGCAGGACCGGGACACCGGCCGGCGGCCGCGCGTCACCAGCTCCTCGCCGAGGAACCCGGCGAACCAGACCCGTCCCGCGTCGCTGACGGTCAACCCGTCCTCGTCGAGAACGCCCCGTTCCACGAGGCGGTCGGTGACCGCGACCCCGAGCGTTCCCGCCAGGTGGTCGTAGCACGTCCGGGCGAACGCCAGGGCCTTGGCCGTCCGGTGGGCGCGCAGGGAGTTCACCTTCGCCTCCGGCCGGGGGCCGAAGGCGGTGAGGATCTCCAGCAGCTCGGCGGCCCGGGGACCGGCCAGCCGGAGGTAACGGTGCCTGCCCTGCCGCGCCTCGACGAGAAGCCCGCCCTCGACCAGCCGCGACAGGTGCTCGGTGGCGGTCGACGGCGCCACGCCGACATGGCGGGCCAGTTCCCCGGCGGTGCGCGCCCGGCCGTCCATGAGCGCCAGGCACATCGCCGCGCGCGTGTCGTCCGCCAGGAGCTTCGCCACCGTGATCGTCATGTCCCCATCATCCGCCCGGAACGGTTCGGCGCGCACCGAAACCTCGCGCCCCTAGCGTTCCGGTCATGGTCGATCGATGCGCTCAGTTCAGGTCCCTCCACCACGCGGACACCCCGCTCCTGCTCCCGAACGCCTGGGACCACGCCTCCGCCTCGCTCCTGCTCGCAGCCGGTTTCGAGGCGGTGGGGACGACGAGCCTCGGCGTGGCGGCCGCGGCGGGCAAACCGGACGCGGAGTCCGCGACCCTGACCGAAACCCTGGCCCTGGCCGGAACCCTGGCGGCGCTCCCGTGCCCGGTCACGGTCGACATCGAGGGGGGTTTCGGACGCGTCGCCGACGTGGTCGGCAGGCTCGCCGCCCTGGGCGTCGCGGGCGTCAACATCGAGGACGGCCGCCCCGGCGGCACCCTCGCCGACCCCGCCGAGCTCCGCGACTCGATCCGCGTGATCAAGGAGACCGCGCCGGACCTGTTCGTCAACGCGCGCACCGACGCGTTCTGGCTGTACACGCCGGATCCCCTGGCCACCGCCCTGGGCCGCGCCGCGATCTACCGGGACGCCGGAGCGGACGGCGTCTTCGTCCCGGGCGTCGCCGAGGCGGCCGACATCGCGGAGCTCACCGCCCTCGGCGCCCCGGTGAACGTGCTCTTCCTGCCGGGCCGCCACACGGTGGCCGAGCTGGGCGACCTGGGAGTCAGGCGCGTCAGCATGGGTTCCCTGCTCTACCGGGCGGCCCTCGCCGCGGGCGTCGCGACGGCGAAGGCGGTCCGCGACAACGGGGAGATCCCCACCGGCATCCCGAGTTACGAGGATCTTCGGATCTGACGAAGCCCGGCGGAATGTCAGACCTTGATCATAAGCTCCGGTGAATGGACGTAGCGGCTCTTGAACAGAGACTGCGGGACCATCCCGGCGACCTGGACTCATGGAGTGCCTATGGCGACCGGCTCACCGAGAGGGGCGACGAGCGGGGAACGCTGATCCGCCTCGAACGACGGCGTGCGCGCGCCGGTGCCGCCGAACGCGCCGCCCTGGAACGCGAGTGCGCCGCGCTCGTGGAGGAGCACCGGCAGGGTTGGGACACGACGCTGCCGCCGGAGACGACCGTCCTCGAACGCCGGTACGGGTTCCCCACGAAGGTCGCCGTCGAGTGGTCCGACGACGCGCCCGTGCGGATCGAGCAGGCCCTGCGGGCCCCGTTCGTGACCGCGCTGCGGATCGCGCCGCCCCCTCAGAACGCGGAGGAGCTGGAGTGGGACTGGGAGGACGAGGTCGAGATCGAGAGCACCGACCCGTCCCCGGACATCGACACCGGCGCCCTCGCGACGCTCGATCTCGGTCGGCTCACCGAGCTCGACCTGTCGTACCTGCGCATCGGCGCGCTCGGCGCCGGCGCCCTCGCCGTCTCGACGTACCTGCGCCTTGAGGCGTCCGACGTCAGGAGTGCCGCTCCGGGGCGGATCGAGACGCTCGACCTGCGGTACACCCGCGTCGGCGACGACGGCCTGGCGGCCCTCGCGGAGTCCCCGAGCTTCGGCGGCGTGCGCCGTCTGCGCCTCCAGCGGAACGCGCTCACCGCGAAGGGCGTGTCCGCGCTCCACCGTTTCGGAAGGCTGACCGAGCTCGACCTGCGTTACAACAAGATCGGCGCGGAGGGGGTGCGGGCCCTGCTGGAGGCGCCGTTCGTCGGCTCGCTCACCCGACTGCACCTGTACCGCGCGGACGTCGAAGACGACGGCGCGGCGCTGCTCGCGCGCGCCCCCCAGCTCCCACCCGCGATGCGCAGCTACTGGAGAAGCGTATGAGCACCGAACTACGCGACCGTTTCTTCGCCCTCTCGACAGGCCCGGCCCCCGACGACGAGGTCGCCCGCTACCGCGCGCGGGTCGACGCGACCGACGCCGAACCGGCCGCGACGATCGACGGGCTCGCGGTCTCCTGGCACCCGACGGCGCGGTTCAAGGCGGTGCGCTTCGTCGACGCCGAACGCCTCGACGCCGGCGTGCGCGACCTGTTCGCCCGGCCCGTCGAGACCGCGCCGTACCTCGCCGCCGTCTTCGCCGACCCGCGCGAGATGTCGTTCCGGACGTTCGAGAACATCCTCCCGCTCGACCGGCTGTTCGAGGACGTGCCCCTGGAGTTCGAGCTGGCCGGGGGCGAGGAGTTCGCGAAGGACGCCCACACGTTCTCGCTGCGGCTCCCGGACGCCGCCCGCGCCCGCCTCGCGGACCTCGACGCGATGGGCCTCTACGTCCCGCCGCTCAACGCCTCCTCGCGGGGCGGCGAACGCTTCGTCTTCCACTCGGCGCTGCTCGCCGAAGCCCTCACCGCGGCGGTGACCAAGGCGCTGCCGGAGCCGCTGCTCGACGGCTTCTCGCACGTGAACCCCGTGTTCCGCTGCAACCGCTTCGAGCCCGACGACGCCAACTTCCACCGCCACCTCGACACGCCCTACTACGACTCCGCGCGCCGTCACGTCTCCCGCCACACCGTCCTGCTCTACCTCACCGGCGGCGAGGGCGAGCCCGTCCTCGACCTCGCCGGGGAGGCCGCGCTCACGACGATCGAGCCCTTCACCTGCGTCATCTTCGACCAGCGCTACGAGCACGAGGGCGCGCCCTACCGCGACGGCCGCAAGGTCTTCCTGCGCACCGAACTCGTCTTCACCGAGCCCGAGCTCGCCCACGACCCCGAGATCGGCGCGCTGTTCGGCAAGGCGTGCTACTGGACGGGGGAGAGCGTCTTCGCCCCCGAACTGGCCCGTCACGCCGACGCCTACTACAACCAGGTCGCCGCCGCGCACTGGAACGGCCTCGCCCCCGGCACCGACCACGAGCCCTTCGTCCACAAGCGGTTCCGCGGCGTGCACTACGTCGCGAACGGCTACGACTTCTGGTTCGCCAAGGGCGACGGCCTCTCCCCGGCCGAGTGCGCGGCGATCACGCTGCTGGACTACTTCAACTGCAAGATCGGCGACGCGCCGTTCCGGACCCTCTGCCACTCGGAGGTGATCGAGGCCGACGACACCGCGTGGATCCCCGGCTTCCTCAGGGACAGGGGCGGCGAGTCGGCCGTCGCGCCGTTCGACAAGTCCATGCTCTTCCCCGAGCCGGAGCAACCCGACGGCAGGGAGCTGCCCTGCTGCGCGTTCCATGGCTTGGACGGTTTCGAGACCACGCGCCAGGCCGACGTCATCGAGTGCTACACACACGCCCAGGACGAGGCGAAGGCGGAGATCACGCCCGCGCCGATCCTGATGCTCGGTGAGGACGTGCTCCTCGACCCGGACAGGTTCGTGGTCCAGGGCAACCTCATCCACGTCCTCGGCAGGGAGTCGCTCACGCCCGTGAACTTCGCCGCCTGCCAGGGGCCCGACATCTCTCCCGAACGCTTCGTCGAGACCGCGGCCACCGTCGAGGCGGCGCACTTCCTCGTTCCGCCGATCCTCTTCACCGAGCTCGCCGACTGCTACCACCTGCGGTTCGACTTCTTCCGCAACTCCTGGACGGTGAACCACGAGCAGGCCACGGTGTCCGTCCCCATGATCCGCCGGTACGACGAGAGCGACCTGGACTACGACGAGTACGAGGAGGACGAGGACTAGGACCGCGCCGCCTCCCGGTACCGGCCGAGGGCGGTCAGCCCCCGGCCGCGGCCAGCTCGGCCATCCGGGCCAGGGCGGTCACCCAGAAGCGCTGCCGTTCCGGGGTCTGCCCGACCAGGTAGGTGGCCCGCAGCTTCGGCGGCAGGTACGGCAGCAGCCGGGCCACGACGTCGAGGTGTCTCTCCAGCTGGGACACCTCGGCGTTGGAGAACACCTGGTGGACCAGGTCGGTGTCGTCGGTGCCCTCCGTGCTCGTCTCGGCGGCGGCCGCCAGCCGGGCCTCCCAGGCCGCGAGGTCCCGGGCGATCTCGACCAGGCCGACGCGTCGCTGTCCGGCCAGCCGCGCCTCCAGCCCGGACAGCGGCACCGGGGCGTACTCGCCGTCGCCGAGGTAGATCAGGGCCGGGCGCAGCGGCATGCCCGCCCCGTGCAGTTTGATCAGCCGTTCCAGGGTGCGTTTGGTGATCCAGTCCCGGCCCTCGTCGTCGATGTCGTTGTGCCACCACTCCAGGACCGTCACGGCCGTCTCGCCGTACGTCGAGATCAGCCACTCGTTGGCCGGGATGTCCTCCGGGCGCACCTCGTAGCTGACGGTGAACCGGCTGGCCTGGGCCACGTTGTTGGCGGAGACCAGCAGCTTGCGGCCCAGGTGGTACGGCGGGTTCTGCAACGCCACCTGGGCCCGCAGACCCGGGATCGGGCGCCCGGCGAGCGTCCACTCCTGGGTGATCTCCATCAGCTTGGCGAAGGCCGCCTTGTCCTTCGGCCGGTTGTACTCGTCCCAGACCAGCACCTTGGGCTCCGGGTCGAGCAGCGACCGGGTGAGCATGGCGTCCAGCGTCCCGTCCGGGGTGGGCACCGGCACGCACAGGTCCTCGACGTTGGTCACCGGCAGCGAGAAGTAGACCGGGTCGCGGCCGGTCTCCTCCCGGGCGATCTGCTTGGTGATCTCCGTCTTGCCGCACCCCGGCGGCCCCTGGAGCAGGACCGCCCAGCGGTGGGTCATCGCGGCCCGGAGGATGCGGCGGACCGGGTCGGCCACGGTGGCCGGGTTGTTCACCCCGACCGCCGCGGCGATGCCGTCGAGCACCTCCGCCGTACGGTCCCGGCCCGGCCCGCCGTCCCTTCCCGGCTCGACCAGCGCCAGCCGCCGACCGTTCAGCAGGGGCAGCCCCCAGGCCAGCGGGAAGCCCGCGCGGGCGCAGTCGAGCACGTGTTGCAGGGTGCGCGGGGAGAACAGGTGGCGCAGCTCCGGGCCGAGGGAGGCCCACTGCCGGAACACCTCGCGCAGGTTCCAGTCCGGGTAGCGCTCGGCCAGCGCCGACCGCCACGCGGTGTCGTTCGCGGTGAGCCGGATGGTGACCATCCGGTCCAGGACCGCCAGGTCGGACCGGGGCGCGCTGGTCTCGGCCAGCGACTCGTTGTCGGTGAGGAACACCCCGACGCAGCCCAGCGCGCGCAGGTCGTGCTCGCCCAGCGTCCAGTCGCAGGCGATCTGCATGAGCTGCGACTGCACCGTGCTGCCCGCCTGCAACGAGTCGTCGATGAGCAGGACGAACGGGGTGCCGGGGACGAGCTGCCGCATGACGAGCTGGCGGAGCGCCAGCTCCCCGCTGCGGTCGTCGCGCACCGGGGCGTTGACCAGCAGGTCGTCCGGGGTGAGGTTGGCCGCGGGGACGACCACCAGGGTGGTGCCGGGGTACCGCTTCGGGATGTACGACACGAACGTGGAGGTCTTGCCGATGCCGTGCTCGCCGAAGATCTGCCCGGTCTGGCCGGTGGCGATCATCGCGTCGACGAACTCCTCCAGCCTCGTGGCCGGGCCGTCCCCGGGCGGTTCCGGATAGGTGGCGGTGGCCGTCCACCGCCGCTGCCCGGGGAACTGCTTCGAAGCGGTCACTGCTGGGCTCTCCTCGGTCATCGTCCGGACGTGACCCGGTGACAGGCCATCGGGAGGTGGTGCCGGTCCGGCCAGTCGTCACCGCCGTCGGTGATCAGCCAGATCCACCGGTCGGGGTCGGCGGGCGTGACGGGCGGCGCGTACCCGTCGGTCACCATGATGATCGCGTCGGGTTCCGCCTCGAAGCGCCTGCCGTCCACTTCGAGCCTGCCCTCGGCGTAGTCGACGACGTTCTGGAAGTCGGTGCCGCCGCCGCCCAGCACCCGTTCCCCGGGGACGAACGGCCGCACGACGCCGTCGAAGCCGAGCCAGTGGCTCTCCACCCCGTCGGTCTGCCCGACCAGGGTGGTCAGCCAGTCGACCACGGAGTCGGGCATCGACCCCGACGTGTCGAACGCGACCAGCACGACCTTCCTCCGCTCCGGTCCGCGCCGGGTCAGCATCGGGTCGTGGCCCAGCGCCAGCAGGATCGCGCCGTGCTTCTTCGGATAGACCAGCCGGTCGCCCTCGGCCAGCTTCGAGGTGAGCACGTCGATCAGCCACCGCTGCCACCAGTCGACGCGGCGGGTCTTCGGGGTGACCCCGCGCAACTTGTCCAGACCCAGGCGGGCCCACAGCAGGTCCAGCCGCTCCCCGCCACCGGCCGCGCGGTCGGCCAGGGCGAGCAGCTCGTCGCGCGCCGCCGGGTTCCCGCGCAGCGCGGCCCGCATCACCTCGTCCAGCACCTCGTCGCCCAGCCGCTCCAGGGTCTCGGGGTCCAGCGGGACGCCACCGCCGTCGCCGGGGGAGCCGTGCAGATGGACGCAGTACCTCGACACGGGCTCGTCGAGCGCCTTCATCCGGCGCAGCTCGCCGTAGACCGTCAGGTCGGTGTCGACGAACTCGTCGTACGGCAGCGGGGACAGCCCCTGCCGCCGCAGGTCCTCCCGGTACGCCTCGTAGACCGCCCCGGGGTCGACGCCGACCGGCTCCCGCCGCCCGTCGCCGTCCGGGACCGTGGGCAGGCCGGGCCGTCGCAACCGGCGCAGGGCGACGTGGTTGATGGACACCTCGGCGGCCAGGGCGAACACCGGGTCGGTGCGCAGCTCCTCGTCCACGTACAGGTGCCGGTGCATCAGATGCCGGGCCTCGTGGAACAGCACGAACTTGACCCCGTCGAGGTCCAGCTCCACGAAGAAGTACGGGTTGTAGAGCAGGGCGCAGCCGCCGTCGCCGGTGACCACCACCGCGGCGGTGGGGACCGAGACCGTCGGGATGTGATGGTGGCACTTGGTGTACAGCCAGGACGCCACCACGCTCTGCCCGACCCCGAAGTCCAGCAGCGCGGACTCCTTGCGCCGCCGGGCCCGCTCCACGATCTCCGGATCGGCCGGCTCCTCCGCCAGCAGGCGGCGCAGGTCGGGCGGTCGGGACCCGGCGCCGATCGCATGGTGGTCAGCTTCCGGCACGCGGCCCCCGTCGTCGCTCGTCCCCTACCGCAGGGGACGATAGCGGGCGGATCCGACAGAACGCGCCGCGATCACCCATGATCATCGGTAGCGTGCCGGGATGAGCGATGCGATGCCCCGCCATGTCCTGTGCGTGCTCGGCTCCGGACTGGACCTCGCGGAGATGGAACGGACCGCCGCCGGGTTCGGCGGGTTCGTGCTCGACCGCGAGTACTCCGAGACCGGGCCCGACCCCCGGATGCCGGACGCGTTCGAGGCCGGCATGGCCGCGGCGTCGTTCGAGGAGGCCGACCGGGACGCGGTGGAGTCCCACGACACCGTCGGCTACCTGCTGTCCGCGCCGATGATGCGGGAGCTGTCGGTGGACACCTCGCGGCGGCTGCTGGCGGCGACGGCCGCCCTGCTGCGGTCCGGCGCCACCGCGGTGAAGAACGAGAGCAGCGGCATCGCGCACGGCCGGGACCGCTGGCTCGCGCTGGCCGCCGAGGCGGCCGGCGCCGAGGCCGAGGACCTGGCCGCCGCGCTCGTCGCCGCCTGGGTGAAGCGGCCGATCTACGACGGCCGGGTGCTCTACAGCTGCGGCATGCACCTGCTCGGCGCGCCCGAGGTGGAGATCGAGGCCGACGAGGGGCGGCTCGCCGGGGACGGCCTGTCCGACCTGGTCGTCCATCTGGACGCGCTGGCGATCTACCTGCTGACCGACCCGCGCGCGGAGGAGATCGAGGACGGCGCCGGCTTCCGGCTGACCGAGGACGCCCCGCGCCGGCTGCTGCGCACCGGCCCCTGCGACCGCTACGACGAGGACGACCTGTTCTTCAACCCGTACGGGTACGTCCGCCTCACCGGTCCTGAACAATGACCGGATGAACGAGAGCGCGCGTCCGGTCGTCCTCGGCGTCGACGACCTGCGTCCCCTGCCCCGGGCCACGCGGGTGGCCCGCACCAGCCGCGACGGCGTCCTGCTGCTCCGGGAGCACCGGGACCGCGTCATCGACGAACTCTGGCTCGACCACGACCTGGGCGGCGAGGACAGCATCATGCCCGTCGTGACCCTGCTGGAGGAGGCGGCCTTCGACGGCCGCCCGTTCCGGATCGGCATGATCTACGTCCACAGCGCCAACCCCGCCGGGGCCGAGACGGTCGTCCGCGCCCTCCGGCGCTGGCACTACCCGGTCCGGCGGGCCACCGCCTGAGACCCGGCCGCCGGTCAGGGCGTGGCGCGGTCGTTCGGCGCGCGCCCGGAGTGGAGGAAGACGGTGTAGGACGTGACGGACCGGGGGCGGACGTTGAGCTTCCCGGCGGTGCCGGTCAGGACCTCCTCGTACCCCAGCAGCCGTCCGGTGTCGGCGGCGAAGATGACCGTGTGGCGGGTGGGGAGCCCGGAGTAGGCGGAGTCGATGGAGAACGCGATCCCCTTCCGCCCGGCTCGGTCGGTCACGCCGCCCCGGTAGACGAGCGTCGGGGTGCCGGCGAGCACCTTGAGCACCGCCGACTGCAACGCCGGCGGGATCGGCTGCTCCCTGGCGAGGTCCGTGACGGCGACCAGGCGCTCGACGGGCCCGATGCCGGGCGGATGGCCCTTCTCCAGCTGCCGGGCGAGCCGGACGGGATCGGTGGACAGGCTGCCGGGCCGCCACATGGCGGAATCGGCCCGCCCGTCGGCGACGTGCGGGCCGCGCGGCACGTCGTCCTCCCACGCCTCGCGGCTCGCGGCGTCGGGGAAGACCGGCGGCAGGGTGGTGGTGCGGACGCGTCCGGTGCCGTCGGCGGCGATCCAGCGTTCGGACTGCTGGGGAAGGACGGCGGAGGTGACCGTGTCGTCACCCACCCGGCTGCCCAGGTACCAGCCCTGGGTGCGGACGTACCCGTAGGGTCCGCCGCCGGGCAGGGGAGGGGCGGTGCGGGCCCTGGCGGCCAGGCGCAGCAGCAGGGCGCGGGCCGGGGGAGCGGCGGGTTCGGGCTGGTAGGCCAGCTCGGGCGGGGTCGCCGCGTAGACGGGCGCGGGCGGCCGGAGCGTGTCGACGGCCACGGTGCCGCCGACGGCCAGCGCGGCGGCGACACCGGCGGCCGGCACCCAGCGGCGGGCGGGCATCCGGCGGCGGGCGGGGGCGTCGCGCGGGACGGCGAGGATCGCGGCCAGATCACCGCGGGCGCGCTCGTCCAGCCCCTCCGTCGCGGGGGCGGGGACGGGGTTGTGCGCGGCCAGCGTCCGGCGGACGTCACGGGCGGCGGTTTCCGAACGACGCATCAGGACACCTTCGAGCTCTCGGGGAACGTGGACGGGCGGGAGCCGGCGCGCTGGTCCAGCAGCGCGCGCAGCCGCCGGCGGGCCCGGTGCAGGCGCACCGCCAGCGTGGCCGGACGGCAGCCGAGGACCTTCGCCGCCTGGGCGGTGCTGAGGTCCTCCCAGGCCAGGAGCCGCAGCAGCTCGCGGTCGGCCTCCGGCAACGCGGTGAGGACGTCGTCGATGCCCCCGGTGACGCGGTCGGCGGTGTCGGGGCCGTGCTGGACGGGCTGGCGGGCGACCTTCCCGGCGAGCCGGTCGGCGCGGGCGGCCCGGCGGGTCTCGTTCGCCAGCACCCGGCGCGCCACGCCGTACAGCCACGGCAGCGGATCGTCGGGGACCTCCTCCATCCGGCGCCAGGCGACCAGGAAGGTCTCCGCGGTCACGTCCCGCGCGGTGTGCTCCTGCACGCGCCGCCGCGCGTAGGCCAGGACATGCCCGTACCACTGGGCATAGAGCCGCGTGAACCTGGCCGAGTCGTCGTCTTGGGTGCCCACACGCCAGCCTTCCTTCGCCGTTCGCTCTCTCCGTCACCCGGCTTGTGTCCAGCTGAAGGCGAAGTCTTACACCAAAGGGCCGCACGCCCGGCCAACGTGACCATCGGCGGGAACGGAACTCTCCGGAGCGACGACCGGGCGGGCGCGGCCGAATCGCCTTTGGAAAGGGGAGCGGACGCCGTTCCCCATCGCCCGGCGCCGCCCCCATCGCGGCGCGTTCGGGCTGTCTCGGCATTGGCGCGGGTCGGTGCCCGTTTCGGTGTAAACCGCATGTCATAGGGTGTGCGCGACGGCACCGAGAAGTTCACCTGACAGTCTGACAACACCGTTTCTCTTGTGAAGCGATGAGCGACCTGTGACGTTTGGATCGTCTTCGAGATCGCTCCCCGTTCGCAATCAGGAGAAACAATGAAATTGCCCGCATACGCCGCTGCTCTCGCGTCGTTCACCCTGCTCGTGTCCCTCACCGAGGCGCCCGGGATGACGGCGGCGCTGGCGGCCGATGCCAGGGCTCTTCCGAACGTGAACATGGAAGCCGTCGTCAAGGCGGCCCAGATCGACCCGCGCCGGACCGACCAGAAGCTGACCCCGGGAGCCAAGGCCGGCGTGCTCCTCGTCGAGCAGGCGTTGCGCGACCGGCGCCTGCTCGACAGGAAGTGGGTGGACGGGTACTTCGGCACCACGACGGTCGCCGCCTACGCGAGGTACCAGAGATCGCTCGGCTACACCGGCATCCAGGCCAACGGCCTGCCGGGCAGGACGTCGCTCGTCAGGCTCGGATCCGGGCGCTTCAAGGTCACCCGCGCCATCGAGCCGGGCGCCCGGGTGTCCACCGGCGGCTTCGTCGTCAACACCCGCACGCGGAACATGCTGGCCGAGGCGAAGCGGCTGCTCGGCCGGGGCCTGGTGCTGGAACAGGGGTCGTACAACCCCGGCGGCGACCCCACGTCCGCGGGCACCCACGACGGCGGCGGCGTCGTCGACATCGCGGTGAAGGGCATGAACGCCGCCACCCGCGAGGCGGCCGTCCGCGCGCTGCGCCGCGTCGGCTTCGCGGCCTGGGTGCGAAGCCCCCGGCAGGGCGACTGGCCATGGCACATCCACGCCACCGCCATCAACGACACCGACCTGTCCAGCCAGGCCCAGCACCAGGTCGGCGACTACTACCTCGGCCGGAACGGGCTCGCCGACCGCGGCCCCGACGACGGCCCGAAGGTCACCATCCGCACCTGGGAGGAGTACCAGGCGCGCTGACCCCTTCCGAACCCCACGCTCCCAGAGAGAAGGAGAACGGCATGAAAACGCTCAACAAGGTCCTCACCGCGGCGGCCGCCGCGATGGCGCTCGGCGGAACGGCGCTGGCGATGGCGTCGCCGGTTTCGGCGGCGGGTCGTAACGGTGTGTGTGAGAGCGGCGAGTTCTGTTACTACTTCAACAGCGACAACAAGGGTTCGGTCTCGGACTTCACCGGTTCGGTCGCCGACTATGGCGCCAAGCAGCCTTCGTGTTTCGACTTCAAGGGTGCGGGCGCGGGGAAGGGTGACTGCGTCAAGAACGCGGCCGCCTCGGTGTGGAACCGCAGCGGTAAGACCGTGCGGGTGTACTTCAACAGTGGTTACGGCGGCAGGTATCAGGACTTCAAGGCCGGTGCCAAGGGCAACCTGAACTCCGGCCTGAAGAACCAGAACGCCTCGCACCAGTTCTCGCCGTCCGCGCGCACGAACATGTCGCGCGGGCTGTACACGGCCAGCGGCGGCCGCATCACCTGCGGCTTCGACGGCTACACCACCACCCCCGGACGGCACGAGGGCATCGACATCGCCCGCGGCGTCGGCTCCGACGTCCGCGCCCTGACGAGCGGGAAGCTCGTCTCCGTCGTCCGCGGGCACACCGGGAGGTCCGGGCTCTCCACGATCGCCGTCTACAACGCCTCGCTGAACAAGACGGTGATCTACCTGCACGCCGCTCCGCGGTCCTCCCTGCGCGTGGGCCAGACGATCAGCCGCGGCCAGGTCATCGCCGACGAGTCGTGGCACGGGGTGTCGTCCAGCTCGTCCGCGCACACCCACGTCGAGATGCGCCTCGGCCGGCAGACGCGCGCCGCCAAGAGCGTCGGCGACCCGCACCTGGACAACCCGAACCCGACCCAGTTCTGGATCTCCCAGGGCTACAACGTCCGCTAGCGCGCCACGGCCCCTGAACGCAGCGGAGGACGACTGTGCCAACGCGAACTGCACGGCTCACCGCGGCGGCCGCCGCGACGGCGCTCGCCGGGACGGCGCTGGCGATGGCGTCGCCGGTTTCGGCGGCGGGTCGTAACGGTGTGTGTGAGAGCGGCGAGTTCTGTTACTACTTCAACAGCGACAACAAGGGTTCGGTCTCGGACTTCACCGGTTCGGTCGCCGACTATGGCGCCAAGCAGCCTTCGTGTTTCGACTTCAAGGGTGCGGGCGCGGGGAAGGGTGACTGCGTCAAGAACGCGGCCGCCTCGGTGTGGAACCGCAGCGGTAAGACCGTGCGGGTGTACTTCAACAGTGGTTACGGCGGCAGGTATCAGGACTTCAAGGCCGGTGCCAAGGGCAACCTGAACTCCGGCCTGAAGAACCAGAACGCCTCGCACCAGCTCCTGGGCTCCACCCCGCCGACCGGATGCAAGACCGACGGAACCCACAGCCGGCTTCCCACCACGATCCTCGTGTACCGGGTGTCCCTCAAGCGCGTGGACCGGGTGGCGTTCAAGACCTACGTCAAGAACGTCCTGCCCAACGAATGGGTGCCGAGCTGGCCGAGGGAGTCCCTCCGGGCCGGGGCGGTGGCCGTCAAGAACTACGGCTGGTACTGGGCGCTGCACTCGACGCGCAGGACGTCGTGGGGCGAGTGCTTCGACGTCTACGACACCACGTCGAGCCAGGTGTACCGGCCCGGCTCGGCGAAGGCGTCGACGAACGCCGCGGTGGACGCGACGTGGAGCACCCGGATGACCCGCGGCGGGAAGATCCTCCAGGCCCAGTACTGCGCCACCACGACGGCGTGCGGCGCGTGGGTCGACGGTGACTGGATGTCGCAGTACGGCTCCCGCGACAAGGCCAACGCGGGCTGGACCCACTCCAGGATCCTCACGGCCTACTACCGGGGGATCGTCCTCGGCTCCTGATCTCCGACGACCGTCCGGCCCCCGCCGTGTTCCGCACGGCGGGGGCCGGGGTCAGTTGACGATGATCTGGAAGTTGACCGGCCGGCTCCCGGGGAACGCGACCCTTCCCGCGTCGTTCATCAGCTTGAACCGCACGTAGCACAGGCCCGGATTCCGCGGCGTGGTGACGTCGATCCGGATGTCGACCGTCCCGCCCGGCCGCGTGTCGTCGATCGGGACCTGGGGTTCGGTCCGGCAGTGGTCGGCCCGCTGCGGCAGATCGAGGCGGAGCAGCGAGTACCCCTTCCACGGCACGGTCCCGGTGTTCCTGATCCGCCACACCTTGGTGACGGTCCTGCCGCCGCCGACACGCGTGCAGTCGGGCAGCGTGACGTCCGCGACGAACCTGGCCGCGTCGCCCGCGCGCGCCGGCGGGGCCGGCTCCGGCTGCTGGAGGGCCACCGGGCAGGCGGTCGGGGCCCCCGCGACCTTCGGCGAGGGGCCGGACGCGTTCGAACCGCGCCCGGAGTCGCGGTCGAGGAGGACCACACTGATGATCACCGCTCCCGCGGCGACCGTCGCGAGCGTCGCCCCGATCGGAAGGGTCAGCCGGAAACGCCCGCCGCCCTCCGGCGCGGGGACGTCGTCCGCGGTCCCGTCGGCCGGCCGCGGCTCCTGCGGCCCGATGACGACAGGGCTGAGCTCGGTGGCGGAGACCGCGAGCTCCCCGGACGACCGCGCCTCCGGGGCGCCCGCGAGGATCACCTGCTCCCCGGTGCCCGTCGCCCTGACCGCCAGGTTCGCCTGCTCCCAGCGTTCGCGGTACGCGTCCGGATCCGCGCCGCACGCCCTGACGAACTCGACGGTGGTCCCCCAGCTCGGAAGCCGGTTGCCCTTCGTGGCCTCGTGGAGCGTCGTGTGGGAGATCGCGCCGGACTTACCGGACATCTCCCGGAAAGAAGGATTGCCGACTGAGTTGCGGAGTTCCCGCAGAGCCGCCGCGAAGTCCGCGATGGCCTCCGTCCGTGCACGCCTATCGTCGTCCACCGGGCGAAGCTAACAGCGCCCACAGCCTTCACTCAAGACCCACGGCCTTCACCCCAAAACCGAACCGGTATCGGCGGTCGAATCAAGGGCATTCCAAAAATTCTTCCGCTAACTGTCCAGAAAACAGGGTTTATCCACCCGGATGGCCGGCCGCGACCGCCCGCCGCTCACGTTCCGTGCACGAGTGACTCATGACCCGCAGCTCTCAAGGTGCTCGTCGACCCAGCCCCGGAGTTCTTCCTCGGTGATGCCGTGGCCGCGCGCCACGAAGGACAGCGGCGTGCCGTTCTGAAGCACCTCGCGCACCGCCTGCGCCTTCCGCTTCGCATACCAGTCGCGCAGAATGTGCTCTATGCGATCCCGGAACCACGGATAGCGATCGGCGGCCCCCAGCATCTCGGCCTCCCATTCGCTCCTGCTCGCGAAGTGGACGCCGCCGTTGACCGCAAGGGCGGCCGACACCTCCACGGCCGTTCCCCGCCGCAGCCAGTCCTCGCAGACGCGCATCAACTCGGAGCCGTTGTCCTCGGTCCTCCAGACGAGCAGATCACACACCTCGAAGAGGTCGTCATCGTCCAGTCGTTCGCGCAGACCCCGCAGAATCGTCTCGAAGGACACCTGATAGGCCATGGGGTGCAGATCTTTCGACGGATCCGGGTTTCGACCTCATCGTAGATCTTCCCGGCTCCAACCCCGAAGGATTAACCAACCAACCCCAGACAAACCGGCCCCACCAACCACCCTAAGCCGGCCTGGCGCGTGACCCCTG
The DNA here is from genome assembly GCF_014138665.1 of Actinomadura kijaniata. Taxonomy (NCBI): domain Bacteria; kingdom Bacillati; phylum Actinomycetota; class Actinomycetes; order Streptosporangiales; family Thermomonosporaceae; genus Actinomadura; species Actinomadura kijaniata. Next base: position 19,478 of record NZ_JACJIA010000012.1, read on the forward strand.
GCCCCACCTCGGCCCGTTCGAACGACCACGCCGGCACGGACCACCGGGCGAACGTGAGCCAGCCACGTTCGCCCGGCCCAAGCATGGCGGATCCTGTGGGACGCGAACCGACCCACGGATCGAAAGTCAACAGCCACCGCCCGGCAAGATGTCGATCTTCACCCCGCCGGTGGACAGGACGAGATCGCTCTCGCCGTCGTTGAACCCTTGCAGGTGCCCGGTGGTCAGGCCGCCGGTGACGGTGATGGACCCGAAGGTGGGGTCACGCACCTGGACGATGGTGGTGAGCAGGTGCTTTCGTCCGGTGGCGGGTTTCCGGTCGCCCGGGATGGTGACCCCCACCTCCTTGCCGTCGGGCAGGCCGATCGCGTAGATCAGGCCGTCGGACGGCCACGGGGGTGAGGTGCCCCGAACACGGCACTGGGCGAACGCGGCATATTCGCGTTCGCCCAGTTCAAGCGTAGTGGGTCGTGTGGGACTCGAACCCACAACCTACGGATTAAAAGTCCGGAGCTCTGCCAATTGAGCTAACGACCCGGACCAAGACTACCGAGAGCCGGGCGGGGTTCGCGACGGAGATCTGGGTGGAGTGGGGAGAAGGTCGGCGAGGGGGGGTGGTCGGTGTCAGCGGGGCTTGGCCGGGGTGGGGGCGGGGAGGGTTGGGGCGTGGGTCAGGATCGCGTGTTCCAGGTGCTGGAGGGCGGGGCTCGGGTCGAGGCCCAGTTCGTCGGCGAGGCGCCGCCTTCCCTCGCGTCCGACCTCCAGGGCCTCGACGGTCCGTCCCATGGCGTGCAGTGCCCGCATGAGCTGGGCGCGCGGGCGTTCGCGGAACGGGTGGTCCGCCACGATCCCGTACAGCTCGCGGGCCACGTCGGCGTGCTGCCGCCGGGCGAGTTCGGCCTCGGCCCACTCCTCGGCCGCGGAGAGCCGGAGCTCGGTCAGCCGGAACGCCTCCGCCCCCGCCGGTTCGAGGTGGTCCTGCCCGTCGTAGGGGACTCCCCGCCACAGGGTGAGCGCCTCACGGATCAGCAGCGCGCCCCGCTCGGTCTCGCCGGCGGCGATGGCCTGGCGGCCCGACTGGATCCGTCCGGTGAAGCAGTCGGCGTCGAGTTCGCCAGACCGCGTGACGAGCGCGTACCCGGGCGGGTGGAACGTCAGCCGGTCGGGTCCCAGCGCCCTGCGCAGATGGTGGACGTAGCCCTGCAGCGTCTTGGCCGCCGTACGCGGCGGGACGCGGGGCCACAGCGCGTCGATCAGCCGGTCGGCCGAGACGGTCCGGCCGGAGTGGCACAGCAGGACCGCCAGCAGGTCCCTCAGTTTCGGTGACAGGGAAACGGGGGCGTCTCCCCTGCGGATCTCCAACGGTCCCAGTACGCGGAGCTTCACGGCCTGCCCTCATGTCTCGGTGTGCGTGTTGTGCCGGAGCGACCGGCTCCCTAAGGTCTAGGGCGTCTCGGAAATGTCCAAAATGGGTTCTCGACCTGCTCCGGACAACCGCCGGCAGGCGCTGGACAACGGGGGTGCGCAGTTGGGGCGGCCTGAACAACCGGTGGATCCGCTCGCCGGTCCGGTCGAGAGACTCGCCTGGGAGCTGCGCCGGCTCCGGGACCGGGCCGGGCGGCCGAGCTACCGGGAACTCGCCCAGCGCGCCCACTTCTCCCGGAGCACCCTGGCCGAGGCCGCCAACGGGATGCGGCTGCCGTCGCTGGAGGCGACCCTGGCGTACGCCGTCGCCTGCGGCGGTGACCGCGCCGAATGGGAACGGCGATGGCGCCAGGCCGCGGACGAACTCGAACGATCACAACGTCGCTGCCCCTACCCGGGCCCGCGGCCGTTCGGCGCGGACGAGGCGGATCTGTTCTTCGGCCGGGACCCGCTCGTCGAGGACCTGCGGAAGGCCGTTCAACGGTCACCGCTGACGGTGGTCCTCGGCGGCTCCGGCAGCGGCAAGTCGTCACTCCTCGGGGCGGGACTGCTCTCCGGGCTGACCGCCGACGCCCCGGACGCCGTTCTGATCACTCCGGGCGCGCATCCGGCCGGGAGGCTGCGTGATGCGCAGGTTCCTACGCCCGGCGTGATGGTCATCGATCAGTTCGAGGAGGTGTTCACGCTCTGCTCTGACGAGGACGAGCGCGCCGGGTTCCTCGACACCCTGGCCGGTCTGGTCACCGGCGCGCAGACCTCGCTGGTGATCGGGGTGCGCACCGACTTCCATGGGCGTTGCGCGGAGCATCCCGGCCTGGCCCCGCTGCTGCGCGACGCCGTTCGGCTGACGGTCGGGCCCGTCTCGGAGGCGGAGCTGGGCGCCATCGTCGGCGAGCCCGCGGCCAGGGTCGGGCTGGGGGTGGAAACCGACCTGGTGGCGGCCGTGGTGGCGGAGGCCGCCCAGCAGGTGGGAGCGCTCCCGTTCGTCGCGCACGCGCTGCGGGAGACCTGGAGCCGCCAGCGGGACGGCACCCTGCGGCTGGCCGACTACCAGGCGGCCGGGGGCGTGACCGGGATGGTCATGCGGACCGCCGACGAGCTGTACGACGAGATGGACGACGCTCAGCGGGACCTCCTGCGCGCCGTGCTGACGCGCCTCACCGCGCTCGGTGGCGGCGCGGAGCACACCCGCCGCAGGATCGAACGCGACGAACTGGCGGGCATCGGACCCGCCGGTGACGTGGACGCCGTACTCGACCGGCTCGTCGCGGCCCGGCTCGTCGTCGTGGACCACGACACGGTGGAGGTGGCGCACGAGGCGCTCATCCGCGACTGGCCCAGGTCGCGGGAGTGGCTGGACGACGACCGCGAGGCGCTCCTCCGGCGCCGGCGGCTCGCCGCCGACGCCGAGGAATGGGACCGGAACGGGCGCGGCGCGGAGTTCCTGTACCAGGGCGCCCGCCTGGCGGCCTGGGACGGGGACGAGAGCCCCTGGCTGAACGGGCGGGAGCGGTCCTTCCTGGCGGCCTCCCGCTCGGACGCGGCCGTCGAGCGGGCCCGGGCGCGTCGCAGGGCCCGTCTCGGCCTGGGCGGGCTCGGGGTCACGGCGGCGGTGGTCGCCGTGCTGGCCGTGCTCGCCCTCGTCCAGGCGGTCGACGCCGCCGCCGAACGCGACCGCGCCGCGTCGCGGCGGCTGGCGGTGGAGGCCCGCCGCCAGCTCTCGGCGGATCCGGAGCTGGCGCTGCTGCTGGCGACGGAGGCGTACGAGACCGAACCGACCCGGGAGGCCGATCTGGTGCTCCGGCAGGCCGTCCTCGGCTCCCGGCTGCGCGGCTCCCACCCCACCGCGCTGCGCCGTGCCGAGGGGATGGCGGCCACCGCGGACGGGCGGAGGTTCGCGGTCTGGGGGCCGGGCGCGGTCGCGGCGGAGCTGGAGGTCTGGAGCCTGGACGACGCCGGCAGCCCGCGCCGTGACCACCGGCTCCGGGCGGGCGCCCACCGGATCGTGAGCGCGGCGTTCGGTCCGGACGGGCGCGTGCTCGTCACCGGCGACGCGGCCGGGAAGGTGGAGGTGTGGGACCTCGCCGCCGCCGGTTCGCGCCGGGTCCTGGGAGAGGTCGACGGCGGCGTCGTCTCGGGAGTGAGCGTCGACGGGGACGGCCGGGTCGCGAGCGCGCACGCCGACGGGGTCCGGCTCTGGGATCCGGCGGGACGGAGGCCGCCGGCCGAGCTCAAGGTCCCCGGCGGCGCGGTCCGGGACGTCGCGTTCAGCCCGAGCGGTGACCTGCTCGCCACCGGAGGGGCCCGCTCTCCGCTGCGGATCTGGAACGTCACCGGGGACCGGCCCCGCCTGGAGCGGGAGGCGCGGGACGGCGGGCCCGAGCAGGTGGCGATCAGCCCTCGTGGACCGTGGGCCGCCGCCACCGACGGGGACGTCCCGCAGATCTGGGACATCTGGGAGGCGCCCGCCGGTGAGTGGCGGCCGCAGGTCGAACTCGCCCCCCACGCGCCGAAGCTGAACGGCCTGGCGTTCAGCCCGGCCGGGGAACGGGTGGCGACCTACGGGACGGACGGCGCGATCCGCGTCTGGACGACGGGCAGCACCTTCGACCCGCTGGTACTGCGCACCCACCGGGGGAACCCGCAGGGCGCGGCGTTCGGTCCCGACGGCAGGTCCCTGATCACCGTGGACGCCGACGGGTCCCTGCGGCGATGGGACGTCACGGCCGGGACCCCCGCGCTGGGCGGCTTTCCCGCCGACGGAGTGCCCAGGGCGCTGAGCGCCGACGGCGGCACCGTGGCGTCCGTCCCGGGGCGCGCGGCCTCGCTCCTGAAAGCGCAGGACATCCCCATCCGGGTGTGGGACGTCACCCGCGGCCGGGCGCTGCTCGACATCAGGGGACCGCACGACACCGCCTATCTCCTCGCGCTGAGCCCGGACGGGCGAAGGATGGCGGGCATCGGCGGCGCGGGCACGCTGACCCTGTGGGATCTGGGCAGGGGCGGAGCGGCGGTCACCGTGTCCGCCGCCTTCCGCGGTCGCCCGGTCAGCGTGGTCTTCAGCCCCGACGGCAAGCGGCTGGCGGTCGGCGGGTACGGCACGGAGACGCGGGTGTGGCAGCTCTCCCCGGCGGGCGGCCTGACGCGGCTCCAGGGCTGGGAGCGCGAGCCCACCGGCCGCCCCGAGGGACGGGTGGCCTTCAGCCCGGACGGTACCCGCCTGGCCGACGCGCGCTCCGACCACACCGTCGTCGTCTGGGATCTGACCGGCAGGGCGAAGCCCGAGATCCTGCGCGGCCATCGGGAGCAGATCACGGCGTTGGCCTACAGCCCTGACGGGCGGAGGCTGGCCGCCGCGGCGGTGGACGGCAGCATCCGGCTCTGGGAGGGCGGGGGCTCGGGCGCGCCGACGGCCATGTTGCGGGGCGCCGCGAACCGGGTCCGGAAGGTGGCGTTCAGCCCCGACGGCGCCTGGCTGGCCACGGACGAGCCCGAAGGAGGGCTGCGGCTGTGGCCGGCCACGGGCGCCGGCGAGCCGTTGGAGCTGGGCGGATGGGGCGCGAGCGGGAACCTCGTGGCGTTCGCCCCCGACGGGAGGCGGCTGGTCCGGGTGCTCAGCCGTCCGGTGTTCCTGGGCCGGCGGCTGGGCACCGGGCTCGGGTCGGACGTGGTCAGGACCTGGACCTGCGAGGTGTGCGATCGCGACAGGCGGCCGCTCGACCTGGCCAGGGCGAGCCGCACCCGCGAACTGACCCCGGAGGAACGCCGCGTCTTCCTCCGCCCGGACGACTGACCCCGCCGTGCGCCCGGACGGAGAGGGCGGCCCCGGGGACCGGGCGGGCCTCCGCCGATACCGCTCAGGCGATGAGGTCGCGTCCCCGGGGTTCCCCGTTGGTCAGTAGTAGAGGTAGAACGCGACCGCGCCGGCCCTGGACTTGGCCCACTGGAGCTTGAAGGGCACGCCGTCCCGCACGTTCCTGGTGAGCGCGACGGTCCTTCCGGGCCGGGCGTTGCGAGAGGGGACCGTGACCCAGGGGCCCATCGCCCTGCCACCGGGCGTGATCGCGCGCACCTTGACCAGCCGCTCGCGCTGACGCTTGACGATCTTGATGTAGATCTTGCTGTGGTGCCTGGTCGTCCGCAGCGCGGCCCCCCGGGGGTAGAGGACCGGGCGGACGGGCGCCAGCCGGACCGTGCGCACCGGGGGCCTCTTGGCCTCGGCGGCAGCGGCGCCGGCGGCCGCGGTGGTGGCCGAGGCGGCCGAGGCGGTGCCGGTGGCGGCGACGGCGGTGCCGGTGGCCAGGGTCGCCGCGGTCCCCAAGGCCACCACGACGCCGCCGGCTGAGGTCATCCGGCGCGCGAGCCGGGAACGTGCACTGCTCATCTGCTTCCCTCCTGGGACGTCTGGACTGACGATGCCGGCGACCGGAGCTGGGAACTTCCGGCCGCCGACGTGATCGATGTTCCGGGACGCCGGTTGGAGGACGGTTGGAGACCGGTTGTGGCGCGGCTCACCGGCACGTCCGGCGCCCGTTCGTCAGGCGCGCACGCCCCGCGTGGAAGGAGGACGGAGGGCGGTCAGTCGAGCATCCGGTCGATCAGCGCGTGCATGTGCTTGCGGAAGTCCCGTACGGCGGTCGGGTCGTCGACCCGGCGCAGGCCCCGCTCGGGAGCCAGCACGCCCGATCCCAGGAAACCGTGGATGCACCAGAGCATCGTGCTGAGCAGGTAGTGGACGTCCATGTCGGGCGGGATCCGATCGCCGAGGTTCCGGGCGACCAGCCGCAGCAGCGGACGGATGTACTCGTCCTCCAGACCGCTGATGTCGACCGCGTCCATCACCCACCGGTGCATCCAGAGGGCCCGGATGTGCGGGTGGTCGATCTGGAAGTCGAGGTAGACGTCGGCGACGTGGTGGAGGCATGCCTCCGGAGGGCAGCCGGCCAGCGCCTCCTGGAGCATCGCCCGCTGCTCCTCGAAGGCGTGCCGTGTCACGGCCAGGTACAGCTCGCGCTTGTCGCCGCCGACCGCCCGCACGTCCTGGACGCCGGTTCCCAGCGCGTCGGCGATGAGCTGCAGCGAGGTGCTGTCATAGCCGAGTTCGGCGAACAGCCGGGTGGCCACGCTCATCACCGCTGATCGCTCCATACCGCCACGCTAGGAGATGGCGTTTGAACTCCGTGCATCCGCGGCGCCATGGCGGATCAAAGCCGCGGGCGGCGGGGCCGGAGGGGTCAGGCCAGGGGGATCGGCCAGGTCTCCCGGCGGTGGGCGGCGTCCCAGAACATCCACTCGTAGCGGGCCGCGGTGGCGTAGTGGTGGAGCATCGCCGCGCGTTCGGCCGGGCCCAGGCCCTCCGCGTGGCGGTCGGTGACGGTCAGGACGTCGTCGACGATCTTCTGGAACCCGTCGCCGCCGTAGGTCGCGATCCAGCGGGCGTACAGGGGGTCGGGGGAGGAGCGGTCGACCAGGTCCGCGCCGACGCGGGCGTAGATCCAGTAGCAGGGCAGGACCGCCGCCAGGCCCTCGGCGAACGAGCCGGTGTGCGCGGTGGCCAGCAGGAAGTTCGTGTAGGCCACCGTGGTGGGGGAGGCGGGCTGGTCGACGCCGCCGAGTTCGTCGAGGAAGCCCGCGTGCAGGGCGCGTTCGACGGCGTTGGCGTTGGTGGCGTGCTCGCCGAACAGCGCCGTGCCCTCGGGGGTGGGGGCCTTGGCGGCGACGACGTTCAGGGCGCGGGCGTACTCGCGCAGGTAGTGGCTGTCCTGGGCGATGTAGTGGCGGAACGCCGCCCGGTCGAGATCGCCCGAGGTCAGGCCCTGGACGAACGGGTGGACGCGGATCCGCTCGTAGGTCGCGGCACCCGACTCCCACAGCTCGGACGTGAAGCCCATCGTTCCCCCTCCGGTCGCGTTGATCCTAGTCGAGGCGGATCGGGAGGTGTTTGAGGCCGTTCTGGAAGTTGGAGGCCATGCGGACCGGTTCGCCGGTGAGGGTGATGCCGCGGGGGAGCAGCTCGGTGAAGATCGCGCGCATCTGCGTGCGGGCCAGGTGCGCGCCGAGGCAGAAGTGCGGGCCGTGGCCGAACGAGACGTGGTCGTTGGGGGCGCGGGCCACGTCGAAGCGGTCGGGGTCGGGGAAGACGGCCGGGTCGCGGTTGGCGGAGGCGTGGTAGACGACGACCTTGTCGCCCGCGGAGATCTTCTGGTCGGCGAGGACGAGGTCGCGGGTGGCGGTGCGGCGGAAGTCCATCACCGGCGGCCAGTACCGCAGCATCTCCTCGACGGCGGTGGGGAGCAGGGACGGGTCGGCGCGCAGGCGGGCCAGCTCGGCGGGGTGTTCCAGGAGGGTGAGGAGGCCGCCGGGGACGCCGTTGCGGAGGGTCTCGTTCCCGGCCACGGCGAACAGGAAGAACATGTTCTCGAACTCGGCCGTCGTCAGCCCGCCCGACAGCATCCGGGACATGATGTCCTCGCCCGGGGCCCTCCTCTTCTCGGCGGCCAGGGCGTGCGCGTAGGCGAACATGTCGCGCAGGGCCGCGCGGGAACGCGGGTTCATCGGGCGGCCGTCGGGGCGGGTGAGCGACTTCGGCCGCCGGGCCACGGCCTCGCGGCCCATGGGCGTCAACGTCCCGGTGTCGGCGGTGGACAGGTCCGCGTAGTCGGCGTCCTGGTAGCCGATGATGCGGGAGGCCCAGTCGAACAGCAGGCGGCGGTCGGCGTCGGGCACGCCCATGATGTGCGCGAGCGTCCACACGGGCAGGTCGGCGGCCAGCTCGACGAAGTCCACCTCGCCGTGGGCGGCGGAGACCAGCGCGCGGGCGCGCGCCCGGATCGTCTCCTCCAGGGCGCGGACCGCGCGGGGGGTGAACGCCGCCGCCACGATCCGCCGCGGCCGGGAGTGGGAGGGCGGGTCCTGGTTGAGCATCATCGCCCGGACGAACTCCAGGTCCTCGGGGGTGTCGGGGTCCCGGATCTGCGTCGCCCCGAGGTGGGAGGAGAAGTCGGCGGGCGTGCGGAGGACGTGCCTGACGTCGGCGTGCCGGAGGACCGCCCAGTAGCCGGTGCCCGCGGGCCAGGGGCCGACCGGCGGCTCCGGGATCCACGCCACGGGAGTTTCCTCGCGAAGGCGGCGGAACATGGCGTACGGCACCCCGGCGGCGTAGGTCGCGGGCAGGAAGATCTCCTCACGCATGCCCCCAGCGTGCATGATGGCGGGGTGACGGTGAAGCCCGAAGACACGGTGAGGCCCGAAGACGGCGACAGGATCCTCCGGGACAACTTCGCGCCCTGGGTGCTCGACCTCGGCCTGACGGTCGAGGAGGTCGGGAACGGCACCGCGACGCTGCGGCTGCCCTGGTCGGACCGGCTGGCCCGGGAGGGCGGGGGCCTGTCCGGGCAGGCGATGATGGCGGCGGCCGACACCGCGACGGTGATCGCGGTGTGCGGGGCCCGGGGCGGGTTCGTGCCGATGACGACGGTGCAGCTCAACACCACGTTCCAGCGCCCGGTGAAGGACGCCGACGTGCTGGTTCACGTGGAGATCACCAAGCTGGGGCGGACGCTGGCGTTCGCCGAGGTGACGCTGACCGCCGAGGGAGGTTCCGCGCCCGTCGCGCGCGCCTCGACGGTTTACGCGATCCTGGGCTGATGCGCACCGAGCGAGTGGCCGTCACGGACGGCGAGTTCGACCTGCACGTGTGGACGCCCGAGGGCGGGCGGGGCCCCGGCCTGCTGCTGATCCAGGAGATCTTCGGGGTCGGGGCCTACATCCAGGACGTCGCCGAGGGGCTGGCCCGCGACGGGTTCGTCGTCGCGGCCCCGGACGTGTTCTGGCGGCTGGCGCCCGGCTGGGCCGTCGTCCACACGCCGGAGAAGGTCCAGCGGTCGCTGGAGCTGGCCGCGCGCTTCGACGAGGACAAGGGGCTGGCCGACCTGCGGGCGGCGCTGGCGCACCTGCGCCGGCTCCCCGAGGTGGACGGGCGCGCGGGGACGCTGGGCTTCTGCTTCGGCGGGACGATGGCCTACCGGCTCGCCGCCGCCGAACGGATGGACGCGGCGGTGTCGTTCTACGGGTCGGGCGTCCCCGCCATGCTGGACCTGCTGGACCGGATCGAGGCGCCGCTCCAGCTCCACTTCGGCGGGTCGGACCCCTACATCGCGCGGGACCGGGTCGCGGCGGTGGAGCGGGCCGTCGCGGGGCGTTCCCACGTGGAGATCCACGTTCAGGAGGACGGCGGGCACGCGTTCCACAACCACCGGGCGCCCATGTTCCACCAGCCCGGACCCGCCGCCCGCGCCTGGGAGCAGGCCGAACGCTTCCTCAGCCGGCACCTGCCCAGGTAGGCAGCGGCTCGCAGGCGGCGAGCCACGCGGCGGGCGGCTCGCCGACGATGCCGCCGACGATCGCGCAGACGGTGTCGACGTCACCGCCCGCCGCGGCCGCCGTCCAGAACGCCCTCACGTAGTCGTCCCGGTGGCGGGCGACGACCCACAGCGCGAACGGCACCGTGTCGTGCGCCGCGACCTGCCTGCCGTTGCCCAGCACCGAGGCGGCCACCGAGGGGTCGGCGATGGTGAGCAGCCGCCGGGCCTCCGCGATCCCGTCGCGGACCGTCCCGGCGGGCACGCGCTCCAGCACCGCGTCCAGGAACGGCCCCGGCGGCGACGGCGGCAGCGCGGCGGCCACGGCCACGGCGACCGCCCCCGCCACGGCCTCCGGGTGCGCGTGGGTGACCTCGGCGGACAGCGCCGCCTGCGCCACGAGCGTGTCGAGGTCGTCGGCGAACCAGGCCCCGAGCGGCGCGACCCGCATCGCGGCCCCGTTCCCCCACGAGCCGCGCCCGTCGAACGCCTCCCGCGCCAGCTCCCGCCAGTCCCCGCCCTCCCGGACGAGCCGCAGCATCCGGTTGGTGGACGGCCCGTAGCCCCGGTCGAAGTCGTGGTGCTCGGCGAACAGCGCGGCCAGCAGGTCCTGCTCGACCCGCCCGTACCGGTCCAGCACCGCGAACACCGAGCACGCCATCTCGGTGTCGTCGGTCCACTCCCAGGACCCCGGCGGCGTCTCCCGCCTCTCGAACGCGCCCCGGTTCTCCGGCACGAAGAACTGCGACCCGAGCGCGTCCCCCACCGCGAGCCCCCGCAGGGAGGCGAGCGCCCGGTCACGCCGTTCGGTGTCGGTCACCGGCTCCAGCTCCGTTTCGTCGATCAGGACCAGGCTGTCCTGGCCGACCGGAAAGACACCGTAGCGCCACGACCGCTCCCGTCCGTACGGGTCGGCGTCCCCGTACACGACGCCGCGCAGCCCGGCCACCTCCCACTCGCGGTTCCGCGGGGTGTCCGCGATGCGCACCGGGTCGCCGTCCCGGTAACGCGGCGTCCCGACCGGGTCGGCCTCGACGCCCGTCAGCCCGGCCCACTCGACGTCCGGGTGCAGGAACACCTCGCCGGGGTTGGCGTCACCGCGCGTCTAGACGGAGTCCCACCTTTCGAGGGTGTCGTCCCACCCGCCGGGCGCGAGGGCCCGCAACGCGTCCAGCACCGGCCCGACCCGCCCGCTCGGCGCGAGGCGGACCGTGAACTCCAGGTGCTCCGGGATCTTCCAGTACGGGCCGTGCTCGCGGACCGCCACCGCGCCGTACCGGCCCAGCGCCCCGCGCAGGACCGTCGCGACCTCCGCGCTCTCCGAGGCCGGGGCGTCGGGGAACCGCCGGACGGTGAAGACCCGCAGGTGCACGCTGCGGTAGGACGGCAGGCTCATCCGGCGGGCTCCGGCACCAGCTGCGACAGCTCCCTGCGCGACGAGATCCCCAGCTTCGGGTACGCCTTGTACAGGTGGTACTCCACCGTGCGCGGGCTCAGGAACAGCTGCGCGGCGATCTCCCGGCTGCTGATGCCCTCGGCCGCGAGCACCACGACCTGCCGCTCCTGGGGCGTCAGGCGGTCCAGCAGGTCGGCGGCCGTCGCGCGCTCGGCCGCCGGGGCGCCGCCCTGCTCCCCGGTCGCGCGCAGCTCGGTGCGCGCCCGCTCGGCCCACGGCGCGGCCCGCAGCCGCTCGAAGATCTCCAACGCGGACCGCAGCGGCCCCCGCGCGTCCGACCGCCGCCGGTGCCGCCGCAGCCACTCCCCGTACAGCAGCTCGGTCCGGGCCCGCTCGAACGGCCGGGTCGCCCGCTCGTGCCGCCGCACCGCCTCCGCGAACGGCTCCTCCGCGTCGGCCAGCAGCCCCTCGCACCGCGCCAGCACGCCCAGCGCCCACGCCTGCTCGCCCGCCCGCGCCCACGCGGCGAAGCGGTCCAGCGCGGGCCGGGCCCGGTCGGGCCGCCCGGCCCGCACGGCCGCCTCGACCAGGTCGGCCAGCGCCACCATCGCGATCATGGTGTGCCGCCGCGGCCCCTGCGCGATCTCCTCCAGCCGCCGCAGCGCCGCCTCGTGGCGGCCCCGCCCCAGCTCCAGCAGGGCGTGCGCGGCGTCGGCGTGCCCGCCGCCCGGCGCGGGCGCGTGCGCCGTCAGCTCCGCCAGCCGGTCCTCGTCGCCCTCGATGGCGGCGAGCCGGGCCAGCACCGCGTCCAGCCGCCGCGCCCGCCGCCCGAACCCGGTGTCGCGGGCCAGCGCGGCGGCCTCGGCGGCGGCGGCCCGGGCGTCGGCGTGCCGCCCGAACGCGATCAGCACCTGCGCCTGCGCCTGGAGCGCCATCGGCAGCGCGCCCACCTGCCCCTCGCGGCGCAGCCGCGCGACCTGCGCGGCGGCCAGGTCCCGGGCCGTCTCGTCCGCGCCGAGGATCACCGCGGCGTGCAGCGCGTGCGTGCGGTCCGCGTCCGCCACGGCCTTGGCCAGCAGCGGCATCCCGCCGCCGGGGTCGTCGTCGACCAGCAGCGCCAGGCCGCGCAGGAACCCGTCGTCCAGCAGCGCGGCGGCCTGCCGGACCGCGCCGGCCTCGCCGCCGGTCCAGGCGTACACGGCGGCGGTCCGCAGCATCGCCTGGGTGTCGCCGTCGGGGGCGTGGTCGATGAGCATGCGGGCGGCGGCACGCGGCTCGCCGCGCTCGTGCTCGACGGCGGCGCGGACCTCGGCGAGCCGGGCCCGCGCGGCGGGGTCGTCGGTGAGGCGTTCGGCGGCGGCGGCCATCTCCTCGGCGGCGGCGGCGTCGCCGGCCGTCAGCATCGCCTCGGCGGCCAGCAGCAGCCGGCGCCCGCGCGGCCCCCTGCCGGGCGTGAGCGCGGCGGCCTGCCGGTACAGGTACGCGGCGGTGGCGTACCCGGACTGGCGGCGCGCCAGGTCGCCGGCGCCCGCCAGCTCGGCGGCGACGTCCTCGTCCGGGGACGTCGTGGACGCCGCGCGGTGCCGCGCCCGGCAGGAGGGGTCGTCGGCGCTGTGGTAGAGGGCCTCGTGCACGGCGATCCGGCGGGCCACCGGAGCCGCCTGGTAGGCCGCGGACCGGATCAGCGGGTGCCGGAACGCGACCTCGGTGCCGGTCACCTCGACGAGCCGCGCCTGCTCGGCCGCCTCCAGGTCGGCCAGCCCCACCCCGAACCGCTCGGCCGCGCCCAGCACCGCGGGCATGTACCCGCGTCCCTCGGCCGCCAGGAGCAGCAGCATCAGCCGGGTCCGCTCGGGCAGCGCGGCGATCTGCCGCCGGAACGCCGCCAGCACCCGTTCGGTGACCGGCAGCGGCGCGTGGCCGCCGGCCGCCCGGGGCCCGGCCGCGCCGAACTCCTGGAGGGCGAGCGGGTTGCCCCTGGACTCGATGATCACGCGGCGGCGGGACGAGGGGGACAGGTCCAGGCCGGCCAGCAGCCGTTCGGCGTCGGCGCGTCCGAGCCGCTCCAGGTGCTCCTCGGGCAGCCCGGCCTCGGTGAACCCCTCCTCGCGGGTGGCGAACAGCACCACCACGCCCTCGGCCGACAGTCGCCGCGCCGCGAACAGCAGCGCCTCGGCCGAGGGCCGGTCGAGCCACTGCGCGTCGTCGACCAGGCACAGCACCGGCCCGTTCTCGGCCAGGTCCGCCAGCAGCGTCAGCACCGCCAGCCCGCTGGTGAACGGGTCACCGGGCTCGGCGCGGGTGCCGGGCACGCCGAGCGCGCCGCACAGCGCGTCCGCCTGCGGGCCGGGCAGCTCGGGCAGCCGGTCCCGGATCGGCCACAGCAACTGGGTGAGGCCGGCGAACGCGATCGCGGTCTCGGCCTCGAACCCGGTGGCCCGCAGCATCTCGCCCGCCCCGCCGAAGTACTCGGCGGCCCAGTCCAGCAGCGCGGATTTGCCGATCCCCGCCTCGCCGCGCAGCACCAGCGCACCACTGCGACTCCGGTCCCGCGCGTCGTCGATCAACGCCGCGATCCGGGTGCGTTGCGTATCCCGCCCGTAGAGCACGCTACAAACCTACGGTGCCAGGTCCCGAATACTTACGGATTCGGCCCGTAGCTGACCCTTCGTAGCTTCGTCACCAGTTGAGAACGAAGGGACAGAGAGCGATGAGCGAGCTTTTCGAGCCGGTGACCGTGGGCGCCCTGGAGCTGCCGAACCGCCTGGTGATGGCCCCGATGACCCGCAGCCGCGCGATGCGCGCGGGCGAGGTCGACGAGCTGACCGCCGAGTACTACGCGCAGCGCGCCTCCGCCGGGTTGATCGTCACCGAGGGGACCCAGCCGAACCAGGTGGGACAGGGGTACATCTGGACGCCGGGCCTGCACACCGAGGGCCAGGTGGCCGCGTGGCGCAAGGTGACCGACGCGGTGCACGCCGCCGGGGGACGTGTCTTCGTCCAGTTGCTGCACACCGGCCGGGTCGGGCACCCGTCGCTGCACGGCGAGACACCGCTGGCCCCGTCGCCGCTGCCGTCCGGGGAGCAGCTGTTCACCCCCGAGGGGATGCTGGACCACCCCGAGCCGCGGGAGATGACCCTTGACGACATCACGCGGACCATCGAGGACTTCACCACCGCCGCGCGCAACGCGATCGAGGCCGGTTTCGACGGCGTCGAGCTGCACGGCGCAAACGGCTACCTGATCCACCAGTTCCTCGCCGACGGCAGCAACCGGCGCACCGACGCCTACGGCGGTCCCGTCGAGAACCGCATCCGCTTCGCCGTGGAGCTGACCCGCTCGGTCGCCGACGCCATCGGCCCCGAGCGCGTCGGCCTGCGGATCTCGCCCGGGAACCCGTTCAACGGCATGAGCGAGAGCGACACCGACGAGCTCTACGTGGCGCTGGCGCGCGAGCTCGCCCCGCTGGGCCTGGCGTACGTGCACATCATGGAGAACGTCAACCGCGACACCACCCGCAAGATCCGCGCCGAGTGGCCCGGCACGCTGATCCTCAACCCGCACCCCACCCCCGAGTCCTACCCGGCCCACCCCGAGCACGGCGAGGAGGCGCTGCGCGAGGGCGTCGCGGACGCGATCGCGTTCGGCGAGCTGTGGCTGGCCAACCCGGACCTGCCGGAGCGGATCAGGGCGGGCGGCCCGTACAACGAGGCCGACCGGGCGACGTTCTACGGCGGCGGCGCCAAGGGGTACACCGACTACCCGGCCCTGGGCTGAGACGGACGAAGGCCCGGCCTCCCGCGGTGCGGGGGCCGGGCCTTCCGTGGGTCCGTGGATCAGAGACCGGGGCGGACGGCGCCGTTGTAGACGCGCTTGTAGTAGCTGTTCAGCTTGACCTTCTTGATCCGCTTGCCCGAGGACGGGGCGTGGATCATGTAGCCCTTGCCGACGTAGATGCCCATGTGGCTGCGGCCGGAGTAGAAGAAGACCAGGTCGCCGGGCTTGAGGCGCTTGCGCGAGACCTTGTGCCTCACGGCGCGGTAGATCTGGGTGGTGGTGCGCGGCAGCTTCACGCCCGCCTTGCGCCAGGAACCGCCCGCCAGTCCGGAGCAGTCCCACGAGCGCGGGCCGGTGCCGCCGTAACGGTACGGGTCGCCGATCTGCTTGTAGGCGTAGCGAACGGCGTAGTTCGCGCGCTTCTTCTGCCTGGCCGCCCGCTCCTTGGAGACGCGCGCCTGCGCGGCCGCCATGGGGGCGGCGGCCACGGTCGCCTGGGCCGGGGCGGCGGCCTGGGCCGGCGCCGCGGCGAGCAGGGAGGCTCCGAACACGGCCGCCGAGGCGAACGCGACGCCTCCGGCGATCGTCTTACGGGACAGGACGGACTTCGGGGGGGTGAGGGGGGTATACAGGACGACTCCTGGACTCGCTGGCGATGCCTACCGGGCAGGCCCGCGCGGGGGTTGCACCGCGGACGGGGGGATGCGCGCGGCCGGGGTTCCGGCGCATGGGAGGGCACCGGGGCGGCCGCTTCCGGCTCCGTGCTTCCTGACCGCACGGACGCGGCGTTCGACGGCGGGCTGTGGGCAGCGGGGGGCAAGGGGGCCACGCGCCGCTCGTCGTTCGAACTGTTCTGTTATCTCGGACGAACGCTGGGATGCGTCGCGCGGATCGGCAGGAACGTAGCCAGAGTCCGGGATATCTGGCAAATCTCGGGGACGTTATCGGGGCTCCCGGCGGCCGGCCGAGACCGTTCATTCCCCGTTCTGCCTGCGCCGATCCCCGAGGTTTCCGAGAGTTGTGATCTGGCTCACAGTTTGCCGGATTGGCGAGGAACGCGGGATCCGGTGGGGCGGCGAGGGCGGGCGGAAACCCCTTTAACGGCCCGCCCGCCATCACCGTCAGTAGCCGCTGGATCAGCGACCGGGGCGCACCGCACCGTTGAAGTTGCGCTTGTAGTAGCCGGAGAGCTTGACCTTCTTCACCCGCTTGCCCGAGGAGGGCGCGTGGATGAACCGGCCCTTGCCGACATAGATGCCCATGTGGCTGCGCCCCGAGTAGAAGAACACCAGGTCACCGGGGCGAAGGTTCTTGCGGGAGACCTTGGTCCGCACCTTGCGGTAGATCTGGGTGGTGGTGCGCGGCAGCTTCACGCCCGCCTTGCGCCAGGCGCCGGTGGCCAGGCCCGAGCAGTCCCAGGCGTTGGGGCCGTTGCCGCCCCACCGGTAGCGGTCGCCGATCTGCCGGTGCGCGAACCGCACCGCGACCGCCGCGCGACGCTTCTGCCTGCTGCTTCGCGACTCGGCGGCGGCCTTGGCGGGAGCCGCCGCGACGGTCGCCGCGGCGGGTGCCGCGCCGGGCGTCGCGGAGGCCGCCGCGGCGGGCGCGGCGGGCAGGGCCAGCGCCGTGGCGCCGGTCGCCAGGCCGATCGCCAGAAGGCGGGGGCTACGGGGGGACGGGGAGATACGGAGGCCGTTCAGGATTGCTCCTCACATCGCCGTTCATGCCTACCGGGGCAGCCGGGGAGCGGGGGAGTGGAAAGGCTCCGGCTGAGGAATCCGGACGCCTCGCGGGACCGGGGTCCCGGTGGCGTCCCGGCCCGGCTCCACGCCTCTGGTCTGCGTGGACTCGGCGGGACGGCCGCGTGCGCGCCGCCTTACCGGCGCGCGGCGCCCACCCGGGAAACCAGGGTCCCGGGGGTGGCCGTCCCTGTTCGGTCGTGGCCGCGGCTCCGATGCCGCTGGACGGCGACGAACGTAACCCGGTCAACTCGGAACGGCAACGGACGAACGGCATTCTTCCGGCATTTCGAAGATCAATCGGTGATTACCCTGTGTGATATTCGCTGGCGAAAGCCAATGGCGATTTATCCGTTTGTGATGCCAGCCACAATCGTCCTTCCGGGTCGTCCTATCGACCTCCGTGCGCCGGATGTCCGAATCGCTGAATCGCCTTCGGGGCCGGGGATCCGGCGAGAATCCGGTGTCCCCGGGGCAACGGAAAAGCGCCCGCCGGAGAGCGGGCGCGGGCGGTTTTCCGGTCCGGTCGTCGGCCCCTGTCGGCGCGTCCGATGGCCGGGGCCGGTCAGATCACGATTGTGTTATTCGAACGTCGCTCTTCGTGGTTCCCGTCAGCTCCACCGCCGACAGCGGGATCGCGGACGACAGAACGACTGGAGGTGGAAGGCGGTCGTCCCCTTGAGCTGGAGCAGTGCGTTCATGCGCCCACCGTGAGGCGCGTCACGCGCGTGCCTGAGTAGGAGAGCGGGGGAGCTACTCGGATCGCGCGGAGTACCCGGACGCCCGGCCGCGTGCCCGGAAGCGGCCATGCCGCGCGTGTCGACGGCCACCCCTCCCGCACCTGCCACCCCATACGTGTCCATGCTCGGAGGGAGCTTCCGTGTTCGGCCGGTTCCGTGTTCCGCGAACGTCCGCCCTCGCCCTGGCGGCCCTGCTGTCCGCCACCCTGTCGACCGTGGCCGCGCCACCCGCGGCGGCGGATCCCGGGCCTCCGGCGACGGTCCGGTTCCCCGCCGGGTTCCACTGGGGCGTGTCCATGTCCGACTTCCAGTCCGGCGGCTCGTTCCCCGACAGCAACTGGACGCGCTACGCGAAGCGCCGGGCGTTCGGGGTCAGGGACCCCTACGGGAACTCGGTCGACTTCCGGCACCGCTACCCCTCCGACCTGCGCCTGGCGAAGGAGCTGGGCGTCAACACGTTCCGGACCTCGATCGAGTGGGCGCGCGTCGAGCCGCGGCGCGGCGTCCGCGATCCGGAGGCCCTCGCCTACTACGACGACCTGGTCCGCCGCGTCCGGGCCGCCGGAATGCGCCCGATGCTCACCCTCGACCACTGGGTCTATCCCGGCTGGGTCGCCGACCAGGGGGCCTGGGACAACCCCGCGACCGCCCGCGCGTGGCTGGAGAACGCCCGCTTCGTCGTCCGGCGCTACCGGGGCCAGGGCGTCATCTGGATCACCTTCAACGAGGCCAGCCAGTACCTCTACCAGGAGCTGACGGCCCGCCCGATGAACCCCGTGCAGCTGGCCACCATGCGCGCGGCCCTGGTGCGGACGCACCGCGCCGCCTACGACATGATCCACGAGCTGGACCCCGGCGCGCCCGTCTCCAGCAACGTCGCCTACGGCGCGGCCCTCAACCCGGTCCTCGACGCCGCGCTGTTCAACGACGTCACCGACAAGATCGACTTCATCGGCCTCGACTACTACCACGGCGCCGGCCTCCAGAACGCCCTGGCCGGGAACGCCCTCGCCGGCGAGGTCTGGAAGGCCGCCCCCGAGCCCGAGGGCCTCTACCACGCCCTGCGGAGCTACCAGCGCCGCCTGCCGCACCTGCCGGTCTACATCGTCGAGAACGGCATGCCCACCGACGACGGCCGCCCCCGCCCCGACGGCTACACCCGCGCCGACCACCTGCGCGACCACCTGTACTGGGTGCAGCGCGCCATGGCCGAGGGCGTGAAGGTCATGGGCTACAACCACTGGAGCCTGACCGACAACTACGAGTGGGGCAGCTACCGGCCCCGCTTCGGGCTCTACACGGTGGACGTGCGGACCGACCCGACGCTGACCCGGCGCCCCACCGACGCGGTCCCCGCCTACCGCGCGGTCATCGCCGGGCGGGGCGTGCCGCGCGGGTACGTGCCCAGGCGCAGGCCGGGCTGGTGCTCGCTGGAGGACCCGGTCGCGACCTGCCTCGGCCGGACGCCGACCCCGCCCGCCGACCGGCGGCGCCCGGACGGCGGCTACTCGGCTCCCAGGCAGTAGACCGCGTACGCCTGCTGGATCACCGGCAGGGCGACGTTGCGGACCCGGACCCCGCCGGGGGTCACGCCCTTCTCGCTGCCCTTGTGCGCGTGGCCGTGGACCGCCAGGTCGCAGCCGGACGCGTCGATCGCCTCGGCGATCAGGTAGCTGCCCAGGAACGGGTAGATCTCCGGCGGCTCCCCGCTCAGCGTCTCCTCGACGGGGGAGTAGTGCGTCAGGCAGATCCGCGTGTCGCAGTCCAGCCCCAGCAGCGCCGTGCCGAGCCGTTCGGCGAACGCCTTGGTGTGCCCGACGAACGCCTTCATCTCCGGCTCGCCGAAGTCGCTGGCGCACCTGCCGGCGAACCCGCCGCCGAAGCCCTTGCCCCCGGCGATCCCGACGCACGTGCCGCCGCACTCGACGGTCGTGCCCTCGCCCTCCAGCACGGTGATCCCGGCGTCCTCCAGCACGCGCGTGATGTCGTCCTGCTGGTCGGAGTGGTAGTCGTGGTTGCCCAGCACGGTGATCACCGGGACGCCGAGGTCGTGCAGCTCCTCGGCGGCGACCTTGCCCTCCTCCACGGTGCCGTGCCGGGTCAGGTCCCCGGCGACCAGCAGCAGGTCGGCGTGGTCGGGCAGGCCGGTCAGCCGCTCCCGGTAGGCGCCGGCGACCTCCGGCCCCACGTGCAGGTCCCCCACGGCGGCGACGCGGATCATGAAAGCCTCTCCTCCCCGCCCGGCTCGCGCACCGGGACGACCGACACCTCGTTGCACACGCGCCGCCCCTCGGCGGCCACCCGCGCGGCCTCCTCGATCTGCTGGCACTGCTCGGCGCTGGCGACCTGCCCGTGCAGGTAGACCACGTCGTCGCGCACCTCCACCTTGATCCCCAGCTCGTGGGCCCGGGCGGCGAGCCGCTCCTGGATGTGGGCGGCCAGGTACTCGCTCACAGGAAGTCCCCCTCGATGACGCCGAGCCGGTGCAGCAGGGTCAGGAACGCGTAGGCGTACGGCGAGTCGGCGGTCTGCGCCGCCACGCGCGGCCAGTCCACCTGCTCCCGCAGCGACCGGCACACGTGCAGGAAGCCGGAGAAGTCGCAGGTCGTCTCGGTGAACGCCAGCAGCCGCATGATCACCAGGTCGTCGGCGCGCAGCACCGGCATCCGCACGGCCGCGACCGTCAGGACCTCGGCGCGCTTCAGCAGCTCGTCGTCGACCGTCCGGCCCGCCGGAGAGAAGATCAGGTCGATGAGCTGCTCGCCGTCATAGATCTTGGTCAGCCAGTTCTCCGGGCACTCCCGGTGCTCCATCCCGGCGGCCGTGAGCACCCGCACGGCCTCGGGAACGTCACTCTCGCGCAGCACGAAGTCCACATCATGGGTGGACTGCGCCGCGCCGCGCGCGTAGGCGGCGCATCCACCCGCCAGGGCGAAGTCCACGTCCGCCTCCTGCAGCACCGACGCGGCCCTCTTCAGGCTCAGCAACAGTCCCTCGGCGGCGGTCTGCGAGGGCGTCGCCGCCGCGGTGCCCGATTCACCCACCCGGTCCCCCTCACGTCTCACGGTCGCATGCCGGTCGTCTCGTTCTCCCGTCCCGGGATGCGGGCTGAGGTACCCGGGAACGCGCCAGTCATGCAGACCGGAGGCATGTGGGCCGGTTTGGGCGGGACTCTCCGATGATCAATGCTGGAACGATAATCGTTTTCATGTGAAGCTGGGGGCGTCACTTCCCCGTGAGAGGAGATCGGATGTCCCTGACCGTCGACGACCGCCTGCTGGAGCAGGCCCGCCGGGGCGAGGTGGACGACGCGGCGTTCGTCGCGTGCGTCCGCGAGTCGCTGCCCTACGCCTGGCAGGTCGTCAGCGAGGTGGTCGCCCGGATGCGGGCCACCGACACCGGATTCGCCGACAACCAGACCCCGCCGCCGGACGAGGCCGCGCGCGGCCAGTTGCTGCGCGCGCTGGCCTCCGACGCCATGCGGGGCGCGCTGGAACGCCACTTCGGCGTGCGGCTGGCGTTCCAGAACTGTCACCGCCTGGCGGCGTTCGAGCCGGGCGCGGCGGGCAGTGCCGAGCGGTACGCCACGTTCACCTCACCGAGGGCGCAGCTGCTGAACCAGTCGCCGGAGCTGGTGGACTGCTGACCCCTCACCCGGAGCGGAGGAGGCCGAGCACGGCCTCCTCCGCCGGGCCCTGGGTGGCCAGCTCGCCGGCCGCCACGTCCACGCCGAGCTCGGTCAGGGCCGGGGCGATCGTGCGGCCCTTCTCGTACAGCTCGATGACGCGCGGGTCGATGTAGGAGGCGCGGGCCACCGCCGGGGTGTTGCCGAGGTAGTCGGCGACCTCCTGGACGACGCGGGCCACCGCGCGCTTCCGCTTGGCCTCGGTGTCGGCGGCCCGGACCGAGACCGCGAGGCCGACGGCCGCCAGCACCGTGGCGTGCCAGGTGCGGAAGTCCTTGGCGGTGAAGTCGCCCTCGGTGATCTCGCGGATGTAGTCGTTGATGTCGGTGGTGGTGACGTCGTGCCAGCCGTCCGGGGTGCGGTACGCCAGCAGCTCGGGGCCGTCGTCCCGGCGGCGCTTGAGGCCGGTGACGACCTTGCAGACGTCCTCCTCGGCGATCGACTGGTGGCGCTCCTTGTTGCCCTTGGCCAGGTACTCGAACGCGATCCGGCCCCTGCTGCACGTCACGTGCTCGCGCAGCACCGTCGCCAGGCCGTAGGTGCCGTTCGCCTCGGCGTACTCCTCGCCGCCGATCCGGAAGAAGCCCAGGTCGATGAGGCGGACGGCGGCGGCGAGGACGCGTTCGCGGGTGTAGCCGCGTCCGGTCAGGTGCGCGGTGACCCGCTCGCGCACCCGGGGGAGCCGTTCGGCCAGGTCCAGCACGCGGTCGTGCTTCTCCCGGTCGCGCTGCTCGCGCCAGACCGGGTGGTAGAGGTACTGCCGGCGGCCCGCCGTGTCGGTGCCCACGGCCTGGATGTGGCCGTCGGGGGAGGGGCAGATCCACACGTCGGTCCAGGCGGGCGGGATGACCAGAGCCTTGACGCGTCCGATCTCGTCGGGGTCGCGCAGCGGCTGCCCGTCGGGCCCGAGGTAGCGGAAACCCCTCCCGCAGCGGCGCCGGCCGTAGCCGGGCTCGGCCGGGTCGCTGCGGGTGAGTTCCACGTCCACGCTCATCCGGGATGGATCTCCCCTCCGGCCGGGACCAGGTTCTGGCCGGTGTAGTAGGACGACAGCCGGTCCGCGGCGAAGAACACGTACGACGGCGCGATCTCGTCGGGCTGCGCGGCGCGGCCCATCGGGGCCTGCTTGCCGAAGTCCTCCACCTTCTCCTCGTCGAAGGTCGCCGGGATCAGCGGCGTCCACACCGGGCCCGGCGAGACGCAGTTCACCCGGATGCCCTTCTCCATGAGGTTCTGCGCGAGAGACTGGCCGAGGACCACGGCGGCGGCCTTGCTGGCCGAGTAGTCGATCAGCGTCTTGTTGCCGCGCAGGGCGTTGATGGAGCCGGTGATGACGATGGAGGAGCCCTCGGACAGGTGGTCCAGCGCCTCCTGGACCGTCCAGAACAGCGAGAAGACGTTCACCTGGAAGGTGCGCGTGAGCTGCTCGGTGTCGATCTGCCGGACGTCGTCGACCGGCTCCTGCGTGCCGTGGTGCAGCACCAGCACGTCCAGGCCGCCCAGGTCGCGCGCCGCGTTGCCCACGACCTCGCGGGCGTGCCGCTCCTCGGCCAGGTCACCGCCGTAGGTGACGCACCGGCGGCCCTCCGCCTCGACGAGCTTGGCGGTGTGCCGGGCGTCGGCGTCCTCCTCCAGATAGGTGATCGCGACGTCCGCGCCCTCCTTGGCGAACGCCACCGCCACCGCGCGGCCGATGCCGGAGTCGCCGCCCGTGACCAGCGCCCGTTTCCCCGCCAGCAGTCCGCTGCCGGTGTAGTCGCGCATCTCGTCCTGCGGCTCGGGTTCCATGTCGCCGGTGCGACCCGGGTACGGCTGGCTCTGCGCTGGGCGTTCACTCATGAGTCCCCCTCTTCACGGTGTCGGCGGGGCGATGCCCGGCCAGCGCCCGGGCAAACCCGGCACCCGGGCGACCCCGGGTAACCCCGCGCTTTCGCTGCCGCGGGGGTGCTGGCAGAGTGTGTTCTGACCTGTGGGTAACATCACCCCGAATGGCATTCGGTTTCTGACGTAAGGTGCTGCTTATGGACCTGAACGGAGTTTCCGCCGTCGTCTCCGGTGGCGCGAGCGGCCTCGGCGAGGCCACCGTGCGCGCCCTGGCCGAGGCGGGCGTCAAGGTAGTGGTGGCCGACCTCAACGAGGAGAAGGGCAAGGCCCTCGCCGACGAGGTCGGCGGCGTGTTCGTCAAGACCGACGTCTCCGACGAGGGGCAGGTGCAGGCGGCCGTCGACGCGGCCGTCGCCACCGGCGCCCCGCTGCGCGTCATCGTCAACAGCGCGGGCATCGGCTGGGCCACCCGCACCGTCAACCGCGACGGCTCCCCGCACGACCTGGCCTCCTTCCAGAAGGTCATCCAGGTCAACCTGATCGGCACCTTCAACCTGATGCGCATCGGCGCGGCGGCCATCGCCAAGACCGAGCCCGCCGACGCCGACGGCCTGCGCGGCGTCGTGATCAACACCGCCTCCATCGCGGCGCTGGAGGGCCAGACCGGCCAGGTCGCCTACTCCGCCTCCAAGGGCGGCATCGTCGGCATGACCCTGCCCGCCGCCCGCGACCTGGCCGCGGTCGGCGTGCGCGTCAACACCATCTGCCCGGGGATCATCGACACCCCCATCTACGGCGAGGGCGAGGCCGCCGAGGCGTTCAAGGCCAAGCTGGCCGCGCCGGTGCCCTTCCCCAAGCGCATGGGCCGCCCCTCGGAGTTCGCGCACCTGCTGCGGTCGCTCGTCGAGAACGACTACATGAACGGCGAGGTCGTCCGGTTCGACGGCGGCATCCGCTTCCAGCCGAAGTAAGGACGGGTCACTGATGTCCGAAGCTGTTCTCACCGAGGAAGACGGCGCGGTCCTCGTCATCACGATCAACCGGCCCGAGGCGCGCAACGCGGTCAACGGCGCGGTCGCGCAGGGCATCGCGGCGGCCCTGGAGGAGCTGGACTCCCGCAAGGACCTGTCGATCGGCGTGCTGACCGGCGCGGGCGGCACGTTCTGCGCGGGCATGGACCTCAAGGGCTTCCTGACCGGGGACAACCCGATCGTGGAGGGCCGCGGGTTCGCCGGGATCGTCGAGCGGCCCCCGGCCAAGCCGCTGATCGCGGCCGTCGAGGGCTACGCGCTGGCGGGCGGCTGCGAGATCGCCCTGTCCTGCGACATGATCGTGGCGTCGCGGGAGGCGCAGTTCGGCCTGCCCGAGCCCAAGCGCGGCCTGGTGGCGGCGGCCGGCGGCCTGCTGCGGCTGCCGCAGCGCATCCCGTTCCACATCGCCATGGAGATCGCGCTCACCGGTGACAAGTACCCGGCCGAGCGGATGGCGGAGCTGGGCTTCGTCAACCGCCTGACCGAGTCCGGCGGCGCGCTCGCCGCGGCCAAGGAGCTGGCGCTGAAGGTCGCCGAGAACGCCCCGCTGGCGCTCGCGGCCACCAAGAAGATCATCGTCGAGTCCGCCGAGTGGTCGGCCGAGGAGGCGTGGAAGAAGCAGGGCGAGATCGTCATGCCCGTCTTCACCTCCAAGGACGCCCAGGAGGGCCCGGCGGCGTTCGCCGAGAAGCGCAAGCCCGTCTGGAAGGGCGAGTAGGACCCTGCTGGACGCCCGGCGGCCCGCGTGCCGCCGGGCGTCCGCGCGTCCTGATCCGGCCGTTCCCCCGCCCGCCGGTAAGCGTTCCCGTACGCTGATCTCCGCTTGGCGATCTTGGGAGGACGAGCGTGCGACGGAACGCGGCCCTGCTGACGGCCCCGCTGGCGGCACTGACCTGCGGCGCCGGACTCGTCCTGGCGGCCCCCGCGCACGCCGCGTCCTGGAGGAACGTGGCCAGCGGCGCGCTGGCGTACGACGGCGCCCTGGACCGCGTCGACTTCGCCGACAGGAACACCGGCTGGGCGGTCGGCTCCGAGGGGAACCTGCTCGGCGCCAAGGCCCGCATCCTCCGCTGGACCGGCAAGGGCTGGTCGCGCCAGACGAGCCCGGTCGGCTTCACCCCCACCGACGTCGCCGTCGCCAACGCCAAGCGCGCCTGGATCGTCGGTTTCTCCCCGCTGCCCGTCTCCCTCCACTGGAACGGGAGCGGGTGGACCAAGGCCGCCTACCCCGGCTTCGCGCTCCCGTCCCAGGTCGCCGCCGCCCCCGACGGCACCGCCTACTCGCTGGCGAGCGTGAACGCCAACGCGGGCGGCATCGGCCGGGTGATGCGCTGGACCGGGTCGGCCTGGGCCGACGCGAAGGTCCCGCTGCCGCCGCCCTCGGCCGTCACCGCCGTGGACGTCCGGTCGCGGAAGGACGTCTGGCTCGCCGGGACGACCTCCACCGGCACGGCCGTCACCGGCTTCGCCCTCCACTACAACGGCTCCGCCTGGAAGAGGATGGCGCTGCCCGGCTCCATGGGCACCACCGCCTACCAGGCCGTCCCGCACCGGATCGTGGCGCTCTCCGCCAGGAACGTCTACGTCCTGCGCAACCGCCAGAACGCCCAGGTCTCCAACGCCCTGCTGCACTGGAACGGCTCCGCCTGGCGCACGGTCGCCACCCCGTCGAACGCGGCGGGCATCGGCCTGTCCTCCGACGGGAGGGGCGGCGTGGTGATGCTGCCCGTCACCACCGGCGGCCGGACCCGGTACATGCACTACAACGGCGCGAAGTGGACGACGGTGAACGGCCCGTCCCGCACCGGCCAGGCGCAGGCGGGCGACCTCGACCACCGCCCCGGCACCGCGGGGATCGTCAGCGTCGGCACCGCCAGCGCCTCGGCTAAGCGCCACCCGTTCATCGAGTACTTCGGCTGACCGGCGCACTCCGGCCGACCGAAACCCGAATCCGGTTCATGAAGGGTCTGGCCGCCGTGGTTACCAGGTGGTAGAAATCACCTGTCTCGATCATCTCCCCCGCCGGAGCGCCCCATGTCACGCAGGCTGCTGGCCACCCTGTCCGCCTCCACCCTCGCGCTCGGCCTCGTCGCCGCGGCCCCGGCGGCCCACGCCGCGACGGGGAAGGCCCGCACGACCAAGGTCCGGTCGTTCGACGGCGTGTCGATCGTGACGCACTTCTTCCCCGCCCACGGGGCGGCCGACGGACGGCGCGCCCCCACCGTCCTGCTGGGGCACGGCTGGGGAGGCCGGGGCGAGACCGACACGGCCAAGGGCATGCTGGGCGCCCTGCTGTCAGCCGGGTACAACGTGGTGACCTGGAACGCCCGCGGCTTCGGCTCCGGCGGCGAGGCCAACGTCGACTACCACGCGTTCGAGGGCCGTGACGTCCGCGCCCTCATCGACTGGACCGCCCGCCAGCCCGAGGTTCGGCTGGACCGCCCCGGAGACCCCCGGCTCGGCATGGCGGGCGGCAGCTACGGCGGCGCGATCCAGCTCGTCACCGCGGGCATCGACCGCCGCGTGGACGTCATCGTCCCGCTGGTCGCCTACAACGACCTGCGGCGCACCCTCTACCGCGACCGGGTGCTGCGCGCGGGCTGGGTGGTCAACCTGTGCCTGGGCGGGATGACCAACGGCAACCGGATCGCGCCCAAGGTCCGGCGGGCGTGCTTCGACGGCGTCCGGACCGGGCGGCTCGAACCGGACCTGGAGCGCTGGTTCGCCGACCACGGCCCCAGCAACCTGATCGGTCGGCTGCGGATCCCGACGCTCGTCGTCCAGGGCACGGTGGACACGCTGTTCCCGCTGCGCGAGGGCATCGCGACCTACCGCACGGTCAGGGCCAACGGCGGCCCGGCGAAGATGATCTGGTTCTGCGGCGGGCACGGGCAGTGCAACGCCAAGGCCGGCCCCGCCGACCACGTCACCAGGGCCACCCTCGCCTGGTTCGCCCGCCACCTGCGGGGCGACCGGTCCGTGGACACCGGGCCGGAGTTCGAGTACATCGACCAGAACGGCGTCTACCGGGGCGCCGCGGCCTACCCGCCGCCCGCGCTCGGCCCGCTCCGCGCCAGGGGAACCGGCCGGATGACGTTCACCCAGCTCGACAACACCGGCTCCGCCACCGCCGCCGCGCCCGCCCGCAAGGGCAGGGCCATCGAGGTGCCGATCCCGGCCTCGCCCACCACCGCGCGGGCCGTCGGCTCGCCCCGCGTCACGCTCACCTACCGGGGCCACGCCCTGCGGCCCGGAACGGCGCTGTTCGCCCAGATCGTCGACCGCGAGACGGGCGTGGTCGTCGGCAACCAGGCCACCCCGCTGCCGGTGACCCTCGACGGCCGCGAGCGCACCGTCACCCGGGACCTGGAGGCGATCGCCTGGGAGGTCGGCCCCGCCAGCCGCCTGACCCTCCAGATCATCCCCGGCACCGGGCTGTTCACCTGGCAGCGGTCGGCGGGCCGGGTGGAGGCGAACGTCTCGGTCAGCGTGCCGCGCGCGCGCTGAGCCCGGCGGGGTTTCCGGGCGCCCGGCGCAGGGAATCTCGTGCGGACGTTCAGGGGATATTCAGGTTGGAGTGCGATCCTCTGCGGCGAATCGCGGAGGTGGCATTGACTGAGAGGGCAGCGGAGCGTACGCCGGAGGCGACGCTCCTGGTGGTCGAGGACGAGCCGAACATCCGGGAGCTGCTGGCCGGGAGCCTGCGGTTCACCGGGTTCGAGGTCGTCACCGCCGACAACGGGGCCGACGCCGTGCAGGCCGCGCGCCGCCACCGGCCCGACCTGATCGTGCTCGACGTCATGCTGCCCGACATCGACGGGTTCGACGTGGCCCGGCGGCTGCGCTCCGGCGGCGACCACACCCCGGTGCTGTTCCTGACCGCGCGCGACGCCGTCCAGGACCGCATCAAGGGCCTGACGATCGGCGGCGACGACTACGTCACCAAGCCGTTCTCGCTGGAGGAGGTCGTCGCCCGCATCCGGGCGGTGCTGCGGCGCGTGCGCGGCGGCGCCGCCGAACCCCCGGCGCGCATGGTGTTCGCCGACATCGAGCTGGACGAGGACAGCCACGAGGTGTGGCGCGGCGGGCGGCCGATCCAGCTCTCGCCGACCGAGTTCAAGCTGCTGCGGTACTTCATGGCCAACGCCGGGCGCGTGCTGTCCAAGGCGCAGATCCTCGACCACGTGTGGAACTACGACTTCCGCGGCGACGCCGGGATCGTCGAGTCCTACGTGTCGGCGCTGCGCCGCAAGGTCGACAACATCGAGCCGCGCCTGATCCACACGTTGCGCGGCGTCGGGTACGTGCTGCGCCAGCCACCGGGCTGATGCGGCCGCGGGAGCTGGCCGCCCGCACGCCGCTGCGGATCAGGCTGATCGCGGGAACGCTGGTGCTGGTCGTGCTGGCGCTGACCGCGATGAGCGCCGCCGGGGTGTGGGTGCTCAAGGGCTACCTGGTCGAACGCGCCGACGGCCAGCTCCGCACCTCCATCGCTTGGGCGACCAACCAGGTCGAACGCCAGCTGCGCCACGGCAACAAGATCCAGCCGCGCGTGCCCAGCGAGATGTACATCCAGGTGCGGGACCCCGAGGGCACGCAGGTCTACGAGGAGGCGCCGCTCGGCGGGCCCGGCGAGCCGCGGCTGTCGGCCGACCTGGACGTCGCGCTGGACCGGCCGTTCACCACCGGCAACGCCCCCGAGCGGGGCCCCGCCTGGCGGGTGCTGGTCGAGGCGCTGCCGAGCGGCGGGCGGATCGTGCTCGGGCTCAGCCTGGCGGAGATCGAGCGCACCGTCGGCCGCCTGGTCCTCATCGACGTGATCGTCGGGGTGCTGGTGCTGGCCGGGCTGACCGGGCTGGGCGTCCAGGCGGTGCGGCTCAGCCTGCGCCCGCTGGAGGACATCGAGCGCACCGCCGGGGCCATCGCGGCGGGCGACCTGTCCCGGCGGGTGCCCGCCGCCGACCCGCGCACCGAGGTGGGGCGGCTCGGGATGTCGTTCAACGCGATGATCGCGCAGATCGAGGCGGCGTTCGGGGCGCGCGCCGAGTCCGAGGCCACGGCGCGGCGCTCGGAGGAGCGGATGCGGCGGTTCGTCGCCGACGCCAGCCACGAGCTGCGCACGCCGCTCACCGCGATCCGCGGGTTCGCCGAGTTCTACCGGCAGGGCGCGGCCCGCACGCCCGCGGAGATCGACCGGCTGATCGGCCGGATCGAGCAGGCCGCCGGCCGGATGGGGCTGCTGGTGGAGGACCTGCTGCTGCTGGCCCGGCTGGACCGGCAGCGGCCGGTGGAGCGCCGCCCGGTGGACCTGC
Source organism: Actinomadura kijaniata (assembly GCF_014138665.1). Classification (NCBI taxonomy): domain Bacteria; kingdom Bacillati; phylum Actinomycetota; class Actinomycetes; order Streptosporangiales; family Thermomonosporaceae; genus Actinomadura; species Actinomadura kijaniata. The sequence continues at coordinate 48,768 of NZ_JACJIA010000012.1, forward strand.
TCGCCGTCGCCGCCGACTCGGTCCAGGAGGCCCGGGTCGTCGCGCCCGACCGCGCCGTCGAGCTGACGGTCTCCAGCGGCATCGCCTACCAGGTGCTCGGCGACGAGCCGCGGCTGCGGCAGGTGCTCGGCAACCTGCTGTCCAACGCCGTCGCGCACACCCCGGAGGGCTCCCCGGTCGAGGTGCGGCTGGCGTCCGGCTCCCTGGACGGCATCCCCGCCGCCGTCGTCGAGGTCGCCGACCACGGCCCCGGCCTCACCCCCGAACAGGCCGAACGCGTCTTCGAGCGCTTCTACCGCGCCGACCAGTCCCGCAGCCGCGAGGACGGCGGCACCGGCCTCGGCCTGGCGATCGTCGCCGCGCTGGTCGCCGCGCACGACGGGAAGGTCGAGGTCGACGCGGAACCGGACGGGGGAGCGGTGTTCCGCGTGGTGCTGCCGCTCGCCGACTGACCGCCCCGCCGGGCGCCTTCAGCGGACTTTCAGCTTCACGCCAGGGTCGCTTCAGGAGACGTCGGCATATTCGTCAGTGCAAGGAGAGCTCATCGCTGCGAGCCCGTCCGGGCAGGTTCTGGGGGGAACGGGCGGACGGACGGCGCAGTCGGTGATCTGGGCCGCACGGACCCGGGCCGGGGTCCGGACGGCCCCGCATGGGAGAGCACGGCCGCGTGACCCGCCCCCGGGGCACGCGGCCGTGTCATGTTCCCGCCGGAAAACGGGACGACATGATCCGCGTTCACCGGGGATAATCACCCCATGCCCGACCAGATCCCCGTCCGTGGCTCGTTCTCCGTTCCGGAGTCCGAGCTCAGCTGGCGTTTCTCCCGCTCCTCGGGGCCGGGCGGGCAGCACGTCAACACCAGCGCGACGGCCGCCGAGCTGTCGTTCGACGTCGCCGGCTCCCCGTCGATCCCCGAGCCGCTCCGCGACCGCGCCCTGCACCGCCTGGCGCACCGCCTGGTCCGGGGCGTGCTGACGATCCGCGCCGAGGAGTACCGCTCCCAGCAGCGCAACCGCGACGCCGCCCGCGCCCGCCTGGCCGCCCTGCTGGCCGAGGCGACGGCCCCGCCCCCCAAGAAGCGCGTCCCGAAGAAGATCCCCCGCGGTATCAACGAGCGCCGCCTCCAGAACAAGAAGCGCCGTTCCGAGGTGAAGAAGCAGCGCTCGGCGCGCTGGGACTGATTTCTCATCCGGCTCTCACGTTCGTCTCAGTGACGCCTCACCGCGCCCGCTCAGCCTGAGGGGGACGCGAAGGGGGACCGCCGATGACGAACCGGCATCCGGAACACGAGCCGTACACCCAGCCCTCCTGGACCCCGCCCACGCCCGCGTTCGGGCCTCGGCCCGAGCCCGCCCCGGCGAAGACCGGATGGTCGTTGCGGCGCCGCGCCGCGGCCGTGGCGGCCGCCGCCGCGCTGGCGGTCGGGGCCGGGGGAGCGGGCGCGGCGATCGGGGTCGCGGCGGCGGGACCGGGCGCCGCCCGGCCGGTCGCGGTGACCGGGGCGTCCACCGGGAGCGGCACGACCGCGCGGGTCGCCGCCGCCGTGCAGCCCAGCGTGGTGTCCATCGACACCGGCTCGGGCAGCGGATCGGGCGTGGTGCTGCGCGCCGACGGCACGATCCTGACGAACGCGCACGTCGTGTCCGGGGCCGACCAGGTGACGGTGAAGTTCAGCGACGGGCGGACCGCGCGGGCGCGGGTGCTGGGGACCGACGCCGCCCGCGACATCGCGGTGATCAAGGCGGCGGGCGTGTCCGGGCTCACCCCGGTCACGTTCGGGGACAGCGACGCGGTGCGGGTGGGGGACCCGGTGCTGGCCATCGGCAGCCCGCTCGGGCTGGACGGGTCGGTGACGTCCGGGATCGTCAGCGCGCTCGGCCGCAGCATCCAGGAGGGCGACTCCGGGGGGAACGAGAGCCTCCCGCCGTTCCTGCGCGACCGCACCACCCGCCGGCAGCAGGCCGTGATCGAGGACGCCATCCAGACCGACGCGGCGATCAACCCCGGCAACTCCGGCGGGGCGCTGGTGGACGGCGCGGGACGGCTCATCGGGATCAACACCGCCATCGCCACGTCCGGCGGCGGCTCGGGCAGCATCGGCGTCGGCTTCGCCATCCCGGCCAATGACGCCAGGAAGGTCGCCGAGCAGATCATCGCCCGCGCGGGCACCTAGCCCCGGTGGCCGGGACGCCCCGCCACGTATCAAGTTTCGGAGCATTTCCTAGTTCTCTGGCACTAATGACGAATAGTGCCCTGCGTTCTGGTTGATGGCGACAGCCCCTTCCTAGGGTTCTTGATGGTTCGAGAAGCTCAGCAAATCGGAAAGGGTGGAAATTTGTCGAACGTCAAGGCAAGGGTCGCCGGAGCCGTCGTCGCCGGCGGCATGGCGCTGGCCCTCGCTCCCGCCGCTCCCGCACTCGCCACGCCCTCCGCCGCCCCGGTCGCGGCGAAGACCGCGGCCGTCGAGGCCGGCGGCTCCGTCAGCGCCAAGGGCAGCAGCAGCATCAAGTGCGGCGCCGGCTACGGCGGCAACGCCAAGGTGAACTTCAGCTGGAGCCGCGGCACTTCGACCACCAAGATCTACTTCAACAACCACTGCAAGAAGGGCAAGAAGATCACCGCCACCGTGGTGCAGCGGCGGGCGGAGGTCAGCGCCAGCGGCAAGACCTACAAGTACTGGTGCCGCAAGTTCGACACGAACGGCAAGACCAAGGGCAACAAGAAGTTCGGCACCGACTACTACTACGTGTGGAAGGTCGTGCGCGGCCACACGGTGAAGAACCTGCCCTACAAGGGCAGCAGGAAGACCTCCTGCAAGGCGCGCTGACCCACCGTCCTCGAGGCCGACTCATCGCCCGCCGCGATGGCCGCGCATCGAGCCGGCCGGGCCGGCCGACAGGAGGGCGGCCGGCCAGGGCGGAAGCGTTGAGGCCTCCGACCCGCGGTCGGGGGCCTCAACGCATGGCGAGAACCGCCGGGTCGAGCGATGCGGAAACAAGCTGAGAGTATTCGAACGAGAGTGACGCCGGATTCGGTGGGGTAATTTCCTGCCGGGCTCGGGAAAAGCCCTCGGTGACCTGATTTCGAGAGCACGCGGAATCCTTGCAAGACGCCTCACCGCGGAGCCGGGCCGCCGGCGCCGCGATGGTCTCCGGCGTCGGCGATCACGACACCGCCGCACATCGGACTTCCCGACGCTCCCTAGTCGCGCCGCTCGCGGATCGCGCGCATCGCGGCACGGCGGGCCTCGCCGTCCAGGACGTCGATGTAGACCTGCCCCTTCAGGTGGCCGCACTCGTGCTGGAGGCAGCGGGCGAAGTAGCCGGTGCCCTCGACGGTGATCGGCTTGCCCCTGGCGGTGAAGCCCTCGACGACCGCGTGCGCGTGGCGGGGCGTGTCGAAGCGCAGGCCCGGCACCGACAGGCAGCCCTCGGACGCGGTCAGGACCTCGCCGTCGGCGGCGACCAGCCGGGGGTTGACGACGTGGCCGACGTGGCGGCGGCCCTTGTCGTCCTCGCAGTCGTAGGTGAAGACCTGGAGGCCGACGCCGATCTGGTTGGCGGCCAGGCCCGCGCCGTTGGCCTCGTACATCGAGGCGAACATGTCGTCGACCAGGCGTTCCAGCTCGGCGTCGAAGGCGCGCACCGGATCGCATCCGGTCCGCAGCACGGGGTCGCCCAGGCGGCGGATCGGGCGGATGGTCCCCTGGCCGGTCTTCGTCTTCGCCATGTTCAAGATCTTACAAAGCGGGGCGGGCCCGGGTGCGGCCCCGCCGGGGATCCCGGCGGGGCCGCACCGCGAGACCGTCGGTGCCCCGTGCCCGTCTCCGGGCCCGGGCTCAGCCCGGCTCGCCCGGACGGTGCGGCGACGGAAGGTCGTCGGTGGCGTCCAGCTTGATCATCGGGGTCGGCTTGGTCTGCGGCGGGACCTGCGGGACCGGGGTGTCCACCACGGTCGGCTCCGGCTCGTGCGGCACGGGCGGGGCGGGGCGCTCGGCGATCGGCTTGGGCGCGGCCGGCGCCGGGGCGGCCGGGGGCTTGGGCGCGGCGGGGGCCTGGGCGGGCCGGGGCGCGGGCTGGGCGGCCTTGGGCGCGGCGGGCTGCTTGCGCGGCGGGGCCTGCTTGACCGCGTCCTCGACCATCTTCTCCAGCGGGCCCGCCTCGTTCTCGGCGGTCAGCAGCCGGTGCAGCGTCTCGGAGATCTCGGTGAGCCGCTGGAGGGCCTGGGTGTGGTTGCGGGTGAGGTGGTTCAGGCGCTGGGTGGCGCCCTCGTTGATCACATTGGCCCGGCGCTCGGCCGCCGTCAGGGTCCGCTCGGCCTCCAGCCGCGCGGAGGTGACGGTCTGCTCGGCCTCCTGCTTGGCGGTCGACAGCACGCTGTCGGCCTCCTTCTTGGCGGAGGCCAGCACGTGGTCGGCCTTCTCCTGGGCCTGGGCGATGTCGCGGTCGGCGTCGCCGCGGGCCGCCTCGATGATCCGCTTGGACTCCTGCTCGGCGTCCTTGCGGATCTGCTGGCCCTGCTCCTCGGCGGCGGCCAGCTTCTCCTTGGCCTCGTCCTCGGCCAGGTTGATGATCTGCCGGAGCCGGTCCGACAGGTCGTCGCCGGTGGGCTTGCGCGCCTCCCGGACCTCGGCCATCTCGCGGCGGGTGCGCTCGACGTCGTCGAGGGCGCGGGCCAGCCGGGCCTCCAGCTCGCGGATCTGGTTCTGGCTGCGGGCGATGAACTCGTCGACCTGGCGGCGGTTGTAGCCGCGCATGACGATCTCGAAGGATTCCTCCCGGAGGAGGTTCGGCAGGATTTCCGCTTCGTTGCTCATGGTGCCTTGGGGGTCGTTGGCGGGGGGTTGATCACCCCGTCAGGGTCGGAGACGGCGCTGAGGGTACGTCGGGTGGTCAGCCTCTGGTCAGCCTCGACTCTTGCCCGGTCCGCCCCATTCGCGCAACCGGAACGCCGTTCTCGCTGCCGTTTCTTAACCTGCGCGGGTCGACAAACTCTCCAATTATGGGAAATTTCGCGTGCGTTGGCGCCGACTGGGCAACCTGCCCCGGTGCGTCCAGCGTCCTTTTCTACAGGGACCCGTCGTACGTCGCCGACGGCACCCCCGGCACCGCGCCGGACCGTCCTCACCGCACCCTGTCCACGGGGACCACCGGAGCTTCGCCGGAGGGCGCCGCACCACACGGCGCGCGGCGGGTCCTACCATCCCGCCTATGAACTCCGCCATGAACTACGTGGGCTCGCTGGGCGAGGACGGACCCGACATCCACCCCGAGGCGTGGGTCGCGCCCGGCGCCGTCGTGGTCGGGAAGGTGCGGCTGGGCGCGCGGGCCAACGTCTGGTACGGCTCGGTGCTGCGCGGCGACGACGAGGAGATCGTCGTCGGCGACGAGGTCAACATCCAGGACCTGTGCTGCCTGCACGCCGACCCCGGCGTGCCCGCCGTGCTGGAGGACCGGGTCAGCCTGGGCCACAAGGCGATGGTGCACGGCGCGCACGTGGAGACCGGCGCGCTGATCGGCATCGGCGCGATCGTGCTGAACGGCGCCCGGATCGGCGCGCACACCCTGATCGCGGCGGGCGCGCTGGTGCCGCCCGGCAAGACGATCCCGTCCGGGGTGCTGGTCGCCGGGACGCCCGGAAAGATCGTTCGTGAGCTGAACGACGACGACCGCCTCGTCCTGGAGCACACCCCCGACGTCTACATCCAGAAGGCGCGCCGCCACGCGGACGCCACCTGGCGTTAGGCCGGCCACGACGGTCCGCCGGGGACGTCCTGGGCGGATTTGACTACGATGACGGCGTGGCGTGGGGACCTGGATTCGGCGGAGCGGGGTACGGAGGTGCCCAGACGGCCGGGCGGGACCCGTTCGCCCTCGCCGAGCGCGACATACGGGAGATGGTCGGGGCGGGCTGGTGGCAGTCGGCCCCGCCGCAGCAGCGCCAGCACGCGATCGCCGGGCGGATGCTGGTGCTGCCCGACGGCACGTGGTGGCTGTTCGGGGCGTGGGCGCGCTGGTACCGGCTGGACCCCCGGGACGGGCAGTGGTACCTGTGCCCGCCGCCGCAGTCGCCCGCGACGCGGATGTCGGCCCAGCCCGCCCAGCAGGTCGGCGGGCGGGCCCCGGCGCTGCCGCCGCACGTCGTGCCCGCCGGACCCGACTACGAGTACGCCCCGGTCGGGCTGCGGCCGTTCGTGGGGCGCGGGTTCGACCCCGGCCTGACGGCGCGGGTGCGCTCGACCGTCGACTCGGCCGCCGCGCTGCCCGCCGGGGAGTACCCGCACTGGTGGTCGCAGTTCACGTCGGAGACGCCGTCCACGGTGGCGGTGGCGTGGGGCGTGATGCTGTGGTGCGCGAGCGCCCCGGTGTTCGACGCGCGGCTGGACGCGCAGATGCTCGACCTGTGGCAGCCCTACCGCGCCAAGCCGCTGCCCCGGACCGACGGGCCGCGCTGGCTGACCCCGCCGCCGCTGGAGACGCTGGTCGGCCTGTACGCCGAACGGCTGCGCTCGGGCCGCGTGGACGCCGCCGTGGTCGTGCTGCGGACGATGTGGGCCGTGGCGAGCGCGCTGCGGGAGGACGTCCGCTTCCAGACGCGCGCGGACGCGCTGCTGGCCATGCTGGGGGCCACGCTCAGCAACCCGACCGTGGACTACGGGGCGCTGCCGTACGGCGACCAGGCGATCGTTCAGCAGTGGCTGACGCGGTGCCCGCCCCACCTGGTCCCCGCGCTGCGCAACGAGAGCTCGCCCGGCGACAACTTCCGGCACGCGTTCTACGGCTTCGCCGAACGCGTCGCCGAGCACGCGGGGGACCCGAACAGCCCCGCCTACGTCGAACCCCGCCTGGTCGCCGCCGCGCTGCTGGCCGCCGACCTGGCCGTGGTGCGCGGCGAGATGGCGGCGGGCATCGTGCCCTGGCTCGACCCGGAGATCCGCTACACGGTGCAGGCGGTGCTGGACCAGGCCGGGCACCCGCTGCGGCGGATGTGGCCCGACGACCTGCGGCTGGCCGGGCCGCTGGGGTCGGCCCCCGGCCTGACCGGCGACGCGGCCGAGACGCTGGTGGCCTCCGCCTACGAACTGGACCTGGCCTGGTGCCGTCTCGGCGGGATGCCCGCCCGGCCGCGCGGCTTCCCCGTGCCGACGGCGATCCTGGCCGGGATCATGGGCGCGGACCGGGTCCGCGCCACCGCCAAGGCCCCGACGATCGTGCCGCCGGGCCCGGGCCTGGGGACCGGGGCGCAGCCGTCGCCGTTCGGCGCGCAGCAGCAGCCGGGGATGCCGCCGGGGGCCGTTCCGCAGCCCTCCAGCAGGAAGCCGGGCGCGTTCGTGCAGCCGCCCGCCCACCCGGGCGGGGACGAGGGCCGGCTCCAGCCGCCCGCGCCGCTCGCGGCGTCGGGGGAGGAGCCGGAGGGCAGCGCCGCGCCGCCGTACACGCAGCTCGGGTTCCAGCCGGTGGGCGGGCCGCAGCCGGGCGCGTTCGGGCAGCAGGACGCGTTCGAGCAGCCGGGTGCGTTCGAGCCACCGGGAGGGGGCGGGCAGCGGCCGTTCGGGCAGCCGGAGGAGGAGCCCGAGGGGAACGTCATGCCGCCCTACACGCAGCTCGGGTTCCAGAGCCCGGGGGAGGCGGCGTCCCACTCGGAGTCGCCCTACTCGGACATGAGCTACCAGCGTCACGGAGGGCCGCCCGGTCCGCCGCCGCAGGAGCCCGTCGACGCCTACGGGACGCGCGTGGACGACGCGGCGGCCGCCGTCTACCAGCAGGCCGCCTACCAGCAGCCCGCGCAGCCTCAGCAGCCCCCACAGCCGCCTGCGCAGCCGCCTGCGCAGCCGCAGGATCCGCCGCGCACCCGCATGCTGGGGCCCGAGGACGTCGACCAGGCGGGCGTGTACGACCAGCCCGCCCCCGAACGGCCGCCGGGCGGCGCCGCGGAGGGCCCGGGGACGCGGATCATGTCCGAGACCCTCATCGGGAACTTCGACTACCTGGACGACACCCCCTCGCCCGAACGCCCCGTCCACGAGATCCCCCCACCCGCCGAACGCACCGAGCGCCGCGTCCTGGAGCGCTACGGCATCGGCTTCGTGTCCGGCGAGCTCGACGCCGGGGAGCTGCTGGACGAGCTGCGCGCCCGGGTCGAGGCGTGGAACGCCCCGCTCGGCCCGCACGACGACGCCACCCGCGTGGACGGCGCGCCCCTCCCGGCCGCCCCTCCGGCCACCATGCTGGACGGCGCGCCGCCGTTCGAGGCGACCCGGGTGGACGGGACCCCCGACGCGCCCCGCCCCGGGCTGTCCGGCGGGCTGCCCAGCGTGCTGCTGGTCGGCAACCCGCACACCGGGCAGCGCCGCCTGGCCCGGCTGATCGCGCTGACGCTGGCCGACGCCGGGGTCGGCGACGGGGCGCTGCGCGCCCACGACGCCGACGACGTCCGCGACGCGCCCGCCGAGCGGCTGGAGGCGATCCTCACGCGCCCCGGCCCGGCGATCCTGTTCGAACGCCTGGACGTCGCGATCACCTCGGCCGCCGACCCGGTGGCGGCCGCCGCCACGGTCCGCCGGGCGCGCCGCAACCCGGCCGTGCCCGCCCCGCTGATCGCCACCTGCGAGCCGCGCGCCTACAAGCGGCTGCTCCAGGAGCACCCCAAGCTCGTGCAGACGTTCCGCGTGTACCGGCTGCCGGACCTGTCCGACCTGGACCACCGGATGACGCTGCTGCACCTGCTGGCCGACGAGCGCCGCGTCACGGTCGGCGCCGCCGCCCTGGAGGCCGCCCAGGCCGACCTGGAGCGCCTGCGCGGCCCCGGCGACCTGGTCAACGCCCGGCTCGTCGAGGCGTACCTGGACCAGGCCAGCCAGCGCGCCATGACCCGCGCCGGGGCCTCCCGCGACCGGCTGGTGCTGACCCCCGCCGACCTGGAGGGCGTCGCCGAGCAGATCGAGCCGTCGCTGCGCCCGGCCGGCGACATCGACGGCTACCTGCGCCAGCTCGACCAGCTCATGGGGCTGGAGGACGTCAAGCGGGCCGTGCGGGAGCTGGCCGACAGCGCCGAGACGGCCGCCGGGCGCGTCCGGCACGGCGTTCCCGACCCCGACTCCCGCCACCTGATCCTCACCGGGTCGCCGGGCACCGGCAAGACCACCGTCGCGGGCCTGATCGGCGGGATCTACGGCGCCTACGGGCTGCTGCGGTCGGGGCACGTGGTGGCCTGCCGCCCCGTCCACCTGGCCGGACGCGACCCCGCCGACACCGAGGGCCGGGTCGTCGGGATGGTCGAGCAGGCGCTCGGCGGGGTGCTGCTGGTGCAGGAGGCGCACCTGCTGGACCGGGTCCCGACCGTCGTGCGCCGCCTCCAGCACGAGATGCGGCGGCGTTCGGGGCAGTTCGTCGTGGTGCTGTCCGGGGCGGCGGCCGAGATGGAGGGGTTCCTGGCGGGCAACCCCGGCTTCCGGGCCGAGTTCGGCTCGGTCCTGGAGTTCACCGGCATGTCGAGCCGCGAGCTGGTCCGGCTGTTCCAGAGCTACGCCGAACGCGATCTCTACGTGCTGGACGAGGAGCTGCGCGTGGAGCTGCTGGCGCGGTTCGACGGGATGCGGGAGGACCCGGCGTTCGCCTACGCGCGCACGGCGCGGGAGATGTTCGAGCAGACGGTGGCGCGGCAGGCGGCGCGGCTGGCGGGGGCGGACGTGAACGCCTCCATCGTGGCCCGGCTGACCGCCCGCGATCTGCCCGAGTCCTCGCTGGAGCAGATGCTGGGGGACTTCCACCGCGGCCGCTGAGCCGGCGACGGCCGGTCCGGGGGCGTCCCCCGGGGACGAGGGGGCCATCCGGCCAGGCCAGGCGATCACCGTCGCGGGTGGCCCCCCGAATGGCCCTCTTGGGTCATGCGCGCGGCGGGACCATGCGCGTAGCCTTGACGTGGGCAGTGGGTGCAGCGGTGAAGGGTGCTGCTCGCCCCGCGCGTGCGCGGGGCGCCGCGGGTGCCGGCGGCCGCGTGGCGCTCGCCGTCACGGGCGGGCGAGGGAACGCAAGGAGGTGGACGCGATGCGCCAGAAGCTCGATCTGCGCGTCCAGGACCGCGTCGCGTTGGACGAGATCGAACTCTACGCCGAGATTCTCAGCGCCGTGGCCGCCGCGGAGCAGCCGCTGACGCTGGCGGAGATCGACTCGGTGCTCGGCGTGCGCTCCGTGGAGCAGGGACGACGGGAACTGACGCGCCGGGACTGAGCACGACACGGGGCTCGGACGGGCCGCGGAGCGACGATCCGCGGGCCGTGACCTGCCGGGGACGCCACGGGGCGGCCCCGGCATCGTCGTTTCCGGGCCCGCGCCGCCGGGGCGGCCGGCCGCGCGTTCAGGCGATCTCGTACCCGGCCTCGTCGATGGCGGCGCGCAGGGCGGCGTCGTCCAGTTCCTCGCCACGGACCGTGACCGTCTTGGCGTCCACGTCGACGACGACCTCGGCGACTCCCGGGACCTGCCTCACCTCGCCGCCGATGGCGTTCACGCAGTGCTGGCAGCTGATCTCTGGAACGTTGTAACGAATCTCACTCATGCCGGTTTCTCACTCTCCGCATCGAGGCCGTCCCCGCCGAGGGTAAAGCCTCCAGGCCGTGGCGGGACCGCGTGTCGCGCGCCGGGCGAGGGGGGTGTGCAACCCATGATCTAGGGCACCCTTGTAGGTGAGAGGACGGAAGACGGCAGCCGAACCGCAGGCGAAGGTTCTTTTTACGGCCGGTTGCGCCTACGATCCTCAGCGGACTGTTCCGGCACTTCAGGAGAACGACGTGCGTTTGCGTCTCACGCCGCGTGAGGACAGCTTCTACGACATGTTCGCCGACTCGGCGAACAACCTGGTCACCGGCGCCAGGCTGCTCGTGGAGCTCATCAGCGACGGCACTGATCGGGAAGCGATCGCGGAGAAGATGCGTGCCTGCGAGCACGCGGGCGACGAGGCGACTCACGCGATCATGCGCCGGCTCAACGAAACCTTCATCACGCCCTTCGACCGCGAGGACATCTACCGCCTCGCGTCGTCGATCGACGACGTGATGGACGAGATGGAGGAGGCAGCCGACCTCGTCGTCCTCTACCAGATCGAGGAGTTCCCCAAGGGGATCGTCCACATGGTGGAGGTACTGGAGCGAGCCGCCGAGCTGACCGCCGAGGCCATGCCGAGGCTGCGCTCGATGAAGGAGCTCAACGAGTACTGGATCGAGATCAACCGGCTGGAGAACCAGGGCGACCAGGTCTACCGCAAGCTGCTGGCGCAGCTGTTCAGCGGTGAGTACGACGCCCTGACGGTGATGAAGCTCCAGCAGGTCATCGACCGGCTGGAGGACGCGGCCGACGCGTTCGAGCACGTGGCGAACACGGTCGAGACCATCGCGGTCAAGGAGTCGTGAGCGTGTCCGGTAAGAATCCGGGCGGCACGCTCACCAAGGAGCCTCCGGGCCCCGCCGATCCGACGCTGGCCGAACAGGCGCGGCGCGGGCCCAGCAAGTTCTGGCTGCTGCTGCCGCTCAGCATCCTGCTGGTGATGGCGATGGGGGCCATCGGGCTGCGCACCGACGCCCAGATGGCGGTGCTGGTGCTGGTCATCGTCGTGGCGCTGGTGTTCGACTACACCAACGGCTTCCACGACGCGGCCAACGCCATCGCGACATCGGTGTCCACCAGGGCGCTCACCCCGCGGGCGGCGCTGCTGATGGCCGCCGTGATGAACATGATCGGCGCGCTGCTCGGCGTGCAGGTCGCCAAGACGGTCAGCGAGACGATCTCCCCGCCGAGCGGGCTGCACGGCCTGACGGTGGTGGCGGCGGGCGTGCTCGGCGCCATCGCCTGGAACATGATCACCTGGTACTTCGGGCTGCCCTCCTCGTCCTCGCACGCCCTCATCGGCGGCGTGGTCGGCGCGGGTCTGGCCTCGGCGTCCGGCGTGAACTGGTCCAAGGTCGTCGACAAGGTCGCCATCCCGATGGTGATCTCCCCGGTCGTCGGCTTCTTCCTGGCCTACTTCTTCATGGTCGCGCTGCTGTGGACCTTCCGCCGGGCGCACCCGGGCCGGGTCGGCCGCCGCTTCCGCATCGCGCAGACCCTCTCGGCCGCCTCCATGGCCCTCGGCCACGGCCTCCAGGACGCCCAGAAGACGATGGGCATCATCGTGCTGGCCCTGGTGACCACCGGCCACTCCGACGGCGAGACGGTGCCGCTGTGGGTCATCCTGGCCTGCGCCGGGGCCCTGTCGCTGGGCACCTACGCGGGCGGCTGGCGCATCATGCGCACGCTGGGCCGCAAGGTGATCGAGCTGGACCCGCCCAAGGGCTTCGCCGCCGAGGCCACCGCCTCGGTCGTGCTGTACTGCGCGGCCTACATCTGGCACGCCCCGATCTCCACCACCCACACGATCACCTCGGCGATCATGGGGGTGGGCGCGACCAAGCGCCTGTCGGCCGTCCGCTGGGGCGTCGCGGGCAACATCGTGGCCGCCTGGGTGCTGACGATGCCGATGGCCGCGCTGGTCGCCGCCGTCGTCTACTGGCTGGTGCACCTGTTCGGAGCCTGACACCCCCTCCGACGACAGGGAACGGGGCCGCCTCCCACCGGGAGGCGGCCCCGTTCGCGTCGTTTCGGGGGTGTGGGGGTTACCGGCCGGAGATGCGGTTCAGCGGGGGCGGGGCGATCGGGGAGTGCTCGCCGAAGTAGGCGATCAGCGCGTCCAGGTCGATCGGGCCCAGCTTGGCGTCCTTGCCCTGCGTGAAGACCGTGAAGCCGTCACCGCCGCCGAGCAGGAAGTTGTTGGCCGAGACCTTGTAGGTGGCGGCCGGGTCGACCGGCGTGCCGTCCACGGTGATGTTCGAGACGCGGTCGCCGACCTGCCGGGAGCGGTCGATGGTGAAGCGGAAGTTGGCCGAGGGCTGGAGGACGCGCTCGTACTTCTGGCCCTCCCACTGCTGCTCCAGCAGCTTGTCGAGCTGCTCGCCGGTCAGGGAGACGACGCCGGTGACGTTGTTGAACGGCTGCACGGCGAACGCCTCGCCGTAGGTCACCACGCCGTCACCCTCGGAGCCGGAGGCCTTGTAGGTGAAGTCGGTGCGGATGCCGCCGGGGTTGGTGACGGCGACCTGCGCGCCGAGGTCCCTGGTGGCCTCCAGGTGCGCGTCGGCGATCACGTTGCCGAGGGTGGTCTCACCGGCGGGCGAGGGCGTGCGGTCCAGGTCCGCGGTGATCTTTCCGATCGGCTTGTTGGAGATCGGCGCGACCCGCTCCTTCCACTTGGCCACGAACCGCTCGGTGGCCGGGTCGGAGATGTCGCGGGTGACGACGTGGTTGTCGGCCTTCATGGTGGAACGCACGATGTCGCCGGTGCGCTTGTTCACCTTGAAGTCGACCTGGGTGATGACGCGGCCGAACGAGGAGCCCGACGAGTACAGGCGCGGCCTGCCCTTCGGGTCGGGCACCGTGCAGACGTACTGCTGGTGGGTGTGGCCCGCCAGCACCATGTCGATCTCGGGGTCGGCGGACTGGGCGATCCGGGTGCCCGCGCCCGGCACGGTGCCGCACGCGTCCGGACGGTTGCCCGCCTGGACCTGGTCGCCCTCGTGCACCAGCAGCACGATCGAGCGCACGCCCCGCCGCTTGAGGTCGCGGGCGGCCCGGTTGGCGGCCTTGACCTCGTCCTCGAACGTCAGGCCCTTGATGCCCTCGGCGGTGACGATGGTCGGGGTGGTCTTGGTGACGACGCCGATGAAGCCGACGCGCACGCCGTTGATCCGGCGGACCGTCCACGGCTTGAGGGCGGGCCTGTTCTTCTTGCCCTTCAGCACGTTGGCGCCGAGGAAGTCGAACTTCGCGCCGCGCCACTCGCCCTCGGGGGAGCAGCCGTCGGTGGGGTGGCAGCCGCCGTTCTGGATGCGCAGCAGCTCCTGGTAGCCCTCGTCGAACTCGTGGTTGCCCACGGCCGAGGCGGTGACGCCCATGTCGCCGAGGAACTGCACCGACGGCTCGTCGTGGTAGGCCGCCGAGATCAGCGGCGAGCCGCCGATCATGTCGCCCTGGGCGACCTTCAGGGTGTTGCGGTCGGACAGGCGCTTGAGGTGCGCGGCCATGTGCGCCGCGCCGCCCGCCGGGACGGTGTGGCCGTGCTCGTCGACGGCGTTGCCCGAGTTGCCGGTCGGGGGTTCCAGGTTGCCGTGGAAGTCGTTGAGCGACAGCAGGCGCACGTCCGCGGTGGGCGCGGGGCGCGCCGCGGCGGGCTGGGCGGCCAGCGCGACGACGGAGACCCCGGCCGTCGCGGCGGTCAGCAGGAGGCGTCTGGGGTTCATGCACGCGAGACTAGAGGCTGCCGGAGGGCGGAATTATGCCGATAAATGACGGTTCTGTGTCGATTTGGTCTGGCCGGGTGGGGGCGTAGGCTGGCGATCATGGATGACACGCGCGGGGACGTCGTGCTCGCGGCCGCCGAGGCCGCCCCGGTCATGGCGGTGGTGGAGGCGGCGACCGCCGCCGACGGCGTGGGACCGCTGTCCGAGCACGCGATCCTGGCCCTGCGCGCCGGGAGGCCCGCGTTCACCGTGGTCGACTCCGGCGCGACCGTCGCCTACGGCCATCTGGACCCGGCCACCGGCCAGGAGGGTGCCGCCGCCGAGCTGGTCGTCCACCCCGCGCACCGCCGCCGGGGCCACGGGCGGGCGCTGCTGCGCGCGCTGCTGGCCGAGGCGGGCGGTCCCCTCCGCGTCTGGGCGCACGGCGACCTGCCGGCCGCCGCCGCGCTCGCGGAATCGGAGGGCATGGAACGCGTCCGCGCCCTGTTCCAGATGCGCCGCCCCGCCGCCGACCCGCTGCCCGAGGCGAAGGTCGCCGACGGGGTGCGGCTGCGCGCGTTCGAGCCGGGACGCGACGAGGAGGCGTGGCTGCGGGTGAACGCCCGCGCGTTCGCCGCCCACCCCGAGCAGGGGGCGTGGACCATCGAGGACGTGCGCGCCCGCGAGGCCGAGCCGTGGTTCGACCCGGCGGGCCTGTTCCTGGCCGAACGCGGCGGCGAGGTCGTCGGCTTCCACTGGACCAAGATCCACCCGGACGGCCTCGGCGAGGTCTACGTCGTCGGCGTGGACCCGTCCGCCCAGGGCCTCGGCCTCGGCCGCACCCTGACCCTGGCGGGCCTGCACCACCTGCGCGACCGGGGCGTCCCCCAGATCCTGCTGTACGTGGACGAGTCCAACACCGCCGCCGTGGGCCTCTACGAGTCCCTGGGCTTCACCCGCTATGCCGTGGACGTCATGTACGGCACCTCCGCCTGACCACTACCGGCGCCTGGCCACTCCGGCGGGTCGGCGGCGGTCCTGATGTGGCGCAGGACGGTCCGCAGCTCCCGGACGCGCTGGTACTCGGCGGGGTCCGCCGGGTCGCCGAGGCGTTCGGCCAGTACGGCCAGTTCCGCCAGGTCGGCCGGGGCCAGGCGCCCTTCGGCGGCCAGCGTCGCGTCCAGGAGGCGGACCGTCGCGTGCGCGTCCCCGGCGAGCGGCGTCCCGGCCGCGCCGAGCAACCGCGCCGAGCGGCCGCGGCGCCAGAAGCGCAGCGCGTGCAGGGCCGCCTCGCGGGGCGCGCCGTACCAGTGGGCCGGTCCGGCCGCCGGTGAGACCTCCGCGGGACGCGGAACGCGGCGCCCCCGGCGCTTGGCCGCGCGGCGGCGGGCGTCGTAGCGGCGGACGTCCTCGTGCCAGAGGGCGCGGCTGGCCTCCAGCAGCTCCAGCGCCCGCAGCAGGGCCCCCTCGTCGCGCAGGAGCGGACCGGCCTTCGCGTTCAGGTAGTCGAGCGTCGGGTGGTAGCCGATCGGCCGGTAGAGCTGCACGCACGAGCCGAGCGCCGAGGCCCGCCGCCGGTGCGGAAGCGACGGGTCGCGGGCCTTGCGGGCGAAGTTTCCGAAGCTCACCCGGCGAGCGTAGCCAGGGGGCGCGCACCCCGCCGGAAAGGCCCGATATCGCGGCGGTTTGGGCCGTGTGACCTGGGGTGTTAACCCCCTGGACATAACTAATCGAGGCACTTTTTCAGGTTCTGCCCGGCTCAGTTCACCTTTCGTTCACCTGGATCGGGGTGGCCGTACACCTCGGCTGCCTAGCTTCGCTTGCGACGGTGGCCCGCTACCTGGACAAACGGTCCAGCTCCCGGTCGGTCCGCCGCCCCCACGGAAACTAAGAGGAGACCCTCCGGTGAAGAACGGTTCTCGGCTGGCCGCCCTGGGTGGCGTGGTCGTCGCGGGTGCGCTTGCCCTGAGTGCGTGCGGCAGCGACAACAACACCGGCGCGTCCGGCGGCAACGCTCCCGCCGGTGACATCGACTGCGCCAAGGCCACGGTGAACGCGGCCGGTTCCAGCGCCCAGAAGAACGCCATCGAGGAGTGGACCAAGATCTACGCGCAGAAGTGCGCGGGTGCCAACCTCAACTACAACGCCTCCGGCTCGGGTGCGGGCATCCAGGCGTTCACTTCCGGCCAGGTGGCGTTCGCCGGCTCCGACTCGGCCCTCAAGCCCGAGGAGACCGGCCCGGCCAAGCAGCGCTGCCAGGGGAGCAACGCCCTGAACCTGCCGATGGTGGTCGGCCCGGTCGCGGTCGTCTACAACCTGCAGGGCGCCGACGGTCTCCAGCTGTCCCCCGCGACCATCGCCAAGATCTTCGCGGGCCAGGTCAAGACCTGGAACGACCCGGCCATCGCCGCCGAGAACTCCGGCGCCAAGCTGCCGTCCTCCCCGATCAAGGTGGTCTACCGCGCCGACGAGTCGGGCACCACCGACAACTTCACCAAGTACCTGAAGGCCACCGCCCCCGACGTGTGGAAGTGGGAGCCCGCCAAGAAGTGGGCCGCCACCGCCGGTGAGGGCGCGCAGAAGTCCGACGGCGTCACCACCCAGGTCAAGAGCACCGCCGGCGCGATCTCCTACGTGGAGATGTCCTACGCCGAGAACAACAAGCTGCAGACCGCCAAGATCAAGAACGGCGCGGGCGAGTACGTCGCGCTGAGCGCCGACAGCGCCTCCAAGGGCATCGCGGGCGCCAAGGTCGTCGGTACCGGCAACGACGTCGCCCTGAAGATCGACTACACCACCAAGGAGCCGGGCGCCTACCCGATCAACCTGGTGACCTACGAGATCGTCTGCGAGAAGGGCCTGCCCGCCGAGCAGACGAAGTTCGTGAAGTCCTTCCTGACCTACACGGCCAGCGCGGACGGCCAGAAGGTGCTGACCCAGCTCGGCTACGCGCCGCTGCCGGAGAGCGTCCTGACCAAGGTCCAGGCGTCCGTCAAGGCCCTGGCCTGAGCGTCGAGGCCCTGTCCTGAGTCCTGACCCCCAGCCTCGTCACCCCGTCGCCACCCGGTACCAACGGCGACGGGGTGCAGGCGGGTCCGGCCGCAGCCACCCCCGAGGAGGACCCCCGTGACCAGCCAGTCCGGCATCGAAGCGCATGTCGGCACCCCCGCCCGCCCCATCGGCGGCGCCGTCGGCACCGGCCGGGCCGGTGACAGGATCTTCGCCGCCGCGGCGCGCGGCTCGGGGATCCTCGTGCTCGCCATCATGGCCGCGATCGCCGTGTTCCTGATCTGGAAGGCGATCCCGGCGCTGCAGAAGAACGAGGCCAACTTCCTCACCTCCGAGGACTGGAACCCCAACGCCGTCCCGCCCCAGTTCGGCATCGCGCAGCTGGCGTTCGGCACGCTGATGTCGTCGCTGCTGGCGCTGCTGATGGCGACGCCGGTCGCGATCGGGATCGCGCTGTTCATCGCGTTCTACTCGCCGCGCCGCCTGGCCAACGGCCTGGGCTACGTCGTCGACCTGCTCGCCGCCGTGCCCAGCATCGTCTACGGCCTGTGGGGCCTGCTGGTGCTGGTGCCGCACATGGAGGGCGTCAGCAAGCTGCTGAACGCGACGTTCGGCTGGATCCCGGTCTTCGGCGGCGACAACCCCGGCAAGAGCTCGATCTTCACCGCGGGCGTGGTGCTCGCCATCATGATCCTGCCGATCATCTCCTCGATCTCCCGCGAGGTCTTCCTCCAGGTCCCGCGCGCGCACGTGGAGGCGGCGCTGGCGCTGGGCGCCACCCGCTGGGAGATGATCCGCATGTCGGTGCTGCCCTACGGCCGGTCCGGCATGGTCGGTGCCTCGATGCTGGGCCTCGGCCGCGCGATGGGCGAGACCATCGCCGTCGCGCTGGTGCTGACCTACGTCCCCGGCATCAACTGGCACCTGCTGGAGAACGGCGGCTCGACGTTCGCCGCCAACATCGCCAAGAACTTCGGCGAGGCGGGCGAGATCGGCCGGGGCGCGCTGATCGCCTCCGGTCTGGTGCTGTTCGTGATCACCCTGGTCGTCAACATGGCCGCGCGGGCCGTGGTGGCGCGTCGTAAGGAGTTCGTGTGACCGCCGTCTCCAAGTCCGCCCCCGGGCCGGGCCGGTCCGCCAAGGGTTCCAGCCTCGCGCCGGTCTCCTCCTCCCGGAAGATCAAGGACCGGCTGGTCCAGGGCCTGGTGTACGCGGCGTTCGCGCTGGCGATCATCCCGCTGCTGTCGGTGCTGTGGACCGTGATCACCAACGGGCTGGCCCGGCTGGACGCCGACTTCTTCGCGTTCTCCATGAACGGCGTGACCGCCCGCGACGGCGGTGGCGGCGCCTACCACGCCATCATCGGCACCCTGGAGCAGGTCGCCATCGCCACGGTGATCTCGGTCCCGGTCGCCGTGCTCACCGCGGTCTACCTGATCGAGTACGGCGCGGGCAGCCGGCTGGCCAAGGCGATCAGCTTCTTCGTGGACGTCATGACCGGCATCCCGTCGATCGTCGCCGGCCTGTTCGTGCTGGCGATGTGGATGCTGACCCTGCAGATCGCCCCGGAGGGGTCGGGCTTCGCCGGGGCGCTGGCGCTGTCGATCCTGATGATGCCGACGGTGGTGCGGGCGACCGAGGAGATGCTCAAGCTCGTCCCGGGCGACCTGCGCGAGGCGTCCTACGCGCTGGGCGTGCCGCGCTGGCGGACGATCTGCTTCGTGGTGCTGCCGACCGCGCTCACCGGCATCCTCACCGGCATCATGCTGGCCGTCGCCCGCGTCATGGGCGAGACCGCGCCGCTGCTGCTGACGATCTTCTTCACCAAGGCGATCAACCTCAATCCGTTCGACGGGCCGCAGGGCTCGCTGCCCACGTTCATCTGGGACCAGGTCAGCAACCCGCAGCAGACCTCGCTGGACCGCGCCTGGACCGGCGCGCTGGTCCTGATCCTGCTGATCATGCTGCTCAACCTCGGCGCGCGCCTGGTCGCCCGCCGCTTCAAGCCCGCCGCCGGACGCTGACCCGTCCCCGAAAGACCCTCGTTAGGAGCACCACCCCCATGGCCAAGCGGATCGAAGTCTCCGGACTGCACGCCTACTACGGCGGCGTCCACGCCATCGACGACATCTCGATGACGATCGAGCCGCGTTCGGTGACCGCGTTCATCGGCCCCTCCGGCTGCGGCAAGTCGACGTTCCTGCGGACCCTCAACCGGATGCACGAGGTCATCCCCGGCGCCCGGGTCGAGGGCAAGGTCATGCTGGACGACGAGGACCTGTACGCGACGGGCGTCGACCCGGTGGCGGTGCGCCGCTCGGTCGGGATGGTGTTCCAGCGGCCCAACCCGTTCCCCACCATGTCGATCTACGACAACGTGGCGGCGGGCCTGAAGCTCAACGGCGTCCGCCGCAAGGGCCAGCTCGACGAGATCGTCGAGGGGTCGCTGCGCGGCGCCAACCTGTGGAACGAGGTCAAGGACCGTCTGGGCAAGCCCGGCGCGGGACTGTCGGGCGGGCAGCAGCAGCGCCTGTGCATCGCCCGCGCCATCGCCGTCCAGCCGCAGGTCCTGCTGATGGACGAGCCGTGCTCGGCCCTGGACCCGATCTCGACCCTCGCCATCGAGGACCTGATCGCCAAGCTGAAGGACCAGTACACGATCGTCATCGTGACCCACAACATGCAGCAGGCGGCCCGGGTCAGCGACCGCACGGCGTTCTTCAACATCGCCGGAACGGGCAAGCCCGGCAAGCTCATCGAGATCGACGACACCTCGAAGATCTTCACCAACCCCGAGCAGAAGGCCACCGAGGACTACATCACCGGCCGCTTCGGCTGACCGGCCCGGGGCCCGCAGGGGCCTGGAACGGCCCCGGCCCGCGCCGGAAGGGCGCGGGCCGGGGCCGTCGTGCTCAGAGCCGTGCTCAGGGTCGTGCTCGGGGCCGTGCTCAGGAGGGGACGGGGGCCTTCGCGTCCTCCTGGTCGCCGGGGCGGTGGTCGGGGACGAAGCGGTAGCCGACGTTCCGGACCGTTCCGATGAGGGACTCGTACTCGGCGCCCAGCTTCGCGCGCAGGCGGCGGACGTGGACGTCGACCGTGCGCGTGCCGCCGAAGTAGTCGTAGCCCCAGACCTCCTGGAGGAGCTGGGCGCGGGTGAAGACCCGGCCGGGGTGCTGCGCCAGGTACTTCAGCAGCTCGAACTCCTTGAACGTCAGGTCCAGCACGCGGCCCCGCAGCCGGGCGGTGTAGGTCGCCTCGTCGATCGTCAGCTCGCCACTCCTGATCTCGCCGGGGACGTCGTCGGCGTCCGTCGCGGCGGCGGCCCGGCCGACCGCCAGCCGCAGCCGCGCCTCCACCTCGGCGGGGCCCGCGGTCTGGATCAGGACGTCGTCCAGCCCCCACTCGGGGGACAGCGCGGCGAGCCCGCCCTCGGTCACGATCGCCAGCAGCGGGCAGTCGAGACCCGTGGTGCGCAGCAGGCGGCACAGGGACTTGGCCTGCACCAGGTCGCGGCGCGCGTCCACCAGCACCACGTCCGCGGGCGGCGCGTCGATCAGCGCCGAGCCCTCGGCGGGGGCCACCCGCACCGAGTGCAGCAGCAGCCCGAGCGCGGGCAGGACCTCATCGGACGGTTCCAACGCGTTGGTCAGCAGGAGCAAGCTGCTCAAGTGCCGCCTCCTCGCCCATAAAGACGTCGAGGACCCAGGCGGTTCGTCCCTCGCACCCACGACACGTCGCGCGAGGCGAGGCGACCATGAAGGTGTGAAGAACGAACTCCATGGCCTCGTCGCCCGGATCCCTCAACCCCGAGCATATCCGAGCGGGTGTCGCGGGCAACGGGTGGCGGGGATGAGACGCTTGCGGCATGGCTAAGGGAACGATTCGTTACTGGGCCGCGGCGAAGGCCGCCGCGGGCACCGCCGAGGAGACGTTCGAGGCGGCGACGCTCGCCGAGGCGATCGGCGCCGCGACCCTGCGCACGGGGCGCGGGGAGGAGTTCCGGCGGGTCGTGGCGCGCTCCTCCTTCCTGGTCAACGAGCAGCCCGTGGGCGCCCGCCCGCACGAGGGCGTGGCGCTGTCGGAGGGGGACGTGGTCGAGGTGCTGCCGCCGTTCGCGGGTGGTTGATCTCACAGCGGGCGTCACCCCGCGTGGTCACCGGGACGCGGGCGAAGTCATCCCGTGGCGCGACCCGGGAACGGGCGCCGCCACGCTAACGTGGCGTTTCCAGGTGGACGGCGGGCAATAGGGGAGTCATGCGCAAAGTACTTGTCGTACTGCTGATCCTGCTGGTCGGCGGTGCCGTCGCGGCGGACCGGCTGATCCTGAGGGGCGCCGAGGACGAGATCGGCCGGCAGGTGGCGACCCAGTACCAGTTGCAGCGCGACCCCGAGGTGAAGATCCACGGGTTCCCGTTCCTGACCCAGGCGTTCGCCGGGCGGTACGAGCGGATCGACGTGGCGATCGGCGACTGGCGGGAGCGGGACGTCACCGTCCACGACGTCCGGGTCGAGATGCGCGGGGTGAACGCGCCGCTGTCCGACATCGCCGCCGGGAGGAGCGACAACGTCACCGCCGACACCGCGACCGCCTCCGCCGTGATCCCCTACGCGGCCATCCAGCGGCGGGCCCCGCAGGGCGTCAAGCGCATCGCGCCCCGGGGCGACAACCTGGAGATCGAGGCGTCGCTGGTGGTGCTGGGCCGCCAGTTCAACGGCACCGGCGAGGTGTCGCTGAAGCCGACCGCGGAGGGCATCGCGATCTCCCCGGTCTCGGTCGGGGGCTTCCCGGCGGGCGCGCTGGCGGCGCTGCGCTGGACCGTCCCGGTCGCGGACCTGCCGGTCGGGGCCCGCATCAGCAGGATCCAGCCGACCCCCGAGGGGCTGCGCGTCTCCGCCACCTCCAACAACGTCAAGCTGAACAACCTGCGCAACCGTTCCTGAAAGTCCGTGATCCGGGTCTTGTGAACCGGACGGGACCGGCGTACGTGATGGAGATGTGGGTCCCACCGCCGACGAGGGGCTGCTCCGCGCCCTGTACCGCGAGCACGGCGGTCCCCTCCTCGGCTACGTGCTGCGGCTGACCGGAGGGGACCGGCCCCAGGCCGAGGACGTCGTCCAGGAGACGCTGCTGCGCGCCTGGCGGCACCCGGAGGCGCTGGCCGGGCGGCCCGCGCGGCCCTGGCTGTTCACCGTCGCCCGCAACCTGGTGGTCGACGCGCACCGGGCGCGCCGGGCCCGGCCGCCGGAGACCGGCATCGACGAGCAGGTCGTGATGACCGCCGCCGGGTCCGACGACATCGACCGGGCGCTGGAGTCGTGGACGGTCGCCGAGGCGCTGGCCGAGCTCAGCCCGCAGCACCGCGCGGTCCTGGTCCACACCTACTATCGCGGGCTGTCGGTCGCCGAGGCCGCCAAGGCGCTGGGGGTGCCGCCGGGAACGGTGAAGTCACGGACGTACTACGCGTTGCGGGCGCTCAGACTCGCCCTGGAGGAGCGGGGGTTGGCGCCGTGAACGGGTGCGCGTGGGCGCGGAACGCGCTGGGCGTCTACGTGCTGGGGGCGATCGACCCGGCGGAGCGCTCCCGCGTCGAGGCCCATCTGGCGGGGTGCCCGGCCTGCCGGGACGAGGTGGCGGCGCTGGCGGCGCTGCCCGCGCTGCTGGGCCGCGTCGACGAGCGCCAGATCGAGGAGATGGCCGGGCCGCCCCCCGAGCTGCTGGAGTCGTTGCTGGCCGAGGCCGCCGCCGAGGAGCGCCGCCGGCGCCGCGCCCTGCCGTGGATCCCGCTGGCCGTCGCGGCGTGCGTGCTGCTGGTGGTCGGCGCGCTGTTCGGCGGGTTCGTCCTCCAGGGAGGCCAGCGCGAGGCCGCGCCGCCGTCGACCACGGCCGCGCCGCCCACCGCCACCGCCTCCCCCGAGCCCACCGGCGACGGTCATGGGCAGCCCCGGCCGGAGCGGGTCGCCGCCGCCAACCCCAGGACCGGCGTGCGGGGGTACGCGCTGCTCCACCGGAAGAAGTCGGGGACCGCCGTCGAGCTGTACCTGTCGGGCGCGCCGGTGGGGGAGAACTGCCGGTTCCGCGTCGTGGCGCGCAACGGCCAGGACGACGTCCTGGGGAGCTGGTACGTCGCCCAGAAGGGGACGGGCGAGTACTACGGCTACACCCGGTTCCCGCGCGAGACGCTGTACTCGCTGGAGATCAGCACGCTGGACGGGCGGCCGCTGCTGATGATCCCCGCCTGAGGGGAAGAAGCGCGGCGGGAGCGGGGTTGACACCGGTGATGGAGGGCGCGGTGGTCGCGGCCGCGGTGTTGCTGGCCGCGACGGTTTTCGGGCTGGTGCGCAGACGCCGTGACGGCGTGCTGCGCGAGAACGGCGTGCGCGGACGGAGGGGACGGGACGTGACCGAGCGGCTCGCCGAGGCCGACCTGGGGACGCCGCTGGGCGAGCGGGCGACGCTGCTCCAGTTCTCCAGCGCGTTCTGCGCCCCCTGCCGCGCCACGCGCCGCGTCCTCGCCGACGTCGCCGGGATGGTCGACGGCGTCGCGCACGTGGAGCTGGACGCCGAGGCGCACCTGGACCTGGTGCGGCGGCTGAACGTCGTGCGGACGCCCACCGTGCTCGTCCTGGACGCCTCCGGCGCGGTGGTGCGGCGCGCCGCCGGGCTGCCCCGCAAGGCCGACGTGATCGCCGCGCTGGGCACCGCCATTTCCTAATACTCCGGGCTCTGACCTGCGCGAAGACGGATGTCACCGTCTCGCGGACCGAGACGGATGTGACAGCGCGGCGTTTGTCGGTTTAGCATCAGGGCGTGCGTTACTGGACAGAGCAGCTGCTCACGAAGCGTCGCGCGGTCGACTTCTGCCGCGTGGCCGCCTCGCTGTGTCGCATGGCCTGAGGCATCGAGCCCGCCAGTCCCCGAGCGCTTTCCGTAGAGATCCCTCCCCGCCGTCCACGGCGGGTTGACGATCACAGCAGGCTCGCACGCACCCTTCCGCCAGGAGCACCTCGATGCAGGTCGATCCGCGTGGGCAACGCTTCGCAGCCGTCGTCACGACGGTCGTCCTGCTCGTGGTCCTGATCACCGGAAGCTGGCCGCTGCTGGCCGCCCAGACCGTCGTGTTCGCCCTCGCGGTGTTCCTCGGCCTGAGGTCCGCTCCCTACGGACTGCTCTACGCCACGCTCGTCCGGCCCCGCCTCTCCCCGCCCACGGAGCTCGAAGACCCCGCCCCGCCCCGGTTCGCCCAGGGTGTCGGCCTGGTCTTCGCGCTGGTGGGGACGGTCGGGTACGCGACGGGGACCACCTGGCTCGGCATCGGTGCCACCGCCTTCGCGCTGGGCGCGGCCTTCCTGAACGCGGTGTTCGGGTTCTGCCTCGGCTGCGAGATGTATCTGCTGATCCGCCGAATCGCCCCTCGCCGAGGGACGACCTGACAGCTCTACAACAAACAGGGAGGTTCCCGTCATGAGCCGCTCCGACGTGCTGGTGGACGCCGACTGGGTGGAGGCCCACCTGGACGACCCGGGCCTGGTGCTGGTCGAGGTGGACGAGGACGTGTCCGCCTACGACAAGGGACACATCCGCGGTGCCGTGAAGATCGACTGGAAGACCGAGCTCCAGGATCCGGTCCGCCGTGACTTCGTGGACCGCGAGGGCTTCGAGCAGCTGCTGTCCGCCAAGGGCATCGCCAACGACGACCAGGTGATCCTGTACGGCGGCAACAACAACTGGTTCGCCGCCTACGCCTACTGGTACTTCAAGCTCTACGGCCACGAGAAGGTGCGCCTGCTCGACGGCGGCCGCAAGAAGTGGGAGCTGGACTCCCGCGAGCTGGTCACCGACGTTCCCGAGCGCCCGGCCACCGAGTACAGGGCCAAGGAGCAGGACGCCGCGATCCGCGCGTTCCGCGAGGAGGTCGTCGACGCCATCGGCAAGAAGAACCTCATCGACGTGCGCTCGCCCGACGAGTTCAGCGGCAAGCTGCTCGCCCCGGCGCACCTTCCGCAGGAGCAGGCGCAGCGCGCCGGCCACGTGCCGACCGCGCGCAGCATCCCCTGGTCCAAGGCCGCCAACGACGACGGCACGTTCAAGTCCGACGAGGAGCTCCGCGAGCTCTACACCGAGGCCGGCGTGGACCTGAACAAGCCGACGATCGCCTACTGCCGCATCGGCGAGCGGTCCTCGCACACCTGGTTCGCGCTGCACGAGCTGCTCGGCCTGCCCGACGTCAAGAACTACGACGGCTCCTGGACCGAGTACGGCTCGCTCGTGGGCGTGCCGATCGAGCTCGGCGAGGCCAAGTAACCAGGCCGGAGCGATCCGGCCGACGGAGACTTTCCCGGCATCATCCCCGCCGCGCCCGGCGGAGAAGGAGGAACCCCGATGACCCAGGGCTGCGCAGCGCCCGCGCAGACGGCGCACCTTCCGGCGACCGTCGACCTGACCAACGAGGCCGTCATCCAGGGCACCGTCACCCGCGACGGCCAGCCCGTGTCCAGCGCCTACGCCCGCCTGCTCGACTCCTCCGGCGAGTTCACCGCCGAGGTCGTGACCGGTGACGAGGGCGTGTTCCGGTTCTTCGCCGCCGACGGCGACTGGACGGTGCGCGTGCTGGCCGCCGGCGGCGTGAGCGTCGACAGCGAGGTGACCGCCCGCGTCGGCGAGGTCGCCGCGCTGGAAGTCGCCATCTAGGCGCCGTTTCCGAACGGCCCACACCGTGGACCCCGCTCCCTCGGCACGAGGTGGCGGGGTCCACGCCGTTCCTCTGTAGCATCTGCGGAATGCTCGGTCTGTCGGCGAAGTCACCCTTGGTCCTGCCGTGGGCGACACTGCGGCTCGCGGGACGGTACGCGCTGCCGCTCGCGCTGTGGTTCACCGTGGGTGAGGCCCTGCGGTACGCCGTGCTGTACGGCGGCTACCACCTCGGCGGGCGGAAGGGCCTGGCGGCCTCGGTGGTGCCGATGGCCTCGGTCAGCCTGCTGGTGATGATCTCGCTCACGGTGACCGTCCTGATGATCCACTGCGTGCGCGAGGGCCTGGCCGTCGTGCACGCGCGCGAACCCGACGGGGACCTCACCCCGTGGGCCGTCGGCAACGACGAGTCGGTGCTGGGCGCGATGGGACGGGCCGTGGTGCCGTTCGTCGTGTTCTACCTGGGCTGGGGCATCCACGAGGCGGACGTCCGCGAGTTCGCCGTCGAGGCGTCGGCGCGCGGCCTCACCGAGCAGGGCTTCGAGGGCCAGATCGCCGGCCTGCGCCTGCTGCTGTCGCTGGAGAGGCATCTTCCGCTGGCGGTGGTGCTGACGGTGGCGGCGTTCGCGCTGCGGACGCTGCTGGAGTGGAAGGCCGAGGACCGGCTGCCCCGCCTGTCCGGGCTGCTCATCGCCTTCTTCGAGGTCAACTTCGCGCTGTTCGCGGTCTTCACCCTGGAGCAGCTGCGGCGGGGCGCCGAGGACTGGATCACCTCGCGGCGGGCGTGGGAGTGGCTCGACGGCGCGCTCGGCGGGGTGCTGGAGCTGTGGAAGCCGTTCCAGCACGCCGTGCTGGGCGGGCTGATCTGGATCGTCATCGCCGGTGTGGTGCTGGGGCTGGACTCCCGCGACCACGCCGTGGTGCTGGGGCGGAGCCGTGCGGGACGGCGGCTCGCCAAGATCACCGGAGCGGCGGACCAGGGCACCCTTCGCGAGTACCTGCTGCGCGGGCTGCGGGAGCTGTGGCTGCCCGCCTGGTACGGGCTGCGGCTGGTGCGGCGGTCGGGGATCGTGCCGTTCGGGGTGTTCTGCCTGCTGTTCATGGCGCTGGACGTCGCCGAGCCGCTGCTGCGGCGCCAGGTCTACGAGCTGCTCGGGCCGCATCCCGTCGAGTGGTGGATGCCCCGGCTCCCGCTGGTCGGGTTCGGCGTCGGCCTGGTGGTCCAGATGCTGAAGGTGTGCCTGCTGGCGGCGGCGTTCAACCTGGTGATGGCCCGTGTCACGGAGCAAACCGCAGCGAAGGCAGCGGCCCCTTCGCCGTCGCCTCCCGCCGCTGGACCTCCAGCGTCAACGACCGGAGCGTGGGACGCGGCACCACCGCGCGCACCGTGACCCGCAGCGGGACACCGGGCCGGGCGGGCGCCGCCAGGCCGGTCGCCGACCAGGTGTGGCCCGCGCCGTCGTGGAACTCGTAGCGCGTGCCGAACCCGGTCGCCGTCCTGGCGGCGGCCGGGTCGCCCGCCTCCACGGCCAGCACGAACCGCACCTCGGCGGTGTCGGGCGCGCCGCCGGGCGGCGGCCGGGTGCCGGCCAGGCGCTGCACGACCCGCCACCGCGCGCCCGCCAGGTCGCCGGTGC
This sequence comes from Actinomadura kijaniata, assembly GCF_014138665.1. Lineage (NCBI taxonomy): Bacteria > Bacillati > Actinomycetota > Actinomycetes > Streptosporangiales > Thermomonosporaceae > Actinomadura > Actinomadura kijaniata. The sequence continues at coordinate 76,408 of NZ_JACJIA010000012.1, forward strand.
CGCCGCGCGGCACGACGGTCGGCCTCTCCGGCGGGACGAGCCGGGCGGCGTTGTGGGTCTCGTCGGTCCACTGGACGGCCAGCAGCGCCGGGGCGAGCACCCCCAGCGCCGCGAGCTGGAGCAGGCGGCGGTCGCCGGGCCGCAGCCGGGACCGCCGCTCCTCCGGCGCCTCGACGGGGTCGGGCCGGGTGGTCTCCAGCGGGTCGCGGGGAACGCTCATGAGCGGTCCGTCCTGGGGTCGTAGCGTTCGGCCGCGGTGCGCACCAGCTCGGCGGCGCGCGGCCCGGTGATCCCCAGATCGATCTCGGCCGCCGCCGACAGCTGGGGCAGCAGCCCGCCGGTCCCGGCCACCAGCCGCGCCCCGGCCAGCCGGTCGCGCGGCACCTCGAACAGGAACACCGAGCGGGACCAGATCAGCGGCTGGAGCTCGGGATTGGTCACCGACGCCGCGTCCGGCCGCGTGGCCTGGTTGAACGTCAGCCCGCCGGAGGTCTCCAGCTTCACCGACCGCAGCGGCGCGGGCTCGCGTTCGGACCGGCCCTGCGCGCGGACCACCAGGAAGACGCCGTCGGTGCGGACCGGCGGCCGGTTCCCGAACGACAGCGACGGGGCCAGCGACCGCGCGACCACGACCCGGTCCACCCGCAGCGCGAACACCCGGTTGGCGACCGTCTCGCCGACCTTCCCCGTGGACCGGATCGGGGCCATGTTCCCGGCCTCGGCCTCGGGTTTGACGTCGTACAGCCACATGGCGGCGGCCAGCAGCAGCGTCCCGGCGACCCCGGCGCCGCCCCGGACCAGGAGCCGTCCCGCGTTCACGACCCGGTCACCGCCAGCGTCACGCGCGCCGCCAGCCGGCCGTCCTCGGTGTCGGCGCGCCACCGGATGTCGGTGTCGGTGAACCCCGGCCCGTGCTCCCACTCCCGCAGCCCGAGGACGAACCGCCGCGGCGCGTCCGCCGGGCCCATCCTCCACTTGGCGGTCGCCTCCACCGGCAGGCCCGGATGCACCTCGTAGATCTTGCTCCCGGCGGCGACGGCCTCGACGTCGTCGGGGTTGACCCACTTGCCGTCCCGGGTCCGCCCGACCAGCCCGAAGCGCAGCCCGCCGGCGCCGAGCGCGGCGGACTCGCGGCCCTTGTTGACCACGCGCATCCGCACGGCCAGGAACCGCTGGTTCCGGTCGAGCCGGTCCGTCATGACCAGCGTGTCCCGGACGGTGACCTCGAACGCCCCCACGTCGATGGGCTTGCCGGCGGGCTTGTCGGGCTGCGGCGGCGTCCCGGAGCACCCGCCCGCGAGCCCCACCCCGGCGACCCCCAGGACGAGGGCGCCCAGCACGAGCCCGGGAACGAGCCTGCGCGGCCGGTTCCGGGCGGGGGAGGAGGAGGAGGCGTGCATCGGCTCGATGGTAGCCGGATCGGGGGGAACCGAGAGGCGCGCGGCGTTCTGTGGTGATCGCCACCGAGTCGTGACCGGGACCCGCCTACGATGTCGGGACGGAGACCACGAACGGGAGGATCGATGGCGGACCCGGCACCCCTCACGCCGGGCGACCCTCGGCGGCTGGGGCCCTACACGCTGACCGGCCGGATCGGCGAGGGCGGCCAGGGCGTCGTCTACCTGGGCCGGTCGCCCGACGGGCGGCAGGTCGCCGTCAAGCTGCTGCACGCCCGGTTCGGCGCGGACGCCGAGGCCCGCGCCCGGTTCGCCCGCGAGCTGGCGACGATCGAGCGCGTCGCCGGGTTCTGCACCGCGCAGGTGCTGGCCTCCGACATCGCGGGCGACCAGCCCTACATCGTCAGCGAGTACGTGCCCGGCCCGTCCCTCCAGCAACTGGTCCGCGAGCGGGGCCCGCGCATCGGCACCGACCTGGACCGCCTGGCGATCGGCACCGCGACCGCGCTGACCGCCATCCACCGCGCCGGGATCGTCCACCGCGACTTCAAGCCGCCGAACGTGCTGATGGCCCCCGACGGCCCCCGCGTGATCGACTTCGGGATCGCCCGCGCCCTGGACACCCACACCGCGACCTCCAGCGGGCTGATCGGCACGCCCGCGTTCATGGCCCCCGAGCAGGTCGCCGGGGCGCCGGTCGACAAGCCGGTGGACATCTTCGCCTGGGGCGCGACGATGGTGTACGCGGCGACCGGGCACTCCCCGTACGGGCACGACACCGTTCCGGCCGTGTTCAACCGCATCCTCAACCACGAGCCGGACCTGGCGGCGCTCCCGCCGCACCTGCGCGAGATCATCGCGAGCTGCCTGGCGAAGGACCCGGCCCGCCGCCCCACCGCCCAGCAGCTCCTGTTGCGCCTGCTCGGCGAGGAGACCGGCGCGGACCAGGCGATGGCGCAGGGCCGCTCGATGGCCCAGCAGGGGTGGGCGGCCCCGCTGCCGCCGCCGCAGCCGATCCCGTTCACGCCCCTGGCCGGGCCCCCGCACGGCACGTTCCAGCCGCCGATCCCGCACACCGTCCCGCCTCCGCCGCAGCGCCGCCGCACCGGCCTGGCCGTCCTGGCCGCCGCCGCGGCGTTCGTCCTGCTGGCCGGGGGCGGTCTCGGCGTGTGGGCGCTGACCAGCGAGGACGGCAAGACCCACGGCACCGCGACGACCACCGACACGGTGGACCCGCCGCCCCGGGCCCGGCAGCTCCAGGCCCAGGCCGCCCCGGCCCTGCGGAACCTGCTGGAGTTCAGCAACCCGACGCTGGACGCCGACATCGCCCGCGCCAACACCCAGCTCACCCAGCGCGCCCAGTCGCGCTACGCGCAGTGGCTGAACTCGGCCCGCCGGGAGTTCCCCGACCCCTCCGACAAGGTCGTCGCGGACGTCAGGGACACCGCCGTGATCGCCGCCTCCGACGACCGGGTCTCCCTGCTGTCCCTGGTCAAGCGGGTCCGCACCGGCAACCGCCCGACCACCGGCCTGGAGCAGGTCCGCTTCACGATGGTCCCGCAGGGCGCCACGTGGCTGGTCGACGAGTTCGACATCATGACCCCCGACGTCGCGCCCTGGTCCCTCGGCGCGGTCCCCTGGCCCGGCCTGGCGGCCAGGGCCCCGATGGACGCCGCCCGCGCGTGCCTGAAGGAGATCCAGACGTTCGACCACCAGGTCTTCGACAGGGACATGGCGGAGATCCTCACCTGCTCCACCGGCAACTACAAGGCCCAGACCGAGCGGGAAAGCCAGCAGATCAAGACCCGCATCAAGAAGGGACGGGTGGTCTCCACGGGCACCCCGCTGGAGGCCGCGGTCAAGCCCGGAGCCACCGCCGACCAGGCGACCGTCCTGCTATCGGTGGCGGTCAACGCCCAGGGTGCCGACGGGGGCCGCAGGGTCTACGGCTACTGGGCCGACATGCGCCGCGAGGGCGGCCGCTGGCTCCTGGCCAAGCTCGACTGGCTCCAGTGACGGAGGACTCACTCGTTGCTGTTCTGTGGGGATATGTCGGTAGTGTGCTGTTGCCGATGAGGCGGACGCCGTTCACAGGAGGGTGACCTTGCGCGGAGCGAGACTGTCGGCGGGCGTGGCGGCCGTCGCACTGGGGACGCTGGCCGTCCTCCCGGCACCCGTGGCGCAGGCGGCCCCGGCCAAGGGCAAGTGCCAGAACCCGCTGGAGTCGACGGGCTACCAGAAGTCCGCGCTGCCCAAGCAGCTCTGGGGCCAGGAGCGGATGAACTTCACCGAGGCCTGGGAGCTGAGCCGCGGCAAGGGCGTCAAGATCGCCATCGTCGACAGCGGCGTCGACGTCAACCACCCCCAGCTGCGCGGCCGGGTGGCGGCCTACGACGTCACCGGCACCGGCCTGACCGACTGCGTGGGCCACGGCACCCACCTGGCGGGCATCATCGGCGCCAAGGACCTGCGCGGGCAGGGGGTCCCCCTGGTCGGGGTCGCGCCCGAAGCGCAGCTCATCTCGGTCAAGGCGGCGACCGGCGGGCAGGTCGGCGACCCCGGCTGGTTCCCCAAGGCGATCCGCAAGGCCACCGACCTCGGCGCGAAGGTCATCAACCTGTCGGTCCAGTCCACCGACTACGCGGCCCTCAGGGCGGCGGTGGAGTACGCCCAGTCGCGCAACGTGCTCATCGTCGCGGCGGCCGGCAACATCCGCGAGGACCGCTCGAACAGCCAGCGCCCGGCCTACCCCGCCAGCTACCCCGGCGTGCTCGCGGTGGGCGCGCTGAACCAGGACGGCTCGCTGACGACGTTCTCCAACCGGAACTCCACCGTCGCCGTCACCGCCCCCGGCCAGCAGATCGTCAGCACCTGGCCCGGCGGCGCCTACTACGTCAAGGACGGCACCAGCCAGGCCGCCCCGTTCGCCGCCGGAGCCGCCGCGCTGGTCCGCGCCTACCACCCCCGGTGGACCTACCAGCAGGTCAAGCAGCAGATCGAGCGAACCGCCGACGGCGCGACCACCCAGGGCACCGGCTCGGGCGTCATCAACATCCAGCGCGCCGTGACCACCGTCAACGTCGGCAAGCAGGCCCCGGTCGCCTCGGCCCCCCAGAAGGTCGCCCTGATGCGGCCGCCCAAGGAGGACAGGGTGGGCAAGATCCTTGCGTTCTCGATCGCCGGAGTGACCCTCGTCGCCGCGGCCGGCGTGGGCGTGGGAGCCCTGGTCATCCCGGCCGCCCGCCGCCGCGCCGCGCGGTGACCGCCGGACGGCCGCGCGCCGCCCGGCGACGGCGCACACCGCGCCGAACGCGACCGCCACGGCCGGCGCGCGGACGATGCCGCCCGGGAACGTTCCGTGGGGCAGCAGCCGAACGTCCCCGCCAGGGTGTCCCGGTCGGAACATGTCAGGCGGGCGGCTGCTTGTCGGGGACGACGTAGACCGACGGCGCCCTGTAGCCGATCTCGACCTGCCTGGAGTCCTCGCGGCGATGGCGGTCGTGGCGACCCTGCGGTCGCGGGAGCGGATCGGGAGAGGCGGCGGGCATCGCGCCGCGGTTCACCGTCCCTTTCCCGGAGAGGGGCGGGACGGCGAACCGCGCCGGACGCGGACTACTGGTCGTCGCCGCGGTAGGCGGTCTGGATCAGGCGGGTGCCGGTGCGGCGGTCGACGTGGTAGCCGCGGCCGACGGGCAGCTTGTGCGGCTTGACGTTGCCGATCAGCATGCCCTCGTCCTTGTCGCCCGACATCAGCAGGCCCGGCGACGCCATCTCCTTGACCTTGGTGATGACCGGGTCGTACATGCCGCGTCCCGCACCGCCCATCGCGCGGGCCAGGATGATGTGCAGGCCGATGTCGCGGGCCTGCGGCAGCAGCTCCACCAGCGGGCGCAGCGGGTTGTCCGACGTGGCGATCATCTCGTAGTCGTCCATGATCAGGAACAGTTCCGCGCCCGTCCACCAGGACCGCGAACGCAGCTGGTCCGGGGTCAGGTCGGCCGGGGGCAGACGCTCCATCATCGCGCCGCGGATGTCGTTGACCAGCGACGCCGCCGCCGGGGCGGAGGCCGCGTAGCCGATCTGGTGCTCGGTGTTGGCCACGTCCAGCAGCGAACGGCCGTAGTCGATGAAGATGATCCGGGCCTGCTCGGGCGTGTACCGGCTGGTGATGCCGGTGGTGATGTGCCGCAGCAGGTTGGACTTGCCGCACTCGGCGTCGCCGATCGCCAGGAAGTGCGGGTCGGTGGTGAAGTCCAGGTAGACCGGGCTGAGGGTGTCCTCGTCGATGCCGATCGGGATGCGCATGCCGGTCTCGGCCGGGGTCGGCAGCTGCGTGGCGGGCAGGACGTCCGGCAGCATCCGCACCTGCGGGGCCCGGGGGCCCTTCCAGTTCTCGGCGATCATCCGGCACATCTTCTGGATGCCGTCGTTGAGCGAGTCGCCGGCGCCGCCGCCGTCGATGCGCGGCAGCGCGGTCAGGAAGTGGAACCCGTCGCGCGACACGCCGCGGCCCGGACGGTTCTCCGGGACGTTGTCGGCGAGCTTGCGGTCGATCTCCGACTCGTAGGGGTCGCCGAGCCGCAGCTCCAGCTTGGTGCCGAGCAGGTCGCGGATGTTGGTGCGGAACTCGGTCCACTTGTTGGAGGCGGCCATGATGTGGATGCCGTAGCTCAGCCCGCGCGCGGCGAGCTGGGTGATCGTGTCCTCCATCTGCTCGTAGTCCTGGCGCAGCGTCAGCCAGTTGTCCACGACCAGGAACACGTCGCCGTAGCCGTCACCGTGGTACTCGCCGGAGGCGCGCAGGCGGCGGTAGGTGGCCATGCCGTCGATGCCGCGCTCGGCGAACTCGCGTTCGCGGTTCTCCAGCAGGGTGGAGACCTCGGCGACGGTGCGGCGGACGCGGTCGGCGTCCAGGCGGTTGGCGATGCCGCCGACGTGCGGCAGCCCGGCCATCGCCGCCAGCGCGCCACCACCGAAGTCCAGGCAGTAGAACTGCACCTCCTGCGGGGTGTGGGTGAGCGCCAGCGACGCCATCAGCGTGCGGATCGCGGTGGACTTGCCGCTCTGCGGGCCGCCCGCGATGCCGATGTGGCCGCTACCGCCCGACAGCTCCAGCCAGTACGGGTCGCGCCGCTGGTGGAACGGCTTGTCGACGATCCCGGCCATCGCGTACAGCTTGCCGCGGCCCTCCCATCCGGCGGTGGTGAGACCGTGCTCGGGGGTGACCGACAGCGGCGGCAGCATCTCGTTCAGCGGCGGGGCCTCGTCCAGCGGCGGCAGCCAGATCTGGTGCGCGGGCGCGCCGTGCGCGGCGAGCTGGCCCACCACGACGTCGAACAGCGACGCCCGGTTCTTGTTCTCCTCCGGAGTGGGCTCCGGCGCCTTCGGCTCCTCGACGATCTGCGGCCGGATGTAGCCCGACATGTAGGGCACGACCTGCATCGCCATCTGGGCGTTCTGCTTGCCGGGGCTCTGCTGCTGGGGCCTCTCGTCCACCGGGCCGGACACGTAGGCGGCCTTGAACCGCACCATCGGCTCGGTCGCGAACTTCAGGTAGCCGTTACCGGGCTGGGGCGGCAGCTCGTAGGCGTCGGGAACGCCCAGCACGACCCGCGACTCCATCGCCGAGAACGTCCGCAGGCCGATCCGGTACGACAGGTGCGTGTCCAGACCCCGCAGCTTGCCCTCCTCAAGGCGCTGCGAGGCCAGCAGCAGGTGCACGCCCAGCGAACGCCCCAGCCGTCCGATCATCACGAACAGCTCGGCGAAGTCCGGCTTGGCCGACAGCAGTTCGGAGAACTCGTCCAGCACCAGGAACAGCGTCGGCATCGGCGGCAGGTCCGCGCCGTCGAGGCGGGCCTTCTCGTAGTCGCGCAGCGAGGCGTAGTTGCCCATCTGCCGCAGGTACTCCTGCCGCCGCACCATCTCGCCGTGCAGCGCGTCGTACATGCGGTCGACCAGGGGGAGCTCGTCCTCCAGGTTGGTGATGATGGCCGAGACGTGCTGGAGGCCCTCCATCCCCAGGAACGTCGCGCCGCCCTTGAAATCCACCAGGACGAAGTTCAGGATGTCCGGCGAGTGCGTCATCGCCAGGCCCAGCACCAGCGTGCGCAGCAGCTCCGACTTGCCGGAACCGGTCGCGCCGATGCACAGGCCGTGCGGGCCCATGCCGCCCTGCGCGGACTCCTTGATGTCCAGCTCGATCGGGCGGCCCTCGGAGTCCAGGCCGATCGGTACCCGGAAGCGGTTGCGCTGGGCCCGCGGCCGCCACACCTGCGCGGGGTCGACGTGGTAGACGTCGTCGACGCCCAGCAGCGACGTCAGCGTCATGTTCGCCGCCAGCAGGTCGACCTCGTCGGAGGTCTCCTGGGTGCTGGTGCGGAACGGCGAGAGCTGCCGGGCCAGCGCCTCGGCCTGCGGGACCGCCACCCGGTCGGGCTTGCCGATCGACGTCGGGACGTCCTTGCCGGTGCGGTCCTTCTTGAGCATGTGGACCTTCTCCGGCGTGACGTTCAGCCGGAGGGTGCCCGCCTCGCTGGTGGTGTTCACCGTCTGTCCGAGGTCGATGACGCACACGCCCTCGATGCCGTCGGCGGCGATCTGCGAGTCGTAGGACGCCATGCCGCCGTCCATGACGATCAGGTGCAGCGGCAGCTCACCCGGCGGCCGTCCGGCCACGAAGCGGGCGCGGTCCTTGACCTCCTGGCCGAGCAGCGCCTCCAGCTCGGTCATCGTCGGCGTGATCAGCCGGACCTGGCCGGCGGCGTCGTACTCGGTCGGGTGCAGGGTGTGCGGCAGCCACTTCATCCAGTCCCAGTGGGCGAGCTGCTCCTGCGAGGTGCACACGCTGATCCGCAGGTCGTCGGGGGAGTGGAACGCCGCCGCCTGCATCAGCAGGGCCCGCACCATCGCGCGGGAGGCGTTGCCGTCGCCGGACAGGAAGATCCGGGAGAACGACCGCAGGTTGATCGCCACCGGCAGCGCCGGGACCGTCGAGTGGGTCCGCATGAACCGGCGCAGCGCGCCCGCGCTCATCGGCTCCAGGTCCTCCACCGGCTTGGTCTCCGGCGCGATCAGCTGCACCGCGAGCTTCTGCGGGCCGGCGCCGATCCGCACCTGCCCGAAGTCGCCGTCCTCGGGACGCCGCTCCCACAGCCGGGAGCTCATCGCGATCGACCACAGCCGCGACGGGTCGGGGTTGTACCACTCCAGGGCCTCGCGCTGCTGGGAGGCGGCCTTGCGGACCTTGGTCCGGACCTGCCCGAGGTAACGCAGGTAGTCGCGGCGTTCGGAGTTCAGCTTGGACTTGCGCTCACCGCTGCGCTGGCCCATCTGGCTGAACATCATGCCGAACATCGACAGGCCCATCATCCCGCCCGCGACCATCTGCAGCGGGTTGGAGTTGGGGTTGAGGAACATGAACGCCATCGAGCCCGTGCCGGCCGCCATCGGCAGCATGGTCAGCACGTTCCGGAACCCGTCGCTGACCACCTCGGGCAGCTCCGGCGGAGACTCCAGCAGGATCTCACCGCGCGGCATCTCCGGTGGCCTGCGGCGTTCCTTCCGCCGAACCAGGATGGTGCTCACTGGAACGGGCTCCCCTCGGGTGGGCGTCACGAATTCGCAGTGCGCCATCTTACGGACAAGAAGGATCAATTACCCGCGTTGTGGGTGTTATCACGCTCAGTGACCGATCTCCCGTCGTCGCAGGTCGACCGGCGGCAGCGGGAGGGCGCGGAACGCGGGCCGGGCCCGCGGCCCGTCAGGCGCGGCCCGTCAGACGCGGTCCTCGAAGGCGGCGGCGACGATCGGGGTCCAGCCGCTGGCGGTGAAGCAGGCGACCAGGCCCTTGGCGAGCGCCACCTGGTCGTCCTCGGTGATCCCGTCGGCCATGGGGGTGACCTCCACGCGCCAGCGGAAGTAGAGGAAGGCGTCCTCGTCGTCGCCGTCGGCGGCCAGGCGCGGGTCGTGGTCCTCGTTGGTCCAGGCCTCCAGCCAGTTCCCGCGCAGGTCGCAGGAGTTCGACTTCACCGGGGTCGCGTCGGGGAACGCCTGCCGCACCGCGTCCAGGATCCGGCGTTCGTCGGTGGGGCCGTCCAGCATCACCAGAAACTGAAGGGCGCGCTCCACTTGTTGCTCCTACTGGATGGGAAGTGATGGACCGTTGTCGAGCTTACCACCCTTCAACAGCACCGAGAATTGCACCTTCACCGGCGAATTCGAGTCGAGGAGTTCGCGGCGGAGTTTTTGGAAATCGGAGCCCAGGTCGAAGGACGCGATCTGGCCGTTCTCGTTGAACCGGCGCAGCATGCTCTTCCGCAGCCGGGTGCCCAGCGGGGCTCTGGCCAGGGCGCGTTCGGCCAGGTTGAAGAAGTCCCTCCTGTCGACGCGCAGCGCGATATCGATGTCGGAGTTCGTGCGCGCAGTTCCCTTGATACGGCTGCCGTGCAGGATGAGGTCGCCCTTGGGAAGCCCCGCCTGGCGCTGTAGCTGTCGAATGTTCCGGGCGAACTTGCGGAATTCCCGATCGGTGAACCCCTGGGGGACGCGCCGGACGGGGTGCCGGTCGGCGGGCATTTTCTTCAGCCAGTTGGCAATGGGGCGGAAAAGGCCCATGTTCCCGCCTCTCCCGCCCGCTCCCCTGCTTCTGCTCCTGACCAACGCTCTCCGTCCGCGGTCGGTTCGGTGGGGTGGTGGCCGTCAGCCGTTGAGGATCGACTCGACGGTCATGTCGATGAGCTGGTCGATGACGACCGAGGCGATGAACTTCGCGATCGGGATCCAGGACAGCGAGGCGCCGAACGTCGGCCCGGCCCAGGCGATGGCCTGGATGATCTGGAACAGCAGCAGGACGAGCTGGATGATCACATAGATCTTCAGCATGAGGACCACGACCGCGCAGATGGTCAGCCCGGCCCCGATGAGCATCGCGGCGGTGCCCGCGTCCGTGAGGGCCTCGGCGGGGGCGTCCTCGCCGGTCCACTTGCGGCGGAACGCCTCCAGGCCCTCGCCCTTCTGGCTCCACACCTTGGCGGCGTGGTCCTGCGCCTCGCCCACGGGCGCGCCCAGGCGCCCGGCGAAGCCGAACCAGGACCCGGCCATCCCGAACAGCTTCTCCTCGTCGGTCTCGGGCCAGTCGTAACCGAGCATCCCGAGCACGGAGACCAGTTCCCCGGACAGTTTCAGTCCCATCGGGTCACCCCAGCATCTGCCGGACGCGGTTGACCTCGACCGTGGAGCCGTCCTCGGCCTGGAAGTACACCGAGGCCATCTCCACGGTGCCGTCGGCGTAGTCCTTGAGCCCGTCGATGTTGCTCTCGATGCACTCCACGGCCGCCTCGTAGATCGCGCCGTAGCAGCCGCCGATCAGCATGCCGATCATGTCGCCGCCCCAGGGCTCGCCGTGCCCCTGGAGCTCGCCCTGGAACGCCTGCCACTCGGAGCGCAGGCGCTGGGCGGCGGAGTGGATGCCCTCACCGCCCCGCTTGATCACCTTCGGGTCGACGTCCAGTTCAGGAGCCATGGGACGGTCCCTTTCTAGGAGCGCTTCTCGACGCCGTTCATCAGCGACGTGAGGGAGCGGGTGAAGGAGGAGAACTGCTCCAGGCTCTGGTCCTGGATGCGGCGGACCTGCTCGGCCATCTCGTGGGGGCCGAGCGCGGCGGTGGCGTCGAGGGCGTTCGCGCGCGCCTCGGCCAGGGCCGCGTTCCCGGCGGTGACCACGTGCGCGGCCAGGGCGTGCGACCCCTGCCGCACGGCGCGTTCGGTGAGCTCGACCGCCTCGACGAGGCCGCCGCCGGAGACGGTGACCCGGACCTCGCCGTCGGCGGCGGTGCCGACGGCCGGGGCGCGGCCGCCGCTCGGGCCCGCCGGACCGGCCAGCCGCCCCACCTGCCCGACCAGCCCCTCCAGGTCGGGGAGCGGGGCGTGGTCGCCGACGTGGGCGCGGTCCTGGATCCCGGCCAGCGCCTCGTCGAGGCCGCGCATCATGACGCCGAGCCGGCGCAGCCCCTCGTTCTGGACCTCGCCGAGCCGTCGCAGCAGCGTGGCGGGGTCGACCGCGCTGTCGGCGGGATCGCTGGTGACCTTGCCGCGCACGTCGTCCAGCGCGGCGTTCACGGCGGCGGCGATGCAGGCGCCGATCTCGCCGGGCGGGAGCCGGAGCACGCGCGGGTCGAGTTCGAGCGACTCCAGGCGGCCGCCGCTGACGGCCACGGCGCGCACCCGTCCCTCGGCGGCCTCGCCCTCGCCGCGCACCGGAGGGGTCTCCGAGCGCGCGGTCACGGGTTCGCGGGCGGTGAGGGCGTCGCCCAGCTCCCGGCGCGCCTCGGCCAGCCGCTGCTCGAACGGGACGTCGTCACCGTCGTCCGGTTCGTCGTCCTTCCACATCCCTGCTCCCCGAGTCGGTCGCCAGGCGGGAGGAACTGTATCGAACCGTGCAGGAAACGCGTGATCAATGGATTCAGGGCGTTCCCCGCGGGTAGACAGACCGGTTCGGCTCCCCGCCGGGTGTGCTTGCCGGTGACTCTGACTCGCGGGAGGGCCCGGTGGTTCCAGCGCCGTCCGATTCAGGGGGCGCGGGCCGTGCCGCGCGCGCATACCGCGGGTGGGAGGGCGTGACCAGGGCGTGTGGAGCGTCACAGCTTGTTACCCACGACTTGACTGAACGTCTATGTTGTTACGGTTTCCTCCCGTGATGGGACGGTCCTTGGGACCACAGGTGTACTTGTGAGGGAGAACTGTGGCAACAGTCACCGGGGCAGAGCTGTGCCGGGTCACGGTGGTGGCTCCCAAGCGCCGCATCGACATCTCGCTTCCCGCTCACGTGCCGTTCGCCCAGCTCTTCCCGGCGATCCTGCACTACTCGGGCAACCAGATGGCCGACGCCGGACTCGCGCACGGCGGATGGGTGCTGCAACGGCTCGACGAGGCCCCCTTCGACGGGGCGACGACCCCCGCGCAGGCCGGGCTCCGCGACGGCGAGATGCTCTACCTGCGCCCCGGGATGTCGCAGCTTCCGGAGCTGGCGTTCGACGACGTCGCCGACGTGGTCGCCACCGCCGTCAACGACCGCCGCGACCGCTGGCGGCCCGAGTGGACCCGCAACTTCGCGCTCTCGGTCGCGGCCGGGTCGTCCGCCTTCGCCGCCCTCGTGCTGCTGCTGTCCGGGCCGTCGTGGATCGTCCCGGCGGTGTGCGCCGGCGTCGTCGCCCTGCTGCTGATGATCGCCTCGGTGTCGGTGTCCCGCGCGTCCGGGGACCGGCAGGCCGGAACGGTGCTCGCCTTCTCGGCGTTCCCGCACGCGTTCCTGGCCGGGCTGCTGGCCCCGGCGCGCGGCACCGCGCTGGCCGACCTCGGCCCGCTGCACGCGCTGGCCGGGTTCGGCGCGGTCGTGCTCGTCGCGATGATCGCCCTGGTCGGGATCAAGGAAGGCGCGACGATCTTCTGGGGCACGGTCGTGGGCGGCGCGCTCGGCGCCGCCGGGTCCGGCGTCGCGCTGCTGTTCGACGACCTGTCGCCGACCGGCATCGCCACCGTCGCGGTGGCCGTGGCGATGATGCTGACGCCGCTCACCCCGACGCTGGCGTTCCGGTTCTCCAAGGTCACGCTGCCGCCGGTGCCGCAGAGCGCCGAGGACCTCCGCCGCGACACGATCATGGTGGACGGCAGGCAGGTGCTCACCCGCACCGGCCTGGCCGACCGGTTCATCACCGGGTTCACCGTGGGGCTCGGCATCGTCGGGTTCCTCGGGCTGCTGCCCGCCGCGTTCGCCGACGGCTGGCTCGGCCCCGTCACCGCCGGGGTCATCTCGACGCTGATGCTGCTGCGCTCCCGGCTGTTCCGCGGCCGGATCCAGCGGCTGGCGCTGCTGGTGCCGGGCGTGCTCGGCCTCGGCATCCTCGCCCTGGGCCTGGCCGCGGGCGGCTCGCAGATCATGATGGTCGTCGGCGCGCTGCTGCCGGTCCTGGCGATCGGCGGGACGTTCCTGGGCGTCGGCCTGTGGCTGCCGGGCAACCGGCCCTCGCCGTTCTGGGGCCGCGCGGCCGACATCCTCGAAATGCTGCTGATGGTGGCGCTGGTGCCGCTGGCCCTCGGGCTGTGCGGCCTGTTCGGCTTCATGCGCGGCCTGGCCGGTTAGGGGGAGAGGCCAGTGCAGACACGCAAGGACCTGCTCCAGGCGCACCGGCTGATGACCCAGCGCGCCTCGCTCGCGCTGATCTCCGGGGAGCCCGACAACCCCGAACTGCCGCTGCGCCGGATGAACATCGCCGGGTTCAGCGGCGTCATGATCGCCATCCTGGTCTGCGCGGCGTGCGGGATCTTCGGCATCATCCGGCCCGGCGGGGCCAAGGGCCTGGAGAAGGCCGGCATGCTGATCGTGGAGAAGGAGACCGGCGCCCGCTACGTGTGGTGCCAGGACGGCAAGCTCTGCCCGGTCACCAACTACGTGTCGGCCCGGCTGGTCGCCGGCGCCGACACCAAGAGCCGGCGCACCGTCTCCACCAACTCGCTGTCGAAGTACGAACGCGGCCCGATGATCGGCATCCCGGGCGCGCCGAACACGCTGCCCGACCGCAAGAAGCTCACCCGCGGCCCGTGGTCGGTGTGCGTGCGCGCCGTCGACGGCACCTCGACGGGCCGCCAGTCGCTGGTGACGCTGATGGCGGGCCGCGGCGTCGGCGGCACCCGGATGCGCGACGACCAGGCGGTCGTCGTGCAGGCCGACGGCCAGAACTGGCTGATCTGGCGCAACCAGCGGATGCTCATGTCGCAGTCGGCGCTCATCACGCTCGGCGCGACACCCGTCCAGATCTCCGGCAAGTGGCTGGACTCGGTCACCCAGGGCCCCAACTTCGCCCCGCCGGAGATCCCCGACCTCGGCCAGCCCGCCGCGGGCCCCAACGGCAAGGCCCAGGTCGGCCGGGTCTTCGAGGTGAAGACCTCGTCCGGCGGCCAGACCGCGTACGTGCTGCGCAAGGACGGCCTCGCCCCGCTCACCCCGATCCAGCGGGACCTGATGCTGGCCGACCGCGGCACCTGGAAGGCGTACGGCAACCAGCGTCCCGTGCCCGTTCAGATCGACACCAGCCAGGTCGGCCAGCTGGGGCAGTCCACGCAGCAGGTCCGCGACCAGCGCCTGGACGGCAAGGCCCCGTCGCTGGCCACCTACAAGGAGAACAGCCCGCTGTGCGCCGTCTACGACGACCCCACGGGCAACTCCGACGCCAAGCTGACGATCGGCGGGACGCTGCCGACCCCGCCGCCCGGCCCGCAGCCGACCGGCGCGGACCAGCTCGTGTTCCCGCCCGGCAGCGCGTCGGTCGCGGGCCGCGTCCCCAGCCCCGGCAAGGCCGACAAGGTGGACACCTACTACCTGGTGGCCGAGGGCAAGCGGTTCCCGATCAAGAACCCGGAGACCGCCGGGAAGCTCGGCTACACCCTTCCCGGCGACGCCGCCAAGGTGCCCGCCGGGGTTCTGGACCTCATCGCACAAGGGCAGCCGCTGGACCCCGACAAGGTCTCGATCAACCTGCCCCTGACCACCCAGGCGGGGAGCTGAAAAATCGATCGAAAAGGGCTGAACCAGGGTGAATGCTGATGCGTCTGATACGCCAGGGAATCGATGGACACCTTGCGACCAGGCCCTTTAGTGTGATGGGACCCTGCGGCGCGACCCCCCGCCCACTCGGCCACAGGGGTCCTCGTGCCGCCGGACCGGGGGCTTGGCGTGAAAGACCCGGCGCCTCTGCCCAGATCGTTTCCCGCGGGTCATGGCACGACGAG
Source organism: Actinomadura kijaniata (assembly GCF_014138665.1). NCBI lineage: Bacteria > Bacillati > Actinomycetota > Actinomycetes > Streptosporangiales > Thermomonosporaceae > Actinomadura > Actinomadura kijaniata. The sequence goes on from NZ_JACJIA010000012.1 coordinate 91,590, forward strand.
TCACTGGAGGTGACGGATGACGCAGCAGTCCGCCGTCGACAGAGCGGCAATGAAGCAGGCCGCGGAGGACATTGACGCTTCCGCGAACATCATCAAGGGCCTGCAGACCCAGCTCGATGGGCACAAGCAGCAGGTCCGCTCGGCCTGGGAGGGCAACGCCTCCATGGCCTTCGAGACGGTGTTCAACCGTTTCAACGAGGACTTCACCAAGGTGCTGCGGGCTCTGGAGGGCATGCACCAGAGCCTGGTCCAGACCAAGATCACCTACGAGTCCAAGGAAGAGATGTCCGAGCAGGCCGTGAACAAGGTTCAGGCCCTGCTCAACGGCCGCACCTGACCCGGCCGCCTTCCGACGACCCGGTGAACCAGGCTGGACAAAGGAGAGACACATGAGCTACATGAGGGCAAACTTCGGCGGTCTGACCGAGGGGGAGGCCCAGTTCACCCAGGCCGCGCGCGCGCTCATGGACGAGCTGAGCGACCTTGAGGGCAAGCTCAAGACCAAGCTGAACCAGTGGGAGGGCGGTGCGCAGGAGGCGTACTGGCGTTTCCAGAAGGAGTGGGACACCGCCGCCAAGGACATGCAGAACGTCGTGGCGCAGCTCGGTGTCGCCATCCGCGACGCCCACGACAACTACCAGGCGGCTGAGCGCGCCAACACCGGCATCTGGGGCTGACGCCCCTTTCCAGGGTGCTGGAGGTAGCGGAACGGGCCTTGGTCGGCGCTGACCGACCGGGGCCCGTTCCACTCGACGGTCCCGCATCCCGGATCCGGTCGTCACCGTGCCGTCTCGTCTTCTCGGACGGCCGAACAGTTGTTGAGTCGGCATCGGCCGACAGGAGGTTGAGCAGACATGGCACCCCCCGAGCGTCCCCGTAGCCTGCCCGACGCGGGCAAGGAGATCAAGGTTGACCACGACAAGCTGAAGGACCTGGCCGACCAGCTCCAGAAGGACCTGGACGACCTGCGCAACCAGAAGCTGGTCGAGGCGTTGGAGGACAACGCCAAGCCGGGCCAGAAGGCGATCGGCAACTACAGCGCCGGCCAGGGCCTGAACATGACGGTCAACACCGCGCAGAACGCCATTGGCAACACCTACGACCAGTTCCTCCAGTCGTACCAGAAGGTCATCGACGCGCTGCGCCGGTCGAACCAGACCCACCGCGACGCCGACGACAACGCCAAGAAGGCCGCCAACAACGTCGGCGGCAAGCGTTACGCGACCTGACGGGCACGGAGAACTTGAGAGGGGTGCGCTAGGTGACCACGGGTCAGAGCAACAACGTCACGATCCGCAACGGCCAGATCCACGGCGACAACCAGGGCATCGGCGGCTGGAACTCGCTGAAGATCTGGGAGGACCAGTTCGCGAAGCTCCAGCAGATCGTCGACGGCATGGAGCCGGACAGGGTCCGCACGGCGGGTAACACGTACGGCAACCTGTCGCGGCGTATCAACACCACGGCCGACCTGCTGTACAAGAAGGCCTACCAGATCATCGAGGTCTGGGGCGGCGAGGACGCCCAGGCCGCGATGAAGGAGATGAACACGGCCTACCGGCAGGCCAACGAGATCTACAACAAGAGCTACAAGACCAGCCAGGCGCTGACCAGCCACGCCTCCCAGCAGGAGGGCTGGAAGCAGGCGTGGGGTTCGCAGAGCTCCACCGCCAAGTGGGTGCAGGAGGTCGTGGACTGGTCCAAGCTCGTCCCCCCGGCGGCGGTGGGCTCGTTCCTCGGCCGCAACATGGGCGCGGGCGACGCCATGGAGCGGATCAACAACGGCACCACGGCGACCAACGACAACTTCCCCGACGACATCCGTCAGCAGATGCCGAACCCGAGCATTCAGGATCCTGATCTGCCGGGTCCGACAGACCCGGGCGGGAAGCCCCCCGGTTCGCCGAAGATGCCGGGTGGGGGCGCTCCTCCCGGTGGCCCGCCTGGCGGCCCGAACGGTCCGGGTGGCACTCCGGAGCCCCCGAAGATGCCCGACCCCAACGGTCCGAACGGGCCTAACGGTCCCAACGGCCCGAACGACCCGCCCAAGTTCCCGAACGACCCGAACGGCCCCGGCGGCCCGAACGGACCTGGTGGTCCCAACGGCCCGAACATGCCCAAGGGCCCGGGCGGCGACCTGTCGAGCATGCCTCCGGGCGGCCCCGGCGGTGGCCCCCCCAGTGGTGGCCCCGGCGGCATGCCTCCGGGCGGCCCCGGTGGTATGCCGGGCATGCCTCCGGGCGGCCCCGGCGGCGGCTTCGGTGCCTTCCCGGGTGCCGCCGGGTTCGGCAAGAACGGCGGGGCCGGCATGGGCATGGGCATGGGAATGCCCATGGGCGCGGGCGCCGGTGGCCCCGGCGGCCAGGAGAACGAGCACGAGCGTTCCACCTGGCTGACCGAGGACGAGGACGTCTGGGGCGGTAACGACGAAACCGCGCCCCCGGTCATCGGCTGACGCCGGATCCGGTGACGCGGGAACGGTACGGACGGGTCAGGGATACCCTGACCCGTCCGTACCGTGAGCGAGGTTTGTCGCGATGAGCGAGGAGTGTCGGATGCGACGGTGGAGCCGGACGGTCGTTCGATCGACTTTGGCCCTGGCCGTTCTGGGGGCGGTGGTTTCACCGGGTGCCGCTGCGGCGGACGCCAAACCGCTTGCCGGGCAGTGGTGGTTCTCCACCTGGGGTGTGAACGACAAGCTCTGGCCGAAGTCCAAGGGCCAAGGGGTCACTGTCGCGCTCAGCGACACCGGTGTCCAGGCCGGCCTCCCCGACTTCACGGGCAGGATCACCCCGGGGACCGACTTCGAGACCGGAAGCGGCAACGGAACCACGGACGACAACTCCGCCTTCGGTTCGCCCGGCCACGGCACGTACATGGCCTCGTTGATCGTCGGGCAGGGCGGCAGGTCCGGGTTCCTGGGGGTCGCGCCGGAGGCGAAGGTCCTGCCGGTCGTCGCTCAGACCAGCGTCTCCATCGCAAAAGGTATTCGTTACGCCGCCGACCACGGCGCGAAGGTGATCAACCTGTCGCAGGCACTTCCCGGTGCGTGCCCGATCGACATGCAGCAAGCGGTTCACCACGCCCTGAGCAAGGACGCGGTGGTCGTCGCGGGTGCGGGTAACGACGGGAACGGCTCGAACCAGTCCATGCATCCGGCGAACTGCAGGGGCGTGCTTTCCGTCGGATCTGTGGACCCGCAGTTCCGGCCATGGGAGAAGACCCAGCGGCAGTCCTATGTGAAGGTCGCCGCTCCGGGTGTCCGAGCGGGCGGTGTCGGACCCGACGGCAAGCACAACCCGTACTTCAGCGGCACCAGCCAGGCGTCGGCGTTGACCGCCGGCATGGTGGCGCTCATCCGGTCCAGGTACCCGGAGATGAGGAACCGCGAGGTCGTCCGCCAGCTCGTCGCCTCCGCGCTGGACATCGACGCCAAGGGCAGGGACGACCGGACCGGCTACGGCATCATCCGTCCCAACCGGATCTTCATCGGCGACGTGCCGAAGACCTCGGCGAACCCGGTGTTCGACGAGTACGACCGGTGGGCCGCGAACCACGGGCCGGACGCCGAGAAGCCGTTGAAGGAGATCGAGACCCCGATCGCCTGGGACGCCGTCGCCTACCTGGGCGGCCTCGGCGGCGCGGCCGTGGTCGCCGTGGCCGTCGTCGGATTCATGGCGATGCGCAAGAAGCGCCAGGGGCCGCGGCCCGCCACCGGGCCAGGTCAGGGGATGCCCCCGGCCGGTTTCGGCGGTGCTCCCCATCCTCCGCAGGGCGGGCAGCAGTACCCGCCGCAGCCGGGGCGGTTCCCGCAGCAGCCGCAGGGCGCGCCACAGGCCCCTCCGCCCGGACGGCCGCAGTTCCATCCGCCGCAGGACCGGTGACCAACGGAGCGGCCTGGGAGAAGGACGTCCGGTAGGCCGCCGGCAGCGGGCCGAGGTCATCGTTGTGGTCGCCGCCACCGGCCTCAGCGGTCAGGCGGAGGCGGGCGGGCGTCGGGGTGTGGCCAAAGCGGTCCGGCGGGTCCCTGAGAATGTTTCATCGTGATACGTGCTGGTGAGGAGTTGACCGTCGTCCGGCGGAAGCAGCCCTGGGGATACGAACTGCTGGACGGCGGGCAGCGGAGGGTCGCCTCCTGCGTGCCGACCGAGGGCGGGCGGCGGAGCCTGTGGCAGAAGGTCATGAGCGGCCATGACGGGCCTCCCTACGGGGACCCGACCGTGCCGCGCGACACCGCGCGGGTCGTGCTGGAGGTCCGGGACGGCGAGGGGCGGCCGATGTTCTCTTTGGAACGTGCCGAAGCCCGGCCCAAGGCCGATCCCCGGTCGGTCATGCCGGGCCAGCATCCCGCCCAGGCCGCGAACGACCCGCTGGAGTGGGACCGGTTCGCCGTCGTCACCGGCGCGAACGGGGAGCGGCTCGGCGCGGTGGAGCGCACGGACGCCCCGCTCTTCCCCGGCGGCCCCGCTCCCACGCTCACGCTGACCAGCAGGCGGACCTACGAGATGGTCGGGCAGGGCGGACGCGTCGTCGCCCGGGCCGCCGCCGAGCCCGTCGAGGCGGGCGTGAACGTGCGGGGCGGCCGCTTCTTCGAGATCGTGAACCCCGTCGGCGCGCGGATCGCGCTGCTGGAGGGCACGGTCGCCGGTTACCTGGACCGGCGCGCGAAGCTCGTGTTCGAGCTGGACGTCCGTCCGGAGACGGCGCCGCTCGTCCTCGCGTTCCCGTTCGCGCTCAAGCTGGTCTGACCGGGGCGTCGGCGCGGATCGCGGCGATCGTCACCGTCGTGTAGTCCATCGTGAAGCCGCCGCCCGCCGCGTCGATGACCTCGCCGGCGCCCGCCAGGATCTCCCGCAGCCTCTCGGTGCCGAGCCGTCCGGCGAAGCCGCTCGTGGGGATCTGGTCCAGCCACTCGTCGCGGGTGTAGGAACGCCGCCAGCCGGACTCCCACCGCTCCGGGGCGCCGAACGCGTTCGTCCGCCGGATCCCGTCGGCCGCCTTGTCCAGCAGCGCCGTGTACGCCTGCGCGGACGCGGCCGTCTGCTGGAGCATCGGCAGCTCGGGCACCACCCGGCGCGCGACCTCGGCGAAGCCCTCCGCGATCTCCGGGGAGGGGACGCCCACGTTCCAGAACGCCGCCAGCAGGCCGCCCGGCCGCAGCGCGCGTGCCGCCCGGGCCGCGCCCGCCGCCGGGTCGATCCAGTGCCAGGTCTGGCCGGAGACGACCGCGTCGAACGTCCGGCCGGCGGGGTCCCAGGACTCGAACGCCGCGACCTCCACCTCCAGCCCGTCCCGGCGCGCCCGGTCCGCCATGCGCGGGTCGACCTCGACGCCGAGCACCCGGCAGCCGGCCGCCCGGAGCTGCCGGGCGACGATGCCGGTGCCGCATCCGACGTCGAGCACGTCGGGTCCGGGGGCGGTGGCGACGAGCCGTTCCAGCAGGGCGTCGGGGTAGCGGGGGCGGGCGCGGTCGTAGCGCTCGGGGTCCGAGCCGAACGACTCCGCCCACTGCCGGGCCTGGTGCGGTTCGGGGGGCAGGGAGTCTCCCGATCGTGAAGTGGGCATGCGCCCACTCTAGTGGGCAACCGCCCACTCGTCGATAGTGGAGGTGTACGGAATGCGAGGGGGAGTGCGGTGCCGACAGGGGTGGCCATCCGGGACGTGCGTCAGCGGCTGTTCGCCGCGGCCGAACGCGTTCTGCTCCGGGACGGTCCGAGCGGGCTGACCAGCCGGGCGGTCACGACCGAGGCGGGCTGCGCCAAGGGCGTCCTGCACCGGCACTTCGCCGACTTCGACGCCTTCCTGGCCGAACTCGTGCTGGACCGCATCGCCCGCGTCGAGGACCGGGCCGCGTTCCTGCGCGCCACCGCCGGGACCGGAACGGTCGTCGACAACCTCACCGGGGCGCTCACCGAGCTGTTCGGGTCGGTCGTCGTGGCGGTCGTCGGGCTCGTCATCTCCCGGGACGGCCTGCGCGCCCGGCTGCGCGAGGTCCGGCCGGCCGGCATCCCGCTGGTGACGGAGGCCGCCGGGATGATCGCCTCCTACCTCGTCCGGGAACGCGAGCTGGGCCGCATCGCCGCCGACGCCGACATCGACGTGCTGGCCCCCACGCTGATCGGGGGCGGGCACCTGATGTTCGCCGACCGGACGGGCGAGCCGCCGGAACCCGATGCCGTGCGCAGGGCCGTGCACGCGGTCCTCGCCGGCGTCCTGCGCGAGCCGCGCGCCTGAACGGCGAAGGCCCCGGCCGGGACGGCCGGGGCCCTGGAGGGGAAGGGGATCAGCCCTTCCAGACCATCACGTTGGCGATCTCGCGGCCGAGCTCGCCCGCGGTCGTGAAGACCAGGCCGGTCCGGCTGCCGGGGTCGGTGCCGTTGGCGTTGTAGCCCTGGGCGTAGACCACGTACTGGCCCTGCGCCCAGCTGCGGTTCCAGACGCTCGGCTGGCGGGGCAGCGCGGGCAGGCCGCTGCCGGTCGGAGGCAGCAGGACCGTGGGGTTCGCGCCGCGGCTGGTGGCGTTGTTGACCGAGACGGCGGTGGTCGAGTCGGTGAACTTCAGCACCGACACCACCACGACGATCGTGCGCGAGGAGTTGGTGTAGAGGGCCGACGACATGTCGTCCACGCAGGAGTTGCCGCGCAGCGCCGTCACCAGGTCGGAGTCGGCGCGGCTGATGCAGCTGCCGGTGCGGATCGTTCCCGCGCGCGTGAACGTGCTGCCCGCCGCCGTGCTGACGATCGGCTTGAGCACCGAGTCCATCGTGGTCGTGGAGGTGCTCGGGCTGTAGGAGGGGGTGGTCAGCGGCGGCGGCAGCACCCGGCGGCGCTCACCGTCGTCGCCGCCGATCACGACGAACGCGCCGATCGCGACCAGCGCCAGCACCACCACCGCGCCGACGAGCAGCAACGGGACCAGCGGACCGCTGCCGCTGGGCGGTGGGGGCGGCGGCGGGAAACCGGGCTGGCCGGGGGGCGGGCCATACGGCTGCCCCGGCGGGGGCGGGAAACCGGGCTGACCAGGGGGCGGGTTCTGGCCCGGCCACTGAGGAGGGTTCATGGCTTCTCCAGGCCGTGATGGGGGCTTTTGTGGGACAGGTCTGGAAAGGGTAGCGGCGTCACGACGGTGAGGGATGACACTGGTGTGCGATAGGTGAGACGCGGCGGAGCCGCCCGGCGTTCTGCCGAACGACCGGAATTTTGCTCGATGTCACGGTTGGGTGCGAGAGCGGCCGACGGTGCGCGAGTTCCCCGGAGTCTCGTAGGCTGGCGGAGGAGAGGGGAGGCAGGTGACCGACTCGGGTTGGCAGCAGGGCGTGCTGCGTGATCTCGGTGTTTCCCAACGCGGGTTCGCGGCCCTCAGCACCATGGCGGCGGCCCCGGCGCAGGGCGCATGGGGAGCGGAAGCCGCGCCGCCTCCACCGCCTCCACCCCCGCCGTTCGCCGGAGTCACGGGGGCTGCGCCCGTTCCGGAGGCACCGCGGCATGCCGAGCCCCCGGCTCCGCCCGCGATGCCGGACTTCTCCGGCCCGCAGCCGCCCGCGCCCCCGCCGATGCCCGAACCCGTCGCGCTGACGCCGGACGCGTCCGGACCGTTCGCGCCCCCCGCGCCCCCGATGCCGGACACGTCCGCCGCCCAGGGAACGGACACGTCCGGCCCGCAGTTCCCGCCTCCGCCGCCGATGCCGGGCACGGAGGCCGCCGCGCAGGACGCCTCGGGCCCGCAGGCCCCGGTGCCGCCGCCCATGCTCGCGATACCGGACCCGCAGGACGCCCCGGCTCCACACTTCGCGGAACCGCCCGCCCCGCCGCCGATGCCGGGCATGGAGCCCGAGCAGGACGCTTCAGGGCCACAGTTCCCGGGCCCGCCCGCGCCGCCGCCCATGCCTGGGTTGCCGGATGCGCAGGAGCCTTCGGGCTCTCAGTTCGCGGAGCCGCCCGCGCCTCCTCCCATGCCGGGCATGGAACCCGCCCAGCAGGACGCCAACGCTTCGGGCCCGCAGTTTCCAGGCCCGCCCGCGCCGCCCATGCCCGCGATGCCGGGCACCGAGGCGGCTCAGCAGCAGGACGCTTCGGGCTCTCGGTTCGCGGAGCCGCCCGCGCCTCCGTCCATGCCGGGCATGGAGTCCGTTCCCCAGCAGGGCGGGGACGCTTTCGGGGCGCAGTTCGCCGTGCCGATGGCCGATCCGCCCGCCACGGGGGCGTTCGGGGCGTCGCTCGCGTTCGGGACGATCATCGGCACGGAGGACGACGGGGCCGGTGCCGAGCAGGCCGCGCACCAGCAGTCGCAGCAGGCCGCGCCCCAGCACCCGCAGGGGCACGTGCACGCGCAGGAGCTCATGCGCCGGGACCAGCACGGCGATCCGCTGATGCGGAGGGTCGGGCGCGGGGTGCGCAAGGCCGTCGGCGGGTCGTCGGCGGACCTGAAGCTGGAGAGCGACTTCGCCGACCTCATGGCGCGGCCCGTGTCGGGGTACCGGCAGATCGCCGTCGCCAGCGTGCGGGGCGGCGCGGGCAAGACGACCATGTCCGCGTTGATCGCGACCGAGCTGGCGCGGGCGCGCGGCGACCGGGTGCTGGCCGCCGACGCCGACGCCGAGCTGGGGTCGCTTCCGCTGCGGCTGGGCGTGCTGCCGGAACGCTCGCTGTTCGACCTGGCCGAGTACAACCCCCGGTCGTTCGAGGAGGCCGCGCAGTTCCTGTCGCGGACCCCCGACGGGCTGTGGGTGCTGTCGTCCACGCGCGGCGGGCGGATCGCCGGGGAGTTCGCGCTGGACACGTTCCAGAACGCGCTCGGCAAGGTCACCCGGTACGTGTCGTCGGTCATCGTGGACTGCGGCGCGGGCATCCTCACCGAGGTCAACCGCGGCGTCCTCACCCACTCGCACGGGCTGGTGCTGGTCACCCCCGCGACCGTGGACGGGGCGCTGAGCGCCAAGGGCGCGCTGGAGTGGTTCGCCGCCAACCAGCAGCAGGCGCTGATCACGCGGACCGTCGTCGCGATGGTCGCGCACGCCCCGCAGGTCGGCGCGGACCTGGACAAGGCCCAGCAGATGCTGACCGCCTGGGGCGTGCCGGTGGTCCTGGTGCCCTACGACCGGCACGCCGGCACCGGCGGCCCGCTGGACATGGCCAAGATCGGGGTGGCCACCCGGACGGCGGTCATCCGGATCGTCCACGAGGTCTTCGCGCGTTCGCTGGGAGCGGGCCGATGAGCTGTGATTTCGTCGCCCTGGTGCGGCGGCGCCCCGACGTGCACGCCGTCGCCGACGGACTGATCGCGATGGGCGAGCAGCTCGGGCTGCGCGGAGGCGAGCCCGGTCCGTCGCTGCTGTACGACGCGCAGGGGCGGCTGCTGGTGGCGATCGAGCCGCCGGTGCAGGTGTCGGTGCAGAGCGAGATCGGGCGGCTGCTGGGCCCGGAGTTCGCGGCGCGGGTCGCCGTCCCGGTGTGGTGGGTGGACGTCCGCGCCATCGCCGACCTGCCCGACGCCGAACGGGTGGCGCGCCGCTTCGCCGAGGCGCTCGCGCACTGGACGGGCGGCACGTTCTACCCCGACGGCGCGCCCGACGTCCCGGCACTGAGTTGGAAGGCCGCCGAGACGGCCGAACCGGAGGCCGAACCCTCCGGGTTCCCCGGCGGCGTCATCGGCGGCTGAACGCCCGATGTGATGTGCGTCTCGTCAGGAATGAGAAGGCCTGTCCCGGGTAAAGGGCGCGCGGGGTCGGATATGGAGAAAGGGCCCGTCCCGGGGGAGTGCGGGACGGGCCCTGTCCGTCGCACCGGTCCGTCGCCGATAGGTTGTTGCCCGTCCACCTGGGGTCACCCGCCGACAGCGGACTCCGCGGTCCACGCGGCGCGGAACGCCCATTGGCTGTGAGTCGGAGGAGAGAACGGTGCGGACGGTTCAGCGGCACGAGATCGACGCGGAGTTCGCCGCCCGGCAGGCCGAGGAACTCCACGACACGGTCGTGAACTGGGCGCTGATCGATCTGGACAAGGCCCCCGCGCAGATGAACGAGGCCCAGTACCTCACCCGCTCGGTGTGGGGGTACCGGCTGGCCGGGGACGCCCCGGCGGCCCTGGCGGAGACGTGGCGGAGCACGGTGCTGGCCATGCAGGCCGGGACGGCGGCGTTCCGGGCGGCGACCCGGCCCGCGGGCACGGTCGTGGAGTGCCGCTTCGGCACCGAGACGCTGCCGGTGCGGTCGGAGGGGCCGAGCTTCTGGACGACCGGCGGCGAGTGGCTGAACGCGTGCTACCTGGCGCTGGTGTGCCGGGAGAAGGAACGCCTCGACTTCCTGAACTCGGTGTCGCCGGACTTCCTGCGGGACTCGGCCGCGGGCGGGAGCGCGGCGCCGTACCTGTACCCGTGGATCCAGGCGTTGCAGGCGTTGTGGCGCGGCCGGGAGGACTGCCAGGAGCACCTGTACGCGGCCGTGGAGGCGATCGACCCGCAGGGCGGGCGGGATCGGGCGAACCTGATCGCCTTCCCGGCGATGCGGGTGTTCGAGGCGGTGATCGCCGAGGACGGCGCGGCGTTCAACGACGCCCTGTTCGAGGGGCTGGAGTGGCACCGCGAGCACTGGACGCGGGACGCCGAACGGCGCCGGTCCCCCGAGGGGTTCGTGGCGTTGCCGCTGCTGGCGCTCGCCTGCCTGGCGACGGACCTGGGGATTCCGGTCGAGGTGGAGTCGGAGTATCTGCCCGGGCACCTGGTGAGGGGCGAATGGGTGGGCGAGTTCCCCACCTGAGGCGCGGACCGCGCCCGACGGCCTCACCGCGCACGCGGTGAGGCCGTCGCCGTTCAGGAGGCGGCGATGGAGCGGAGGACGCTCAGGGTGGAGGCGGTGGAGCGGGGGCCCGGGACCACGCGGCCGTAGTGCGAGGCGTCGGGGTCCAGCGGCAGGGGGGTGCGGGCGAAGAAGTCCAGCAGCTCCCCGGCGGGGACGCCCCGGGCGCGGGCGGCGCGCAGGTCCCGGACCCAGGCGACCGACTCGTTGGCCGCGTGGTCGCCGCCGTCGGCGCGGCGGACGAACCCGGCGGCGTCCCGGGTGGAGGAGGCCCACAGGTAGCCCAGCGGGCCGTGCCGGTCGGAGACGACCTCCAGGTAGTCCACCGGCCCCTCGGCGTCGGAGGGGTAGGACTCGATCGCGGGGCCGGCCAGCCGGAAGTGGACGTCCTCGTCGGCGCGGGCGGCGGGCTGTGGCTCGGTGCTCATGGGTTCCCTGGTCAGACGGGTGGATGGCGGAGGACGCCGTGCATGGTCAGCGTCGTGAGCGCCCAGGGGACCGCCTCCCCGGCCGCGGGCGGGACCCGGTGGCCGTTGGCGCGGATGTGCTCCAGGAGCCCGGGCTCGGGGGTGATGCCGTGGTGCTGGAGGTGGTGGGCGACCGCCTCGGACCAGATCCAGACGCCGTCGGTGCGGTGGACGTCCGGGACGCGTTCGGGGCGGTCCGGCGCGAACGCGTCGGGGGCGAAACCGCCGTCGAAGACGACCGGCGCGCCGCGCAGGTAGCGCAGTACCGCGTCGCGTTCCTCCGGCGACAGCCGGGGACGCCGCCATGCCTCCAGGTCGTCCGGGCGCGGGGGGCGGGCCAGCGGCATCGACTGCTGGTACCGCCCGGCCCAGTCGGTCAGCGCGCGCAGGCTCGGCGCCTGCTCGACGGCCGGCAGCGGCGTTCCGGCCTGGGAGTCCTCCGGCATGGCCGCGCAGCGTTCCAGGGCCTCGGCCGGGGGGACGCCCTGCTCGAACAGCTCCCGCAGGCGCAGCCGCCAGGCCCCCCGGGCGACCTGCCCGGCCAGGGCGGCGTCGGCGCGCTCCACGAACGACGCGGCGTCCTCCGAAGCCCACACGTATCCCAGGTGCAGGTCGCCCTGGACGGCGGTGAGGTAGCGGACCGGGCCGTCGCCGGCGGTCTCGGGGTAGCCGGGCGGCAGCCGCATCTCCAGCGGGCCCCAGCCGTGCGAGCGGTCCACCGGCGTTCCGTCGGGGAACTCGCCGTCCAGGGGCAGCATCGCGTCCAGGACCGGGTCGACCAGGGACGGGTCGACCGACTCCCACAGCTCGGTCGTGCTCGACGCGTACCGCTCGACGGCGTCGGCCGGGACCGCCCCGCCCTCGGGGTGCTCGGGCGCGCCGATCCAGGACCGGATCGCCTGGAGGGCGGGGACGCCGCGTCCGGCGGAGCCGGCGAGCCGGTCGCTCCACGTCTCGGGGGCCTTCAGGGCGTGGTCCACCGCGTCGGGGAACCGCACGAAACCCGCCGCTTCGGTGATCACGCCCGCCCACAGGTAGCCGATGTGCCGTTCGCGCAGCACCACCGGCAGGTAGGCGACCGGTTTGCGGGTGGCGTACGCGTAGGACGGCCGGCGCCCGCCCTCCTCCCCACCCTCGTCGCCGGGCGGCGGGAAGGGCGGCGCGAACTCCTCACCGCCGTCGTCGGGGAGCGGCGGCACGCCACCGGACGGGGGTGGGGGAGGCGGGGTCTGGTTCATGCACGGGCCTCAGGAGAAGTCGGGTGAGGAGGTGATGGCGGCGACGGCGGCCCGGCGCGCGTCCTCGCCGACCTCCGGGAGCCGGAAGGCGTTGCGGCCGATGTGGTTGACCAGCTCGGGTTCGGGCGGGACGCCGTGCGCGGACAGGTAGTAGGAGACCGCGCCGGGCCAGATCCAGGCGCCGTCGGTGTGGAAGGTCAGCGGCACGCGGGGGGCGCGCTCGGGGTCGAGGACGTCCTCGTCGTAGCTGCGGGCGGCCAGCACGATCGGCGCCTCGTCCAGGTAGCGCAGGACCGCCTCCCGGAACTCCTCGGGCACCCGCGGCCGCTGCACGGCGGGAGACCCGTCGGGGTCCACCGCGTCGAACAGCCGGGCCATGCGCAGGCCGCTGCCGTCGCCGGAGGGAGACTGTGTCATGACGGATTTCTCTCCTTCTCTCGCCTCGCGGGAGTCTAGTGGCGGCCCGACCCCGTGATTGACCAGGTTATTGAGGTATCGCCGGTGGCCGGTCCCCACGACGGCCGAGCCCGGCGCGCTCGCGGAGCCGGTCGGACGGGACGTCCCCGGACGGCTCCCCGCGGGCCGTCCCGGCGTCGCACGGCTGAACGCGGGGAAGCCGCTCGCCCGTGGCTGGGGACGTAGGGGCGTCAGGGGCGGTTGCCGCGCGGTAGCCGCAGGCGAGGGAGTTCGAGGGGGGAGTTCCCCTGCCGTTCGTTCCAGGCGTCGTAGGCCCAGGGGCTCTGTCCGCTCGCCCCGTAGCCGTCCCGGAGCGCGGTCACGACCATCTCCGCCAGCTCCCGGTACCGGTCCGGCGGCGAGGGCCACGGAAGCGAGTACCACCAGATGTCGTGCCCCTCCCGGACCTCCGGCGCGCGCCACCCGGCCCGCCTGATCAGCTCCTCGCCGTCGGGGGTCGCCCGCACCTCCGGGACCAGGAACCCGTTGGTGACGATCTCGGCGCTCAGCCGGTCCTCGTCCTGGGCGAACTGGGCGAACCGGAAGCGCCCGGTCTCCTTGCCGGCCTCGTAGACGACCACCAGCGCCCCGGCGGGAAGGTCGGCGAGTTCCTCCGCCAGGGCGGCGGAGAGATGCGCCCAGTCCATCAGTGCCCGCCCTCTCCCCGACGGTCGTCCTCGTCCAGGTAGTCGTTGCGCGCCATGAACAGCTTGAGGTTGACCGTGGTCCGGGTGAGCCCGATCGTGTACTCCCCGCCGCGCCAGCGCACCTGGGGAGAGGAACCCGGGCGTTTCAGGGTCGGTTCGCCGAGGGCCCGCGTCATCACCCCGAGAACGTGCGCGAAGCGGTCGCGAAGCCACGCGCGATCGGGCTCCGAGTTCCGGTCGACACGCGATGTCACCGACAACCTGAGGGCGTCGACGACGCCGTTCCCGTCGGCGTCGATGAGCCCCGAACCCGGGCCGAGGCCGGTGTCCAGTTCGACGACCGTTTCGCTCTGGTATTCCACGGTCCATTCGAAACGGCCCGGCAGTTCCGTGGCGCTGTCCATTGGCAGTGGCCACTCCAGGGCGCGGAGCCCGGCCAACAGATCAAGGATTTCCTGGTCGTCGAGAACCCGCCTGGTCATGCCGTCATCCTACACGTTGATTCCCGCGATCTCCGTAAAGCGGATCGGGGTCCCGTCCCGGTCGAGATGGAATCTGGCCCAATTGACTTCGCCCTGGTCGTTGACATGAACGTAGTAACTGCGGACCCGAAGATTCTCTTTCTCCAGTTCTTCCTTGAGCCTTTTCTGGAGTTCCGGCCGGGCGTCCAGGGCCGCCTTGAGGTCGATATCGCGCTTGAGGATGAAGCGGCTGTACTCGGGAGCTCCCTGCGCGGCCCGTTTCATGTCCTCCACCAGCCTGCTTCCCAGTTGGGAGCCCACGCCCTTGGCCTCGACGGTGTAGAGGACGGCGGTCTCCCCGTCCCTCCCGCGTTCGAAGGCCACGGCCGTGACATCGGCGGTGGTCGGTTTGCCCGGAGCGAGGCTCTGCGGAGTGAGAAGGGTCACCCCGTACCTGCCGTCCAGGAAGTCCTTGGCCGCCACCATGCCCATCTGCTCGCTGATCCGGGACATGGCGCTGCCGGCCGCGTTGTATCTCCTGGCGACCTCGTACAGGCTGCGCAGGTCGTCTCGGACCCCGCGCCTCTCCTCCGGGGAGAGGTCCCCGCTCTCCATTTCCGCGAGGATCTCTTCCCGCTTCTCGGCCAGCTTCTCGTCGCTGTTGACATCCTCTTTCCTGATGCCGAATCTCGCGACGAGCCGCTTGAGCTCCTTGTTGTCCTCCTGGCGGGACGCGTCGATCTCTGACCGGCGTTCCACGAGGGCGTCCATCTCCCCGCGGGCGGAGGAGGACAGGGCGAACGGGACCTTCCTGGTCCGCCTCTCCTCGTAGGTGACGTCCTTGCTCCGGTCGGCCAGGGGATCGTCGATGAAGCGCGCGCCGCGCTTCAGCCTGTACGACTTCTCCGTCCGGTAGGTGCCGGGCTCGTCCTCGGGGTGGTGGAGCCGGTGGCTCCCCAGGTCCCGGATGTACGGCTGGGGATCACTCGCGAGGCGGTAGTGGCCCTCCGGGACCGGGCGAACATTGCCGTCGTCGGCGATGTAGGAGTCGCTTCTTCCGGGCTGGGCGTTCGATGACCCGCTGCCGTTGCCCGGGGGAGGGTCGGTGGAGGCGCCACGGGAACGGCCGTCGAGGGGCGGGCCTTTCGGGAGGTCCTGGCGAGGGTGGCCGGGGGCGAAGCCGTCGCGGCCGGACGGCGTTCTCGTGCCGTCGGGGCGGTGGGTGGTCCAGCCGCCGTCCGGGGGCCAGGTCGGGCGCGGGCGGTTGTCGGGGCCGCGGGTCTCGGACGACGCGTAGACGTTGCCGTCGGTGTCGGACCAGGCCCTGCCCTGCGGGGCGGTGACGGGGACGCCGAGGCGCTGGGCGAGGCGCCGGGCGAAGTCGCCGTCTCCCGTGTGGCAGGAGAGCAGCATGACCTCGCGGCCGTTCCAGTTCGGGTCATTGCGGATGAGGTCGGCGACCTCGTCCACGCCGAGGCGGCGGCCACCCGCGTTCACGCTGTCGGGATCGCCGTGGCCGTCGAGGATGTAGCGGTTCGGGTCGGCGGGGACGCGCCGGGCCAGGTCCCGCATCTGGGGATCGTCGTGCAGGGAGCGCCCGGCGGGGGTCTCGTCGCTGTTGCGCCAGACGTCGCGCAGGCTCTCGGGCAGCCCCTCCGGGACCGACCGCGAGTCGCCGGTGTCGGACTCCTCCCGGTGGAACGGGTCGGCGTGCCCGTCGGCGGGAGCACGCGTGCCGGACGGGCCGTGGGCGGTGTCCGCGCCGCTGTGGGGACGCGAGGGCCCGTGGGCGGGTGAGGGCGTCTCCGCGGACGGCGGCCGAGGGGACGGATCCGCGTGCGGGGAAGGACCCGGCCCTGGGGTCGGGGCGGCACGATGCGCGGCCGGTGAGGGAGGACCACCGTGCGTTGAGGGTGGCCAGCCGTGCGACGCGGGAGGCCCGGCGTGCGACGAGGACGGCCCACCATGCGGGGAAGGCGATGCGTCGTGCGCCCCGGGTGACGCAACGTGCGACAAGGACGGCCCGACATGTGGTGAAGGCGACCCACCGTGCGCCGGGGGTGGCCCGGTGTGCGCCGGGGGCGGCCCGGCGTGCGCTGGGGGCGACCCGGTATGCGACGCGGGCGACCCACTGTGTGCCGAGGGCGGCCCGGCGTGTGAGGAGGGCGGTCCGGTGTGTGCCGGAGGTGATCCGGCATGTGCCGAGTGCGGCCCGCTGTGTGCTGAGGGCGGTCCGCCATGCGCTGGGGGCGATCCGGCGTGTGAGGAGGGCGGCCCGGTGTGTGCCGGGGGCGATCCGGTGTGCGGCAGGGACGGTCCGGCGTGTGACGAGGGCGGCCCGCCGTGCGGCGAGGGCGATCCAATGTGTGCCGAGGGTGGCCCGGCATGTGCCGAATGCGGCCCGCTGTGTGCTGAGGGCGGTTCGGCGTGCGCCGGGGGCGACCCGCCATGCGCCGAGGACGGTCCGCCATGCGAGGAGGGCGGTCCGGTGTGCGGCGAGGGCGATTCAGTGTGTGCCGGGGGTGGCCCGGCATGTGCCGAGTGCGGTCCGCTGTGTGGTGAGGGCGACCCGCTGTGCGCCGGGGACGGTCCAGCGTGCGCCGGGGGCGGTCCGCCGTGCGCCGGGGGCGGTCCGCTGTGCGCCGGGGGCGGTCCGGTCGGTGGTGTGGAGGTCGGGGGTACGGGGCCGTAGCCGGGGAGGGGCGGGGTCGGGGCCGGGATCACGCTTGCCCAGATCGTGTAGGCGGGCCTGCCGTACGCGTCCACGTAGCCGTTGGGCTGGACCGCGTCGATCCGGTACTGCACGCCTCGGGGCAGGATCAGCTCACGCTGGTCGGAGTAGGCGCTCTGCGACCCCATCCACAGACCGGGGAAGCCTTCGGGGACCCGGATGTGGAGACGGTGGGGGAACGGGGTCTGGTCGACCTCGGCGGGAGTCGAGCCGAGCGAGGTCGACATCGGCGCGTGTTCCGTCTGCACCGTGCCGACCAGCAGCGACGGGTCCAGCCGGGAGCCCAGCGGGTGGCCGTCGGCTCCGACGAGGAAGCTCAGGTCGTGCAGGCCGCGTTCGACCTGGACGGACTCGGGGAGCGGGTGGCTCAGCGCGCGGTCGAGCTCGGCGATCCTGCGCTGGAACGCCTCCACGGGAGGCTCGCCGAAGTAGCGGATCTGGTGGTCGAGCTCGGCGGAGGCGGTCTGCAGACGCCCGAGGTGGGCGTCCGCGCTGCCGGACCGGTAGAAGTCGAACGCGAGCCTGCGCACGTCGGGATGGACGGTCGGCGCCTGGGAGATCCGGTACAGGTCCCCGGCGGTCGGGACCCTCCCGTTGTTGGCGTAGATCAGCGCGTGCAACTGGTTGCGCTGGGCGATCAGGCCGTTGATGAACGCCCCGTAGTCACCGCCCGGCCGCAGGAACCGGTTCGGCTCCGACCGCACCGTGTACTGGTACACGGCCTGCTGCTGCTCGGGCGGCAGGTTGCGGTAGGTCTCGGAGAGGTGGGTCTCGCCGTAGTGGGAGCCGTCGAGGTCGGTGGCGAAGCGCCGGACGCCGTCGGGGCCGACCTCGCCGGGACGGTGGGACGGGTCGTGCCCGCCCGGCGGGACCGCCAGCGGGTTCACGGAAGGAACGCGTGGCGGGCGCCGGTCGGCGGGTGGCTCGTGGATGGACCAGCTCGGGGAGATCACCCCGCCGTTCGGGTCCACGGCGATGGGGCCGTTGGGCGTCACCACGCGGGTGCCGAGGCGCTGGGCGAGTTCCCGCGCGAACGGGGAGCCGTTCGGCTGCTGGCTCAGCAGGACGACCTGGCGGCCCGCGGCGTTGGGGTCGCTGCGGATGAGGGCGGCGATCTCCTCCGCGTTGAGGCGGCGGCCGTTGAACGTGATGCCGTCCGGGGCCGCGCCGCGTCCGTCGACGACGTAGCTGCCGGGGGACGGCGCGACGCGGTGCGCGCGGCCGGCGATGTCGGCGTCGTGCGGGGAGTGGAAGCTGCGGCCCGCCGGGGTCGGGGTGCTGCCGCGCCAGGCGTCGTGCAGGTGCGGGGGGAGGTTCCGCGGAACGGGGCCGTGCGGTGCCGGCGCGGCGTTCCGGGGCGGACCGCCCGGAGATGTGGAGGAGTGCGGCCGGGCCGGTCCGCCGGCGCTGGACGGGGTGCGCGGCGGCGTGCCGGACGGGTTGCCGCCGTTGTGCGGCGTGGACGGGTGCGGCGCGGGGGCCGGGCGGTTGGGCCCCGCGTGAGGCGGTGTTCCCGGCGCGGCGGGGTTGTTGAACCGGATATGCGGGAACACGGGCCCGTTGGGGCCGGGCGTGGACGTACGCGGCGGCGTCCCGGCGGGGTGGGGCGCCGGGGCCGGATTCGTGTTCGGGCGCGTCGCGGGTGCCGGCCCGCTGTCGGCGGGACGGCTGAACGCGATGCGTGGGTCGACGGGCGCGTTGGGGTTCCGGCCCGCGGCGGGGGTCGTGCCGGGGCCGTTCGGGGTGGGGTTCGGCGTGGAGGCCGGTCCGTTGGGCCTGGCAGGGGACGTGGCCCACGGTGGCGCGCCGGGCGGTGTGGGCCGCGTGACGGGGCCGGACGGCGCGGCGGGCGAGGCCGCCGGGGTCACGGGCGGGGTGGACCGTGGCGGTGTTCCGGCGGGGGTGCCGTTGTTGTTCGGGCGGGGTGCCGTGCCGGGGTGCGGCGCGGACGGGTTGGATGCGGACGCCGGGGCGTTGGGCCTGGCAGGGGGTGCGCCCCACGGTGAGGCGGCCGGTGTGGACGGGGTCGGCGCGTGGGGGCGGGGGGGCGACGGCGCGCCGGA
The DNA here is from genome assembly GCF_014138665.1 of Actinomadura kijaniata. Lineage (NCBI taxonomy): Bacteria > Bacillati > Actinomycetota > Actinomycetes > Streptosporangiales > Thermomonosporaceae > Actinomadura > Actinomadura kijaniata. Next base: position 110,446 of record NZ_JACJIA010000012.1, read on the forward strand.
GGCCGGGGGAGCGCCCGGCGTCGAAGCTGTCCGCGGCGTTCCGCCGGGGACCGGTCCGGCCCACGGAGGCGTGGCGAAGGGCGCGTTCGGGTTGGGACCGGACGCGGGGTCGTTGGACCTCGGCGGGGTGGGCGCTGGGGGCGCGGTCGAGCTCGGGTTGGGCGCGGCCGGGCCGGACGGTGGGGTGTCGTTCGGCGGGGTGGTGGGCGCCGGAGTCGCCCATGAGGGGGTCGCGGGTGGCGTGGGGTCCGGCGTCGTTCCGGATGCCGGAGGCGTGGCGGAGGGCGTGTTCGGGGGCGCGACCGGCGGCGCGGTGGTCGTCGGCGTAGCCCACGGCGGGGTCGCGGGCGGTGTGGGGCCCGGCGTCGCGCCGGGCGCCGGGGGTGTGGCGAAGGGCGTGTTCGGAGTCGGAGTTGGCGGCGTGGTCGGGCTGGACGGCGGGGTGCCGTTCGGGGATGCGGCTGGCGGCGTGGAGCCCGGCGTTGCGCTGGATACCGGCGAGGGTCCGGACGCCGGAGGTGCGGCGGAGGGTGTGTTCGGAGTCGGCGGTGTGGCTGGACCGGACGGCGGGGTGTCGTTCGGCGGGGTGGGGGGTGCTGGGGCCGCCCATGAGGGGGTCGCGGGTGGCGTGGGGCCCGACGTCGGGATCGTGTGTGGTGTTCCGCTGGGGGTCGGGGCGGTCCACGGGGTGGGTGGCGAGGAGGGGCCGGTTGCCGGAGGGGTGGCGAAAGGCGTGTTCGGGGCCGGCGGATTCGGTGGGGTGCCGTTCGGGGCCGGAGCGGGGGGTGCGGCGGGTGCCCACGGCGGGGTCGCGGGTGGCGTGGAACTCGGCGTCGCGCCGGACGTCGGGGGTGTGGCGAAGGGGGTGTTCAGGTTCGGCGGGGTGGCGGGTGCCGGGTTCGCCCACGAGGGGGTCGCGGGCGGTACGGGGGTCGGGGTCGCGTCGGCGGTCGCGGGGTGGGGCGCCGGGCTGGGGGTCGGGGCGGTCCACGGGGTGGGCGGCGAGGAGGGGCCGGTCGCCGGAGGCGCGGCGAAGGGCGGGTTCGGGGTCGGCGGTGTGGGCGTCGGGGCGGGGGCCGTCGCGGGAGCGCGGTCGGTGGAGGCCGTGACCGGGGTGTCCGCCGGGACGACGCTGGCGTAGACCTGCCACTTGCCGTCGATCCGGACGACCTCGTCGACGCGGAACTTCAGGCCGCGCGGCAGGATCAGCTCCCGTTCGCCCGCGCCCATCTCGGAGAGCTTCTCGACCCACAGGGCCGGGGTGCCTTCGGGGACGCGCATGTGGATGACCGCGTTCTTGAAGGCGGCGGCGCCGGCGGGCGGTCCGAGGGAGGTGGACAGGAAGCCCGGGTCCTGGAACGTGTGGCCCACCATCGACTCGGGCGGCATGTTCAGGTAGCTCAGGCTGGTGCCACGGGTGACGACGATGGGCTCGGGCGTGGGGTGGGCGTTCAGCGCGCGGTCGAGCGCGTCGATGTGCCGTTGGACCTCGGGGGACGGCGTGGTGCCGTCGCGCAGCGCGCCGTTGATCTCCTTGTAGGTGGGATGGTCGGCGGGCGGCTCGTCGGTGTAGTTCCGGACCGCGTCCTTCTGGTCCTGCGGCAGGTTCTCCGCGGACTCGTTCCAGTGCCGCGCGCCGTAGTCGTAGGCGGAGTCGCGATCGGGGAAGGTGACCGCGTCGCGGGCGATCCTCTCCTCGGCGTCGCGGGCGCGCTGGTCGGGGCTCCGGTCGTCCCGCGGCGGGGGCGCGTCGTCGTCCGTGCCGCGCGCCATCGCGCCGGACGGGGGCTCCTGGGGCGGGCGGGAGGGGGTGTCGTCCGCCGAACGCGACCGGGGGTCGGGCGACGGGTTCTCGGTGCCGTCGACGAACCGTTTCGCCGCGCGGTCGTAGTCGCGCCGGCTGTCCAGGTCGAACTGCTGGCGGTCGTAGCCACCGTAGACGGGGTTCTCCCTGGTCCCGATGTGCTTGTGCTTCGAATGGGGATCGCCGGGGTCCTCCTTCTCCCCGGCGGCGATCCGGCCCTGGCCGGTCGTGCCGTCGTCGATCAGCGCCCGGACGACGTGGTACTCGACGGAGGAGTCCGGTGTTCTCCCGTTCAGGGCGTTGAGGATCTCAAGGGCGACCTTCTTGTCCTCGCCGCCCTTCTCGATCATCACCTTCAGGATGTCGCGGAAGTACTTGGGGTGGCCCTGCTGGTAGTCGACGTCGTCGATCTCGCGCTTGCCCAGGGGGGCGGTCGGGCCCTTGGCCTCGACGACGAAGTAGTGCGTGTGCCCGTCGACCGTCACCTTGTAGACGCGGTCGTACTCGCCGCGGCCGGGGCTCTCCGACTGGGTCCCGACGTGCTCGTCGGGGACGTCGAACGGATCGTTGAACGGGTACAGGCGCTCGATCTCCGGGTTCCCGTCCCCGAACCGGTCCCTGATCAGGTCGTCGAACGCCTGGTCGGCGGCGCGCTCGCCCAGCCGCTCACCGAGGTTCCGCTGCGCGGTGAACGCGTCGGTCCGCACCTTCTTGTTCTCGGGCGTCGGGTCGCCGGTGTACTCCTTCTCCGCCCTGGCGACCTCGTTGATGGCGTCCCGGCGCCTCTCCATGAGCCGCTCGTGCTGCTGGCGTTGCGCGTCGTCGGAACGGACCTTGGGCAGTTTCGGCTTGATGTGGTCGGCGATGACGAGCGGCCGGTTGGTGGCCGGTTCCCAGCGGCCCGTGTCCTTGTTCCACTGCAGATGCGGGTGACCGTCGTTGACGTTGTTGCGGTGTGCCGACCCGTCGTTCAGGTGGTAGTGCTCCGAGAGCGGGGTGGTCGGGTCGGCGCTCGTCGGGTCGTTGACGTCGCCGAGGGTCTGCGTTCTGAGCTGTTCCTGCTTCTTCGCGGTCAGCTCGGGGCTGTCCTTCGGCTTCCCCGTCTGGCCGTCGGCGTCCTCGTCGGCCCGTTCGCGCGGGTTCCCGTTCTCAGGGGCGCGGTCCGGGGAGTCCGGCTGCCGGCGGTCGTCGTCCTGCGGGGAGGGGGTGTCGTCGCGGCGGGGAGGGGCGTTCTCCTCCCGGCCCGGTGTGGAGTCGCCGTTGCGGGACGGTGTTCGGTCGTTCGAGGCGGGGTCGTCCGCCCTCCGCCCGCCGTCGCCGTCGGTGTTCGGGGCGTCCGGGCGGGGGTGGCCGGGGGCGAAGCCGTCGCGGCCGGACGGCGTTCTCGTGCCGTCGGGGCGGTGGGTGGTCCAGCCGCCGTCCGGGGGCCAGGTGGGCTGCGGGCTGTTGCCGGCGTCGGTCGTGGTGGACGAGGAGTAGACGCTGCCGTTGTCGTCGGTCCAGGCCTTGCCGTGCGGGGCGGTGACGGGGACGCCCAGGCGCTGGGCGAGCTGCCGGGCGAAGTCGCCGTCCCCGGTACGGCAGGAGATCAGCATGACCTCGCGGCCGTTCCAGTTCGGGTCGTTGCGGATCAGGTCGGCGACCTCGTCCACGGTCAGGTGGCGGCCGCCGGAGCGCATGCCGTCGGGGTTGCCGTGGCCGTCGAGGACGTAGCGGTTCGGGTCGGCGGGGACGCGCCGGGCCAGGTCCCGCATCTGGGGATCGGTGTGCAGGGAGCGCCCGGCGGGGGTCTCTTCGCTGTTGCGCCAGACGTCGCGCAGATTCTCCGGCAGGCCCTCCGGGACCGGCGAGGAGTCGTCGGCGCCGTTGTCGGTGGGGTCGGGCTCGGAACGCGTGGGGGCGTCGTCGGCCTCTCCGCGCGGGGCCGCCCCGGAGGAGGCGCCGACCGGGACCTTCTCGGAGCCCGAACGTTCGCGTGGCCCGCTGTCCGAGGGCGCGTCCTGCTTGTCGGTCGGGAAGCGCTCCGGTGCCTTCTGGGGCGGGGACGGCTGCTCGTTGGCGGGGGAGCGCCGGTCCGGGGCGTTGTCGGAGCCGGAGCGTTCGCGCGGCCGGGTGTCCGAGGGCGCGTCCTGCTTGTCGGCCCGGGGCCGGTGTTCCCCGGGGGGAGCCTTGTCGACGGGGGAACGCGTCGTCTCCGGGCGCGAGGGCGCTTCGGTGTTGGTGCGGGGGGCGCCGCCGGAAGGACGGTTTCCGCCGCCACGCGGGGCCGGGCCGGAGGGGACACCGGCGGGAACGGGGCCGGGCGAGGAAGTGCCGCTGGAGGGCGCGTTCGAGGGCGGGGTGCTCGCCGGGGCGCCGCCGACGGGGGTGCTGCTGGGGGTGGTGGCCGGTCCGGACGGAGTGGTGCTCGGTGCGGACGACAGGTTGGAGGCCTGCTGGTTCGAGGACGAGGAGGAGTTCGACGGCGAGTTGGGGGATCCGCCGTCGCCCGGGGAGGGGACGCTCGCGGGGGCCGGTGCGGGGGTGCTGGGCGCGGGGGTGTGGGAGGCGGGGCTGTGGGAGGCGCCGTCGCCGTTGTTCGTGCTCGCCAGGGAGGGGGCGGCGCCATCGTTGCCGCCGTTGCCGAGCAGGTTGGAGATGCGGTTGGTGTCGCCCGGGTTGTGCGAGTTGCCTCCGTCCCCCTTGCCGGTGCCGCTGTTGTCGCCGCCGCTGTTGCCGGGCGTGTTGCCCGAACCGTCGTTGGAGGAGGTCTGGGGAGAGCTGGTGTTCGTGTTCGAGCCGTTGCCGGGACCGCTGTCGGGACTGTTGCTCGAAGTGTTGGTGGACGAACCGTTGCTCGAAGTGTTGGTGGATCCGTCGCCAGAGCCGCCGCTGCTGTTCTGCGAGCCGTTGGAGCCGCTGCTGGATCCGTCGCCTCCGTGGTTGGAGGTCTGGGAGCCGCTGGTGGAGTCTCCGCCGGAAGGGCCGTTCCCGGTTCCTGAGCTGTTGCCGGACCCTGAGTTGTTGCCGGACCCTGAGCTGTCTCCGGATCCCGAACCGTTCCCGGATCTCGAACTGTCGTTGGGCCCCGAGTTGTTGCCGGAGCCGTTGTTCGAGCTGTTGTCGCCGGAGTTGTCGCCGCCGTTGGAGCCGTTGCCGTCGCCCGGTCCGCCGCCGTCGCCGCCCGCGGTGGAGGCCCGGTAGCCCTTGATGCCGTCGGTGCCGCCGCCGACCGCGCCGCCGGCGGCGCCGGAGGTGGCGCCCTTGGCGATGTCCTTCCAGCTCAGGTCCTCGCCGTTCATCCCGGCCGAGATGACGGTGCTGCCCACGCCGGCCAGGGCCTCGGAGGCGCCCTCGCGGACGGCGCCCTTGGCGAAGCCGCCCAGCGCGGAACCGCCGGGGCCGCTCAGGCCGGGGATCTTGCCGAAGCCGTGCCCGAGACCGCCCGACAGCGCGCCGCCGATCGCGCCGTCGATCACCGCGCCCCGGGTCTTCTTGCTGTCCCACTCGGTCCGGTCGCCCTTGATCGCCTGGATGGCCTGGATGAGCAGGTCCAGGCCGAGGCCCTCGGCGATGCCCATCGCCACGCCCATCGCGATGGCGCGCAGCAGCGCCCGGCCGATGAGGCGGGCGGAGAGCTGGGCCAGCGCCTGGACGATCGGAATGCCCGCCAGCGAACCGCCGAACGTGTGGATGGCGTTGGCGATCAGCCAGATGATCTCAATCGCCGTGATGATCAGCGTGGCGATGAACATGTACTTGGCGTACTCGATGTCGAGCGCGCCCTGGTCGAGCATCCTGCCGTAGCTGTCGCAGCCCTTCCGCAGGTTGGGAAGGTGCTGGGGGTCGACGCTCAGCCACTGCTCGAAGTACCAGCGGAACTCGTCGGCGCCCGCGCCCTCCAGGACGCTGAGGACCTCGTCGGTGGTCCGGCGCAGCTCCTCGATCAGCTCGTCGAGCTCGACGCCGGCGTCGTACCAGGCCTGCGCGGCGCGGCGCATGGCGGTCTCGTCGCCCTCGGGCCAGTCCGACCCGACGATCCAGGACAGCCACTTGACCGAGTCGGGGATCTCAAGACCCACTGATCACATCACCGGTCACCTGATGCGCGAACGTTCCTCGGCGTCCGCGTAGCGCTTAGCCATCAGCTCGATGTTGGCCTTGACCTTCTTGAGGCCGTCGGCGATGTCCGGGCCGCTGTCCTTGAACTCGTTCGCCTTGTTCGTGGTGATGTAGTTCTGGCTGAACTGCTGGCCGGTCTCGTCGCCGCCCCAGCACGCGCCCTCGGCGTCCAGACGGCTCCGGAGCCGGTCGAAGATGCGCCGCACCTGCCCGCTGGCGTCCTCGAACCCCTTGGCCGCCTTGCGCAGGGCCTCGGTCTCGACCTTCAGCTCGTTGCTCATTCGGGCAGCAGCCCGTAGTGCTTGCGGACGTCCTCGATGCTGGTCGGGGGGTCGGCCATCAGCCGGGCGAGGTCCAGGCCGGGCTTGGCGTCGTCGTCCGGGCGCAGGTCGGCCATCGCGTCCTGGACCTGCTGGGTGACGAGGGCGGCGGCGGCGTCGGACGCCTCCAGGATCGCCTCGGCGAGCTCCTCCATGCCCAGCCTGCGTCCGAGACGGGGGTTCAGCTCCAGCTTCCGCAGCCGGCCCTGGCGGTCCACGGTCACCTTGACCAGGCCCTCGGCGGCCTCTCCGGTCGCCTCGACCGCTTCGAGGCGTTCCTGCAGGTCCTTGAGCTTCTCGCGCTGCTTGGCGTAGGTATCCAGCAGTTCGTCGATATGCGCCTGCCACTCAGCGCGCACAGCGAACCCCTCACGGTCGTCGGAACACCTCACCGAGCCGCGACCATGGCGGGATCACAGACACGGATTCCGATCGTTTATAGGTCTTCGGGGTCGCGTGCGCAACTTGATCTATCTGTGACTCCTGGGGTGGTGCGAACGTTTTGCTACCTGCGTGGCGCTTTGGTGAGCGATGTGACATGCGCCGCAGCGGACCCCCGCCGGGCCCTGCCGCCCCGACGGCCGGGATGGCGAGGACGCGCCACCGGTCGCCCGTGCCCCACGACATCCCCGGTTTCCGCCAGTCCGGGCAAGGGCGAACGCGCGGTGACCTGATAAGCGGGAACCGATCCTTCGTGAACTTTGCACAATTGGCGACCATCCCTATCTGAAATATTCAGAGGAATGGCCAGGAAATTGAGTGCCGCAGGCATGCGCCGCGCCACCTCGGTGGCGGGGTGACATGCGAGGCCTTCCGGCGCAATGGAAACGTCCGGATACGGCCAGCCGACTGCCTCCGCGACTTCCGGGCCAGTAATACGCAGGATCAATCACGGACCGTTAGCGCACTTCCGAATTTATGATCCTTGACAGTCTTGATCTCTGCGGATGACCATGACCTGGGCCTGCTGGACGAAACCCCGACGGGGATCGCCGGCCCGGTTCCGGCGCCAATTCCTTGATGGCGACAGGAGTGCGCATGGCGGTTGTGGACGATCCGCTGGAAAGGCTGCTGACCCCGGCGGCCTTGGAAGATCCATCGGCGGTGTACGCCGACCTGCGCGACAACTCCCCCGTGTACTGGCATCAGGGCATCGATTCGTGGATCGTTTCGCGATTCGACGACTGCGCGCTCGTCATGAAGGACGACGCGCGGTTCGCCTGTGACGAACGGCGTTTTGAGGGAACGGCGTCGCAGAGCGTCGGCATTCCCGTCGAGTTGCTGAGCCTGCAGAGCCTGGATCCCCCCGAGAGCGGTCCGCTGAGGAGTCTGCTCGCCAGGGGGCTGCGCGCACAGATAACGCGAGAGTTCGAACGGAATCTGGCCGCGCGGGTCGAGCGGGTGGTCAGCCGCCGGGCCGGCCGGGAGTTCGACTTCGTCGCCGAGTTCACGGTTCCGATCGTGCTGGGCTCGATCGAGGAGATCCTGGGCGTCGAGCCGATGGAACCGTCCTGGTTCTCCGGAATCGCGGACGCCGTCACCGCGGCGATGGACTCGCCGTTGCGACCGGAACTCCACGAGCCGGGGGTCGCGGCGCGCGGGGTCCTCTCGGAGATGGTCGAGGGATGGTTCTCCCAGCCGCCCTCCGGCGGCCTGCTGGGGTACCTGGCCAAGAACCGGGACTCCGAGAAGGTGGACCGGAGAATACTGGTCAACTCGGTGCGCGCCATTCTGCACGCCGGTTACGAGAGCATGAACTCGGCGGTCAATCTCGCCATGGCGGCACTGCTGGACGCTCCCGGCGGGCTCGCGGCGCTGCCGGACGGGCGAAGCGATCCGGCGCTCCAGGAGCTGGTGAGGTTCACCAGCCCGGTGCGGATCGAGGGAAGGGTCCCGCTCGCCGACACCGTCCTTGGCGGGCAGCGGATCACCGCCGGGTCCTTCGTCACGATGATCATCGGCGCGGCCAACCGGGATCCGGCGCGCTTCGAACGGCCGGACGAGCTCGACCTGGCCCGGACCGGCAATCCCCATCTCGGGCTCGGCCGCGGACCGCACGCGTGCATCGGCACGCAGCTGGCCCTGACGCAGATGCGGGTCGTCTTCGCGACGCTCGCCCGGCTCCGCCCCACGGCGGCCCTCGTCGGCAGGCCGGACTACCGCTGCACCGCGACGATCCGCGGCATCGACCGCATGGTGGTCGCGTTCGACTGAGCCACCGGCACGGATCTCTGGCGAAGGGGAGGTGAGTGGTCATGCGGCACGTTCACTGATGATCGCGGATGAGTGTTCGGACGGGCCTGTCGGGCGATGGCGCGACAGGCCCGTCGCATGGGCGCCGCCGGAAGGCGGGGCGGTCAGGTGCTCCGCACGTCCGGTTCGTCGGCCTTCTCCGCCGCCAGGGCGTCCGGCGCCTCCCCGGACCGGCCCCGGGCCGAGGTCCGGGTCAGCCAGAGCGCGGAGCAGCCGGTGACGACGGCCATCGCGACCAGCAGGGTCCGGTAGTCCACGACCAGCGACACGCCCGCGCCGACCACGATCGAGATCGTCTGCGGCGTGCTCACGGACGCGATCGCCGCCGACACCGACCGGCCCTGCATGTCGGCGGGGGTCCGGTTCTGCACGGAGGTGATCAGGGCCACCGTCATCCAGCACATGCCGGCGCCGAACAGCAGCGACCCCGCCACGACGGGGGCGATGTGCGGCGCGAGATAGAGCACGGAGGCGAGGGAGCAGGCGGCGGTCCCCAGGATCACGACCTTCGTGTCGCCCAGCCGCCGGATCGCGTACCCCACCGAGAGCCCCGCCGCGACCGCCCCGGCGCCCTGCATGCTGACGAGGATGCCGACGAAGGCGGGCGTCCGGTGCAGGCCGCTGCCGACGATGGAGAAGATGAGCGTCTGGGAGAAGCCGGTGACCAGGTTGGCGAGGCCGAGCGCGATGACGATCCCGCGCAGGGCGGGCGTCGAGAACACATGGCGCAGTCCCCCCAGCAGCTCCTCCCGAACGGCGAAGGCGCCCACGACATGACGTTTGTCGTTCGGCGCCTTGATACGCCAGACGCAGAACGCCGCCATGAGAAACGTCGCCGCGTCGAGAAGGGCGATGACATGCCCGCCGACCAATGTGTAGAGTCCCGCGCCGAGTAGCGGGGCCAGGAGTTTCACTCCGTCGCCCGAGGTTTGCAGCAGTCCGTTCGCGTCCGGCAGTTCGGAACGGTCGAAGAGGGACGCGGTGAGAGCCGACTGGGTCGCGGTGATGATGACGGCCGAGAATCCGTAACACAGGATCATCACATAGAGCAACCACACCTGGCTCGCGTCGTGCACGGCGAGGCTCAGGAGCATGACGCAGGCCATCGCCAGGTTGGTGGCGATGAAGACCTGGCGCCTGGGGAAGCGGTCGATGACCACCCCGGCGAAGGGGGCGAACAGAAACGGGAACGCCACGAAGACGAAGGCCACGCCGGCGGCGGCGTCGCTGCCGGTCAGCTCCTTGACCCAGATGCCGAAGGCCAGGATGAGCGCCCGGTCGCCCAGCGTGGAGAGCGTCTGTCCCAAGAGCAGGTACCGAAAGCCGCGGTCTCTCAGCACAACTTTCACAGCGGGTCCTTTCCGGGCCGGAGGTTGCGGCGTCAGGGGCGGTCGATCGGGCGACCGGAACCGGGGCGAGAGGAAACCGGTGGTCGGGCTCTTGGCATAATCGGCCGCGATTCAACCATAGGATTGCCCGGAGGTTAACCTCGTGAAAGTGGCCGGAACAGGACAGATCATCTTCTATATGCCTTGGTACGGTCAAATGCGTGAAGGTGATCAGCGTAGGTTTCTTGCGTACTGGTACGACATCGACCAAACTCGCACTGGAACAGCTCGGTTTCGGGCCCGCCTATCATCTGCGAACTGTCGAGGGTGAGCCGTGGCGGGCCGAACAGTGGGTCGCCGCCGCCGACGCCGTGAAAAATGGGGAGCCGGTCGACTGGGAAGAGATTTTCGCCGGTTTCCAATCCACTTCGGGAGATCCGGCGGCGCCCTTCTGGCGGCAGATCGTCGACGCGTTCCCTTCGGCGAAGGTGGTCCTCACGGTCCGGGACCCGGAGGAGTGGTACCAGAGCGTCTCCCGCACGATCATGCCCGCGCTGAAGCCGCCGCCCCTGCCGATCCGCCTGCTGACCTGGCGTCCGAAGGGCCGGTACGCGGACCATCTGGACCAGGTCCACCGGATGACCTGGGACGGCGAGCTGGAGGGCCGGTTCGCGGACCGCGAGTACGCGATCGGGATGTTCGAGCAGCGCATCGCCGACGTGCGGGCGCACGTTCCCGCCGACAGGCTCCTCGTCTACGAGGTGCGCTCGGGATGGGGTCCGCTCTGCGGGTTCCTCGGCGTGCCCGAGCCCGAAGGCCCGCTTCCGCACGAGAACGACAGGGACACCTTCAACCGCCGCCAGCGGCAGGCGCTCGTCCAGCAGCTGGTCCCCCGCATGCTGGCCGGGACCACGGTGGTGGCCGCCGGCCTCGGGCTCGCGGCCCTGATGGCGCGGCGTCGGCGTTAGGCATCGGAGGGCTTCCATGACGAGATGGCCAGAAGACGATCATGAGCTGGCGGCGGCGCTCGCGTCCGCGGCGGGGGACGTCCTGCTGACGGTCCGGGCCGAGAGGGGACACGGCGACGCGCGGGCGCTCAAGGAGGCCGGGGACCGCCGGTCGCACGACTTCCTGGCCGGGGCGCTCGCCGAGGCGCGGCCCGGGGACGCGGTCCTCAGCGAGGAGGGCAGGGACGATCCGGCCCGGCTCGACGCCGACCGCGTCTGGATCGTCGACCCGCTCGACGGCACCCGGGAGTTCTCGGAGGAGGGGCGCGCGGACTGGGCCGTCCACGTGGCGCTGTGGGAGAAGGGGCGCCTGACCGCCGGCGCCGTCGCGCTGCCCGGCGAGCGCACCACGCTGCGGACGGCGGGTTCCGGGGCCCTGGCCGGAGACGCCCCTCTCGTGGCGCCCGCGCCCGACGCCTCGCGGATCCGCGTCGCCGTCAGCCGCACCCGCCCACCGGACTTCGTCCAGAGGCTGGCCGAGACCATCGACGCGGAGGTCGAGCTGGTCCCGATCGGCTCGGCGGGCGTGAAGATCTCCTCGGTCCTCCTCGGCAGGGCGGACGCCTACCTGCACGCGGGCGGCCAGTACGAGTGGGACTCCGCCGCGCCGGTCGCGGTCGCGCTGGCCTCCGGCGCCCACGCCTCCCGGATCGACGGCGCCGAGCTCCGCTACAACCAGCGGGACACCTGGCTCCCGGACCTCCTGGTCTGCCATCCCTCGCTGGCCCCGCTGCTGCTCGCCGGCGTCCGGGACATCGCGGACCCGCCGCCGGTCCCAGGGCTTTCGAGCACGGCCTAGGACCAGTCGCGTTCCAGGGGCAGGTCCCAGGGGACGCGCGCCCACGGCCCGTCCGGGTCGGCGCGCAGCCGCTCCACCGCCGTCTCGTGGCGCCGCTGGTCCTCGCCGCCCGACCACAGCAGGCGGCCCTGGAGGTAGCAGGTCGCCAGGTCGTCCCAGGAGGCGTAGCGGCGCTGGACGTCGATGGCCAGCGGCAGCATCCGGTCCCAGCAGTAGCCCTCGGTCAGCCAGTCCGCCATCCGGCCCAGCCGGTACAGCGTCAGCGCGCGGGCGTAGTCCCAGATCAGCAGGCGGCCGACGGTGGCGCGCAGCGACGGGTCGTCGGCCAGCAGCTTCAGCCGGCCCAGCTCCTCGGCCGCGTGGTCGCGGTCGTTGAACAGCGACCCGAAGAACACCGCCAGCTCCGCCCCCTCCGGCGAGACGTCCGCGCCCGGCTCGTCGCGCAGCAGGCCCGGGACCAGCCGCGCGTACGTCTCCCCGGCCGCGCCGTAGCGGACCCGGACCAGCTCCACCAGGCGTTCCACGAACGGCGGTTCCATCCGCTCCTCGGCGATCATCACGTCGATCTCGCGGAGCAGCCGGGCGTACTCCTCGCGTTCGGCGTCGGGACGGGCGGCCAGCTCGGCGTCCTGGGCGAACGCGGCCCGGTGCCCGTCCTGCACCAGCCAGTTCACGGCGGGCAGGAGCTGGTCGAGGTCGTCGACGTTCCACGGGTCGGCCAGCAGGGCGTGGGCGCGGTCGCGGTCGGCCGCCGTGCCCAGCCGGTCCACGGGCAGGTCGTGCGGCAGGCCGTAGGGGGCCGCCGCGCCGAGGATCCACCGCTGCGTGGGCGTCAGGTCGGGGGCGGAGACCATCTCGGTCAGCAGCCGGTGGAACTCGGCGGCCCGCCGCCGCTCGCGCGTCGAGAACGCCGCCAGCCGCCGCGACAGCGCCGGATGCCGCAGCAGCACCTGGAGGTACAGGGAACGTTCCCGCAGCACCAGGTGATCGGGGCGGATCTCGGCGAACGGGAGCGAGACGTCCTGCCAGACGACCGCGCGTTCCCGGGGGCGGAACTCCAGCGGCGGACGCATCGTCAACGCCACCAGCGCGAAGAACAGCACCGTGAACAGGGCGAGCAGCATCGCGCCCGCGCCGAGCGCGTACCCGGCCGCGCCGGACCTGCCGAACGCCAGCAGCACGCCGCCGGCCGCCAGCGTCAGCATCCCCGAGGCCCCGAGCGCACCGTCCAGGACCATCAGCGGCAGGTGGCCGTCGCGCAGCCGCAGCACCGCGGACCCGTCCACCACGACGGCCCGGACATCGCCCTCGGCGAGGCTGCCACGGGCGGCCTTCTCGAGTGCTTCGGGGTCCATGGCCAGGACCCTAGACCATCGTCTCGTGCCGGATCATCCCCCGTTGTCGGGGAGTGTCGGTACCATCCGGGTTCATGTCGAGACCTCGGAGGATATCCCCGTGAGTGCTCCCCCTCCCCCCGGAGGCCCCTATCCGCCGCCGCCGCCGTACGGCCCGCCCGGACCGCCCGGTCCCCCCGGGCCGTCCGGCCCGTTCGGCCCGCCACCTCCCCCTTCGGGCGGGAGCAGCGCCGGCCTGCTGCTGATCCTGGGCGCGGCCGGGCTGGCGGTCGTCGTGGGCATCGTCGGGTTCGTGGTGTTCGCCGCCGGCGACGACGACGATCCGCCCCGCACCCTCACCATGCCGAGCTACACGGCGCCGTCCATCCCCAGCATCACCAACAGCCCGTCCTACTCTCCCTCCCCCTCCCCGACGATGACGCGCCGGAGCGACGGCCGCGCGGACGTCGGGCCGAGCTACTTCGCCACCAGCGTCAAGACCGGATCCGGCACGTTCGTGAAGGCCGCGTGGTGGACGCAGAGCTGCACCGGCGCGGCCAAGCCGGGCCTGGCGTCGGTGCTGCGGGGCACCCCGTGCCGGGGTTCGCTGCACGGGGCGCAGTACCGGGCCCCGGACCGCGGCGTTTACGTCCAGCTGAGCCTGATGGAGTTCGACACCCAGGCCGAGGCCAAGCGGGTCGCCGACGCCATCAGCTCCGGCACCGCGCCGAAGATCCGCGTCTCCCGGGGCAGCGAGCCCGGCCACTGGTGGTCGGCCGCCTGGGCGGGCAACCACGTGCTGGTGCGCCAGTCGTTCCGCAGCGGCTCCAACCAGCCCGGCCCCCGCAGCGGCACCGTCCAGACCTACGGCGACGCGCTGCTGCGGATGATGCACGCCGAGCTGAAGAACATCTACCTGTGGAGCAACTGAGCCGTCTCCCGGGGCGCCCGCTCAGCCGCCCTGGAGGTGCTGGACCAGCGCCCGGTGGCGCTGCCAGCCCTCGGGGGAACGGCCGTCGCCCAGCGGGAACAGCGTCATCGGCGCGTTCGCCGGACCGACCTGACGGCCGGGCACGGCGGGCGGGCCGGTGACCGTCCCGACGACGGCCATCGCGACCGGCGCGGCCGCGCCGGACCAGCGCGGCTCGGTGGTCAGATCGGCCCGGCCCGGCGTGAGCTGAACGAACAGCGACACGACGGGCTGGTCGGCGGCCAGCCCGCCGACCAGCTGCGGCAGGTGCTGCAACGGCGGCGGGTCGTCGGGGCCGTACCCGAGCGAGACGGTGGTGTTCTCGGCGACCGCGCCGCCCTGGACGGTGGCGAACTCGGCGACGGCCTGCGCGGGCCGCGGCCCGTCACCGCCGATCATCAGCCGCGCCCTCTCCCGGCCCCGCACGTACTCGGTGAACCGGTCGGGCTGCCAGGGGTGCTCCATCGGCTCCGACGGACCCCAGCCGACCGGGTACTTGCCGGTGAGCAGCTGCATGAGGCGTTCCAGCGGACCGTGCAGGTAGCCGTCGGCGTTGTGCCGGACGCGGTAGGTGAGGGTGAGCTGGGACCCGATCGGGGCGCTGGGCCGGGTGGTGAAGCCGGGCGCGTAGTCACGGGCGTCCGGGACCGGGGCGAACGCCGACCCCGTCCACCTCAGCGGCCGTCCCGACAGACCCTCGTAGTAGCCGTCGCCGTGCCGCACCACCCACTGGACGCCGTCCGTCCCGTCCGCGGCCGCCAGCGAGCGCAGCGGCAGCGTCAGCCGCGACTCCAGCGGCGTGACCAGCTGAAGGGCGCGTCCGGAGCCGGCGCAGTCGTGCAGCGCCCGCACCAGCCACCCGCTCAGCGGAACCACGGGGCGGTCCTGCAACACGACCATCGACCGGTCCGTCAGCACGTCAACGATGCTCATCTCGCCCCGAGTCTATCGATGTGGACTCGGTGGGATATCGAACCTGGGTGAGGAATGGGACTACTGAGTAGACTGCGGTGATTTCTGGTGTTCATTCGGGGTGAAAGCACGCATTCATGATCAAAGTTAGTCGGCTGGGCGACTCGCCCGGGGATGGGGGCCTGATGGGCAACGGTGATCGCATCTCCGAGCTGTACAAGGGCGAGATCTGGAGCGAGCACGTCCAGCGTGCGGCGCGCGCCCGGATCGACTGGCTGGTGTCGCAGGCGTCGGGACAGGTCCTCGACCTGGGGTGCTCCCAGGGCATCGCCTCCATCCTGTGCGCCCGCAGGGGGCTGCGCACGCTGGGCATCGACGTGGAGGCCGACCGGATCGAGTACGCCCTGGCCGACCGCGCCCGCGAGCCGCAGATCGTGCAGGACCTGCTGGAGTTCCGGGTCGGCGACGCGCGCAGGCCCGACGTCCCCGCCGGGTCGGTGGACACCGTCCTGCTCGGCGAGGTGCTGGAGCACCAGGCCGATCCGGCCCCGCTGCTGCGCGCCGCCGGAGAGGCGCTGCGCCCCGGGGGCCGCCTGCTGCTGACGGTGCCGTTCGGCTACCACCCCCACCACGACCACCGGGCCACCTTCTACGTCGCCTCGCTGCTGGAGGCGACGTCCCCGTTCTTCACCGCCGAGTCCCTGGACGTGGTGGACGGCTACCTGCGCGGCGTTCTCGTCCCCGGCGCGATGGGCGACGATGATCGCCGCGCGCTGGTCATGGCGATGCAGCCCGCGTTGGAGCACGAGTTCCTGACCGTGGAGAAGGAACACCGCGAACTGGCGGAGCGCGCCCAGAGACTGACCGGCGAGATGGCCGAGGCCCGCGAGCGGGCGGACGGCTTCGCCCGCATCGAGGAGCGCCTCAACACCATCGCCGACCACCAGGACGGCGTGATCGCCGATCTGCGCGGCCGTACCGCCGAGCTGGAGCGCGAGCTGTCGGAGGCCCGCGCCACCATCGACCGCCTGCGCGCCGACCTGGCCAAGGAGAAGGCCAACGCCGAGGAACGCGTCAAGCTCGCCCAGAAGCGCAGCGCCGGGCTGGAGAAGGCCGCCACCGAGCTGCACGACCTCAAGGGCCGCCTCGCCCACCAGGAGTACCGCACCCGCTACCTGGACTGGCAGCTCAAGTCCACCCAGACCCGCCGCTGGTGGCGCGTCGGCGAGTCGCTGTTCAACGTCAAGAAGGAGGGCGGCAGGGCGCTGAAGGCGCTGCCCGCCGACATCCTGCGCGCCTCGGTGAAGATGCCGATGCCGATGCCGCCGCAGAAGCCGGCCCGCCGCGCCGCCCCGGCCAGGCCCCCGGCCAAGGCCCCGGCGGTGAAGGCCGCCGGCACGCCGGCCCCCGTCCCGGCGTTCGCGATGCCGGACATCCCCGAGGTGCCGATCCCCGAAGGGCCGATCGCGCGTCCGGACCTGACCGTGGCGGTCATCTTCGACACCTTCTCGGAGATGGCGTTCAGGTACGAGTGGCGGCAGGTCGCCCCCACGCCCGACGACTGGCGCGAGGTCATGGAGCGGGAACGTCCCGCGATGCTCTTCGTGGAGTCGGTCTGGCAGGGCAACGGCGGCGTGTGGCACAAGCACGTCCACGGCCCCACCGCCCCCAGCGACCAGCTGCGCGAGCTCGTCGCCTGGTGCCGCGAGCAGGGCATCCCGACGGTCTTCTGGAACAAGGAGGACCCGCCGAACTTCGACCTGTTCATCGAGTCGGCCCGCATCTTCGACTGGATCTTCACGGTGGACGCGGGCAGCGTGCCGAGGTACCGCGAACTGGTCGGGCACGACCGCATCGGCGTGCTGCCGTTCGCCGCGCAGCCGCGCGTCCACAACCCCGTCCAGGTGCCGGGCGGACGCGCCAACGACGTGGTGTTCGCGGGGACCTACTTCTCCCAGAAGCACCCCGCCCGGCGCATCCAGATGGAGATCGTGCTGGCTCCGGCGACGGAGTTCGACCTGCACATCTACAGCCGCGTGGACAGCAAGGACCCGCGGTACGCGTTCCCCGAGCCGTACGCGAAGCACGTGGTGGGCAGCCTCCCCTACGACCGGATGCTGGCCGCCTACAAGGCCTACAAGGTCTTCCTGAACGTCAACTCCGTCGTGGACTCGCCCACGATGTGCGCCCGCCGGATCTTCGAGCTGTCGGCGTGCGCGACCCCCGTGCTCAGCGCCCCGTCCCCGGCGATCGAGGCGACCTACCGCGGCCTGGTCCCGATCGCCCACACCTCCGCCGAGGCCCGCGCCCAGATGAAGGCCCTGCTGGACAGCCCGCAACTGCGGGACCGGCAGGCGCACCTGGCGATGCGCGAGACGTTCGCCGAGCACACCTTCGCCCACCGCGTGGACCACGTCCTGGAGACGATCGGGCTGCCCGTCCGGCGCGTCGAGCGCCCCGTCACGGTGATCTCCTCCTCCAACCGGTCCGGCCAGCTGAGCCACCTCATCGACCAGGTCGCGCGGCAGCGGTACCGCCCGCTCCAGCTGGTGCTGGTCCTGCACGACACGGACCTGGACCCGCAGGTGGTCCGGGAGAAGGCGCTGACCGCGGGGATCGAGGACGTCGTGGTCTTGACCGCCGACGCCTCCCGCAACCTCGGCCAGTGCCTGAACATGGCCGTGGACGCCGCCGACGGGGAGATCATCGCCAAGTTCGACGACGACGACCTGTACGGCGAGCACTACCTGACGGACCTGACCACGGCGTTCACCTACACCGACGCGCAGATCGTCGGGAAGGCGGCCTACTACGCCCACCTGGAGGAGAACGACGCGGTCCTGCTGCGCCGCCCGCACCAGGAGCACAGCTACGTGGACCTGGTGAGCGGCGCGACCCTCGTCGTGCGGGCCGACCTCCTGCGCTCGCTGCGGTTCGACGAGGTCGGCGTGGGCGAGGACACGGGCCTGCAGAACCGCGCGGTCGCCGACGGCGTGCGGATCTACTCGGCCGACCGCTTCGGTTACGTCCAGGTCCGCCGGGCCGACAAGGACACCCACACCTGGCGGATCACCGATGAGGAGATGCTCCGCACCGCCCGTCTGGAGTTCTACGGGAACCCGGAGGCCGCGGTCCTGTTCTGATCGGGCCCCGCGGCCCCCGGGCGGCCGTCAGGAGCGGAGACTGTAGCGGTTCGAGGCGACCTTCCCGGAGGCGTTCACCGCGTCGATGTGGATCCAGGAGCCTCGCGCCAGCCCCGTGTCGGGGAACGGCACCCAGAGCTCCCTCATTCCGGCCGGGAGCGGGGAGGCGCCGGGCGGCGGGGGCGGGCCGGGCATCGGGCGCACGATCCGGCTCTGCTCCCGCCGGTGGTCGTCCTGCCAGGTCAGGGTGACGCTGCTGCCGTCGCCGAGCTGGTAACCGCGGACGAGCACGCCGCGCTGGCCCTCGCGGCTGCTCCGCACGGCCCCGGCCAGGATCGGGCGGGCCGCGTCGGCGGTGATCTCGTCGGCCAGTGAGGACGGCCGGTTCTCCCGGCAGGTGTACAGGCCGTTCCACTTGAACGACACCACCTTGCCGACCTGCGCGCCCGCCGCCATGACCGCCTGGTCGAGCCGGACCTTGTCGGTGCGCCCCCGCGCGGTCCCCGGATCGCAGGGGCCGGTGGAGGCGGGCTCGAAGCCCTCGACGTTGGCCCACAGCTCCATGACGCGGCCCTCGCGCGCCAGCTCGGAACGCGCCCGCGCCGCCGCCGCGTAGTAGGCGCTGATCGGCGCGGCGTACGCCTGCCGGTAGGTCACCGCCCCGACCCGCTCCACCGGCCGCAGCCGCGGGTCCACGAGCTTGTCGGCCTCGTGGTCCCAGTACAGCGCGCCCTTGCCGGTGCCGCGGCCGTCCTGCGGCGCGACGATGTCGGCGCCGGTCCGCGCGACCTCCTTGATCCCGGCGGCGACCGCGTCGGGGTCGGTGACGTCCCCCGTCTTCTTGCGGGTGTCCCAGTAGGGACTGACCAGGATCTTCCGGCCGGGGAGCAGTTCGCGGACCGCGGCGTGCTGGGCGCCGTACGCCTGGAGGTTGACCTCCTGCGAGGGCTGGGACCACCGGCGCAACCGGACCTCGAACGTCTGGTACACCCCGGCGAAGGAGGCCCGCCCGCCGAGCCTGCTCGCGTAGTCCTTCAGCAGCACGCGGTTGAGCGCCAGGGCCACGTCGCGGTGACCGGTGTCGACGTTCCAGGTCTGCTGCGGTTGCCGGGGCAACGCGGGCAGGCCGACGAACACCTTCATGCCCAGGGCGTCGGCCTCCGCCAGCACCTCGTTCGTCCAGTCCGAGGTCGAGGCCGCGATGAGCACCAGCGCGTAGGCGCGCCCGGCGCGCAGGTCGCAGGCGCCGCCCGCCGGATCGTCGACGGGCAGCAGCATCCGCTGGAACACCTGCGACCCCACGGTGAACCGCACGTCCTGCCCGGGGCACCGCAGCGCCCCCGGCCCGAGCCCGTCCCGCGAGCCCACCGCGTAGATCTGGGTGATGGAGTTGGCGGGGTTCCCGGACCGCACGGCCTCCAGCGCCGCCTGGTAGCAGGTCCGCCCGTCGCGGGCGCACGCCTTGAAGGCGGGGTCCACGGATCCGTCGGGCCGCAGCAGCCGCCCGTCCATGTCCACCTGCCGCGCCTCGATCTGGGGACCCGAGGTGATGACCGTGTCGCCGGAGATCCGGCGCATCGCCCGCAACGCCTTGCGCGGTCCGCACGGGTCGTTGTCGGGGAACAGCCAGAATCCCGACACCGGATAGGAGACCGCGGGCCGCGGGTCCCGCGGCCCGCAGGGATCGGAGGCGCGTGGACCCCCGCCGTCCGCCCCGGACAGGACACCGGCGAGCAGGATGACCGATCCCACCAGCAGCCACAGCACAGCCGACAGGAGCAGGACACGGCCGGCCGACAGGGGAGCGGCCCTGCGAAGCAAGAAGGTTCCTTTCGACGGGAACGGGAAGGCGTCCGGTCAGGGGGCGGGGAAGCGCCACAGGGTGGTGCTGTCCCCGGCCGCGCTGGTCGTCAGCCCGGTACCGGTGACGGTACCGCCGGACTCGACGAGCCCGAGCACCTGCTGCGCGCCGGACCCCGACAGCCCGGCGCCCTGCGGCTCGGTCACCTGCCAGGAGGAGCCGTCCGCCGACGACCACATCCGCACGTCGTGGTCGGCGGCCTTCCCGGAGGTGCCGACGGCCGCGAACCCCTTGGCGGTGGCGACGACGTTCAGCGCCGGGCCGTGCACCTCCCCCTTGGGGTCCTGCCCCGGAAGCTCGGCGGGCGTCCAACTGCGGCCGCCGTCGGTGGAACGCACGGCGAACGCCATGGAGCTCCCGTCCGCGCGGAACGCCGCGCCCAGCGCCACGGCCGTCGAGTCCCTCACCGCCACCCGGACCAGGTTGCCGTGCGTGGCGCCCTGCGGAACGGGGAGCTTCTGCACGGACCAGCGCCCGCCGTCGCCCGACACCCAGACCGCGGGCCGGGACTGCCTGCCGCGTTCCCCGGCCGGGTCGGCGATCGCGCCGACGGCCAGGTACCCGGACGGCCCGGACGCCACGTCCGCCATCCACCGCCACGCGCCGCCCACGCCCCTGAGGTCGCCGGTGTCGCTCCTCGCCCACCTTCTCCCGTCCGGGGAGGTCCACACGATCGCCGACTGCTGCTCGTTCTTGGTGGCGCTGCCGACGACGACGTAGCCGCGCCTCCCCGCGGTGACGGCGGCGGTCCGCACCGCGACGCCCTTGCTGGCGATGAACAGCCGGTCCGTCACCCGCTGCCAGTTGTCGCCGTTCTGCGAGGTGGCGACCAGCGCGCGCCCGGCGTCGTCGCCGACCGCCAGCCAACCGGCGGGGGCGTTGGCGGCGTCGAGCAGCAGTTGCCGGCCCGGTCCGCCCAGCGCGTTGCCGCCCGCCCGGTGCCACGACGTGGCCCCGTCGGCGGAGTACCAGACGGCGGCGTCACCGGAGGTGCCGCCCAGCGCCAGGACCCGGCCGCCGTCGGCGGCGGCCAGCCCGCGCACGGTGCGGTCCGGGTTCACCGCGTCGGGGACCTTGGTGAGGTCGATCTCCTGGACCTGCCCGCTCCCGTCGGACAGCCCCAGGTAGAAGTTGCGGTCGGGCCCCTTGACCGCCCCGGCGACCAGGCTCGTGCCCGTCCCGGTCGGGGTCACGGCCGCGACGAACCGGCCGGCCGTCTTGCCCAGGTCGGTGCGCCGCCACCCCTCGCCGCCGTTCTGGAACAGCAGCATCCGGCCGCCCGCGGTCGCCAGTGCCGCCACGCCCCGCTCACCACCGGTGAACCGGTCGAACCGGGCGTTGCCCGGCGCGGTGATCCGGTCGGCCCTCGCCCACGATCCGCCGTCCTGCGACGCGACGAGCACGCCGTGGCCACCCCTGGGGTTCTGCCGCAACACGAGGAAACGGCCCCCGTCGAACGCCAGTCCGCGCGCCAGCCCGGCCGACCCGTCGGCCTGCGGCACGGTCACCTGGTCCCAGATGCGGCCGCCGTCGGTGGACCGCCAGAACCCGTCCACCGTGACGTCGCTCTTCTTGCCCTTGTTCTCCTTGGTGACGACGACGGTGCCCTGCATGACGAGGGTGCCGTTCCCGGACACCACGTGCAGCGCCTGCTCGGGCCTGCCGTCCTGCACCGGCAGGCTCAGCTTGCCGTCTCCGAGCCGTTCCCAGTTCGCGCCGTCGTTCGACCGCCACACGACCGGGCCGGGCCGGCGGCCCGCCTGCGTGTGGCCGACGGCGATCCAGCCGTCGGCGGTGCGCGCGGCCTGCTCGACGACGTCGCCCTTGACGAACGCGCCCGGCGCGACGGCGTGTTCGGTCCAGGACCTGCTGTCCTTGGAGGTCCAGGTCAGCATGCGCTCGGGGGAACCGCCGAGCGCCAGCCAGGCGCCCGCGGCGCCGGTGACCAGCTTGGGCGCGCTGCCGGACGGCTGGCCGCCGTCGGCGGTCACGCTGCCGAGGGTCCAGGTGCGCCCGCCGTCGGCGGAGGTCAGGAACCGGGCGCGGTTGCGCGGCCCGCCGTACTCGGTGCCGGCGGCGACGACGGTCTTCCCGGCGACGGCCGCGTCGTTGAACGCCTGCTCGATCGTGTCGAACCGGCTCTGCGGGCCGAGCCCGAACATGTCGTCGGCGATCCGGGCCTGCCGGGTGTCGCCGCCCTCGGGCTTCTCCGAGCCGGTGAGGAAGAACGCCGCGGCCCCGGCGACCGCGCCGAGCGCGACGAACGCCCCGACGCCGATCAGGGCCATCCGGGCCTTTCCGCCTCCGCCGCCCGCGCCCGGAGCCTTGCTCTTCTTCTCCTTCTTCGCCTTCGGGTTCAGCCACGGCTCCTGGCCGGGCAGGGCGGGGGCGGGGGCGGGGGTGGGGGCGGGCTGCGCGGCGTGGGGGGCCACTTCCCAGGGCTGCTGTACCGGTGGGGGTGGGCTGAAGGGTCGGTGGCCGCCGTCGTTCGGGGCGGGCTGGGGGGCGGCGGGGGCGCCGACCTCCCACGGCTGCTGTACGGGGGGTGGCGGGCTGAACGGCTTGTGGCCGCCGTCGGCCGGAGGCGGGGGCGGGGGCGCGCTGACCTCCCACGGCTGCTGCACGGGCGGGGGAGGGCTGAACGGCTGGGGCGCGCTCTGCACCGGCGGCTGCCCGTCGACCATGGTCGCGTCCACCGGGGGCTGGCCGTCCACCATGGTCGCGTCCACCGGCGGGTGGCCGTCGACCATCGTCGCGTCCATCGGCGGGGTGGGCGGCGGGGTGGGCTTCCGTGTCGGCACGACCTGGGTCTGGCCCTGGTCCGCCGGGGCCTCGGCCGGGTTCTCGGCGGGGGTCTCGTTCCAGGTGGGGGGCGGAGGCGGGGGAACGCTGCCCGCCGCGTCGTCCGCGTCGTCCGCGGTGTCGTCCACCGTCTCGGTCCCCGCGTCGTCCCCTCCGGCGTCCGGGCCGCTCGCCCAGGTGGGCGGCGGCGGAGGCGTGGGGGCGGGGGCTTCGCCGGGCCGACCGGGGTCGGCGGCCGGGGCCGCCCAGGGGGGCGGGGGCGGTGGCGTCACGCCCCAGCCCGGGGCGGCCTCGTCGGCGGCCTGCCGGTTCGCGTCGTCCTCTGGCGTGCTCACGGTCCCCTCCGGAGGGAATGCGTCGCGGGTCAAATCAGCGCAAACACTTTATGGGGTGCGCCCGCATGGGTTATCGACGGCCACGCGGAAGGCGCGGGTCCGCGACCGTCGCGCCGCGGCCCACTCCTCCAGTTGGGCGACGAAACGCTTGCCCTGGTCGGGCCAGTGGTAGCGCATCCGGGCGGCGCGGTGGCCGTTGGCGGCGAGGGCGAGCCGCAGCCGGGGGTCGTCGCGCAGGCGCAGCACGGCCGCGGCGGCGGCGCGCGGGTCGTCGAACGGCACCAGCAGCCCGCTGCCGTCGCGGTCCAGGATCGAGGCCGCGGCGGGCAGCGGCGTGGAGACCACCGGCACGCCGTGCGCCATGTACTCGATGATCTTCGTGGGGACCGAGTGGCGGTAGTTCGGCTCGTCGCGCAGCAGCGACAGCCCCGCCAGCGAGCCCTCGACCAGCCGCAGCGCGGCGTCGTTGGGCCGGTAGCCGTGCCAGCGCACCAGCCCCTCCCGCTCGGCCGCGCGCAGCGCCGCGGAGGTGTCCGGGTCGGCCGCGCCGATCATCTCCACGCGCACGCCGTGCGGGCGCAGCAGCCGCGCGACCTCCAGCATCTCGGCCGCCCCGCGCGCCCGCGTCAGGTGCCCCAGGTAGACGACGCGGTCGGCGCCGGGCGGGGGCGGGGCGTGCAGCGGAACGCGCGTGGTGTTGGGAACGACCGGGTGCTCGCGGCGGAACCGGGGCCGGTAGCCCTCCTCGGCCAGCAGCAGGTGCAGGCGCCGCTCGGCGATGCGCTCGGCCCACCGCACGAACGGGTACGGCGCGCGCCGCAGCGGCCGGGGCAGCCAGGTCTTGGCGACCAGCGCGGCGGCGGTGTCCTCGTGGACGTCCCACACCGTCGGCGGGCGGCGCCGCACGAACGGCAGCGTCAGCAGCAGCTCGGGGTCGTGCAGCAGCAGCACGTCGGCGTGCGGGGCGTGCCCGGCCAGCGCGCGGCGGGCGGCCAGGAACGCGCGGAGCCGGCGGCGGCCGCCGGCGCGCGGCACGTCCACCGCCGTCACCTCGGGCCACGGCGCGGTCCCGGAGTGCCGGAACGGCGCGATGTAGGTGACCTCGTGGCCGGCGTCGAGCAGCGCGCGGATCTGCCGGTGCAGGATCCGGGCGTCGGCGGCGTTGTGGACCACCGTGCACACGCACACGCGCATCGGGCTCACCGCCTCCAGGGGGTCGGGTCGTTCAGTTGGACGCCCGAAGAGTGATCAAGGATTACCTCTCACCGGTCACGGGGGTCATGGGGAAACGCCGCACTCCCCGTTCACAGGGCCTCGACGGAGTCGCCGGCCGGGACGGCCCCGCGGGTGTCGAGCAGCAGGCGCGCGCGGCCGGCGAGCTCGGCGGCGTCGTAGTCGCGGTGGTTCTGCAGCAGCAGCGTCAGGTCCGCGCCCGCCAGCGCCACGCCCAGGTCCTCGGCGCGCGGCACCGCGAGGTCGTCCACCTGCCAGGACTCGACGAACGGGTCGTGGAACAGCACCTGCGCGCCCAGCTGCCGCAGCCGCCGCGCGACCGGGGTGGCGGGGGACTCGCGCTGGTCGGCGATGTCGGGCTTGTAGGTGACGCCGAGCAGCAGGACCGTCGAGCCGCGCAGCGCCCGGCCCTCGCGGTTGAGGAGTTGCTGGGCGCGTTCGACGACGTAGCGGGGCATGCGGTCGTTGATCTCCTGGGCCAGTTCCACGAAGCGGAAGGGGTAGCCCAGGGAGCGGACCTTGTAGGACAGGTAGTTGGGGTCGATGGGGATGCAGTGGCCGCCGACGCCGGGTCCGGGGCGGAAGGCCTGGAAGCCGAAGGGTTTGGTGGCGGCGCAGTCGATGGCGTCCCACAGGTCGATGCCCAGCTCGTGGCAGAAGACCGCCATCTCGTTGACCAGGGCGATGTTGACGTGCCGGTAGGTGTTCTCCAGCAGCTTGGCCATCTCGGCCTCGCGGGTGCCCTTGGCCTGCACCACCTCCTCCACGAACTTGCCGTAGAGGGCGGCGGCCGCGGCGGCGCACGCCGGGGTGTGCCCGCCGACGATCTTCGGGGTGTTGGCGACGCCGTACACCGGGTTGCCCGGGTCGATCCGCTCGGGGGAGAACGCCAGGTGGAAGTCGGTCCCGGCGGTCAGGCCGCCGGCCTCCAGCAGCGGCCGGACGACCTCGTCGGTGGTGCCGGGGTAGGTGGTGGACTCCAGCACCACGAGCATGCCGGGGCGCAGGTGGGCGGCCACCGCGCGGGTCGCGCCGACCACGGCGGTCAGGTCGGGGCCCTGGTCGCTGGACAGCGGCGTCGGCACGCAGATCACCACGGCCCGGCCGCGCCCGACCACGGTCTCGTCGGCGGTCGGGTGGAAGCCCCCGGCCAGCATCGCCGCCACGTCCCCGGGGGACACGTCGTCCACGTGCGAGGCGCCGCCCGCCAGGGTGTCGACCACCTCCGGAGAGCGGTCCAGCCCCGCCACCCGCAGGCCCGCGCGGACCGCCTCCCTGGCCAGGGGCAGACCGACGTACCCCAGACCGACCACCACGAGATCGAACCCGGTCGTCCCGTTCCGCTCGACGTCGCTCACCGACGTTCCCCCTCAGCCCGTGCGGCCGGTCAGCAGGAGACCCCCAGGGACCGGTAGGCGTCCAGGAGACGTTCCATGCCGATGCGCCAGGTGCGTTCGTTGCGGACCCACTCGCGTGCCGCGTGTTGCATGTGTTGCGAAGACGGACTGTAAAGGATGTTTTGCAGAGCTTTGGCAAGCAGGTCGGGATTTTGGGGAACTGTTAGCAATCCGGTTTTCTCGTGCGTGATGATCTCGCGCAGCGCCGGAAGATCGCTCGCGATGACCGGCACGCCGCCCGCCATGGCCTCCAGCGGCTTGAGCGGGGTGACCATCCGGCACACCCGCTCGTCCCGCCGCGGCACCACGAACGCGTCCAGCACCGCGTGGTAGCGGCGCACCTGGTCGGCGGGCACCCGGCCGGTGAAGATCGCGTCGGTGAGGCCGAGCTCGGCGGCGCGGGCCTGGAGCGCGGCGCGTTCGGGGCCGTCGCCGACCAGCAGCAGCCGGACCGGGTGACCCTGGTCACGCAGGGCCGCCCCGGCCGCCAGCAGGGTGTCGAGCCCCTCGTAGGAGAAGAAGCTGGTGGTCGTCCCGGCCACCTTCTCGTCCGGCGCGATGCCCAGCTCGGCGCGCAGGCCCGCGGCGTCGGGCAGCGGCTCCAGGAACGCCTCGTCCACGCCGTTGGGGATCACCACGACCTTCCCGGCGGGCACCCCGCGCGCGACGATCTCCTCGCGCATCACCTCGCCCAGCGTCACCACCAGGTCGGCCGCGCGCATGCACGCCGTCTCCAGGTCCCGGCTGAACCGGTAGAAGTCCCGGTCGGTGGACCGCCGCGAGTCGCGCGACAGCCACGACTCCTCCAGGAAGCCGCGCATCTCGTAGACGACGGGGACGCCGTGCCGCTCGCGCAGGGCCAGGGCGATCTGGGCGTTCACATGGTTGCTGGCGGCGTGCAGGACGGCCGGGCGCAGGCGCTCGACCAGCCGGGACGCGGCCGCCACGTTCGCCTCCAGCGCGGCGCGCGAGTGCGGCGGCAGCCGCCAGGGCACCAGCCGGTGGTAGGGCACGCCGTCCACCTCGGCCCCCGGCCGCGGGTCGGGCCTGCCCTGCACGACCGGATGCCCGAGCCGCGTCACCACGTGCGGGTCCAGCCCCAGCGCGCGCTGCGTCGCCGCGATCCGGTGGGTGCGGACGGTGTACCCGGCGTTGGTGGCGGGCAACGCGTTGGTGACGATGTGGAGAACACGTCCCGGCTCCGGGGTGACGGGCCGGGGCGGCGTGACGTTCGTCGCCGGGCGCCAGGTCAGCGCCTCCACCCGTCCCGACAGGTCCCGCCGCAGCCGCGCCGCCGACCGCGTCCGGCCCCGGCGGACGGTGTCGAGCGCCTCGGTCAGCCGCCCGTCCTTGGACGCCAGAAGTCCCGTCAGATAGGGCTTGGCGGGATCCCGGTCGGGCAGCCCGGCCAGCAGTCTCACGGCGGTGTCGGGACGTTCCACCGCGACCGCGAACCCGGCCAGCCGCCGCAGCCGGCGCGGCCCCGCGCGCCGCGCCGCGGCCTCCACCACCGCCAGCGCCTCGTCCTGTCGGCCCTGGTCCCACAGCCCGTAGGCGCTCGGCAGGGGACCAGCACGCAGTAGCATTCCGCGCGTAATCCGTCGAACCGGCGCAGGAAGCACCCGCAGCGCGAGCAGGGGGGTGCGACCGGGCTCGGTTCGCAGATGCCGGACGGCCACCTGCGGGGCGAGCGTTGTCGCTTTCACCCACGGCATCGCCTTCACCCAGGACATGAGCCGTAAGTCAACCAGAACCTCCGGAGGTTCGATGCCGTCGCCCGTCCTGCACGTGATCGGCGCCCGACCCAACTTCATCAAGGCGGCCCCCGTCGTCGCGGCCCTCGGCGAACGCGGGGTCGCCCAGCGGGTGGTCCACACCGGGCAGCACTACGACGAGCGGATGTCCGACATCTTCTTCCGTGAGCTGGGGCTTCCCGAGCCCGACGTGGACCTCGGGGTGGGGTCCGGCAGCCACGGCAGGCAGACCGGCGCGCTGCTGGCGGCGCTGGAGGAGGAGTTCACGGCGTCCTCCCCGCGGTCCGTGATTGTTTACGGAGATGTCAACTCCACGTTGGCCGCCGCGCTCGCCGCCGCCAAGCTCGGCGTCCCGGTCGCGCACGTGGAGGCGGGGCTGCGGTCGTTCGACATGACGATGCCGGAGGAGATCAACCGGCGGCTCACCGACCAGCTCGCCGACCTGTGCCTGGTGACCAGCCCGGAGGCGGTCGGGCACCTGGCCAACGAGGGGATCGCGGTGGACCGCGTCCACCTGGTCGGCAACCCGATGATCGACACGCTGCTGGCCAACCTGGACCGCTTCGATCCCGCGGCCGTCCAGGCCGCCCACGGCCTGCCCTCCCGGTACGTCGCGGCGACCCTGCACCGGCCCGCCAACGTCGACGACCCCGGGACCGCCGCCCGCCTGGTCGCGCGCCTGCACGAGATCGCCGACCTGGTGGACGTGGTGATCCCCGTCCACCCGCGCAGCCGCGGCACCCTCACCGCCGCCGGGCTGGACCGGCACCCGAACGTGCACGCCATCGAACCCCTCGGATACGTGGAGTTCGTGGGGTTGGTGCGGGGCGCGGTCGCCGCCGTCACCGACTCGGGC
Organism: Actinomadura kijaniata; assembly: GCF_014138665.1. Classification (NCBI taxonomy): domain Bacteria; kingdom Bacillati; phylum Actinomycetota; class Actinomycetes; order Streptosporangiales; family Thermomonosporaceae; genus Actinomadura; species Actinomadura kijaniata. The sequence continues at coordinate 138,655 of NZ_JACJIA010000012.1, forward strand.
GGCGTGCAGGAGGAGACGACGATGCTCGGCGTCCCCTGCCTGACGCTGCGGCCCAACACCGAACGGCCGATCACCCTCACGCACGGCACGAACCGGCTGGTCACGCCGGACGAGGTCGTTCCGGCCGTGCGCAAGGTGCTGGAGCAGCGGCACCCGGTGCCGCGCGAGACCCCGCCGCTGTGGGACGGCAAGGCCGGACCCCGCATCGCCGACGTGATCATCGGGAGCCTGGGTGAGTGATCCGACGGGCCAGGAGGAGATCCAGCGGCTGCGGCAGCAGCTCCGCCGCCGCGAACGCGAGCTGCGCGACCGCGACCGCCTGCTCCGCCAGACCCAGGAGCGGCTGGTCGCGCTGGAGGCGTCCACGGCGCTGCGCGTCGGCCGCCGCCTGGCCGCCGCCGCCCGCAAGCCCGCCAAGGGCCTGATCGGGCTGCCCCGCGACCTGTACAAGATGGCGAAGGGCCGGTCCACGGCCGGCCGCACGGCCGCGCCGTCCGTCACCGACGTCACCGGCTGGCCGCGCCTGCGCACCGAGGTGGGGCAGGACGAGCGGATGCTGTTCGGCGCGGGACTGCGCCGCCACGACCGGCCGGTCATCGCCGGGGCGTTCACCGCCGGGACCCGCGCGGCCCTGGCCGCCCACGCCGAGGTGGTCCCGCTGCGCCCCTACGACGCCGGGGTGGTCGTGGACCAGTGCGACCCCGACGTGGTGGTCTTCGAGGCCGCCGCGTGCGTGGCCGGGCACCCCTGGGCCTACCTGGGCGACCCCGCGATGCTGGACCGGCAGCGCGCGCTGCGCGACGTCCGCGAGGCCGCCCGCCCGCTGAACCGCCCGGTCGTGCTGTGGAACAACGCCCCCGACGCGTCCCCGGTCGCACCCGCGCTGCCCCTGCTGGGCTGGGACGCCGTCCACGACGCCGAACCCGGCGAGGCCCCCGCCCTCGACACCCTGATCCGATCGGAGGCCCGATGACCGCGCCCGTCGCCGCGCCTCCGCGCGGCGGTTCCCGGCGCTTGGGCTCCGGGTCTTCCCTCGTCGCTTACGAGATCGCTCGCAGGCTCCCGATCGGGACGCTCCCCAGTCCGGACCAGGAGGCGCCATGACCCTGCTCATTGCCGCGCCTCCGCGCGGCGGGTCCTGGCGCTGGGACTCCAGGTCTTCCCTCGTCGCTTACAAGATCGCTCGCAAGCTCCCGATCTTGACGCTCCTCAGTCCAGACCAGGAGGCGCCATGACCCACCCCACCGTTCGTCGGGCCCTGGTGTACGGGGACGTCGACCTGAACCTCATCGACGGCTCGGCGATCTGGGCCCAGTCGATGGTGCGGGCGCTGCGCGAGGCCGGGTGCGAGGTGACCCTCGTGCTGAAGGCCCCCATCCGCACCGGACGCCTGGTGGACCCGCTGCTGGCGCTGGACCGGGTGACCGTCCGCCGTCCCCACGCCGAGGGCCTGGTGGAGGGCGAGGCGGGCATGACGGTGGCGCAGGCCCACCGCGTGCTGGCCGCGATCGACGCCGAGCGCCCGCACGACCTGGTCGTGGTGCGGGGCCGCGCGCTCGCCGCCTCGCTGGCCGGGGACGGGGCGTTCCAGGGGCGGATGTGGAGCTACCTGACCGACGTTCCGCAACTGCTCGACGGCCTGGACAACGCGGTCCTCGGCGAGCTGGGCCGCATCGCCCGCGCCTCCCGCGTCCTGCTGTGCCAGACCGAGGAGCTGCGCTGCCACCTGGAGCAGGCCGTGCCCGCCGCGTGCGGCAAGTGCGTGCTGTTCCCGCCGGTGGTCGTGCTGCCGCCGGAGCTGGAGGGCCGCGCGGCCACCGCCCCGAACGGCCCGCTGAGGCTGGTCTACACGGGCAAGTTCGCGCTGCGCTGGAACACCTACGAGATGACCGGCCTGCCCGGCCGCCTCGCCTCGCGCGGCGTGGACGCCGAGCTGCACATGGTCGGCGACAAGATCCACGACGAGCGGTCCGACCCGGGCTACGCCGACCGGATGCGCCGCGCCCTGGAGGCGGGCCCCGGCGTGGTCTGGCACGGCGGCCACCCGCGCGAGAAGGCGATGGCGATCGCCGCCGACGCGCACGTGGGCCTGTCCTGGCGGCGCCCCGAGATGGACGCGAGCCTGGAGCTGTCCACGAAGGTGCTGGAGTTCGGCGCGCTCGGCCTGCCGGTGGTCCTGAACCGCAACCCGATGCACGAGACGCTCCTCGGCGCCGACTACCCGCTGTTCGCGCGCACCGAGAACGACGTGGTGGACGTGCTGGCGCGCGTCGCCCGCGACGCCTCCGCCTACGCGCTGGCCGCCGAACGCTGCCGCGAGGCCGCCGCGCGCTTCACCCTCGCGCGGGCGGCGGACCGGCTGCGCGACCGGCTGGCCAAGGTGTTCCCGGCCCCGGTCGGCGACCCGGCCCGCCCGACCCGCGTCGTGGTCGCGGGCCACGACCTGAAGTTCTTCACCCGCCTGCTGGAGCACCTGGAGGCGCTGCCCGACGTCGAGGTCATCGTCGACAAGTGGCGCGGCCTGGCCGAGCACGACGAGGTCCGCAGCCGCAACCTCGCCGCCTGGGCCGACGTCGTGATCTGCGAGTGGTGCGGCCCCAACGCCCTCTGGTACGCCGAGAACAAGCGTCCCGACCAGCGGCTCTACGTCCGCCTGCACCGGTTCGAGCTGACCTCCGGATGGCCGCGCAAGCTCGACATCGACAAGGTCGACCAGGTGATCTGCGTCAGCCCGCACTACGCGTCGCTGACCCGCGCCGACACCGGCTGGCCCGCCGAGAAGGTCACCGTGATCCCCAACTGGGTGGACGTCGACCAGCTCGACCGGCCCAAGCTCCCCGACGCCCGCTTCCACCTGGGGTTCATCGGCGCGGCCCCGTCCCGCAAGCGCCTCGACCTGGCGCTCGACGTGGTCGAGGAGCTGCGCCGCCGCGACCCCCGCTTCACGCTCTTCGTGAAGACGAAGATGCCGTGGGAGTACTGGTGGATCTGGAAGCGCGCCGAGGAGCGCGCCCACTACGAGAAGCTGTTCGCGCGGCTGGCGGCGTCCGGCCCGCTGCGCGACGGCGTGGTGTTCGACCCCTACGGCCGCGACGTGGCGTCCTGGCTGCGCCGCGTGGGCTGGGTGCTGTCCACCAGCGACGACGAGAGTTTCCACCTGGCCCCGGCCGAGGGCATGGCGTCGGGCGCGATCCCGCTGCTGCTGCCCTGGCCCGGGGTGGGAACGATCTACGACGCCCGCTGGATCCACCCGGACCCGACCGCGATGGCCGACGCCGTCGAGATGACCGTCAAGACCGGCCGCTGGGGGGAGGAGCGCGAGCTGGCCAGGCGGCAGCTCCGCGAGACCTACGCCCTGGACGTGGTCGCCGACGCCTGGACGCGCCTGGTGCGCGGCTGACGCCGGCGGCGCGAGCGGCCGGCCGGTGGCCGCGCCCCGGCGGCCACCGGCCTTGGACCGATCCAAGGCCGGTGGTTCCCCCGATGGCCGACGCTGGACAGAACGTGATCAAGCGGGCGGAACCTGGCTAGGGTGTGGGCTTGGTCGCGGGGGCGTACCGCGAGGTTCCGGTTGACCGGCCGGTGGGGACCGGCCAGGGGGCGGCCTGTTCGAGGCTGAAGGGGAGTGACCGCGTGGGCGCTTGGCAGGCTCTTCCCGTTTCCGCGGAGCCCGCGCTCCGGCAGCTGACGGTGCGGCTCCGGGAGCTGAAGGACGACACCGGGCTGAGCCTGGCCGCGCTGGCGCGCAGGACCCCGGCCAGCAAGTCGGCCTGGGGCCGCTACCTCAACGGCCAGGCCCTGCCGCCCCGGCAGGTGGTCGCCGCGCTGGGCGAGCTGGCCGGCGCCGACCCGGCCCGGCTCATGGCGCTGTGGGAGCTGGCCGCGCACACCCACCGCCAACCGGACGCCGCCGCGGGCCCGCCCGCCGACCCGGTCACTCCCGCCGCCGGTCTCGCCCTCTCCGCCACCACCGTCGCCGACGGCGGTCCCGGGGACCCGGAGCCCGCGGACGCGCCCCCCGGTGACGACCCGTCCCAGCCCGCCGGTGACCGGGCGCCGGCGCGCCCGCCCCGGCGGCGCCCGGCGGGATCCCTGTCCCACGTGCTGGCGCTGGTGATCCCCACCGTGCTGTCCACGGCCGCCCTGACCATCGTGATCACCCTGGTCTGGCATCCCGGCTTCGGCTCGGCCCCGCCGGCGCCCCCGTCCGGCCCCTCGACCCCTCCGGCCGCCACGACGACCCCCACGGCCGCTCCCACGCCCTCGCCGCGAGCCGCCCCCACCTCCTCGCCCAGGACCCGCGCGCCGGGGACCGTCGCCCCCGTGCAGCGCCGGCTCCGCTCCTCCGAGAAGGTGCGTGAGATGGAAGGACCCTACGAGCCGCCCATCTACACCCCCGGCCCCGAGGAGATCGAGACCTGGACCGACGGCCCGCCGCAGCCTCCCGACCCTTCGCGGCAGCCCTCGTCCGGCACTCGGCGGCCTTCCGGGTGACGCGCCGCCCCGTCGCGGGACGATCGTGGCCGGATCCGGCCAATCCGGTGTGACGGGACGTCCGTTGTTTGCCGCAGGTGAACCCAGTGACCGAATTGAAGCCCAAAGTCGGTCATCGGGTCCGGTGTTCGGTTGAACGTGACACGTAGCGGGACGAACCTCTTTACTCTGTCGGGTGGAGGAAACCCACGCGACACGTCCCCCAGACGTTCATCATCATCCCGTTGATTCCAGGGGTCTCACGACGTGACGGACATGGCGAGCGGGGCCGCGATGACGCGGTTCGTCCAGCCCGACCGCGTCTACGTCGGCTGGCGCTACGCACAGATGCATCCGGACCCCGGGCCACCGCCCACGCCGCCGGAGCCTTCCCCCGCGGCGCCGCCGGAGCCGCTGGCGCGGCGGCCGGGCGAGGAGATGGCCCGCCGCCCCACGCGCATCGCCCTGGCGGGCATCGCCGTGGGCGCGGGGCTGTTCGCGCTCTGCTGGACGGCGGGCGTGCTGCCGGGGTCGTTCGCGGTCGTCGGCCTGGCGGCCTGCGCGGTCCTCATGGGCCTCGTCTGGTCGGCGCAGTGGCGCGACGAACGCGGCGTCCGCGCCCGGCTGGCCGCCGAACGCGACCGCGCCGCCCGCGAGCGCGCCGCCCGCGACCGGGCCCGCGCCGAGGCCGGGCGCGCCTACGAGCGCGCCCGCCGCGACTGGGAGCGGCGCCGCCGCGCCTACGAGGGCCAGCGTGAGTGGTACCCGGTCGCGGTGCCGCCGGGCGTGGACCGCGTGGACGTCGTCGGCGGCACCCTCGCCGGCTGGTCGGCCGCCGTCACCACCATGGGCGCGGCCCGGCTCGCGGTCGGGGCCCGCGTGACGGTCATCGACCTGTCCGAGGGCGCGGTGGCGCACGACCTGCTCCGGCTGGCCGCCAGCCGCAACGACGACCCCCTCGTCTGGGTGCTGCCCGCCGACCTGCCCCGCCTGGACGTCACCCGCGGGCTGGGCCCCGAGGCGCTGGCCGACGTGCTGTCCCTGGTGGTCAGCGCGGGCGAGGAGCAGGCCAGCACCCGCGACCTGTCGTTCGACAACTCGATCCTGGAACGCGTCATCGAGGTCCTCGGCGCGGACGCGACGATCCCGCGGATCACCGCGGCGTTGCGCGTGCTGGCGCAGGTCGGTGACCCGCGCGCGGACCTGCGGCGCGGCCTGCTGACCGACGAGGAGTTCGAGCGCGTCGCGACCCTGTTCGGCCGCAACGCCACCGACCGCATCGTGGTCCGCCACGCGTGGGCGCTGGAGGCCCAGCTCCGCAAGCTGGAGAAGCTCGGGACCGAGCCGGTGCACCTGCCGCCGTCCCGCCTGCACGTGGTGTCGATGGACCGCCGGGCCGGGGTGCTGACCAACCGGGTGCTCGGCACGTACGTCACCACGGCGCTGACCCACCGCATCCGGGAGTCGCCGCCGGGCGGGCGCTGGGACCACACGCTGTTCCTGTGCGGGGCGGAGAAGCTGCGCGGCGACGTGCTGGACCGGCTCGTCGACGCCTGCGAGGCGACCGGGACCGGCCTGGTCCTGATGTACCGTTCCATCCCCTCCCACGTGCGGGAGCGCCTGGGGCGCCGGGGCCACGCGGCCGTCGGGTTCATGCGGCTGGGCAACCCCGAGGACGCCCGGATCGCCGCCGAGCACATCGGCGCCGACCACCGCCTCCAGGTCGCCGAGATCACCGACACGGCCGGGGAGACGCTGTTCGACGTGGCGGGCGAGACCTACGCCAGCACCGTCGCCTACGCCCGCGCCCGGGGCGACGTGCTGACCGACCCGGCGTGGAGCCCGCTCCCGGCCCCGATCGCCGACGACACGGCGCTGGTGGAGGGCATCAGCTCGGCCACCGCCTGGGGCCGCACGATCCGGCCCGGTGAGGCGACCCGGCAGAGCGTCCGCGAGCTGCTGGTCGAGCCGCCCCAGCTCCAGGAGCTCCCGCCCACCGCGATGGTCTTCACCCACGCGGGCGGCACGGGCCGCCGCATCCTGCTGGTGGACGCCAACCCCGGCATCATCACGCTCCCGACCGCGCACTCGATGGAGTTCGAGGAGTACCTGCGGCACGAGCAGACGCGGGAGCAGCCCCCGGCCGAGCCGGAGGAGCCCGCCGACGAGGACGACCCCAACGACGGCATCCTCCTGGACGACCTGACCGACGCGGCCCGCCCCCGCCGGGCGCTGCCGCGTTCCCGCCGCAAGACCCCGGGCCGGCACGCGGCGGACGGGCCCTGAACGGCCGATTTCTTGGGGAATAGAAAGCGTTTTGGCGTGCCCCGGATCCTGCGCTAACATCTTCCGTGCGCGAGCGGAACGCCCCCAGACCCCCGAAAAGGGAAACGGAAGTGAAGATCGCGCTTTGGGGTATGGTGTAATCGGCAGCACGACTGATTCTGGTTCAGTTAGTTTAGGTTCGAGTCCTGGTACCCCAGCAGGTTCGCCCGCCTTCCGGCGGGGGAACGCGACGGGCCCCCGTCGTCTAGTGGCCTAGGACGCCGCCCTCTCAAGGCGGTAACGGCGGTTCGAATCCGCTCGGGGGTACATATCGGCAAAAAGGCTCCGACCATCCGGTCGGGGCCTTTTCCGTACCGTTCCCAAGGTGTGCGCATGGACCCGATGGCGGCGGCGTTCGACGCGTTGGCCGACGACTATGACGACGTTCACCACGACGCGGTGGCGCGCGCCCTGACCGAGGCCGTGCGGCCCGCCCCGGACGCCCTGGTCGCCGACGTGGCCTGCGGGACGGGCGCGGTGGCCCTGGTCCTCGCCCGCACCCGCCCGGCCACGGCCGCCCCGGTCCTGGCGGTCGACCTGTCACCGGCGATGGTCGCGCGCGGCCGGGAACGCGGCGCCGGCCTGCCCGTCGACTGGCGGGTGGGCGACGCGGTGCCGCTGCCCGTCCCCGACGCGTCCCTGGACGCGATCCTGTGCGCCTCGTCCCTGCACTTCCTGGGCGCGGCGGCGCTGGCGGACTGGCGAAGGGCGCTGCGCCCCGGCGGCCGGGTCGGCTTCACCCTGCCCCCGGCGGCCCACTTCCGCCCGTCCGGAACGTTCGCCGCCCTGGTGGCCGAGGACCTCCCCCTCCCGCGCACACCGGCCGACGCGGTGACCCTGGCCCACGCCGCGGGCTTCACCGACGCGACCGCGACCCTCGTCGACACCGGCACCCGCCCCACGATCGTGACCACGACCGTCCGTCCCTGATCCCCGAAGACCTCCACCGAGATTCCCGTGGTTCGGCGGTGGTCTCGGCTAGGGAGGGTGGGTGGGGCGGGCGTTCCGGTGGGGGGTGGGGTGGGGTGGCGACGGTCCTGTGCGGAGGGGCGGCGGGCCGGTGGCGGACGGGGCCATGAGCGGGTCAAGATGCTGGGGTGATGCCCCCCGGTATGCAGCACGGTCCGCCGTCCCCCGACCCGGCGGCCCTGCCCGGTCCCTGGTACCGGATCCAGGCGATACCCGCCCCCGAGCGCGCCGCGTCCGCCGAGTGGGACTTCGTCAGCGTGCTGCCCGCCGCGCTGTCGGCCGCGCGCCGCCGCCAGCCGTTCGTGGTGGGGTGGCTGTCGCCCGGCGGCGGCGCGCCGCTGGAGCTGATCACCAACGCGGGGGCCGTCGGCGTCCGCGCGAACGGGGAGGCGCGGGGCGTGCTGTTCCCCAGCGGCGCGCGCGGCGTGCCGGTCGGGGACGGCTGGCTGCGGCAGGCCAACCGCATGGTCTGGACGCGCTGCCCCGGCCGTCTCGCGCCGCCCGGCCAGGGCGGTGGCGGCGAGGGCAGCCTGTTCGAGGCGACGCTGGTCACGCTGATGGAGCAGCCGTTCGGCTGGTTCGTGGTCGCCGACCCCTGCGACGAGCGGCTGATCGACCAGGAGATGCGCGAGCTGCACCTGGAGATGCAGGTGGCCTCGCGCGGCGAACGCGGCCAGTCGCGGCTGGCGGTCGAACGCGCCGAGCAGCGCCTGGCCGAGCTGGACGCGTTCCGGGAGGCCGGGCTGTGGCGGGTGCGGGTGCTGGCGGGCGCGGCGTCGCAGGCCGAGCTGGGCCAGATCGCGCCGGTGCTGGTCGGGTCGATGGAGCTGGGCCACCACCCCTACCGGCTGCGGTCGGGGTTCGGCAGCGGGTCGTTCGCCGAGGTGCTGCGGCCCGACCCCGCGCCCGCGACGCTCCGGCCGCTGGAGAACGAGCAGCGCTACCCGTTCGTCGCGACGGCGGGCGCGCTCGCGGCCCTGGCCGGGCTGCCCCGGCGGGAGGTGCCGGGGCTGCGGGTGCTGGAGGCCGGGTACTTCGACGTCACCTCCGAGACCGAGGACGTCGGCAACGGCCCCCGCATCGAGCTGGGCGCGATCCTGGACGGGCAGGACCGGCAGGTGGGCCGGTTCACCGTGCCGCGCTCGACGATCAACCGGCACGTGTTCGTCACCGGCGCGACCGGCGCGGGCAAGTCGCAGACGGTGCGGCACCTGCTGGAGCAGCTCACCCGCGCGGGCATCCCGTGGCTGGCGATCGAGCCCGCCAAGTCCGAGTACGCCGCGATGGCCGGGCGCATCCAGGACCTCGGCGGCCCCGTCACCGTCGTCAACCCGTCCGACCCCGCCTCGGTGCCGCTGTCGGTGAACCCGCTCGCCCCCGAGCCCGGCTACCCCGTCCAGGCGCACATCGACATGGTGCGGGCGCTGTTCCAGGCCGCGTTCGACGCCGAGGAGCCGTTCCCGCAGATCATGGCGCAGGCCCTCCAGCGCGTCTACGAGGCCAACGGCTGGGACGTCGTCACCGGCGCGGGCGTCCCCGGCTCCCTCATCGAGCCGACCGTCCCCACCCTCGAACAGCTCCAGAACGCCGCCCTCCAGGTCATCCGCGACGTCGGCTACGGCCGCGAGCTGATGGCCGACGTGCAGGGCTTCGTGGACGTGCGGCTGCGGTCGCTGCGGATCGGCTCGGCGGGCCGGTTCTTCGAGGGCGGCCACCCCGCCGACATCGGCGGGATGCTCCGCGACAACATCGTGCTGGCCATCGAGGACGTCGCCAACGACGAGGACAAGGCGTTCCTCATGGGCACGCTGATCATCCGCATCGTGGAGCACCTGCGGATGCGGTCGCGCGGCGGCGTCACCACCCCCGGCCTGCGGCACGTGATCGTCATCGAGGAGGCGCACCGCCTGCTGCGCAACCGGGGCCCCGAGCGCACCAGCTCGCACGCCGTGGAGCTGTTCGCGGGGATGCTCGCCGAGATCCGCGCCTACGGCGAGGGCATCATCGTCGCCGAGCAGATCCCCACCAAGCTCGTGCCCGACGTCATCAAGAACACCGCGCTGAAGGTCGTGCACCGGCTGCCCGCGTTCGACGACCGGCACCAGGTCGGCGCGGCGATGAACCTGGACGAGGACCAGTCCCGCGAGGTGGTGTCGCTGCGGCCGGGCGTCGCGGCGGTGTTCGCCGACGGCATGGACCGGCCGCTGCGCGTGAGGATCCCCCTCGGCGAGGGCCGCGAGGCCGTCCTGCCCGGCCCGCCGCCCCCGGTGGACGGGCGCCGGTCGGCCGCGTGCGGCTGCGAGTGCCGCTCCGGGCGCGCCTGCACGCTGCTGGAGCTGCGCGAGGCCGACCTGCACGCGGGCCATCCCGACTGGGCGTGGCTGCGGCTGTGGGCCGACACCCTCGTCCTCGCCCACGTCGTCAACCGGCCGCTGCCGGTCGTGCCCGCCGACCTCGGCCGCGCCTGGTCGCGCCTGGCGCCCCGCATCCGCGAGTGCACCCTGGCGACCGTGCTGGAACGCGCGGTGTCGCGCCGTTCCCAGGCGCTGCGCACCGCCTACCCGCCCGCCGACCTGACCGCCACCGTCGCGGGAGTCGCCCACCAGCTCCTCGGCGGCTCGGCGACCCTCCCCGGAACGCTGCCCGGCGTCCAGTGGGTGATCCCGCAGATCCGCTGGCTGCACGAGCTGGACCGGCTGTTCCCCTACGTCGGCGGCCTGCCCGACAAGCACGCCCCGGCCCCGCCGCTGGACTACCAGCTCGCCGGGCTCAAGCAGCCGCCCGAGCCGAAGGTCGGGCACCGGTTGCGGGCGCTGCGCCGCCACCCGCTGTCGATGGAGCTGGAGCGCAACCGCCCCCTCGCCCTCACCGCGCTCGCCGGGGACGACGACCACGAGGGCTTCTACCGCGACCTCACGCTCGTCACGATCGGCCTGGCCGAGCACGAGCAGATCGCCGACGTCGCCGAGACCATGCGCGCGGGGTCCTGGCTGGAGCCGGTGCTGAGCTGGCCCGACCGCCTGATCCTGCCGTTCGAGGACCCGTCGGCGGGACCGCCGTTCCTGGACGCGAGGGAATGAGCGACGGTTGCGTCACGATCCGGCACTGACCTACCACGCGGCGCGCCTGTCTCGTTACTTTTCTTCCAGCCGAGCCGCCGACGCCTCGTGAGGGGAAGGCCACGGATGACCGAAGGGCCCCACCACGGCGAACCGTACTTCAGGCACGCCCCGCGCGCCCCCGGCGACCGCCCGCTCCAGCACGCGACGCGCTACCTGTCGGCGGGGGCGTACCTGCGGGTCCGGTTCGAACGGCGCGTCATCTCCGAGCTGCTGTACGAGCCGAACCGCGCCGTCGTCCCGTCGTTCGGGTTCGACCTGGAGGTGGTGCTGCGGCACGCGCTGCGCGCCCGGCGGCTGCGGCTGGCCCGCGACATGACGCTCATCGTGCTGTGGACGCTGGCGTACCTGCCGGCGCCCCGGCAGACCGTCGGGGTCGGCATGACGCTGTTCGGCGTCGCGGTCGTCATCGCGGGGGCGCGGTGGCTGGGGCGGGCGGGAGCGCGGGCGCGGCGCAACGCGCTCGGCGCGCTCCTGCTGCTCGCGGCGGGCTACGGCGGGCTGGTGTGGTTCGGCGGGCGGCTCGACGGCGGTTCCGGCTACGACTCCTCTCCCCCCAGCGTGCCGATCGAGGACGTCGGCGCCGAGAACGGCCTGCTGACGCCGGTGACGCTCCTCGCCCTCGCCGTCGTGGTCCTCGGGCACCGGGCGCTGGTGCTGCGGTCGCTGTCGCGCGCGCTGGCCCCCGGCGCGATGGGCCCCGGCCCCGCCGTCAGAGGCGACCGCGCCGAGCAGGCCCTCGCCCGCATCGGCTCGGCCCAGAACGGCAACATCACCCTCTACGGCGGGGAGAACCCGTTCCTCGGCGCGGGCCGCTTCGACGCCCGCCGCACCGTCGCCTGGTCGATCGTGCTGGAGCTGGACCGGCCCTCCGGCAAGGGCTCCCCGGACCTGCGCAAGGAGCGGGCGCGCCCCGACCCGGTCGCCATGTACGCGCGCGTCCGCGAGGAGATGCAGGCCATGCGCGACGAGTGGCCGCCGCACCGCCCCGGCGCGCCCGAACCCCGCCGCGACCAGTGGCTCCCGCCCAACGAACGCGTCGTCAGCATGGTGATCACCGACCATGTCGTCGGCCACGGCGAGGTCGACCACCGGCGCTCCCCGGCGTCCCCCGACGGAGGCCACCCGCTGGTCGACCCGCGCGGCGGCGGCGTGCCCTACTCGGTGGCGACCCCGCCCGCCATCGAGGCGATCATGCGGCATCCGCAGGCCGGTGCCCGGTACTACCAGCGGATCACCGTCGGCGCGCAGTCCCAGCAGGTCGTCGGCCGCGCGGGCGATCCGGTCCTGGACGCCGAGGAGCAGGACTACGCGGTCAGCACGTTCCTGCACCTGGCGATCGAGGGGCGGATGCTGTACGCGCAGTTCGCGGCCGTCCCGCTGCCGCCGGTCCGGGACGAGTTCCGCGTCGTGGACGTGGCGTCGTCGTGGACGCCCGCCCACCTGGTCGGCCACACGCTGCTGGCCGGCTGGAGGGACGCCGCCGCGACCGCGCTGCTGGCCGTCCCGCGCACCGCCCGCACCCTGGCGGAGATGGCCTCGGGGGCGCTGGCCGCCCGTTACGGCCGCCCGCCGATCACCCGCGTGATCCACGACTACGGGGCGCGGCTCAGCGTCCGCGAGCTGGGCGCGGCCCGCGGCTTCGGCACCTACATGCAGGAACTCGACGTCGTGAAGTACACGCGGCTGGTCCAGCAGCGCGTCAACGACGCCGTCCTGGACTACCTGGAGGGCGAGTGCGGCGTGGACGTGTCCGCCTACCGCGCCCAGGCCGCCCAGATCACCAACAACAGCGTCACCATCACCGGCGACGTCTCCGGCCAGGTCGCCGTCGGCGGCCAGGTCCAGCAGAAGCAGGGAGACGACTGACGGCGCGAGCCGGGACAGGGAGCACAGCCCGTGAGCCAGAACGACGACTACCGGATCAACATCACCGGGAACGTCTCCGGTCAGGTCGGCAGCGGCCGGAACGTCCACCAGACGCAGAACGTCGGGGCGGCGCGGGCCGACGAGGTCACGGCCGCGCTGGACCGGCTGGAGGACCTGCTGCGGCGGCACGCCGACCGGCTCGCCGAGGCCGACCGCGCCACCCGCGACGTGGAGGCCCTCCGCCGGGAGCTCCAGGAGCCCGACCCCGACCCCGAGGCCCTGCGCGACACCACCGGCCGCCTGGCCCGCCGCGTGGCGGGCGTCACGGTCCTGGTGGAGGCGGTGAACGGCCTCACCGCGCTGCTCGGACTGGGCGGCTGACCGGTCAGATGTCGCTCTCGGAGCGGGACGGCAGGTCATGCTCGGCCGCCACCGAGTTCCAGTAGCCGATGAACTCCTGCTTGGCGCTGGTCGCGCGGTGGTCGTCGGGCAGCGGCGTGGCCGGGCAGCCCTCCGACCGGCGGATCCGGCTGGACTCCGCCGACGCCTCCAGCGCCCGGACCAGCGCGCTCCGCATCTGCGGGCCGCTGGGGAGCTTGTCGAACGCCATCGACCGCGCCCGGTCCAGCTGCGACTGCCGCTGCGCGGCGATCCGCCCCAGCCCCGAGCGGTCGCACTCGGCGACGATCGGCTGGAGCTGGGAACGGGTCGAGGTCATCTCGCTGAGCAGCCGGTCCACCGCGCGGGCCTGCTGGGCCGCGTCGCCGGACGCCGTCGTGGGCGTCGTGCCGTCGGGGGGCGTCCCGGTGTCGTCCCCGGTCGGGGTCTGGGAGGTCTGCTGCGGCTGCGGTCCGGCGCCCGACCCGTTCCGGTCGTCGCCCGAGGGCCACACCACGATCAGCGTCGCGACCGCCGCCAGCGCGACCGCCCCCACGGCGATCAGCAGGTAGAGCTTGACGTCGCGGCGCCGGGTCTGCTGCGGCGGCTGCCAGATCGGCGGCTCGTCCCACGGCTCGGGCGACAGCGAGATCGACGTCTCGCCGGGGTCCCCGGACGGCGGGGGCGGCGGGGTGTTCCAGCCGGGCGGGTCCTGCGGCGGAGCCGACCACGGCGGCGGGAGGGGCTGGCCCTCGTTCGGGTCGCGCCGGGTCGCCTCCTCGCCGGACGCGCCGCCCAGCGGGGTGTTGCACCGGGTACAGCGCGGCAACGCCGGGGTCGTGTCGCTACCGCATCCGGGGCACCGCATAACAACCCCTATCCGTGAGGTATCAACGACCACAAGATACTGCGCGGTGCTCGGTCAAGGACGGCCCACGCCCCGGTCGCAATCCGGTTGTGATCGGACGCGCTGCGGTACCGGCCCTGATCAGATGGCGGACCAGGGCCGCTTGGGCAGGCCGTTGCGGGTGGCGACCGGGTTCCACATGGCCACGAACCGCTGCTTGGACACCGTCGCCTGGCGTTCGGCCCGGGCCCGGCCGGGCGCCTGGGCCGCCGCCGGGCGCGGCTTGCCCTTGCACTTGGCCCGGTTGCGCTGCGCCCACGCCAGCAGGGCCCGGTCCACGTCCAGCGACGCCTGGAACGACTGCCGCAGCGTCAGGCGCAGGCGCTCGCCGTTCGGCAGCTTGTCCACCTTCAGCGTCTGGGTGGCGCGGAGCTGGGCCTGCCGCCGCTGCGCGACCTGCTGGAACCCGGTGATCGCCTGGGGCAGGGTCTTGCAGGCGCGGGCCGCCGCGAGCCCGCCGACCAGGGCGCGGCGGGCGTCGCCGCTGGCGTCCAGCACCGAGTCGACCTTCTCGGCCTGCTCGCGCTCCAGGCTCTTGCTGTTGTTGACCTGCTTGCTGGGCGGGTCGGTGGCCTGCGGCCGGGTGGCGGTCCCCTTCTCGTCGCCGGGCCACATGACCACGCCGACGGTGACGGCCGCGACCAGCACCAGCGCCCCGACCCCGATGATCATCGGCTTGCCCGCCCGGCCGCCGGGGGCCGGCGGCGGGGGCGGGTAGGCGCCCTGGTCGCCCGGCGTCCCGAACGGCTGCTGCGGCCCGCCGAACCCCGGCTGCGGTCCGAACCCCGGCTGCGGTCCGAACCCCGGCCCCTGCGGCGCGCCGAACCCCGGCTGCGGGCCGGCGTCCAGCCGCTGCGTCTGCGGGAACCCGTGCTGTGGCTGCGTGGCGGGCGTCGGGGAGACCTGCGTCGCGTCGCCGCCCGGCACGGACGCGCGGCCGAAGTGGTCCTCCCGCGGCGGGGCGGGCGGCGGCGTCCAGCGCTCCGGACCGGGCTCGGGCTCGGGCCGCGGGCGGCGCGGCTTGGCGTACCACGACTCGGGAACGATCTCCTCGACCGGCACCGGCGGGGGCGGCGGGGCCCACGAGGGCGGCGGGGGCGGCGGCGCGGCCTCCGGCACCGCCTCGTACCCGCCCGACGGCTCGTCGGGGTCGAACGCCCACGGCGCCGTGGACTCGGAGTTCCCGCCGTCCTCCCCGTCGCCCTCGCGGGCCGGGGCCTGCGGCGGCGCCGGGGAGGGCGGGGGCTCGGCCGCCCAGGAGGGCGTCGGCGGCGGCACCATCATGGTCTTCTCTTCCACGATCTGCGCCGGGGCCGGGTTCCGCGGCGGATGCGGCGCCGGGCCCTGCGGCGGCGTCACCATCGTCTTCTCGCCGAGATCCGGCGCCCCCTCGGCGACCGGCGCGCCCAGCGGGACGTTCAGCGGAGAGTCGCAGCTTGCACATCTGTCGAGCGTTCCGGGCGTGTGGGAACCGCACGTCGGACACTGCATCGCTCAGAAACCTCGCCTCGTCGCCGCTACCGTCGTCCGGGCCCGCCCGGAGGCGGGGGACCGCTCTCCCGGCGCATGAACCGCCAGGGACCCCGACAAAGTACTGCGTGACACCGCTCTCGGGTGTCTCGATGAGAAGTTCGCGACCCTCGCGCACGCCGCGACCGGTCTCGCACCGAACCATGACCCCGCCCCGCGGGTCAAGATCGCGCCATCTGGTTTACCACGCCCCCGTGTGATCCTCGTCGCATCCCGGCGCCCCGGGCCGGGCGCCCGGCAGGCCCGCCGCCCACCCGGAGGGAAGATCCGGGACCCCGCCCCGACCTGGGCCGGTGAACGGCTAGGCTCGGAACGATCTGAGGCGATCCCCAGGCTCACAACCGGAAAGACGGAGGCAATGAGCGATCTTCCGCTGCGTTCGCAGCTCGCCGTCGCGCTCGGTCGTACGGCCGCGAAGATGTCCCGGCTGGCGGGCAAGGGCGACGGTTCGGTGATCGGAGGCCGGATCGGCCTGCGCCTCGACCCCGAGCTGCTGACCCGGCTGGCCAAGGACCGCAAGCTGGTGCTGGTCAGCGCCACCAACGGCAAGACCACCACCACGCGGCTGATCACCTCGGCGATGACGCCGCTGGGCGAGGTCGCCACCAACGCGTTCGGCGCGAACATGCCGACCGGCCACGTGTCGGCGCTGGCCTCCGCCCCGAGCGCGCAGTACGGCGTGCTGGAGTGCGACGAGAAGTACGTGCCGCAGGTGCTGCGCGAGACCGGCGCGAGCCTGGTCGCGCTGATGAACCTCAGCCGCGACCAGATGGACCGCGCCGCCGAGATCTGGCAGCTGGCGGGCAAGTGGCGGCGGGCGCTGGCCGAGTCCCCCGGCACCCACGTGATCGCCAACTGCGACGACCCGCTGGTGACCTGGGGCGCGTCCACCGCGTCCGGCGTCATCTGGGTCGCCGCCGGGCAGCACTGGCGCGAGGACTCCTGGTGCTGCCCCGAGTGCGGTGGCCCGCTGGACCGCCAGGAGGGCGAGGAGAACAGCGACTGGGCGTGCCGCCAGTGCCACTTCCGGCGGCCCACCCCGCAGTGGGCGCTGCACGGCGACCACGTGGTGGACCCGCACGGCCGCCAGATCCCGCTGGGCGGGATCCAGCTGCCCGGCCGCGCCAACCGCTCCAACGCCGCCATCGCGCTGGCCGTCGTCGCGCAGTTCGGCGTCCCGCCCGAGCAGGCGCTGCCGCTGCTGGCGCAGGTGAAGTCGGTCGCGGGCCGGTACACCACCGTCGAGCACCAGGGCCGCACGCTGCGGCTGCTGCTGTCGAAGAACCCGGCGGGCTGGCTGGAGGCGTTCGACGTGCTGCAGCCCGCGCCCGGCCCGGTCGCCCTGGCGGTCAACGCGCAGGGCCCCGACGGCCGCGACACCTCCTGGCTGTGGGACGTGGACTACCGCATCCTGCGGGGCCGCCCGGTCTTCGTGTCCGGGGAGCGCCGCATCGACCTGGCCGCCCGGCTGGAGGCCGCCGACGTCCAGTTCACCGTGGTGGACGACTTCGAGCAGGCCGTGATGTCGGTGCCGCCGGGCCATCTGGACGTGATCGCCAACTACACCGCCTTCCAGGACATCCGAACGAGGTACGGCCGTGTCGTCTGACCGCATCAAGATCGTCTGGATCTACCCGGACCTGCTGTCCACCTACGGCGACCAGGGCAACACGATCGTCCTGGAGCGCCGCGCCCAGCTACGCGGGATCGCCACCGAGACCGTCCACCTGCGGTCCGACGAGCCGGTGCCGCCGGACGGCGACGTGTACCTGCTCGGCGGCGGCGAGGACCGCCCGCAGATCCTGGCCGCCCAGCGGCTGCGCAACGACGGCGGCCTGCACCGCGCGGTGCAGAACGGCGCGACCGTCTTCGCGGTGTGCGCGGGCTACCAGATCCTCGGCCACGAGTTCGGCGGCGAGGAGGGGCAGCCCGTGCCCGGTCTCGGCCTGCTGGACATCCGCAGCTACCGGGGGCAGAACCGGGCCGTCGGCGAGGTCGTCTCCGAGGTGGCGTCCGAGCTGAACGTCCCGCGCGTCACCGGCTTCGAGAACCACATGGGCGCCACCGCCATCGGCCCGAACGCCCGCCCGTTCTCCAAGGTCCTGTCCGGCGTCGGCAACGGCGACGGCCAGGGTTTCGAGGGCGCCTACCAGGGCCGCATCCTCGGCACCTACATGCACGGCCCGGCGCTGGTCCGCAACCCGGCCCTCGCCGACCTGGTGCTGAGCTGGGCGCTGGGACGCGAGCTGCCGCCGCTGCCCCCGTCCTGGTCCGAGCGGCTGCGCGAGGAGCGCCTGTCGGCCGTCCTGCCGGCGGCCAACGGCCAGCCCTGACGTCCGGCGCCGCCTGACGCCCCGTGCGTCAGGCGGCGGTCTCGGCGGTCTCCTCCCGGTGCTTGCGCCCACCGCGGCACCGGCCGTGCGCCTTCTCCTCCGGATGCGCGCGCACCCGCCACAGGCTCGCGGCCGTCGTGGCCGCCAGCACCAGCAGGATCACGCCCAGCGACACCGGGGTGGGGATCTCGGGGACGCTCTTGGACACGTTCTCGTGCGCGAACGCCATGATCAGCTTCACGCCGATGAACGCCAGGATCAGCGCCAGCCCGACCGACAGGTAGACCAGGCGTTCCAGCAGCCCCTCGATCAGGAAGAACAGGGCCCGCAGCCCCAGCAGCGCGAACGCGTTGGCCGCGAACACGATGAACGCCGACTCGGTCACCCCGTACACGGCCGGGATGGAGTCCAGCGCGAACAGGATGTCGGTGCTGCCGATGGTCAGGAAGACCAGCAGCAGCGGCGTGGCGACCCGCCTGCCGTCCTCGTGCGCGAGCAGCCTGCCGCCGTGGAAGTCCCCGCTGACCGGGAACAGCTTCCGCGCCCGCCGCACCAGCCAGTTCTCACCGACCTCGGGCTCGTCGTTGCGGTGCCGGACGAGCTGCAACGCCGTCCACAGCAGGATCAGCCCGAAGATCACGAAGGTGAACGAGAACAGGCTGATCGCCGCCGCCCCGATCGCGATGAACACCGCCCGCAGCACCAGCGCGGCCAGGATGCCGAACAGCAGCACCCGCTCCTGGAACTCCGGCGGCACCGAGAACCGCGACATGATGATCAGGAAGACGAAGAGGTTGTCGACCGACAGGCTCTTCTCGACCACCCACCCCGCGAAGTACTCGGTCCCGGCCTGCCCGCCGACCACGACCCACAGCGCGACGCCGAACAGCAGCGCGATCCCCACGTAGAGGACCGACCAGAAGGTCGCCTCCCGAAGCCCCACCGCATGCGGCCGCCCCACGGCGACGAACAGGTCGAACGCGAACATCGCGATCACCAGGCCGATCGTCGCCCACCACACCCACACCGGAATCTCGACCACGCGTCACTCTCCCCAAGGATTCGGAGGCGTGACAGCCTTTGTTTCCGCTCTCGGGGCTTCAAACCGGAACGCGCGGCGACCCCGGCTCAGTAGACGAGCGCCTGGGCGTCCTCGGCGGTGATCTCCTCGACGAACGTCGGCGCGCCCGCGATCCGCACGCCCGGGATCACGTCGTCGGGGCCGATGTCCCGGCGGGCCGCGCACTGGGTGCACAACGTCACGGTGCCGCCCGACAGCACCACCGCCAGCAGGTCCTCCAGCGGCGTCGCGTGCGGCAGCTCGAACTCCTTGGCCCGGCCCGGCAGCGCGTACCAGGCCGCCTCGCCGGTCAGCCACAACGACACCGGCACCCCGCTCGCGATCCCGGCCGCCGCCACGGTGAACGCCTGGTTGCACCGTTCCGGACCGTCCGCGCCCGCCGTCACCTTGATCACCAAAGACCTCGCCATACCCCGCACCCTACGGCCTCGCGCCCGCCGCGCCCCGCGGGCGGGACCGCTAGGCTGCCGTGCCGTGGGCGGAATGGTGAGCGCGGGAGCACTGGTCCTCATCCTCGGGCTGACGGCGGTCGGGACGGCGCTGCTGGTGGTGCGGTTGTCCCGGCTCAAGTAGGCCCCGGGCGTCGCTACGCTCTGTCCTCATGGAGCCTGAGCTGCACCCCGATCTGAAGCCGCTGGAATTCCTGCTGGGCACGTGGAAGGGCGCCGGGGTCGGCGACTACCCGACCATCGAGGCGTTCAACTTCGGCCAGGAGGTCTCCTTCACCCACAACGGCAAACCGTTCCTGATCTACTCCAGCCGGAGCTGGCTGATCGAGAAGGACGGCTCGGTGGGCCGCCCGCTGGGCACCGAGACCGGGTACTGGCGGCCGCAGCCCGACAACGCGCTGGAGGTCACCCTCGCGCACCCCACCGGCATCGTGGAGATCTACCTCGGGCGGGTCGCGTTCCACCGCATCGACCTGCAGACCGACGTGGTGGCCCGCACCGCCACGGCCAAGGAGGTCACCGCGGGCACCCGCATGTACGGGCTGCTGCCGGAGGAGAACGGCGCGCGCGACCTCGGCTGGGTCTACGAGATGGCGGCCATGGGCCAGGACCTCCAGCCGCACCTGTCGGCGAGGCTGAAGAAGGTCGACTGAGCACGTCGGGAGAAGGGAAAGGTCCCCGGACCTTCCCGCATGGGCGGGTGATGGGAGGACTACCCATCGGTCCGGGGACCCGGTGTCTGCCTGGTAATCGCCGGTCGCGTCGCGACCGGTTCGCCTACCCCTGAAGGCGGCTAGCTCGCCCGCAGGAACGGTAGGGCCGAGGCGTGACGGCGACCTAGCGGACAGCCACCTCGCAAGTCCTACTGTCACTCATAAGTTAGGACCACCTCCTTTCCTGCGTAGCCGCAAGTTATGCGACCCCCGTGGGGGAAGGCAAGCGGAATTTCGGAGGGGCCCCCGGTGAGCTCGGGCACATACACTTCCGGCATGGCTGAGACGTGGCAGGAGGAGCTGCGGGCGAAGGGGTACCGGGTCACGCCGCAGCGCCAGCTGGTCCTGGAGGCCGTGACCAACCTGGAGCACGCGACCCCCGAGGAGATCTGCACCGAGGTGCAGCGCACCGCCCGGGGCGTCAACATCTCCACCGTCTACCGCACCCTGGAGCTCCTGGAGGAGCTGGGGCTGGTCAAGCACGCCCACCTCGGCCACGGCCCGCCCAACTACCACCTGGCCGAGGACGCCGAGCACATCCACCTGGTGTGCCGCGAGTGCGGCCGGGCCGAGGACGCCGACCCCGCCGTCGCCGAGGGCCTGGCGGAGCGGCTGCGGGAGGGGTTCGGGTTCGAGACCGACGTGCACCACCTCACCGTCTACGGACGCTGCCGGGAGTGCCGTTCCTGATCGGGTCGTAGTGTGGAGGCCATGGAGAGCCCGCTGTTGCAGTCGCGGGGCGCCGTCGCCGCCGACGCGCCCGACCAGGAGATCGCCGCCCACTACGGGGAGCCGATGCACGAGCAGCGCGCCCTGGAGGCGGGCGAGGCGTTCGTGGACCGGAGCAACCGGGGTGTGATCCGGGTGGACGGCCCGGACCGCCTGCGCTGGTTGCACAGCCTGGTCAGCCAGCACCTGGAGGGGCTGCGGCCGGACGAGCCCACCCAGGCGCTGCTGCTCAGCCCGAACGGCCACATCGAGCACCACATGCACCTGGTGGACGACGGCGAGGCCGTGTGGATGCACGTGGAGCCCGGGACCGCCCCGGAGCTGGCGGGGTTCCTGGACCGCATGCGGTTCATGCTGCGGGTCGAGGTCCACGACCTGAGCGGCGAGTACGCCGTGGTGACCGGGCCGGGGGAGGGCGTGGCGACGTTCCCGGACGTGGCGGGCGCCGTGACCCGGATCGTGCCGCGCGACGGACTGGCCCCCGGGGACCTGCGCCCGGCGGGGATCTGGGCGTACGAGGCGCTGCGGATCGCCGCGCGCGTCCCCCGGTTCGGGCTGGACACCGACCACCGGACCATCCCGCACGAGGCCGGGCTGATCGGCACGGCCGTCCATCTGAACAAGGGCTGCTACCGGGGCCAGGAGACCGTCGCCCGCGTCCACAACCTGGGCCGCCCGCCGCGCCGCCTGGTGATGCTGCACCTGGACGGCAGCGTGGACCGGCTGCCCGCGCACGGCGACCCCGTCGAGATCCCCGGGGGGCGCGCGGTCGGGTTCGTCGGGTCGGCGGCCCGCCACCACGAGCTCGGCCCGGTCGCGCTCGCGCTGGTCAAGCGGAACGTCCCGGTGGACGCCGACCTGCTGGCGGGCGGGGTGGCCGCCGCGCAGGAGGTCGTGGTCTCCCCGGACACCGGCGCCAACGCCCAGATCGATCTTCGACGGACCGCCGCGAACCGGGCGTAAAACCCCGGCGGCGGGGGCAAAATCGTCTGGCATGGGGGGCGTTCATCCGCCGCAGGGGAAGGTGGGACCCGGCCATGGCGACGAACCTGGGGAACGAGGGGCCTCCGCTCGCCAGGAAGAGCCTCATGGGCAGGAGACGCCGCCGCCGGCGGGAGTCGGCGCTCGTGTGGTGGATCGGGTTCGCCGTGCTGGTCGCGGCGACCGTCCACCTCCGCTCGTGGGTGCTGGCGCTGCTGACGCTCACCCTGTGGTGCCTGTACGAGTTCGTGTTCGTGCCGACGCTGTGCCGGGTGGTGCCGCGCAAGGGGCACGCGTGCCCGGAGCCCGCGCGGGGCCGCCTGTTCGCCTGCGAGCCGCACCACCAGCAGCTCAAGAACGACGCGCTGTGGCGGATGGCGCTGCTGAGCAACCCGTTCCGCAAGCCGTCCCGCCCCGACCCCAACCGCGAGACCGGGACGGTCGTCGCGGCGGGGAAGAAGGGGCGGGCGACGCTGACGCTGTGGCCGGACCGGCTGCTGATCATCGCCGCGGCGGTGGGGACGCTGGCGGCCGTCGCCGGGATGCTCTACCGGCTGTGAGCACCGCCGGTGAGCCGCGGCCCCTCCGGGCGGCCGCGCGTGCGGGCGGCGCGCCTCAGAGCTCCAGGACCAGGGTGATGGGGCCGTCGTTGACCAGGGAGACCTTCATGTCCGCCCCGAAGATCCCGGTCTCGACCTTCGCGCCCAGCGCCCGCAGCTCCGCCACCACGGCGTCGACCAGCGGCTCGGCGACCGGGCCGGGCGCCGCGGCGGTCCAGGACGGGCGGCGGCCCTTGCGGGCGTCGCCGTAGAGCGTGAACTGGCTGATCACGAGCAGCGGGGCGTTCAGGTCCGAGCAGGACCTCTCGTCCGCCAGGATCCGCAGCCCCCACAGCTTGGCGGCGAGCCTGCGGGCCTGCTCGGGGGTGTCCTCGTGGGTCACCCCGACCAGGACGCACAGCCCCGGACCCTCGATCGCCCCGACCACGCGACCGTCGACGGTCACGCTCGCCTCGCTCACCCGCTGGACTACTGCTCGCATGACCCTGCATTCTGCCTGGTATGGGAGCAACGACGCTCATTACGGTGGCGCCCACCGGCGCCGAGTCCGCGAAGGCCGACGTCCCGGCGCTGCCGGTGACCCTCGACGAGCTGGTGAAGACCGCTCAGGAGTGCGAGGCGGCCGGGGCGGCGGTCATCCATGTCCACATCCGCGACGACGACGCGCGGCCGACCCTGGATCCGGCGCGGCTGCGCGACACGGTCCAGGCGCTCCGTGAGGGAACGGGGCTGATCGTCCAGCTCTCGACCGGCGGCGCGGTCACCGACCCCTACGAGGACCGGCTGCGGGTGCTGGAGGCCGAGCCCGACGGTTGCTCGCTGACCTGCGGGACGGTCAACTTCGGCGACGAGGTGTTCATGAACCCGTGGCCGTTCATGGCGGAGCTGTACCAGAGGACGCAGGACCTCGGGGTGGTCCCGGAGTTCGAGCTGTTCGACCTGGGGCAGGTCGCCGCGCTGCACCGCCTGCTGGACCGGTACGGGCCGCCGTTCGGCGGGCGCGTCCACTGCGACCTGGTCATGGGCGTTCCCGGCGGCATGCCCGGCGACGCCCGGACCCTGGTGGCGGCCGTGGAGGCGCTGCCGGAAGGGGCGTCCTGGTCGGCGACGGGAGTGGGTCGCACCTCGCTGCCGGTGCTGTTCGCGGCGCTGTCGGCGGGCGGGCACCTGCGGGTGGGCATGGAGGACACCCTCACCTACGCCAAAGGGCAGCCGGTGAGCTCCAACGCGCAACTGGTCGAGCGCGCCGCCGCCCTGGCCCGCTTCGCCCAGCGCCCGCCGATGACCCCGGAGGAGGCCCGCGCGTTCCTGGGGATCAAGGCACGCTGATCTGAGGGATTTCCTCTCCTCCGTCCCGATTATCCTGGTGCGGGATCTGACAACGGCGTCGTCGGGGGGAAGAGTTGAGCGCTGCTCCGGTGCTGGTCGAGGTGGAACGCTCCGGCTTCGTGGAGTCGCGGCACCGCGGCTCGGCGGTGGGCCTGGCCGCCGACGGAACGGTGGCGGTGACCGCCGGGACCCCCGACGAACCGATCTTCCCCCGGTCGGCGAACAAGCCGATGCAGGCCGTCGCCATGGTCCGCAACGGCCTGCCCCTCGACGGCGAGCTGCTGGCCATCGCGGCGGGCAGCCACTCCGGCGAGGACTTCCACGTCGAGGGGGCCGAACGCATCCTGGCCTCGGTCGGGCTGTCGGCCGCCGACCTGCGGTGCCCGGCCCAGTGGCCGCTGGACCAGGAGGTCGCCCTGGCGGTGGCCCGCACCGGCGAGGACCGGTCCCGCCTGCGCATGAACTGCTCGGGCAAGCACGCCGCGATGCTCGCCACCTGCGTCGCGGCGGGCTGGTCCACCGCGGACTACCTCGACCCCGGCCATCCGCTCCAGGTGGCCTCCCGCGAGGCCGTCGAGGGGCTGGCGGGCGAGAAGGTGGCCGCCACGGGCGTCGACGGCTGCGGCGCCCCGCTGTTCGCGGTCTCCGCGACGGGCGTGGCCCGCGCGTTCCGCGCCCTGGTCACGGCGGTTCCCGGCACTCCGGAGCGCCGGGTGGCCGACGCGATGCGCGCCCATCCGGCGTGGACCTCGGGGACCCGCCGCGAGGAGCGCCGCCTGATGGACGCGGTCCCGGGCCTGCTGGTGAAGTGCGGCGCGGAGGGCGTGGACGCGTTCGCCCACCGGGACGGCCGGGCGGGCGTCATCAAGATCGACGACGGTGCCATGCGGGCCCGCACCCCGGTGACGGTCGCGCTGATCCGGGCCCTCGGCGTCGAGGCGGCGGACGAGGCGGTCCTGACCGAGCTCGCGACGGTGCCGCTGTACGGCGGCGAGGCGCGGGTCGGGGAGATCCGCGTCGCCCCGGACGCGTTCCCAGAGGCGTTCTGAGAGGCGTTCCGGCCCCTCTACCCCGGGGGCGGCGTGCGGCGCTGCTCGGCCGCGATCTCGGCCGGGGAGGTCCTCGTGTGGGAGTACATGCCGGGGCGGTAGGTGTAGAAGCCGCCCTGGAGGGGGCCCCGGTGGTTGCTCTCGGCGCGGCGGGTGGTGAAGCGGTGGCCGGTCTCGGTCATGCCGACGCTGATGATGAACAGCATCGTGACCAGGGCGAAGGCGATGATCACCGGAACGAGCCAGAGTCCGAAACCCGCGCCCAGCCGCGTGTTGTCGATGGCGGCGGCCAACATGTCCATCAGATCCCCCCAAGCAGCGCGAGAACCGCACCCCGCATGGGATGAATGCCCAGTTCAGGGGGATCGATGCCTGTCGTGAGGGTTTTCCGTCAGGTCCTGGCGCGCGGGGCGGGTTCCTCCGGGGCGGGCGCGGGGGCTCCCACCGCGCGGTCGCGGCCCACCGCCAGGCCCGGCAGCAGCAGCCAGACCGCGATCGCCGTCGTCACCGCGAGCGGGACCGTCCAGCCGTGCGTGGCGTCGTGCAGCGCGCCGATCGCCAGCGGGCCGAGCGCGGCGATCACATAGCCCACGCCCTGCGCCATCCCGGACAGCTGCGCGGCGATCTGGGCGTCGTGGGCGCGCATCCCGAGGAACGCCAGCGCCGCCGCGAAGCCCGCGCCCTGCGCGAGGCCGAGGACGACCGCCCAGCCCCAGACCGTGGCGACCGGGGCCCAGCCGATCCCGACGAAGCCGACCACCGACAGCGCCACGACCGCCGCCACCAGGGGGCGCTGGTCGGCGAAGCGCCGGGCCACCACCGGCACCGCCAGCGAGCCCACGGCCTGCATCAGGCTCGACAGCGCCAGCACGTACCCGGCCGACGCCTCGTCCAGGCCCCGGTCCTGCGCGATCGTCGGCAGCCAGCCGATGACGACGTAGGCCAGCAGCGACTGCGTGCCCATGAACGCCGTCACCTGCCACGCCAGCTTCGACGTCCACACCGCGCGGCGCACCTCGGAGCCCGGCCTGGCCACGGTGGTGGAACGGTCCATTCCCGGTCGGCGGTCCCCGCGGCGCGCCCGCAGCAGCGCCGGGAGCCAGGCCAGCGCCGCCAGGGCCGCCGGAACGGCCAGCAGCGCCAGCGGCAACCGCCAGGTCCCGTCCAGCAGCTTCTCCACCGGCACCGCGAAGCCCGAGGACGCCGCCGCGCCGACCGTGACCGCCACCGAGTAGAGGGCCGTCACGGCGGGGATGGCGGCGGGATGGTCCCGCTTGATGATCGCGGGCATCGCGATGTTGCCGATGCTGATCGCGACACCGGCGACCAGCGACCCGGCGAACAGCGCGGCCGGCGCGTCCAGCAGCCGCAGCAGCAGCGCCGCCACCAGCAGCGTCATGCCGGTGACCAGCAGCGTCTCGCTGCGCGGGGGACGCCGCAGGAACGGCGCGAGCAGCCCGTAGGCCCCGAAGCACACCAGCGGCAGCGTGGTCAGCGCCCCGGCGGCGGTGCCGGACAGCCCGAAGTCGCCGCGGATCTCGGTCAGCAGCGGGCCGACGGCGGTGATCGCGGGGCGCAGGTTCAGCGCGACCAGGACGATCAGCGCCAGGCCCAGCAGGTGGCGGCGGCGCTCGCTCACTCGGCCTCCTCGGGCATCAGGGCGTCCAGGGCCGCCAGGGTGGGTTCGACGATCGCGGCGGCGGCGCGGGCGGCGGCGTCGGGGTCGCGGGCGGCCAGGGCGTCCAGCACCGCCCGGTGGGCCCGCTGGCTGGCCTCGGGCAGCTCGCGGTCCAGGCGCAGCGCGGCCATCGCCTCGCCGAGGCGGCGCTGGAAGAACCGGCTGGCCTCGACCAGCAGCGGGTTGCGGGTGGCCTCGATCACGCCGACGTGGAAGCGGGCGTCGGCCTCGCCGAACGCGGCGGCGTCGGGCGCGGCGCGCCGGTCCTCCAGGAACCCGGCCAGGCGCTCCAGGTCGGCGTCGGTGCGGCGGCGCGCGGCCAGCCGGGCGGCCTGCACGTCGTAGGCGAGCTGCACCTCGAACACGTCGCGCAGGCTGGCGCGCTGGACGTGGCGCAGCAGCGGCCGGGGGTCGGCGCCGCTGCGCACGTAGGTGCCGTCGCCCCGGCGCACCTCCAGCACGCCGACGTGGGCGAGCGCGCGGATCGCCTCGCGGACGGCGGGACGGCTCACTCCGAGCCGCGCCGCCAGGTCCAGCTCGCCGGGGATGCGGTCACCGACCCGCCACGCGCCGTCGCTGACCTCCGCCTGGAGCTGGTCGAGCACCGCCTCGACGGTGGATCCCCCCGGAACGGGACGCAGGGCCACGGGCCACCTCGCTGGTCGAAGAGAGGACAGATGTCAGACATCTTACCGCGCGCGGGTGCCCGGATCCTTTCCGATGACCGCAGGAGGGGGTGGCGGCCATCGGAAAGGTCGCCCAGGGCCTCAGCCCCGGTCCGTGGAGCCGGGGCGGCCCGCCTTGCGCTGACCGGGGTCGCCCTCGACGACCCCGCCGTGCACCGGTCCGCGCGCCGAGCCCGGGTCGGGCTCCCCGCGGTGGATGCGCTTGCGCGAGGCGTGGCGGGTCAGGGCGATCCAGGTGACGATGACGGCGGCCACCACGATCGGCGCGAGCCACAGCCAGTAGTTCATCCCGGTGGGCGAGGACTCGGCGAGGACAGGGCCTGCGATGAACATGGGTGACACCTCCTGCCGGGCTCGTACCCGACAGGAGGCGTTCAACCCCGCGGGGCGGCGCGCGCCGCCTCACCCGCGCGTCACAGGCCCCGCGACTGGGAGATCGCCCCCGAGGTGGCCAGCGTGAACGTGCGCATCGACTCGGCGAAGTTCGACAGGTCCCACTCGGCCGGGCCCTCGTACCAGTAGAGGTTGTCGGCGCCCTCGGCGCGCTCCCCGGCGTCCTTGACGACCTCGGCCCACTTGGGCACCACGCCGAACACCACCGCGTACGGCAGGAACCGCGAGAACAGCGCGATGCGCTGCTGCGACGGCAGCTCCCCGCCGGACACCTCACCGCGCTCCAGGAACGCCCGGAACCCGATCGTGTGCGCCAGCACCGTGGAGCCGCGCGCGGTCTTGGCCGGCATGTACTGGCCCGCGTACGCCATCGCCGCCCCCGCGATGATCACCGCGAGCCCGGCCAGCGCCAGGTCGGTGGTGAGCGCGAGCGCGACCGTGCCGAGCACGCCGAGCCCGGTCAGCACCAGCCCGAGGACCGTCCAGCGGGACCGCACGGTGTCGGGCCGCCGCGCGAACCAGCCCTGCTCCACCACGTCGTCGTACATCGCCGACCGCACCCGCGCGAGCTGCGTGGCGAACGTCCCGCCCAGCTCCGACAGCTTCACCGACGGGCGCGGCGCGCCGTCCGGGGCGGTGAACAGCGCCTCCAGCAGCAGCCGCTCGTAGGTCAGCAGGTCGTCGTTCCCGGCGGGCCGGTCGAGGCGGACCAGCGTCCAGTCCAGCCGGCCGGTGACGTTGCGGTCCTCCTCGTCGATCAGCAGGTGGCCGCGCACCGCCAGGTCCACGATGGTGGCGGTGACGTCGATGACGTCGGCCTGCTCGTCGATCAGCGTGCCGATCTGGCCGGGGCGCACCCCGTCCGGCGGTTCGAAGTGGTCGCCCGCCACCGGCGCGTGGTCGCCCTCGGCGGCCTTCTTCCCCACCACCCGCGCGTCCCGGCCGCGCAGCAGGTAGATCCCGACGAACCCGCCGAGCAGCAGCAGGACCAGGCCGAGCAGCGCGCCGACGGTGATGCCGTTGACGGAGAACGCGGTGGCGACGGTGTGCCGCCGCTCGGTGATCGGCTTGCCGCCGGTCGAGGCCGGGGGCAGCCCCGCCACCACCGTCAGGTACTCCTCCGGCAGCAGCTGCTGCTGCACGAACAGGCCCTGCGTGCGCACGTGCCCCATGGAGAACTGGGTGCAGCCGACCGCGCTCTCCAGCGGCCCGGCGAAGCAGTTGACGCTGCGGATCGCGGTGCCCGCGTTGACGGTGACGCGCGCCTCGTCGACCGGGACCTGCCAGCCACCCGCCGCGGGCCACTGCAGCTCCTCGCCCGAGCCGACCGGGGCGACCGCCCCGCGCACGTCGTACTCCAGGACGACGGTGTGCCGCCCGGACGTGGCGCCGCCGCTGACCGTGACGGTGGTCCGGGTGTCCTGCTCCCCGCCGACCGTCACCTTCGTCGGGCCGCCGTCGGGGCTGGAGGCGCGCACGTTCTCCAGCCGGAACACCCGGTCGCGGGTGATGCTCTCGTGTCGCCTGGTCACGAACGTCCGCTCCAGCGAGCCGGAGCCGCCCGAGAAGTCGTAGGACACGGTCTCGCGGACGCGCGCGACACCGCCGGGGCCGAGGGTCAGGGCGACCTCGTCCTTGAGGACCCGTTCGGCGGCCCGGAGCGACGGCGCCCGGTCCGGGGCGTGGTCCGCGGCGCGGGCCGGGGTCGCCAGGGCGAACGGGAGGAGCACGGAGGAGATGGCGAGGGAAGCGGTCAGGGGCCGCAGCAGGCCCGACAACGCCGCATAGCCAGACATGGCCGCAAATCGTAGCGGCAAGCCGTGGGATGATTGCTCGCTATGGCAGGTCAACACCCCTCACCGGCCCGGACGCCCGCTCCGCCGCCCGGCCTGCCCACCGGGGGTCAGCACTCTTCGCAGCCACGCTATCACCACGTGCCATCACGCCGTCCGCCGCGCCGCAGCGCCGGGGGGACGGTCGCCGGCGTCGTCGGCGGCCTGGCCGCGCTGGGGGTGCTGGGGGCGCTGGTGATGGCGCTGTTCACCGGGAACGAGGGCGGCACGACGCGGGCCGGCGGCCAGGCGCCGCCGAACGTGAGCCGCGAGACCGCGACCGCCAGCCGGCTCTACACGACCGGGACGCTGGACCCCGGCGGCTGCCGCCTGCCGCGCATCGGGCCGAGCGCGGAGTCGATGCGGCGGTTCATGGACGTGCTGAGCGACTGCATGGACCGGACCTGGACGCGGCAGTTCGGCAAGGCGGAGCTGCCGTTCGCGCCGCCGAGGCGCGTGTTCTGGGAGCAGCCGGGCCGCAGCCCGTGCGGGACGTACCCGACCCAGGGCGCCTCGGCGTTCTACTGCCCGGCCAACAACACGATGTACGTGGGGCTGCGGCACATCGTGGAGACCTCCGGCGGGGAGTCGCTGGCCAACTTCGCGGTGTTCGCGCGCGTGATCGCGCACGAGTACGGCCACCACGTGCAGGACCGTTCGGGGATCCTGCTGTACGGGCAGCGGGAGATGGAGCAGGCCCGCGACGCCCTGTCGCGCGCCGAGACCAGCCGCCGCCTGGAGTTGCAGGCGCAGTGCCTGGCGGGCGCGTTCCTGGCGGCCGAGCGCGCGACGCTGCCGCTGACCCGCGCGCAGTACCAGGCGATGATCCTGGACGTGCGGGGCCGGGGCGACGAGCGCAACCCGCCCGAGGAGCGCGACCACGGTTCCGGCCGCGCCTACGCCGGATGGGTCGTCCAGGGGTTCAGGGGGCAGACCGCGGGACGGGGCCTGGCGGTCTGCAACACCTGGACCGCCGCGCCCGCCACCGTTTCATAACAGTCCGAAAAGTGCTTACCGGACCATCCGGAACTGGGGCTTGCAAGCACTTGGAATCGGCTGACATCGCATAATTCCAGCCTGTGACCGTTGTCACGGGAAGAGTGCTAGCTGAGTGCTTGCAATAGCAAGCACCCTGACGCAGGGTGGAGACATGGCAGGTTCGAAGGTCGGCTCCATCGGGGAGTACATCCGCGAGCAGCGCACCCGGGCGAAGATCTCGCTGCGCCAGCTGGCGGAGGTCTCGGGGATCTCCAACCCCTACCTGAGCCAGATCGAACGCGGACTGCGCAAGCCGAGCGCCGAGATCCTGGCCCAGATCGCCAAGGGTCTGCGGATCTCCGCCGAGGTGCTGTACGTGCAGGCCGGGATCCTGGAGGAGCGCGAATCCGACACGGACGTGCAGGCCGCCATCCGGGCCGACCTCCTCCTGACGGAGCGGCAGAAGCAGGTGTTGCTCGACATCTACGAGTCGTTCCTGAAGGAGCACCGGGAGAACGCAGCCGACGACGCGAACCCCGCACCATCCCCAGGAAAGGAAGAGGTCCAGTGACGCTTTCCAGCACCTTCCGTGACAACAAGGCCGTCTACACCATCGCCGGGGCCGGCGACCTCGCCGTCGAGAAGCTCCGCGAGCTTCCCGAGCAGGCGACCAAGGTGCAGTCCGACGTGCGCGACAACGTCGGGAAGTACCGCGTCGAGGTCCGCAAGACCGTGGACCGCTACCGCGTCCAGGCCCGCAGGAACGTGGAGAAGTACCGCGGCGAGGCCCAGGAGAACATCACCCGGCTGCAGGACCGGATCGAGGTCAAGGACCTGCCCGGCGCGGCCGTCGCCTACGCCACGCACTTCGGCACCCGCGCCGTCGAGCTGATCGACGAGCTGGCCGAGCGCGGCAAGAAGGTCGTGCACCGCACGGCCGCCGAGGTCGCCGAGTCCGCCGAGTCGGTGGCCGAGGTGACCGCCGGCGACCAGGCCAAGCCCGCCTCGGCCGCCAAGGCGACCCGCGCCCGCAAGGCCGCCGCGCAGCAGACCAAGTCGCCCGCCAGCGCCAGGAAGAACAGCTAGCGCGTGACGGCGTGACCATGGAGCGCGCCGCCGGAGGGACCCGGCCGGGAACGACCGGCCGGGTCCCGTCGTCTTCCCGGGTGGGACGGCAGTGCTCGCGGCCCCGCCGGACCTGCGCATAGGGTTGGGGGAATCGCGTGGTCACGCGGCGCGCGGCGTCGCCCGGGACGGACAGGAGCGTTGATCGACAGTGAGCGTCAGCTTCAGCGTGCTGGACTACTTCTTCTGGCTGCTGCTGATCATCGCGTTCGCCGTTGAGGCGTGGGCGCTGGTGGACAGCCTGCTCACCCCCGCCGGGGCGTACGAGGCCGCGGGCAAGCAGAGCAAGCGGCTCTGGACGATCATCCTGGTGATCTGCGCGGTGGTCGGCGGCGCGGCGGCGGCGATCCCGTTGAACGGGGCCTCGCCGATCGGCGTGCTGCTGGGCATCCTGCCGGTGGCCGCGTTCATCGGGGCGGCGATCTACCACGCCGACGTGCGCCCGGCGGTCCGGCCCTACAAGGGGCGCGGCAAGGGCGGCGGCGGGCGCTCCAACATGGGCCCCTACGGGCCCTGGTGACCCCGCGCGCGGAGA
This sequence comes from Actinomadura kijaniata, assembly GCF_014138665.1. Classification (NCBI taxonomy): domain Bacteria; kingdom Bacillati; phylum Actinomycetota; class Actinomycetes; order Streptosporangiales; family Thermomonosporaceae; genus Actinomadura; species Actinomadura kijaniata. Next base: position 170,676 of record NZ_JACJIA010000012.1, read on the forward strand.
AGAGCCGATAGGACCGGACCCGGCCGCGGGCGCCACCGCGGCCGGGTCCGGCGTTCTCAGGGGGCGGGGTCGCGCATCCCGGGCACCGTGCCGAGCCCCTCCTCCACGACCGTCAGCGCGCGGTCCAGCGCCGCCCGCGCCTCGTCGGCGCCGTAGCCGTGCCGGCGGCAGTGCACGATCACCGCCTGCATCCCGCCGACCGCGATCCCGGAGGCGGCGACCGCGTCCACGTCGTCGATGCCGGGGCACAGCTCGCGCAGCCGGGTCTCGATCTCCTGCTGGACCTCGGTGATGCGCTCCAGCGCGCGGGCGCGCAGCGCGGGCCGGTCCAGGATCAGCTTCACCTGCACCGGGCCGTACTCGCCGGTCTCGGCGACCAGCGCCTCCAGCACCGCCACCACCGCGCGCCGGACCGTGCGCAGCGGCGGTTCGCCCGGCGGCCGGCCGGCCAGCAGCTCCCCGACCTCGGCGAGACGGTCGTCCACCTCGGCGAACACCACGTCCTCCTTGGACGGGAAGTACGCGAAGAACGTGCGCGGCGACACCTCGGCGGCCTCGGCGATGTCGGCGATGGTGGTCTCCTCGTAGCCGCGCTCGGCGAACAGTCGCAGCGCGGCGGCGGCGAGCGCCCGCCGGGTGCGGGCCTTCTTGCGTTCGCGCAGGCCCTGCCGGGACAGGGGCCGGGGAGAGTGATCCACGTCACGGAACCCTACCATGACTGCAAACTTGCATCTGTTGCAAAAATGCACCGGGCGCGGTGTACTTCGATCATGGCGCGACTGCTGGAACGGCTGGGCCGCTGGTGCGTGCGCCGCCGTCGGACCGTGTTCGGGCTGTGGGCGCTGCTGATCGCCGGGACGGTCGCGCTCGGCGTCGCGGGCGGCGGCATGTTCGTGCAGCAGAGCACGCTGCCCGGCACCGAGACGCAGCGGGCCATCGACCTGATGGAACGCGAGTTCCCGTCGATGGCGGGGCCGACGGCGACCGTGGTGTTCACCGCGCGCGGGAACGTGACGCCGGCCGACTGGCGGGTCGCGCTGGTCGTGGACCGGGCGATCGGCGACATCACGCGGCTGGACCGGGTCGCGTTCGCCGAGAACCCCTACGTCCAGGGCATGGGCGGGATGAGGAGCCACCGCGCCGTCGCGGTCCGCGTCGCCTTCAAGGGCACGATGGGCGACATCACGGCCGCCGACCTGGAGCGGCTCGACGCGGCCGTGGAGCCCGCGCGGATGGCCGGGCTGGACGTGCGGTTCGGCGGCATGGTCGCGATGATCCTCAACCAGCCGAAGGGCGGCCCGCAGGAGGCCGCCGGGATCGCGCTGGCGCTCGTGGTGCTGCTGCTGGCGTTCGGGTCCTACCTGGCCGCCGGGATCCCGATCCTGGTGTCGCTGTGCGGGATGGCCGTCGCCTACTCGCTGATCCACTACGCGGCGGGGCTGGTCGAGATCCATCCGACCGCGCCGATGGTGGCGGCGATGCTGGGGATCGGCGCGGGCATCGACTACGCGCTGTTCGTCGTCACCCGGCACCGGCAGCAGCTCGCCGACGGCGACGACGTGGAGACCGCCGTGGGCCGCGCGATGGCGCACGCCGGGCACGCGGTGGTGTTCGCCGGGGGGACGGTCGTGTTCGCGATCTGCGGGCTGTTCCTGTCCGGGATCGCGTTCATCGGGCGGATCGGGCTGGCGTCGGCGGCGGCGGTCGCGCTGATGGTGCTGGCCGCGCTCACGCTGCTGCCCGCGATCCTCGGGGCGATCGGAACGCGCATCGACCGCTACCGGCTGCCGCGCGCCCGGCCCGACCGGTCCGCCGAGCGCTGGACGCGCTGGGGACGCCACGTGGACCGCCACGCCTGGCCGTACGCGATCGTCGGGACGCTGGTGCTGCTGGTCATGGCGGTGCCGACGCTGAGCCTGCGGTCCGGGGTGATGGCCGACTCGATCGCCTCGCCGAAGATGGAGGCGCGGCAGGCGTACGAGGCGGTGGCCCGGGAGTTCGGACCGGGGCACCACAGCCCGTTCCTGGTCGTGGCGCGGGTCCCCGGTCCCGAGCCGAAACCCGCGAGGAAGGCGGGAGCGCCCGCGTACCAGCTGCCCAAGGGCGCCCCCGACCTGACGCGGAAGCCCGACCGCCGGGCGGCGCTGCTGATGCAGGACCTCCGGCAGCGGATCGCCGAGACACCGGGGGTGGCGTTCACCGGCGAGCCCGTCGTCGCCGGGAAGGCCGCGACGCTCCAGGTGGTCCCCGAGACCGCGCCGCACGAGAAGGCGACCACCGACCTGGTCCACCGGCTGCGCGCGGACGCGCTGCCCGCCGCCGCCCGCGCGCACCCCGGCGCGGCCGTCCACCTGGGCGGCGAGAACCCGGCGATCATCGACATGGCCGACACGGTCGGGGCCCGGATGCTCACGGTCGTGGTCGCGGTGGTCGCGGTCGCGCTGCTCCTGCTGGTGGTCGCGTTCCGGTCGATCCTGGTGCCGGTCAAGGCCGCGCTGATGAACCTGCTGTCGATCGGGGCGTCGTTCGGTGTGGTGACGGCCGTGTTCCAGTGGGGCTGGGGCGTCGGGCCGCTGGGCGTGGACCAGCCGGTCCCGATCATGTCGTTCGTGCCGCTGTTCATGTTCGCGCTGGTCTTCGGACTGTCGATGGACTACGAGGTGTTCCTGCTGTCGCGGATCCGGGAGGAGTACGAGCGGACCGGCGACCCGCACGGCAGCGTGGTCACCGGGATCGGCGCGACCGCCCGGCTGATCACCTCGGCCGCGCTGATCATGATCTTCGTGTTCGCCAGCTTCGTGCCGCAGCCGGACCCGACGGTGAAGATGATGGCGCTCGGGCTGGCCGTCGCGGTCGCGGTGGACGCGACGATCGTGCGGCTGGTGCTGGTCCCGGCGCTGATGAGCCTGCTCGGCCACGCGAACTGGTGGTGGCCCGGACGGGGACGGCCCGTCCCGGCGGCCGTGGACGGGGAACGCGCCGAACGTCCGCTGGTGTCTACGCTTTCCGGGTGAGCGTCGAGCTGACCCTGCTGTCGCGCGTGGCCCACCGGGGGCGGGAGGTCCCCGGGGAACGCCCCCGCGCGCTGCTCGCGCTGCTGGCCGCCGACCTGCGGGCGGGCTGCTCGGCGGCCCGCCTGGTGGAGGGCCTGTGGCCCGGCGGGCGGCCCGCGCACCCGGCGAAGGCGCTCCAGGTCGTGGTGGCGCGGACGCGTTCCCGGCTCGGCCCCGGCGTGATCGCCGGCACGCCGACCGGCTACCGGCTGACCCTCGACGAGACGCGGGTGGACGCCTCGGCGGTGCTGCTGCACGCGGCGGAGGCCGCGCGGCTCGCCCGTTCCGGCGACCACGCGGGCGCGCTCGCGGAGGCCGAGGCGGGGCTGGCGCTGTGGGAGGGCGCCCCCGGGGACGACGGCGACGGCCCGGTGGGGGAGCTGCGGGCGGAACGGCGGGGCTCCCTGCGCGCGCTGCGGCGGTCCCGGGGGCTGGCGCTGGCGCGGCTGGACCGGCACGCCGAGGCCGCCGAGGCCCTGGCCGCCCTGGACCCCGACGAGGAGGTCCTCGCCGAGCTGCTGCGCTGCGAGGCGGCGACGGCCGGGCCGGCGGCGGCGCTGACGCGCTACGAGAAGTACCGGCGGGAGCTGCGCGACACCCTCGGGACCGATCCGGGGCCCGCGTTGCGGGCCGTTCACCAGCGGCTCCTGCGGGAGACCGAACCGGCCGTGCGGCACGGCGTCCCGCACGAGCCCAACCCCCTGCTCGGCCGCGACGACGACCTGGCCGCCGTCGCCGGGCTGCTGCGCTCCTCCCGCGTCGTGTCGGTCGTCGGGCCGGGCGGCCTCGGCAAGACCCGGCTGGCGCAGGCGGTGGCGCGCCGCGCCGGGCAGAGGGTCGTCCATCTGGTGCCGCTGGCCGGGATCGGCGCGGACGCCGACGTGACCGCCGAGGTCGCCGCCGCGCTCGGCACCGGCGACCTGTGGGCCGTGCCGAAGAGCCGCGCGGCCCTGCTGAACGACATCGTCCGCGCCCTCGGCCCCGGCCCGGCGCTGCTGGTGCTGGACAACTGCGAACACCTCCTGGACGGCGTGGCCGACCTGGTCGGCGCGCTGGTGGCCGCCGCCCGGGAGCTGCGCGTCCTCACCACCGGCCGCGCCCCGCTCGGCCTGTCGTCGGAGGCGGTGTACCCGCTGCCGGAACTGCGGCTGGACACGGCGGTCGAGCTGTTCGCGCAGCGCGCGCGGGCGGTGCGGCCGGACGTCCGGTTGCCCCCGGACGAGGTGGCCGCGCTGTGCCGCCGCCTGGACGGGCTGCCCCTGGCGGTGGAGCTGGCCGCCGCGCGGGTCCGGGTCATGCCGGTGGCGGAGATCGGCCGCCGTCTGGCGGACCGCTTCGCGCTGCTGCGCGGCGGGCCGCGCGACGCCCCGCACCGCCACCGCACGCTGCGCGCCGTCGTGGACTGGAGCTGGAACCTCCTGGACGCCGACGGGCGGGCCGCGATGCGGGCGCTGTCGGTGTTCCCCGGCGGGTTCACCGCCGAGGCGGCCGAGGCGGTGCTCGGCGGGGAGGCCTGGGAGACGCTGGAGCACCTGGTCGAGCAGTCGTTGCTGAAGGTCGCCGACACGCCGCCGGGCGTGCGGTTCCGGATGCTGGAGACGGTCCGGGAGTTCAGCGCCGACCGCCGCGAGGAGGCCGGGGAGACCGGGCGCGCGGTGGACGGCTTCCTGCGGTGGGCGCGCGGGTTCGGCGTGGCGCACCACGAGACGCTGTTCGGCGCGGAGGTGCCCGAGGCGTTCGTGGAAGGGCTCCGCGCCGAGCAGGACAACCTCGCGCGGGCGCTGCGGCACGCCCTCGACCGCGGCGACGCCGCGACCACCGCCGCCGCCGTGGCGCTGCTCGGCGGCCTGTGGATGGTCGAGGCGAACCACCCGCGCGTGGCGGGGCTGACGCGGGACCCGGTCCGGCTGCTGTCCCTGCGGCGGCCCGCGCCGGAGTACGTCGACGTGACGCGGACGGCGCTGTGCCTGTGCGCGCTGAACGCGTTCACGCAGGGGCCGCGCGAGCTGCGTTCGCTGGCCGCGCTGCGCCGCCTGCCCGACGCCCCGTCCGGCACGCCGGGCCGCACCCTGACGACCGTGCTGCGCGTCCTGCCCGAGCTGATGGGGCGGGACCCCGCGACGGTGCGGCGGCTGTGCGAGAGCGGGGACCGGCCGGTGGCCGGCGCGGCCGAGACCGTCCTCAGCTACGTCCACGAGCACCGGGGGGACATGGACCGCGCGCTGGCGGCGGCCGAACGGGCGCTGGCGGCGTTCGAGGGGACGGGCCACCGGGGCGCGCTGTTCCTCGCCCATGCGCGGGCCGGCGAGCTGGCCATGGCCGTCGCCGACGGCGAACGCGCCGAACGGCACATGACGAGCGCCCTGCTGGCGGCGCGGGGGGCTCGTCCGCAGCCCTTCGTGGAGGGGCTGTCGCTCGGGCTGGTGGTGGCGGCCCTGCTGCGCGGCGACCTCGACGAGGCCGAGCGCCGCCTGGCGCTGATCACGCACGTGCCCGGGGAGACGATGGGCGCGGTCCCGGTGGTGCTGACGGTCCGCGCGGACATCGCGCTGGCGCGCGGCCGGGTCGAGGAGGGCCTGCGGCTGTGGCGCGACGCCGTCGCCGGGTGGCGGGGCGACCGCGACCCGGCCTACGGCGACGGGCCGCGGGAGTCGGAGCCCTGGACGCTGGAGACCCGGTCGGCCGCCGTGATGGCGCACGCCCTGCACGACCGGCTCGACCTGGTCGCCGACCTCCTGGAACGGCTGCCGGGCGATCTGGGCGACGTGCTGGCCCACCCGCTGCCCGCCCCGCCCTCCTACCTGGTGGAGCCGCGGATGTGCGGCACCGCCCTGCTCGCCCTCGGCCTGGTGGACCTGGTGCGCGGCGAGCGCGTCCCGGGGACGCGGCTGGTGGCGCTGTCGGAGCGCTTCGGCCACACGCGCAGCTACCACCCGCTCCTGGCCGCCGAGGCGGCCCGCCGCGTCGCCGGGGAGGCCGACCGCCCGGCGTACGCCGCCGCGCGGGCGGAGTACGCCGGGCTGTCCCGCGACGAACTGCCGTCCGCCGCGCTCGACGCGCTCAGACGGTACGGCGGTTGAACAGCCGCCGCGCCCAGAAGAAGCACACCAGGCTGGTCCCGGCGCACCAGGCGACGGCGATCCACCCCTGGTCCCCGATCGCGGTGCCGAGCAGCAGCCCGCGCAGCGTCTCGGTGATCGGCGTGAACGGCTGGTACTCGGCGAACCACCGCAGCGCCGTCGGCATCGAGTCGGTGGGCACGAACCCGCTGCCCAGGAACGGCAGCATGGTCAGCGGCATCGGCGTGTTGCTGGCCCCCTCCACGGTCCTGGCCTTGACCCCGAGCCCCACGGCCAGCCAGGTCACCGCCAACGAGGTCGACGTCACCAGCCCCGCCGCCGCCAGCCACTCCACGACGGTGGCGTGCGACCGGAACCCGATCGCCACCGCGACGACCACCACGACGACCACGCTGAACAGCGACTGGACCACGCTCCCGACGACGTGCGAGGTCAGCAGCGCGGGCTGGAAGACGGCCATCGTCCGGTACCGGGCGACGAACCCCTGGATCATGTCCATGGCCACGGAGACGGACGTCCCGGTGGCCGACCCGCCGATGGCCAGCAGGATGACGCCGGGCGTGACGTAGGCGATGTACCGGGCGCGGCCTCCCGACGTGCCCCCGAGCCCCGCGCCGAGCGTCTCGCCGAAGACGTAGACGAACAGCAGCAGGAACACCACGGGCAGGCCCGCGAGCATCAACGTGATCGACGGGTACCGCAGCAGGTGCCGCATCCGGCGGCGGAGCATCGTCGAGGTGTCCTGGACGGCGTACCCCACGCTCATCGCACGGCCTCCCGCCGGCGCTGCCCGGTGAGGGCGAGGAAGACGTCGTCGAGGTCGGGCGTGTGCACCGACAGGTCGGCGACGTCGAGCGACTCGGCGTCGAGCGCGTTCAGCAGCAGCCGCAGCGAGGCGACCCCGCCGTCGCCGGGCACGCGCAGCGTCAACGCCTCGTCGTCGCGCCCGGCGGCCTCGAACATCCGCGCCGCCGCCGCGTACGCGCGCGGCTCGGCGAACCGCAGCCGCACGTGCGCCCCGGGCACCCGCCGCTTGAGCTCCCCGGGGGTCCCCTCGGCGACGATCCGTCCGCCGTCCAGCAGCGCGATCCGGTCGGCGAGCTGGTCGGCCTCCTCCAGGTACTGGGTGGTGAGCAGGACGGTGACGCCGTTCCCGACGAGTTCCCGGACGATCTCCCACATGGCCCGCCGGCTGCGCGGGTCCAGCCCCGTCGTCGGCTCGTCGAGGAACAGGATCCCCGGCGACCCGACCAGCCCCATGGCGAGGTCGAGCCGCCGCCGCATCCCGCCCGAGTAGGCGAGGGCGGGCTTGCGGGCGGCCTCGACCAGGTCGAACCGGTCCAGCAGCTCGGCGACCCGCGCCCGCCCGGCCCGTTGGCCGAGCCGGTGCAGGTCGGCCATCAGCCGGAGGTTCTCCTCCCCGGTCAGCGCGTTGTCGAGGGCGGCGAACTGCCCCGTGACCCCGATCTCCTTCCGCACCCGCTCGGGGTGCCGCGCCACGTCGTGCCCGGCGACGCGGGCCTCCCCGCCGTCGGCGGGGACCAGCGTGGACAGGATCCGCACCACCGTGGACTTCCCGGCCCCGTTCTGCCCGAGCAACGAGAGGACCGACCCCGCGGGCACCCGCAGGTCGATCCCGTCGAGCACCCCATGGTCCCCGTAGGACTTCCGCAGTCCGGTGACGGCGACGGCCGGATGACTGGCTTCGCTCATCGTTCCCCTCCTGATGACGCGCGACCGGCCCGGCCGCGCGTCCCCAGGGTCCGGCCGTCCGGCTTCACCCCGGCTTCACCCCGGCTTCACGGCGGTTTCACGCGGTTTCAGGAGGGTGCGGCGCGCCGGGCCGGTTGGTTGCCGACCGTGAGCGGCCCGGCGCGCCGCGGGTTCAGGAGGCGGTGCGGCCCGGGCCCCGCTGGAACAGGACGAACAGCCACACCATCGAGGGGACCAGGATCAGCGCGCCGACGCCCAGGGCCGCGAAGACCACCTGGAGGACGGCGTCGTGGGCGGCGTGCCGGTCCAGGTCCAGGCCCGCCATCCCGGCCGCGCCCCACAGGACCGTCACCACCGCCAGGGCCCCGGTCACGCGCACGGCCAGCAGGCGCTGGTAGTGGACCAGGAACAGCGAGGCCAGGCCCGCCGCGGCCGACAGCGCCATCAGCGGGGAGTGCACGCCGAACGTCACCGCGCCCGGCAGGGCCAGCAGACCCGTCGCCACGCCCGACATCATCGCGTAGCCGCGGAAGCGCAGGATCACCTCGGCGTCGCCCAGCCGGCGGGCGTCCCAGATCAGGTAGACCGCCGCCAGGTAGGCGCACAGGGCCGTGGTGAGCAGGCCCCCGTACAGGCCCGCCGGGCTCAGCCAGGTGTCGCCGCCGGTGGCGACGACGGTCGCCACCGCGCCGAAGCAGTACGGGGTCAGGACCGAGGAGATCCCGAAGATCGGGGCGTGCCAGGGCTGGTCGGGGGCGGCCTTGGCGAACACGAACGTGCTGCCGCGCGCCACGATCCCGAGGGCCGCCAGCGACAGCGGCACCCAGTGGGCGGACATGATGCCGGCGAACACCGGGGGGAACGCCGTCCACGTCATCACCATCACGAAGATCAGCCAGACGTGGTTGGCCTCCCACAGCGGGCCCATCGCGTGCTCGATGACCCGCTGGTCGGAGCGGCGGCGCGAGACCAGATGCCACAGGCCGGCGCCGAAGTCCGCGCCGCCGAACAGCAGGTAGGCCGACAGGCCGAGCAGGATCAGGCCGAGTGCGACGTCGGAGTAGCTCATGCTGTGTCTCCCGCTCTCTTCCAGGGCGCCCCAAGGCGCCGTCTTCCCTCGTCGCTCTGGTCGCTTCGCTCCCGGCGCTCCTCAGTCCAGACGACGCCGCGCCCTTCCAGCGAGCTCATGTCCCCACCTTTTCCGGTTCGGTGAGGGGGGAAGGGGATCCGGGGCGGCGGCGCATCCGCCGCAGGACGCTGACCGTCGCGGCCGCCAGGACCGCGTAGACGACCAGCACGATGTAGAGGCCGAAGCGCAGGCCGGGGTTGGGGTTGACGGCCTCCTCGGTGCGCATGACGCCGTAGACGATCCACGGCTGGCGGCCGACCTCGGTGACGGTCCAGCCCGCCTCCATGGCGACGGCGGCGGCGACGCCCGCGACCGTCGCGGCGCGCAGGAACCAGCTCCGCCACGGCAGGTCGGCCGCGCCGCGCCGCGCCCGCCACCAGCTGAACGCCCACCAGGCCGCCAGCGCGAGCAGGAACATGCCCGCCACGATCATCACCTCGAACGCGATCTTCACGACCTCGGCGGGCGGCCGCTGGTCGGCCGGGATCGCGTCCATGCCGCGCAGCGTCGCGTGCGCGTCGAACTTCAGCATCAGCGACAGCGCGTTCGGGATCTCGAACACCGCGAACTTGAACGGCACCCCGGCCTGCGTGTGCTCGATGCCCTCCATGGCCGCGAACTTGGCGGGCTGGTTGTCGGCGACGAACCGGGAGGCCCAGTCGCCGACGAGCACCTGGAGCGGCGCGCACGCCGCGCCCAGCGAGAACGGGACCGCGAAGCCCAGCCGGTTGTACCGGTCGACCCGGCCCGCCCGGCGGTCGCGCAGCAGCGCCACCGCGTACACCGAGGCGACCAGGAAGCCGCAGACCATCAGCGAGGCCAGGATCAGGTGCACCGCCTGCACCGGGGTGGCCGGGTTGAACATGGCGGCCAGCGGGTCGACGTCGGTGACCCGGCCGTCGACCAGCTTGAAGCCGCGCGGCTGGTTCATCCACGAGTTGACCGTGACCACGAACGACGCCGACAGCAGTCCGGCGATCACGACCGGGATGCCGGTGACGAAGTGCGCCTTCGGCGACAGCCGGTCCCAGCCGTACAGGTAGATCCCCATGAAGATCGCCTCGATGAAGAAGGCGATCCCCTCCAGCGCGAACGCCGCGCCGAAGACCTGCCCGTACTTGTCCATGAAGCCGGGCCACAACGTGCCCATCTCGAACGACAGCACGGTGCCCGACACCGCGCCGACCGCGAACAGCACGCCCGCCGCCTTCATCCAGCGCCGGGCGAGCTCGGCGTAGACGGTGTCGCCGGTGCGCAGCGAGCGCCACTCGGCGAGCAGCGTGATCGCCGGAAGGCCGATCCCGATGGAGGCCAGGATGATGTGGAAGCCGAGGGTGAACGCCATCTGCTGCCGGGCCGCCATGAAGTCGGCGGGGGTGGCGGCCCCGGCGACGGCGTCCGCCGCGAGCGGGAGGAAGCTCATACGACGAAGAGTAGTACTACAAGCTGTAGTACTTGAGTGGGTAGTACTACCTCGCGTGGTGATGTCGGTCTCAGTCGACTACCCTGGCAGGCGTGAAGGGTCTGGGAGAGCTTGAACGCACCGTCATGGAGGTCCTCTGGGCGCGGGAGGACGCCGGTCAGGGGGCCGCGACCGCCCGCGACGTCAGCCGCGCGCTGGCCAGCGAGCGTGACCTCGCGCACACCACCGTCATGACGGTGCTCGACCGCCTCGCCAAGAAGGGCTTCCTGGCCCGCGAGCGCGACGGCCGCGCCTGGCGCTACCGCCCGGTCGCCAGCCGCGAGGGCTACGTCGCCGAACTGATGCTCGGCGCGCTCAACGAGACCGGCGACCGCGACGCGGCGCTGGCCCACTTCGTGCGCTCGGTGACGCAGGACGAGGCCGCCGTCATCCGCCAGGCCCTCGCCGACCTCCTCGCGGGGAAGGAGCCACCGGCATGATCTGTTCATCGTCGCGCCTCCGGCACGACGGGTCCTGGCGCCGTGACGCCGGGCCCTCCCTCGTCGCTGACGAGATCGCTCGCGAGCTTCCGATCCTGACACTCCTCAGCCCGGGCCAGGCGGCGCCATGACCGGGACCGCCCTGCTCGCGTTGATCGCGCTCGGCACCGTCGGTGGGGCGCACCTGCTGTCGAAGGCCCGCTGGCCGTGGCAGGCCCCGCGGCTGGGCATCGCGTTGTGGCAGGCACTCGGGCTGGGCTGGGGGACGGCCACCATCGGCGCGCTGCTGGGCGCGGCGCTGCTGCCCTACCAGAAGGGCATCGTGCACGGCATGCCCGGCATGCTCGCCGACCAGGCCGGACGGCTCGACGCGGTCCATCTGGCGTCGCTGCTGGGCGGCGTCGGCCTGACGATGGTGCTGGTCGTGATGCTGATGTACGCGATCGTCCGCGTCGTCCGCGCCCGCCGCCGCCACCGCGCCCTGCTCGCGCTCGTCTCCCGCAGCGACTCCGCCGCCCCCGGCACCCTGGTCCTGGACCACCCGGGCGCGGCGGCGTACTGCGTTCCGGGGGTGCGCTCGTCGAAGGTGGTCGTCAGCGCCGGGACGCTGGAGCTGCTCGACCCCGACGAGCTGGCCGCCGTGCTCGCCCACGAGCGCGCCCACGCCCGCGAGCGCCACGACCTGGTGCTGCTGCCGTTCGCGTCGCTGCGCCAGGTGTTCCCGCAGATCCACCTGGTGGGCCGCTGCCTGGACGCCGTCGAGCTGCTGATCGAGATGGCCGCCGACGACCGGGCCCGGCGCCACCGGGAGCCGAAGGAGCTGGCCACGGCGCTGCTGCGGTTCGCCGCCGCCCGCCCCGGCCCGGCCCCGTCGGGGACGCTGGGCGTGGCGACCGCCGGCGACATCCCGGTGATCGCCCGGGTGAACCGCCTGCTCAAGCCGCAGCCGGTGCCGCGCCGGACCCGGATCGCCGCGACCGCCGCGATCCCGGTCCTGGCGCTGCTGCCGCTGTGGCTGTACGTCATCCCGCACTGAGCGCCCCGCACCGGACGACCCCTCCACGCTCTCCCGGCCCTGGTCATTCCCCCGGAATGTCCAGGGCCGTTCCGTACAGCCGGTCCGCCGGGATCCGGATGACGACCCGCCGTTCCGCGGCCATCCGCTCCAGATGGGCGCGCTCCTCGGCCGGGTCCTCGAACCCGCCCGCGAAGGCCACCAGCTCGGCCGCCTCCGCCGACACCTCGGCGTCGCCCTCCACCACCGCGAACGACCACACGTTCCCGCCGTTGACGTGCAGCGCCACGCGCGGGTCGCGGCGCAGGTGCCGCGTCTTGATCCGGCCCTCCAGGGTGGAGATCCGCACGACCCGTTCGGCCGGGTCCCACCGGTACAGCACGGTGGCCAGGTGCGGGTGCCCGCTCCTCTTCACGGTGGCCAGGGTGCCGAACCCCTGCTCGCCCAGGATCTTCACCAGCTCGTCCTCGGTGAGGGCGCGCGGGGCGGGGCCGGACTCGTTCTCGCTCATCTCGTGATCCTTCTCGGTGTGGTGGGTGGTCAGGCGGCGGGGACCGGGGCCTCGGCGGTCTCGGTCCCGCGCCGTGCGGGCCGGGGGGTGCGCAGGACGGCGACGCTCAGGACGAGCGCGGCGACCAGCAGGATGCCGCCGATCCCGAAGCCCAGCCGGTAGCCGGAGTTCAGCGCCTCGGCGGTCCCGCCCAGCGCCTCGGTCCGCGTGGCGGCCACCGTTGTCAGCGCCGCGACGCCCAGCGCCCCGCCGATCTGCTGGGTGGTGTTGAACAGGCCCGAGGCGACCCCGGCGTCCTCGGCCCGCGCCCCCGACATGCCGAGCCCGGTCAGCGCGGGCATCGCCAGCCCGAACCCGCCGGACAGCAGCATCGCGGGCAGCAGGTCCACCAGGAACGTCCCCTCCACCGGCAGCCGCAGCAGCAACAGCCGCGCCGCCAGCAGCAGCACCAGCCCGGCTACCAGGACCGCGCGCTCGCCGAACCGCGCGATCAGCCGCGCCGACACCACCAGCGACACGGCCCCGATCGCCACCGCCGCCGGGAGCAGCGCCGAGCCGGTCGCGCTCGCGCTGTACTTCAGGACGTTCTGCATGTAGAGCGCGATGAGGATCTGGAAGGACATCAGCGCGGCGAGCATCAGCATCTGGATGAGGTTCGCGCCCCACACGTTGCGGGAGCGCAGCACGCGCAGCGGCAGCAGCGGCGTGGCGGCGGTGGCCTGCCGGGCGACGAACGCGGCGAGCAGCGCCACCGACAGCGCGCCCAGCGTCAGCGTGCGGGCCGAGGCCCATCCGGCGTGCTCGGCCTGGACGATCGTGTAGACGCCGGCCATCACGCCCGCCGTCACCAGCACCGCGCCGAGCGCGTCGGCGCCCCGGCGCAGCCCGAGGCCGCGGTCGTTCTCCAGGCTCACCAGCGCGAACGCGATCGCCAGCGCGCCGATCGGGAGGTTGATGTAGAAGACCCAGTTCCAGCCCAGGGTGTCGGTGAGGACGCCGCCGAGCACCTGCCCGACCGAGGCGCCCGCCGCGCCGGTGAACGCGAACGCGCCGATCGCCCGCGCCCGCTCGCCGGGCTCGGTGAACAGCGTGATGATCATGCCGAGGCTGACCGCCGAGGCCATCGCCCCGCCGACGCCCTGCGCGAACCGCGCCGCCAGCAGCACCCACGGCTCCCAGGCCACCCCGCACAGCACCGACGCGGCGGTGAACACCGCCAGCCCCGTCACGAGCATCCGGCGCCGTCCGACCAGGTCGCCGAGCCGTCCGGCGAGCAGCAGCAGCCCGCCGAACGCGATCAGGTACGCGTTGACCGTCCAGGACAGCCCGGAGGGGGAGAAGCCCAGGTCGGCCTGGATGGCGGGCAGCGCCACGGTGACGATGCTGCCGTCCAGAATGATCATCAGGGACCCGGCGCAGAGCACCGCCAGCGCGAACCAGCGGGACCGCAGCCAGGAGGAAGTGGAGGGGGAAGACATGGACGTCCTTCCTGCTCGAAGGGAACGGGAAGGACGCTAACAGATGGTTTCGTTGTAGACAATATTTATCGGATCTACCTTTGGCGCTCGCGGGCCCGGCGGGCGGGGCGCGGGCTGTCCACCGGCTTGGCGAGATGCCCGTTGGCCAGGCGGTTCAGGGCGCGCAGCAGCATCTCCCGCTCGTCCTCGGGCAGCGCCTCCAGCGCCTCGCCGTGCACGCGGTTCACGATCTCCTGGCTCCGCTCGGCGATCTTCGCCCCGGTCTCGGTCACCGCGACGATCCGCGCCCGCCGGTCGGTGGCGCTCGGCCGCCGTTCGGCGTAGCCCGCCTTCTCCAGGGCGTCCATGGTCACGACCATCGTGGTCTTGTCCATGTCGCCGATCTCGGCGAGCTGGATCTGCGTGCGCTCCTCCTCCTGGGCGTGGACGAGCACGCAGTGCATCCGGGGCGTCAGCCCGATCTCGGCCAGCGCCGCGGTCATCCGCGTCCGCAGCACGTGGCTGGTGTGGTCGAGCAGGAACGACAGGTCGCGGGTGTCGCCCGTGGGCGCGAGAGAGGTCATGCCGCCAGGTTAGCAACCGGTTGGCAGGCGGATAATCCGCCAAAAAACAAAAGGGGTGGCAGTACCATGGGCGCATGCTTCGCCTCGTGTGCCGCAACTGGTGGCCGTCCTAGGACGGCCACCCCGCCAGCACGCCACCCGGGCCGTCCGAACGGACGGCCCTTCTCCTTGCCGGGTCCCCGTTCGGCGGCCTCCGACCCGAGAAGGAGACCCCATGTCCGCCCCGACCCTCACCGCCGCCGCGCCCTCCGGAACGCCCGAGCACAGCGCCGCCCTGGAGGAGCGCATCGCCCGCGACCCCGGCGCGTTCCGCATCCTCACCGGCGACCGCCCCACCGGCCCGCTGCACCTCGGCCACTACTTCGGGACGCTCGCCAACCGCGTCCGCCTCCAGGACGCGGGCGTGGAGCTGTTCGTCGTCATCGCCGACTACCAGGTGCTCACCGACCGCGACGTCGCCGACCGCCTGCCCGAGCACGTCCTCGGCCTGCTCGCCGACTACCTGGCGGCCGGTGTGGACCCGGGGCGCGCCACGGTCTTCGTCCACAGCGCCGTGCCCGCCCTCAACCAGCTGCTCCTGCCGTTCCTGTCGCTGGTCACCGACGGCGAGCTGCGCCGCAACCCCACCGTCAAGGACGAGATCGCCCACTCCCGGCAGGCGTCGGTCAGCGGCCTGATGCTCACCTACCCGGTCCACCAGGCCGCCGACATCCTGTTCTGCAAGGCCAACCTCGTCCCGGTCGGCCGCGACCAGCTCCCGCACCAGGAGGTCGCCCGCACCGTCGCGCGCCGCTTCAACGAGCGCCACGCGCCGGTCTTCCCCGTTCCCGACGCGCTGCTGTCGCGGGCCCCGAAGCTGCTCGGCACCGACGGCGGCAAGATGAGCAAGAGCCGGGGCAACGCCCTCGCCCTGTCGGCGACCGAGGATGAGACGGCCCGGCTCCTGCGGCGCGCGAAGACCGACGCCGAACGGCACATCGCCTACGACCCCGACCGCCGCCCCGAGGTCTCCAACCTCGTCCTGCTCGCCGCCCTCTGCCAGGGCCGCGACCCGCACGAGGTCGCCGCCGAGATCGGCGACGGCGGCGCGGCGGCGCTCAAGCGCGCCGTCACCGAGTCGGTCAACGAGTTCCTGCGGCCCGTCCGGGAGCGCCGCGCGACCTACCTCGCCGATCCGGCCGGGCTGCGGCGCGTGCTGGCCGAGGGCAACGCCCGCGCCAACGCGGTCGCCGAGCGCACCCTCGCCGAGGTGCGTGACGCCATGGGGATGCTCTACCGGTGAATATGTATTGACGCGTATATATGTCTCGATGCATACTAGAGGCATGGACGCGGACAACGTGCCCGGTCTGCTCGGCGTCCTCGCCGAGCCCAACCGGTTCCGGATCGTGGAGCTGCTGCGTGGCGGCCCCCGGCCGGTCAACGGGATCGTCGAGGCGCTCGGCCTCGGCCAGCCCCAGGTGTCACGGCATCTGAAGGTGCTCGGCGAGGCCGGGTTCGTCACGGCGCACCGGCAGGCGCAGCAGCGCATCTACCGGCTGCGGCCCGAGCCGTTCCAGGAGATCGACGCGTGGTTCGCCACGTTCGCCCGGATCTGGGAGGACCGCCTGGACCGGCTCGACGCCCTGCTGGCCGACGACGAAGGGAACGCCCCGTGAAGACGGTGATCACACGCCGCCCCGAGACGTTCGAACTGGTGGTGGAGCGCGGCTTCGCCGCCCCGCCCGAACGCCTCTGGCGTGCCTGGACCACCCCCGAGGTCGCCCGCTGGTGGGGACCGCACGGCTGGCGCGCCGAGGTGCACGAGATGGACGTGCGCCCCGGCGGCCGGTGGCGCTACAGCATCGTGCCCGACGCCGGGGACGAGCCGCCGGTCCGCTGCACGGCGGTGTACCGGACCCTCGCCGCCCCCGCCGAGCTGGCCTTCGACGACGGCCTCGCCGACGAGGACGGGGACGGGATCGCCCCCGGCACCGCCGTGCGGGTCACCGTGGCGATCGAGCCCCGCGACGGCGGCGCGCACCTCGCGATCATCACCCGTTACGCCGACGCCGCGCACTTCGCGACGGCCGGGCCGAGCGGCATGGACACCGGACTGGCCGAGGCCCTGGACCGCCTGGCCGCCCACCTCATCTGAAGGAGAGAACCATCATGAGCACCGTCACCTCCGCCGACGGCACGACCATCGCCTACGAGACCACCGGTTCCGGCCCGGCCGTCGTGATCGTCGCCACGACCGCCGCCGACCGGCACGACCTGGACGGCCTGGCCGCCGCGCTGGCCTCGCGGTTCACCGTCCACAACTACGACCGGCGCGGCCGGGGCGAGAGCGGCGACACCCCGCCCTACGCTCCCGAACGCGAGATCGAGGACCTGGCCGCCCTGCTCGACGCGATCGGCGAACCGGCCCTGCTGGTCGGCGGCTCGGCGGGCTGCGTGCTCGCCCTCGACGCCGCGACCGCCCTGGGGGAGCGGGTGTCCGGGCTGTTCCTGTACGAGCCGTCCTTCGTCATCGACGACAGCCGCCCGCCGGTCCCCGCCGACTACGTCGAGACCGTCGAGCGCCTCGTCGCCGAGGACCGCCGCAGCGAGGCCGTGGAGTACTTCATGACGCGGGCGGTGGGCGTTCCGGCCGAGTACCTGGAGCCGATGAAGGCCGACCCGTCCTGGGCGAGGATGGTCGGGTACGCCCACACCCTCGCCTACGACGGGCGCATCGTCGCGGGCACCCAGAGCGGACGCCCGCTCCCGGCCGACCGCTGGAAGGTCGACGCGCCGGTCCGCGTCGTCGCCGGCGAGAACTCCCCGCCGTTCTTCCACGAGGGCGCGAAGGCGCTGGTGGCCCTGCTCGCGAACGCCGAGTACGGCGTGCTGCCCGGCCACGACCACAGCGCCCCCTGGATGGCCCCGGACGCGGTCGCCGCGCTCGTCTGACCGCCGGGGCTCAGCGGGCGGCGACCTCGCCGAGCAGCTCCCTCAGCAGGTCCCGCCGCCCGCCCGGCAGGTCGAACAGGACGGCGGCCTCGGCGGTGCTGCGCTCCCGCAGCGCGGCCCGCCGCCGTTCCCCCTCCTCGGTGAGCACCACGTGCTTGACGCGGCGGTCGTCGGGGGAGGGGCGGCGGACCGCCAGGCCGCGCCGTTCCAGGCCGTCGACGATGCCGGTCACGTTGGAGGCGTCGCAGCCCAGCATGTCGGCCAGCGCGCGCATCGGGTGGGGCTCCGACAGCCGGATCAGCAGCAGCGCCTGGGCGGGCGGGAGGTCCATCTCCGCCGCCGCCGCGTGGAACCCCCCGCGCAGCCGCTCGGCGACCTGGAAGACCAGGTCGGCCAGTTCCTCGGTGATCTGGTCGGGGCGCGCGCTCATACCGTGATCATACGCGGTCCTTCAGGAGATCGAATATTGAGGTTCTCAAGTAAGTGGTCTATGCTCCGGAAAAGCTTGAGCTTCTCAACAATGGTCGTCCTCAAGGAGTCTCATGTCCGTGACCACGGCGTCCCCACCGGTCCCGAGCCGCCTCCGCACCCGCGCCCTGGCGGTGGCCGGGGCGGTGGCGGCCTCCCTCGCCGTCTGGGCGGTCGGCGAACCGCTGCTCGGCCACGACCTCGTCGTCGCCGCGCCCGACCAGAGGCCCATGGACCTCGGCGCGTCCCAGATCCTGGTGTTCTCCCTGCTGCCCGGCCTCCTGGGCTGGGCGCTGCTGGCCGTCCTGGAACGCGTGACCTCCCGCGCGGGCACCGTCTGGGCGGTCCTCGCCCTGCTGGTCCTGGCGCTGTCGTTCGCGCCGCTGCTCTCCGTGGAGGCGACCGGCGGGTCCAAGGCGGTCCTGGCGCTCACCCACGTCGCCGTCGGGGCCGTCCTCGTCCCGGCGTTCCTGCGCACCACGGGAGCGCGCCGGTGAACCCGCGTCCCGACGAGGAGGTCACCGACAGTCCCCTCGACTGGGTGGCCGAGCACATCCGCGTCTACGTGGAGTCCGACGGGGCGGAGGGGCACCTGCGCCAGGGCTGGCCGACGCTGCTGCTCACCACGCGGGGCCGCCGTTCGGGCAGGCTGCGCCGCACGGCCCTGATCTACGGCCGCGACGGCGACCGCTACCTGCTGGTCGCCTCCAACGGCGGCGCGCCCGCCCACCCCGCCTGGTACCTCAACCTGACGGCCCACCCGGAGGTCGCCATCCAGGTCGGCGCCGAGCGCCTCCCCGCCCGCGCCCGCGTCGCCACCCCCGAGGAGAGGCCCGCCCTCTGGCGGACGATGGCTGAGATGTTCCCGCCGTACGACGAGTACCAGGCCGGGACCGACCGGGAGATCCCCCTGGTGATCCTGGAGCCCGCACCCGGCTGACCGGCCGCGGGCATCGGTGAAACCGGGCGCCGGGCCGGGTGGCACGGGCATCCTGCTGGTGCAGGGGCGTCACCACGACGGCTCCGTCCGGGGGGAACCGATGATCACTGAAGCGGTGCGGGAACGCGCCACCGAACTCGCCGCCGCCGCGGCGCTGCCCGCGTTCGTCTACGACCTGGCGGCGCTGCGCGGGCACGCCGCCGCGGTCCGCGCGGCACTGGACCAGCCGGGGGCGCCCGAGCTGTTCTACGCGGCCGCGGCCAACCCCGAACCACCGATCCTGCTGGCGCTCGCGCCGTTCACCGACGGCGTCCACACCACCTGGGGCGGCGAGCTGGAGCACGTCCGGACGGTGCTGCCCGACGCGCGGCTGACGTTCGGCGGCCCCGGCAAGACCGACGCCGAACTCGCGGCGGCCCTGGACCACGGGGCCGAGCGCCTCCACATCGAGAGCCCGCACGAGATGCGCCGGCTCGCCGCCCTCGACCGGGACGCCGACGTGCTGCTGCGCGCCGGCGCCGCCGGGGGACCGTTCGGCATGGACTTCGAGGCGATGGAGGAGTGCCGGACGGTCCTGGCGGACGCGCCCCGGCTGCGGCTGCGCGGCGTCCACGCCCGTCCGCCCTCCGGCCTGGACGTCGCGGACCTGCTCCGCCGGACGCGGGAGATCCTGGACCGGACGCGCCCCTGGGCCGCGTCCGCCGGATGCGAGGACCCCGAGTTCACCTTCGGCGGCGGCATGGCCGTCGACTACGCCGACCCCGGCCACCGGTTCGACTGGCCGGCCTACGCCAAGGGCCTGGCGGAGCTGGCCCGCCCCGGCGAGACCTTCCGCGTCGAACCGGGCCGCGCCCTCAGCGTCTACTCGGGCTGGTACGTCACCGAGGTGCTGGACGTGCGGCGGGCCCACGGCGACTGGTACGCGGTGCTGCGCGGCGGCACCATGCACCTGCGCGCCCCGGCGGTCGAGGGCCGCGACCAGCCGTTCACGGTGATCCCGCGCGGCCGCCCGGGGCCGTCGACGGACGAGCCGGTCACGCTGGTCGGGCAGCTGTTCACCCCCGAGGACGTGCTGGCCCGCCGGGCCCCGGCGGGCCGGGTGGCGGTGGGCGACGTGGTGGCGTTCGCGATGTCCGGCGCCCACACCTGGGACATCTCCCCCCACGACTTCCTGATGCGCCCGCCCCCGACCTTCCACTACCTGGTCGACTGACCGCGCCGGCGGGCGTGGTGTCCCCGGGGTCAGGGGCCGATGCCGGACAGGAGGGTGTCGATCAGGGCGTCGATGTCCGGTGGGGTGGGGCGGGCGCCCGTGAAGATCTGGGTCAGGACCGCCTCGTGGCAGACGCCCACCAGGAACGCCGTCGCCGCCTCCACGTCGGCGGACGGGGACAGGCGGCCGAGGTCGCGTTCGGCCGCCAGGTAGGCGCGCAGGCGGTCGCGCCAGTGCGGGGCGCCGTTCTCCGCGCCCGCGAAGCGGGCCAGGACCTTCGGCTGGCCGACCAGGCCCGCCAGGGCGGGCAGGATGCCCTCGTGCAGCGCCAGGCCGAGGGCGAGATGGGCGCGCAGGCTCGCCGCGACCGTGCCCGCGCCGGGGGCGGGCGGGTCGCCGAGGGCGGCCGCGACGGCGTGCGCGTGGGCGTGCAGGGCCAGGGCGAGCAGCTCCTCCTTGTCCTCGAAGTGGTTGTACAGCACTCCGTCGGACACCCCGGCCTCGCGGGCGATGGCGCGCACGGTCAGGCCCGCCGTGCCGCGTTCGGCGATCAGACGGGCGGCGGTGGTGATCAGGTGGTCGCGCAGGCTCCGTCCGTCGTCGCCCAGCGCCGCCGCTCTCCTCGGTGACATCACCCCGCATCGTAGTGATCGTGCAGCGTGAAGCCGTAGTCCGTCAGGGCGGCGAGGTACCCGCGCGGGTCGATCACCTCCTCGATGTGGTGGACGCCGGGCGGCAGGCCGGGCAGCCGCTCGACGGCCAGCGCGGCGGCCAGGCCGGTGGCGCGGCTCTGGCGGCGGCCGGTGAACGCGACCGACCGGCCGCCGCCGGTGGCCGTGACCGCGAACCCGTCGCCGCCGGTGTGCACGCGGGCGAGGACCCTCTCGACGGCCGCGCGGACGCGGGGGACGCGCAGCGGGGTCCGGGCGCGGGGCAGGAGAGCGGTCAGCGCGCGGGAGTCCAGGCACAGGCCGGTGCGGGCGCGGGCCACGCCGAGCGTGCGCGGCAGCGTGTACTGGTCGGAGAACGGGAAGCGGTGCACCGTGCGCGTGCCGTGGGGGGCCGGGAACCGCGCCCGCCAGGACGGGCCGATGCCGGCGACCGCGTCGAGCGTCCAGGCGAGCGCCGCCGCGCCGTGCCGCTCGCCCGTGCCGAGCAGCACGGCGATGTCGATCGCGTCGGCGCCGGTGTCGGCGCACATCCTGGCCAGCAGGTTCGTCACGCCGGGGACCAGGCCGACGCTCAGCAGCGCGGTGGCCCTCGCCGACTCCAGCCCCTCGATCTCGGCGACGACCGGGTGGGAGGCCGTCACGTCCACGTAGTGCACGCCGCGTTCCAGGCAGGCGCGGGCGACGCGCGCGTTGTCCCGGTCGACGCACATCAGCACGGTGTCGGCGCCGTCCAGGGCCGCGTCCAGGGCGGAGGCGTCGCCGAGGTCGAGGCGCAGGGCCGTGGCGCCGGGGACCGGGGCGGCCCGCTCCGGGTGGCGGCCCGCCACGGTCACCGCGAACCGGCCGGCCAGCGCCGTCGCCGCCTCCCGGCCGACCGCGCCGTACCCGCCGATGACCAGCACGCGTCCCGTCACGGCCGGTCCGCCGTGACCAGGCGGGCGGCGCCCCGCAGCCACACCCCGTCGGGCCGGGCGAACGGCCGCAGCCCCTCCGCGACGGCCGCCACCACGGTCTCGCCCTCGCCGAAGTTGAAGCGGAGCGGGCCCCACCCGGCGAAGAACTCCGCCGCGTCGGCCAGGTCCCGCCCCAGGCACTGGTCGGCCTCGACGCGCTCGGAGACGACGCCGGTGAACCCGGCCGCCTCCAGCAGGGAGCGGACCCGGCCGGGGTCGGCCAGCGACGTGGGGCCCTGCCCGTCGTCGCCGGTGGGGTTCCGCTCGCCGTCCAGCCGCCGCAGCAGCGTGGCGAAGAACGCGCCGAGGTCGCTGCCCTCCAGCCGTTCCATGCACAGGAACGCCAGCCGCCCGCCGGGCCGCAGGGCGCGGGCGACGTTGGCGAACGCGGCGACGGGGTCGGCGAAGAACATCACCCCGAACCGGCTGACCGCCACGTCGAACGCGCCCTCCCCGAACGGGTGCGTCTGCGCGTCGCCCCGCTCGAACGCCACGTTGCGCACCCCCTCCTCGGCGGCCAGCGCGCGGGCGCGGTCCAGCATCGGGACCGACAGGTCCACGCCGACGGCGTGCCCGTCGCGGGCGCGGCGGGCGGCGAGCCGGGTGACCTGCCCGTTGCCGCAGCCGATGTCGAGCACGCGGTCGCGGGGGCCGATCGCGGCGGCGGCGAACAGCGTGTCGTTGAAGACGCCGTTCAGGGCGTCGTAGCGGTCGTGGTGGGCGGCCCAGTGACGGCCCTCGTAGCCGTTCCATGCCTCGGCCTGGTGGGTGTTCACGATCTCGGACACCGGTGACGCCCCCTCTGTGAACGGCTGTTCATGAACATGTGTTCATGATGAACCGGCCGGGCTTCCGCCGTCAAGGGGCGAGAAAGTTGGCTCTCCGCAGTAGAACGGAATTGTTCGTTCCCTTACTATGGGCGACATGGAGACCACGAAGCAGGCGCCCATGAGCGGGCGCAAGGCCCAGGCCGCCCGGAACGACGAGCTGATCAAGGAGGCCGCGCGGGCGGTGTTCACCGCCGACCCCGGCGCCCCGATCTCGGCGGTCGCCGAGCACGCGGGCGTCGGCATCAGCGCCCTCTACCGGCGCTACAAGAGCAAGGAGGAGCTGCTCCAGCGGCTCGCCGACGACGGCATGGACCGCTACCTGTCCGTCGTCCGGGACGCCCTGGCCGAGGAGGGGGACGCGTGGGAGGCGTTCGCCCGGTTCATGCGGCGCTGCCTGGACATCGGGGCCGGGTCGCTGACCATGCGGCTGGCGGGCAGCTTCCCGGTCACCGAGGAGATGAGCCGCAAGGGCCGGGAGATCCACGCGGCCACGACCGAGCTGCTGGAGCGCACCAAGGCCGCCGGGGCGCTGCGCCCCGACATCGAGGTCGGCGACGTCTCGGTCCTGCTGGAGCACCTGCACACCATCCGCATCGGCGACGACGAGCGGATGAACCGGTTGCAACACCGCTATCTGACCTTGATCCTGGACGCCTTGCACATGCCAGAAGCGGAGGAGCTCCCCGGCCCCCCTCCCAACTGGCTCGAACTGAGGGGGCGCTATGACGGCTGAACAGGGCACCGCCGGACCGGTGCTGGGACGCCGCGCGCTCAACCGGGCGCTGCTGGCGCGGCAGCTTCTGCTGCGCCGCCACGACCTCCCGGTCATCGACGCGGTCGAGCACCTCGCCGGAATGCAGTCCCAGGCGCCCAACCCGCCCTACCTCGGGCTGTGGAGCCGCCTGACCGACTTCGACTTCGGCGAGCTGGGCGCGCTGATGACCGAACGCCGCGTCGTCCGCACCGTCCTCATGCGCGGCACGGTCCACCTGGTCAGCGCCCGCGACGCGCTCGCCTGGCGCGCCCTCACCCAGCCCCTGCTGGACCGCGCGGCGCAGAGCACGCTGCCCGCCGGGCTCGACGTCGCCGCCGTCGCCGCCACGGCCCGCCCCCTGCTGGAGGACGGGCCGCTCAGCGACAGGGAGCTGCGCGAACGCCTCGCCGAGCACTGGCCCGACGTCGCCCCCGACACGCTGGTGCGCGCCGTGCGGTGCGGCCTGCACCTGGTGCAGGTCACGCCGCGCGGCGTCTGGGGGTCCTCCGCCATGGCGCGGCACACCACGGTCGAGAAGTGGCTCGGCCGCGCCCCCGAGCCGGGCGCGGCCGAGGAGATGCTGCTGCGCTACCTGGCCGCGTTCGGCCCGGCGACCGTGCGGGACGCCCAGCACTGGTGGGGCGTGACCCGGCTGGGCGAGGTGATGGAGCGCCTCGCCCCGAAGCTGGTGACCTTCACCGACGAGAACGGCCGCACCCTCTACGACCTGCCCGACGCCCCGCGCCCCGACCCCGGCGTGCCCGCCCCGGTCCGCCTGGTCCCCGAGTTCGACAACCTGACCCTCTCCCACGCCGACCGCGCCCGGATCATCTCCGAGGAGCACCGCAGGCGCGTCTTCACCGCCAACGGCATCATCCGCGCGACGGTCCTGGTGGACGGCTTCGTCCACGGCATGTGGAAGGCCGAGGCCAAGCGCAAGGTCGCGACCCTGCGGGTCGAGCCGTTCGCGCCGGTGCCCGCCGCCGTCCGCGAGGAGATCGAGGCCGAGGCGACCCGCCTGCTGGCCGACGCCTACCCGGACGCGACCGCCCGCGAGGTCGTGTTCAGCCCGTGAGCCGCGCGGACGGGCGTTCCCCGCGGCCGGCGGTCTCCTCGGGCGAGGTCATCGGCCCCGCCCCTCCAGATGGCGCAGCACGGCCAGCACGCGGCGGTGGCCGGTGCCGGTCGGGGCGAGGCCGAGCTTGGTGAAGATGTTCGCCACGTGCTTCTCCACCGCCCGCTCGGACACCACGAGGGCGGCGGCGGTGGCGGCGTTGGTGCGGCCCTCGGCCATCAGCCCCAGGACCTCGCGCTCGCGCGGCGTCAGCGCCGCCAGCCCCGGATCGCGCCCGGACGGGCCGAGCAGGTGCGCGACGACCTCGGGGTCCAGCGCGGTGCCGCCGGAGGCCACCCGGGCCAGCGCGTCCACGAAGTCGTCCAGGTCGGAGACGCGCTCCTTCAGCAGGTAGCCGACCCCGGCGGCGTTCCCGGCGAGCAGGTCGCGGGCGTAGCGCGTCTCCACGTACTGCGAGAACAGCAGCAGCCCGACCTCCGGATGCGAGCGCCGCAGGTCCAGCGCCGCCCGCAGCCCCTCGTCCACGAACGCCGGCGGCATCCGGACGTCGATCACCGCGACGTCCGGCCGGTGCTCGGCCACCGCCGCCCGCAGCCCGTCGGCGTCCCCGACCCCGGCCACCACCCGGTGCCCGCGCAGCGCCAGGAGCTGCGCCAGGCCCTCGCGCAGGATCACCGCGTCCTCCGCCAGCACGACGCGCAGCGGCGCGCTCACGGGCGGAGGGGAAGGACGACGGTCACGACGGTGGGTCCTCCCGGCGGGCTGTCCACGTGCACGGTGCCGTCCACGGTACGCGCCCGGTCCGACAGCCCCGCGAGCCCGCCTCCCGCCCGGACCCTCGCGCCGCCCCGGCCGTCGTCGGTGACGCGCACCCGCAGCCCCGTCCCGCCGGGCTGCGCGGCCTCGATCAGGACGCGGGTCGCGGCGGCGTGCTTGCCCGCGTTGGCCAGCAGCTCCGCGACGCAGAAGTAGGCGATCGACTCGATGGCCGCCGCCGGGCGCACCGGCAGCTCGGTGCGGATCTCGGCCGGAACGGGGCTGCGCGCCGCGAGCGTCGCCAGCGCCACGTCCAGGCCCTTGTCGAGGGTCGGCGGATGGATGCCGCGCACCAGCTCCCGCAGCTCGGCGATGGCGGCGCGGGCGTCGCCGTGCGCGGCGTCCACCATGTCCCGCACCGCCTCGGGCGCGTCGGCGGGCAGCGTCTCCCTCAGCATCGCCAGGTGCATGGTGAGCGCGACCAGCCGGACCTGCGCGCCGTCGTGCAGGTCGCGTTCGATGCGGCGCAGCGTCGCGGCGGTGTCCTCCACCGCGAACGACCGGCTCTCCTCCAGGTCCCGGATCCGCCCGTCCTCCGCCCGGACCCCCAGCAGCGCCCGCGCCGCCGCCAGGTCCGCCCGCACGGCCGCGCGCACCACCCACGGCGCCGCGACCAGCAGCGCCAGCCCGAAACCCGCCACCACCAGGCTCGACGCGGGAGTGTCGAAGTACAGCCCCCCGACGTGCAGCCCGTGCCGCGGCGTCCCCGACGCGTCCCGCGAGGTGATCTCGTTCAGGCCGAACCGGAGCTGCACCGGGTAGGTCAGCAGCACCGCGCCGCACAGCCACGTGGCGTACACCGCGGCCAGCCCGAGCGCCGTGACCAGCGGTTGCACCAGCAGGTGCAGGAACGCCCGCGCCCCGCCGCGCGCGTCGGGCTCGATCCGCTCGCCCAGCAGCCGCGCCGCCGCGCCCAGCCGCAGCGCCCCGAGCGCCCGCGCCCCGCGCAGCGCCACCGCCGTCGCCGGGCCCCCGACCCGCGTCACCGACAGCGCGCCGCCCACGACCACCGCCACGGCCGCGTAGAGCAGCCCGGCCACCGCCGACGGCAGCCCGGCGAGCACGTACAGCGCCTCGGCCCCGTCCCGCCGCGTGAACGGGGCCCGCCGCGTGAACGGAGCGCGTCCCATCAGCCCATTCTCTCCGCCCGCAGGACGCGGCGCGCCTGCCGCTCCTGGAGCCGGGCGAACCCGAGGGCCAGCAGCGCCGTCACCACCGCCGCGCCCGCGCCGCCCGCCGCGTGGACCGCCCACGCCCCCGCGAGCGTCGGTCCGCCCCAGGCGTCCTCGTAGGAGCCGTCGCCCATCCCGACCAGCGGGCGCAGCGGATAGAGCAGGTTCAGCGCCACGACCAGCCAGCCGTACCCGGTCACCACGGTGGACAGGAGCCCGAGCGGCAGCGACGCCGCCGCGTGCGCCGCGACCCGCCCCCGCGCCGCGCCGCCCGCCTCCACCCCGAGCAGCCGCCGCACCAGCCGGACCTGGGCCCGGCCTCCCGCCAGCGAGACGACGCCCGCGGGCAGGGCCACCAGCGCGTAGCCCACCCGGCCCGGAAGATCCGTGCGGTTCGGTGACATCGAGCACCCCCTTTCGTCCCCTCCAGCTTCGGGTCCCGGGGGCGGCGGGTCGATCGTGCTGCCACGGAGAACGGGGGTTCGGTTTGCCCCACCCCACGTTTGAGGCTGGTGTGACGGGCAGAGCCCAGGGTGGAGGGGACCGAAAAGGGGGGAATCATGACCGTTGCCCAGCAGAAGGTCACGGGGCGGGCGCCGGTTCCGCGGGCCTCGGTGCTCGACACCGCCAAGGTCGGGGCCGTCGTGTTCGCGCCGGCCCTCGCGCGGGGCGTCCTCGCGCGCCGGCCGCGGATCGTCGCGCTGGCCGAGAGGATGGACGCCGACCGGAAGGCGGGGCGGCTGCTGCGGCGTCTGCGCGCCCGCCACGGCCCGGGGCCGCTCCGGCTGAGCATTCCGGGACGGTCGTTCGCGCTGGTCCTGACCCCCGAACACGTCGCGCGGGTCCTCACCGGGCCCGAGTTCGCCGCCGCCAACAGGGAGAAGCGCAGCGCGCTCGCCCACTTCCAGCCGCACGGCGTCCTCGCCTCCACGGGGGCCGACCGCGCCGACCGCCGCCGCTTCAACGAGCGGGTCCTCGACACCCCGCACGAGATCCACACCGGGATCGCCGAGCCGGTCGCCGCCAAGGTCCACCAGGAGGCCACCGAGCTGCTGGGCCGGGTGGAGACCACCGGGACGCTGGAGTGGGAGGAGTTCCGGCGGGTCTGGTGGCGGGTGATCCGGCGGGTCGTGCTGGGCGACGCCGCCCGCGACGACCACGAGGTCAGCGACCTGCTGACCCGGCTGCGGATGAACGCCAACTGGGGGTTCGCCCATCCCCGCCGCGACCGGCTGCGCCACCGCTTCGAGGAGCGCCTCCACACCCACCTCGCCCGCGCCGAGCCCGGCAGCCTGGCCGGGGTCATGGCCCGCACGCCCGTCACCGCGCGCACCGATCCCGAGCAGCAGGTCCCGCAGTGGCTGTTCGCGTTCGAGCCCGCCGGCATGGCCGCGTTCCGGGCGCTCGCGCTGCTGGCCGCGCATCCCGGCGAGGCCGTCCGGGCCCGCGCCGAGA
Source organism: Actinomadura kijaniata (assembly GCF_014138665.1). Taxonomy (NCBI): domain Bacteria; kingdom Bacillati; phylum Actinomycetota; class Actinomycetes; order Streptosporangiales; family Thermomonosporaceae; genus Actinomadura; species Actinomadura kijaniata. Next base: position 198,401 of record NZ_JACJIA010000012.1, read on the forward strand.
TCGGCGATCTGGCCGTTCCCCAGGACCTGCCGTACCTGCGGGCCTGCGTGCTGGAGTCGGTGCGGCTGTGGCCGACCACGATGGCGATCCTGCGCGACACGACCGAGGAGACCGAGTGGGATGGACGCACCCTGCCCGCCGGGACGGGGCTGCTGATCCACACGCCGTCGCTGCAACGCGACGAGGAGTACCTGACGTTCGCCGACGCGTTCGCGCCCGAGACCTGGCGCGACGGCACGGCGGAGGCGCACTGGTCGGCGATCCCGTTCAGCGCCGGGCCCGCCGAGTGCCCCGGCCGCAACCTGGTCCTGCTGACGACCAGCCTGTTCCTGGGGGCGCTGCTGCACCACCACGACTTCCGGCTGGCCTCCGGTCAGCCCCTGGCGGAAGGGCGGCCGGTGCCGCGCACGCTCAGCCCGTTCCGGCTCCGGTTCGACGTGCGCCCGGCCACGGCGGACGTGCCGGACGCGGCCGCCTCGGCCTGACGGCGGGAGCGTTCCCGGCGGAAGTCCGGGCTCAGCCCTGCTGGGAGAACCCGGTCCGCCAGGACGCGACGCGCGGCTTCCAGCCCAGCTCCCTGGCGCGGGCGTTGGACGCCGGACGGCCCGTCGCCGCCGCGTGCCGCGCGGTGCCCGGCGTCGGCATGCCGAGGGCCTCGCAGTACACCGGCAGCCACTCGGCGGACGTCGCGGGCTCGTCGTCCACGATGTTCACCGGGCCGGCGGGCCAGTCCAGCGCGGTCAGCACGGCGGCGGCCGCGTCGTCGGCGTGCACGAACGACGTCCACGCCGGGGTGCGCCGCAGGCTGCCGTTGCGGACCCGCGCGGCGATCGCGCCGTCGGGGGCGTACCAGGTGCCCGCGCCGTACAGCGCGCCGTACCGCAGCACGACCCCGCGCGGCATCTCCGCGACGGCCTGCTCCAGGGCGGCCACGCCCTCGTAGGGCGGCAGCGACGGGTCCAGCGGGTCGGACTCCACCGCCGGGGTGTCGCCCGGCCGGTACAGCCACGCGATGCTCTGCGCCACCATCGTCTCCACGCCCGCCGCGCGGGCGGCGTCGACCAGGTTGCGGGTGCCGACGATCCGCAGCCGCGAGTTGGCCGCGAAATCCTCGTCGCTCAGGTCGGTGAGCTGGTGGACGATCACGTCGGGGCTCGCCTCGGCGACGGCCGAGGCCAGCGCCGCGGCGTCCATGACGTCCACGACGACCGGCGTGGCCCGCTGGTCGGCCAGCGTCCGCGCGCGCTCGGGTCGCCGGGTCGTGCCCGTCACCTGGTGGCCCGCCGCCACCAGCAACGGGACCAGACGGCGGCCCACGACGCCGGTCGCTCCGGCAACAAAGATCTTCAAGGGGGGAACCTCCGCGACTTGGCACGTCGTTGTGGTCGTCTTGACGGCAGCATAGTCGCGTATCGGCCCACGTTTCCGTTCCCTGCCGACCCGTCCCGGTCACCGATCGTCGCCCCCAGAACCCCCAGGTAACTCACATCACGCTCATTCGGGGCGGGCGAGCGGCAGCCGCACCTCCATCGCCGCGCCGCCGCCGGGGGCCTCGCGCGCGGCGACCGTGCCGCCGTGCGCCTCCACCAGGTCGCGCACGATGGCCAGCCCGAGCCCCGCGCCACCGGCGTCCCGGCTGCGGGCCTCGTCCAGCCGCACGAACCGTTCGAAGATCCGCTCCCGGTCCGCCGGGGCGACACCGCTCCCGTCGTCGACCACCCGCAGGACCGCCGCGTCACCGGCCGAGGTCAGCTCCAGGCGAACGGCCGACCGGGCGTGTCGCACCGCGTTGTCCAGCAGATTGTTCACGACGCGTTCGAGCCGCGTTCGCGACCCGAGCACCACGGGTTCGGCCTCCACCGCCATCGCGACGCCCGGCCGCGCCGCCCCCCGCACCAGGTCGGCCAGCGCCACGCGTTCGGAGGCGGACCGGTCCCCGGCGTCGAGCCGGGCGAGCAGCAGCAGGTCGGCGGCCAGCCCCTGCAACCGCACGACCTCGTCGGCCAGGCCGTCCACGTCCAGCAGCTCCGGATGCGCCTGCGCCACCTCCAGCTCGGCCCGCAGCGACGCGATCGGGCTGCGCAGCTCGTGCGAGGCGTCGGCGACGAAGTCCCGCTGCCGGGCCACCGAGCGCTCCAGCGCGGCCAGCGTCGCGTTGGTGGTGGCCGCCAGCCGCGCCACCTCGTCGCGGGACCGGGGCACCGGCACCCGCCGCGCCAGGTCCCCGGCCGCGGTGATCTCCGCCAGCTCCCCGCGGATCGCCTCCACCGGCCGCAGCGCCCGCCGGGTGACCAGCCAGGTCACGGCCGCGACGACCGCCAGCAGCACCGGCAGCCCGACCAGCATCGCCTCCCGGACCGTGCCGACCGCCTCCCGCCGGGTGTCCAGCGGAACGCCCGCGTGGACGGTGACGTCCGTGCCGTCGGGGGCCTCGGCCCGCACCGCCGCGAACCGGTACTCGGCGGCCTTCCCGTCGACCGTGACGACCCGCGTGGACGGGACCGGATCGTCGTCGTCCTCACCGGACGTGGGGAACGTCACGTCCCGCAGACCCTCGCTCGCCGCCCTCACCCGCCCGTCGTCGTCCACGACCTGGACGGGCTGCTCGTCGGCGTCCGGCAGGTCCAGCCCGCCGAACGGGGTCCCCGCCGCGATCCGCGTGGCGACCTCCCGCGCCGCGACCTCGGCCCGCACCGCCGCGTTCCGCGTCAGCTCGGCCTGGAGCAGCCACACCACCGCGACCCCGACCGCCACCAGCGCGACCGCCACCACCGCCGTGGCCGCGAGCGTCGTGCGGGCGCGCACCGAACCGAGCATCAGCGGCCCCCGCGCGCCGGGGGAGCGGCCGCCAGCCGGTAGCCGAGGCCCCGCGCGGTCTCGATCGACCGGAGCCCGAACGGCGCGTCCAGTTTGCGGCGCAGCGCGCTGACGTACACCTCGACGATGTTGGGGTCGCCGTCGTAGGCCGCGTCCCACACGTGCTCGATGATCTGCGCCTTCGACACGACCCGGCCCGCGTTGACCGCCAGGTGCTCCAGCACCGCGAACTCCTTCGCGGTCAGCTCGACCTCGGTGTCGCCCCGCCACACCCGCCGCGCGGCCGGGTCCACCCGCAGGTCCCCCACCGTGATCACCGGGTCGCCGCCCCGGGTGCGGCGGCGCAGCAGCGCCCGGACCCGGGCCAGCAGTACCACGTAGGAGAACGGCTTGGTCAGGTAGTCGTCGGCGCCGGTGTCCAGGCCCTCGGCCTCGTCGTACTCGCCGTCCTTGGCGGTCAGCATGAGGATCGGGACGTCGATCCCGGCGGCCCGCAGATCGGCGCACACGCGGTAGCCGTTGCGGCCCGGCAGCATGATGTCCAGCAGGACCAGGTCGTAGTCGTGCTCGAACGCCAGGTCGAGCCCCGTGTTCCCGTCGTGCGCGACGTCCACCGCGAAACCCTCGGCCACCAGGCCCTTGGCGAGCGTGGCGGCGAGCCGGCGCTCGTCCTCGACGATCAGCAGACGCATGGGTCCAGGGTTCCAGACCGACCTGAAGCGTTCTTCAGCCCGCTTCAGGCGCGCCTCAGGATCGCCGGGGATGGTGAGGGACGTCGGTCGAAGAAGAACCATCGAGGGAGTAACGCATGAAGCCCGCACTGACCGGTCGTCGCCTGCTCGTGACCGTCGCCGCCGGAACCCTGCTGGCCGCGGGCGGGGCCACCACCGCGCTCGCCGCGCGGGACGACGGCCGCGACGACCGCGCGCCCGCCGCGAAGGTGACCGCCGAGCAGGCCGCCGCCGCGGCCCTGAAGGCGGCCCCTGGGCGGGTCGCCGAGCTGGACCTGGACGACGAGGACGGCCGGGCGGTCTGGGAGGCCGACGTGCTGGCCGCCGACGGCGCCTGGCACGAGGTGCGGATCGACGGCGGCGACGCCAGGGTCCTGGGGAACGTCAAGGCCGCGCCCGACCAGGGCGACCAGGGCGACCAGGGCGACCAGGGCGACCAGAGCGATGATCAGGGTGACGAGAACGACGGCCGGGACGACGCCGCTGAGGCGAAGGCGCTGGATGGGACCCGGGTCACCGCCGCGCAGGCCGCCGCGAACGCGTTGAAGGCCGCGCCCGGGACCGTGGTCTCGGTGGACTTCGAGCGGGCGGGGAACGGCTCGTCCTGGGACGTCGAGGTCGCCGGTCGGAACGGTGAGGAGCGCGAGGTGACCGTGGACGCGGCCACCGGCAAGGTCACCGCGAACGTCACCGACCGCGAGGACGACCGGAACGACGCCGATGACACCGCCGATGACACCGCCGACGACACCGCCGACGACACCGCCGACGACGACTGATCGAGCGTCCGCCGAACGCCCCCGAACGCCCGCCGGACGTCCGGCGGGCGTTCGCGTCTTTGGATGCGCTTGACGGACTTTGCCATCGCCCGAGTGACCTGCGGGTTTTTGCTGGGAATAGACCCCTTCGTAAGACCTCGGGGGGACCGATGGGATGCCGGACGCAGGGGCGCCTTCCGGTGGCCGCCGTCGTGGCCGTGCTGGCCGCGCTGGCCGTCGCCGGGACCGTGACGGGTTGCGGCGCGCCGCACAGGGCGCGGAACGCGTCCGGATCCGGGACGCCCGCGCTCACCCGGACGCACCTGATGTCCGCCGCACCGGCGGAGATCCCCGCCGACCGGGCCGCCGCCGCGATCCTGAAGGCCGTTCCGGGCCGGATCGCCGTGCTGGCGGTGGACGACGAGGACGGCCGGGCGGTCTGGGAGGCCGACGTGCTGGCCGCCGACGGCGCCTGGCACGAGGTCCTGCTCGGCGGCTCCGACGGCCGGATCCACGCCGACCGCAGGGACGTCCACGCCGGGAACGAACGGACCGGGACGGTGCGGACGGCCGAGGTGACCGCCGCGCGGGCGGCGGCCGTCGCGTCCCGGCGGAGTCCCGGCGCCGTCGTGGGCGTGGCCCTCGGCGACCGGAACGGCCGGCCGCTCTGGGAGGTGACGGTGGCCGGTCCGGGCGGCGCGGACCGGAAGGTCCTGGTGGACGCCGCCACCGGCGCGGTCGTGCCCCCGGCCATGATCATGCCCGGCGCCCGGCGCAGCAGCGCGCCCGTCGGGATGAGCGCGGCGACCGCGCGGATCACCGCCCGGCAGGCCGCCGAGGCCGCGTCACGGGCCGTCCCGGGCCGGGTCGCGGGACTGGACCTGGACGCGGACGAGGACCGCTTCGTCTGGGAGGCCGAGGTGCTGGCCACCGACGGCACCTGGCGTCAGGTGCGCCTGGACGCGCACGACGCCGCGCTCCTCGGCGTGCACCCGGACACCTCGGACCGGGACGACGACGCGGCCAGGGCGAAGACGCTGCGGACGGCGGGCGCCGACGCCGGGCGGATCGCCGCGGACGCGCCGAGGACCGCCCCCGGCATGGTCGTGTCGGTGGACCTGGACCGCAGGCGCGGCGTCCACGTCTGGCGCGTGGAGGTGGTCGAGACGGACGGGGACAAGCGCGAGCTGACCGTCGATCCGGCCACCGGCGGGGTTGTCGCTTAATCGGCTGGCCGCTGGCCGCTGGCCGCTCTTGAAGCGGGCTCGGGGTGGGGTTTGGGTTTGTGTGGACCCTTGGTGTTGCTGGGGTCTGTGGTTTTCTGCGGCGAAAGTGGGTGTCGGGGGTTTTGGCGAACTGAGGCTGTTGAGGACGTGTAGACCCCCTGGGGTTTAGGGCCTGTGAGGGAGGTTTGGCGAAAGCGGGGGTTGGGGTCTTGGGGGTTGGGGTTTCCGGTCAGGTGTAAACCCCCGATATTGCTGGGGGTCTGTGGGGAGGGCTTAGCGAAAGCGGCTGTGTTGGCCTTGGGGGGACCGTCCCCCCAAACCCCCACATCGGGCCCGCGCACGCCGGGAAGACTCCGCCAGGGCTCCGCTTCCCGTCGTGCTGCGAACCCTGGCAAAGGGGCCAGCCCCCTTGGACCCCCGGCGGTGGCTCCGCCCCCACACCCCCGGCAGGGGCCCTGCCCCCACACCCCCGGCAGGGCTCCGCCCCACACCCCGGCAGGGGCTCCGCCCCTACAACCCCGACGCCGACGCTGCCCCGGCAACCCCGACAGGGTTCCGCCCTACGCCCCGGCAGGGGACTCCGCCCCCTACAACCCCGGCGCGGGCGTTGCCCCCGCAACCCCGGCGGGGGCTTTGCCCTCACGCCCCGGCGGGGGCTCTGCCCCACACCCCGATAGGGGGTATCCGCCCCCACGCCCCCTGGCAGGGCTCTGGCCCACGCCCCGGCAGGGACGCTGCTCCTACGGCTCCGGCAGGGCTCCGCCCATGCTTTGGTAGGGGCGCTGCCCCACCGCCCCCTTTGTGGGGCTCCGCCCCTACGCCCACGGTCGTTCCTGGCCACCCCGGCGTAGAGCCTGCGTCCACATCCCCTCGTAGGGCTTCGCCTTAGGTCCCTCACCTGCGCATCCCCCACCTCGGGGGTGTGGACCAGGGCTTTGGAACGCGGCTCAGGAGACCAGGTTCAGGTCCTCGACGGCCCGTGCCAGCGGGGCCAGTTCGGGGTCTTCGGCGGCCTGGTCTAGGGCCTCGCGCAGTGCCCGCTCGTTCGTGGGGCGGGCTTCGGCCAGCAGTTTCGCTCCGGCCTCGGTCACGTCGGTGTAGATGCCGCGCCGGTCGGTCGGGCACAGGTAGCGCTGGAGCAGTCCCCGGTCCTCCAGCCGCGTCACCAGGCGGGTGGTGGCGCTCTTGCTCAGTGCGACGGCGTGCGCGACCTGGTGCATCTGCAGGTGGCCGCCCTCGCCGTCGTGCTGGCGGCTGAGCACCTCCAGCAGGGAGTACTCGCGCACGCTCAGGCCGTGCCCGGCCTGGAGGGCGCGTTCGATGTGCGACTCGATCCGGTCGTGCAGCAGGGACAGCGCGCTCCAACCCTGCGCGAGCGCGGTCATCGCGGGATCTGTGGCGGTCACGGCCGGTCCTCTCCTCGGTGCGTCCCCAGGATACTCGTCGCCCGAAATATGGCGCGCTTGCAATCATCGTCGCGTGCAACTATTGTCGACGCTTGTTATCGCTGCACGCAACACCTGAGGGGGACGCTCCCATGCCGCTGGCACTGCTGGCCCTGGCGATCGGGGCCTTCGGCATCGGCACCACCGAATTCGTGATCATGGGGCTGCTGCCCGAGGTTGCTGCCGACTTCGGCGTCTCGATCCCCACCGCCGGATGGCTGGTCTCCGGCTACGCCCTCGGCGTGGTGGCGGGCGCGCCGCTCATGACGGTCCTGGGCACCAGGATCACCCGCAAGCGCATGCTGATGCTGCTGATGGGCCTGTTCATCGCGGGCAACGCGCTGTCGGCCGTCGCCCCGACGTTCGAGGTCATGCTGGCCGGGCGGATCGTCGCCTCGTTCAACCATGGCGCGTTCTTCGGGATCGGCGCGGTCGTGGCCGCCGACCTGGTCGCCCCGCACCGCCGGGCCGCCGCGATCTCGCTGATGTTCACCGGGCTGACCGTCGCCAACGTGGTCGGCGTCCCGTTCGGCACCCTGGTCGGGCAGCACGCCGGATGGCGCGTCACGTTCGCGATCGTCGCGGGCCTCGGCGTGCTCGGCCTGCTCGGCGTCGCCAGGCTGGTCCCCGCGCAGCCGCGCGACACCAGCGTGCGGATCCGGCACGAGCTGGCCGCGTTCGGCAACGTCCAGGTCCTGCTCGCCCTCGGCATGACCGTGCTCGGCTTCGGCGGCGTGTTCGCCGCGATCACCTACATCGCGCCGATGCTGACCGAGGTCACCGGGTTCGCGCCCGGCGCGGTGTCCTGGATGCTGGTCCTGCTCGGCCTCGGCATGGTCGCCGGGAACCTGGTCGGCGGCCGCTACGCCGACCGCCACCTGATGCCGTTCCTGATCGCCACGCTCGGCGGCGTGACCGTGGCGCTGGGCCTGTTCACCTTCACCGCGCACGACAAGGTCGCCGCCGCCGTGACGCTGTTCCTGGTCGGCGCGCTGGGCTTCGCGACCGTCCCGCCGCTGCAGAAGCGCATCCTGGACCAGGCGTCGGCCGCGCCCACCATGGCCTCGGCCGTGAACATCGGTGCGTTCAACCTCGGCAACGCCCTGGCGGCCTGGCTCGGCGGCGTCACGATCGCCGCGAACCTCGGCTACACCTCCCCCAACTGGGTCGGCGCGCTGCTGTCGGGATCGGCCCTGCTGCTGGCGCTGCTGGCGGCGGTCCTCGACCGCCGTCCCGCCGCGTCCCGGGCCGCCACCCCGGGACGCGAGCTGGCCGAGGTCGGCTGAGCCTTTCGTTCCGAACCGGGCGGTTCGCCGTTTTCCGGAGGGCCCGCCTCAGCCGGTGAGGACGCGGGCGAACGCGTCCAGGCGCGCGGTCCGGTTGGCGGGGAGCCAGACCAGCGTGAGCGACGACGGCGGCAGGCCCTCCACCGGGACGGCCGCCAGGTCCGCGCGCCGGTGGTGGCGGGCCGTGGCGGCGCACATGAGCATGCCGCCGCGGCCGACCGCCGCCATCGTCAGGCCCTCCTGCAACGTCGCCACCACCGGCCCGCGCGGGATCGGGCGGCCGTCCGGCGTCGCGGCGGGGGACTGCGCCTCCCGCCAGTAGCGCGGGGCCGGGTCGGCGAGGCCGACCACCGGGCAGCCGGCCAGGTCCTCCGCCCGCACCGCGGCCCGCGCCGCGAACGGGTGCCGCGCCGACACCACCAGCGTCACCGGCTCCACCGAGAACACCGGCCCCGCCGCCAGGTCCGGCTCCCGGACGGGCGTCAGCACGATCGCCGCGTCCACCTCGGCCCGCCGCACCGCCCCGAACGGGTCCGACAGCGGCAGCTCCGTCACCTCGACCTCGCATCCGGGGTGCTCGTCCCGGAACGCCGCGACCGCGTCCAGCAGGCGTTCGCTCAACGTCCCGGCGAACCCCAGCCGCAGCACCCCGTCGACCCCGCGCGCGTCGGCCCGCGCCCGCTCGAACGCCTCGCGCAGCGCGCCGTAGGCCGGGCGCAGGTCCGCCAGGAAGCGTTCGCCCAGCGGTGTCAGCCGCACCCGCCGGCTCGTGCGCTCCACCAGCCGCCCCCCGACCCGGCTCTCCAGCGACCGCAGGAGCTGGCTCACCCGGCTCTGCGACACGTAGAGCCGGTCGGCGGCGCGGCCGAAGTGCAGCTCCTCGCTCAGCACGAGGAAGCACTCCAGTTCGCGGATCTCCACAGCGGCCCCTTCCTGCATCGATGAGCCCAGCTGATCCAAGGATGCGGGGTTCGCCGTTGTTCCGGCGGCGCGGCCCCCGCACGCTCGGTGACCATGAAGGTGACCACGAGGACGACGAAGACCGAACGCCCGTCCTGGCCCGCCGTCGGCGCGGTGGCGACCGGGACGTTCACGGTGGTGACGACCGAGATGGTGCCGGTGGGCCTGCTGCCGGCCGTGGAGCGGGGCTTCTCCGTCTCGGCGGGCACGGCGGGGCTCACCATGACCGTTCCGGGCCTGGTCGCGGCGGTGGCCGCCCCCGCCCTGACGGTCGCCGCCGGGCGCCGCGACCGCCGCACGGTGCTGCTCGCCCTGGTCGCGCTGCTCACCGCCGCCAACCTGCTGTCGGCGGTCGCGCCCGCGTTCTGGGTGCTGCTGACCGCCCGCGTGCTGGTCGGCGTCGCGATCGGCGGCGTGTGGGCGATCGCCGCCGGGGTCGCCGTCCGGCTGGTCCCCGAGCGCTCCGCCGGGACCGCCACCTCCCTGGTGTTCAGCGGCATCGCGGTCGCGTCGGTCCTCGGCGTCCCGGCGGGCACGCTGGTCGGGGAGGCGGCGGGCTGGCGGGCCGCGTTCGGGGCGCTGGCCGTGCTGTCCCTGCTGGTGCTGCTGGCGTCGGCGGTGCTGCTGCCGCCGCTTCCGGCGGCGCAGGGCGTGCGGCCCGGCGAGGTCCCGGCGCTGCTGCGGGAACGCGGCGTCCGCGCCGGGCTGGCCGTCACGGTCCTGCTGGTCGTCGCGCACTTCGCGGCGTTCACCTACGTGCGCCCGGCGCTGGAGGACGTCGCGCACGTCGCCCCGCACCTGGTCAGCGCCCTGCTGCTGGCCTACGGCGTCGCGGGGGTGCTCGGCAACTTCGCGGGCGGGGCGGGCGCGGCCCGCGACCCGCGCCGCACCGCCCTGGTGCTCGGGCTGGCGGTCGCCGCGTCGGTGGCGCTGCTGCCGGTCGGCGGCGTCGGCGCGCTGATCGCCTGGGGGCTGGCCTACGGCGGGGTGTCGGTGACGCTCCAGACCTGGATGACGCGGGCCGTGCCGTGGGCCCCCGAGGCGGGGGCGGCGCTGTTCGTCGCCGCGTTCAACGTCGCCATCTCCCTGGGCGCGCTGGTCGGCGGGCGCGTCGTGGACGGCGCGGGCGTCACCGCCGTGCTGTGGACCGCCGCGGCCCTGGCCGCCGCCGCGGCGGTGGCCGCCGGGATCGCGCGCAACGCCCTACGTTGACGGTGTTTACGCTTCCGTCCGGCTGAGAAGTTCTCAGATCGCAGGCGACGGAGAGAGCGGGTCATGCAGATCACTCTGGTGCAGGGCGACATCACCGAGCAGGACGTGGACGCGGTCGTCAACGCGGCCAACTCCTCGCTGTTGGGCGGGGGCGGCGTCGACGGCGCGATCCACCGCAGGGGCGGTCCGGCGATCCTGGAGGAGTGCCGCAAGCTGCGGGCCTCGCACTACGGCGGCGGGCTGCCGACCGGGCAGGCGGTGGCCACGACCGGCGGCGACCTGCGCGCCCGCTGGGTGATCCACACCGTCGGCCCGGTCTACTCCGACACCGAGGACCGCTCGGCGCTGCTGGCGTCCTGCTACCGCGAGTCGCTGCGGGTGGCCGACGACCTGGGGCTGCGGTCGATCGCGTTCCCGGCCGTGTCGGCGGGCATCTACGGCTGGCCGATGGACGACGCCGCGCGCATCGCCGTCACCACGGTGCGGAGCACCGCGACCCTCGTGGAGGACGTGCGGTTCGTGCTGTTCACGCCCGACGCGTACCGGGCGTTCGAGCGCGTCCTGAACGGCTAGGACGCGGGGGGAACGATCAGGACCGGCCGCTTCGTGTGGTGCAGCACGCGCGTGGACACGCTGCCGAGCAGCACCGACCTGGCCCCCGACAGCCCCCGCGACCCGGTGACGACCAGCGTGGCGCCCAGCTCGTCGGCGACGTCCACGATGGCCGACCAGGCGGGCCCGTCGCAGCGTTCGGCGCGGGCGGCGACGTCGGTGAACCCGGCGGCGCGGGCCCGCGCGGCGCCGTCCTCGGCGACCTTGGCGGCGTGCTCCTGCTCGGTCCACTCCTCCCCGGCGGGGTCGACGGCGGGGATCGGCCCGCCCGCGGCCAGCGGGGCCCAGGCGAGCTGGCTGAGCATCGGCTCCCAGACGGTCAGCACGGTGACCGGCTCGGGCCGCAGGTGGCGGGCGGCGAACTCGACGGCGGCGCGGGCGTCGTCGGAGCCGTCGTAGGCGATCATGATGGTCATACCTGCGACCTATCCAGGATCGGCGGGATGGAACCCGGACCGGGCGAACAGTGCGCGAGCTCTCACCGGTCCGGGTCCCGCCGGTCAGGCGCCGACCGGCACGGGGTCCCCGCCGGGCGGGCCGGCGAACGCCTGCGCCACGTCCAGCCAGCGGTCGGCGTCCTCTCCGACCGCGGTGACCGACAGGTCGGCGCGGTGCCGCCGCCGCGTGACCAGCAGGCAGAAGTCCAGCGCCGGTCCGCTCACCGACTGGGCGGCGCCCTCGGGCCCCCACGTCCACGCCTCGCCGCCGGGCGCGGTCAGCTCGATCCGGAACGGCCCGGCGGGCGGCTCCAGCCCCCGGTTGCGGAACGCGAAGTCGCGCGTCCGGACGCCCAGGTGCGCGACGTGCCGCAGGCGGCGCGTGGGGGTCCGGTCCACGCCGAGCGCGTCGGCGACGTCCTGCGCGTGCGCCCAGGTCTCCATGATCCGCGCGGTCGCCATCGACGCGGTGCCCATCGGCGGCCCGAACCAGGGCAGCTCCGCGCCCAGCGGCGCGGCGGCCAGCGCCTCGATCACCTGGCGGCGGCAGGCCCGCCAGCGGTCCAGCAGCTTGTCGGGGTGGTCCCGCGCGCCCTCGGCCGCGCCCTCGTCGACCGCCTCGGCGAGTTCGGCTTTGGCGCGTTCCACGAAGGCGGCGAACGCGGCCGGGTCGGTGGCCGCCAGGATCGCCTGGCGGTCGGTCCAGGCGAGGTGGGAGATCTGGTGGGCGATCGTCCAGCCCGCCGCGGGCGTCGGCGTGGCCCAGCCCTCGGCGGGCAGCGGGGAGACCAGCGCGTCCAGGGCGTCGCCCTCGGCCGCCAGGTCGGAGAGCAGGGTGCGTAGATCCGGCATTCCGTCAGAATCGCGTGTGCGGGGCGTTCCGTACAGACCCGGACGGGTGGGATTTCGGCCGCGCTCTAGGGTGGTCCCGTGATCCAGGACGGGAGGTCAGGGGTGGGGCGAACGGAACGGAGCGCGGACCGGCGGCCGCTGAGCGTCGCGGTGGCGCAGCCGAGGTGCGCGGCCCACGACGTGGCGGCCAACGCGGTCGCCCACGCGGAGGCGGTGCGGGCGGCGGACGCGCGGGTGGTGGTGTTCCCCGAGCTGTCGCTGACCGGGTACGAGCTGGACGCCGTCCCGGTCGACCCGGGCGACGGGCGGCTGGCCCCGATCGTCGCGGCGTGCGCCGAGACCGGGACGCTCGCCCTGGTCGGCGCGCCGGTGCCGGGCCCCTACATCGGCGTCCTGGCGGTGGACGGCGAGGGCGCGCGCGTCGTCTACGGCAAGACGTACCTGCACGGCGGCGAGGCCGACCGCTTCAAGGCCGGCGAGCCCGCCGTGATCGAGGTGGACGGCTGGCGGCTGGGCCTGGCCGTGTGCCGCGACACCGGCGTCCCCGAGCACGCCGAGCGCACCGCGGCGCTCGGCATCGACGGCTACGTCGCCGGGGTCGTGCACGCCGACCACGAGGCCGGGGTCCACGGCGAACGCGCCCGCCGCGTCGTCGCCGACCACGGGGTGTGGGCCGCGACGGCGGCGTTCGCGGGCCCGACCGGCGGCGGCTTCGACCGCACCTCCGGCCGGTCGGGCATCTGGTCGGCCGAGGGCGCGCTGCTCGCCGAGGCGGGCGAGGCCCCGGACGAGGTCGTGCGGGCGGTGTTCACCCCCTAGATCGTTGATGGGAAATGTTGTGGCTGGTCAGTGGTCGTAGGCGGTCAGGGAGCGTTTGATGGGCTGGTCGGTGAGCCAGTTGTGCCAGATCGCGGCGTTGAGCGCCACGATGGGTTGGCTGATGCGGGCCCACAAACCCTCGGTGGTGCGGGCCTGGTGGCGTTCCAGACCCAGCTGGTTCTTCAACCTCCAGATGACCGCCTCGATGCGCTGACGCAGCCAGGCGGGAAAAGCGTGACCAGGACTGGGGTGCGGCTCATCGTGGCGGCGCGGGCGGATCAACCGGTATCCCAGCCGCGCCACGGCCGCCTGGATGCCCGCCCCGGCAAAGCCCTTGTCGCACACGATCGGGCACGGTCCCTCGGCGGGTGGGCGCACCTGCAGCAGATGCAGTGCTTGTTTGCGTTCGTCCAGTTCTTTGGGGTGGGCCAGGCTGAACGCCGTCACCGCACCGTCGGCGGTGGTGATCAGCATCAGCTTGGTGCCCCAGTAGAAGGCGTGGTGGGAGGTGTCGTGGCCATAGCCGGCGATCTCGCCCAGGCTGGAGCGGTGGACCGTGACGCGGGAGGCGCCGCAGCGTACCGGGGTGCCATCCATCAGCCGCAGCCGCTCGTGCCAGGTGGGGGTGAGGCGGGCCAGCCACACCGCGACCGCCGCCCACACCGGCCCCAGATCGCGTAGGTGCCGGTTGTACTGGGCCTGACACGGCAGCCGGGGGAACAGGTGCCCGATCCGGGCCGGGGCCAGGCGCAGCCAGCGGCGTTCGGTATCGCAGCCCAGCAGCACCTGGGCGACCGCGACGCAGACCGGCTCGGCATCGGTCAGCGTCCGGGGCCGTCCTCGCCGTGACGGGGATTGCCGCCAAGGCAAGACGTGGTCATCCAAGTGGACATAGAGTGCGGTCAGAAGGGCGTCCAGGTTTGTCTTCACACACCGACCATGGGCGCCCTTCCTCATGCCCGCACCCGGTTCAGCAATTTCCCATCAACGATCTAGTGCAGATAACTGAGCACGAGCGGGTGCCCGGCGCGCCGTTGCTCATCCGCACCGAGATCGGGATGGAACGTGAGCCCTCGCGCATCAGACGGCCGTACAGGGTCTCGGTGGCGCCGTCGCGACGGATGCGGCGCAGCTCGCGCAGGTCCAGCCCGTGGGCGGCGGCGAACGGCACGGCATGCTGGCGGACGTAGGCCGGGGTGGCGGGATGTTCGGAGTCGTCGCCGACGTTGGCGAACAGGAACGTGGTGAAGGGCACCTCGCCACGGGTGGCCAGGACCAGAGCGGCGACCGACTGCCAGCCGCCACCGAAGCTGAACGCCCGCAGCGGCCCACAGGGGACGGGTGCCTTCGGCGTTTGACGAGGCCGTGGCGGGTGTGGGTGCGGGGCGGCTGGATGGAGCTGGGGCGGTGGGCGGATCGGCGATAGGGACCGTGTGGATGCATGCCAGGGCCTCCTTGGTGAAGGTCAAGCCGAGTGGGAGCGCGAAGCGGCGGGACGGGTCGCGCCGACGTACTGGCGCTCGCGGTAGGGGTTGCCGGTGAACTGGGCGATGCGCACCACATCGCCGGTCTGGGGGGCGTGCAGCATGCGGCCGCCGCCGGCGTAGATGCCGACGCGGTGGATGGAGTCGGGGCGGCGCGGGTTGTGGGCGAAGAACAGCAGGTCCCCAGGCTCCAGCTGGGAGCGGGGCACGTGTGGACCGTCGTCATACTGGGCGGCGGCCACCCGGTCGATGCGCACTCCGGACTGGGCCCAGGTGTACTGGGCCAGGCCCGAGCAGTCAAAGCCCTTGATGTGCGCGCCGTGGGCGATGCCATAGCTGGGGCCATTCGGTCCGCCGCCCCAGAAGGAGGGAGCGCCCAGCCAGCGCGGCGCGGCCCGTAGTGCCACCGCGCCGCGGCCGCTGGCCAACATCGCCATTGAGGCGGCGTAGCGCTTAGCCATCTCCAAGACCTTGCGGACGTACCAGTCGGCGTGGTTGTAGTGCCAGATCGCCCGGTACAGCCATTTGCCGCCCTTACCCGCGCCGTTGGCGCACAGGTAACGGGCGGCGCCGTAGATGGCGTCGGCGGGGTCGTAACGGTCGGCGCGGCCGTCGTGGTTGGCATCCACACCGTAGGCCGCCCAGGTGGGGCCGAGGAACTGCATCGGACCACCGGCCCCGGCGTGGTTCTCACCGGAGTGCACGCCCGGCAGGTTGGAGCGGCCGTGGTCACTTTCCACCTTGCCGATCACGGCCAGGCTGCTCCAGGACAGTCCCGGACAGGTGCGCGCGGCGTCCAGGTACCAGCGCAGATAGGCCGGTGGGATGTCGCGTTTGGCCAACGCGGTGGGAGCGCCCGCGACCGGTGTCCCGCCCTTGGCGGTGATCAAGAAGACCAGCGCCAGGGGCAGGGCGAGCGCGGCGGCGCACAGACAGGCGGCGGCCTTCAGCATGCCGCCAGCCGAGGTGGCGGGCTACTCCTGGTCGGTCGGCTGGTCGGTGGGTTCATCGGTGGTCTGGGCACCGGTGCGGGCGCGGGTCGGCCAGGAACAGCGGGCCGCTGGTGCGGCCGTTGATCAGGCGCGGGAGCAGGCGGGTGGTACCGGACTGCCAGTGGATCCAGCGGGCGGTGCCGCCCTTGCCGAGGATGCGGCCGCGTTTGTTGTCCAGGTCCAAGTGCTCGATGTTGAGTGCCAGGACCTCATCGGCGCGGGCGGCCGATTCGTAGGCCAGCCGCCAGAGTGTCTTTTCGCGTAGTGGCACGTCGCGGCGATCCAGCAGCGCGGTGATGATGTGCCGGTCGATGGCGCGGGTGCGGTCCCGGATCTCGGGGCGTCGTTCGATGAGTGCGGCCAGGTCGGTGGTGATCCAGCCGCGGCCGCCCAGGCCGGCCCACGCTGGCCCAAGCCAGGGCCTACCTTGCTGCCGGGCGGTGTGCATGCCCGGTGGCCTGCGCGAGCATCCTTGATTTGGGCCGGGGACTGTTGGGGAGACCCTGATCAGGGCGTGATCACAGGGGCCGGTCATTGAGCGAGGCGCAGGGCACGTTCGCGCTCACAGCCTGGCCGTTTTTGTGCTGCAACATCCTGATGCCGTGGTCACTGAACCGGATCCACGCATCGTCCTCGCCGAGTTCCGGTACCCAACTGACGACCACGCCACCGAAGATTCGCACGCCTTTGTGGGCTTCCCCGAACTGGATGTAGCCCTGCTCCTGGTCTGATCCGCGCACTTGGTGAGTGATCACCTTTTTGGCGTCGGTCTGGGTCGTAGAGCGCACGATCGAACTGCGCATCGGTTCCGCCAGTTGCGCGTCCGCTGACAGTCCACGCCGACACCCATGAGGCGTTCATGACCCTGGCCCCTGGCCAAAGCCGTCCCGATGCCCCACAATCGTGACCTTTAGACTGCCGTCTGCTTAAAAAGAGACCAGTCAGGCAAGTCGCCTTGGCGATTTCCGGAGGAAATATTTGCTCGAAAGAATACAGCTTTCCTTCTCGTCGGGGTAGGAACAGGCGACGGAAGGCAGTACCTCGACTAGCTGACAAGTTCGAGGAAATAGTCGACTCACCGAATCCGAAGGAGGAATAAATGAGTAAGTACATCGCCGCCGCGGCCATGGCGGCGTTCATCGGTATCGGCTCTGCAGCGCCAACCCTCGCAGAACCGTCGGAAACGGTCACAAAGAACCAGATACAGGTGATGGCATCGCAAGAACGTCAGCAGCCCCGGCAGGACAATGACGACCATGACAAC
Source organism: Actinomadura kijaniata (assembly GCF_014138665.1). Taxonomy (NCBI): domain Bacteria; kingdom Bacillati; phylum Actinomycetota; class Actinomycetes; order Streptosporangiales; family Thermomonosporaceae; genus Actinomadura; species Actinomadura kijaniata. The sequence goes on from NZ_JACJIA010000012.1 coordinate 215,296, forward strand.
AAGGGCCTATGGGGGCTGACAGGCCTCCTTGGCCTTCTAGGCCTGCTCGGTCTGGCTAAAAAGCAGCGCGAGACCCCAAGGAGAGAACACACCATTCCCCCAGATCGCCGCTGACACAAGCAGCCGGAGGCGATCGGCAGGCATCCCCGCAGCCGTTTCTACCTGAATCGGTAGGAAAAACTCAGCGTCTGAGTACCCATGAGCCTTTTCAGCGGGTGGCGGTCTCGCGGTTCTGTAGTACGAGGATGGCTTTGGCCAGGTGTCCGGCGCGGTGGGGGCAGCAGCCCAGCTTGTCCAGGATGTGCCAGGACTTCAGTTGGGCGCCTGCGCATTCGCCCGGGCCGCGCAGGCGGGCGTGGGAGCGGTTGGCGTCCTTCTGCGAATCGGGCTTGCCGCGCCCCTTGTAGGGGAGGATCGCCTCGTCCAGGCCCTGGTAGCCCTTGTCGGCCAGCACCAGCAGATCGGCGGTGCGCAGGTGGCGGGGCACGCTCCAGGTCCGGGCGGCACTCAGGTGGTGCACGCTGCCGGGCAGCGCCCCCGACACCCCACAGCAGCCGCCCGTCCCCGGCGGCCAGCACCTGCAGGTCCATACCGTGTCTCTTGTGTTTACCCGAGCAGAACGGCCGGTCGGTGGCCACTCGATCGATGGGGACCAGGGTGCCGTCCAGCACCGCATACAGCAGCCGGTCACAGGTCACACGACCTAGCGCGGCGCCCAGCTTGGGGGCGCGGGCGACCAGCAGGTCCACGATGCGGTTGACCTACCGCCAGGCGGTGGCGGTCGAGACGGCGAACCTGCAGGCCAACGCGGTGAAAGTCGCGCCCTTGCGCAGGCAGAGCAGGGTCATCAACGCCTGCTGGCCCGGTGCGAGCGCGCGGTGTCGGTGGACGCCTCGGGTGGCGCGGTCACGGCGCACCACGCCGGTCACATAGGTCAAGGTCTAACGCGGCAGCGGACCACGATAGAAAAGCACGTGGAGCCTCTGGTTGTGGACGAGCGGTTGTGAGAGATCACCCGTCCTACCAGGGGCTCTTCTGCTCGCGCCACTCCGTCAGACCGTTGACGGCCCTGCCATGCTCAGACCCGAGCCACCCCAGCTGAAAAAGGCTCCATGAATCGGTTCCCTCGTCGAGCTGCCCGGAGCGCCTTTGGCTCGGATCTGCGGTTCACCGAGGGGTGGTTGCCAAGGTCGTCGGACCGTTTGGCATGCATGCGGGACCACTGAGCGATGGGGTGGCCGTTGATGCGGAGCCGCTCGCTGGTGCCGATCCAGCTGTGCGGCCAGCCGGGGGGCGAGTCCTGCCACGGCTCCTGGCGTCCGTACACGGTGAGATCCATGAGCGAGTAGCTGTAGTCCATTGCCTCTACGCCGCGGCGGGTCGTCCGGTAGGTTTCGAACACGCGGTCGCCGTCCCGTACATAGCACACCAGATACATCGGCCCGATGGGGCGCCCGACAAGAAGCGCGTCGAGGGATTCCTCCGCCGCGTACCACGGCATGTCCCAGCCCATGAAGTCGCGATAGCGGCTGTTTTCGTCGCAGGGCCCTTGGCAGAAGACCGCGTAGGTGATGTCGCGAGAATGAGTGTAGGGCAACTCCGCGACCTGGGTGGCACACCACGTGCAGTCCTCGCACTGCTCGGCTGCGGGATGGCCGGGGTGCCACATGAAGTAGTAGGTGATGAGCTGGCGGCGCCCTTCGAACGCTTCGAGCAGGGTGAGGGGGCCGTGGGGTCCGATCAACGCGAGGTCGGCCTCCACCTCGCGACGGACTGATCTGCCGTAACTGGTCAAGCGTCTAACAGCGTGGCGTGCTGATCTTCCCTTCGCTCGTAGATGACCGCTGGGGCACGCTGCACCGGCGCTATTGCATCGCGGGGTTGATCATGTCGTTGACGGTGTTTGTGATATCGCTCGTAGCGGTCCGACGCGGGCAGGACTGAGCCGGAGCGGTCACACTGGCTTGCCCCTCGCTGTAGTCCCGGGAGTCCTGGGCCGAGGCCGACCCAGATGGAGCGGATGGCGCGTGGGTGAGCTGGTGGAGGGATGGTGCCGTGGGCGTGGACCCGGATGCTGCCGGATGCGGCTCCCGCGCGATCGCCTCGGGCTTGGCCGATCCCAGCTGTTCGATGGCCTTGGTGTAGCGGTCGGTGATCTGGCCTTCCTTGGTGGCCTGCAAGGTCAGCCAGGTGCTGACCAGGCTGGCGGCGGTGAACAGCACACCAAAGGCGATCCCGAGGCTGTTGAACCACTGATGGCGGCTGTGTCGGCGGGCGTCGCGGCGCTGGCGCTGCAGCTCCAGCAGCTCCAGCCGGTCGCGGACCGGCAACTGACCGAGTTCCTCCTGGGTAGGAGGACGCAACCGCCCCTCAACCACAGCGGGCTGGCTGGTGGGCTGGCCGCCGGGTCGGCTGGTGGGGTGGCTTCGGACTGGGAGGCGGGGTCGGGGGGGCGGGGCACTCATACCGGTTGGACGCCTGGCTGATGTGCCGCGATGCAGATCGTTTGCCGGACAGCGGCGCCCATGCCAACCCCGCATCCCGTGTGAAGCCTGCTCGCGTTCCCGGTGTGTGCGGTGGCCTCCTCTGCGGTCAGATCTCTGCACCCGAAACGATGGTCTCGCCGGTCGCCGGAGCGTGCTTCCGGAAGGTTGGACGTGGTGGTTTTGTCACCATGTGAAAACAGAAGGTGCGGTGGAACCTCCCGACGGCTTCGCCCCGCAGGCCCGTCTCACCAGCAGCGATAGCGGTGCGTGACGGCCGTGGCGGCGGGTGGTTCTTGTCCGGCGCTGGCGTGTGTGGGGGTGGGCAGGACCATCACGACCGCTCGTCTCAGGGACGTGACCGCTGGTCGCAGGCGCCGCGTGATTGCCGATCGGCAGGGTTCGACAGGGTTAGGTTCTGGGGCGCTGACCGGTCGAGCCCGGTGCCACGCGGGCCTGGTGGGGGATCAGGGCCGAGGTCTGGCACCCGAGGTCTGGCCGGTTGGTCGCCTCCGTGGGCGCGTCCTTTGTTCAGCGCCCCTCGCCTCGGCGCCAGGTGTCCCAGCACCGATGAGGACGCGCCCACGGAGAGCGCCACCCGGTGGTGCTCAGCGACCCCAGGCGTTCAGCACCACCGGGTGTGCGGCGAGATCATGCGGCAACCACCGCACGCGCCACCCGGTCGGCGTCCTGGTCGGCGTACTGGTCGGCGGGCGCTGCCGCGTGGAACATAGGGCCCGCGGGGGTAGGGGCAGGGTGTGGGCGGTGTCCCGCCGGACCCGGTGTCAAACCGTGATCATCCCGCCGGGTGCTGCGGGCCCGCCCCTCCAGCCCAGGGACCGGAGAAACCATCCCCCCTTCGCGCAGAGGACACCGCGGCCCCGGGCTCCAGTGGCGGCACCGTCACCGCGTTGGCCCTGGCCCAGACCCGCCCCGACCAGGTCCACACCGTCATCGCCCGCGAGTCCCCGCTGGAGGACTGCAACCGGCTGCACGCCCAAACCGACGACATCATCGCCACCTACCTGCGCGGCGACACCCTCGGTGCTGGGCCAAGTTCATGGCCTAGATCGTTGATAGGAAATTGCTGAACCGGGTGCGGGCATGGGGAAGGGCGCCCATGGTCGGTGTGTGAAAACAGACTTGGACGCCCTTGTGACCGCACTCTACGTTCATCTGGACGACCACGTCCTGCCCTGGCGGCAACGGTTCTCACGGCCAGGGCGGCCCCGGACGTTGACCGATGCCGAGCTGGTCTGTGTCGCGGTCGCCCAGGTGCTGCTGGGCTGTGACGCCGAACGCCGCTGGCTGCGCATCGCGGCGGCCCGGATCGGGCACCTGTTCCCCCGACTGCCCTGCCAGGCCCAGTACAACCGGCACCTGCGTGATCTGGGCCCGGTGTGGGTGGCGGTGGCCTGCTGGCTGGCTCGTGCCACCCCCACCTGGCATGAGCGGTTGCGGCTGATGGATGGCACCCCGGTACGCTGCGGCGCCTCCCGCGTCACGGTGAACCGCTCCAGCCTGGGCGAGATCGCCGGTTATGGCCATGACACCTCGCACCACGCCTTCTGCTGGGGCGCCAAGCTGATGCTGGTCACCACCGCCGAGGGCACCGTGACGGCGTTCAGCCTGGCCCACCCCAAGGAGTTGGACGAACGCAAACAAGCGCTGCACCTGCTGCACCTGCTGCACGTGCGTCCGCCTGCCGAGGGGCCGTGCCCGATCGTGTGCGACAAGGGCTTTGCCGGGGCCGGCATCGAGGCGGCCGCGGCCCGGCTGGGCTATGTGCTGATCCGCCCGCGCCGTCACGACGAACCCGAGCCCGCCCCTGGACAGGTGGTCCCGTCTTGGTTGCGGCAGCGCATCGAGGCGGTCATCTGGAGGTTGAAGAACCAACTGGGTCTGGAACGCCACCAGGCCCGCACCACCGAAGGTTTGTGGGCCCGCATCAGCCAGCGCATCGTGGCGCTCAACGCCGCCATCTGGCACAACTGGCCGATCGACGCACCGGTCAAACGCTCTCTGATCGCCTACGACCACTGACCAGCCACAACATTTCCCATCAACGATCTAGCGGCGTCCCCGGCGACCAGCGCGCGGGCCCTGGCGTAGTCGGCCTTGCCGTTGGGCAGCCGCAGGCTCTCGCCGGTCCGCGCGAACGCCTTGGGGATCTTGTAGCGGGCCAGGTGGGCGGCGCAGCCCGCGCGCAGCTCGGCGTCGGTCGGCGCGGGCTCCGCCACCCGCAGCACCGCCACGATCTCGGTGCCCCAGCGTTCGCTGGGGCACCCCACCACCAGCGCGTCGGCGACGCCCGGCAGGTTCCGCAGCACCGCCTCGACCTCCTCGGCGAACACCTTCTCGCCGCCGGTGTTGATCGTGGTGGCCTCCCGGCCGTGCACCTCCACGGTCCCGTCGGCCAGCAGCCGCGCCCGGTCCCCGGCGACGACGAGCCGCTCCCCGTCCACGGTCAGGAACGTCGCGGCCGTCTTGCCCGGGTCGTTCAGGTACCCCAGCGGCAGCGCGTCCCCGCCCTTGGCGAGCCACCCCAGCTCGTCCTCGCCCGGCGCCAGCCGCCGCGTCCGGTCGGCGCTGAGCACGGCCGCCCCCGGCGCGGGCGTGAACGTCCGCCCCGCCCCGCCCCGCGTCACCGCGAACCCGCTCTCCGACGACCCGAGCACGTCGGTGATCCGCGCGTGCGGGAGGTGCTCCAGCAGCCGCGCCCCGACCTCGGGGCTGATCGCGGCGGCCGAGTTCAGCAGGGTCCGCAGCGCCGTCAGGTCGTGGGGGCCCCGGTCCAGCTCCGCCAGGATCGGCCGCGCGAACGCGTCCCCGACCAGCGGCATCCGGGTGACCCGCTCGCGTTCGGCGGTGCGCAGCAGGTCGGCGGCGTCCAGCCCGTCGACGCGGTCGGGGAAGACCACGCAGGCCCCGCCGCACCAGCCGCCGAGCGCCGACCAGGTGCCCGCCCCGTGCATCAGCGGCGGCCCGACCAGCACCCGGTGCCGCCCGCGCACGGCGCGCTCGACGGCCTCGTCCAGGTCGGTGATCGCGGTGCCGTCGCGCCGCCGCAGCCCGAGGGGGCCGACCATCAGGTCGCCGATCCGCCACAGCACGCCCTTGGGCAGCCCCGTCGTGCCGCCGGTGTAGAGGATGTGCAGGTCACCGGCGTCGGGGCGGACGTCCAGCGGCGCGTCCGACGCCCCGGCGAGCGCGGCCTCGTAGTCGAGCGCCCCCGGCAGCGGGTCCGCGCCGGACCCGTCGGCGACCTGGAGCAGCAGCGGGGCGCGCTCCAGCTTCGGCACGACCCGGCCGATCGCCGCCGCGAACCGCGCGTGGTACACGATCGCCGCCGGGCGCGCGTCCGCGAACAACCGCACCAGCTCGTCGTCGACGTAGCGGTAGTTGACGTTGAACGGCGCGACCCGCGCCCGGTGCGCGCCGAGCAGCCCCTCCAGGTACTCGGGGCCGTTGTGCAGGTAGAGCGCCAGGTGGTCGTGCGGCGACTCCCAGGGCTCGACGGCCCCGCCGTGCCGCCCCAGCCCGGCGTCGTGCAGCACGCGGGCCAGGCGGCGGCCGCGTTCGGACACCTCGCGCCAGGTCATCCGGCGGTCCCGCCAGACCAGGCACTCGCGTTCGGGAACGGCCGCCGCTATGGCCTCGTGCAGGGTCGCCAGGTCGAGCTGGGGCATCGCCTCTCCTCCCGGAAGTACCGCCGGGGAGCACCGTAACCGATTCCTTACCGAATCCGGTTCGGCGGGGTGGTCCCGGCCGTTCCCCCGGGGCGGGACAATGGCGGGATGGCCCGCACGACCAGGCCCCAGGGGGAGGTGACCCGGGGCACCACCAACCCCAACCGGCTCCGCCGCATGGACCGCTGGATCGCCGCCACCCAGGCCGGGGCGCTGCGCGCCGGGGACCGTCCCCTGGCCGTCGACCTCGGGTACGGCGCGTCGCCGATCACCGCCGTCGAGCTGTACACGCGGCTGCGCGCGGTCTCGCCCCGGCTGGAGGTCGCCGGGATCGAGATCGAGCCCGACCGGGTCGCCGCCGGGCTGGCGTTCCTGCGCGCCCACCCCGGCCACGACGGCCTGTCGTTCCTGCGCGGCGGCTTCGAGCTGCCCGTGGACCGGCCCCCGAACCTGGTCCGCGCCGCCAACGTCCTGCGCCAGTACGAGGAGCCCGCCGCCTGGCGCGCCTGGGACGACCTGTGCTCCCGGCTCGCCCCCGGCGGCGTCCTGGTCGAGGGCACCTGCGACGAGCTCGGCCGCCGCCATGTCTGGGTCGCCCTGGAACGCGGCGCGCCCACCGGCCGCGGAACCGTCCGCGCCGCACCGCGGACGATCACGTTCGCGGCGCATCTGCCGACCCTGGAAACCCCCTCCGACCTGGCCGAACGTCTTCCCAAGACGCTGATCCACCGCAACGTCCCCGGCGAACGCGTGCACGCCCTGCTCGCCGGGTTCGACCGCTGCTGGGCGATGGCCGCGCCGCAGTCGGTGTTCGGGCCCCGCGCCCGCTGGGTCGCCGCCGTGGAACTGCTGGCCCGCTCCTACCCGGTCCTGACCCGCCCGCCGTTCGGGGGACGGGCCCGGTGGCGGCTGGGCGAGGTCACGGTGCCGTGGTCAGCGGTCGATCCACGGGCGTGACCAGCCGCACCAGCCCCCGCGCCGCGTCCAGCCGGACCCGGTCGCCGGTCCGCAGCAGCGTCGTGGCCGACTCCGCCCCGACCACGGCCGGAACGCCCAGCTCCCGCGCCACCACGGCGGCCTCGGAGAAGGGCGCCCCCACGTTCGTCACCACGGCCGCCGCGCGCGGGAACAGCGGCGTCCAGCCGACGTTCGCCACCGGCGCCACCAGGATCTCCCCGGGCCGCAGCGCGTCGCCCTCCTCGACCGCGTGCAGCACCCGCACCACGCCCTCGACCGTCCCGCCGGTGCCCGCCGCACTCGTGATCACCATGCCGTCCGCCCGGACGTTCGCGCCCTGCGGGTCCGGCGTCATCCGGTAGCGCTCGTACGCCCGCCGCCGCCCGGTCCCGCGCCGCAGCGCCGTCCCGTCGCCGCCGAGCACCTCCACGATCTCCTCGGCGGTCAGGAAGAACACCGCGTCGCCGAGCGCGGTCACCTCCCCGGCCCGCAGCACGAACGCCCGCAGCACCCCGAACACCCGCGCCACCTCCGACCGCACCGCCGCCCGCAGGTGGAACGCCCCGGCCCACGTGCCGATCCCGCGCCGCAGGGCCGTCACCCGGTAGGGATGCCGCGCCCGCAGCAGCAGCCACGCCTCCCGGACCGCCGCCCGCCGCTCCGCGAGCAGGTCGAGCGCGTCCGGCCCGGGCGCCCCCGACCACCGGGCGACCCAGCCGGGCTCCTCGTCCGGACGCGGCATCGCCACCTCGAACTCGTGCGCCGACCGGTGCCCCCACCGGCGCAGGTAGCCGTCCTCGGCCAGGTCGCCGCGCGCCACCCGCGCCAGCCCCGTCACCGGCCCGAACACCGCGAACGGGTCCTTCCCGGCCGCCCGCAGCCCGGCGAACACCGCGTTGGCGTCGTCCGCCCCGACCAGCCGCTCCAGCCTGCGGAACACGTCCGGGGCCTCGCCGTCGTCGAGTCCGGCGGCGGCCGCGACCCGGCACGCCTCCAGGAAGTAGGGGCGGATCTCCCGGTTCCACAGCCGGACCAGCTTGCGGGGCTCCCCGGCCGCGCGGACGCGCCTCCGGAGATCGTCGCAGTGGTCCGGCGCGCCCTCCAGGAAGGCGGGGATCCGCCGCCGGTCCAGCCGCGCCCGTGCCGCGCCGACCAGGTGCGCCGGTTCGCGCGGCTCCGGGTCGAGGCTCGTGTGGAGGTGGCCGCCGAGGTTCCCGTACCGCCGCCCGGACGCCGCGCCGACCGTGTCCAGCAGCGTCCGCAGCAGCGACCACGTGCACGGCGTCATCACGTCCGGAACGGCCTCCCCGATCCCGCCCCGGCTCCACGCCCGGTCGCCGGAGCGGCCGTCGCCGTCCCCGGCGGCCCGGTGCTCGTCCATCGGCCGCGCCCTGATCAGGTACGGGTGGTCGTCGGCCCAGGCCCACTCCACCCGCATCGGCCGCCCCGCCACCCGCTCCACGCGGTCCCCGAACCGGGCCAGCTCGGCGGCCTGCCCGGGGGTCAGGACCGGCCGGGTCCGCAGCTCGGCGGGCTGCGGCTCGAACGTCCCGTCCGGCAGCACCCGCACCGACTTGGCCGCGACGCGCCGCGCGACGATCCGCCGCGACCGCCGGTCCAGCACCAGCACGTCGGGGATGGTCCTGCGCTCGACCACGGTCGCGCCCCCGCCCCACACCGCGTGCACCACCGCGTGCGCGGCGTCGCCGGGGGCGGAGGTGCACAGCGTCCCGCCCGCCTCGGCGACCACCATCGACTGCACCACCACGCCCACCGCCGCGAACTCGTGGTCGATCCGCCGGTGGTTGCGGAAGTCGATCGCCTCCGCCGACCACAGCGACGCCCACGCGTCGCGGACCGCCGCCAGCACCGCCGCCTCGCCCCGCACGTCCAGGAGCGTCGCCAGCCGCCCGCCCTGCAGCGCCTCGGGCCGCTCGATCGGCGCGCCGCCCAGGTCCCACGCCGCCGCCGCGCGCACCGCGACCGCATGGTCCTGGGCGCCCAGGTCCGCGTACGCCCAGCGGATCTGCCCGGCCAGGTCGTCCGGCAGCTCGTGCGCGGCGAACAGCGCGGCGATCCGGCGTTCGGCCTCCGCCGGACCCAGCGCGGCCACCGCCCGCAGGATCCGCGGCTGGAGCTCCGCGCCGTCGACGTACCGCCAGTACGCGCCCGAGGTCACCAGGAACCCCGTCGGCACGGGCAGCCCCGCCTCCGTCAGCCGTTCCAGCGACGCCCCCGTGGCCCCCGCCACGTCGGGCCGCACCCGCGCGCCGCCGAGCGGCACCACCCATTCCCCGGCCATGCCCGTCCCCCCGAGTCAGGCTTTTACCCGGGGGGATACCCGGACGTGCCGGAGCCGACCCGCCTAGACGCGGTGCAGCTTGTACGGGGCGGCCTGGACGCGCGGCTGCACGTCGATCCGGTCGATGTTCACGTGCGACGGCCGCGTCACCGCCCACGCCACGCAGTCGGCGACGTCCTCGGCCACCAGCGGCTCGGGAACGCCCTCGTACGGCTTGGCGGCCCGCTCGGCGTCGCCCTTGAACCGCACCAGCGCGAACTCGTCGGTCCGCACCAGCCCCGGCGCGATCTCGGTGACCCGGACCGGCTCGGCGACCAGCTCCAGCCGCAGCACCTCGTTCACCGCGTAGGCGGCGTGCTTGGCGGCGTTGTACCCGGCCCCGCCCTCGTAGGGGACGTGCGCGGCCAGCGAGGTGATGTTGACGATGTGGCCGTCGCCGCCCGCGACCAGCTTCGGCAGCAGCGCCTTGGTCACCCGCAGCAGGCCCAGCACGTTCGTGTCGTACATCGCCTGCCAGTCGGCCGGGTCGGCGTCGGCGACCGGCTCCAGGCCGAGCGCGCCGCCCGCGTTGTTGACCAGCACGTGGACCGCGTCCAGGGACCCGGCCAGCGCGTCCACCGACTCCTGGTCGGTGACGTCCAGCACGACCGGCGCGACCCTGCCCGCGCCCGGCACGCCCTCCGCGATCTCCTTGGCCAGCGCGTCCAGCCGGTCGCGCCGCCGGGCCGCCAGCACGACGTTGAACCCCTCGGCCGCCAGGCGCCGCGCCGTGGCCGCGCCGATACCACTGCTCGCTCCGGTAACCACCGCCGTCTTCCGCATGCGCACAGCTTTCCAGAACCGCCGCGACGGCCCGCGCACCGGGGTCAACCGCAGGTCATCGCGGGGTCAACGCGGGTGATGACCGTCACGCCCGGCCACCGCGACGGTTGATCGCCCACGTGCGGGAACACCTGACACCCTGGATAGGTTGCACTACCGGAGGTGGTGTCCGGTGTCGCGTCGTATCAGCCGGGTTGCGACGATCAGTGTTCATACTTCGCCCCTCGACCAACCGGGCACGGGCGACGCGGGCGGGATGAACGTCTACGTCGTCGAGGTCGCCAAGCGCCTCGCCGACCGGGGCGTCGAGGTCGACATCTTCACCCGGGCCACCTCGCGCGCCCTGCCGCCGGTCGTCGAGCTGGTCCCCGGCGTGCTCGTCCGCAACGTCGTGGCGGGCCCGTTCGAGGAGCTCGACAAGGCCGAGCTGCCGCGCCAGCTGTGCGGGTTCACCTCCGAGGTCCTGCGCACCGAGGCCGCCCACGACCCCGGCCACTACGACCTGCTGCACACCCACTACTGGCTCTCCGGCCAGGCGGGCTGGGCCGCCAAGCAGCGCTGGGGCGTCCCGCTCGTGCACTCCATGCACACCATGGCCAAGGTCAAGAACGCCGCGCTGGCCGAGGGCGACAAGCCCGAGCCCGCCGAACGCGTCCTCGGCGAGGAGCAGGTCGTCGAGTCCGCCGACCGGCTGGTCGCCAACACCGCCAAGGAGGCCCGCGAGCTGATCGGGCTGTACGGCGCCGACCCCGCCCGCGTCGCGACCGTCAGCCCCGGCGCGGACCTGTCGCTGTTCCAGCCCGAGTCCCTGATCGCCCGCAGCACCGGCCTGCTCCCGCACCGCACCGCCCCCGCGCGCCGCCGCCTCGGCCTGCCCCGCGACGCCTACGTCCTGCTGTTCGTGGGCCGCATCCAGCCGCTCAAGGCCCCCGACGTCCTCCTGCACGCCGCCGCCCGCATGCTGCGGGCCGACCCGTCGCTGCGGTCGCGGCTGGTCGTCGCCGTGGTCGGCGGCCCGTCCGGCTCCGGCCGCGAACGCCCCGAGGGCCTGCAACGCCTGGCCGCCGAGCTGGGCATCGCCGACGTCGTCCGCTTCGAGCCGCCCTGTCCCCAGCGCGAGCTGGCCGACTGGTACCGCGCCGCCGACGTGACGGTCGTCCCCTCGCACAACGAGTCGTTCGGCCTGGTCGCCGTGGAGTCCCAGGCGTGCGGCACCCCGGTCGTCGCGGCGGCCGTGGGCGGCCTGTGCACCGCCGTCAACGACGGCGAGTCCGGCCTGCTGATCAAGGGCCACGACCCGGCCGACTACGCCGCCGCCCTGCGCCGCCTGCACGACGAGCCCGGCCTGCACGCCCGCCTGGCCCGCGGCGCGGTCCGCCACGGCCGCGCGTTCGGCTGGGACGCCACCGTGGACCGCCTGCTGGAGGTGTATACCGGGGCGATGGACGAGAGGACCTCCCGCGTCATGGAGATCTCCGCGTGAGCGCGCTGGAAGGGCGAAACGATCACAGCGACGGGGGAAGGCGGCGCCTTGGAGCGCCCTGGAAGCGAGCGGGAGGCACCGCGTGAGTGAGTACGGCGAGATCATCGAGGCGGCCCTGAAGTCCGCCGAGCTGGAATACGACGAGCCGCGTCCGGGCGCGTTCTTCGTCAAGCTGCCCGGTCAGCACAAGCTCGCCACCATGACGTGGCTGATCGTGGGCGACCACAGCCTGCACGTGGAGGCGTTCTTCTGCCGCCGGCCCGACGAGAACCACGCGGAGTTCTACCGCTTCCTCCTCGAACGCAACGGCCGGATGTACGGCGTCTCGTTCGCCCTGGACGAGACCGGCGACGTCTACCTGGTCGGCAGGCTGCCCCTCGCCGCCATCACCGCCGACGAGATCGACCGCGTCCTCGGCTGCGTGCTGACCTACTCCGACGAGAACTTCGACAAGGCCCTGGAGCGCGGCTTCAAGACCTCCATCCAGAAGGAGTGGGACTGGCGGGTGAAGCGCGGCGAGAGCCTGGCGAACCTGCGGGCGTTCGCGTCCTTCGCGGACCCGGCGAACCGCTGACCGGGGTTCGGGACCGGGACCGATAAGCTCTGGGCCATGGCGACCCTGGTATTGCTCCGGCATGGCGAAAGCGTGTGGAACGCGGAGGGCCTGTTCACCGGCTGGGTGGACGTCGACCTGTCCGCCAAGGGGGAGAGTGAGGCGACCAAGGGCGGCGACCTGCTGCTCGACGCCGACATCACTCCCGACGTGGTGCACACCTCGCTGCTGAAGCGGGCGATCCGCACCGCCAACATCGCGCTCGACGTGGCCGACCTGCTCTGGATCCCGGTCCGGCGCTCCTGGCGGCTCAACGAGCGCCACTACGGCGCGCTGCAGGGCAAGAACAAGGCCCAGACGCGCGAGGAGTTCGGCGAGGAGCAGTTCATGGTCTGGCGCCGCTCCTACGACACCCCGCCGCCGCCGATCAAGGACGACGACCCGCTGTCCCAGGTCAACGACCTGCGTTACGCGTCGCTGCCGTCCGAGCTGATCCCGCGCACCGAGTGCCTGGCCGACGTCGTGGACCGTCTGCTGCCGTACTGGTACGACTCGATCGTCCCCGACCTGGCCGCGAACAAGACCGTCCTGGTCGCCGCCCACGGCAACTCCCTGCGCGCCATGGTCAAGCACCTGGACAACGTCTCCGACGAGGACATCGTGGGCCTGAACATCCCCACGGGCATCCCGCTGGTGTACGAGCTGGACGACGACTTCGCCCCGCTGAAGCGCGGCGGCGAGTACCTCGACCCGGTCGCCGCGAAGGCCGCCATCGAGGCGGTCAAGAACCAGGGCGCCAAGAAGAAGTGACCCACCGACCACGATCGGACGGCCCCGCACCGAAAGGCGCGGGGCCGTCCGCGTTCAGGGCCGCCGGGCGGACGTCCCGGCGGCTTCGTCGAGGGTCCGCGCCACGGCTTCGGGCGCCGTCAGGTGCGGGCAGTGGCCGCCCCCGGGAACGGTGACGATCCGGACGTTCCCACCGGGCGGGGGAGCGTCGGAGCCGCCGGTGACGACGGTCACCGGGAGATCCAGTGCCGCGAGGGCCCGGCGGGACGCCTCGGGGGCGCGGTTCGCGGCGCGGACGGCCGCCGTCGCCCGGCGGAACGCGCCGGGGCGGCGCAGCAGCGCGGCGGCGGTCTCCACGGCCTCGTCGCGGGGGACGCCCAGGGCGGCGGCGAGGCGTTCGGGGGCGGCCCGGCGCGGGACGGCGGGCGCGCGGACGAGGAACGGCGGGGCGACCAGCACCAGGCCGCCGATCCGTTCCGGATGGCGCCGCGCGTAACGCAGCGCCGGTGCGCAGGCGGAGGCGTGCGCCGTCAGGACCGGCCGGTCCAGCGGGGCCAGCAGCGCGTCCAGCCAGGCGTCCGCGGACGTGCCGGCCGCGCCGGAACGCCCCAGGCCGGGCAGGTCCGCCGTCAGGAAGGCGCCCTCCAGGCGGTGTGCCACCCGCGCCCAGGAGTCGGTGGTCAGCGGCGCGCCCGGCAGCAGCACGTGCGCAGGGCGCGTCCGGTCGCCCGCCATCCAGGTGCGGGCCCCGGCGACGTCGTGGAAGCCGTGCGGGACGTCGGGCGCGGGGACCGCGCCGAACCGCGTCGCGACCAGATGGTCGGCCCAGTCGCGCAGCACCCGCTCGACGGGCGGCGGAGTCAGGCCGTGGAACTCGGCGAACAGGTGCGCCGGGCCGGTCGGGTAGCGCTCCTCGGACAGGAACGGCAGCGTCTCCGGATCCGCCCCGGTCAGAGCGCGCGGCAACGCCCGCAGCAGGCCCACCGGAACGTGGCCGCGCGGCGCGCGCACGCCCGTGTGCCCGGCGAGCAGCCGCAGCAGGCCGGGCAGTTCGGGGGTGTCCTCGTCGAGGACCCAGTAGGCGCCGCCCGCCGTGCCCGGGTCCTCCGGCAGCGCCGCCAGGAAACGGGCGAAGTACTCCAGTTCGACGACGGGCACGAACGTGCGCGGCCCGCCCGGGGCCAGCGGCAGCCGCCCGTTCCACAGGTCGGCGACCACCGAGGCCAGGCCGATGTACTGGCCGGGACCGGCGATCGTGGACGGGTTGGCGACCGTCAGCGGGAGGCCGAGTTCGGCGGCCAGGGCCCGCACGGCGGCGTCGCCCTCGCGCTTGGTGGCCTCGTAGGCGCCCAGCCGGGCCCCGTCGTCGTCGCGGGCGCTCACCCGGTAGCCGCTCAGGTGGACCAGCCGGCGCGGGGCCCGGCGTCCGGCGGTCCAGCGCGCGGCGTTGAGCGCGCCGGTGACGTTGGCGGCCCGCGCCTCGGCGAGGTCGAGCCCGAACGCGTAGCGGGCCGCGCAGTTGTAGACGTCGCGGACGTCGGGCAGCCCCTCGATCCCGAGGCCGGGCCGGGTGATGTCGGCGGTGACGACGGTGAGGCCGCCGGTGTCCACGCCCTGTCCGGCCAGCCACGCGCGCAGCGGCCCGTCGGAGCGGCGCACGGCGGCGGCCACCGTGCGGCCCTGGCGCAGCAGTTCGGCGACGAGCGCGCGGCCGACGAAACCGGTCGCGCCGAGGACGAGCGAGTCGGGGGACATGGAACTCCTTAAATAGACCGGTCTACATATTTTGAGGACGAAAAAAGGCCCGCCCCCACGGCGGGCGGGCCGGTCAGAGCAGGGCGGAGACCGCCTTCGCGGCCCGGTCCAGCGGCGTGCGGCTCTGGTGGGCGCGGGCCAGGACCAGCGCGCCCTCGACCAGTGCCAGGATCGCCGTGGCGGTCTCGGCCGGTGCGGGGTGGCCGTCGGCGGCGAGCCGACCCGCCAGCGCGTCCTCCCACCCGGCGTACACCTCCGAGCACGCCGCCCGCAGCTCGGAGCTGGTCGCGGCCATCTCCAGCGCCACGGTCGCCACCGGGCACCCCTTGCGCCAACCGGACGCCTCCAGCCGGTCGCCCAGGATCCCCAGCAGGGCCGTCATGCGTTCGGCGGTGCCGTCGCCCGGCAGGTCGGCCATCAGGCGGGTGATCTCCCGGCCGCCGCGCCGCACCGACTCCTCGACGAGCTGGTCCTTGCCGCCGGGGAAGTGGAAGTAGAGCGAGCCCTTCGGGGCGCCGCTGGCCGCGATCACCTGGTTGAGCCCGGCGTTGAAGTAGCCGCCGGACTCGATGAGGTCGCGCGCGGCGTCCAGCAGCCTGGCCCGGGTCTGCTCGCCCTTCTGTCCCATGCCGAGAAAAATAGACCGGTCGTCATATTTCCACAAGCCGGGATGAGGCGAGGGCCCGGTCCCGGTGGGCCGGGACCGGGCCCTCGCGGGCGGGAGGAAGGTTCAGGAATTTTCGATGATCTCCTGCGGGCGCTGGCCCGTCACCAGGTAGACCACGTGCTCGCCCACCGTCACCGCGTGGTCGGCGAACCGTTCGAAGTAGCGCCCGGCCAGCGTGATGTCGATCGCGGGCTCGACGCCGTGCTTCCACTTCGGGGACAGCAGGATGTCGAACAGCTTGCGGTGCAGGCGGTCCATCGCGTCGTCGTCGGCGTCCAGCTCCAGGCCCATCTCGACGTCCTTGGACGCGATCACGCTGCCCGCCTTGGCGACCATGCGCTCGGCGATCTGCCCCATCTCCAGGACCGTGGACTGCAGCTCCGGCGGGACGGCGGTCTCGGGGTGGCGGCGCCGCGCGGTCTTGGCGATGTGCACCGCCAGGTCGCCCATGCGCTCCAGGTCGGCGCTCATCCGCAGCGTCGTGATCACGGTGCGCAGGTCCCCGGCGACCGGCTGCTGCCGGGCCATCAGATCGAAGACCGTCTCCTCGATCTCGGTGTCGATCTTGTTGATCTGCTCGTCGGCACTGATGACCTCCTCCGACAGCCGCAGGTCGGCGTCCAGCAGCGCGGTCACCGAACGGGCCATGGCGGAGCGGACCAGCCGGGTCATCTCCACGAGCTTGTCGGAGAGGGCGTCGAGCTCCTCATGGTAGGCGTCGCGCAATTTCGAGTGTCCCTTGGTGCGAGTGGTGACGGTGAGGTCGTTGCGGTCGAAGGGGGATCAGCCGGGCGTACTCGCCCACGCCACAGCCTGCACCATGGCCGTGAACTCGCCCGGATGGCAAGGTGAACTTTGGGCGAACTGGGTCGCGTTATGCCCGCCTGTGGTGCGGGAACATCCTGTAACGCACTTACGATCCCATGTGTGGAGGTCGAGATAGTCGCAGGTCTGACCGCCCTCGCCGGGTTGGCCGTGGGACTTGCGACGGGATTGGCGGTGCGTGTGAGCGAGCGGGCCCAGCAGGCCGTACCCACGGCGACGATCCAGGGCGGTCTGCCGCCCGGGATCGCGTCGGTACTGAGCGTGCTGCGTTCCTCGGCCGTGGTCGTGGACGGGGAGGACCGCGTCGTCCGCGCGAGTTCGGCCGCCCGCGCGTTCGGGATGGTCGCCGGCGACCGGCTCGTCGTCGACGAGCTGCTCGCGCTGGCCCGCCTGGTCCGCCGGGACGGCGAGATCCGCGAGACCGAGATCCAGGTCGTCCCGTCGCCCGCCCGGGGCCGCACCGAGGGCCGCTGGTTCGCCGTGCGCGTCGCGCCGCTCGGCTCGCACGGCCTGGTGCTCGTGCTGGCCGAGGACCTGACCGAGATGCGCCGCGTGGAGGCCATCCGCCGCGACTTCGTCGCCAACGTCAGCCACGAGCTGAAGACCCCGGTCGGCGCGCTGTCGCTGCTGGCCGAGACCGTCGAGAACGCCGCCGACGACCCCGAGGCCGTGCGCCGCTTCGCCGGGCGCATGCAGCACGAGTCGGTCCGGCTCACCAACCTGGTGCAGGACCTGATGACCCTGTCGCGCGTGCAGGGCGACGAGCCGCTGCCCGACATGCGCGCGGTCTCCCTCGACGAGGTCGTCGCCGAGGCCCTCGACCGGGCGCAGACCAAGGCCGCCGCCCGCGACATCGAGATCGTCACCGGGGGCCAGGACGGGCTGACGGTCCGCGGCGACGACGACCTGCTGGTCACCGCCGTGCGCAACCTGATCGACAACGCCGCCGCCTACAGCCCCGAGGGCACCCGCGTCGTGGTCGCCACCCGGCAGACCGACGACGGCCAGGTCGAGATCAACGTCACCGACCAGGGCATCGGGATCCCCGAGGGCGACCTGGAACGGATCTTCGAGCGCTTCTACCGGGTCGATCCGGCCCGGTCCCGCCAGACCGGCGGCACCGGACTCGGGCTCGCCATCGTCAAGCACGTCACCACCAAGCACGGCGGAGAGGTCACCGTCTGGAGCAAGGAGGGCTCCGGCTCGACGTTCACCATCCGGCTGCCGCTGCTGAACCCGCCGACCCCCCCGAACCCCTGACCGCGGCCCCACCCCACCCGGTTGGCCGCTCGAAGAACCGCCAGGAGGCAACACCGTGACCCGCGTGCTCGTCGTGGAAGACGAGGAGTCCTTCAGCGACGCACTGTCGTACAACCTCCGCAAGGAGGGGTTCGAGGTGGCCGTCGCGGCAACCGGCCCCGACGCGCTGGACATCTTCGACCGCAACGGGGCCGACCTCGTGCTGCTCGACCTGATGCTGCCCGGCCTGCCCGGCACCGAGGTCTGCCGGGAGCTGCGCGCCCGCTCCAACGTCCCGGTGATCATGCTGACCGCCAAGGACAGCGAGGTCGACAAGGTCGTCGGCCTGGAACTGGGCGCCGACGACTACGTCACCAAGCCGTTCTCCACCCGGGAGCTGATCGCCCGGATGCGCGCGGTGCTGCGCCGCCAGGGCGACGTCGAGGAGCTCGCCCCGGCGGTGCTGGAGGCGGGCCCGGTCCGGATGGACGTCGAGCGCCATGTCGTCAGCGTCAACGGCGGGCCCGTGCAGCTCCCGCTCAAGGAGTTCGAGCTGCTGGAGGTGCTGCTGCGCAACGCGGGCCGCGTGCTGACCCGCATGCAGCTGATCGACCGCGTCTGGGGCGCCGACTACGTCGGCGACACCAAGACCCTCGACGTCCACATCAAGCGCCTCCGCGCCAAGATCGAGGAGG
Source organism: Actinomadura kijaniata (assembly GCF_014138665.1). Lineage (NCBI taxonomy): Bacteria > Bacillati > Actinomycetota > Actinomycetes > Streptosporangiales > Thermomonosporaceae > Actinomadura > Actinomadura kijaniata. The sequence goes on from NZ_JACJIA010000012.1 coordinate 233,555, forward strand.
CCCCGTCCACCCCGCGCCACATCGTCACGGTGCGCGGCCTGGGCTACAAGTTCGAGCCCTGACCGGCCCGCCCCGCGTCCGCGCCCGGACGCGGGGCCACCGAACGGAAGCCCCGCACGGCGGGGTTCGGGTCGCCGCGCCGCCACGCCAGGTGCAGCGACACGCCGTGGACGTCCGGGGACAGCCGCCGGAAGACCACGTCGTCGCGGCGGGACCCCGCGGCGACCGCCCACGGGACGATCGACACCCCGATCCCCGCGGCGACCAGGCCGACGATGGTCTGCATCTGCACGGCCTCCTGCACGACGCGCACCTCGAACCCGGCGGCGCGGGCCGCCCGCGTGATCGCCGCGTGCAGCGCCGTCCCCAGCTCGCGGGGGAACAGCACGAACCCCTCGTCCGCGAGCGCCGGCAACGGCAGCGGGTCGCGGTGGGCGTGCGGGTGGGTGCGGGGGAGCGCCGCCAGCAGCCGCCCCCGGAACAGCTCGCGCGTCTCCAGCCCGTCCCGGTGGACGGGCGCGTACAGGACCCCGACGTCCAGGGTGCCCTCGGCCAGCTCCTCGGCCTGCCGGGCGCTCGGCAGCTCCCGCAGGTCCAGCTCCACGCCCGGATAGCGGTCCCGGAACCGCCGCAGGACCGGCGGCAGCAGGGTGTGGGCCGCCGACCCGACGAACCCGACCACCAGCCTCCCGCTCTCCCCGCGGCCGAGCCGCCGCGCCGCCAGCACCGCGCGGTCGGCGTGCTCCAGGCTGCGCCGGGCCTCGGCCACGAACGCCTCGCCCGCCGGAGTGATCCGCACCTCCCGGGTGGTGCGCTCGAACAGCAGGACGCCCAGCTCCTCCTCGACCCTGCGGACCTGCCTGCTGAGCTGCGGCTGGCTCAGCCCGCACCGCTGCGCCGCCCGCGCGAAGTGCAGCTCCTCGGCGAGCGCCACGAGGGAACGGAAGTGGTCGAGATTCATGGCCGATCCGCATCACGTCATGTCCACCGGGCGATGGTCGCGGCCCGGGGGCGCCCATCGTTGATCTTTTGCAGTATGCGTCATGTCGCCCTCGCGGCCGCCCTCGCCGTCCTCACCCTGTGGACGGGGCCCGCCGCGCTCGCCCACCACGGCTGGGAGGAGTTCCAGACCTCCCGGCCGCTCTACCTCTCCGGCACCGTCACCCAGGTCCGCTGGGGCAACCCCCACCCCGAGGTCCGGGTGCGGCCGGCCGTCCCGGTCACCCTCCCCGGCTCCCTCGCCACGCGCCCCATCCCCCGGGAGCTGGAGGAGATCGGCGGCCGGGACGTGCTGCGCCGGACCACCGCCCACCCCGGCCCGGCCACGGAGGTCACGCTGATCCTCGCGCCGCTGGAGCGGCTCTCCGCCTGGGGGATGCCCGACCGGGTCCGCCCCGGCGAGCGGATCGAGGTCGTCGGCTACCCGCACCGCGAGGAGGAGACCGAGTTCCGGCCCGAACTGCTGGTCCGGCAGGACGGCCGCGCGATCCGCCAGCGTTCGGTGCCCCTGCCCGGCACCGACGGCGCCACCACGGGCGACTCCACCACGGGCGGCTCCGCACCCCGCCCGGACGCCTCGTCCGGCGGGGCCGTGAACCCGGTCCCGTGGATCGTCGGCGGGCTCGGCGTGCTGGCCGCCGCGGGCGGCGCGGCGTACCTGGTCCGCAGGGGCTGACCGGTGGACCTCCTGCGCTGGCTGGAGCAGACCGCGCCGGCCGAGGCGGTCCGCTCGACGCCGTGGGCGTACTCCTCGCTGGAGATCGTCCACCTGGTCGGCCTCGCGCTGCTGGTCGGCCCGGCGGTGACGTTCGACCTGCGGCTGCTGGGGGTGGGCCGCCGTCTGCTCGCGGTCCCGGCGGCCGCGCGGCTCCTGCTGCCGACGGCGCGGTGGGGCTTCGCCCTCGCGGCGGTCTCGGGGGCCGCCATGTTCGCGTCGGGGGCCGTCGAGGTCGCCGGCAGCGGCGCGGCGCCGGTCAAGTTCGCCCTGCTGGGGGTCGCGCTGGTGAACGTCCTGGCGTTCCACCGGGGCGTCTACCGGACGGTCGGCGTCTGGGGCGACACCGCGCCCGCCGCGGCGCGGGCCGCCGCCGTCGTCTCCCTCGCCACCTGGGCCGGGGTCGTCGCCTGCGGGCGGCTGATCGCCTACACCTGAGGCGGAACGGCCCGGAGAAGCCGAACGGCCCGCGCGGCGGATGCCGCGCGGGCCGTTCGGCGTGCGGTCGCTCGGCGACCCCGGTGGCTCAGTGGCCGGCCGGTGCCCCGGGCGCCGGAGACGACGGGGCCGGAGTGCCGCCGTGCTCCGGCTTCTGCTCCTCACCGCGGGGGTGGTGGCCGCCCCCGTCGGTCTTCTCGGACTCGGCGGACGCGCCCGGGAGCGGGGTGCCGTTGGACACCGCGGCGTAGGAGGCGTACTCGTTCTGCTGCGGGATGACCGGGACGGTCAGCGTGATGCTGCCCGCGTTCTGGAACCGCAGCGTGACCTTGATGGTCTCACCGCCCAGCAGCTGGCGCTTGAGACCGGTCAGCACCACCAGCGGGGCCTTGCCCGGAGACGGCACCGGGGCCGGCTCCGCCGCGGGGGAGGCGGTGTTGGACGAGGGCGCCGACGGGGAGCCGCTCGCGGTCGGCGTGGCGCCCTGGCCGGTCGGCTCCGGCGTCGCGGCCGGGCTGCCGTTGCCGGTCGGCCTGGCCGTCGGGCTGCCGGTGGCGTTCGGGCTGCCGGTGGTGTTCGGGCTGGGCGAGTCGCCCGGCTTGGCGGACTTCTTGTCCGTCGGCTTGGCCGAGCCGGACGGGGAGCCGGACGGGGAGGCGGCCGCGGCGGCCGAGTCGCCCACCAGCGTGGTCAGCACGCCCTCACCGGACGGGCGGGCGGGCGGCAACGTCACGGCGCCACCGGTGATCTTCACCTGCTCGAAGTCCGGGGCCTCGACACCGGTCAGCTGGTCCTGGGCCTTCACCTGGTTGATGAGCGCGGCGTACAGCGGCAGGTCGCTGCCCGACCCGAACGACTGGCCGGGCTTGGGGCCGAGCACGAACAGGTTGCGGATCTCGATGTGCGCGTTCGCCGGCTTGTCGGCCGGCACGTAGGCGTTGACCGCCTCGGTCAGCCGGGTGGGCGCGGCGGTCTGGGGCTCCTGGCCGGCGCCGCAGCCGGAAAGCACCGGCGCGATGGCGACGGCGCCCGCGATGGCGAACGCGACCACTCGACGGCTGTTTCGGATCACGGCGTCGATTCTCCTCGCGAAAGGGTCTTGGGAAGAGGTGTGGCATTTCGGCGAGAGAAACGCCAGGGGAAGCGTAGCGAGACCTGGCGGTCCCCCTGACGGCGGGGCTGGTTTTGCCCCGGTCAGCTCTCCGTCAGCTTCTTGATCTTTGCCTGGAGCTCGGGGGTCGGGCGGGCGTCGCGGACGATGTCGGTGACCGTTCCGACCGTGTCCACCAGCACCAGGGTCACGCCGGTGGGACGGCCGGGCGCGTAGGCGCCGGCCAGCAGCCCCCGGTCGTCGCGGACGCGCTGCATGGATCCGGCGTGCACCTCCCGTCCGAGCGTCTGGAGCTCCCGGGACATCCGCTCGCCGGTGACCCCGCCGTAGGGGTGGCCGACCAGCCAGAAGTTGAGCTGGAACGGCTGGGTCCGCGCGGCCAGGTCGGCGATGGTGCGGGCGCACCCGCAGCCCGGCGCGGCGATCCCGATCACACCGGGGTGGATCGCCTCGCGCGCGGAGACCTCGGTGGGGCGTCCCTCCACGACCGTGACCCTGCCCTCCGGCAGCGGCCCGCCGACCTCGCCGGGCTTGCCGGTGGGGTGCGGGTTCAGCAACGCCGCCGTCGGCCGGGGCATGGGCCGGGGCCCGAACGTCGTCAGCAGCACCCCGCTGACCAGCGCGACCAGCAGCGCTCCCGCGATGATCGGGATCGCCACCCCGAACCGGGTGACCGGGCCGAACACCCGGCGCAGCCGGGCCCGCCGCCGGTCGCGGCGCCGCTCGCGGTGGTAGGCGAGCACGTCGCGGTGGAGATCGCGGGGGTCGTCGGGCACCACGATGTCGACATGGGGGAGCCCGTAGTCGTCGGGGTCGCCGTCTGGCCTCACGCCGCACCTCACCGTCCCTGCGACCGGTCCGCGCCCGTTCCGCGTCTGTTCCGCGCCCGTCCTCTGCCCGTTCCGTGCCCTCCCGGGCGCTTCGTACCCGCGCGGTCCGGCATGTTCACCTTCCAGTATGGGCCGCCCGCGGGCTGCGGTCAGGGGGTCGGCGGGAAGCGCCGGCCACCCCCTTAACGATCATTGTGCGATCTTCATATCCTGCTGAAACGAGTCCCAGACGCACCATTAATCGCCTTTGTCAAGACCCCAATTAGGGGGTTGACCTGCGCATATGTCGTGAACGCCGGTGCGGTCACCGGCGAGCCCGTGCTATCCTGGGTGTAGCGGAAGGGGTACTTGTCACATGACTTTCCAGGTCGGCGACACCGTCGTCTACCCCCACCATGGGGCTGCTCGGATCGAGGCCATCGAGACTCGCACCATCAAGGGTGAGGAAAGGACCTATCTGGTCCTGAAGGTCGACAAGGGCGACCTGACTGTTCGCGTTCCGGTCGAGAACGTCGAGGACGTGGGTGTTCGCGACGTCGTCGGCCAGGAGGGCCTGGACAAGGTGTTCGAGGTGCTGCGCGCACCCTACACCGAGGAGCCGACCAACTGGTCGCGGCGCTACAAGGCCAATCTGGAGAAGCTCGCCTCCGGTGACGTCAACAAGGTCGCCGAGGTCGTCCGGGACCTGTGGCGGCGCGACAAGGAGCGCGGCCTGTCGGCGGGCGAGAAGCGCATGCTCGCCAAGGCGCGCCAGATCCTGGTGAGCGAGCTCGCCCTGGCCGAGAAGACCAACGAGGACAAGGCCGAGGCCCTCCTCGACGAGGTCCTGGCCGGCTGAGCTTGCGCGCACGGCTTCCACGGGTGGGCGTCGGAACCGACGTCCACCCGTTCGCTTCCACCGACCGTCCCCTCTGGTGCGCGGGCCTGGAGTGGCCCGGCGAGGGGCCGGGGCTGGAGGGCCACTCCGACGGCGACGTGGCCGCCCACGCGGCCTGCGACGCCCTCCTGTCGGCCTGTGGCCTGGGCGACCTGGGCGCGGTCTTCGGCACCGCCGACCCGCGCTGGTCGGGCGCGTCGGGCGTCACGCTGCTGCGCGAGGTGGCCCGCCTGGTCGACGAGGCCGGTTACGAGATCGGCAACGTCGCCGTCCAGGTGATCGGCAACCGCCCGAAGATCAGCAAGCGGCGCGCCGAGGCCGAGAAGACCCTGTCGGAGGCCCTGGGCGGCGCGACCGTCACGGTCTCCGGCACCACGACCGACGGCCTCGGCCTGACCGGCCGGGGCGAGGGCCTGGCCGCGATCGCCAACGCCCTGGTCGTCGCCCGCGCCTGAGCGCGCCGGCCGCCCGGTCAGTCGCCGGGCGGCGTCGGGGAGCTGCGCAGCGACTCCGACGGCGGGTTCCAGTCCCAGATCGGCAGATCGTCCGCGGTGTCGCCGGCACCGCGGCGGTGACGGCCGCGCCCGCCGTGGTCGGCGTCGCCCCCGTCGGGATCCTCGGCACGGTCCACCGCCGGAACGTCGTCATCGTCGTCGTCCGCCGGCGTCGCCGGCGGCGGCGGCACCAGGTCCGGCCGCGTCGCGCTCGTCACGGGGACGAGTTCGTCGGTGTCGTCGTCGGCGTTGTGATCGGCGTCATGGTCGGCGGAGGTCTCCGGGGCCTCGGGGGCGTCCGGGGCGTGGCCGTCGCGGACGAGTTCCACGTCCGTGGGCAGCGACGCGGGGGGCGGTGACGCGGGCGGCCTCTCCGGCTCGGCGCGCTCGACGATCCGCACATGGGCCCCCTCGACCGGGGTGGGGCGGATCCGGCCCGACGGGCGCGGCAGCCGCAGATGCCTGATCATGGTGAGCCAGAGCCAGACCGCCAGCACCAGCGCCGCGTGCGGCGCGACCGCCACGCCCGCCCGCAGCCGGTCCTGCGGCAGCGACGCGAACCCCCACACCGCGTGCTGCACGCTGAGCGCCGCGCCGCCCGCGAACAGCGCCACCAGCACCAGCCACCGCAGCGCCCGCGACCACCACGGGGCGTGCCGCGCCACCAGCAGCGCCAGCACCACGACCACCAGCAGCACGTCCGCCATGACCGGGTAGACGGGGGCCCAGCGTTCCCCGACCCGGCCCGCCACGGCCAGGTCGCGCAACGCGTCGTAGGTCACCGCGAACGAGCCGGCCGCCACCACGGCGACGGCCGTCCCGGTGACGGCGGTGAGGACCCGGCGCTGCGCCGGGGTGTGCCGGGAGCCCTCCTGCGGGCTCGACGGGTCAGGGGACATCGCGCACTCGTCTCGGGGGGAAGGCGGCTACGGGACGTTACGGAAGGGAGCGTAACCACCTTGCCCGCGGATTACTCCTGTCGCCCGCACGGTCGTGCGTTATGGACCGATACGTCCCGTCGGAACGGTCGTCGTCCCGCAGACCGGCGTCCCGGATCGGTCAGCCGAGGCTGTCCTCTTTCGGGGATTTTCGACCGTGTCGCGCGGGTAGGCGGTTGTTCGTGCCTACTCCGCGCAGCCTTCCCGGCCGGGCGGTCGGGCCGCGGCTCGGCACCCTGGTGCGGGAGTTCGACGCCCGGCCCGCCCGCCGCCGCGCGCTGGCGTGGCTGACCCTGCTCGGCCTGGCCGGGATCGCGCTGGTCCCGGCCGCCGCGGTGTACCTGACCTCCGGGCGGCCGCTGCTGGGCGTTCCGGCGGCGCTGCTGGCGGCCGGCTACCTGGGCGCGGTCGCCTGGATCCTGGCGCGCGGCGCGCTGCGGGGCCGCGACACCGTCGTGCGCCTGCACGAGGGCGGCCTGACCGTGACCGGATCCGGTCTGCGCGGCGCGTACCTGTGGGACGAGCTGACCGAGGTGACCGTCTCGGGCGTGCGCCGCTCCCACCGCGCCCGCACCCGCTGGCGCTGCGTCCTCACCGCCGTCGACGGGCGGACGCTGACGCTCGGTGACGGCCTGCCGGACGTCGGCGACCTCGCCGGGACGGTCGTCGCGGAGGTCGCGCGCCGCCTCGTCCCCCGCGTGCTGGGCGTGGTCGGGTCGGGCGGGACCGTGCGGTTCGGCCCGTTCGCGGTCGGCCCGGACGGGGTGGCCAAGGACGGGCGGCGGCTGCCCTGGCCCGCCGTCCGCGAGGTGGTGGTCGGCAACGGCCTGGTCGTCGTCCGCTCCCACGACGGCACCGGCGACCTGGTCGCGATGGCCGGGGAGACCCCCAACGCCGTCGTGCTCGCCGAGGTCTGCCACCGCCGCGCCCGGTCGCCCCGCCGCATGGGATGATCTCCCCGACGGCCACGACGACCAGGGGGACGACCATGGCGGACGCGCTGAACGACAAGGCCCGCGAGCTGTTCGACGGCACCAACTTCGTCACGCTCTCGACGATCGAGCCCGACGGCCACCCGCAGTCCAGCGTGGTGTGGGCCAGGACGGACGGCGACGACGTCGTGTTCTCCACGGTCAAGGGCCGCCGCAAGCACGGCAACCTCACCCGCGACCCGCGCGTGACGCTGTGCGTGTTCGACCAGGAGAACCCCTACGCCTACGCCGAGGTCCGGGGCACCGCCACGATCGTCGACGACCCCGAGGGCGCGCTGATCCAGGAGCTGTCGCACAAGTACACCGGGCAGCCCTGGAAGGAGCACGGCCCGGCCGAACGCGTGATCGTGCGGGTCTCGCCGGTCAAGGTCTACACGCGTTAGAACGCGCGTCCCGGCGCGGATCCAATAACCTGAACCCGTGAGCCTGCGCCTTTACGACACCAGCACCCGTACCGTCCGCACGTTCGAGCCCCTGGAAGAGGGCCGCGTGGGGATGTACGTGTGTGGTGCGACGCCGCAGGCCGCCCCGCACATCGGCCACCTCCGCTCCGGCGTCATCTACGACGTGCTGCTGAGGTGGCTGCGGCGGTCGGGATACGGAGTCACGTTCGTCCGCAACGTCACCGACATCGACGACAAGATCATCAACGTGGCCGCCGAGACCGGCGCGCCGTGGTTCGCCGTCGCCGAGGGCAACCTGCGGGTCTTCACCCGCGGCTACGACACCCTGGGCTGCCTGCCGCCGACCATCGAGCCGCGCGCCACCGGGCACGTCCCGGAGATGATCGTGCTGATGCGGCGGCTGATCGAACGCGGCCACGCCTACGCGGCCGGCGGCGACGTCTACTTCGACGTCCCGTCCTGGGCCGAGCGCTACGGCGCGCTGTCCAACCAGAAGATCGAGAACATGCGCGACCCGAAGGACGTGCCGAACTCCGACTGCAAGCGCAGCCCGCTCGACTTCGCGCTGTGGAAGGGCGTCAAGCCCGGCGAGCCCTCCTGGGAGACCCCGTGGGGCGACGGCCGTCCCGGCTGGCACCTGGAGTGCTCGGCGATGGCCACCAAGTACCTGGGGTCGACGTTCGACATCCACGGCGGCGGCATGGACCTGATCTTCCCGCACCACGAGAACGAGATCGCCCAGTCGCAGGCGGCCGGGGACGGCTTCGCCCGGTACTGGATGCACAACGGGCTGCTCACGGTGGACGGCGAGAAGATGAGCAAGTCCGTCGGCAACGTCGTGCTGCTGACCGACCTGCTCGACCGCGCCCGCCCCGCCGAGGTCCGCTACTACCTGGCGTCGGCGCACTACCGGTCGCTGATGGACTACACCGACGCGGCGCTCGCCGAGGCGGTGACCGCCTACCAGCGGATCGAGGGCTTCGTGACCCGCGCCGCCGAGGTCGTCGGGGCCGGGACGCCCGGCGAGCCGCCGGCGGCGTTCGTCCAGGCGATGAACGACGACCTCGGCGTCCCGCAGGCGCTGGCCGTCGTGCACGAGACCGTCCGGGAGGGCAACAGCGCCCTGGCGTCCGACGACAAGGACGCCGTCGCCCGGCACCTGGCGGCGGTGCGCGCCATGACCGACGCGCTCGGCCTGGACCCGCTGTCGCCGCAGTGGGCCGGGGCGGGCGAGGACGACCTCAAGCCGGTCGTGGACGCCCTGGTCCGGGTGGCCCTGGAGCAGCGGCAGGCCGCCCGCGCCCGCAAGGACTACGCCGCCGCCGACGCCATCCGCGACGGCCTGACCGCCGCCGGGATCGTCGTGGAGGACACCCCGCACGGCCCCCGCTGGGAGCTCAAGCGAGGCTGACTGGCCGGGTGGGGGATCGGCGCGTACGGTCGAGGGACCGGCCCACGTCGATCCCCACGAGGTGGTCACCAGTGTTCGAGCGGTTCACCGACCGTGCCCGGCAGGTCATCGTGGCGGCCCAGGAGGAGTCCCGGCTGCTGGCCCACGCCCACATCGGCACCGAGCACCTCCTGCTCGGGCTCTGGCGCGACCCGGACCCCGCGTTCGCCGAGGCCCTGCGTCCCGCCGAGGTCGATCTGCCGACCCTCCGCGCGAGGGTCGAGGAGCTCGTCGGCCGGGGCGAGGCGGCGGCGCCCGACCACGTCCCGTTCACGCCGCGCGCCAAACACGTCCTGGAGCTCAGCCTCCGCGAGGCCAAGGCGCTGCGCCACGACTCCATCGACTCCGGGCACATCATGCTCGGCCTGCTGCGCGAGGCCAACGGCGTGGCCGCGCGGATCCTCGGCGGGCTCGGCGCGGACCTGCCGTCGGTGCGGGACCGGATCATCCTCGCCCTGGGCGGCGGCCGGCCCACGGCGTTCCGGCAGCCGTTCCGGACCCGCGACACCGACCGGCGCCTCACCGCGATCGAGGAACGCCTCGCCTCCGTCGAGTCCCTGCTCCACGAGGTCCTCAAACGCCTGGAGTCTCCGCGTCAGTGACGTCGCACTCCCCGGCGCCCCATAAAATCGGATGTTTGGGGGCCGTCCGCAACGGGGGCGAGCCGCAACCGTCGCGAAGGACGAACATGGCCAAACGCAAGGGCAAGGGACCCACTCCCAAGGCCGAGGACCGGCACTGGCACGGCAAGCGCCAGAAGGCGCGTGCCGCCAAGAACGCGCGCCGCACCGGCACGACCACCGCGGGGCCCGCCGCCCGCCAGGTCAAGGACGACAAGCCGGTCCGTTCGGGCCGTCCCGCCGGCGCCCGCCGCGCCAACGGCGAGGTCCCCGAGCTGGTCACCGGCCGCAATCCGGTCGTCGAGGCCCTGCGCGCCAAGGTCCCCGGCACCGCCCTCTACGTGAGCGAGGGCCGCGACGACCGCGTCCGCGAGGCCATCCAGATCGCCACCGACCGGGGCATCCCGCTGCTGGAGGCGGGCAAGCCCGAGCTGGACCGCCTCACCGACGGCGCGGTCCACCAGGGCATCGCGCTCCAGGTGAAGCCCTACCGCTACGCCCACCCCGACGACCTGACGCGCGGCACGGCCCCCCTGATCGTCGTGCTGGACGGCATCACCGACCCGCGCAACCTGGGCGCGATCGTGCGTTCCGCCTCGGCGTTCGGCGCGGCCGGCGTGGTCATCCCCGAACGCCGCGCGGCGGGCGTCACCGCCGGCGCGTGGAAGACGTCCGCGGGCACCCTGGCGAGCCTCCCGGTGGCCCAGACCACGAACCTGTCCCGCCAGCTGAAGGCGTACCAGAAGGCGGGCTTCTTCGTGGTGGGCCTGGCCGCCGACGGCACGGCGACGGTCGCCGACGTCGAGGTGGCCACGGGCCCGATCGTGCTGGTGGTGGGCTCGGAGGGCAAGGGCCTGGGCCGCCTGGTCTCGGAGACCTGCGACCTGCTGGTCAACATCCCGATGCCGGGCCACGCCGAGTCCCTGAACGCCGGGGTGGCGGCGGGCATCGCCCTCTACGAGATCTCCCGCCTCCGCACCTCCTGACCGACCCGATTCCGAGAAGCGCCGACCCCCCGTCGTCGACTACCATGCCTTCGGGCCCGCCGGCGTAGCTCAATTGGCAGAGCACTTGTCTTGTAAACAAGGGGTTAGGGGTTCAAGTCCCCTCGCCGGCTCTCCAGCACAGAGCCCCCTTCCGATCAAGGAAGGGGGCTCTTTTGGTCCTCGTACAGCAGCGAAGTACAGCTACAGCGGCTTATCCGTCCTGCTCAGCGGACCACCCGAGGTGCTCGCCGAGCTGCTTGAGCGCCGCCCGCGTGCTCTCGGACGGCACCTCGGTGTAGACCTCCATCGTGATGCTGATCTTGCTGTGCCGGAGGATCTGCATGGCCACGCGCGGGTGAACGTCCAGCGCCGCCAGGAGCTTGCCGCACGTGTGCCGGGTGTCGTGGACCCGGATCACCTTGACGCCCGCAGCGACGCACCGCGAGGCGAAGGCACGGTTGACGTTGCGCGGCTCCACCGGACGACCGGTGCGCGTCGTGAAGACGAAACCGCCCTCGTCCCACTCCTTCCCGGCTGCTTCCCTGGCGGCCTTCTGCTGTTCCTGACGGACACGCAGCGCCGTCGCGCACAGGCCGGGCAGCGGCAGAACATCGGTCGAACCATCGGTCTTGGTCCGCTCCTTGTGGATCAGAACGCCCCGAACCCGCTGGAGCTGCCAACCAATGGCCAATTCCTCCCGGTCGAAATCGACCTCATCCCAGAGAAGCCCGAACACCTCGCCTTTGCGCATTCCCATCACGAGGATGAGGACCCACGCGGCATACAGCGGATCATTGACCTCCCGCGTGTATTCAAGAAAACGGCGAGCCTCCTCCACGGTCCAGGTCGACGCCTTCCGGCCCCGCTTCCGCGTGGCCGGGACCTTGGCGAGGCCCGCGACGTTGCGGGAGATGATCTCCTCGGACATCGCGTTGTTGAGCGCGTTCCGCAGTGTGTTGCGCGCCAGCCTGATGGTCTGGCGGCTGGGGAAGTCCTCGCAGCACTGGCCCAGGGCGCAGCAGCGTTGCCGTCTGCGCGGGTCCTTGTGTTCCTTGGGACGCTTCGCGTCCTTGCCCTGCGCGCAGCACTGGCAGGTACTGGGGATCTTGTTGAGCCAGGTCTGAACGTCCCGCACGTTGAGCTTGTCGAGCCGCTTCCTGCCCAGACCCGGGATGATGTAGAGCCGGGACATGGTCTCGTAGTTGTCGTAGGTGGCCGGTTCGCGGTTGGGCTTGACCACGTCCCGCAGCCAGTACGTCAGGTATTCGGCGACGGCCGGCACCTTCGTGGGGATGGGGCGCGTCTTGGCTTCCGCGAGGAGCTTGACGTACTTGTCGTGGACCTCTTCACGGGTCTTGCCGTAGACCCACCGGCGCTTTCTCTCCCCGGCGGGAGTGGTGACCCAGATGTAGGCCGCGTAGCGACCCCGGTAGGGGAAGATCGACCCTTCACCGTTGGCACGGCTCCGGCGGCGAGGCTTGCCCTTCTGCGCGGCCTCCTCCGGTTCTTCCGTCTTGGTCATCAGGCGGCCTCTTCCATGTCCATGAACTCTGCGAGGCAGGCGGCGAGCGCTTCGGCGGGAACGAGACGGCGGCGGCCGATCCTGATCGTGCGGAGCTGGTTGGAGCGGATGAGGTTGTAGATCGTCCAGCGGCTCACGCGGAGGCGTTCGGCGGCTTCGTCGACGGTCAGGACGAGGTCGTTCATGCGGTGTCCCTTCGGTCGGTAACCAGCTCTGGGAGAGGCGTTCCGGTGAGGGCAGCGGTCAGGAGGGCGTCGCCGGGTGAGAGGCCGTGTCCGGCGTAGCGCCAGTGCGCGACGACGAGGACCTGGTCGTCGTCCTCGAAGGGCAGGCGGCCGGTGGTGATCTCGCGTTGTTGCTGGTTGTGGGCCATGCGCGCTTGGCGGAGTGCGCCCAGGGTGGTGGAGTAGCGGCGCGACTTGGTGGAGAAGTGGCCCCGGAAGCCGAGCATGTGTGCCCACTCGGCCAGCCGCAGATCAGCCAGCTCCTCTAGGCCGCCCAGACGCAAGCATTCGGCGATGAGCCGTCGAGCGTGGGTGGTGACCGGGAGGGCATCCAGGTTGTCGGAGGGGTGGATGCGCCGGTCCAGGGTGCCGACGCATTCGGCGGCTTTGGTGGCGTACTTGGCGATGTAGCCCGCTACCGCCTGGTCGGTGAGATCCCCGCTGCTGGTGATCGGGCGGATGTCGATCTGTGTGCCCCAGGTCAAGGCGCGGGCGGGGACGCCGGGTGCGGCCGGGGTGGGGACGGTGACGGCGCGGGCGGCGTGGTCGACGGCGTGGGCCAGGTGCTCGAAGGTGGCCCACGGCGGCGGGGTGGAGGTGGGTCCGTGGGGTCCGTCCAGGCGGACGACGGCGTGGAAGTGGACCACGCCGCGCCGTTGGTATTCGGCGACCTTGGCGAACGAGACCGTCAGCACCTCGCGCAGCTCGGTCAGGGTGAGTCCAGCGGTTTTGGCGATGCGTCGCCGCAGCGCCATGGTGAAGCGCCGCCACAGCTCCGGCGCCAGAGCGTTGAACAGCACCGAGCCGGTGTAGTCGTAGCAGTCGCCGCACAACGGCTGCCCCAATGCCGGGTCGTCGGCGGCGTGCCGGGTAGTGCACGACAGCGGCCGTCCGTGCGGGCAGGTTCCGGCGTTGCGGCGCGGGTGACAGGGCATCACCGCGCCGCTCTTCTCCCGTCGCGTGTGGACCGGGCCGAACGAGGGTGCGGTGAGGGTGACGAACGCGGCCGGGTGGGTGGTGACCGTCTGGGGGACGCCTTTGCCGCCGACCAGTCCGGCGCGCACGAGTTGATAGGTGTCGGCGCGGTAGGTCTCGGCGCAGGCGGGGCAGCGCGAGGCGCGGCGGGTCTTGCAGGCCACCCGCAGCACACCGCCGGGTTCGGCGTGGGTGCTGTAGCGGTGCAGCAGCGCACCAGTCAGAGCGTCGATGTGGTCGATGTGGCCCCGTAGCCGGATCGGCTGGAGGCAGCCGCCCAGGGCGCGGGTGCGGGCGGCCCAGCGGGCGAAGTCGGCTCCGTTGAGGCGGGTGGCCATCTGCCGGACGGCGGCCGGGTTGTGCAGGGAGGCGATGGGAGCAGGGGACACGGGCGGCAGAACTCCTGTCGATTGGTGGGCGGGGTGGCCCTGACGCGGCGCGGGGAAGCCGCGCCAGGGCGGGAGCAGGCCGGGGCGGGGGTCAAAAGGCGGAGACGAAGCGGCTCAGGCCGTCGGCGATGGTCATCAGCAGGCCGAAGGTGGCTTTGACCGTTCGGGCGGCTCCGTTGGGGTCGCGCAGGGCGAAGAACAGGAGCGTGGCCGCCAGGGCGTAGTAGCCGAGTTTGCGCAGCAGCATCAGGGACCTCGTTTCAGCAGAAGCCCGCGCCCAGGCAGGCAGGGCAGGTGTTGGCGAGGGAGTCCAGGCCGGTGCCGCCGCAGTGGCAGCACGTGTAGCGCTGCACCGGCGGGATCAGCGGGCGGGGCAGCCGGACGGCAGCCCGGGTGGCGAGTTCGTAGAGGGTGATCTCTTCGCAGCCGCAGGAGTTGCAGGCGGCCCCGGTCAGGTCGGCCGGAAGGGCGAGCCAGTCCGAGGCGCGGGAGTGGCCGCAGGACCGGCACCGGTACCAGAACCGGGGCGCGGGCTTGCCGGTCATCAGGCGGCCCGCCCCGGCTCGTTCCGGCCGTTGGCGTGGAAGTGGTCGGCGTAGCTCATGAGCGCCTCGTGCTCTTCCATGCGCCGGGCGGGGATGTGGCTGATCTGGTAGACGATCCGACCGAAACGGCGGAACGCCTGGTAATGGCCGCCGGGAGTGGTGCAGGGCTCGACGTCCAGGAGGGCGGCCACGCGGTCGACCTCGGCGCGCTGGTGGGCGTCGGTCTCGGCGTTCTGGCTGACTCCCTGAGCGACTCGGAGCGTCCAGCCGTACTCGCAGACGGGTACCTCGGGGTTGGCCTCCAGGAAGTCGGCCAGGGCACGGAGGCCGGTGATGGTCTGGTGGCGGGCGAACAGGTCGCCGGAGACGATCGGGGAGTTCTGCTCGGGCATGGCGGTCTCCTCGTTGGGTCAGGCGGGGACGTGGTCGCGGACTTGGCGCAGCAGCTCGGAGGCGAGCTGGTTGGACACCCCGAGACGAGCCCGAAGGGCGTCGCGGGTGATGGGGCGTCCGTGGGTGGCCTGGTGTTCGGCAGCGACACGGCGGGCGAAGGCCACCAGCGGAGCCGCCGGTTCCGGTGATCGGCCCTCGGCAGCGGGGCCGTTCTGGTCGGGGACGGGCAAGGCGGTTTGCTCGCTGACCTCGGGAGCGGCGGGGGCGGCAGCCGTCAGCCCAGGACGAGGACCGTCCTGAATCTCGTGAGACGGGGACGCTGTCGAGGATGGCGAGGACGGTCGGGACGAGGCCGAGGGGCGGCCGAAGGACGGCGGCGGGGCCATCTCGCCGGAGGCGGGCGAGGCCGGTTCGGCAGGACGGACGGCCGCCGCGCGGCGTTCGAGCATGGAGACCGCGACCAGGAACGCCGCCGCCGGGGTGCCGGCCACGATCCAGCCCCAGACGGAGGGTTCGGCTTGGGCGAGGTTGGCCGCCAGGGAGAGCAGGATGCCGCCGGCCAGCACCAGCGTCGGCCAGGAGGGACCGGAGGAGTGGCGGCCGGTGTGCTTGTCGCGTTGGCGTTCGCGGGCGGCCATGACGCAGGTCAGGTCGATGCACACCGCCACGGCCCAGGCCATCCAGCCGTGCTGTCCGTGGTCGATGGCGGTGTCGCGGATGTGGGTGAAGGACCCGGCGGCCGCGATGACCGCCAGGACCAGCACCGGGGCGACATCGACCAGCCCGCCCCACAGGCGCCGACTCACGCCGCCGCCCGCACGCTCAGCGAGGCCAGCAGCGCCACCAGTTCGGCATCACACCGGTGCGCGGCGGCCCAGGTGTCGGCCTGGTCGAAGGTGGTGGCGGTGAAGGTGTCCACGCAACGCGAGCAGCGGGCGAGGTAGAGGGCTCGGACGGCGTCCCAGTCGATACGCACCGAGCCGAGGACGGCCATGGCCGACGATCGGGACGAGGACGGCGACCGGCGGGACGAGGACGACAACGAGGACGAAACGGATGCGGAGCCGGAGACGGAAGGGGGGCGAAGGGCGATCACTCGGACGGTCACGATGCCTCCAGAGCCGGTTTCGGGCATGGGTCGGGTAGGGACGTGGCGCGATCAGGGCTCACGCCGGGCGGGTGGAGAAGGAAGATCAGGCGGCGGCCGAGCAGCCGGGACCGGTGGTGAGGGAGGAGCCGGTCAGGTCGTTCCAGTCGGGGGTCAGGTGCGCGTGGTCGCGGGCGGCGGTCTCAGCGGCTTCCTCGGAGACATAGACCGAGCGAGCGCGGTGCCAGGAGCCGTCTTGACCGGCGACGATGCAGACGCCGGGGGTTTCGGCGGGGATGGCGCGGGCGGCGTCCAGGGCGGCCGGGTCCATGTCGCCAAGGGTCATGTTGGCGGTTTCGGGGTCGTTGACGCGGTGGCAGACGCGCCCGGAGAGCTGCGCCCGCAGCGCGGTGACGCCGGGACCGAGGTCCGAGCCGATGCGCTGGCCGCACACCACCAAATGGACGGCGAACGCGCGGCCCAGTTGGGCGACCCGCAACAGTGCGGTTCCGGTACGAGCGACCTCATCCTTCTCGGACTTGTCGGCCATCAGGAACAGCTCGGCCACCTCGTCGATCAGGACGACGATCGGGACCGGGCGCAGCTCTTCAGGCAGACGCCACACGTTGCGTGCGCCGTGGGAGCGGCACTGTTCCATGCGGTCTTCCAGCTCGGCCACCAGGTCATCCAGCAGGGCGCGGCACTGCGTGCGGGTGGTGGCCAGCGCTGACAGGCGAGGGGCGTACGGGGTGAACTCCACCCCACCCTTGAGGTCGAACCCAACCAAGGCGACCGGTTGCGGGGCCAGGGCCTTGATGATGGCGTTGGCTAGGTTGGATTTGCCCGACTGTGTGGCTCCGGCGTTCAGCCAGTGCGGCACGACCCGGAAGTCGATGATCCAGTCTTGGCCGTTCTCCAGCTTGCCCGGACGCACCTTCAGCAGCTCCTCGGTTTCCGGCGTCACCTCCACCACCGTCAGTGGGTCACGCATGGTGGCCCACAGGGTGACGTGACCAGGCGTGACGTCGACTACCCGCACCGAGTGCACCCGCCAGGCGTGCGCGATGCGTTCGGCCGCCTTCTCGTAGTCGGCGGGAGCCTGCCCACCGCTCAGCCGCAGCCGTACCCGCCAGCCCAGCCGGGTCGGCCGCGGCAGCCCCAGCCGCGGAGCCTTCTCGACGCCCACGCGGCGAAGCTGGCGTTTGTACTGCACGACCGTTGCGGCGTTGCGGGCGGCCGGACCGACGACCGGCAGGGCGTCCAGGGTGTACCGCCAGCGCTGCCGGGTGCGGGTCAGGCCGCAGCCGGAGGCGACGTGACTCCAGGTCAGGTAGACCAGCGCCACCCGGGCGGGGAAGGCGACGCCGTACCAGAACGAGTCCGGGTGCCAGCGCCGCCAGGCCCACAGCCCGACCGCGAGGCCGACCAGGGCGCCCAGGAAGACATAGAAGTCCGTCATGACCGTTCTCCTCAGGCCGCATCCGTGGAAGTGCCAGCGGGCGGAACGGCCGCCAGGGTGGCCACCACGATGTCGTCGGCGCGGTAGGCGATGCCCCAGCGCAGCCGACCGTTCATCTGCCGCTCCCAGGGCATCGCGACCAGGCCGACCACGCGCACGACCTGTCCGAGGGTGATGCCGGGGTCCTTGGACAACGCCACACTCAGCAGGTCGATCCGGCCCATCTGGTCGGCGGCCGACAGGCCCACCGTGAACACGGCGTTGCCGTCACGGTCCACCTTGACCTCTCCGGTCTCCTGGCTGACCAGCTTGGGACGGGGCGGAGCGACGCACACGAAGGTCAGGCCGGTGACGTCGACGGGGATGTTGCGCATGAGTCCTCCAACTCGTTGTCCACCCCTCTAGACACCGGGCGGATTCGTTCACTTGGCTTGTCTAGGGGGGTGGACAGTAAGGTATGGCCTAACGGAGCGACTGTCTAGGGGGGTCTACAAAATTGCCAGGCTCACTCGTGAGGCCGCCAGTAGACGACGCTGGCATCGTCCGACGCCTTGCCTCGTGGCCAGCGCGAGCCGTCCGGGTCGCTGGCTTCGACCTCGCGCGTTCGGGCGATCAGCTCCCTGGGACCTTCCTTGCGCAGCGCGGCCAGGAGCTCATGCCACGTCGCCAGTCCGAAGCGGTCGGTAAGCCGACTCGCCCCATCGCTGAGAAGCGCGACAGCTCCCAGACCTTCCAGCGGAACGGAGCCCGTGAGCGCCTGCCCGGCCGCCTCAGGCTTGGTGCTGGCGACCCAGAAGCCGCCCGGTTGATTGCGGTACAAGGCGAGCTTCTGTACACGGCTGAGCAGCCCGGCGGCATGCTCATCCGTCCCGAGCGGTGGCCGTTCATCCGGATCGTCCAGCTTGGCGATCACACGACCCAGCCGGTCATCGGTGACGACCAAGGGCTCATCGTCCGCCTGGTCGAGCACCAGCACCGAGTCGGACAGCACCAGGTACTCTAGATGATCACCAGCCACCCGCGCCATGACCACCGTGGCAGACGGGGACCCGGGATGCGCGAGGTCGCAAACGTCCTGATGAAGGGCGTTGACCCGCTCAATGGCCACGGCCAAGGCTTCGGGAAGGGAAGCCCCCGTGTTCACGGCCTCTGCGAGCAGCAGACCGCCCAGGGACCGGGCATACCAGGAGACCGAGTGCGAGCACCCCGACTCCAGGCCGGCAGGAGCGCCCGCCCCATCAACGACTAGCAGGACACCAGATGCCGCCGCCGCGAAGTCCTCGTTGTCCCGTGCAGGGTTTCCCGGTTCGGTAGCGATCAGCACGCGCATCCATGTCTCCCGTCAGGCCGCCTCGTCGTGTCGGTAGACCGGAGTCAGAAGCTCGGTACGCAGCGGCTCATGGGTCCTCGGGTCGTACTCGGTGCCGACGATCGCCGAGAAACGGCTGTCTGCCACCTTGCCCCACAGGCTGCTGATGTCGCTGGTCAGGAAGTGCACGACACCTAGCGAACCCTCGGGATGGATACCGGCGATGGCGAGGATGCTGCCGTTGCCGTCCGGACGGGGAAGCCGCCCCAGGTACCCGATGTCATACGGGCGTTGCGGCTCCTCCTCCTGTCCCGAACGGAACTCCTTGCCGGTCTGCTTGTCTCGCAGGAGCCAGCCGACATCGTCGCGCTCCCACTCCAAGACCGGGTCCTTCTCGTACGCTTCCCGCATCGCAGGGGACATGCGGGGACCGCAGATCACCAGCAGTCCCGGACGGTTGAGGTCGATCTCACCGTTGAGGCCCACGTGGTCGTACCCGACCGACAGATCGAAGGTCCGCGCGAGGTCTTCCAGCCGCTTGCCGGTGGTGAGGTCGTCCAGGGCAACGTACGTCCGGTCGCTAGCCGGGTCGGGCCGCAACGGGGTCACGACGGTCACCGCGCCGTTCCCCAGGAACGCGCCCTCAGGAGCCGGTCCCGTGTGCCGGATCTGATGGATCCGCCCGCGGCTCAGCCCGGCGGCCTGGGCGATCTGCGCGTACGACATGCCTTGCGCATGAAGGTCTTGGATCAGCCGCCGTCGCAGGCGAGCCAGCTCGGTGACCTCCTGCTGAGCCTCCGCCAGGCGTGTGGTCGCCGCGCGCAGGAGTTCGTACGGGTCATCGATCTGCGCGATGCGCTCGAACTCGCCTGGCATGCCATCCCCTCCGGTCTCTGCCTGCGAGTCTAGGACTCTAGACAAAACGGCGGGAAGCTCCATGCCGGTCGAAGAGCTCACAGCACGCAGCCGCCGACGACGCCGGGGCATGGGAGGCCCGCTCAACGCCGACCGGATTCCTTCCTGCGCCAAGGCCGGGGGAACTCGACGCCTTCCTTGGTCAGCTCTTCGGAGTACAGCGCGGCGTAAAGATCGGGATGGATGAGCGCCAGTCGGCTCAGAGCCCGCCCCCGGGCACGCCGACGAGCGAGGTTCGTGGGACCGCGCATGTACTTGTTGACCGCTTCCTGGCAGGCCTCACACGCGGCCTCGCCGCGCCGTCGGTGCGCGTTGTAACCGGCCCGGGTTCCACACCGGGCAGGCGCCCTGACCATCAGAGCGCCTCCGCCAGCTCAGCCCAGACGCGCAGGCCCATCCGGACCGGCTCGCACCCCCACGCTTTGGAGACGTGCTGGACGATGTGCAGCCCGCGCCCATCCTGCGCGAACTCATCGGCAGACTCGTCGGCAACCCGGGGACGACCCCGAGACCCCATGTCGACCACGCTCACCCGAACGCAGTCCTGCGCAACGTTCAGCTCCAGGACGAAAGAGCCGCCGACCTCGCCGCTCTCGGTGTGCTCCACCGCGTTCGTGGCGAGTTCGCTCACCACCAGTTCCGCAGTTTCGGCCAAGAGGTTGTCGCCGAGGAGCGCTCGCGTGAGTCGGCGAGCCTCACCAACCGACCCGGGTCCGCCCGGGAAGAGCCGGGACCAGCGCGTCATCTGCATCACCACCGCGCGTCTAGGGGGCTAAACACCCCGAGGGAGACGCAGCGTATGACAGATCTAGGGGGCTATTCAATACGTTCAGTGAATAGCCTTCAAGGTGCGTCGCACGTCCGCTGCCGCCTGCTCCACCAGCCCCCGCGCGGACTCCCCGAACACCGCAGCCCGCTCAACCTGCGTGAAGACCTCTGCGTACGCCCGCACCTCACGCTCGTCGGTCAGGCCGATCTCACGAGTGAACGTCTCTACCGTGACCGCAGCCTCATCCACCAGCGTGAACCCATGCAGAGCCACATGCCCCAGCCCCACCCCACGGAGCTGCACATCAGGCACCACGCCCAACCGCACATGCGGCAACCCCGCTACCTCCGCCACCCGCGCAAACTGCTCCTCCATGCACTCGCCCGACCCAGGCCAAGTGCGCAAGACCCCTTCCGCCAGCACCACAACCACCTCACGCCCAGGCTCATGCAGCACCGACCTCCACTCAGCCACCGCACCCAGCCCAGCCGCAGCCGCATACCCATCCGTCCGCAGCAAGCGCGGCATCACCGCCGACTCCCACACCCGCACCCGCCGAGCACCCCGGACCAACTCCACCCCAGCACCAGGCCGAAACAGAACCCCCGCATCCAGCCGCCGAGGAGCAGTCTGCGCATACGCCTCCTGCACCAACGACTCCAGCCGCTCAGCCTCAGCAGCCCCGACCCCCAGCACCTCGAACAGTCGCAGCACGACAACCGGATCAGAGACCCGCCGCCCCATCTCCACACGAGACACCGTCGGCTGTGGCACCCCCACCAACCGAGCCAGCCCACTGCCAGACAGCCCAGCCGCAGTCCGCAGCCGCCGCAGCTCCCGCCCGACCTCCACCAGCCACTCATCACCCATAACCGAGCGTTCTACCAGCCCCAGGCACCAGCGACCCGACTCGTGACCAACCTCAGTGACAGCAGAGACAACCGAGCCGGATGAGAACTTTCTCTACGTCTTCAAGGGCGACGCTCCGCGCCGCCGGCCGGTCCGGCCGGTCCGGGCATGCGGCCTCTCCGGGCCGACCCACCCCGGCCAACCGGCCGCGCAGCAGGGCTTGTACAAGCAATCAATCTCAATCGGGAGATTCGGCATCGCCCTCCTTCGTCTTGCTTGATACGCCCGGAACCAAGATGCTCGCGGCTTTGCGAAGGGCGCTCAAAGAGAGGTCTCCGACAACAACGTGTTTGGGAGCCGGTTCCTGCCTGGGTGTCGGCAAATTCTGAAATGAAGGCGGTTGAATCGCTCTCATTCGAGCCTCAATTCTCGTCCGCAGCTCCGAAAGATCCTCAATTATATCAAGTCCAATCATAGAAGCGGCTTCGTCAAAGTCATTTATGAAGTACCGCAGATCGATTTCAGACCAGAAACATACCTGCTCGCTCGGCGAATAATTCCTTGCGGCATTGCGAAGTTTATCGCCAAGTAGCATTGATTCATTGGGGCGTCCAATCAGATTTAGGTAACGTATTGCTGCTATGAAATCACTCCCCTCTTTGAGGTGGCGAAAAAGGAGTGGCTCGGCTGATTCGATGAGATTACCAATAGCATCAACCCAAGTGAGTGGAGCCTTTCTTTGTAGTGTCTCGAAAACTTTCACGAGACGCACAGGGTCATTGGTGGAGTAATCTAGGTTGGACTTGCATGCGTCTGCAAGGCGATGAGCAAGATCGCTGTCGTCGGCTAGGTCAAGAGCTTCGACTACGGCCAAGACTATCTCTAGGCGATCGACCATATACACATGCGTTTTCATCCATCGTTTGGGAGTATTCCCAAACGATGGATGGTTAGAGTAGTGGCCCACGCCAAGCGTTCTAACTACAGCATCCCGTATTGCCGTTTGCAACCTCTCATGCTCCTCCTCGTTTATCGACCAAAGGCGAGTGTGGCCGACAATTTCTCTTTCGTAGTCCTCAAGCCAGTCCTCTATATCAAAGCTGCCAGAGTCTGTCTCGCGAGGTGGCAATCGACCGGCAATTAGACGAAAGATAATTTCAACCTGTTCAAACAGGACGGCGTGATCCAGAATCCTTAGTACCGTTTCAAGCTCCATCGCCAATCGATATGACACATAGCTTGAGATTGAAGCATTAGCAAAATTCGAGGCTGTCTGGCCTTTGCGATCAGTGTAAGTGGAAATAAAATCACCATCGAGAATACGAATCTCCGCCCGCCATTGTGTTTCTGTAGGAGAGAACGTAGAGCTACAGGCCCAACTTGCAGTCAGCACTATAAGGTCTTCAACGACCACAGAAGATGGCATCGTTACCAAAGTCTGAAGTAGATAACGCTGAGCATCTGTTAGATGATCGTCGTAGATCGTGCGCCAGAGTTCAGATGGATCATCCAATGCTTCGACAAATCCAATGATAAAATCTCGAATACTTTGAGCTTCCATTTTCGCGGGCAGCATCCGAGCACAAGCCTCCATGTATAGGCGCATCAGCCGTGGATTAAAATCGCGATGCCCGATAATGGGAAGCCAATCATCGACTGAAGTTGGCTGGTCGAGTATGAATCGGTATGGCGAGTGGTAGATGCGTCGATAGGCCATCTCGGCTCGCTCATATGCATCAAGTTCAGTCGCGTCGATTAGTAGTCTACTTATATCGAAACGGCTCTGCAGCAGACGTGGATGACTTTGCCGAGCTGCAGCAAGCACGTACTCTCGAGTTGTCAGTACAACCTTAAGATTTTGATCTTCTGAAGCTGTTTCAAGTAGTGCCAACAGACGAGCATCCTCGTTCTTTCCGTCTAGGAATGCAGTATGAAGCGAAGCCCCCAAGAAGTCGTCATAGTAGACAACTTGCTTGGCATGGGGGTCGCGCAACCTTTCGGCGTCATCGATTCTGTCGCTCGCAACAATTAGCTCCCATCCTTTTTCGATTAGATCTGCAATCAAAAGATGTGCCGTACTTGTTTTCCCTACGCCAGGAGGGCCTGCAATTATGACACTTCCCTCTTCTTTTAGAATTTGTTCGGCAGCATGAAAATGTCGAGTCTTAACAAGAAGCGGAGCCTCTCTGGAAATGCTTTCGATCACATGTCGCTTTAGGCCGAGTTCTCTCTTGTTAAGTGCCGAGGTTAGGGTTATCGTGTCACTGATCCAGAGTCGAAAGTGGCGACGCTCTACTTGTTCGTGACGCGCAAGGAGGGCCTCTAGGTCCTCTCGACCGAAAATATCGCGAGGATGCAGCGGTGGATTGAATAGCGAAGCAATAGCCTCCTTTCCGGCCAGGGTCATCTTTGCTGTCGTTACGACTAGGTACCGAGTGACCGAATTTCTATTGTTGCGGTTGGCCTCCTTTTTGAAAGCAGTCTTTAGTCGCGAAATGGAGGCATTGGGATAGTGTTTCACCTGTCCGATAATTGAATCGGTTGGCTCGAGGTTCAGGGGTGGCCCGGAAGGGCCAAATACGCGTAGGTCAACACCTCGATCGGGTCCTCTTCGAAATGTTTCAACATGTACGCCCCACTCTGCGCTGAGGAGATCTCTCACAAGGACCTCGACATCGATATCAGAAAGGGCTTCCCAGTTAGCCACACGTCTAGTATCACAGAGAACGTCACGACTCTGTAGACCCTTGGTGGACTCTGCTGGAGATTTCGCTGGTTGACCACAAGTTTCAACGCGGGACCGCTGACATGATGGAACGATCCATTAATTTGGATCACCGCCTTGCCTCCTGCTGCTGAGGATCTCGTGATGCTAACGCTCTTGCTAACAAGGCCCCTGGACGGCCTCGGACGATTGCGCATGTAGAAGTCGTCTGAGCGCAGGTTAGAGGGCAGACTCGGGTGCGTATGGATGCCTCTGGCCTAACTACGGATCAGATGCTCAGCGCAGATCACGACAACCGTCGGTGTAGTTGAGTGTCTTCTGGGGACAGAGCGATCGGCTGACGCGCCGCTTCCGGTGCTCGCTTCGCTGCGCTCCGGGTCGGCTTGTCCTCGAATGACGTGGTTCTGTCCCAGGTCAGAGCGGTGGCTGTACAGCAGGGGAGTACAGCTACGGAGGCTTACGACTGCTGGCGGACGCAGGCAGTGGCACACGGAGTGAGCTGGGGCGGAGTGCTTCCGGTGGGTGGTGCCGGTTTCTTGTAAACAAGGGGTTAGGGGTTCAAGTCCCCTCGCCGGCTCTCCAGCACAGAGCCCCCTTCCGCTCGCGGAAGGGGGCTCTGGTGGTCTCTGGTTGGTTGTGTGCTTGACCTTCTTTCCTGGGCGCCAAAGAATCCGTTCTGGGTGTGGTGGCGGAAGGGGCGTTCGGTATGGGGTTCGTGGTCGAGCGGGAGCAGCGGACGATGCTCCTGCACCGGGTGAACTTCGTTGGACGTCCCTCGTCGGGTAACACGGTCACCTGGGATTACGAGGGCCGGTTCTGGCTCGTTGACAGGCCCGAGGACGGGAGTCCGGCGCATCGGCGTTCCGTTCGGTGCCCGGTGTGCGAGAAGACGTTGAACTTCACCGTGCACAGTGTCGAGGCCACCTCCGGCAGGCGGACCCGCCGGTGGGTCTGGGCCGCCTGCGGTCTCGCCGTCGCTGTGCTCACGCCGTTCGCCCTGCTGGTCACCGGTTTCGGCACCATTCAGTTCACCGTCGTGCTGGTGGTCGCCAACCTGGCGTTCCTGTTCGCGTACCTCTCCGCCTATATCGCCGCACGCGAGACGGGCTTCGCGGGGCACGGGGTGAGTTGGCCGATCATTCCCAAGCACGTGGCGGCCCTGCCCCAGCGCGACCCCCATACCGGCCGGATCGAGTACTCCCGGGAGCCCATTCCGTTCAAGCGGGAGCGACCTGCGGACACCATCTGAAGTGGGCTGTCCCGTGTTCTTACCGCTTCAGCCCCGAGACCTGGGCTGAGCCTGTTCGAAGAGTTCGGCGGCCAGGGTGCGGGTTTCTCCTTGTTGGGATTCGTGCCAGTTGGTGTGGGTTCATGCCGCGTGGGCTGTTTCGGGCAGGGTTTCGAGGTAGGCGGCCAGTGCGTCGGTCAGGTGGGTCAGGGAGCGGGCGCAGAACAGGAGCGGCTGGTAGCCCGAGATGTCGTAGTCGGTGCGTGCCATGGTGGGGACGTCCAGTTCGTGGATCTGGCGTCCGGGCCAGTCGAGCTCGCCGTACGAGGAGAGCAGCGCCGCGCCGAACGCCTTCGGGGCGCCGTTCTCGGCCAGCAGCCCGCATTCGAGGGTGAACCAGTACACGCGGCTGATCGCGTCCAGGGTCTCCGGGCCGTCCGCCCGGACGGCGGCGCGGCCGATCATCCGGTAGATCTCCGCGATGGCGGGGTGCGACAGGTGGATGCCGTGGCCGAGCACGTCGTGGATGACGTCCGGCTCGGGCGTGTACAGCGGAACGGCCGGATGCCGGACGAACTGCACCGCGTGGAAGTGGCCCCGTGCCATCGATCCGAGGAACCGCCTGGTGGGTACGACTCCTCCCGCCAGGGTGAAGCTGAACCCCGTCAGGCGTCGGAGTTCCGCTCCCACCTCCTCGTGCTGGGGGATCCGGTCGGCGGGGACCGGGGCCTGCTCGCGGGCTTCCAGGACCTCGCGGCACGCGTGGCGGCGGTGCGCCCGGGTCAGCGCGCGGTGGACCGTCCGCCAGGTGGCGTGCTCCTCCTCGGTGTACCGGACCGTGGGAGAGGGCTGCCCGACCTGGTGCCCGCGGGCGAGGGCCGCGAAGGCGCGTCGCCGCCGCAGGTAGCGGGGGTCGCTCATGCCGGGATGGCGGTCGGCCGGCCCCAGCCGACCATCGGGTGTGATCGGTGTGGCTCTCATGCCTCCTGGTCTACCCGGTGTGAATGATCTATTCCGGAACGTGGTCAGACGATGCCGCGTTTCCTGCGTTCGATGTCGATGAGCTCGTTGGTGAGTTTCTCCGGGTCCACCGCGCAGCCGGGGTCATGGAGGGCGTCGTAGTCGCGGGTGCTGAGGGGGAGGCCGAGTTCGGCGAGCTGGTCGGCCAGCTGGGCGAAGGCGAGGTGTTCGTCGGGCTCATCCTGGTAGCGGGCTCGTTCGCAGGCGCACGCTTCGGCCAGGTTGCGGCCCGCCAGGGACCAGTACGTGAACTCGGTGTCCAGCTCGATGACGGGCGGGGGTCCCTCCGGCTCGTCGGGGTGCATCCAGTAGCCGACCCAACCCTTGCCGCCTTCCGCGACGAGCTTGGCGTACTTGGCGATCTCCGCGACGGCGGCGTTGATGGCCTGCATGCCGGGATCGGCGAGTTCCCGTTCGCTGAGGTAGCTGGTGTCGAGCAGCGGGCTCGGCTCTCCCGGCTCCAGGAACGTCAGGTCGAGGAGGTACTGGAAGTCGGTACGGCCCTCCCACTGCGCCACCAGCATCGTGCGCAGGTCGTCCGGGATCGGACGGCCGTCCAGGCGCTCGCGGGAGAACTCGGCAAGCCGTTCTTCGTGCATGGGTCCGCCTCGATGATCGGGTTCCGGATGATCGTAGCGACGGCCGCTGACAGCGCTCGCGTACGGTTTCCGTATGGAGATCGAGGAGCTGGCCGGTGCCTACGACTATCCGGAGGACTCGCCCTGGCTGCGGGCGAACATGATCGCCACCCTGGACGGGGCCATCCAGTACAAGGGGAACACCGGGGCCATCGGGTACGAGACCGACTGGCTGCTGATGCAGGAGCTCCGGAAGCGCGCCGATGTCGTGATCATGGGGGCCTCGACCGTCCGGGAGTACGACGAGTTCCCCTCGGCGACGCCGCTGGTCGTCGTGTCCCGGAGCCTGGACCTGGACTTCGACGGCAAGGTCTTCGCCGGGGCGCGGAGCCGGCCGATCGTCGTCACGTGCGCGGCCGCGCCCGCCGAGCGGCTGCGGGCCGCCGGGGAACGCGCCGAGGTCCTCGTCTGCGGCGACCGGTCGGCGGACGTCGGGCTGATGCTGGAAACGCTGGCCCAACGCGGTCTCCGCCGCATGCTCTGCGAGGGCGGCCCGACGCTCCTCGCCGAGGTCGCCGCCGCCGGGTGGCTGCACGAGCTGTGCCTGACGATGAGCCCCATGGTCGTCGCCGGGACCGCCAAGCGCATCCTGGACGGCCCCGTCATCGACATCCAGCGCATGAAGCTGCGCCACACCGTCCAGGACGGCGACTACCTGTTCCTCAGGTACCAGGTCGAGCGGTAGGTCACAGGTTGTGGCGGGTGTGGGCCGGGGGGCGCCAGCCGAGGATGCCCTCGGTCATCCGCACCGCCGCGACCGTCTCGCGGACGTCGTGGACGCGCACGATCCGCGCCCCCTGCAGGATGCAGAACACCACGGCGGCGATCGTGCCCTCGACGCGTTCCCGCTGCGGCCGGTCGATGGTCTCGCCGATGAAGTCCTTGTTGGACACGGCCGCGAGCATCGGGTAGCCCACCGCGGCGATCTCCGCCAGGCGGCGGGTCAGCTCCAGCGAGTGGTAGGTGTTCTTGTTCAGGTCGTGGCCGGGATCGATGATGATCCGATCCGCCGGGATGCCGCGGCCGAGCGCCGCCTCGACGCGGTCGCGCAGGAACGCCGCGACCTCCCCGGCGACGTCCTCGTAGGTCGGGCGCGGGTAGCGCGTGCGCGGGGCGGCGAGGCTGTGGGTGATGATGACGTGCGCGCCGGTCTCGGCGACCACGTCGGCCAGGGCGAGGTCGTGCAGGCCGGTGACGTTGTTGATGACGTCGGCCCCGGCGGCGACGGCGGCGCGGGCGACCTCGGGGTCGTAGGTCTCGACGGAGATCACGGCGTCGGTGCGGGCGCGGGCCGCCTCCACCAGGGGCAGCACCCGGTCCATCTCCTCCTGCCGCGACACCGGCGGGGTGTCGGGGGAGAAGGGGACGCCGCCGATGTCCAGCCAGTCCGCCTCGTGGGACAGCGCGTCCTCGACGGCCCGCACCGCGCTGTCCAGGGCGAACGTGCGCCCCCGATCGTGGAAGGAGTCCGGGGTCCGGTTGATGATGGCCATCACCGCGACCTGGCGCGCGAAGTCGAAGGTCCGCCGACCGATCGTCCGCTTCGGGCTGACGAGGTCGGGAGTGAACAGCTTCGAGCCTGCTGCTTCGGTCAAGACTGGCCTGCCTCGCGGTGATTGCCCCGGTGATCCCGGCCAGCATAACGCTCTGTTCCTAGCGCGTCTCCTGCGCGATGGCGCGCCCCGCGACACGCCCTCCGAACAGGCAGTTGCCCAGGAACGTCCCCTCCAGCGACCGGTAGCCGTGGACGCCGCCGCCCCCGAAGCCCGCCACCTCGCCCGCCGCGTACAGGCCGGGGAACGGCGTCCCGTCGGCGCGCAGCGCGCGGGCCGACAGGTCGGTCTGGACGCCGCCCAGTGTCTTGCGCGTCAGGATGTGCAGCCGGACGGCGATCAGCGGCCCGGCCTCCGGGTCCAGCAGCCGGTGCGGCGCCGCGGTGCGGATCAGCCGGTCGCCCCGGTAGCGGCGGGCGTTGTGGACCGCCATGACCTGGAGGTCCTTGGTGAACGGGTTCGCCATCTGGCGGTCGCGGGCGACGATCTGCCGCTCCAGCTCGGCCGGGTCGATCAGGGGCTCCTTGACCAGGTCGTTCATCGCGGCGGCCAGCTCGGGCACGGTGGTCGCGGTGACGAAGTCCGGGCCGTGGTCCAGGAACGCCTGGACCGGTGGGGGCGCGCCCGCCCCCACCCGGCTCAGCAACTGCGGGATGCTCCGGCCGGTCAGGTCCGGGTTCTGCTCGGAGCCCGACAGCGTGAACTCCCGCTCGATGATCTTGCGGGTGAGCACGAACCAGGAGTGCTCGTACCCCGAGTCCATGATCGTCTTGAGGGTGCTCAGGGTGTCGAAGCCGGGCAGGCAGGGGGCCGGGAGGCGGCGGCCGCGGGCGTCCAGCCACAGCGAGGACGGGCCGGGCAGGATGCGGATGCCGTGGTGCGGCCAGATGGGGTCCCAGTTCTGGACGCCCTCGGTGTAGTGCCACATGCGGTCGCGGTTGACCAGCCGTGCGCCCGCGTCCTCGGCGATGGCCAGCATGCGCCCGTCCACGTGCTCGGGAACGCCCGCGATCATGTGGCGCGGCGGCCCGCCGAGCCGCGGGGGCCAGAAGGCGCGGACCATGTCGTGGTCGCCGCCGATGCCGCCGGAGGTCACCAGGACGGCCTGCGCCGACAGCTCGAAGTCGCCGGCCGGCGTCCGGGAGCTGGACACCCCCCGGGGCGCGGTGCTGGGTTCGAGGATCGTGCCGCGGACGCCGGTGACGGTCCCGCCGGTGACGACCAGCCCGTCGACGCGGTGCCGGAAGCGCAGGTCCACCCGTCCGAGCTTCTCGGTCTCGAACACGTGCCGCACGAACGGCGTCAGCAGCCCGGGCCCGGTGCCCCAGGTGATGTGGAACCGCGGAACGCTGTTGCCGTGCCCGTCGGCGAGGTGGCCGCCGCGTTCGGCCCACCCCACCACGGGGAAGAAGCGCACCCCGAGCCCGTGCAGCCAGGAACGCTTCTCGGTGGCCGCGAACTCCACGTACGCCTCGGCCCACCGGCGGGCCCAGTGGTCCTCCCCGGAAGGGTCGTCGACGCCCCGGTCGAACGCCGCGCTGCCCAGCCAGTCCTGCCAGGCCAGCGCGTGCGAGTCGCGGATCCCCATGCGCCGCTGCTCGGGCGAGTCCACGAAGAACAGCCCGCCGAACGACCAGTACGCCTGCCCGCCCAGGTTGGTACGCGGCTCCTGGTCGAGCAGGATCACGCGCCGCCCGGCGGCGATCAGCTCGGCGGTCGCGACCAGCCCGGCCAGCCCCGCCCCGACCACGATCACGTCAGCGTCCATGTCCCCCTATCTACCGGAACGGGCGGCTCCTCAACCCCGCCCGGCGCGGCCGGTCCCGGCTGTGATCACATAGGGGCGTGACGAACGTGCGCGACGAGGTCGAAGCGGTCCTGCGGGCCTGGGACGCCTACGAGGTGAAGCGGGGCGGCGACCCCGTCATCGACTTCGACCTGCTGCCGGGCGGCCCCGATCCCGAGCCCGCCGCCGACCGGCTCGGCGTGTACCGGCGGCTCGCCGAGCTGCGCGGGGACGCCGAGGGACCGGTGCGGGAACGCGTCGACGCCGACCTGGCCTACCTGGGCGCCCTCCTCGGCGAACGCCCCCCGCTCGACGAGTACGTGCGCGCCACCCAGGGCTGCGGCGCCGTCGGCTGGTCCCCCGAGTACGTCGAGGAACGCCGCCGGGTCGCCGTCGCCGCGCTCGCCGAGGTCGGTGTCGCGTGGGGGCCGGAGGCCAACGCCGAGCTGCGCCGCGTCGAGGGCCTGCTCGACGTCGCCGACGCGCCCGACGCCATCCGCGGGGCCGTCGCCGAGCTCGAACCCGCCGTCCGCGAGCTGACCGGCAGCGACGCCCCCTACCGCCTCACCGTCGAGACCGCCGAGGTCGAGGCCTACTGGGCGTTCTGGCTGGACGGGGCGGGCCGGGACGTGCGGCTGCGCCTCAACCTGCCCAACGTCGAGTTCACCCGCGCCGGGGCCCGCCAGTTCGCGCTGCACGAGGTCCTGGGCCACGGTCTGCAGAGCGCGAGCCTGCACGCCCGCGCCGCCGACGCGCCCTGGGTCCGGCTACTCTCCGTGCACGCCCTCCAGCAGGTGATGCTGGAGGGGCTCGCGCAGGCGTGGCCGCTGTTCGTTACGCCGGACGACGCCGTCCTGGCCGCGCGCATCCGCCTCGACCACTACGTGCAGCTCGTGCGCGCCCGCGCCCACCTGGACATCAACGCCGGAACGCCGGTCCTCGACGTCGCCGGCCGGATGCGCGCCGCCGTCCCCTGGTGGGGTGACGACCGCGTTGCCGCGCAGCTGGCCGACCGGGGGGCGAACCCGCTGCTGCGCTCCTATCTGTGGGCTTATCCGGCCGGTGTGGATTGGTTCGTCTCCCTCGCCGAAAAGGGGGGAGAGGCGACCGGAAACGTATTGCGGACAGCTTATCGAGAGCCGCTGACCCCCGCCGGGCTGGCCGCCCTGTGGCCGGAAGGACCGCGGATCGGCGGCTGAGGATTCCGCCTTACCTGGTCCATTACCGGCTGTCATGTACGGAGCGTAACCTTCTGGTCTTGGTCGTCCTCCCCATCGGGCATGGCCGCATTCCCGGACAGGGCTCCGACATTTCGGTTTCGGAAGTGGACATTGGGCGTGATGGGGTTGCCTGGGGGTCAGGTTGGCCTCGCCCTGGCGGCTTTTTCTTGCTTTCTCGCCAACCGGCCACTACCCGCTCCCATTCTTTGATCTCATAGTGATGAGACCACTACTGAGGGTCACTATGAGTCAGGGGAGGGCCGGATGGTCTGGGACTCAAGACCACCCCAGCCGCGCGGGGGGCGCGGCCGTGCCCGGCAGGGCACCGGCGTTCGATACGCCGCCATGGCGCATGATGAGCGGTTCCTTTTGCTGCGATCCCGGTTCCGGCGGCTCGCCGCCGCGATCGTCGCCTCGTTCATGGGGTGGTATCTGCTTTATGTCTTGTTGTCGGCGTTCGCGCGCGGGTTCATGGCCCAGCCGCTGTTCGGCAACGTCAACGTGGCGCTGGTGATGGGCGTCCTGCAGTTCGTCTCCACGTTCTCGCTGGCCTGGTGCTACGCCTCCTACGCCCGCAAGACCCTGGACCCGCTCTCGGCCGAGCTGCGGGCCGAGGCCGACCCGGCGCCCCATCCGCCCGGCCACGCCGCCGTCCGCCCCGAGCCCGAGGCCGCCGGCGCCCGGGCCGAGGACGCCGCGGCCGAGCGGAGCCCGCGCCCCGTCGACCCCTTCGCCGCCCACGAGCGGGGCGCGTCCGTCGAACGCCCCCGGGACACCGAACGCGGCTGGCCCGGCGTCCGCCCCGACCCGGGGTGGCTCCAGTGAGGGCGGCGGCCGTGCGGGCCGGGACGCTCGCGGCCGAGGCGGGGGGCGGCCGCGCGCTGACGTTCGTGCTGTTCCTGGTGTTCATCGGCATCACCCTCGGCATCACGTTCTGGGCCCGCGCCAACACCAAGGGCGCCGTCGACTTCTACGCGGGCGGCCGCAGCTTCTCCGGCGCCCAGAACGGCACCGCGCTCGCCGGCGACTACATGTCGGCGGCGTCGTTCCTGGGCATCGCCGGGATCATCGCGCTGTCGGGCTACGACGGGTTCCTGTACTCGATCGGCTTCCTGGTGGCGTGGCTGCTGACGCTGCTGCTGGTCGAGCTGATGCGCAACGCGGGCCGCTTCACCATGGCCGACGTGCTGTCCTACCGGGTGCGCCACCAGGCCCCGGTGCGGACCGCCGCCGCCGTCTCCACCGTCACCGTGTCGGTCTTCTACCTGCTGGCGCAGATGGTCGGCGCGGGCGCGCTGGTGTCGCTGCTGCTGGGCATCCACGCCGGCGAGACGTTCATGGGCATGTCCGCCGACACCGCCCGCACCCTGGCGATCATCGGCGTCGGCGCGCTGATGATCGTCTATGTGAGTTTCGGGGGGATGAAGGGCACCACCTGGGTCCAGATCGTCAAGGCCGTGCTGCTGATCTTCGGCGCGGCGGTGCTGACCCTGCTGGTGCTGGCCCGGTTCGGCTTCAACCTGTCGTCGATGCTGGGCGCGGCGGCCGACTCCAGCGGCCGGGGGCAGGCGTTCCTGCAGCCCGGCCTGAAGTACGGCCGGGAGGTGCCCGACACCGCCCAGACGCTGATCAACAAGCTGGACTTCATCAGCCTGGCGCTGGCGCTGGTCCTCGGCACCGCGGGCCTGCCGCACATCGTCACCCGGTTCTTCACCGTGCCCGACGCGCGCGCCGCCCGCACCTCGGTGAACTGGGCGATCGGCCTGGTGGGCGCGTTCTACCTGATGACGCTGGCGCTCGGCTTCGGCGCGGCGGCGCTGGTCGGCCGCGCCGAGATCGTCGCCCAGGACCCGGCGGGCAACACCGCCGCCCCGCAGCTGGCGCAGGCGGTCGGCGAGATGGTCGGCGGGCGGATCGGCGGCGAGATCATGCTGGCGTTCATCGCGGCGGTCGCGTTCGCCACCATCCTGGCGGTGGTGTCGGGCCTGGTGCTGGCCTCCTCCACCTCGCTGGCGCACGACTACTTCGGCCACGTGCTGATGCTCGGCCGGCCGCGCGAGTCGCAGGAGGTCGCGGTGGCGCGGTTCGCGGCGTTCCTGATCGGGTCGCTGGCCATCGTGCTCGCGGTGATCGCCAAGAACATGAACGTGGCGTTCCTGGTCGCCCTCGCCTTCGCGATGGCCGCCGCCGCGAACCTCCCGGCGATCACGCTGTCGCTGTTCTGGCGGCGGTTCAACGCGCGCGGCGTGGTGTGGGGCATCTACGGCGGGCTGCTGTCGTCGCTGGTCCTGGTGTTCTTCTCGCCGGTGGTGTCGGGCAAGGTCGATCCGGTGACCGGCGCGAGCCTGTCGCTGTTCCCCGCCGGGGTGGACTTCCACTGGTTCCCGATGGAGAACCCCGGGCTCGTGTCGATCCCGTTCGGGTTCCTGTGTGCGGTGGTCGGCACGTTCCTGGGCCGCGAACGCGCCGACCGCGAGAGGTACGACGACCTGTCGGTGCGCTCCCTGACCGGAGCGGGCTCCGCCTGAGCGGACCGCCGGGCGGAGATCGCAGGGCACGCCCGCCTGGACCGGCGGGTGGAAGGAGGGCCCCTCCCGTGCCGGGGAGGGGCCCTCGTTCCGGTCAGGACGTGGTTACGTGGGCGGACTAACAGCCCTGGCAAGCGCCAGGTTACTGGCGAGTACGGCATTCTGGAGCGCATGAAGTCCACGTCCCTGCTCGCCATCGCCGGCGCGGTCGGCGGCACCGCGCTCGCCGCCACCGGAGCCGCCGTCCTCCTGCTGGGCGACGGCGAGGCCGACGCCCGCCCCGCCGCCACCGCCGCCGCCCACCGGGACGCCGGGGGGATCGGCAGGGCCCTGCGCGCCGCCGGGGCGACCGGCTGCGTCGCCGAGCAGACCCGCGTCGAGTGCCGTTACGAGGGGCGCTACGTCGCCGCCGCCGTCTTCACCCCCGACACCGGCATGACCGTCGACACCGCCCTGGAGAGCTGGAAGAGCGGCGTCGGCCAGGGCGCCCTCGGCGAGCAGGGCGCGTTCTCGCTGCTGCGCGGCCCGAACTGGCTGGTCACCGGCCCCCGCGCGATGGTGGACAAGGTCCGTCCCGAACTCGGCGGCGACGCGCTGCACTGCGACCGTCCCTTCGGCGCCTGCGCCTGATCCCGGTGGGGCGGGGAAGATCCGCGCTGTCCCGTCCCGTGCCCTAATGTGCCGAGTGCCCGGGCGGCGTCGGCTTCGCGTGGCAGAATGCGGGATGCGCCCTCCGTGCTCGGTGGGGTGCTGATGAGGGGGTGAGCCCGCCCGCGACGGCCGCGACGTCCGGGGCGCGTGTCGCCCCGTCGAGCACGGCCGACTTGCCGGGAGGGGGTGCGTGGCGTGACCCGTGCCGCCCGACGCCGCCGCGAGCCCGCCGCCCGCCGCCTCGCCGTCCCGGTCACGGCGGCCCTCACCGGACTGACCCTCGCCGCCTCCGTCGCGGTTCCCGCCGTGCTCGCCCCCGAACGCCCCGCCGACCGTTCCCCCTCCCGGCCCGCCCCGGAACGCACCGTGCGCGGCGCGGCGGCCGGGGCGCTGCGCGCGGCCCGCACCGACCAGATCCGCGCCCGCCAGTGGCATCTGAACGACATGCACGTGACGCGCGCCTGGCGCTGGTCGCGGGGCGCGGGCGTCACCGTCGCGGTGCTGGACACCGGCGTCGACCGCCGCCACCCCGACCTGGCCGGGCGCGTCACCGCCGGCCCCGACCTGACCGGCGGCACCCGGCGTCCCGGCGGCAAGTACTGGGGCCTGCACGGCACCTCGATGGCCAGCATCATCGCCGGGCACGGCCACGGCCCCGGCCAGCAGGAGGGCGTGCTCGGGCTCGCGCCCCAGGCGCAGATCCTGTCGGTCCGCGTCACCTGGGAGAACGACGACCCGATGCGCCGCAACGGCGGCGAGGTCGGCCGCAACCGCGACGCCGTCGCCCAGGGCATCCGGTACGCCGTCGACAACGGCGCCCACGTCATCAACATGTCCCTCGGCGGCGGACGCCAGTTCTACAACGGCAGCCAGGCCGAGGAGTCGGCGATCAGGTACGCGCTGTCCAAGGGCGTCGTGCTGATCGCGTCGGCGGGCAACGACGGCTCCTCCGCCAACCGCAAGAACTTCCCCGCCGCCTACCCCGGCGTCATCGCCGTCGGCGCGCTCGACCGGCGGCTGCGGCTGTGGAAGGACAGCAACCGGCACCCCTACGTCACCGTCTGCGCGCCCGGCGTGGACATCGTCAGCGCCGACGCGGGCACCGGCTACGTCGTCGGCACCGGCACCAGCCCGTCGTCGGCGATCGTCGCGGGCGTGGCGGCGCTGATCCGGTCGCGGTACCCGAAGCTGACCCCCGACCAGATCCGGCAGGCGCTCGTCCAGGGCTCCCCGCCGCGCCGCCAGCCGACCGGTTCCGAGACCTGCCGGGGCCCGCTGGACGCGGCGCGCGCGTTGCAGGCCGCCGCCCGGCTCAGCAAGGCCCGGACGCTGTCGGGCGCGGCGCCGGCGCCCGCCGACCCGCGCCCGATGTCCGCGCCCGAGGAGGACGAGGAGCCCGACACCCTCCTGTTCGCGATCCTCGCCGGCGGGGGCGTCCTGGTCCTGCTGGGCCTGGTGCTCGGCTGGCGGCAGCGCCGCCGTCCGGGCGACGAGGACGACTTCGCCTACGAGCCGCCGCGCGAACCGGTCGGCGCGGTGGCCCCCTCGGGCCCCGTCGCGGAGCCACCGGTGTGGCAGAGCCGGGACGTCTCCCTGTCGGGGACGAGCGCCGACCTGTCCATCCCGCACGGGACCCCGGCCGACAAGCCCGTGTGGCCGCCGAGCGGGGACCGGCCGGAGCGCGACCGCCACGAGCCGGTCGAGGGCCCCCCGTACGCGGCCCCCGGCCACCGGCCCGCGTACGCGGACCCGCCGTACGGTCCGGGAGCGGCGGCGTACGGTCCCGCGGATGCCGCCCCCGTCCCGTACGACCCGGCCGAGACGGCGGCCGACCGGGCATACGGCGACCCCGCGGGCACCGCGTACGACGCGGACCCGCCCTACGGCCCCGCGTACGCCGCCGACCGGCGGGAACGCGCCGAAGAGCCCCCGGTGACGCCCGACATCCACGACCCCCTGGGCGTGGGCGATCCTCCCGAGGTCCCCGGCGTCGGCTCCCCGCTCTACGGCGAGGGCCCGCGGCCCGGCCGCGACCCCTGGGACACGGGCGCCCCCGACCCGTTCGACGGCGGTGGCCCGCCCGCGCCCCCGGGGGTCCCCGCCCCGGACGCCGACACGACCGCCACCGACGGGTACCCGACGTTCGACGACGACGAGTGGGACCGGTTCCGGCGCAGCGCCCTGGCGGAGCCGGGAGCGGACGCGGGCGGGTTCCCGTCCGAGCCGTCGCCGGGGCTCCCGGCGGACGGGTTGCCCGGCGGCGCGTTCCCGCCCGTCCCGCCGCCCGGTCTGGCCGACCGGCCCAGCACCGTGGACCCGCTGGACGAGGACCCGCTGCGGCGGGGACGCCGGTCCCGGCCCGCCGACGAGGACGACTACCGGCCGCCGTGGTGGTGACCGGCGTACTCCGCCGGGCGTAGCGCGGAAGCCGCCTGACGTGGGATTACAGGCCCGGTGCCGGCCGCCGACCATCGACTTGTCCGCACTGGAGGAGGTCGATGGAGATGATGACCGCGATGACCGCGCTGACCACGTTGGCGGCCCACCCCGGGCCCTGGCGCGACGGCCCTCACGAAAACGCCTACGACGCGCCCGCCTGGTGGCCGGTGTTCCCGATCGGGTTCGGGCTGTTCTGGCTGGCGGTGCTGGCCGGGGCGTTCTACCTGCTGCGCCGCCGGGGCTGGGCCCGGCCCGCGACGGCGGCGGCCGACCCGCTGGCGCAGGCGCGTTCCACCCTGGCCGAGCGGTTCGCCCGCGGGGAGATCGACGAGGACGAGTACCTCACCCGCTCGGCGGCGCTGCGGCAGGACGCCTGACGGGGAGGGCGGGGTCCGGGCGCTACTCGGACTCCGCCTCCTCGAAGATCCGGTCGACCCCGTCGGGGTCCATCGGGGAACGGACGGCCGCGTCGGCGAACCGGGCGAGCAGCCGCGCGAACTCGGTCCGCTCCCCGGGCGTCCAGTCCGCCATCAGCTCGCGCATGTAGTCGAGGCGGAACCGTTCGGCGACCTGCTTGACCCGCGCGCCCGCGTCGGTCAGGCCCAGGTTGGCGCGGCGCGCGTCCATGGGGGAGGGGCGGCGGGACACCAGGCCCGCGTCGATGGCGTGGCCGACCAGGCGGCTGGCGGTCGAGGGGTCGATCTCCAGGCGTTCGGCGACCGCGCCGACGGTGACCTCCGGGCCGTCCGCGCAGTCGCTGAGCGCGGCCACCGCGTGCACCACCATCAGGTTCGACAGCTGCAACGGCCGCCCGCCCGGCCCGCCGGAGGTCTGGGCCCGGATACGCTTCATCAGGTCGGGCTTCGCCCACACCCGGCGCAGGTGGAACAGCGCGAGGGCGATGTCGTTGAGCACCGGGTCGTCCACCGGGTCGACCGGGGCCCCGGCGGTGGGCCTGTCCGTCGCCATGCGCGTTCTCCGTTCCTCTCGGACGCCGTCTCGCCGCCCGGATGGCCGGACGATTACGAATGTACTATGCATACTTTAACGCGTGCGGTCCGGGAGAGTTCCGGATCCGCGTGGCGGGTTCCCCCGGCGCCGCCGACACGGATGTGGTGCACTGGGCCTGCGCGTTCTCATGGGACGGCGGGCACCGGCCTTCCCCGCGAACCGCCGGACGGCGTCGGTGCGGCCGACTAGCATGGCAGCGGCCGAACCCGGATGACCCGGGATCAGTGACCACAGAGGGGATTCCGTGCCAGGGCGACAGGGCCCCGGCGACGCTCCCGTTACCTGGACGGCAGCATGAACGATGACCCAGTACCCGAGCCGCTGACCATCGGTCTGGACGAGGAGGAGCACGCCTTCCCGGCCGATCTGCTCTCCGAGCGCGACCGCCAGATCCTCGCCTTCGAGCGGCAGTGGTGGAAGTACGCCGGAGCCAAGGAGCAGGCCATCCGCGAGCTGTTCGACATGTCGGCGACGCGGTACTACCAGCTCCTCAACATCCTCATCGACCGCCCCGAGGCGCTCGAACACGACCCCATGCTCGTCAAGCGCCTGCGCCGGATGCGGACCCAGCGGCAGCGGCAGCGCGCCGCGCGTCGGCTGGGCATCCGGCCCTGAGGTGACCAAGACTGGTCCCGTGATCTCACCCCCTGCCACGACGGCCGCCGGTGCGAGCGGCCTGGACGCGATCCGTGACAACCCCGCCGAGGCGGTCCTCGGGTTCGACTTCGACGGCACCCTGGCGCCGATCGTCGCCGACCCGGCGGCGGCCCGGGCCCATCCCCGGGCGGCCCCGACCCTGGCCCGCCTGGCCCCGCTCGTCGGCTCCCTGGTGATCATCACCGGGCGGCCCGCCGCCACCGCCGTCGAGTACGGCGGGTTCGACGGCCTCGACGGTCTGGTCGTGCTCGGCCAGTACGGCCGGGAGCGCTGGGAGTCCGGCGTGCTGACCGCGCCCGAGCCGCCGCCCGGCGTCGCCGAGGTCCGGGCCAAGCTGCCGGAGGTCCTGAAGGCGTCCGGCGCGCCGCCCGAGACCTACGTGGAGGACAAGGGGCAGGCCCTCGCGGTGCACACGCGCCGCTGCGCCGAGCCGGAGAAGGCGTTCCAGCGGCTGCGGGGCATCATGGCCGCCCTCGCCGAGCGCACCGGCCTGGTCGTCGAGCCCGGCCGCTACGTCCTGGAGCTGCGCCCGCCCGGCATGGACAAGGGCCAGGCGCTCCGCTCCCACCTGGCCGAACGCGGCCGGGCGCCGTCGGCGGTGCTGTTCGCCGGGGACGACCTGGGCGACCTGGCGGCCTACGACGCGATCGAGGCGCTGCGCGCGGAGGGCGTGCCCGGGGTGAAGGTGTGCAGCGCCTCCACCGAGGTGACCGTGCTGGCCGAACGCGCGGACGTGACCGTCGACGGTCCCGAGGGCGTGGTGGCGTTCCTGGAAAGCATGATCAATGATCTTTCCTGAACGGCGTTGACCTGCGCGTTCCGTGCAAACCTACGGGCCGGATGTGAGCTCTACGGCTAATTGCGCCAAAATACGGTGAATTGCGGTACTGGAGCGACCACAGGGGACCGGGGTCGAGAGCGGGGAGCTTGCACGGTGGAGAACCGGACGGGAATGCCTGGAACGCCACGAGGGCCGGAGGAACCGGGAGTCACCGGTCCCCAGCCGTACGCGCCGCACGCCGAGCCACCGGCCCCCGCCGCGGGCCCCGCCCAGCCCCCGCCGTACCCGTCCGAGGCGACCGGCGGCCCGATCCCCGGCCCGCCCTCGGGCGGCGCGGCCCGGCCCGACACGGTCCTGGACGGCCCCGCCGGGATGACCGGACGCGAGACCAGCGGCGTCCAGGTGCGGATCAGCTCGCGCCGGGCGCGCAACCGGGCGGCCCGCGAGGAGCCCGCCCGCAACGGCCGGCGCAACGGGATCGTCGCGGCCGCCGCCATCGCGACGGCGGCGGTGCTGGTCACCGGCGGCCTGCTGCTCATGCCGGGCTCCGACGAGAGCGGCGGCCCGGCGCCCCGGGCCGGGGGCGAGGCCACCTCGTCCCCGGCCCGGGCGAAGCTGCCCCGCGCGGGACGGCCGCTGGAGGTCGGAACGGCCGACGGGTCGCGCTACCGCATCGCGGCGGTGGGCGTCGGCACCGCCGCAGGCGCCGCCCCGCAGTCGGGCTCGCAGGCGCAGGCGGGCGGCAGGCGCGCCTACGTCGAGTACGTGCTGAGCAACCCGAGCCGGCAGAAGGCGCTGCTGGACTTCCCCGGCGACGTGTTCGTCCGCCGCGCCCTGCTGCCGTCCGCGTCCCGCGCCCGCTGCGTGTGGCAGACGGGCGTTCCCGAGGACATGTGCACCCCGCCGATCAAGAGCGAGGTGGTGCGCCCGCTGGCGGGCGGCCCGCTGCTCGCCGGGGACGGCGACGACAGGTACCTGCCGCCGGGCGGCGCGTACCTGGTGCGGGCGACGGTGGACGTTCCCGTCCTCAAGGGCCTGAAGGCCCGGGACCTGCGCCTCTACGTCTGGAAGAAGCTGTACGTGGAGGACCAGGTCGCGCGGCGGGCGCCGTTCCCGTCCTGAGCGCCCGCCCTCGCCGGCGAGCCCCGAACGCCGCGGCGGCCGATCCGCCGGTGACGACAGAACGCGCCCGGCTGCGGAGTCGCAGCCGGGCGCGTCGACGGGGGACGCGCACGGGCCGTGGTGCCGCGCGGTGGCGGCGGGCGCGTGCCGTCCGGTGACCGCTACTCGGCCTCGGGGTCATCGGCGAGGATGCCGTAGAGGCGGCGGCGGGCGTCGTTGACGACCTCCAGCGCGCGAGCCTGCTGGGCCTCGCTGCCGACGTGCATGACCTGGTGCAGCGCGCCCATGAGCTGGCCGATGGCGTCGCGGGTGCGCACGGCGCTCTCGCCCGCGGACTCGGCGACCTCCTCCCAGGGGGCGGTCTCCTGGCGCGCGGCCTCGGCGGTCCCCTCCTCGGTGAGCGAGAACAGCCGCTTGCCGCCCTCCTCCCGGCTGGTGACCAGCCCCTCGTCCTCCAGCATCTGGAGCGTCGGGTAGACCGAGCCGGGGCTCGGCCGCCAGACGCCGCCGGTGCGCTCGTCGAGCTGCTGGATCATCTCGTAGCCGTGCATGGGGCGCTCGGCGAGCAGGGCCAGCAGGGCGGCGCGCACGTTGCCGCGCCGCGTCCGGCCGCGTCCGCCGCGGCCCCGCCCTCGACCGCGTGGGCCGAACCCGGGACCGGGACCGGGGCCGAAGCCGCCGAACGGGTCGCCGCGCCGGGCGCGCTCCTCGAAGAACGGGTGTCCCTCGCGCTGCGTCGGATGACGGTGTCCGTGGTGGTGGTGACGCATCGTGTCTCTCCTTCGATCGGTTGCCGATGCATTAACGATATATCGGTGAACACTCGCGATGCAACTGCCATTCCCCTGCGGGACGGGCGCGCCCTCCGGTGATCACTCTGTGTGCCGTAAAAGATCTATCCCGTGACCTCTTGACGTGGAAATCAACGCATGATGAATTAATGGGCAGGAGGTGGTACCCATGACCGAAGCCACCATGACCACGACCTGCCTCATCGCCGGCGGCGGTCCTGCGGGCGCCGTCCTGGGGCTGCTGCTGGCGCGCGCCGGGATCGAGGTGACCGTGCTGGAGAAGCACGGCGACTTCCTGCGCGACTTCCGCGGCGACACGATCCACCCGTCCACGCTGGACGCCCTGGACGAGCTCGGCCTCGGCGACCGCTTCGAGCGGCTGGACCACCGCAAGCTCGCGAAGCTGAGCCTGGTCACCGACGAGGGGGAGATGACGATCTCCGCGCTGTCGACGCTGCGCGGCCCCCACCCCTACATCGCGATGGTGCCGCAGTGGGACTTCCTCAACATGATCACCGAGGAGGCCGCGCGCTACCCGACGTTCCGGTTGCTGATGAACGCCGAGGCCACCGGCCTGCTCCGGGAGGGCGACCGGGTGACGGGCGTGCGCTACCGCGACGCCGACGGCGCCGAGCACCGGATCCGCGCCCACCTGACCGTCGCCGCCGACGGACGCCACTCCATACTGCGGCGCGCGGCCGGGCTGCGCTCCAGGGAGTCGGGCGTGCCGATGGACGTCGCCTGG
The DNA here is from genome assembly GCF_014138665.1 of Actinomadura kijaniata. Taxonomy (NCBI): domain Bacteria; kingdom Bacillati; phylum Actinomycetota; class Actinomycetes; order Streptosporangiales; family Thermomonosporaceae; genus Actinomadura; species Actinomadura kijaniata. Next base: position 275,740 of record NZ_JACJIA010000012.1, read on the forward strand.
TTCAGGCTGCCGCGCCACGCCGGCGACCGCGAGGACGCGTTCCTGCGCGTGAGCCGGGGCCGCATGGCGGCCGTCATCAACCGCACCACCTACTGGCAGATCGCCTACCTGGTGCCGAAGGGCCGGTACGCGGAGGTCGAGGCGGCCGGGGTGGAGAGCTTCCGCCGTTCGGTGGCCGAGCTGCTGCCGTTCCTGGCCGACCGCGTCGGGACCATCGACATGGCCGACGTGCGGGTGCTGGACGTGCGGGTGGACCGCCTGCTGCGCTGGTGGCGTCCGGGCCTGCTGTGCATCGGTGACGCGGCCCACGCCATGTCACCGGTGGGAGGCGTGGGGATCAACCTGGCCATCCAGGACGCCATCGCCACGGCGAACCTGCTGGACGGCCCCCTCCGCCGGGCCGCCGTCACCGAACGGGACCTCGCCGCCGTCGAGAGGCGCCGCACCCCGCCCACCAGGATCGTCCAGGGCTTCCAGCTCGGCATCCAGCGGGCGGCGATCGCCCCGATCATGCGCGGCGCCGTCCCCCTGCCCATCCGCCTGCTGAACCGGCTGCGGGGCGTCGGCCCCCTGCCACGCGTCACGGCCCGGATGGTCGGCTACGGCCCCCGCCCCGAACACGTCCGCACCCCGCAACGGACGACCCTCGCCCCGGAACCCCTCACCAGGGCCTGACCGATGCGGTCCGGGATCCGGCCGGGGCGCCGGTCAGGGGGCGGCGATCTTCAGGCTGTCCAGGATGGGCTTGACCAGGTCGCGGTTCGGGTCGGTCTCCTTGATCCGGATCCAGGCGCCGAACTTGTTGGTGCGGTCCTTCAGGCCGATCTCGGCGATCTTCGGGGTGCCGACGGTGCAGTTCGTGTAGCGGGTGATGGTTCCCGACAGGGACTTGTCGGGAGAGGTGTAGTTCTCCGGGGCGCCCTTGGTGCACTGCGCGTGCGCGGTGAACCGCGCCGGGAGCGGGCCCGAGGTCAGGTCGGTGGTCAGGCCGACGAAGACACCCGCGCCCTTGCCGTTGCCCTTGAACGCGACGACGCTCGGCGCGGCGCGCAGCACCGGGCGCGGCCGGGCGTCGGCGGGCAGGCCCTGAGCCGAGGGCGTCCAGGTGCTCTCGGCGGTGCCGAGCGGCCACGCCTTGGGCACGCCGACCTGGATCTTCTTGCTGGGGTCGGCGACCGTGGTGAAGTCGGCGGGCAGCGCCGGGGGCTTCGGGCCGTCGCCGCCGGGATCGTCCTCGCCACCGGAGAACAGGTTGCCGAGCAGCAGCCCGCCGATCACCGCGACGGTCAGCAGGACCGTGCCGATGATCAGCGGCAGCATGGTGTTCCTGCCGTCGCCGGAGCCCTTGCCGGAGCCCTTGCCGGAGCCGAGGCCCTTGAGCCGGCCCATCGCGTTCTGCACGGGAGACGGCCCCTGCCGGCCTTGCGGCGGCCCCTGCTGCCCCTGCGGAGGACCCTGTGGTCCTTGCGGAGGGCCCTGTGGCCCCTGCGGGGGACCCGGGGGGCCTCCCGGTCCGCCCGGGGGCGGGAAGCCTCCCGGCGGGCCGTACGGCTGGCCCCCCTGCGGCGGCGGGCCGTATTGGCCCTGGCCAGGAGACTGGAAGACGGCGGTCTTGCCCTCGCCGGCCGGCGGCGGCCCGCCCTGGGGACGCATGTCCGGCGCGGGCAGGGAGACCGTGCGTTCGGCGTCGGCGTCGGCGTCGCGGCCCGTGGTCGACGGCCCGACGGGACGCCCGGCCGGGCCCGTCGGGTCGCGGGGCGAGGCGGGGCCGGGGTGCGGGTACTGGGCGTTGTGCGGCTGGTCCACAATCGTTTGGTCGCCGTCCATGGCCGGATTGTTCGCGGCGGGGGCGTCCTCCCGCGTCGGCGGCTCCGGCTGGACCTGGTGCCCGGCGGACGCCCGGGGCGGCGCGTGCGGCGGGCGTCCCGTGTCCTGCGGCGGGGGCGGCGCCGGGCGCCGCGGCGGCTCCCGGCCCTCGTCGCGGACGGTCTCCTCCAGCTCCGGCGGCCCGGTGGCCGGGGCGGGCGCGTCGCCCGACAGCGTCGGCCGCAGCGTGGCCAGGGCCTCGGCGAACGCCTCGGCGGTCGGCCAGCGCCGGTCCCGCTCGACCTCCAGCGCCCGCAGGATCACCTGGTCGAGCGCGGGCGGCAGCCCCTCGCGCAGCTTGCTGGGCGGCGTGCGGATCGGGGCCGGGCCCGGCGGCTTGCCGGCGAGCATGTGGTAGGTCAGCGCCCCCAGCCCGTACACGTCGGCGCGCACGTCCAGGCCGCCGCCGAAGCGGGCCTGCTCGGGCGACATGTACCCGGGGGTGCCGACCGGCAGCGTGAACGCGCCCGAGGCGTGCGCCAGCGCCTTGGCCAGCCCCAGGTCGGCGATCAGCAGTTTCTCGCCGCCGTCGGCGGTCGACTGGAACAGCACGTTGGACGGCTTGAGGTCACGGTGGATCACGCCCAGCGCGTTGATGACCTCGACGCCGTGGGCGATCTCCTCGGCCAGCACCAGGGCCTCGCTGACCGGAAGTGGCCGCTCCCGCATCCGGTCGGCCAGGGTCCCCCGGTCGGCGTAGGACATCACGAAGTAGGGGCGGCCGTCGGGCAGCTCCCCGATGTCGTGCACGCGGACGAGCCGCTCGGAGTCGGCGCGGCGCAGGATGCGCGCTTCCTCCAGGAACCGGTTGCGCACATCCAGATCGTCGATCAGGCTGCCGGAGAGGACTTTGATGGCGACCTGCGAGTCGAGCGCCTCGTCGTGCCCGAGCCACACGGAGGCGAACGCCCCGGATCCGAGGACGCGATCGATTCGGTAACGGCCGACAGTCGGTGGGAAGGACACTCCCGTATCATGCCCATCAAACGGGGTGTGTGCGAACGAGCTGTTAAGGCGCGGCGATGGCATTCGATGCGATGACCGAGGATTTGGCCGTCAAGGCCGCCCAGGGCGACAAGAACGCCCTGGAAGCGCTGCTGCGCAGGATCGAGCCCGACGTGCTGCGGCACAGCTCGCGCTACCTGCCCTGCCGCCAGGACGCCGAGGAGGCATGTCAGGACGCGTTGATGCAGGTCGCGCGGAACATCCACCGGTTCGAGGGCCGCTCGCGGTTCTCCACCTGGCTGCACGTGGTGGTCTCGAACTCGGCCCGCTCCACCTACCGGTCGCTCAAGCGGCGCTCGGTCGAGCAGGCCGGGGAGCTGCCGCAGCAGCGGCCCGACCCCCGCCGGACCAGCGTCATCGCCGGTTCCCGGGTGGACATCCTGGACGCGATGGAGGAGCTGGAGACCCGCAAGCCGGACCTCATCCAGGCGCTGGTGCTGCGCGACGTGTCCCAGCTGGAGTACTCGGAGATCGCCGAGCACCTGCAACTGCCGCTGGGCACGGTGAAATCGCGTATCCACGAGGCCCGCAAGCAGGTCCGGCAGACCCTCGGCGAGCACTACACCTGAGCCCGGAACCGGCCGGGCCGCGTCAAGGCTCGGCAACGCGCGGGCAAGAACACCGTCGGTGAGCGGCGGGCGACCGGGCGTGTCGGACAGCATCGGCTGTCATGGCCATCCCTTCCGACCGCCCGATCTTCGTCATCGGCTGTCCCCGTTCGGGAACGACGCTGCTGCAGTTGATGCTGCACTCGCACCGGCGGATCGCGATCCCCGCCGAGACCCGGTTCCTGCTGCCCGCCTATACGTCGCGGTGCGAATTCGGTGACCTGGAGGACACCGAGAACAGACGGGCACTCGCGGAGTGGATCACCGGCCGGAAGACCACCAAGTTCCGTGATCTGGGGCTGGACGCCGCCGAGGTCAGCGAGGAGATCGTGCAGGGTCCGCCGACGATCGGCTCGGCGCTCGGCATCGTGTTCCGCGCCTACGCCCGCAAGCACGGCAGGCCGCGCTGGGGCGACAAGCGGCCCAGCTACTCCAAGCACGTCGGGACGCTGCTGCGGATGTTCCCCGACGCCCAGTTCGTGCACCTCATCCGGGACGGCCGGGACTGCGTGGCGTCGCTGACCGAGATGCCCTGGTACAAGCAGGACGTCTACCACGCGATCTCCGCCTGGCGGGAGGCGATCGACAACGGCCGCCGCCACGCCGCGCGCCTCGGCCCCGACGCCTACTACGAGCTCCAGTACGAACGCCTGGTCGCCGACCCGGCGGGCGAGCTGTCCAGCCTGTGCGCGTTCCTGGGGGAGGACTTCGACCCGGCGATGACCGAGCCGCAGGACATCGCCAGGAAGACCGTCCCGCCGCAGAAGAGGTGGCACGACCGCACCCGCGCCCCGGTCGACAACGCCCGGGTGGGGTCCTGGTCGACCCGGCTGGAGCCGTGGGAGATCGGCCTGGCCGAGGCGGTGTTCGGCGACCGGCTGATCGAGTACGGGTACGAGCCGAGCGGCGCGCCGCGGCCGACGGCGGCGCAGCTGGCCCGCTTCGCGCGGGTCAGCACCCACCGCCGCATGGCCTACCGCAAGGCTGACCTGCGCGAACGCTGGCAGCGCCGCTACGAGCCCAACCCGGTGGAGTGCCGGCTGGGCTCCATGGAGGCCGTCGAGATCTGACGGTTCCGGAGCGGCGCCGGGCACCGGAACCCGGCGGCTGCGGTCCAGGCCATCGGCGGGCCGTCGAAGCCCGCGTCGATCAGGGGGCGGGGGCTTCACCGGCACGACGAGCGGCATGGCGCAGGGGGCCACAGGGGGGTCCGTCACCGGGGGCACCGTTCCTGCGGTGCGCCCAGCGGCGGGCCCGCACAGCGGACGGGAGGCGACCCCGTCCCCGTCTTCCGGTGCGGCGCCGCTACGGGCGACGGGTGATGTCGGCCTCGGCGAAGGCGGCGACGTCCAGCTCGTGCCGCGCGCAGGGGTGACCGTTGGCGGCGGCGCGGCGGAACAGCTCGTACCCCAGCCACAGCTCGCCGCTCTGGACGTGGTGGAGCCCGGCGCGGTAGGCGGCCTCGACGTGGCCGTTGGCGGCGGCCCGCTCGAAGAACAGGACGGCCGCGCGGATCATCTCGGCGCTCTCGTAGCGCAGCCCGATCCGGTAGGCGGCGACGGCCCCCCGCGCGAAGTAGGGGACGTCGGCGTCGTCCGCCAGCCCGCGGGCCCCGGCGTGCCCGGCCTCGGCGGCCCGCTGCGACCAGTACGCGGACTCGCTGGGGCGGTCGTCGCAGGCCAGCAGCACCGCCAGCCGGTAGCGGGCCTCGGGGTCGCCGTCCTCGGCGTTGCGCAGCAGCCGCATCCCGGTGCGCCCGTAGGCCCGGACGTAGCGTCGCAGCGTCAGGGTCGGCTCGGGCGGCGGCACCACCCCGGCCCTCGGCCCGAAGGTGTCGACGATCTCCACCGTGCCGACGCCGGACCGGGCGGTCGGCGCCGCGTCCCGGGCCACGCCGCTCCCCACCGCCCCGGAGGGACCACCGGAACGCGCCGGGCCCCCTCCCGGCGGCATGTCGTCACGGCCGCCGGCCTGGTCGGGGGCCGGTCCGGCGGGAACCGCGCCCGGGAGGCGGGGCGGTCGCGGCGCGTTCCCCGGCGGCCGGCCGGGGACCGCCGACCCGCTGACGCCGGGCGGAGGCGCGGCCCCGGCGGGCGGAGGCGCCGGCGAGGACGGTCCGGGCGCCTGCCGCAACGCCGCGCGGGCCGCGTCGTACCGCTGCTTCCATTCGGCGAGGGTGCCCACGCCGGCGTCCGGGTCGATCCCGTCCTGCACCGCGATCGTGCGCAGCACGACCAGGTAGGACACCGTCCACCGCCACTTGGGCAACGAGCCGCGCTTGCCGAGCAGGATGTCGTTGGTCGTCGACTCGGCCACCAGGGAGACCAGCGGCTCGGCGTCGGCCGCCCGCCGGTCGCGCTCCCGCTTCAGGCGGAGGGACACCTCCTCCATCCGCGCGTAGGACGGGTCCTCGACCGCCGCCCTGGCCTCGACGAGCGCGTCGACGAACCCCTGGACGACCGCGCTCGGGTGCTCGTTTTCGGCCATTCAGGCCCCGATTCGTTCTCGAAATGATGGGGAATGTCGGGAGTTGCGCGGACATGATCCCATCGGAGCCGGGCGGGGTATGTGCATTACGCCACATCCCGTTGCATCCGGCTTCACCGATCCCCCGGATCTGGTGAACATGCCGGTCAAGTCCATGATCAATATGTCTTCGCCGGACGGGGCGTCCGCCGCGGCCCGGGCGCCGCGCCAATTCCTACCGTCCAGTCACATCCGGATTGATCCGGTTCTCGAAAAACGCCCGCGTGTGTCCCGGGTGAACGCCACTCTCGAACAGTCCGTTCGCCGCGTGTGACCGGAAGGGCACCTGACGTGCCGCCCGCCGTGCCGTCACGCCCGGCGGCGTTCCCCTGACGACGCTTCACCGACAACGATGGAGACCAGCCATGGCCGACGGCCTGGACGACGACATCCGCGACGACGCGACCGGTCGGCTCGACCCGTTCGACCCACCCGGCACCGAGGCCCGGCGGCCCGTCCGCCTGCCCTACTCCGCCGCCGCCCTGGAACGCCCCCCGCTGATCCCCAGCACCCTGCACACCACCCTGGTCGCGACGGACATCGAGGGCTTCGGGGCGGCCTTCCGCGACGACGACGCCCAGCTCCACCTGCGGGAGAAGATGTACGCGCTGCTGGCGGACGCCTTCACGATGAGCGGCCTGCCCTGGTGGAAGTGCCTGCACGAGGACCGCGGCGACGGCGCGCTGATCATCGCGCCGCCCGACGCGCCCACGGCGGCGTTCCTGGACCCGCTGGCGCACCACCTCACCGCGCTGCTGCGCCGCGCCAACGGCCGCGCCAACCGCGTCGGGCACCTCCGGATGCGGGTGGCGGTCCACGCCGGGCGGATCCAGAGCGACGCCCACGGGCTCGTCGGGCGTCCCCTCGTCCACCTGTTCCGGCTGCTGGAGGCGCCCGCGTTCCGGGAGGCGTTCACCGGCTCCGGCGCCGACCTCGGGCTCGTGGTCTCCGAGGAGTTCTACCGCGACACCACCACGGCCAACGGGCTCATCAACCGCGCCGCCTACCGGCCGCTGCGCGTCATCTGCAAGGAGACCCGGGTGAAGGCCCGCGTCTGGTTCCCCCTCGACCCGCGGTGACCCGCGGTGCGGGTCAGTCCAGGGCCGCGAGCTGGTCGGCGAACCAGCGCTGGGGCGGCAGCGCCATCGCCGACTCGGCCAGCCTCGCGCAGCGTTCGGCGCGTTCGTCGCGGGGGAGCAGCAGCGCCCGGTGCAGCGCCTCCGCCGTCTGCGACACGTCGTAGGGGTTCACCATCTGGGCGTTCTCCGCCAGCTCCGAGGCCGCGCCCGCCTCCGTCGACAGGACCAGCGCGCAGCCCTGCTCCGACACGACCGGGCCCTCCTTGGCGACCAGGTTCATGCCGTCGCGGATCGGGTTCACCAGCAGCACGTCCGCCAGCCGGAACGCCGCCAGCGAACGCGGATAGTCGTCGTTGACCTGGAGGATCAGCGGGTCCCAGGCGGGCGTGCCGAACTCCTGCGTGATCTGGTCGGCCATCCGCCGCACCGCGTCGGTGTACTCCCGGTACTCCCGCAGGTCCGTGCGCGACGGGTAGGCGAACGCCAGGTGCACCACCCGGCCCCGCCACTCGGGATGGTTGGCCAGCATCTCCCGGTAGGCGGCCAGGCCCCGGACGATGTTCTTGGACAGCTCGGTCCGGTCCACCCGGACGATCAGCCGGCGGTCGCCGACCTGCTCGCGCAGCGCCGCGGCGCGTTCGTCCACGTCCTGCCCGGCCGCCCGCCGCCGCAGCGCGGGCCCGTCCACGCCCAGCCCGTGCACGCCGACCCGCGTGACGTGGCCGGCGCGCGTGACGGTGCGGGCGTGCCGGTCGACCTTCGCGCCGGGCAGCAGCCGCTCGCAGCAGTCCAGGAACGCCTCGGCCCAGCGTTCGGCCAGGAACCCGGCGTGGTCGGCGCCCAGGACGCCCTCCAGCAGCCGCACGCCGAGGTCGTCGGGCAGCAGCCGGTAGTACTCCGGCGGCGCCCACGGGGTGTGCGAGAAGTGGACGATCTTCAGGTCGGGGCGGCGCTCGCGCAGCATCGCCGGGGCCAGCGACAGGTGGTAGTCCTGGATCGCCGCCTTCGCGCCGGGCGCGGCGTCGCGGGCGAGCGCGTCGGCGAACGCCGCGTTGTAGGCCTCGTAGGACTGCCACTCGCGGCGGAACCGCGCGTCGAAGTGCGGCGCGCTGGGGGTGTCGTAGAGCAGGTGGTGGACGAACCACAGCGTCGAGTTGGCGATGCCGTTGTAGGCGCGGTGGAAGGTGTCGGCGGGGATGTCCAGCATGCGCACCGCCGCGCCGCCCAGGTCGTACCCGGCCAGGTCCAGGCGCCCGTCGGGGGCCTGCCGCGCCGCCCGCCGGTCGCCGTCGCTGAGCGCCGCGCACACCCACAGCACCTCGGGGGACGCGGCGGCGGGCGCGGTGGGGGAGGCGGCGGGAGGCACGACGGGACGGCCGGCGCCGGGGTCGCCCGGCCCGCCGGTCACCGCGGCCAGCCCGGACACCAGGCCGCCGCCGCCGCGGCGCATCGTGAGGTCGCCGTCGTCGGACACCGCGAAGGCGACCGGCCCGCGGTTGGACGCCACCAGCACTTGGCTCATACCGCAAAGGTTCTCAGTCGAGACCGGGTCGTATCAAAGTGACCCTGGTTAAGGGGCGGGCCGAAGTACCGGTCCAGAGGTCGGCTGAGGTCAGCGGGGCCGGGCGGTTAGCGCCGGAAACGCCGGGTACCGGGGCCGCGTGAGCAGGGCAGAGACGACCAAGACCGTAATGATCGCGGGCGCGGCCAATCTGGTCCTGGCGGTCACCAAACTGATCGCCGGCGCGCTGGCCGGATCCAGCGCGATGCTCGCCGAGGGCGCGCACTCGATCGCCGACACCCTGAACCAGGGGTTCCTGCTGGCGTCGCTGCGGCGCAGCGAACGGCCCGCCGACCGCCGCCACCCGTTCGGTTACGGCAACGAACGCTACTTCTGGTCGCTGCTGGCCGCGTTCGGGATCTTCGTGCTGGGCGCGGGCTACTCGATCTTCGAGGGCGTCGAGACGATCGTCCGGGGCGGCCGGGCCGACGACGCCGACGTGCGGCTGGCGTACGCGGTGCTGGTGCTGGCGCTGCTGCTGGAGGGCGGCTCGTGGCTGCGGGCGGTCACCCAGGCCCGCCGGGAGACCCGCGGGATCGACCGGAACCTGGTCGAGCACGTGCGCGAGACGCCGGACGTGACGTTCAAGGCCGCGCTGTTCGAGGACAGCGCCGCGATGGTCGGGCTGGCGCTGGCGGCGGCCGGGCTGACGCTGCGCGAGATCACCGGGTCGGTGGTGTGGGACGGGATCGCGTCGATCCTGATCGGGCTGCTGCTGGGCGTGGTCGCGATCGTGCTCGGCCGCGACAGCAAGGAGCTGCTCATCGGCCGCGCCGCCGACACCTCGACCCAGTGCCGCATCCGCGCCATGATCGCCTCGGCGCCCGGCGTGGACGGCGTGGACGAGCTGTTCACCATGCACTTCGGGCCCGACGCCCTGCTGGTCGCCGCCAAGGTCCACTTCTCCGACGCCATCAGCGCCGACGAGGCCGAGGACATCGCCGAGGACATCGACCGGACGCTGCGTGAGGAGGAGCCCCTCGTCCGGCACGTGTTCCTCGACCCCACCCAGGCTCCGCACGTCCCCGACCAGCGTCTGACCAGCCCGAACGGGCAGCGCCGACGGCGCGCGGCCGATCCGACGGCGTGAGGGAGGCCACAGCCGGGTAGCGTCTCAGACAGTGGACACCGCCTGTCGTCGAAACGGTCAGGTCGTGTAATCTCAGCGCAGACAGCGTGATAACGCTTGTCACATAACTTCGTATCGCTCATTCAGAGGGGTGCAGGGAGCACAGTGGCCTCGGGCCGGTCTTCCAGCTCAGCCCTCACACAACTTCATATCGCTCATCCAGAGGGGTGCAGGGAGCACAGTGGCCTCGGGCCGGTCTTCCAGCTCAGCCCTCACACAACTTCATATCGCTCATCCAGAGGGGTGGAGGGACCGGCCCTACGAAGCCCCGGCAACCGCCCGGTAAGCGCGCTCTCGCGATCCTGCGAGGCCGACCGGGAAGTGGTGCCAACTCCGGCCTGTGACCAAGGTGGCACAGGAAAGATGGGGGAAAGGCCTCGCTCCATGGCATTCTCGCCTGCCACGAATCTCGGACCCGCGACCGGTCTCAGCTGCCGCGAATGCGGTCACGTCCGCGAACTCGGCCCGTTCTACGCCTGTGAGGAGTGTTTCGGGCCGCTGGAGATCTCCTACGACTTCGGCGCGATCACCCGGGCGGACATCGAGGCGGGACCGCGCAACATCTGGCGCTACCGCGGCCTGCTGCCGGTTCCGGAGAACGTCGCCGAGACGCCCAACACCGAGCCCGGCCTCACCCGGCTGGTCCGCGCCGACCAGCTCGCCGAGGAGCTCGGCCTCCAGCGGCTGTGGGTGAAGGACGACTCGGGCAACCCGACGCACTCGTTCAAGGACCGCGTCGTCGCCGTCGCGCTGGCCGCCGCCCGCGAGCTGGGCTTCAAGGTGCTGGCCTGCCCGTCCACCGGCAACCTGGCCAACGCCGTCGCCGCCGCCGCGGCCCGCGCCGGGATCCGCAGCGCCGTGTTCGTGCCGTCGAACCTGGAGTCCCAGAAGATCATCACGACGGCCGTGTACGGCGGCACGTTCGTGACCGTGGACGGCAACTACGACGACGTCAACCGGCTCGCCTCCGAGATCGCGGGCGAGCAGGAGGACTGGGCGTTCGTGAACGTCAACGTCCGCCCCTACTACGCCGAGGGCTCCAAGACCCTGGGCTACGAGATCGCCGAGCAGCTCGGCTGGCGGCTGCCGGACCAGATCGTGGTCCCGGTGGCGTCCGGCTCCCAGCTCACCAAGATCGACAAGGCGTTCCAGGAGCTCATCAAGCTGGGCCTGGTCGAGGACAAGCCCTACAAGGTGTACGGCGCGCAGGCCGCCGGATGCGACCCGGTGGCGACGGCGTTCAAGAACGGCTGGGACGTCTTCCGGCCGGTCAAGCCCGACACCATCGCCAAGTCCCTGGCCATCGGCAACCCGGCCGACGGCACCTACGTGCTCGACGTCGTCCGCCGCACCGGCGGCGCGGTCGAGGACGTCACCGACGAGCAGGTCGTCGAGGGCATCCGGCTGCTGGCCCGCACCGAGGGGATCTTCGGCGAGACCGCGGGCGGCGTCACCGTCGGCGTGCTGCGCAAGCTGGTGGAGAGCGGGCGGCTGGACCCGGGCGCCGAGACCGTGATCATCAACTCCGGCGACGGCCTGAAGACCCTCGACGCCGTCGCGCCGGTCGTGGCCCCCACCGCCAACATCGCCCCGTCGCTTGAGGCGTTCCGCGCCGCGGGCATCGCCTGAGAAAGGACCGAACATGAGCACCGTGTCTGTGCGGATCCCGACGATCCTGCGGACCTACACCGGCGGCGAGGCGGAGGTGAAGGCCGAGGGCGACACCCTGCGCGCCGTCGTGGCCGACCTGGAGGCCAACTACTCCGGGATCTCCGCCCGGATCCTGGACGACAACGGCAGGATCCGGCGGTTCGTGAACGTGTACGTGGGCGACGAGGACGTGCGGTTCGCCGACGGCCTGGACACCCCGACCCCGGCCGGGACGCAGGTGTCGATCATTCCGGCGGTCGCCGGCGGCTGATCCGCCCGGCCGCTCCCGCCCCGGCCGCCCGCCGCGGCCGGGTGTGGCCGGACCAGGCCCCTTTTCCCCTGTCAATTGCCGGGAAAAGGGGCTTTTGTCCTGATGGGCGGGGGTAGGGGCCCTGGCATGGGAACAGCGGAGGAGATCGCGGCGGCGGTGGCGGACCACCCGCTGGTGCGCGCCGTCGAACCGATCGGATCGCGGGCGCCCGACGGCTTCCGCGCCGCCACCGAACTGTCGGACTGGGACTTCGCCGTCAGCGTCGAGGACTTCGGCGAGGTCGCCGGCGACCTGCCCCGGCTGGTCGCGCCGTACGACCCGGTGGCCGTCCAGTGGGACCCGCTCGGCGACCACGCCTGCTACCTGGTCGTCCTGCCCGGCCCGGTGAAGGTGGACCTGGTCTTCCCGGAGGTGGCGCGCCGCCCCAACCCGCCGTGGCGGGTCGGGCCCGACACCCTCCCGGCGATCGACGTGCACTTCTGGTGCTGGACGCTCGGCCTGGTCGCCAAGCGGCGGCACGGCATGAACGACCGGGTGCGCGGCGAGCTGCTGCGGATGAGCGGGCACCTGCTCGCGCCGCTCGGCGTCCGGGAGGTGCCGTCGTCGCTGGAGGAGGCGGCGACGCGCTACCTGCGGGCCCGCGACCGGCTGGAGACCAGGTACGGGCAGCCGGTGCCGCGCCGTCTCGAAAGGGAGATCCTTCCCCTGGTCGGGACGGCCCATGATGACCGTTACCGGCCGTCAGGTCTGTCCTTCTAGGGCCTGCCGCCCCCACCGCACCGCCTATATGGTCGAGCCCGATCACGCCTGGTCCGCCCCGCCACGGCCCGTACCCCGGGGCCGAGGGGACCACGGACGGCGGTCGGCGGGCCCCGCGTTAGCAGGGGCGGGCCCGCGAAGCACCAGCCGTGGCTCCTCCCGGCCACGGACGAGCGGCAGGTTCGATATGGCGCAAGGCACTGTCAAGTGGTTCAACGCGGAGAAGGGCTACGGCTTCATCGCGGTGGACGGCGGCCGGGACGTGTTCGTCCACTACTCGGCCATCCAGACGGACGGGTACCGCAGTCTCGAACAGGGGCAGCGCGTCGAGTTCGAGATCACCCAGAGCGACCGGGGCCCGCAGGCCGACATGGTCCGTCCCGCCTGACGGCCCACCTGACGGCCCGCCGGGTCAGTCGCCGCGCCGGGCGTCCGAACCGATCATCGCCTGGTTCCGCGCGTCGGCCTGCCGCAGCCGGGCTGCCAGATGGCGCGCCATCGCCCAGTGCAGCGCCTCCACGATCTGCGGATGGGTGTCCTCCAGGCGTTTCACGGCCGCGGCCGTGAGCACCCGCGCGACCGTGGGCTCGTCGGCGACGACCCGGTAGGCGATCCGGTCGTCGCCGAGGACCAGCTTCGTGACGGCCGTTCCCGGCCCCATCGACGCGATCCGCACCGGCTCGGGCGGGTCGCCCGCCATCACCTGCGCGACCAGGCCGCCCGACACCACGAAGTACAGCGTCTCGTCCGATGCCGCGCCCTCGTCCGGCGCCGCGCCCGGGTCGAACAGCACCTGCCCTCTGGCCAGGCGGCGCTCCTCCAGCAGCGGCGTCAGCGCGTCCAGCATCTCGGCGGGCAGGTCGCGCAGGATGTCCTGCTCCTCCGGCGGGACCGCCGCGTCCGGATCCAGCCGCGCGGACCGCCCCGCCGCGACCAGCGCGTCCTCGCAGTGCTCCAGCGCCTCGTCCAGCGACGCGAACGACGCCTCGGCCGCCGCCAGCGGGCCGCTCCCGGCGTCGGCGGCCACCACCGTCGCGACGCCCCGCCCGCGCAGCCGGGCGGCGAAGCCGTCCAGCAGGTTCACCGCGACGGGCTCCATGCGGTTGACGCGGTGCAGGTCCAGCACCAGCCAGCGCACCCCGTCCAGCTCGTCGGTGATCGCGCGGATGGCGGTGTCCGCGCCTGTGAACCCCAGGTCGCCCTGGAGTTCGCAGGCCAGGATCGCCCGGCCGTCCCGGCGCAGCGCCTCGCGCTCCAGGTGCCGCCGGGTGCGGTGCGAGGAGACCGCGTCGCCGCGCAGCAGCCGGTGCAGCACCGGCGTGGTGCGCTGCGCGGGCCGCATCAGGTGCAGCCCGAACCGCGCCGACAGCTCCTGGCACGCGGCGATGGCGCGGACGCTGGTGCCGCGCCGGTCCAGCGGCGGGCTGTAGACGCCGATGCCGAGCTGCGACGGCAGCGCCGCCACCAGGCCGCCCGACACCCCGCTCTTGGCGGGCAGGCCGGTGCGCAGCAGCCACTCGCCCGCGAAGTCGTAGGTGCCCGACGTCGCCATGACGGCCAGGACGTGCTCGCAGGTGTCGGCGCCGACGACCCGCCGCCCGGTGACCGGGTTGACGCCCCCGGCCGCCAGGGTGACCGCCATGACGGCCAGGTCGCGGGCGGTCACGACGATCGAGCACTGCCGGAAGTAGACGCCGACGGCCTCGTTGACGTCGCCCCGCAGCGCCCCGGCGTTGCGCAGCAGGTACCCGAGGGCGCGGTTGTGGTCGCCGGTGCGCTCCTCCGAGGCCAGCACCTCGTGGTCCAGCCGCAGTTCGCGGCCCGCGAACGCGGACAGCCCGTCGATGATCCGCTGGAACCGCTGGCCGTGATCGTCGCCGTCCACCAGCGACGCGGTGACGACCGCCCCGGCGTTGACCATGGGGTTGAGCGGCCGTCCGGTTCCGGCCTCCAGCCGCAGCGCGTCGAAGCCCTCGCCGGTCGGCTCGACCCCGACCCGCCGCAGGACGGCGTTCAGGCCCCGGTCGTGCAGGGCGAGCGCGTACACGAACGGCTTGGACACCGACTGGATCGTGAACCCGGTGTCCGCGTCCCCGGCGGTGTAGACGTGCCCGTCCTGGGTCGCCAGCGCCAGCCCGAACAGCGCCGGATCGGCCTTGCCGAGCGCCGGGATGTACGTCGCGACCTCGCCGGCGTCGACGTCCCGCACCCGCGTGTGCAGCTCGTCCAGCATCTCCTGGACCGGGCTCGGCACGCCCCCCGCATCGCTCAACAGTCCCTCCGCGCTTGGTCCCAGGGCATGCTACCCGCGCGGTCCCGCCCCGCCGCCCCGCTGACCAGCGAGGGAACCACGATTGCCGATCATCCCGGCCGGGCATGACCCCCTCCGGCCGCCCAGGCGCGGACGGGGAGACCACCACGGCGGGACACCGACCTCTGACCTCGGAAGAGAGGCCATCCGCTTGCACTCGTCCGGGTAGAGTGCTAAACAAACCATTGGCACTCTGCTGTGGAGAGTGACAAGTCCACAGTCCGGATCGGGACGATGAGGTCTCCAGCCGTCGGCGGAATGGATGCCGCCGGAGGGGGACCGTCCGTCGCGGGCGTCGGCTCGATCCGTTCAAGGCCACCTGTTCCGGAAGGACTGGAGCCCCTATGGCTGCAAAGATGATCGCGTTTGACGAGGAGGCCCGGCGCGGTCTCGAGCGCGGCATGAACCAGCTCGCTGACGCCGTCAAGGTCACCCTTGGCCCCAAGGGCCGCAACGTCGTGCTGGAGAAGAAGTGGGGCGCCCCCACCATCACCAACGACGGTGTGTCCATCGCCAAGGAGATCGAGCTCGAGGACGCCTGGGAGAAGATCGGCGCCGAGCTGGTCAAGGAAGTAGCCAAGAAGACCGACGACGTGGCCGGTGACGGCACCACCACCGCCACCGTGCTGGCCCAGGCCCTGGTCCGCGAGGGCCTGCGCAACGTCGCCGCCGGCGCCAACCCCATGTCCCTGAAGAAGGGCATCGAGGCCGCCGTCGAGCGCGTCTCGGAGGAGCTGTCCAAGCTCGCCAAGGACGTGGAGACCAAGGAGCAGATCGCCTCCACGGCCTCCATCTCGGCCGGTGACGTCCAGATCGGCGAGATGATCGCCGAGGCGATGGACAAGGTCGGCAAGGAAGGCGTCATCACCGTCGAGGAGAGCAACACCTTCGGGCTGGAGCTGGAGCTCACCGAGGGCATGCGCTTCGACAAGGGCTACATCTCGCCCTACTTCGTCACCGACCCCGAGCGCATGGAAGCGGTCCTGGAGGACCCCTACCTGCTGATCGTCCAGGGCAAGGTCTCCGCCAACAAGGACATGCTGCCGGTCCTGGAGGCCGTCATGCAGTCCGGCAAGCCGCTGCTGATCATCGCCGAGGACGTCGAGGGCGAGGCCCTGGCCACCCTGGTCGTCAACAAGATCCGCGGGATCTTCAAGTCCGTGGCCGTCAAGGCCCCGGGCTTCGGCGACCGCCGCAAGGCCATGCTCGGCGACATCGCCACCCTGACCGGCGGCCAGGTCATCTCCGAGGAGGTCGGCCTCAAGCTGGAGTCCACCACCCTCGACATGCTGGGCCGCGCCCGCAAGGTCGTGGTGGCCAAGGACGAGACCACCATCGTGGACGGCGCCGGTGACGCCAACGAGATCGCGGGCCGGGTCAACCAGATCCGCACCGAGATCGAGAACACCGACTCCGACTACGACCGCGAGAAGCTCCAGGAGCGTCTGGCCAAGCTGGCCGGCGGCGTGGCCGTCATCAAGGCCGGCGCGGCCACCGAGGTGGAGCTCAAGGAGCGCAAGCACCGCATCGAGGACGCCGTCCGCAACGCCAAGGCGGCCGTCGAGGAGGGCATCGTCCCCGGCGGCGGCGTGGCGCTGCTCCAGGCGGGCACCAAGGCCTTCGACAAGCTGGAGCTGCCCGGCGACGAGGCCACCGGCGCCAACATCGTCAAGCGCGCCCTGGAGGAGCCGCTGAAGCAGATCGCCGTCAACGCCGGCCTTGAGGGCGGCGTCGTGGTGGAGAAGGTCCGCAACCTGACCCCGGGCCAGGGCCTCAACGCCGCCACCGGCGAGTACGTCGACATGTTCGAGACGGGCATCATCGACCCCGCCAAGGTCACCCGCTCCGCTCTCCAGAACGCCTCGTCGATCGCGGCCCTGTTCCTCACCACCGAGGCCGTCATCGCCGAGAAGCCGGAGAAGAACGCCGCCCCGGCCATGCCGGGCGGCGACGGCGGCATGGACTTCTGATCACCTGATCGGAGCAGTCCACAGCAGTGACGCCCAGGAGGGGCGGTTCCCACGGGAACCGCCCCTCTTGCGCTATATATCAGCGAATGCACACCCTGTTCACCGCCCCCGTGCTGCAGACCGAGCAGCCGCCCCGCCTGCCCGCCGCCAAGTCGCGGTACACCGTCCGCGACGGGCAGGGCACGGTGCTCGCCGAGGCCGCCGAGGAGGACGTGCCGATCCGCAAGCAGATCTCCCGCGTGGTGTTCGGCGGCATCGGCGTCTACCCGCGCACCGTGCAGGTCCGCGACCCGCAGGGGACCCCGGTCCTCGTCATCGCCAACCGCGGCTACGACACCGACACCTCCGTCCTGCTCCCGGACGGCCGCCTGATCGGCTGGTTCCGGCAGAACCGCTACGCGTTCCGCTACTCCCTGCTCGACGCCGCCGGGAACGCCGTCGGGGAGCTGAAGGGCAACCGCCTGGGCCGCAGGTTCCAGGTGCTGGACGGCTACGGGCAGCACGTGGCGCAGGTGGACAAGAAGTGGGCCGGCCTCGGCAAGGAGGTCCTCACCACCGCCGACCGCTACACCACCGAGGTCCGCGCGCCGCTGCCCGAACCGCTGCGCACCCTCGTGGTGACGGCCGCCATCGCGGTCGACATGATGCACTACGAGGAGAAGGACTTCACGCCCTGACCGGCCCGAGCCACCCCGATTTCCCCGACCGACGGGACCCCATCGTGACCGACCTGTTCACCGCCTCGTCGTTCCGGGTCGAGCAGCCGCGCCGCGGCCCGTTCGCCCGGACCCGCTACAAGATCCTCACCGAGGACGGAACGCTGCTGGCACAGGCCGCCGAACCCCAGGAGGGCAACCGCCTGGAGCACCTGAAGAAGGTGTTCCCCGGCAAGTCCGAGCTGGACGCCCGCGTCGTCGACGTGACCGACCCCGGCGGCGAACCCCTGCTGGTGATCGCCAAGCGCGCGGGCCGCATGCTGACCACGCTGCACGACGCCGACGGCGAGACGCTCGGCACCGTCAACACCGAACGCATCGCCCGCCGCTACCTGCTGCGCGACCCCGGCGGCACGAAGGTCGGCGAGATCGCCGGGGACGTGGCGCGCCGCAACTTCACCGTCACCGACACGAGCGGAACGGCCGTCGCCCACGTCCGCAAGAAGTTCGCCGGGATCGCCACCCACCTGCTGACCACCGCCGACAAGTACACCGTCGAGATCAACGACCCGGTGCCGGAGCCGCTGCGCACGTTCGCCGTGCTCACCGCGATCGTGATGGACATGACCCTGCACGAGTCGAAGGACCTGACCTGACCGGGGCTCAGCCGATCCCGCCGGACTCCCGCAGGGCGTCCAGGACCAGCCGGGTCGCCGCCGAGACGCGTTCCCGGTCGCCGTGGCCCAGCCAGGCGATCTCGGCGATCTCGGCGGCGGCGCGCGGCGTTCCCCGGTGGTCGGCGGTGTAGCAGGCCATCCGCACCGTCACCCCGCCGCCGCGGCCGTCCGCCGGGGCCTCCCACGTGCCCACGTGCACGGGCGGGCCCACCAGCTCGACGCCCAGCTCCTCCCGGACCTCCCGGGCCAGCGTCGCGGCGTCGTCCTCCCCGGCCTCCCGCTTGCCGCCGGGCAGATAGAACAGCTCCCTGCCGTGCGACCGGACCGCCAGCACCCGCCCGCCGTCCACGCGCACCCAGGCGACCTTGTCGATGACCTTCCCCACGCGCCCGACCCTACCCACGGGGCATAACCGAACCTTCCGGACGCGTTGACGAAGGGCCCTTTCAGGACCGGGGGGTCGCGAGGTACCGTCCGTTGCGTGCAGGCCGTGCCCGGACGCCCGAACGGCTGGTGGATCTCACCGGCCCTGCCGACGATCGCCAATGTCCTGCTGGCCGTGCTGTGGCTGCTGTCGGCGTTCGGCGGCTGGGGGACCACGGCGTTCTGCGGCGACCCCGAGCAGCGCGACGCGGTCTGCGCCGACCACTACGACGTCGCGGTCCTGATCTCGTTCCTGCCGGCGCTGGGCGCCGCGGCCCTGGGCGTCGCCGCCTGGGCCGCCCCCGCCATCCGCCGCCGCCCGGACCGCCTCGACAGCGTGCTGGCCGCCTCCGCCCTGCTGTGGGTCGTGGCCGAGGCGGTCCTGTTCGTCGGCGGCTTCCTCGCCAAGCCCTGACCCCGCGTCCTCGGCCCCGTTCGCGGAGACCCGCCTCGACCTGTCCGGCGTGGACCGCCGCTGCCAGGGGACCGCGGCCCCGCGCCCTCACAGGGAGAACGGGCGGTACGCCAGGATCGCGTCCACGATCTCCCCGGCCGGGGCGCCCTCCAGCCCGGGCGGCGGATGGAAGATCAGATCGGCGGCGTCCCGCCGGGCGACGCCGGCGTCCAGGACCAGCAGGTAGTACCCGGTCTCCGGATCCCCGTCCAGCACCCGCCGAACGATCTCGACCAGCTCCGCCCGGGTGACGTCCGGCACCCGGGGATGCGCGGGCCGCGCCGCCTCCAGCGCGAACTCCTCCAGAGTCCGCGCCCCCCGGTACGTCGCGAAGTCGAACACCCCGTACCGGTGCCCGGTGGCCGCGTTGAACGCCCCGATCTCCTCCGCCACCGGCTCCCCGCCGGCGACCGACCGCTCGATCCGTTCGATCCACGCCGAGATCTCCCCGAGCCGTTCGGGGGGCACCGGGGGCGGCGACAGTTCCGGACGAAGCTCCACACCCCGCATTATCCAGACAGCGGAAGGAACCCCATGAGCGACGACAGGTACGACGTGCCCCACGAGGTCAAGGAGATCGACACCGTCACGCTCACGGAACTGGGAAGGACCGGCGAACGCCTCCGGCTCAACGCGCGCCTGTCCCCGGAACGGATCGCCGCCCACGTCGCCGCCGACGGCGTCCACCACCTGCTGCCGCTCTTCTGGCACACCAAGCCGGACACGCCCCGCCACCTGCGCTGCGGCATGCTGCTCCGGATGCGCACCGGGGAGCAGGTCTTCGGCACGTTCGACGTCCTCCCCGAGGAGTTCGCGCCGCTCACCCGCGTCCGGCCCCGCGAACGGGAAAGGGACCTCGCCCACCGGATGCTCGGCGAGGGCGTGCCCACGATCGTCGAATGGGAGAGGGCCCGGGAGACCCGCTGATCAACGGGACGGCGGGTCGCCGGTCGCCCCGTCGATCAGCTCGCGCAGGACGTCCATGTGCCCGGCGTGCCGCGCCGTCTCCTCGATCATGTGGATGAGCAGCCACCGCAACGTCACGGTCTCCCCGGACCACGCCGTCCCGGTGTCGTCGAGCCCGAGCTCACCGATCATCTCGTCCGCCGCGGCCCGCGCCCGCCCGTGGAACGCCACGATGTCCGCGGTCGTCTCGTCGGGCCGCACCCGCAGGTCCGCGTTCTCGTCCTCGGAATCGAACGGCAACGGCTCGGTCTCCCGCCCGAACGGCTCGCAGAACCAGGAGTACTCCACGGCCGCCAGATGCTTCACCAGCCCCAGCAGGTTCGTCCCGGACGGCACGACCGCCCGCCGCACCTGCTCGTCGTCGAGCCCCTCCAGCTTCCCCAACGTCACGTCGCGCTGCCGCTGGAGGCTGGCCCAGAGGCTTTCCTTCTCATCACCGGTGAACGGCACATGTCGTCCCATCCGGCGACCGTAGCGGACGGCCCGGCCGTCACCGGAACTCGTGCACGACCTCGATGGCGCCGACGATGTGCGCGTTGAACTCCGCCAGCTCCTCGGCGGGCACCCACAGCTCCAGGATCGTCCGCCCACCGGCCTGCCGCACCGGATAGCGCTCCAGGAACCCGCTCTCCACCTCGAACCGCGTCACGTACCCCACCCCGCTGTGCGGCACGTTCCAGTCCCGCGCGATCTTGATGGCGTACTCCTCGTTCAGCACCGGATAGAAGATCGGCTGCTCGGGCAGCCGCGGCGGCCAGGCCCGCCACTCCAGCTCCCGCACCAGCTCCAACTCCTCCGGCCCGGTCGGCCGCCACAACGTGGTCGTACGCGGACCACTCACCGGGGACACCGCCTTTCCGCAGCTCGACAGCGACCGCGAACGCTACCGACGTCCCCGCGGAACCGCCACGGAAAAATCCTCTCCCCGCGGTCACACTTCCGCGCCGGGGCCCGTCAATGCAGTGAGAGCAACCGAACCCCGAGGGAGCAGCGACGATGGAAGCCCGCATGAAGAACCCGGTGATGGTCCTCGACGCCATGAAGCCGATCCAGGGCCTCTACAAGGCCGCCTACCAGAGCGGCCTCGACCCGGAGCTCCTGGAACTGGTCCACCTGCGCGCCAGCCAGATCAACGGCTGCGCCGCCTGCGTGGACGCCGGCGGCCGCAACCTCAGGAAGGCCGGGACCAGCGACGAGCGCATGTGGTCCGTGGCCGCCTGGCGCGAGGCCCCCTACTTCACCGACGCCGAACGCGCCGCCCTGGCCCTGGCCGAGGCGATGACCCGCCTCGCCGACCGCCCCGACGCCGTCTCCGACGAACTGTGGGACGAGGCCGCCGACCACTTCGACGAGAAGCAGCTCTCCGGCCTGATCCTGTGGATCTCCATGACGAACTTCTTCAACCGCCTCAACACCACGGTCCGCGAACCCGCCGGAGCCACCTGGAGCTGACCCGGACGCCGATCGCGCGGCGGGCGCCCGCCGCGCGGTACTTCGTCCCCGAACCGGGAACAGATCCGACACGCCCCCTGTTGTAGCTTTCGACGGCATCGCCGTCGGCACGGACGACGACCACCAACGAAGAACATCGCCGCAGGTCAAGCTCCCAAGGAGCGGATGCGGCGAGCATGCCCCCGCGACACGTCGCCACGGGTTTCCCGGTTTGGTTTGACGCGGTGCGCGCGTGGGCATAATGTTCTCTCCGCCCCACGGGGAGCGGGACGCTGGAAACAGCGGCCGACCCGAGGGGAACCACCGAAGAACCACGCACACGGTCTCGACCGTGCGCTGGGTGCTGCCGGTGGGATCTCCGTTCCACGGAAACGCCCGATTTTGCAAAGTCGGATGGTTCTGGTGAAATAGAGACATCGCCCGAACGGGACCCGGAAACGGGAAACCGAAAGGGCGAAATCGGGGAAGACCGGTGAAATTGACAGACCGGCCGGAACTGATAACGTAAAGCGAGTCGCCCCGGAGCGAGAGACGCGCGAGCGGATCGAGCGCGGTGGGTGTCCGTTTCTTGAGAACTCAACAGCGTGTTAAAAGCCAGTGCCTTTATCGATCAGGCAAGGTTCTGATCGCCCCGTCCGGCTCTTTCGGGAGTCGACAGGGATTTCTTTGAGGCAACGAGACCCTTAGGGGTCTCATTGTCGGGATTCATTCCCATGAAGGTTTGGCGGCCCGGGTTCGCCCCCGGGTTGTCTGCGAGACCTTAATGGAGAGTTTGATCCTGGCTCAGGACGAACGCTGGCGGCGTGCTTAACACATGCAAGTCGA
>NZ_JACJIA010000013.1:0-295576 GCF_014138665.1 Actinomadura kijaniata
TGACCCGCGGGCCCTCGCCTCCGGCGTCGGGCCCGCAGGTCAGGTAACGCGCTCGCGTGCGCGGCTGAGGCCCACTTTGAAACAGGCCCTAGGCGAGCAGGCGGGCGGGCCGCTTGTCGGCGCGGGTCGGCCCGAACGAGCGCAGCGCGACCGGCGCGTCCACGACGTCCTCCACGCACGTGAACGGCTCGTACACCGGGCGCGCGGCGAGCAGGCGCCCGGCCAGCGCCGCCTGGTGGTCCAGGTCGCCGGGGGCCAGGCGGGTCACGTGCTCGCCGCCGACGTCGTAGGCGCGGCACACCCGCAGGTCGTCGCGGGCCTCGGCCACGTCCAGGTGCGTGACGGCCAGCGCGTCCACGCCGCCGGTCACCTCCAGCGCGTACCGCAGCGCGACCGCGTCCAGGTGGCCGACGCGGAACACGCCCTGCCAGGGGCCGGTCCCGTTGTGCGGGTCCGGCAGGTCGGCCGTCAGCGCCGGGTCCTCGGTGACGAACGGGCCCGGACCGTGCCGCGTCGCGTACGTCCGCACCACGCCCAGGCGCGCCGCCTCGGCGCCCGCCTCCGACAGCAGGGTCTCGGCGTTGGCGAACGTGGTGGTCGACCAGGTCGTGTACGGGTGGAACCCGTGCCACTCGTCCAGCAGCACGCCCTGCGCGCCCTCGAACACCACGTTCCCGGAGCGCAGCAGCGTCCGCAGGCGCTCGCCGCCCACGACGCGGACCCGTTCGCCGAACGCCGCGAACGCCTCCGCGCAGTCCGCCGCGTCGGGCACCGGCCCGCCGCCGGGGAACTCGGCCAGGTACCAGTCCCGCACGGCCGCCAGGCGCCGGCGCAGGCGGGCGGGGGACAGGCAGTCGCCCGCGCGCGGCGCGTCGGCGTGCGACAGCGCGTAGGAGGCGGTCTCCCCGACGCCCATCCCGCACGACCCGTGCCGGGCCGCGCCCCGGGCGGTCTCGCGCGCCCGGTTCGCGGCCCGGTGGTAGGGCGTGGTGAGCAGCGCGTCGCGGTCCACCGTCAGCCGGTCCAGCGCGTCGGCGACGCCGAGCGACCGCAGGTGGTCGGCCTCGGCGGCCAGCGCCAGCGGGTCCACCAGCACGAACCGCGACAGGTGCGTGCGCACCCCCGGCGTGAACGTCCCCGACCCGAACTGCGCGAACGTGTGGTGCCGCCCGTCGGGCAGCACGACGTTGTGCGCCGCCTGCGCGCCGCCGTTGAACCGCACCATCGCGTGCACCGGCTCCGGCCCCCGCGCGCAGAGCCAGTCCACGACGGTCCCCTTGCCCGCGTCGCCGAACCCGAGATCGACCACGACCACGTTGCCCACGGCGGTCACCCTCCCTCAGAGCCTCGTCGAGCGCGCCGGGCCGGCGGTCAGGTCCAGCGGGGCGTCGGCCGTCGCCGCCGGGGCGCGGGAGGCGTCCAGCCGGGCCAGCGCCCGCGACACCGACGCCCCCGCCGTGGAGCCGGCCTCGTCCAGGTGCGCCAGGCCCTCGGCCAGGTCGATGGCCTCCTCCGCCAGGCCGATCGTGAGCGCGATCGTCTCGCAGACCGCGTCCAGGTCGTCCAGGTACAGCACGTTCTGGCCGAGCAGCCCCTGCCAGAACTCCTTCAGCCGCCGGTCGCCGGAGTGGTAGCCGCCCTCGGGGATGATGAAGTACACCTCGAAGCGCTCCCGCAGCTCCCGCACGATCTCGGCGACCGGGACGTCCTCGGGGATCTCCTCGCCGAGGACGCGGGCGACCTCGGCGCGCTTGACCTTCGGGTAGGCCAGCTCGTCACCGATCATGAACAGGTAGCCGCGCCGCCCCCGCCGCTCGTGGCAGTCGATCGCGGTGTGCCGGGCCATGAAGTACATGCCGAGCTCGTAGGACTCGGTCATCTGGCCGCCGCCCCCGCCCTCCAGGTACAGCTTCCCGAGGTCGTCGTCCATCCGGTTGTCGGCCTCGAACTGCCCGACCTGGAGCGGCGCGCGGTCGCAGGTGGCGTCGCCGATCGCGCCGAACATGATGTGCGGGTGCTCGACGTAGCCCTTGCGCAGCAGCAGGCCCAGCAGGTCGGGCAGCTTGGTCTGGAGCACGCGCGGGACGGTGCCCATCGAGCCGGTCACGTCGAACAGCACCGCGACGGCCAGCGACCGGGGATGGTCGTCGGAGTCGCGGCTCTCGCGGACCTTCACGCCGCGCGGGTCGAGGTCGGGGTGGACGGCGGTGGCGCCGGAGTCGCTGTAGGCGAACGCGCTGGCGCCGGTGGCGCGGCGGTAGCTCGCCCGGGCGGTGTAGACGTCGGTGGACCAGTGTCCGCTTCCCATGGGGGTCTCCTCTCGGGAGGTTCGGGTCTCAGGAGGTCGGGGGCAGGTGGAACGGGCGGAACCGGCGCGGGCCGTAGAGCCGTTCGAGGACCTCGTCGAGCTCGCCCAGCAGCCGCCAGGCGTCGCCGGGCCGCCGCCGCTGGGACGGCAGCAGGCAGCCGCGCGCGAACGAGCGCAGCGCCTTCGGGGCCCCGTCGCCCATCAGGTCGGTCATGCAGCGGGTGGCCATGAACACGTCGGTGGCGGGGGACGCCGGTTCCCGCGCCGGGACCTCGGGCGGGTAGTGGCCGGCGTACCGGTCCACCAGCGCGGGCACCCGGCCGCTGGGGTCGGCGTGCGCGTAGCAGCCGGGCACCGAGTAGCACCAGTCCACCAGCACCAGGCCGTGCTTCCCGGGATGGATCAGGACGTGCTCGGGCAGCACCGCGCCGTGCAGGACGCCCGCGCGGTGCGCGAAGCCCAGGGCGACCAGCAGCCGCCGCCACATCCACGCCGCGTCGCGCGGGTCCAGGCCGTCGGGGTAGGCGGTCCTCACCTCGGCGAGGCTGTGGAAACCCTCCAACGCGCCGATCACGTTGGCGTGCCGCCGCGCCCCGGTGGCGGGGTCGCGGTGCCGGAACGACTCCAGCAGGCGCGGCACGTACGCCAGGTACCTCCCGTCGCCGTCCCGGGGGAGCTGCCGCAGCGCGACGGCCTCGCGTTCCAGCAGGTCGCCGTCGTGCGGATCGCGCGGAATCTTGATCATCACGGTGTCGTCCCGGGCGTCGCGCGCCCGGAACAGGTCGGCCAGGTCGCCCGTGACGCGCCGGTCGTCCAGCCAGTAGGGGCCGCGCCGGGTGGTGATCGTGACGGGGTCGGTGCGGTTGTAGGACCGCCACAGCGCCGTCAGCCGCGCGAACGCGTCGTCCGTGCGCCCGCCGGTGGCGTCGGGGTGCACCAGCCGCGCCAGCCGCCGGTAGGTCCGCGCGGCCTCGGCCGCGTCGGTCCCGAACAGGTCGGCCGGGGTGCGGGCCCGGTCGAGCCGGGCCAGCGCCTCGTCCAGGGCCGCCGGGTCGCCGGGGGTCATCGGATCTCCTCCTCCCGGCTCGGCCGCAGCAGCGCCGGGTGCAGCAGCCGCGCGTCGCCCGCCCGGTAGAGCCGGGGGCGCGGACCGCCGCGCCGCCCGGTGCGTTCGGCGGTGGCCCCGGTGCTCTCCACGAACCCGGGGACCGACAGGACCTTGCGGTGGAAGTTGCCCGCATGCAGCTCCTCGCCCCACACCGCCTCGTAGACGGCGCGCAGCTCGGGGATCGTGAACTCGGGCGCGCAGAACGCCGTGGCCAGCGGCGTGTACTCCAGCTTCGCCCGGGCCCGCTCCAGCCCGTCGGCCAGGATCCGGGAGTGGTCGAACGCCAGCCGGCGCGTCGTCCCCGGCCGCTGCTCGCCGGTCCCGGTCAGCCCCAGCGACCCGACCGGCGCCCAGGCCGCCTCGGCCGCGTCGCCGCCCGCCTCCGGGTCCGGCAGCTCCGGCGCGAACGCCAGGTACGCCACCGAGATCACCCGCATGCGGGGGTCGCGGCCCGGCGCACCGTAGGTGGCGAGCTGCTCCAGGTGGACGCGGTCCAGGGGACCGTTCCCGCCGGTCGGGCCGGCGCTCAGCCCGGTCTCCTCGGCCAGCTCGCGGACGGCGGCCTCCGGCAGGCCCTCGGCGTCGCGGACGCCGCGCACGAACCCGCCCGGCAGCGCCCACATCCCGGCGAACGGCGGGTGCGCGCGCCGCACCAGCAGCACGTGCAGGACCTCGTCGCGGATGGTCAGCGCCACCACGTCGACCGTGACGGACACGGGGTCGTAGTCGCGCGGGTCGTAGTCGGCCAGGAACTCCCGCTCGTCGCGCCGGTCGCCGGTCATCGCCGTCCTTCTCATCCTGAGTCAATCTCTATCTGAGAAGAACATAGCCGGTGCCGGTCCCGCCGTCCAGCGGGTTTCCGGGTGATTTGTGAAAGCCCTGATGGATCCCCTGGTCTCCGCCGAGGTTAGGTCCGCCTAACTTCCCCCACGAGACCGTACGGCGAGGACATGCCACAGAGACGGCGGACGGGCGGCCGGGTCCGGTGGCTCGCCGTGCCGGCCGGGTCGGCGGGCCCGCTGGCCCTGGCCGTGCTGGCGAGCCTGGCGGTCGGCAGCCGCGGCATCGCCCCCGACCGGGTGCTGGCGGCCCTGCTGGACCCCGGCGCGGTCGCCCCCGGCGCGGGCGGCGACGTGGAGATCGTGCGGTCGATGCGGGTGCCGCGCACCGTCACCGGCCTCGCCGTCGGCGCGGGCCTGGCCGTCGCGGGCGTGCTCATGCAGGCCCTCACCCGCAACCCCCTGGCCGATCCGCGCATCATGGGCGTCACCTCCGGCGCGTCGCTGGGCGTCGTCGCCGCGATCACCCTGTTCGGACTGACCACGCCGCCCGCCTACGTGTGGTTCGGCGTCGTCGGCGTGCTCACCGTCAACGCCCAGACCTTCGACCAGTACCGGTTCTGGGCGGTCGGGTCGCTGGCCGGGCGGCCGCCCGAGGTCGCGCTGTGGGTGCTGCCGTTCGTCGCCGCCGGGCTGGTGATCGCCTTCGGCGTCGCGCGCGGCCTGGACGCCCTGGCGCCCGGCGACGACATGGCGCGCGGCCTGGGCCGTGACGTCGGGCGCACCCGCCTGCTGGCCGCCGTCGCCGCCGTGCTGCTCACCGGCGCGGCCGTCGCCGCCGCCGGGCCGATCGGGTTCGTCGGGCTGGCGGTGCCGCACCTGGCCCGCGCCCTGACCGGGACCCTGGAAGCAGAACTTCCTGCTGGACGCCGAGGCCCTGGGCAGGAAGGCCGAGGGCGAGGCGAAGCTCAGGGCCTACGAGGAGCGGGCCCGACTCGTTCGCCGGGATCGTCCTGAGGGACACCGGCCTCGGCCGTCCCGAGGGCCAGCTGCTGAAGGACAGGGCCGACAAGCGGTT
This sequence comes from Actinomadura kijaniata, assembly GCF_014138665.1. Lineage (NCBI taxonomy): Bacteria > Bacillati > Actinomycetota > Actinomycetes > Streptosporangiales > Thermomonosporaceae > Actinomadura > Actinomadura kijaniata. Next base: position 5,274 of record NZ_JACJIA010000013.1, read on the forward strand.
CGCGCCGCTCAGCGGCGAGCGCGTCGACCAGGCCGACGGCGACTTCGTGTTCGTCGCCGCCTACGGGGAGAAGGCCGCCCAGGAGCAGGCCAAGGTCACCGGCGGTCCGCTCTGGCAGAAGCCGGCGGCCGTCAGGGACGAGCACGCCCAGGTCGTGGACGACGAGATCTGGATGACCGGCATCGGCGTCACCGCCGCCGGGAAGATCCTCGACGACCTGGACAGGTACCTGACACCGCTGGCGAGGAAGTAGCCCGCCGAACGTCGAAGGCGCCGCCCCGGACTCCGGGGCGGCGCCTTCGACGTTCGGCGGATGTGCGCGGGTCAGCGCCGGTGGCGGCCCTCCGGGCGGGGCGGCTCGTCGTTCCACCGCGCCTCGTCGGGGCGCCCGCGGTCCTGCCCCCGGTACGGGTCCTGTCCCTGGTAGGGGCCCTGCTGCCGGTACGGCCTCTCCTGGTACGGATCCCGCTCCTGGTGGGGCTCCCGGGGCTGGAACGGGTCCCGCGGCGGCAGCACCCGGTACGGGTCGTGCGGATACGGGGACTCGGGGGCGGACCGTACACCGCTGGGGTACGGACCGCCCAGGGAGGGTCCCGACTCCCGGGGGGCCGGGGGCTCGGGGTCCAGCCGGTAGCCGCCGGTCGCCTGGCGCGGGGCCGGTTCCACCGGCGCGCCGTACGGCTGGGGGGAACCGTACGGGCCCGGGGACAGGTGCGGGTCCGCGTACGGCTCGGCGAAGGGGTTCCCCGCCCGGCGCCGCCCGCCCGACGACCGCACGGCCTGCTCGTAGGCGCCGCTGCCGGGCGGCGGGGCCTCGTAGGGCAGCGGCGCGCCCGGCGGCTGGTCCAGCAGCATCCGCAGGTGGCTGCGGCGGTGGCCGTAGGCGAAGTACAGCACCAGCCCGACCGCCATCCAGACCAGGAAGTAGACCCAGGTCTCGACCTTCAGGTTCAGCATCAGCCACACGGTCGCCACGATCGCCAGCGTGCCGGTCAGCGTCGCGGCCGGGACGCGGAACGGCCGGTGCAGGTCGGGACGGCTGCGGCGCATCGCGATCATCGCCGCCGACACGAACCCGAACGCGAACAGCGTCCCGATCACCACGAGCTGTTCGAGGGTGAGCACGTCCACGGTCTGCGACATCACGACCGCCGCGCCGCCCGCGACCAGGGTGGAGCGCGAGGGGACGCGGTAGCGGCTCATCCCGGCGACGCCGCGCGGCAGCAGCCCGTCGCGGGCCATCGAGAACACCACGCGGGTCAGGCTGATCAGCACCACCAGGATCACGGTGGTCAGCGCGATGACGATGCCGACGTCGACGACCTTGTTCATCGACTGCGCGCCGACGACGTCGAACGCCGCGGTCAGCGGCGGCTTGGCCGGGTCGAGCTGGTCGTAGCGGACCATGCCCACCAGCGCGACCGCGACGGCGACGTACAGCACGATCGACACGAGCATGCTGAGCAGCATCCCGCGCGGGACCTTGCGCGGCGCGTCGTCGGTCTCCTCCGAGGCGGTGGAGATCAGGTCGAAGCCGATGTAGGCGAACACGATCGCCGGGGTGGCGGCGAACACGCCCCAGATGCCGAACGCCTGCGGCGACCCGTCGCCGAGGAACCCGAACAGCGCGTCCAGCATCGTCGGGTCGTCGGTGCCCGCGGGCCGCGACGGCGGCACGAACGGGGTGAGGTTGTCGGCGTTGAAGAACTTCAGCCCGGTCGCCACGGCCAGCCCGACCACGATCAGCTTGGCCAGCACCATGAACCAGAGGGTGCGCAGGCTCATCCGGCCGCCGGTCGCCAGCATGACGATCAGCAGCACCAGGATGCCGAGGGCGAACAGGTCGAAGCCCTTGGGCTGCCCGATGATCCCGGCCAGCCAGTCCGGCACCGGCACCGAGAAGTCGGCGAGCACCTGCGCCGCGTACAGCGACCAGGCGCGGGCGACGACCGAGGCGGCCAGCAGCAGCTCCAGGATGAGCGCCCAGCCGACCACCCAGGCCCAGACCTCGCCGAAGGCGACGTAGCTGAAGGAGTAGGCGCTGCCCGCCACCGGGACGATCGACGACATCTCGGCGTAGGCGAGGGCGGCCAGCAGGCACACGGCCCCGGCCACCAGCAGCGAGACGATGACGGCGGGCCCGGCGTTGCTGGCGGCCTGCTGACCGGCCACCTTGAACACGCCCGCACCGATCATGACGCCGAGACCCAGCACGATGAGGTCGCGGGTGCGGTAGACGACGCGCAGCCGATGGCGGCCGCCGTAGAGCTGTCCGGTCGCCTGCTCCACCGGCAGGCGCCGCAGCATGGTGTTACGCATGCGGATGTCCCCAGGTCATAGGAGTTCCCCCAGGCCTGAACCCGCGCCGCTGTTCGCGAGAAGTGGCTCTTGAAGTCCTTAAGCGTTCCCCATGAAAGGGTAAAATCGCAATGTTTTCTGGCATTTTGCTTCCGGGTTGTTGTGATCGCTGGAGCCCGTGCGGTCGCGATGGCACAGTGAGCGCATGGAACGGCCCCCCACCCCCGTCACCCTCCTGGACGTGCGCGTCACCGAGCGCGACGACGGCTCGGCGCTGTACTTCTACCGGCTGCACCGTTCCGGCCGGCTGGAGCACGACTGCTCGGTGGAGGTCTCCCAGCCCCGCGTCGGGAGCCTCAGCGAACGGCTCGCCGCCGCGCGCCGCGACGAGATCCCCGAGGAACGGCTGACCGAGCACGCCCACGCGCTGTACCGCGCCCTGTTCCCCTACCCGCCCGGCCGCGAGCCCGACCTGCTGGCCCGGCTGCGGACCTCCCCGGAACCGGTGCTGGTGCGCACCAACGAGACCGTCGTGCCCTGGGAGCTCCTGCACGACGGGACGGGGTTCCTGCCGCTGACCCGCGACCTGGAGCGGTTCCCCGACGGACGGCTGCTCGGCGACCAGCTCCCGGTGCCCGACGCGGCCGTGCGGGAGATGCTGGACCGGGCGTTCGACCTGGCGGCGGGGCGGCGGCTGGTGACCTCCTCGCACCTGCTGCTGAGCCTGGTCACCGCCGACGGGCTGCGGCCGGTGCTGGCCGGCCGGGTCGGCGCGGACCGCCTGGCGGGGATCGCCGACCGGCTGCGGCGGACCGCCGACCGCGCCTCCGCGCACGGGACCGGCGACCCGATCATGTCCGACACCGTGCTGCGGGTGATGTCGGCCGCCGAGCGCCGGGCCGCCGAGCGGGGCCGGATCGACATCGGGCTGGAGGACGTCGCCGAGGCGTTCGCGCGGATCGACGGCGGGACCGCCGCCCGCGCCGTGGCCGACTGCGGCGTGACGCCCTGGCGGCTGCTGTCGGCCGAGGAGGAGCCGTCGCTCGACCGGCTCGACGACGGCGTCCGCGCGGCCCTGCGCGTGGCGCACCTGCTGGCGCGGGCGCAGGGCCACCGGGTCGTCGCCAGCTACGACCTGCTGCTCGGCTTCGCCCTCACCGACGGGCCCGCGCTGCGCGCCGCGCTCTCCGCGCAGGGCGGACCGGGCGAGGCGGCGCTGGAGGCGCTGACCTCCGGCCTCGACCCGCACCCCGGCGAGCTGTCCGAACGCACCCTGGGCGCGGTCCGCCGCGCCGCCGACGAGGCGGGGGTGCTGCGCGCCCTGCTCTCCGACGACGAGTCCGCCGCCCACGCGCTGCTGAGCCAGCTCGGCGTGGACGTGCGGGCCCTCATCCGGGATCTCGACCGGCGGGATCCCGCTCGGCGGGACCCCGATCACCGGCGTCCCGATCCGGGGAGCCGTCGAGGAGGCTGAGGCCGCGCCCGGCGAGCGCGTCGCCGGGCCGGCGCTCCCGGACCGCCTCCCACTGGCGGCGCGCCTCCCGCCGGTCGCCGAGCCGCAGCGCCGCCAGCGCCAGCGCGTTGCGCGCCTCCACGTCGGCGGGGAACCACGCCACCACGGCGGCGAACCGGTCGCGGGCCATCGCGTCCCGGCCCTCCCGCGCCGCCGCCAGCCCCTCGTTGAACAGCCGCGCCGCGTGCGCGGTCACCCGGACGTGACCGCGCACCGGCGTCCCGCACCCGGCGCAGTCCTCGGCGTCGGGCGGGTTGTCGGCGCCGCAGCGGGGCAGCGGGCACCGCACCGTGGCGTCCCCGCCCACCGGCCCGCCCACCGGCCCGTCCGCCGGCCCGTCCGCCGGATCGGTCACCGGCCCCGCCACTCGTCGGCCCCGGGGGTGTCCTCGACCCGCTTGCCGCCGCCCGCCGGGCCGGTGGAACGGCCGGTGAGCAGGTTCTTCAGCTGCGCCAGCCGGTGGTGCAGCCCGGCCGCCGAGTCCGCCACGCCGCGCGGGTCCTGCTCGATCCGCGTGCCCAGGTCGTGGAAGCGGCCCTCGATCTGCGCGGCCTCGGCGTACAGGTCGCTCCGCCCCGCGCCGGACGCCAGCCGCTTGACCTCGGCGGCCTCCCGCAGCCCGATCCCGATCGACGCGGCCGCGCGCTGCACGTCGCCGCCCTCGGACTGGGGCTGCGCCCGCCGGTAGACCGTGGCCATGTGGTCCAGGTAGCTCTGCAACTGCCGGATCACCTCGCCCCAGGCCCGCTGGTCGGAGGCGCGGTGGGCGGCCTCGCCCTGGGCGCGCTGCGCCTCGATCGCCCGCGCCATCTCCCGCGCGTCGTAGGGCCGGTCGAGCTGGGCGGAGTTGCGGTCCAGCCAGGTGTTGAGCTCCACGCAGTCGGCGACCATCTGGTCGAACTCGCCCCGGGGCGGCTCCAGCGCCTCGGCGGGCGTCCCGGCCTGCCCCAGCAGCTCCTCCAGCTGCTCGAACTCGTGCACCGCCTGGTCGCGGTCCCCGATCGCCAGCGCCTCCGCCAGCGCCTTGCGGGCCATCCGCCGCTTGATGTCGAAGGTGGCGCGGTCGCCGGGCGGCAGGAACGCCGCCGCCTCCTCCAGCCCGCGGTCCAGCTCGGCGATCTCGGCGTCGGTCGGCACCGGCCGCTCCGGCGGCAGCTCCACCGCCGCCTGGAACCCGGTCTCGCCGATCGCGCCGCGCACCGTGATGAACGAGTGCCGGTCCATGCTCAGGCTGAACCGCACCGGGGTGCCGCGCGGGGTGGCGCCCGGCACCGGCACCTTGATCACCTGGATCTGCTTGCTCTGCTGGTACAGCGGGAACAGCACCAGCTCGGTGTCGCCGGGATGCTGGAAGGTGAACTCGGCGACCGTCGGCAGCTCCTGCATCGCGGGCACCAGCTCGCGCCGGTAGGCCCGGCCGCCGCGTTCGACCTCCAGCAGCACGGCCTTGGTGGAGATGGCGGTGTTGGCGGGGCCGGGCAGCCGCCGTTCGGCGTCGTCGCTGTGCCGGATGGGACGCCCGACGGTCGCCACGTGCTCGTCGTCGGCGTCCAGGATCTCGAACGAGAAGTGCGACTCCGCCCCCGGCTCCAGCGGCACGCGGGTGAACGCGAACGCGCCCGACGCCTTGATGTCGGCCTCGTCCTGGTCGCCGTCGGGGGTGTTGAGCAGCACCCGCCCGCCCGCCAGGTCCGCGCCGCCCAGGGACTCCACCGTCCCGCCGATGTGGGTGCGGGTCGCGCCGGTCGCCGCCGCGCCCCGGAACGACACCCGTACGCGCCGGTCGCCGTCGTAGACCTGCACGCCGCCGACCACGGCCGCGCGGATCGCCGCGCCCAGCGCCACGATCGTGTCGACCTTGTCGTACAGCGGCTCGTCGCAGCGCGCCCCCGCGCACAGCCGCTCGGCGACGGTCTCGCGGACCAGCGGCATGTGCGTGGAGCCGCCCGCCAGGATGACCTGGTCGATGTCGGCGAGCGACACCCCGGCCTTGGCGCGGGCGCGGTCCAGCGCCTCGTGGCAGTAGGGGATGGTGCGGTCGATCAGCGGGCGGGCCACCTCGTCCAGGTCGGTCCGCTCGAACATCGCCTCGATGATCACGGGGTTGCCGAGCTTGTCGCGCAGCCGCCCGGCGTCGCGCAGCATGTACTCGCTGGACTGCGACAGGCCCTTCTTGACGCCCTCGGCCAGCAGCTTGAGCTGGCTGAACCGCAGCCGGTCCTCCGGGTCGCCCGCCGGGTCCAGGTCCAGGGCGTAGCCCTCGTGCGCCAGCATCTCCTGGAGGCGGCGGGCCAGGGCGGTGTCGATGTCGTCGCCGCCCAGGCGGTTGTTGCCGCTGATGCCCAGCACCTCGTACACCCCGGCGCTGGCCCGCACCACGCTGACGTCGAACGTGCCGCCGCCCAGGTCGTACACCAGGAACGTGCCGTCGCGGGTCTTGGTCTGCCAGCAGAAGTAGCAGGCCGCGGCGGTCGGCTCGTGCAGCAGGTCCAGGACCTCCAGCCCGGCCAGCTCGGCGGCGCGGCGGGTCGCGTCGATCTGCGGCTGGTCGAAGTAGGCGGGCACGGTGACCATCGCGCGGTCCACCACCCAGGTCGTGTCGGCGGTGGCCAGCCCGGCGACGTCCTCCTCGATCTGCCGCCTCATCTCGGCGAGGATCGCCGCCGACACCTCCTCGGGCCGCATCCGCCGCCCCGACAGGTCCACGGTCGCGGTGCCGCCCATCAGCCGCTTGACCGACCGCACCGGCTCGGGCGGGTTGCCGACCCGCAGGACCGCCTTGCGCCCGACGACCAGATCGCCGCCGACCGGGTCGCGCCACACGCAGCTGGGGGTGGTCGGCGACTTGGACACCCGGTCCCGGTGAATGACGATCTCGGTGTCGGTGGGGTCCATCACGGCGACCGCGCTGTTGGTGGTGCCGAGGTCGATCCCGACCGCCTTGCTCACGGTCTGCGTCATCGCTATCGCTGCTCCTCGTCGGGGGGTTCGTTCGGGGGCGGGGCGCCCATGGTGACCTGGCCGGGCCGCACGACCGTGCCGCGGTGCAGCACGACGACCTCGTGGGTCTCGGCGACGACCGGGGCGGGGTACTCGGGCGCGTGCCGCCACCCGATCACCTCGACCCGGTCGGCGACCTCCGCCAGCGGCAGCCCGACCGGGTCCTGCACGGTCACGCCGCCGCCGCGCAGCGCCTCCAGCATCTGGTCCTTCAGGACCCGCAGCTCCTTGTGGACCAGGCCGAGCCCGGCCTCGCGCAGCGCGTCGGCACGGCGTTCCAGCGCGGCGGCGAACTGCGCGACCAGCACGCCCTGCTCGACGGCCACCACCAGCGCGTCGCTGGCGGCGTCCCGGGCCCGCCCGCGCTCGGCGCCCAGATCGGCCCGGTAGCGCCGCAGCACGGCCCGCAGCTCCCTGGCGGGCGACTCGAAGTCGCCGTCCCCGGGCACGGGACGCTCGGCGAACGCCTCCCACCCGTACGGCTCCGTCGCGGAGGGGCGCTCATCCGAAGAGGACATCGGTCACCTCCAGCGGCGGGTCGCCGGGGCCCGGGGGGACGGGCGCGGCGCGGACCCCCTCGGCCAGGTCCACCGGCGGGGGCTCCAGCAGGCCGTCCAGCACCAGGCCGAGGATCGCGGCCAGGTCGAAGTCGGCGGTGCGCAGCTCCTCGGCGGCCCGCTTGAGCGCCTTGGTGTTGGCGGGGCGGCGGCGGTGGCGGCGCGCGAAGTCCTCCCACTCCTCGTCGCGGTAGGCCGCGCCGGGCACCTCCAGCAGCTCGTGGACGCGCCGGGTCCCGGGGGAGCCGAGCAGCTCGCGGACGGCCCAGCCGCACAGGGCGCGCCGTTCCTCGGTGTCGGCGAGGTCGGACAGCTCCCGGCCGCGCGCCACGACCGTGTCGCGGTCGGCGTCCGGGGAGAGCCCGAGGACGTGGAAGGGGTTGGGTCTGGCCTCGTTCTTCACGTGATGCCCGCCACTCGTTTGATGTCGTCGAGGTTGCCGCGCGCCGCCGAGTTGCCGGGGTCGAGGTCGATCGCCTCGTGCAGCAGGGCCACCGCCTCGTAGGCGGCGATGGGGAGCCGCCCGGGGGCGCTGCCGGGGGCCATGGCCGCCTCGACCTGGTTGACGGCCCAGGCGTTCAGCACGCCCGACAGCGACCGGGCGACGAACGCGCGGTCGTCGGCGGAGTCGGCCAGGGCGAGGGCCTGGCGCAGGTCGGTCACGGCCGGTTCCAGGGACATGCCGCGCACCGACCCGCGGTCGGAGGCCCCGATCACCGTGTTGGCGTACGCCATGCCGCGGCCGAGGTGCGCCTCCAGCCGCAGCTTCCGCGCGGTCGCGTGGAACCGCGACGCGGGCGGGATCGCCTCCAGGTCGCGCAGCACCCGGTCGTAGTGCTGGGACTCCAGGTTGCGGCGGGCGTCGCGCAGCACGCCGAAGGTGCCCTCCTCGGCGGCGTAGCCGGTCATGTCGCGGATGAACGCCGTCACGTTCGGGTCGGCGGGCGCGATCCGGCGCGCCGCCTCGCCCTCGGCGAGCGCGGCGGCGAACCGGCCCTGCCCGGCCAGGGCGTCGCCGTGCCGCAGGCGGCTCTGCACCAGCAGCTCGGCGGCGTTGTCGTTGTCGCGGTTCCAGCGCAGCGCCTCCTCGTAGGCGGCGATGCAGTCGGGGTCGCCGTCGGCGACGACGCCGCGGAACAGGTGGTGGACCGACAGCGCGCGGTTCTCCGGCAGGTGGCCCCGGTCGGGGACGCAGTGCGGGGCGAGCCGGTCGGCGAACTGGCGGGCCGACCCCAGCACCCGCCGCAGCCCGCCCGCGTCCTTGCGGGAGTACAGGCAGTAGCACCAGTCGTTGTGCCAGCCCAGCCCGGTGGACAGCAGGCCGGGGTTCGGGACGTCGAGGCGCGCGAGCGGGGCCAGCGTGGCGATGGCGTTCTCGTAGTCCTCGGGGACGCCCTCGGGGAGCCGGGCGATGGCCTCGGGGTCGGTGAGCCGGGCCCGCGCCCTGTCGACCAGGTCGGTGCACCAGCGGTCGAGCGCGGCGTCCGCCTGGCGCTGCGGGCCGCTCGTGTCGGCGGTGACGGCGGCGGGGACGCCGAGGTCGGCCAGCAGGGCGGTGAGGGCGGCCGGGCCGGACCGGCAGGCCTCCAGGCAGCGCAGGTGCAGCCGGGCCGCGTCGGAACGGCCCGCCGCCAGGGCGTGCGCGCCCCGCGCGGCGTGCAGGCCGACGAGCTCGCCGGTGACCTGGTCGCGGGCGGCGGCGTGCTCGGCGGGGACGGGCAGCAGCGCCCACAGGCAGGTGGCGACGGCCAGGTCCGTGTCGGCGCCCTCGCCGTCGCCGCCCCGGGCGATCTCGGCCAGGGCGCGTTCGCGGTACAGGACGGCCAGGTCGTGCAGGAGGGGGACGTCGGCGGCGCGCGCGGCCAGGCAGCGCCGCCACCGGCGGGTGATCGCGGGGCGGTCCTGGTCGAGCAGCGCTTCGCGCAGCGCGGGCTCGGCCTCGACGACGGCCTCCAGGGGGCGGTGGCGTCCGGCGCGTTCGGGCTCGTCGGCGGGGTGGCGGGGGAACAGGTGCTCCAGCAGCCGCTCGACGCACGTGTGGAGTTCCAGCCCGTGCGCCAGCTCGTCGATGAGCCGCCCGGAGGGCGCCTTGGCCATCAGTCCTCCCACCGTGCGCGCAGCGAGCCCGTGGCGGCCAGCGACCGCATCTCCTCGAAGTGGACCAGGGCCTTGGCGACCTGCCTGCTCGCGGCGGCCTGCCGGTAACGCAGGTCGGCGCGGTTCCACTCGGCGGTCAGGATCCTCCGCCGCGGGGCGGTGGAGGCGGCGAGCCGCTCCTCGTACACGCGGCGGATCTCGGCGACCTCGTCCTCGTCGGGCAGGAACTGGCTCGGTTCCTGGCCGTCGAGGATCCTGGCGGCCCCGCGCAGCAGCCGCGCCGCCTCCAGGGCGCCGCCGTCGCGGTGGGCGACGACCGCGCGGTGGCACAGGTAGCCGCCGTACTCCTCGCGGACGGCCGGGTCGTCGGTGCCGCGCAGCGCCGTCCGCCACGCCTTGTCGGCGGTCTGGTGGTCGCCGACGGCGGTGGCGCAGCGGGCCAGCGTGAGCGGGTCGAACCCGTCGTCGGCGGCGGCCCGCCGGACCAGCGCCGACAGTTCGCGGGGGCGCGCGCCGCCGCCCTGGCCGGGGGCCGCGCACAGGGCGGGCAGCGCGCGGCCGAGGTCGACGAGCCGGGTGACGTCGTAGTGGGGCAGGGCGCGCAGCAGCAGCGTCCGGCACCGCTGCGGGTCGGTCCCGGCCAGCGCCGCCGCCTGCGCCGTGGCGAGCAGCGCGGTCAGCGGCGCGGGAAGGCCCTCGGGGAGTTCGGCGTCACCGGGCTCCCCGGCGAGCGCGGCGGCCAGCAGGTCGCGGATCCGCCGCTCGACGGGCCCGGCGGCGGGGGCGTCGCGGAGCGCGGCGAGGGCGGCGTCCCGGTCGCCGGCGGTGAGGGCCCGGCGCGCGGCGGTCAGCGCGCCGGGGAACCCCGCGCCGTGGACGAGGCCGTGGAGGCGGCGGACCTCGGGGTGGTCGTGGGCGGCGGCGAGCGCGGCCAGCAGGTCGGCGAACGGGCCCCGCTCGTGCTCGGCGGCCCGCAGGCAGGCACCGGCGAGCGCGGCGGCCAGGACCGCCGCGGCGCGCGCGGACCCCTCGGCCATCGCGGCGAGCCGGGCCGCCAGCGCGGGGTCGGCGCCCGCCCCGTCGGCCGACAGCTCGGCCAGGCCGAGGACCCAGGTGGCCCAGGGGTGGCCGGGGACCGCGCGGCGCAGCGCGGCGGGCTCGCCGACGGGCGGTTCCCCGGTGGCCAGCGCCTCGGCGGCGCGGGCCAGGGCGCGCAGGTCGCGCGAGGATCCGGGCGCGTCGAACGCCCGCGCCGCCTCGCCCGCCAGCCGCCGGACCTCCTCGGTGTCGCTGTGGTCCTGCCCGAGGACGGCCCGGCGCAGCCGCAGGTGCGCCGCCGCGTGCCGGGCGCGGGACAGGTCTCCGGCGAGGGCGTCGAGCCGGTCGGGCGACGCGTGGTCGGCGTCGTCGTCGCGGGCCTGGAGCCAGGTCCGCAGCAGTTCGGGTTTGCGGCCCTCCAGGCGCGGCGGCCCGTCGAGCAGGCGGCGCGCGGCGGCGAGGTCGCCCTCCCGCGCCTCGTGGACGGCGAGCGCGAGCGCGGCGCGGCCGTAGCCGTGGACGCGGGCCGCCTCGGTGAGCAGCGCGCGGCCCCGGCCGGGGTCGGTGAGCAGCGCGGCCAGGCCCTGCCAGCGGAGGCGTTCGGGGGCGGGCAGGCGCTGGAACAGCGGCGACTCGACGGCCTGGGTCATCGGCCAGGCGGCGCGGCGGGCGTACCGCAGCCCGAGCACGGTGCGCAGCGCCTCCAGGTGGTCGCCGAGCGGGCCGCCGGTCCGCAGCCAGTCGCGGGACTCGATCGGGACGCGCGCGCCGCCGGCCAGCGCGGCGCGCGCGGCGGCCAGGTCCGCGTACGCGGCGGGCGGCGCGGTCTCCGGTGCGGTCTGCGGCGTCGCGGTGTCGGGGGCGGCGTCCCGCAGCAGGCAGGCGGTCGCCCAGGTGGGGGAGCGGTCGTGCAGCCGCGCGATCCCCTCGTGGTCGCCGGTCAGCAGCAGCGCCCAGGCGGCGTGGTAGGCCCAGTCGGGGCGGCCGGGGAAGGCGTCGGCGAGCGGGACGAGGACGCGGGCGGCGCGGCGGGCGTCGCCGTCCAGCAGGTACGTCCGGCCGATGGCGTAGTCCAGCCACTCCCCGGCGTGCAGGGCGACGGTGAAGCGGACGAGGCGTTCGACGGGGACGGGCCCGGTGGTGGGGTCGGCGGTGGAGTCGGCGGTGGGGTCGGGGGTGTCGAGCCAGTGCAGGGCGCGGCCGAGCTCGGCCAGTTCCTCGATCGCGCGGGAGGTGGGGCGGCCGGGCCGCGCGGCCAGCGCGGCGACGGCGGCGTGCTCGCCCAGCCGCAGCCGGGCCGCCAGCAGCGCCGCGAACGCCGTCTCGTCGGCGGGGGCGTGCTCCAGCAGCGCGGCGGCGCGGGCCGGGTCGTCCCCGACCAGCAGCGCGTGCAGGGCGAGGGTGCCCTCCAGCCCCGGGACGGCGAGACGCCGGGCCGCCTCCCCGGCCTCGCGCACCCGCAGGAGGCCCGAGCCGAAGTCCACGCGCAGCAGCTCCCGCGCCAGCCCCGTCCACTCCGGCGGCAGCGACGGCGGGCAGCGGCCGATCAGCTCGCGGGCCTCGCGTTCCTCGCCGCGCGCCGCCCGCGCCGCGATCAGCGGCCACCACGCGCCCGCGCCGGTCCGCGCCCCGGCGTCCTCCAGCGCCGCGAAGTCGTCGCCGGTCAGCAGCGGCAGCAGCCGGGGGTCCAGCATCGCGGCCTGGAACTCGGGCCACAGCCCGCCCGTCCCGGCGGGGTCGGCGGCGATGCCGTCGCGGATCTCGCGCAGCCGCGCCAGGGCCCGCGCCGGGTCGGGCTCGGCCAGCGCCGCGGTCCAGCGCCGGCGCAGCCGCCGGTCGCGGTTGAAGATGCGCCCGAACGCGCCCTCCTGCGCCATCAACGGTCCCCGCCCCCTTCCCGGCGGCCGAGTTCGGCGTAGCGGTCGGCCTGGAAGTCGTTGCCGATCCGGCGGTACGCCCTACTGAGACGATCGAGGAGCGCGACGCGTTCGGCCCGATCGTCCGGCGAGGCGGGAGCGTCGCGGACCGTCCGCCACGCGCGCTCGTAACGGCGGGCGGCCCCGGCGTGGTCGCCCCGGTCGGCCAGCAGGTCCGCCTCGCGGACCAGGTCGGCGGCCGCGCCGCGCGGCGCGGGGCGCGCGGGCGCCGCCGGGGCGGGCTGGTCGATCGCCTCGATGAGCTCCTCGGCCGTGCCGAACCGGTCGCGCGGGTCGTGGGCCAGGCAGCGCAGCACCAGCGCGTCGAGCGCGGGCGGGACGGTGTTGTTCAGCCGCGACGGCGGATCGACGATGATCTCGCGGCGGGCCTCGTACAGCCAGTCGCCGTGCGCGTCGGCGGGCAGGCCGTAGGGCGGGTGCAGGTGCCCGTAGGGGTGCCGCCCGGTCAGCCCCTCGTAGACCAGCAGGCCCAGCGAGTACAGGTCGGAGGCCCGCACGCTCCGCCCCCGCCAGGTCTCGGGGGCCATGTAGGCGAGCGTCCCGGCGACGCCCTCGACGTGGCCGCCCGCCACCATCCGCGCGGCCAGCCCGAAGTCGACCAGCCGGACCGTGCGGTCCAGGCCGAGCAGGACGTTGTCGGGTTTGAGGTCGCGGTGCAGCAGCGGCGGCGTGAGCGAGTGCAGTCCGCGCAGCGCCACCGCGACCTGCCGCGCCCACCGCGTCATCAGCCGCGCCGGGACGCCCCCCGGCAGCGACGCGAACTGCGCCGCCAGCGTGGTGCCCTGCACGTACTCCATCACCAGGTAGCCGCGCCCGTCGGCGACGCCCGTGTCGTACAGGTGCACCAGGTGCGCGCGGGCCTCGGTGTCGGTCATGCCGTCCATCGCCTCGGCCAGCAGCAGCGCGTCGCCGAACAGCTCCCGCACGTTCGCCTCGGTCAGTCCGGTGCGCCGTGACAGCTTGACCGCCACCTGCCGCACCGGCGCGCCCAGCAGCCGCTGCCGGCTGCGGAACACCCCGCCGAACCCGCCCTCGCCCAGCCACTCCTCCAGCGGGTACCGGCCGTCGAGCACGGTGCCCCGCAACGCCTTGAGGTCCCCGGTCACCGGGGTGCCGCCGTTCACCGCGGAACCGCCTCCACCGGGGGGTCGCCGCCGGGCCGGAACAGCAGCTCGACGCGCCCGGCCGCGCGGAACGCCCCGGGGTCCCGGTCCGCCGCCAGGGTGATCGGGTCCTCCACCAGCCGCGAGACCAGCCGGGACACCACCCGGCCGCCCTCCGCGCCGCCGGACCCCCGGTCGGCCGCGTACGCCAGGTCGGCGATGTGCCCGGCCAGCGCCTCGGGGACGACCAGGTCCTTGCCGCGGCGGGCGCGCCAGAACTCCCGCTGCTCGCGCAGCAGCCTGGCGCAGATCCCCGCCATCGCCGCCCGGTCCAGCGGCCGGAACACCACCACCTGCCGCAGCCGGGCCAGGAACTCCGGCGGGAACGTCGCCTGCCCCGACCGGGGGTGGCGGACCTCCCGCAGCACCCGCCGCACCGCGGCGGCGATATCCTCGTCGGGGCGGCCCGCCGCCGCCATCTCGGCGATCAGGTCGTGCCCGGCGTTGGTGGTGAGGATGAACACCGCCCGGTCGGCGAACGCCTTCACCCCGCGCTGGTCGGTGATCCAGCCCTCGTCGAACAGGTTGAGGAACGGCCGCCACACCTCCGGGTGCGCCTTCTCCGCCTCGTCCAGCAGGAACACGCAGTAGGGGTCGGCGTTGAGGTCGTTGACCAGCCGCCCGCCCGAGTCGTGGCCGACGTAGCCGGGCGGCGACCCGATGATCCCGGCGATGCTGTGCGGCTCGGCGAAGTTCTCCATCGGGTAGGTCCGCAGCCGCTTGGACGCCGAGTAGACGCGGGCGAGGGTCTTGGCGGTCTCGGTCTTGCCGACGCCGGTCAGCCCCGCGAACAGCATCACCGACGCCGGGCGGCCGGGACCGGCCAGGCCCGCCTTGACGCGGCGCAGCTCGGCGGCCACCGCCCGCACCGCCCCCGGCTGCCCGACCACCGACTCCGACAGCACCCGCGCGAAGTCGGTGCGCTCGCCGCCGCCGTGGATCTGCGCGGCCGGGACGCCCGACAGCTCCGCGACGACCTCCACCACGTCGTCGGGCCCGACGGTGTCGCGGGTCTCGCCCGCCTGGGAGCGGCGGTAGTGCAGGTCCTCGCAGGCGCGGTGCAGGACGCGGACGGCCTTGGCGGGCAGGCGCTCGCTGAGGATCAGGTCCGACGACAGCACCACCGCCAGGTCCACGGCGCGGTCGTCGGCCCGCACGCCGAACCGTTCGGCCAGCCTCCCGGCGGCCCGCGCGGCCATGTCGCGGGCCTCGGCCGGGCCGGGCTCGGCCACCTCGATCCGGGTGGTCAGCTCCAGCAGCGCCCGGTCGGCGCCGACCAGGTCCTCGAAGTCCTGCGGGGTCAGCACCCCGACCAGGTGGAGGCGGCCCTCCTTGAGCGCCGCGCGCAGCGCCAGCCGGTGGTCGGTGCCGTGCGGGCCGCGCAGCAGCGCGCCCAGCCCGTCGGCGCACACGATCACGTCGGTGCGGCCCGCGACGTGGCCGACGATCCCGGCGAGCGCGGCGGCGCTGTCGCCGGGCGCGACGTCCCCGCAGTCCACGTGCAGGAACCGCTTGCGCCGCAGGAACGGGATCTCCCCGGCCGCCGCGCGCCGCGCCAGCTCGCCCAGCAGCGTCGTGGTGCCGGTCCCCGGATCGCCGGTGATCAGGACGTGGTGGGCCTCGGCGCGGTGCAGCGCCCGGCACAGCGGGTCGAAGTAGCGGTCCAGGTGCGGCGCCGGGGCGAGGCCGCCGGTGCGGGCCAGCCAGGTCAGGTCCTGCGACGGCGGCAGCCCGGGCGGGAGCCGGAAGGCGGTCTCGTGTGGCGTCCCGGCGTCGCGCAGCCGCCGTTCCAGGTTGTCGCGCAGCAGGTCCAGGTCCAGGGCGAGCGGCGGGGCGGTGAGGACGGCGCGCAGCCGCTGGGGCGGGTCCGCCAGCACCGCGCCGAGCAGGTGGTCGGGGCCGACGCGGTCCGCGCCGCGCCCCCGCGCGTCGCGCCGCGCCTCGGCCAGCAGGTCGAGCGTCGGGCCGCCGAGCCCGGCGCGGTCCAGCGGCGGGGCCGCCCCGGGGCGGGGACGGCCCCCGTCCAGCAGCCGGAACGCCTCCGCCACGATCTCGGCGACCCGCACCGGGCCCATCTGCGGCGGCACCTGCAACCGGACCAGGTGCTCGGCGGTCCCCTCGGTCTGGCCGAGCAGCGCCAGCAGCACGTGCGGCGGCAGGACCCGGTCGTAGCCGAGCTCGGCGGCCCGCGCGGCGGCCTGCTCCAGCACCGCCCAGCCGTCCTCGGTGAACTCCTCCGACCGCAGCCGCCCCGACCCCTCCTCCAGCAGCGGCGCGGGCGGCCGGCCGGCGACCCGGACCCGCTCGCGCAGCACCGCCGCGGTCGCGCCGGGGTCCAGCACCGCGCCCAGGTACTCGCGGTCGTCGGCGTCCAGGTTCTCCAGCACGGCCGCGACCAGCAGCTCCAGCGACCAGTGCCGGGCCCGGCCGGGGTCGGCGGCCGCCAGGGAGGCGAACTCGGCGTCGAACGCGCGCAGCGCCGCCAGCGCCGCGCCGTCGAACCGCTCGCGCCGCCCGTCGAACGCCGGGCCGTCGTCGTCGGGGGAGCGCCCCGGGTTGTAGATCTCGATCCCGGCCAGCAGGTGCCGCTCGGCGACGCCCTCCGGCAGCGTCCGCGCCAGGACCGGCAGCAGCGCCGGGTCCCCGGCGGCGACCGCCGCGTGCAGCAGGTCGCTGGTGCGCACCCGGTCCGAGGCGCGGTCGGTCGCCGCGTGCAGCACGTCGGCGGCGCGCGGATCGCCGAGGCGCTGCGGGGTGAACAGTCCGTCGGTGAACAGCAGGGAGAACGACAGCAAGGTCACTCCAGGCGGCCCGGGCGGGGGGTCGGGGGACGCTGCGGGGCACCCATGCTCTCAAACCGGCCGGTTCCCGCGCCATCCCCTTGCCGATCTTGGCGCGGTGGGCGTGGATCGGTGGTGTGGATCGACGATCAGTGGGAATGTGAGGGCGCCGGAAACCACAGGAGGTCCCGTGTCCCTTCGCGTGTCGTCTCCCCGTTCGCCCTCGTCCCGCGCGCCGCGCGGCACGGCGGTGGCCGCCGGGGTGGCCCTGACCGCCGCCGCGCTGGCCGTTCCGGGCCCGGCCCTGGCGGAACCGTCGTCGCGGCGGCCGCTGACGCCGCCGCTGACGCAGCCGCCCGCCGGGCCGGCCAAGCGGCCCGTCGCGACCGGGTACGGCGGAGCCGTCTCCACCGTCGACCCCTACGCCAGCGCCGTCGCGATCGAGGTGCTGAAGAAGGGCGGCAACGCGATGGACGCCGCCGTCGCCGCCACCGCCGCCCTCGGTGTCAGCGAGCCGTACGTCGCCGCCCTCGGCGGAGGCGGCTACGTGCTGTACTACGACGCCAGGAAGCGCCGCGTCCACACCGTCGACGGGCGCGAGGCCGCGCCGCGGCGGATGCGGGCCGACTCGTTCGTGGACCCCGCGACCGGCAAGGCGATCCCGTTCGACCAGGCCGTCACCAGCGGGCTCGGCGTCGGCGTGCCCGGCACCGTCGCGCAGTGGGAGACCGCGCTGCGCCGCCACGGCACCCGCAGCCTGCCGGCGCTCCTCAAGCCCGCGATCCGGCTGGCCGAGAAGGGGTTCGTCGTGGACCAGGAGTTCCACGACCAGACGGCGCTGAACCAGAAGCGCTTCAACGCCTTCCCCGCCACCCGCGAGGTGTTCCTGCGCAACGGCCAGGCGCCCGCGGTCGGCTCGACGTTCCGCAACCCCGACCTCGCCCGCACCTACCGCGAGCTGGCCAAGCGCGGACCCGGCTGGTTCTACCGGGGCGGTCTCGGCCGCGAGGTCGTGCGGACCGTGCGGAAGCCGAAGGTGGACCCGGCCTCCGGGCTCAACGTCCGCCCCGGCCTGATGGAGACCCGGGACCTGGCCGCCTACCGGGCGCTGACCCCGCGTCCCACCCGCGTCACCTACCGCGGCCTGGACGTCTACGGCCAGCAGCCGTCGTCGTCCGGCGGCTCCACCATCGGCGAGGCCCTCAACATCCTCGGCCACTTCAAGCTCGGCCCCGACGACACCGTCCGCACCCTGCACCACTACCTGGAGGCGTCCAAGCTCGCCTACGCCGACCGGGGCCGGTACGTCGGCGATCCCCGGCACGTGAAGGTGCCGCTGGACGAGCTGCTGTCGCGCGGCTTCGCCCGCGAGCGCGCCTGCCTCATCAACCCCGACCGGGCCGCCACCGCGCCCGTCCCGCCCGGCAGCCCCGACGGCCGCTACGAGAAGTGCAGGGTCCCCGCGGCGCCCGCGGTCTCCACCACCTACGAGGGCCCGCAGACCACCCACCTGGTCACCGCCGACAAGTGGGGCAACGTCGTCGCCTACAACATCACGCTGGAGCAGTTCGGCGGCAGCGGCATCACCGTTCCGGGGCGCGGGTTCCTGCTCAACAACGAGCTGACCGACTTCACGCTCCAGCCGCCCGCGCCGGGCTCGCCGCCCGACCCGAACCTGCCCGGCCCCGGCAAGCGGCCGCGCAGCAGCCAGGCCCCGACCATCGTGCTGGACGGCCACGGACGGCCGAAGCTCGCGGTCGGCACCCCCGGCGGCTCCACGATCATCACGACGGTGCTGCAGATCCTGCTGAACCGGATCGACCTGCGCATGGACCTGCCGACCGCGCTGGCCGCGCCGCGCGCCACCCAGCGCAACACCCCGCAGGTCTTCGCCGAGCAGGGCTTCATCGACCGGTACGGGACCGCGCTGACCGCCAAGGGCCACGACGTGGCGCCGTTCCCCGGGCCGCCCGCCGGGACGATCGGCGCGGCGACCGGCCTGGAGTTCCTGTCGCCGCGCCTGGTGCAGGCGGTCGCCGAGCCGACCCGGCGCGGCGGCGGCAGCGCGATGGTGGTGCGCCCCCGCCGGTGACACGGGACCGGACGTTCCCGGCGGCCCGGCCGCGGGCACTCGGAACGCGGCCGGGCCGCCGGGCTACGATCAGTCGGTAGGGGGAAGGAGCCTTCCATGGCGCAGGCGTATGTACAGGTCACCACGACCACCGACTCGCGGGCCGAGGCCGCCGCGCTCGCCAGGTCCGCCGTCGAGGGCCGGCTGGCGGCCTGCGCCCAGCTGGTCGGGCCGATCGCCAGCACCTACTGGTGGGAGGGCGCGATCGAGTCGGCCGAGGAGTGGATGGTGGTGTTCAAGACCACCTCCGACCGGTTCGACGAACTGGCCAGCCTCATCGACCAGGAGCACTCCTACGACACCCCGGAGATCATCGCGACCTCCGTGGTGGCGGGCAGCATGGACTACCTGGCCTGGGTCGCCGAGCAGACCGAGCCGCCCGAGGAGGACGAGGACGAGGAGGCGGTGGAGGTCCCCGCGGACTGACCCCGCCCCTCCCCTCCCGTGGCCGGTGTGGGCCATGCCATATTCGGGCAATAAGTCATTAATTACCCCGTTATGGCGAAGGGACGCGGCGGTGGCTGAGGACTACGGGCTGTTCGGGCCGGGCTCGGTGACCTGGCGGGTCATGGGGGAGCCGGTGCTGGCGGTCGGCGGCGTGCGGGCCCTGGTGCTCCAGGCGCTGCACCCGCACTCGATGTGGGGCACCGCGCAGAACTCCGAGCTGATGGACCCCCGGGCCGCCTGGGCGCGGCTGGGACGCACCGTCGAGTTCGTGCGGGTCCGCACCTGGGGCACCACCGAGGAGGTCGACCGCGTCGGCCGCCGCATCCGCAAGCTGCACTCCAAGCTGCGGGGCGTCGACCTGCGCACCGGCGAGGTCTTCCCGGTGGACGACCCCGAGAACCTGCTGTGGGTGCACATGGGGGAGGTGGACTCCTACCTCGACATCGCCGTGCGCGCCGGGGTCCCGCTCGGCCGCGCCGACCGCGACCGGTTCGTGGACGAGCAGCGCCGCGCCGCCGCCGTGGTGGGGCTGGACCCCGACGACGTTCCGGCCTCGGTGGCGGACATGCGCGACTACTACGCCGACATGCGCCGCCAGATCTGGGCCTGCGAGGAGGCGAAGGAGGGCATGCGCCGGCTGTTCAACCCCGCGGTGCCGCGCCAGCTGCTGCCGCTGAAGCTGGCCGCCCCGGCGCTCGGGCTGCTGGTGGTGTCCACGCTGCCGCGCTGGGCGCGCCGCATGTACGGCCTGCCCGGCCTGCCGACGTCGGACCTGGCGGCGACGCTGACCCTCAAGGGCCTGTACCGGACCACGCACGTGATCCCCGAGCGGTTCCGCTACACGCCCGACGCCCGGCGCGCCCGCCGCCTGACCCGCGAGCACGCCGCCGACGCGGTGACCTGGGGCCTGGCCTCCTGAGCCCGCCCGCGCCCGGCCCCCGGACGGCCCCCGGACGGCCCCCGGACGGCCCCCGGACGGGGTCAGCCGCGGCGCATCAGGCGGCCGACGGCCGCCATCAGCTCGGTGGACATGGCGTCGCCCTTGCCCTCCTCGGCGCCCTCGGCCACGCAGTGGCGCACGTGCCCGTCCAGCAGGCCGAGGGCGACCTTGTCCAGGGCCGCCTGGATCGCGCTGATCTGGGTGAGGACGTCGATGCAGTACCGGTCGTCCTCCACCATCCGCTCGATGCCGCGCACCTGGCCCTCGATCCGGCGCAGCCGGGTCTGGAGCTGGTCCTTGGTCGCGGTGTAGCCGCGGGTGGGGGTCTCGCTGGTCGCCATCGTCGTCCTCGCAATCGCTGCCGGGGGCGTCGAGCTCGGGGGGACACCCCGGGGGTAAACCCCCCTGGGGGTATCCTATACGGTCGCGCCCGTTTCCTGCCGTCGAGCGATCATCGCGCATCCGGCGGCCACCAGCGCACCGGCGGCCCCGGCCAGCCAGACCGCGACGTAGCCGCCCTGCCCGCCGATCCCGCTGAGCAGGCTGCCGAACACGCCGCCCGCGACGGCCCCGCCCAGGGTCTTGACGTTGTTGTACAGGGCGGCGGCGACGCCGGTGCGGGACGGGTCGGACGCCTCCACGATCACGGTGGGCATCGCGCTGAGCGACGCGCCCAGGCCCACGCCCGCCAGCAGCAGGCTGACCACCAGTGGCCACAGCGCCCCGTGGAACGCCGCGAACCCGCCGAACCCGGCCGCCACCAGGGCGAACGAGCCGACCAGCGCCCGGCGGTAGCCGGTGCGGGCCGCGACGCGCGGCAGCAGCGTCGAGGCCAGCATCGCCGCGACCGTGGCGGGCAGCGTCACCAACGCGATCGACAGCGCCGACATCCCGAACCCGTACCCCTCGGCCGGGTCGGTGGCCAGGAACGTGGCGTTGGGCGACTGGCTGCCGAAGTAGACGATGCCGAACGCGAACGAGGTGGCGTAGAACGGCGCGACGTGCCGTCCCGCCATGGCCCGCAGGTCGACCAGGGGCTCGGCGGACCGCAGCTCCACCACGACCCACGCGGCCAGCAGCAGCGCGCCGAGGGCGAGCGGGCCCAGCGTCCCGGCCGACAGCCAGCCGCCGCGCTCGGCGCCCGACACCCCGGCCAGCAGGGCGATCATCGTCAGGCTCAGCAGGGACACGCCGGGCCAGTCCACGCGTCCGCCGCCGCGCCGCACCGACTCGGGCACCGCCACGAACGACACCGGCACGCAGACCAGGGCGAGCGCCGCCGGGACCCACAGGGCCGCCCGCACGTCGCCCAGCGCCTCGTCGGCGAGGCCCATGCCGAGGGCGCCGAGCAGGCTGCCCAGGGTCAGCGCGCCGACCAGGCGGGCGATGGCGCGCCGCGCCATCGCCACCGGGAGCCGGTCGCTGACCAGCGCGATCTCCAGCGGCAGCAGCGCCGCCAGGGGGCCCTGGAGGGCCCGGCCGAGCAGCAGCACCGCGAAGTTCGGCGCGGCGGCCACCAGCACCGCCCCGACCGCGACGCTGACCAGGGCGATCCGCAGCATCCGGCGGTGCCCGTACAGGTCGCCCAGCCGCCCGAACGCGGGCACGCAGACCGCCGCGCCCAGCAGCTGGACCGAGATGACCCAGGTGAGGGCGGAGTCGGAGACGCCCAGCTCCCGGCCGATGCCCGGCAGCATCGGCGCGATCCCGGCCTGGAGGAACCCGCTGACCACCTCGAACAGCACCAGCAGGCCGACGACGGCGGTGACCGACCCGACCGGCGGTCCGGCCGGTGGCGGGACGGCCGGGCGCGCGGTGGCGGTCACGGGGTCGCCTCCGCCCGGTCCAGGCGGCGGGCGGCCAGCTCGGCGAGGAGCGCGGCGGCGTCGGGCAGCACCGCGTCGTCGAACACCGCCCGCGGGGAGTGGTTCATCGGCGCGGTGGCCGGGTCGACGCCGGGCGGGCACGCGCCGAGGCCCAGGAACGCGCCGGGCACGTGCCGGAGGACGAACGAGAAGTCCTCCGACCCGCTCATCGGGCGCGGCGCCTCGACCGCGCGGGCGCCGCCGAACAGGTCCCGGGCGGTGTCGAGGGCGAACGCGGCCTCGGCCCCGTCGTTGACGGTGACCGGGTACTGCTCGACGTGGTCGATGTCGACCGCGACGTCGTGCGCGGCGGCGATCCCCCGCAGCACCCGCTCGATCCCGGCGCGCACGCGGCGGCGGGCGTCCTCGGAGAACGACCGGACGGTGGCCTCGAACACGGCGGTCTCGGGGATGACGTTCCCGGCGGACCCGGCGTGCAGCGAGCCGACGGTGACCACGGCCGGGTCGAGGGCGTCCAGATCGCGGGTGACCATGGTCTGGAGCGCGGTGACCATGGCGGCGACGGCGGTGACCGGGTCCTTGGCGGCGTGCGGGGAGGAGCCGTGCCCGCCCCGGCCGCGCACGGTGACCGTGACGGCGTCGGAGGCGGCCAGCACCGGGCCGGGCCGGGTCACGGCCACGCCCCGCGGCAGCACGGTGGAGAACACATGCAGGCCGTAGGCGGCGACCACCCGGTCACCGGCCGCGTCCAGCACGCCCTCGTCGATCATGATCTTGGCGCCGCCCATGCCCTCCTCGCCGGGCTGGAACATGAACACCACGTCGCCGGGCAGCTCGGCGCGCCGGCCGGCCAGCAGCCGGGCCGCGCCGACCAGCCCGGCCACGTGCAGGTCGTGGCCGCAGGCGTGCATCGCGCCGGGCATCCGCGAGGCGTAGTCCAGGCCGGTGTCCTCCTGGACGGGCAGGGCGTCCATGTCGCCGCGCAGCAGCACGGCGGGCGCTCGGCCGGGCCCCCGCGCGTCCCGGCGGCCGCCGCGCAGCACGGCGGTCACCGATGTCAGGGCCTTCCCCGTGGAGATCTCCAGCGGCAGGCCGTCCAGGGCGGCCAGCACCCTCCCCTGGGTGCGCGGCAGGTCCAGGCCGAGCTCGGGTTCCCGGTGCAGGGCGCGGCGCAGCTCCGACAGCTCTTCGCCCAGCTCACGGGCGTTCTCGTAGACGGACATGCGGGTAGGGTGCGGCAGCCGGGCCATCAGGGCCCGGCAGACGCCCGGAAGCACCGTGAAAGCGTGATCGAATGCAGGGAAACGCCACCCTCGACGACCTGGACCACATCCTGGTGACCGCGTTGCAGCACGCGCCGCGCGCGGACTGGCGGCGGATCGGCGCGGTGCTGGGCGTGGACGCCTCCACCGCGGCGCGCCGCTGGGCGCGGCTGACGGCGGCGGGGCTGGCGTGGCAGACGTGCGTGCCGCTGGCGGTCGAGGGGGTCTCGCCGGTGGTGGCGTTCGTCGAGGTGGACTGCGTGGCCGGGCGGCTGCACGAGGTGGCGGCCGAGCTGGTGGAGGACCCGCACGTGTTCAACGTGGAGCACGTGACCGGCGGCCGGGACCTGCTGCTGACGGTGGTCCTGCGCGACCAGGCCGAGCTGGCGCGGTACGTGGGGTTCCGGCTGGGCCGGATCGCGGGGATCGCCGCGACCCGCACGCAGATCGCGACCGCCCTGCACACCGAGGGCAGCCGGTGGCGGCTGGAGCGGCTGGACGACCGGCAGCGCGGGCTGCTGGACCGCGGGCGTTCCCGCGAACGCGGCCGGGCCGTCACCGAGGACGACCGGGAGCTGCTGCGGCTGCTGGGCGAGGACTGCCGGGCGCCGGTGGCGGAGCTGGCCGCCCGCACCGGCCTCAGCCCGACGACCGTGCGCCGCCGCCTGGCCCGCATGGACGCGGCGGGCGCGCTGCTGTACCGCTGCGAGGTCGCCCGGTTCGCGTCGGGCTGGCCGGTCGCGGTGTACCTGTGGGGGACCGCCCCGCCCGGCGACGTGTCGCGGATCGCGGCGCTGCTGGCGGGGCTGCGCGAGACGCGCATGTGCGCCTCGCTGTCGGGCTCCGACAACGTGGTGTTCACGGTGTGGCTGCGGTCGGTGGACCGGGCGCAGGCGTTCGAGACGGCCCTGGTCCGCCGGTTCCCGCAGCTCACCGTGACCGACCGCGCGGTGACGCTGTGGCCGATGAAGCTGGCGGGGCACGTGCTGGACCCGCAGGGGCGGCACCTGCGGTCGGTGCCGTTCTGGGCCTGGGACGACGCGGCGGCCGAGGCCGAGCTCGGCGCGCTGCTCGGACGGCTGCGCACCGGCCCGGCCCGGGACGGAGGCCCGGCCCGCTAGCCGGGGTGGTTCGGGTTGTTGGTCACCGGGATCTCGATGCTGATCGGCAGGTCGCCCTCGGACAGCACGAGCAGGGCGCCCAGGCGGAGGATCTCGTCGAAGGCCCAGTACGCCTTCTGCAGGGCCCCCGGCGCCTTCTCCAGGGACAGCAGGCCCTCGCGGACGGCGATGAAGGGCTCCCAGGCCGTCTCGAACACCGGGTCCCACAGCGGGTCCCGGCGGATCTTCAGCCAGTCGGCGATCTCGTCGCCGAGCACGTAGCGGGTGAGCGAGCCGAGGATGGGCTTGCTGAGGATGCCGCCGTCGATGGTGGAGCCGAGGTTGAGCAGCATGTCGGCCAGCTTGATCCCCTCGGGCGTCGGCGCCAGGATCGGGTCCAGGACCTGCTTGGCCTGGGCGTTGGCCTCCTCCCACGACCTGGGGATGTACTCGTCGCGGATGCCGAGCATGTGCGCGGCCACCTGCCAGGAGTGCAGGAACGCCTCGGACTCGGCGGCCGGGATCGGCACCTTCCACTTGACCAGGTTCTGCATGACGGTCGTGGGCAGGCTGTGCCAGGTGACCATCATGTCGGCCTGGCTGATCGGGACCCTCTCGTCGGCGACCTTGGACCAGTGGGCGGACCGCGGCAGCAGGTGGCGCACCCCCGCGTGCGCCAGGCGGGTCTTGACGCAGGTCACGACCATCTCGCCGTCGGGCCTGTAGGCGTTGGACGTCCCGATGTCGTACCCGAGCTTGGCGGTCTTGGTGATGCGGTCCCGCATGTCCGCGCCGCCCTTGGAGTAGTAGACCGCGCGCGCCTCCCGGGGGATGACCGTGCTCATCATCCCGCTGGCGAAGCCGTAGGTGACGCCGAGGTAGAGCCCCCGCTTCTCGTTGAAGTCGACCGCGGTGGCGAGCTTGCCCCGGTCGGCCCAGGACGGCAGCCGCCTGGCCCGTTCCATGAAGTCGCGCAGGTCCGCGGGCAGCCCGGCGGGCAGCGGCTGGCCGTTCTTGGTCCAGGTCCGCAGCAGCCGGTTGACCTTCGGCACCTCGCCCCGGTCGAGCAGCGAGGCGACCAGCCGGTCGGCCTCGGGGTCCCACACCCCCCGCGGGTCGGCGCCCTCCCCGGCGCCCGCCACCGAGCCCTTGGGCGACCACGTCCACAGTGCGGCCGCCTGCGCGGGCGACGCGGCGCCGAGCGCGCCGACCGCGCCGAGCGTCCCGCCCGCCACCAACACGTTACGTCTGCTGGGTCTGTCCATGCCTTCGCTCCTCCTCGGGGCCGAGAGCGGCTGTGCGATACGCTGATACATGAACTGCATCCGTGTATCAGTCGCGGCAGTGCCATGACAGCACACCGCGGGGAGCGCCACAAGACCCGTTGTGACGGCGGTCAGGGCAGAATGGGTCGTCTCAGGAGGAGAACGTGGAACCTGCGCTGTCCGCCCTCATGGGCGCCTCGGGCCCGGAGGGCTCGGAGTCGCTGCTCGAACGCGCCTACACCGACGCCGTCGCACGGGTGGACGACGCGGACGAGACCCGCGCGCGCATCCTCGACGCGGCCTACGAGCAGTTCTGCCGGATGGGCATCCAGCGGTCCACCATGGAGGACGTGGCCCGCCGCGCCGGGGTCTCGCGGATCACGGTCTACCGGCGGTTCGCCACCAAGGACACGCTGGTCGAACAGGTGGTGCGGCGGGAGTTCCGCCGGTACTTCGACCGGTTCCTCGTCGAGATCCGGCAGGCCGAGACCGCCGCCGACCGGGTGGTGCTGGGCTTCGTGAGCTCGCTGCGCGCCATCCGGGGCAACCCGCTGATCGGCGGCCTGATCGCCACCGAGCCGGACCTGCTGGTGGCCTCCATGGTCAACGACGGGGGGCGGACCCTCGCCACCGTGCGGCAGTTCGTCGCGGGCCAGCTCCGCCGCGAGCAGCGCGCGGGCCACGTCTCCGGCGACCTGGACATCGACCACGTGGCCGAGATGATGGTCCGGGTCTCCGGCTCGTTCCTGGCGATCCCCAGCCACCTGGTCGACCTCGACGACGACGGGCAGCTGACCGCGCTGGCGCGGCGGTTCCTCGTGCCCATGCTGGAACCCCCGGCGGCGCCGGAGGGGACGCCCTAGCCGGGCGGGACGTTCCAGGAGGTGATCACGGGCCGGCCGTGCTCGGTGCCGAGCGTGGACATCGTCCCGGTGTCCAGGGCGAACAGGCGGCCCAGCGCCGGCTCCAGACCCAGCCAGCGGGCGGTGAGGATCCGCAGCAGGTGGCCGTGGGCGACCAGGGCGACGTCGCCGTCCTCCAGCAGGGGCCGCACGCGGGCGAGGGCGGCGTCCACGCGCTCCCCGACCCGCCCGACGGCCTCGCCGGGGTGGTCGGCGTCACCGGGGACCACGCCGTCGTCCCACAGGTACCAGCCGGGCCGCCGCTCGCGGATCTCCGCGCTGGTGATGCCCTCGTAACCGCCGTAGTCCCACTCCCACAGGTCGGGATCGGTGGCGTCGATCCGCAGCCCGGCCAGCTCGGCGGTGCGGCGGGCGCGTTCGGCGGGGCTGGTGACCACCCGCGTGATGTCCCGCCCGGCCACCAGCGGCACCAGCGAACGGGCCTGCTCCTCGCCGCGCTCGGTCAACGGCAGGTCGGTGCGGCCGGTGTGCCGCCGGGCGCGGCTCCACTCGGTCTCGCCGTGGCGCAGAACGATCAGTTCCCCCATGGCCCCCACTGTACGGGGCCACGGGGGAACATGATCGGGAAACGGTCAGGCGAGCACGTCGGCCAGGTTCACGTGGTCCAGGCCGTGGGCCTCGGCCACCTGGGCGTAGGTGAGCGCGCCGTCGTGGGTGTTCAGGCCGAGCGCCAGCGCGGGGTCGTCGCGCAGCGCGTCCTTCCAGCCCTTGTTCGCGATCTGCACGGCGTACGGCAGGGTCACGTTGGTCAGGGCGTAGGTGGAGGTGTTGGGCACCGAACCCGGCATGTTGGCCACGCAGTAGAAGACCGACTCGTGCACCTTGTAGGTGGGGTCGGCGTGCGTGGTGGGACGCGAGTCGGCGAAGCAGCCGCCCTGGTCGATGGCGATGTCGACCAGCACCGAGCCGGGCTTCATGCGCGACACCAGCTCGTTGGAGACCAGCTTGGGGGCCTTCGCGCCGGGGATCAGCACCGCGCCGATCACCAGGTCGGCCTCGCGGCACTGCTGCTCGACCGTGTAGGCGTTGGACACCAGCGTCTTCAGGCGGCCCTGGTAGATGGCGTCGATCTGGCGCAGCCGGTCGACGTTGATGTCCAGGATGGTGACGTCGGCGCCCATGCCGACGGCGATCTGCGCGGCGTTCAGCCCGGACACGCCGCCGCCCAGCACCACGACCTTGGCGGGGGCCACGCCGGGCACGCCGCCGGGCAGCACGCCGCGTCCGCCGTTGAAGCGCATCAGGTTGTAGGCGCCGACCTGCGGGGCGAGGCGGCCCGCGACCTCCGACATCGGGGCCAGCAGCGGCAGCGACCGGTTCGGCAGCTGGACGGTCTCGTAGGCGACGGCGGTGACGCCCGCCTCCAGCAGGGCGTCGGTGCACTCGCGCGAGGCGGCCAGGTGCAGGTAGGTGAACAGGGTCTGGCCTTGGCGCATCCGGTGGTACTCGTCGGCGATCGGCTCCTTGACCTTCAGGATCAGGTCGCCCTCGGCCCAGACCTCGTCCGCGCCGTCCAGGATCTTGGCGCCGGCCGAGGTGTAGTCGTCGTCGAGGATGGCGGAGCCCTCACCGGCGCCGCGCTCGACGAAGACCTCGTGGCCGTGCCGGGTCAGCTCGTGCACCCCCGCCGGGGTGATCGCCACCCGGTACTCGTGGTTCTTGATCTCGCGGGGTACGCCGACCTTCATTGTGCCCTCCGTTGCGCTGACCAGGACCTTCTCCTGGACGTACGCCTTCAGGGTGCGGCCTGTGGGGACCTCCCGGCCACGTTCAGTTTGTACACGTATTCCCGCTATGCCTGACAGTATGTAAAGCGGGGGAAGGTCATCGGGCCGCGGCGCGCGCGGGCGGCAGCCACTCGGCGGCGATGGCCACGGTGAGCTGCTCCAGCAGGGACCCGGCCTGGCGCCGGCAGCGGTCCAGGTCGCGTTCGATGTCGGTCAGGGTGTAGGCGGCCTGGATGCGGGCGCGGCGCAGCCGCTCGCCGGTCAGGCTCCGGCGTTCGGTGACCGCCACCACGGGCGTCCCGGCCCGCGCGGCGGCCCGCGCCACGGTGGCCGAGGCGCCGCCGCGCAGCGCCCGCACGTCCAGCGACCCCTCGCCGGTGACGACCAGCCGGGCGTCGCGCGCCTTCTCCGCGAACCCGAACAGGTCGAGCATGAACGTCACGCCCGGCTCGTTCTTGGCGCCCAGGAACGCCAGCGCCGCGAACCCCGCGCCGCCCCCCGCCCCGGCCCCGGCGCGCTCGCGGGCGGGACGGCGCACCGCGGCCTCCGCCAGGTCGGCCCACCGCCGCAGCCCGGCGTCCAGCGCCCGGGCCTCCTCCCGCCCGGCCCCCAGCCGGAGCCCCTGCGTCATGGCGGTGCCGCCGCGCCCCACCAGCGGCCCGGCGCCGTCGGCCGCCAGGATCACCTCGATCCGCGACAGGTCGGGCAGCCCGCGCAGGTCCAGCGCGTGCAGCGAGCGCAGCGCCGTCCCGCCGGGCGGCAGGTCGCGGCCCAGGGCGTCCAGCAGCCGCCCGCCCAGGCCCTGCACCAGGCCCGCGCCGCCGTCGGCGCAGGCGGCGTCCCCGACGCCCAGCACGATCCGCCGGACCCCCAGCCGCACCGCGTGCGCCATGAGCTGCCCGGCCCCCAGGCTGGTGCCGCCGAACGGCTGGGGCTCGCCGCCGGGCACCCGCCGCGCGCCGGCGGCCTCGGCGAGCTCGACGATGGCGGTGTCGCCGTTCAGCGCCAGCGCGGCGGTGACCGGACGCCCGGTGGGCCCGCACACCTCCACCGGGACGCGCCGCCAGCCCGCGGCGACGGCGGCGTTCACGGTGCCCTCCCCGCCGTCGGCGACGGGCGCGGCCAGCACGGGCAGCTCGGGCCGCTGGCGCCGCAGCCCGGCCGCCAGGTGCCGGGCGACCTCGGCGGCCTCCAGCGCGCCCCGGAACCGGTCCGGCGCGAGCAGGACGTGACCGCGCGGGGAGGGGGCGCAATGATCGTCCGCGAACACCGGCAGCCACGCCTTTCACGCCATGGGGGTAAGTCCCTGTCTTCTGTTTACGTCATCACGGCACTTTCTCACAGGGGCCTGACCTCGATGTGAGGGAGAAAGTCCGTGACCGGCCGCCGCGCCCGCGACCCGGTCCCCCAGCGTAGGGTCCGCCTCCCGTCCCCGTAGGTGATTTTCCAACGAAGGACGCCCCCTCCCGGAAGGGGAGGGGGCGTCGGCGGTCCGGCGGGGCGCGGCGGCCTAGCGGACGCCGAGGACCTGCTCGACCACGTTCAGGCCGAAGTAGACGAGGAAGACGGCGGCCACCACCCACAGCAGCCAGTTCACGTCGCGGGCGCGGCCCTGGGCGGCCCTGATCAGGGCGTAGGAGACGACGCCCGCGCCGATGCCGTTGGTGATCGAGTAGGTGAACGGCATGAACACCACGGTCAGGAACGCCGGGATCGCGATGCCGAGGTCGGCCCAGTCGAGCTTGGCGACCTGCGCCATCATCAGCGCGCCGACCAGCACCAGCGCGGGCGCGGCGGCCTGGGCGGGCACCACCGCCGCCAGCGGGGTGAGGAACAGCGTCACCCCGAACAGCGCGCCGGTCGCGAGGTTGGCCAGGCCGGTGCGCGCGCCCTCGCCGACGCCCGCCGCCGACTCCACGAACACGGTGTTGGCCGAGGAGGAGGTGACACCCCCGAACGCGGCCGAGATCCCGTCCACGGTCAGCACGCGGCCCAGGTTGGGGACGCGGCCCTTCTCGTCGAGCAGTCCCGCCTCGTCGCTGATGCCGAGGATGGTGCCCATCGCGTCGAAGAAACCCGACAGGACCAGGGTGAACAGCACGACCAGGGCGGTGACGAACCCGGCGCGGCCGAACCCGCCGAACAGGTCCACCCGGCCGAACAGCCCGAAGTCGGGCATGGCGAACAGGCGGTCGGGCAGCTCGGGGGTGACCACGCCCCACGAGCCGGGGCCCTTGGCGGGGACGGAGGCGTTCGCGTGGATGACGACGGCGAGGACGGTGGCGGCGACGATGCTCAGCAGGATCGAGCCGGGCACCCGCCGCACGTACAGCACGATCATCAGCACCAGCGAGAACGCGAACACGGCCACGGGCCAGGTCGACAGCTTCCCGCCGACGCCCAGCGACAGCGGCGGCGCGGTGGCGCTGGAGGTGACGAACCCGGCGTCGACCAGGCCGACCAGGGCGATGAACGCGCCGATGCCGGCGGCGATGGCGTGCTTGAGGGCGAGCGGGATCGCGTTCATGATCAGCTCGCGCACGCCGGTCAGCGCCAGCAGCACGATGATCACACCTTCGATCACCACCAGGCCCATGGCCTGCGGCCAGGTCATCACGGGAGCGGCCTGGAAGGCGACCACCGCGTTGATGCCGAGGCCCGCCGCCAGGGCCATCGGGGCGTTGCCGACCAGGCCCATCACCACGGTCGCGATCGCCGCCGACAGTGCCGTCATGGTGGTGAGCTGCGGGATCGACAGGGTCGCCCCGGTGACGTCCTTCGCGCCGCCCAGGATGATCGGGTTCAGCAGGATGATGTAGGCCATCGCGAAGAACGTGGTGACCCCGCCGCGCAGCTCGCGGGCGACGGTGGTGCCCCGGCCGGTCAGGTCGAAGAACCGGTCCAGCGGGCCGCGCGGACCCGGGGCGGGGGAGGGGGTGTCCCCGGGTTCGGCGGTCGTGGTGTGCGACATCGGGCGGACTCCGAATCCAGCTTCATGATCGTGAATTTGGCCAGCACAGGGTAACTGCCCGTGATCCGCCGCGCCCGAACCGGTGGCCCCGTGGGCGCCCGGCCGCCCCTTCCGGCCCCGCGCGCCTCAGCTGCCGCGGTAGGTGGAGTAGCCGAACGGGCTCAGCAGCAGCGGCACGTGGTGGTGCTCGCCGGGGTCGGGAGCGTTGAAGATGACGGCGATCTCGGGGTAGAAGGTCTCGCCGCCGAGCGCCGCGAAGTAGCGGCCGGTGCCGAACCGCAGCCGGTAGAGCCCGGCCCCGCCGGGCGCCTCGTCCGGAACGCTCCAGCGGCCGCCGTCGTCGGTCTCCCCCTCGGCGAGGGGCTGCCAGGTGTCCTCTTCGTAGCGGTCGAGCCGGATCGGCATGCGGACGGCGGGCCGGCCGATCCGGGTGTCGAGGACGTGCGTGGACACAGTCATGCCGTAAGTACAGCAGCAGTCGCGCGCCCTTTTCGGCAGCGGCGCGGGGAGGGGCCGCGCCACCGCCGAAAACGGTCCGCTATAGCCTGCCGTGGTGCGAACGCGAGAGTTGGCGGGGATGACCGGCGGCACGGTGGACTCGTACGCGCTGCTGCTGGCCGCCGTGCCCGAGCGGGTGCGCCGTTCGTTCCGCGACCGGCTGCTCGGCCCGCTGGAGGAGTACGACGGCGGACGCAACGCCGAACTCGTGCACACCCTGGAGGTCTTCCTGGCCTGTTCGGGCTCCTGGAACCGGACGGCGGCACGGCTGCATGTCCATGTGAACACACTTCGGTACCGAATCCGCCGAATAGAGGAGCTGACCGGGCGGGATCTCGGCACACTGGAAGATCGAGTCGATTTCTTCCTCGCCCTGCGCGCGACGCGCCCGGCGGGGACCTCGTAGGCGGGTGGTCGAAGGATGGATCGGGAGACTCTCGGGCAGCGGATCCGTGCGCTGCGGGTGCGGCAGGGGGTGAGCCAGGCGCAGCTCGCGTTCCCCGAGCTGTCCGACAGCTACATCTCGCTGATCGAGAGCGACAAGCGGGTGCCGGCGCCCAGCGTCATCGAACTGCTGGCGGCCAAGCTGAACTGCTCGGCCACCTATCTGGTCAGCGGCGTCAGCGAGGACGTGGTCGACGAGCTGCGGGTCACCCTCGACTACGCCGAGATCGCGCTGCTGGGCGGCGCGGCGGCCGAGGCGCGCGACCGGTTCGCCGAGGTGCTGTCCAACGCCGACGCGGTGGCGCTGCCGGAGATGCTGCACCAGGCGCGCTGGGGCCACGCGCTGGCGCTGGAGGCGACCGGCGACCTGGAGCACGCGATCGAGGAGCTGCGCGCCCTGACCGCCGAGGCGTCGGCCGAGGCCGACCTCGACCACTGGGCGCGGGTGCACGTCGCGCTCAGCCGCTGCCTGCGCGAACGCGGCGACACCAGCGCGGGCGTGGCGGTTGCCGACGACGCGCTGCGGCACCTGGTGGCGACCGGGGCCGACTCCACCGACGCGGCCGTCCACCTGGGCGCGGCGCTGCTGGCGGCGTTCATCGAGCGCGGCGACCTGGTGCGGGCCCGGCAGCTGGCCGCGCAGCTCGTCGAGCGCGCCGACCGCGTCGGCGGCCCGCGCGCCCGGATGGCCGCCTACCGCGAGGCCGCCTACGTCGCCGAGGTGCGCGGCGAGTACGAGGAGGGCGTGGCCCTCGCCGAACGCGCCCTGGCCCTGGCCGGGGAGGACGACGACCCGCGCGCGCTGGCGCGGCTGCGCGTCACCTACGCCGGGCTGCTGCTGCGCGCCCGCCCCGACCGCGCCGGGCAGGCCCACGAGCTGCTCACCCAGGTCCGCGTCGAGATCGGCGCGAGCGCGGCGGGCGAGACCGACGTCGCCCGGTGCCTGACCGAGCTGGCGCGCTCCGAGACCGCCCTCGGCCGCCCCGCCGAGGCGGTCGCGCTGGCCGACCAGGCCCTGGACCTGCTGGGCGAGGCCCCGCGCCGGGCGACCGCCGCCGCGCTGACGGTGCTCGGCGAGGCGCGGGTGCGGCAGGGCCGCCGGGAGGAGGCGGTGACGTCGCTGACCCGCGCCGCGACCTGCCTGGAGGAGATGGAGTCCTCCCGCGAGGCCGCGCAGGCGTGGTTCGACCTGGCCGAGCTGCTGGCCGAGACCGACGTCGCCGACGAGCCCCGGATGGCCGCCTACCGGCGCGCCCTCACCTGCGCCGGGGTGTAGGGGCCCGCCGGGAGCACGGGTCAGCCGGAAGCACGGGGCCGGACGGAACCGCTCCGCCGATGATCGCGTCCGTGGATAATGTCGCGATCGTTCGAGTAGGGGAGTCCTCGGTAAATGTTTGGAATCGTCCGGCCCTGCCGCCATGCCCTGTGCGGGTCGCTGTTCGAGGACTGGATGGCGCACCTGTGCGGGCTGTGCCTGACACTGCGCGACCAGCACGGCCAGTCCGCGCGGCTGGTCACCAACTACGACGGCCTGCTGGTGTCGGTGCTGGTCGAGGCGCAGGCCCCGGACCTGTCGCCGCGCCGCAAGGCCGGGCCCTGCGCGCTGCGCGGCATGAAGCCCGCGCAGGTCGTCTCGGCCCGCGCGCAGGGCGCGCAGCTGGCGGCCGCCGCGTCGCTGCTGCTGGCGGCCGGCAAGACCCGGGACCACGTCGCCGACGGTGACGGGCCCTACGACCGGCGCCTGGTCGCGGCGGCGGCCGAACGCGTGGCGGCCCGCTGGGACCGCGCCGGGGCGCGCACCGGCACGGCCGTCGGCTTCGACCCGGCCGTGCTGCGCGACGCCGTCGCCCGCCAGCCCCTGCTGGAACGTGCCAGCGGCCTGTCGCTGCTGGACCTCACCGAGCCGACCGAGACCGCCGTCGCCGCCGTGTTCGCCCACACCGCCGTCCTGGCGGGCAGGGAGGACAACGCCGAGACCCTCGCCGAGGCGGGCCGCTTCTTCGGCCGCCTGGCGCACCTGGTCGACGCCGTCGAGGACGTCGCCGAGGACATGGCGGCCGGGGCCTACAACCCGCTGCTGGCCACCGGCACCACCCCCGCCGAGGCCCGCCGCCACTGCGAGGACGCCCTGCACGGCCTGCACCTGGCGCTCGCCGACGCCGGGTTCGAGGACCGGCGGCTGGTCCGCGCGCTGCTGGGCCGCGAGGTGCGGCGTTCGGTGGACCGGGTCTTCGCCGCCTATCCCGGCGGGCCGCCGCCGCAGGGCCCCTACGGGCACCAGAACCCCTACGGCCACCAGGGGCACGGCGCGTACCCGCCCCCGCCGCCGCACGCGGCCGGGGGCGGCGGCTGGGGGCCTCCGCCCGGCGGCCACGGCGGCGGGGGACACGGCGGTGGGGGCCACGGGCACGGCCGCAAGGGCCCCCGGCCGTCCTTTCCGGTGCCCTGCCTGGTGTTCAGCTTCGCGACCTGCCCCACCTGCGGCCTGCACCAGCCGGAGTGGGCCAAGTACCACGGCAGGAAGTGGGAGGACCGATGCTGGGTGACCCGGCACTGCGACGACTGCTGTGACTGCCCCAACTGCGGTAACTGCGGCGACTGCTGCAAGTGCTGCGACTGCTGCAAGTGCGACGGGTGCTGCTGCGACTGCGGCGCCTGATCCTTGACCAAGCGTACGCTTGGGTGAGAGCCTCGCGGCGTGGCGAACGCGACCTTCGCGGAAGTACTGGCGGCCCGGGCCGGGGACCCCCGTCCGGGCCTGCTCTTCGAGGACGAGGTCCACACCTGGGACGAGGTGGTCCGGGCGGCCCGCGCCAGGGCCGCCCTGCTCCCCGCGCTGTGCCCCGCCCCCGAGGGCCGCCCCCGGCACGTCGGGGTGCTGCTGGAGAACGTCCCCGAGTACGTCTTCTGGATCGGCGCGGCGGCGTTCGCCGGGGCCACCCTGGTCGGGGTCAACCCCACCCGGCGCGGCGCCGGGCTGGCCGCCGACATCCGGCACACCGACTGCGACCTGATCGTCACCGACACCGCCCGCGCCGCCCTGCTCGACGGTCTGGACACCGGCGTCCCCGCCGACCGCGTCCTGCTGACCGACACCGGCGCCCACCGCGCGACCGGGGACGCCCCCGAACCCGACCTGGCCGCGATCTCCCCGTCCGACCGGCTGCTGCTGCTGTTCACCTCCGGCTCCACCGGCCGCCCCAAGGCCGTCGTGTGCGGCCAGGGGAGGCTGGCGGCCATCGCCGCCCGCGCCGACCTGATGGGGCTCACCCGCGACTCGGTCACCTACTGCGCGATGCCGCTGTTCCACGGCAACGCGATCATGGCGAACCTGGCGATGGCCACCGCGACCGGCGCGACCGTCGCGCTGCGACGCCGCTTCTCCGCCTCCGGCTTCCTGCCCGACGTCCGCCGCTACGGCGTGACCTACTTCAACTACGTCGGCCGCGCCCTGGCCTACATCCTGGCCACCCCCGAACGGCCCGGCGACGCCGGCAACCCCCTCCGGGCGGCGTTCGGGACCGAGGCGTCCGGGCAGGACATGGCCCGCTTCGCCGCGCGCTTCGGCTGCCGCGTCATCGAGGGCTACGGCTCCAGCGAGGGGGCCATCGCCCTGCACAAGGTCCCCGGGACGCCGCCCGACGCCCTCGGCCTGCCCCAGCACGGCGTCGAGGTCGCCGTCTGCGACCCCGCCACCGGCGCGGAGTGCCCGCGCGCCCGGTTCGGCCCCGACGGGAGGCTGCTGAACCCCGGCGAGGCGATCGGCGAGATCGTCGGGCTGAACGTCGCCGCCGCGTTCGAGGGCTACTACGACGACCCCGCGGCCGACGCCGAACGCGTCCGCGACGGCCGCTACTGGAGCGGCGACCTCGGCTACCGCGACGCCGACGGCTACTTCTACTTCGCCGGGCGCGGCGCCGACCGGCTGCGCGTGGACAGCGAGAACTTCGCCGCCGCGCCCGTCGAACGCGTCCTGGCCCGGTGGGACCCGGTGGTGATGTGCGCGGTGTACCCCGTTCCCGACCCCCGGACGGGCGACCAGGTGATGGCGGCCCTGGAGCTGCGCGGGGAGTTCGATCCCGAGGGGTTCGCGCGGTTCCTGGAGGCCCAGCCGGACCTGGGCACCAAGTGGGCGCCGCGGTTCGTGCGGATCGTCGGGGAGATGCCGCTGACGGCCACCGGCAAGGTCGACAAACGGCCGCTGCGCCGCGCCCGCTGGGAGGCGGCGGGACGGGTCTGGTGGCGCCCCGGCCGCGACCTCGCCTACGAGCCCCTGACGCCGGAACGGGCGGCCGGGTGGGACGCCGCGTTCGCCGCCCACGGCCGCGCCCACGTCCTGGACACGCTGTGATCGCGCTGTTCCCGCCCCCCGCCCCCCGCATCGCGCCGCGTAAGTAGGGTTGGGAAGGCCCGTCCGACCCGATCTGGAGAATTCCGGCCTCCCATGATGACCAAGAGAATGCCGTCGCGGCGGCCCGCGTTGCTGGCGGGGCTGCTCGCCGTGTTCCTGGCCGCCCTCGGCGGCCTGTTCGCCGCGCCCGCGTCGGCGCACACGAGGCTGATCAGCAGCACGCCCGGCAAGGACGCCACCGCCGCGAACGTGACCGAGGTCGCGCTGGTGTTCAGCGACCGGATCCGCGCCGCGAAGGTCGTGGTCCGGAACGAGGAGGGCGAGGAGTTCCAGACCGGGGACGCCGCGCGGTCCGACCGGACCGTCACCCAGCCGCTCGAGCGCGCGCTGCCCGCCGGGAGGTACACCGTCGCCTGGCGGGTCGTCGGCGAGGACGGGCACCCGATCCAGAACGAGGACCTGGCGTTCACCGCCGAGGAGGGCCGGGCCACGGCTGCCCCCACCACGGGCGCCCCCACCACGGGCGCCCCCACCACGGCCACCCCCACCACCCCCGCCCCGCACGGCACGCCCGCCAAGGCCGCGAGCGCGCCGGAGAGGAAGTCCTCCGGCGCCGTGACCTGGGTGATGATCGGCATCGGCGGGCTGCTCGGCATCGGCATCGGGATGCTGATCGTGTTCCGCGCCAAGCGCCGGAACCCGATGGGCGGCAAGGGTGAGTAGCGCCACCGCGCCCCGCGTCGTCCGCTCCGTGGTCACCGCGGGCGCGGCCGCCCTGGCGGCGGCCGTCGTCGTGCTGGTGGCCGGGCTGGTGCTGGGCGGCGCGGTCGCCGAGAAGGTCATCCCCGGCCTGGCCGACGCGGGCGCGCTGACCCGCTGGGGCCTGCCGCTGTCGCGGATGCTGATGGACCTGACCGCCGCCGTGACCGTCGGCGCGCTGGTCGCCGCCGTGGCGCTGCTGCCGCTGGAGGGCGGCCGGGGCGCGATCCGGCTGTCGGAGGACGGCACCGCCTACGTCCGGGCCGCGTCGTGGCTGGCCGCCGCCTGGGCCGCCGCCGCCGCCGCGACGCTGGTGTTCACCGTCTCCGACGTGCTGGGCCAGCCGGTCACCGAGGTCGTCGCGGGCAGCGAGCTCAGCAGCTACGTCGGCCAGCTTCCGCAGGGCACCGCGCTGATGCTGGTGGTGCTGCTGTCGGTGGTGGTGGCGCTGCTGGCGCGGACCGCCGCCACGCCCGGCGCGGGCGCGGGCCTGCTGGCGCTGGCCGTGATCGCGCTGCTGCCGCCCCCGCTGACCGGCCACTCGGCCTCGGCCGCCAACCACTCGGTCGCCGTCACCGGCGTCGCGCTGCACGTGATGGCGGTCGCGCCGTGGGTCGGCGGCCTGGTCGTCGTCGGCGTCCACGCGCTCAGCGGGCGCGACCGCCTGGACGTCATGGCCGACCGGTTCAGCCGGATGGCGCTGTGGTGCTACATCGTCGTCGGCGCCAGCGGCCTGGTGAACGTCATCGCCCGCCTGCCCGACCCGACCGAGCTGCTGACCACGGACTACGGGCGGCTGGCCCTCGGCAAGATCGTGCTGTTCGCCGTGCTGGGCGTGTTCGGCTGGTGGCACCGGGGCCGCACGCTGCCCGCCCTCGCCGAGCGCAGGCCGTGGGCGTTCACCCGGCTCGCCGTGGTCGAGACCGCGATCATGTCGGCGACCATGGGCCTGGCGGTCGCGCTGGCCCGCACCGCGCCGCCCGCGCCCGCCGAGGAGGAGAGCCCGGTCAAGGCCCTCATCGGCTACGACCTGCCGCCGGCCGTCACGCCGGGGCGGCTGGCGACGCTGTGGACGTTCGACTTCTTCTTCGCGGCGCTGGTCCTCGCCCTCGGCGGCCTCTACCTGGCCGGGGTGGTCCGCCTGCGCAGGCGCGGCGACTCCTGGCCGGTCATGCGGACCGTCGCCTGGTTCGTCGGGCTGCTCACCATCCTGGTCGTCACCCAGACCGGCATCGCCCGGTACGCGCCGATCCTGTTCAGCGTCCACATGGTCCAGCACATGGTGCTGAACATGCTCACGCCGATCTTCCTGGTGGCGGGCGCGCCGGTCACCCTGGCGCTGCGCGCCCTCAAGCCCGCCAGGATCCGGGGCGACCGGGGGCCGCGCGAGTGGCTGACGGCGATCCTGCACAGCCGCTACGTCGCGGTCATCGCGCACCCGGCCGTCGCCACGATCATCTTCGTGGTGTCGACGTTCGCGCTGTACTTCACGCCGCTGTTCGAGGCCGCGATGCGCAACCACCTCGGGCACATCGCGATGATGGTGCACTTCTTCGCCTCCGGCGCGCTGTTCTTCTGGGTGCTGATCGGCGTGGACCCCGCCCCCCGCAAGCTGCCCTACCCGGGGCGGATCCTGCTGCTGTTCGTCACGATGCCGTTCCACGCGTTCTTCGGCATCGCCCTGATGAACCTCGGCGAGCCCCTGGCCCGCGCCTGGTACACCGCCGTCCACCCCGACTGGGGGACCTCGATCATCAAGGACCAGCACACCGGCGGCGCGATCGCCTGGGGCTTCGGGGAGATCCCGACGTTCATCGTGCTGCTCTTCCTGGCGTTCCAGTGGTTCTTCGACGACCAGCGCCAGGCCCGGCGCCAGGACCGCAAGGCCGACCGCGCCGCCGCCCGGGGCGAGGACTCCCCGGAGCAGGACGAGCTGGCCGCCTACAACGCGCGCCTGGCGAAGCTGGCGGAGCGCGACGAGGAACGCAAGAACAAACAATGAGGACCACATCGCGCGGCTGCGCCTCGTGGTGAATCCCCCGTGCGGGGGAGGGGGCCCGTCGTCCGGGTGAGGACGGCGGGTTCCGCGCTCTGCGAGGATCGGGGGGTGCTGCGCGTTCTCCGTCCGGTCTCGGACCGGGCCACCTGGCGTCGCTGGTCGTACCTGGTCGGCGGCGGCGCCCTGCTCATGCCGTACTGGTTCCTCGGGCTGCTGCTGACGTCCACCCTGCCGCTGGTGGACCACCCGCTGGTGGTGGTGCTGCTGGTGTTCCTGTCGCCCATCCCGGCGGCGTTCGTCACGGGGCTGGTACCGCAGGTCCGGGCGCTGGAGGGGGCGGCGGTCCGGGAGCTGCTGGGCGGGGCCAGCGCGGAGCTGACCCCCCGGGCGTCGCGGTCGTGGGAGACGCGGGTGCGCACCGGGGCGTGGTTCAGCCTGCACCTGCACGTGGGCGTGGTCATCGCGGCGCTGAGCCTGGCGGTCCCGCCGTTCGCGGTCCTGCTGTTGCTGCTGCCGGTCACCGACTGGGGCCTGGGCACCGTCGCCGAACCCAGCCCGGTCCAGGCGTGGAAGCAGAGCGACGCGTTGTGGCTGGCGCCGCCCGCCGGGGTGCTGACGCTGGCGGTGCTGCTCGCCCTGATCGTGCTGGCGGGGCAGGCGCTGAGCCGGGTCGCCCCGGTGTTCCTGGGGCCCTCGCCCGCCGAGCGCGTCGCCGAGCTGGAGGAACGCGCCCGGCGCCTCGCCGAGCGCACCCGGCTGGCCCGGGAGCTGCACGACTCGGTCGGGCACGCCCTCAGCGTGGTGACGTTGCAGGCGGCGGCCGCGGGGCGGGTGCTCGACAGCGATCCGGGGTTCGCCCGCGAGGCGCTCGGGGCGATCGAGGAGTCGGCGCGCGCGGCGCTGGAGGACCTGGACCACGTGCTCGGGCTGCTGCGGGAGGAACGGCCGTCGCGGACCGCGCCGCAGGCCACCCTGCGGGACCTGGACCGCCTGCTGGAGCAGACCCGGATCGCCGGGGTGAAGGTCGACGCCGCCCTGGACGCCGACGTCGAGAGGGTGCCGGCGGCGGTGTCGCGGGAGGCGTACCGGATCGTCCAGGAGGGGCTGACCAACGCGCTGCGGCACGCCGGGAAGGTCCCGGTGCGGCTGCGCGTGGAGGTGCGCGGCGACCGGCTGGAGGTGGAGATGAGCAATCCCCTGGGCGCGCGGCGCGCGACCCGCAGGGGCGGCGGCAGCGGGATCGGCGGGATCCGCGACCGCGTCACCGTGCTGCGCGGCGAGATGACGGCCGGTCCCGAGGACGGCGCGTGGCGCATGACCGTCTCGCTGCCGCTAGGGTCCGCGTCATGACGATCAAGGTGCTGCTGGTGGACGACGAACGGCTGATCCGCGCGGGGCTGGCCGCCATCGTGTCCGCCGAACCGGACATGACCGTGGTGGGGGAGTGCTCCGACGGGGCCGAGGTGCCCGGCGCGGTCGCGTCGCTGGCGCCGGACGTGATCCTGATGGACGTGCGGATGCCGCGGCTGGACGGCATCCAGGCCACCCGCCGCGTCGTGGGCAGCGTCCCCGAGCCGCCCCGGGTCATCGTGGTGACCACGTTCGAGAACGACGAGTACGTCTACGACGCGCTCAAGGCCGGGGCCAGCGGCTTCCTGCTGAAGCGGGCCCGGCCCGAGGAGATCCTCCAGGCGATCCGGATGGTGGCGACCGGCGACAGCCTGCTGTTCCCGGCCGCGATCCGGGCGCTGGCCGCCGAGCACGGCGGCGGCGGGCGCGGCGGGTCCGGGGCGCGCTGGCACGAGCGGCTCACCGAACGCGAGGCCGACGTGCTGCGCCTGATGGCCCGGGGCCACTCCAACGCCGAGATCGCCGCCGAGCTGTTCGTCAGCCCGCAGACCGTCAAGACCCATGTCGGCAACGTGCTGGCCAAGCTCCAGGCCCGCGACCGCACCCAGGCCGTGATCTTCGCCTACGAGACGGGGTTCATCACCCCGGGCTGATTTCGCCGGCGGCGATCACCCCTCGACGGGACGCCGGGCCGGGGCGAGGATCACGGGTATGCGGGATTTCCGGTTCGGATTCAACGTGTTCGAGGTCCGGTCGCGCGAGGAGTTCGCCGCGTACTGCCGCCGGGCCGAGGAGTTCGGGTACGACGTGGCGCTGATGCCCGACCATCTGGGGGCCCCGGCGCCGTTCCCCGCGCTGGTCGCGGCGGCCGAGGCGACCGAGCGGCTGCGGGTCGGCACGTTCGTGCTGAACGCCGCGTTCTGGAACCCCCACCTGCTGGCCCGCGAGATCGCCACCACCGACCGGCTCACCGGCGGGCGGCTGGAGGTCGGCCTCGGGGCCGGGCACATGAAGTGGGAGTTCGACGCGGCGGGGCTGCCGTGGTGGCCGTTCGGGGAGCGGGTCGGGCATCTGGAGCGGACCGTCGAGGAGCTGGCCGGGGTGTTCGGCGGCCCCGGCTACCCCGAGCAGGAGCCGCTGCGGAGCCAGTATGGCATGGAGGTGCTGCGGCCGGTGCAGCGGCACGGGTTCGGCGGGCACGGGCCGCCGCTGCTGGTCGGCGGCACCGGCGACACGGTGCTGCGGCTGGCGGCCCGGCGCGCCGACATCGTCGGGCTCGCGGGCACCCAGCAGGTCAAGGGGCGGCCGCCGGGGACGTTCACGATCGGGACGGCCGGGCAGGCCGCCGAACGCGTGGCGTTCATCCGCGAGCACGCCGGGGACCGCGACCCGGAGCTGAACCTGATGGTGCAGTTCGTGGTCGTCACCGACGACCGGCGCGGGACGGCCGCGCAGGTCGCCGAGCGGCTGCCGAACCTGTCGGTGGAGGAGGTCCTGGAGACGCCGTACCTGCTGATCGGGACCGTGGAGCAGATGGCCGAGCGGCTCCGCGAGAACCGCGAGCGCTACGGCTTCACCTACATCACCGTGCAGAGCCCCTTCCTGGACGCGTTCGCGCCCGTCATCGGACATCTGAGGTGAGCGCGCTCTTGCGCGCAGGGAACCGAACGCGATTCCATTTGCTCTGCGGCATCCGTGCGGATCCGCGCACCCGCGTGCTGACGGAAGGACGACGATGGGCGCGACGTCTCCTGCGACCTCCCTGAACTACCCCGACGTGCCGGTGGGCGCGATCCTGACCGGCGCCGCGCGGCGCTGGGGCGACCGGACGGCCCTGCACTACATGGGCCGCGACATCCCCTTCACCGAGCTGGCGCGCGAGTCGGCCCGGTTCGCCCACGGCCTGCGGGCGCGCGGCATCGGGCGCGGCGACGTGGTGGCGCTGCACCTGCCGAACGTCCCCGAGTTCGCCGTCGCCTACTACGGGACGCTGATGGCGGGCGCGACGTTCTCGCCGTGCAACCCGCTGCTGCCGGTGGACGACCTGGCGTTCCAGCTCGACGACTGCGGCGCGGTCGCCGTGGTGACGCTGGACCTGGTCGCGGGCGCGGTCGCCGAGGCGGTCGGCCGGACCAAGGTGAGGACGGTCGTCCTCGCCGGGGCGCTGGGGCCGGTGGATGTCGCCGAGGTGTGCGACGGGGCGTTCGCGGCCAACGGCGTCGCGTTCGAGCGGATCGGGGAGGGGCAGCCGGACGAGCCGCCCGCCGTGGACGTCGACACCGCCCGCGACCTGGCGCACATCGCCTACACCGGCGGCACCACCGGCCGCTCCAAGGGCGTCATGCTGCCGCACCGCAACGTCGTGGTGAACGTCCTCCAGTTCGCCTGCGCCGGGTCGGGCCTGGTCCCCGGCCTGGACGGGGACGGCGGCGTGCGCCTGGACGGCGAGCAGGACCTGACCGAGTACCCGGTGCCGCTCGGCGAGGGCGTGCTCGTCAACGTCGCGCCCTGGTTCCACGCGATGGGCACCATCGGCTACCTCAGCTCCCTGCTGCTGGCGGGCACCACGATCGTCAGCCATCCGCGCCTGGACGTGCCCGCGTTCCTGGCCGACATGGAGAAGTTCGGCGCCACCGCCCTGGGCGGCGCGCCCGCGCTGTTCTCGGCGCTGCTGGCCGACCCGTCGTTCGCCGAGCGCGACCTGTCGAGGGTCCAGGCGATCCGCTCGGGGGCCGCGCCGCTGTCGCACGACATGATCGCCAAGCTGCGGGCCACGTTCTCGGACGCGATCGTCGTGGAGGCGTACGGGCTGACCGAGGCGTCGATGGGCCTGACCACCAACCCGGCGGCGGTGTCGGGCGTCCGCAAGGTCGGCACGGTGGGCCGCCCGGTCGCCGACACCCAGATCAAGATCGTCCCGGTGGACGCCCTGACGGTCACCGACGCCACCCCCGGCCTGCCGCCCGGCGAGGAGGGCGAGGTCTGCGCCAAGGGCCCCCAGGTCATGACCGGGTACCTGAACCGCCCCGACGCCACCGCCGAGGTGCTGGGCGAGGACGGCTGGCTGCGCACCGGCGACATCGGCGTGCTCGACGAGGACGGCTACCTGTCCATCGTCGACCGCAAGAAGGACATGCTCCTCTACAACGGCTACAACGTGTACCCGCGCGAGCTGGAGGAGAAGCTCTACTCCCATCCCGCCGTCGCGACCGCCGCCGTGGTCGGCCGCCCGGACCCGGTGGCCGGGGAGCTGCCGACCGCGTTCGTCGTCCGCTCCGGCGAGATCACCGAGGACGACCTGCTCGCCTACGTCAACGCGCAGGTCGTCCCGTACAAGAAGCTGCGCGGGATCCGCTTCGTCGACGAGCTCCCGGTCTCGGCCGCGGGCAAGATCCTCAAGCGCGAGCTGCGCGACCGCCTGTAGGCCTCACCGGTAGGCCTCACCGGCCGCGCAGGGCCCCGAGCACCTCCAGCAGCCGGCCCTGCGCGGCCGGGTCCCCGAGCCCGCTCACCAGCAGGTCGGTGGCCCCGGCGTCGGCGAACGCGCGCACCCGCCGTTCGATCTCCCGCTCGTCGCCCGCCACGACCGTCTCGTGCACGCCCGACAGCCCCTGCCGGTCCAGCGCGGCCCGGTAGGCGGGCAGGTCCCCGGCGGGCCCCAGCCGCGCCGCCAGATCGCCCCGGGCGCCC
Organism: Actinomadura kijaniata; assembly: GCF_014138665.1. Taxonomy (NCBI): domain Bacteria; kingdom Bacillati; phylum Actinomycetota; class Actinomycetes; order Streptosporangiales; family Thermomonosporaceae; genus Actinomadura; species Actinomadura kijaniata. The sequence continues at coordinate 49,340 of NZ_JACJIA010000013.1, forward strand.
TCGGGGTCGCCGGTCAGCGCCATCAGCACCCCCACCAGCACGCGCGGCGCCGGACGTCCGGCCTCCCGGGCGGCCCGGCCGACGCGCGGTACGACGTGGCCGGCGACCGCCGCCGCGCCCGTCCAGGTGGTGACCACGCCGTCGGCCAGCTCACCGGCGACCCGCAGCATGGCCGGGCCGAGCGCGCCGACCAGCACCGGCGGCGGCGTGACACCCGGCGGCGCGTCGCGCAGCAGCGCCCGCAGCGCCGTCAGGTACGCGCGGGTGTGCCGGGCGGGCGGTTCGGCCGCGACCCCGAAGACCTCCTCCATCACCGGACCGTGCCCCGGCCCGACCCCGAGCGCGAACCGCCCGCCGGTGACCTCCTGGGCGGTGAGCGCCTGCCCGGCCAGCACGCGCGGATGCCGGGGCGGGGTCGGCACCACGGCCGTGCCCACCTCGATCCCCGGCACCTCCCGGCCCACGACCGCCGCCGCCAGCACCGCGTCCCCGCCCAGGTGCTGGCCGAGGAACGCGCCGTCCAGCCCCGCCGCGGCGGCCTCCCGCGCCCAGCCGACCAGCTCCGCCACCGGCCCGTCCGCGAGGCGCGCCACCCCGATGCGCATGTCCATGCCCGCTCCCAAAGTGAATCGGATCTTCCGGTTCCGGATGCTAACCTGAATCCGGTATTCCGGTCGAGAGGGGTGGCGATGCGAGCCGACGCGCGGCGCAACCGGCGGCGCATCACCGACGCCGCGCTGGCGCTGCTCGGCGAACGCGGCCCCGACGTCCCGATGGAGGACATCGCGCGGGCCGCCGGGGTCGGCGTGGGCACCCTCTACCGGCACTTCCCCGACCGGCGGGCGCTGCTGGAGGAGGTCGCCGCGGGCACGCTGCGCGACATCCTGGCGTTCGGCCGCCGCCAGGACGCGCCGGACCGGGACGGATGGGACGCGCTGCTGCGCGTCGTCCGGCACTGCGCGGGACTGCCGCTCGCGCTGGTGAAGACCCTGGCCGCCGAGGCCGCGCCGCCCGAGCGCCTCGCCCTCCAGCAGGAGGTCACCGCCCTGCTCGCCGGGCTCGCCGGGCGCGCCCAGAAGGAGGGCGCGCTCCGCGCCGACCTGACGCCCGACCAGGTGGTCGAGGTCGTGAGCGCGCTGGTCTGCCGGCCGGGCGCGCGCGCCGACGACGCGCTGGCCGTCGTGGTCCTCGACGGACTGCGCCGCTGATCCCGCCGCTGATCCCGGGCGGGGTCAGGAGGCGGGCAGCTCGCCGAGGGTGACGTCCACCGTCCGCCTCCCGGCGCCCGGCGCCTGCACCTCCACCTTCGCGACGGCGCCGGGCTTGAGCCGCACCAGGATCTCCGCCAGCGCCGTCTGCGTCGGGGTCGGGGTGCCGTTGACCGCGACGATGACGTCGTCGGGCCGGATCCCCGCCCTGTCGGCCGGGCCGCCTCGGGTGACCTCCACCACGCCCAGCCCGGCCGGCTGGTACGTCGACGGGTCCACGACCGTGCGGATCGTGACGCCGAGGGCGGCGCGGCCGGAGTTGGTGACGCGTCCGTTCTGGATGAGCTGCGGCGCGATCGCCTTGACGGTGTTGCTGGGCGTGGCGAACCCGATGCCGGGCGCCGCGCCGCCCATCTGCGGGTCGGAGGCGGCGGCGGTCGGGATGCCGACGACCTCGCCGTTCAACGTGACCAGCGCGCCGCCGCTGTTGCCGGGGTTGATGGCCGCGCTGGTCTGGATGGAGTTGCCGATCGTGGCGCCGGGGAAGGCGCCCTCGCGCTTGGTGGACACCGTCCGGTTCAGCGCCGAGACGATGCCGTTGGTGACGCTGCTGGACAGCCCCAGCGGGTTGCCCATGGCCAGCACGATCTGGCCCACCTTCAGGTCGCCCGAGTCGCCGAACCGGGCCGGTCGCAGCGACGCGCCCGACACCCGCACCACCGCCAGGTCGTCGGCGGCGAACGCGCCGACCAGCTCCGCCCGGAGCGGCCGGCCGCCGTTGGCCGCCCGCACCTCGATCTCGCGGGCGCCCATCACGACGTGCGCGTTGGTGACGATGTGGCCCCGGTCGTCGTAGACCACGCCGGAGCCCTCGCCGCCGTCGGTCTGGATCTCCACCACCGACGGCAGCACGTCGGCCACGACCTTCTCGTACTGCTGCTCCAGCTGGCCGGCCGCGCCGCCGACCGTGGGCGCGGCGGAGCGGGACGGGGCCGTCCCCGGCCGCGTGTCGCCTCCCGCGCAGCCCGCCAGCAGCGTTCCGGCGAGGGCCAGCGCGCCCGCGCGGGCGCGCGCGTCGATCCTGGTGTGCACGGCGATCCACCTCCGCGAGGGTCATGCCCCGTCGCGGGCGATCCAGCCCTGCCGCCGCCCGGCCACTGGGTGATCTTGACGGTGCGGCGGCCCCGCCTTGAAGCGGCCGCGATCCTAGAGCCCCGCTTACACGTCGTTTACCTGCGATTAGTTACAAAAGAGGCAACAGAGGAGAAGGACTTCCGATCGGGGGATCATGGACGCCGTTACCCTGTCCGAACTGCGCAAGCCGCGCGCCTTCCCGGCCGTCTCGGTGCTGATGCCGACCAGTCGGCGCGCCCCGGAGAACCGGCAGGACCCCATCCGCCTCCGCAACCTCCTGGCCGAGGTGCGCCGCCGCCTCCAGGAGGACACGCGGGTCCCGGCCGCCGCCGCGGACCAGGTCGTCCGGGGACTGGAGGAGGCGGCCGGCGAGGTGGACCTGCGTCACGCCGAGGACGGCCTGGTGCTGTTCGCCGCGCCGGACGGGGAGCGGCACGCGTTCACCGTCGACCAGAAGGTCGACGAGCGCGTCGTCGTGGACACCACCTTCGCCACCCGCGACCTGGTGGCCGCGTTCGTGCGCAGCCCCCGCTACTGGCTGCTGTCGCTGTCGGAGGACTGCTTCCGGCTGTGGGACGGCCAGGCCGGGACGCTGGCGGAGCACCGGGACGACGGGTTCCCGCTGCGGCCCGCGCCGATCGACGAGGAGGTCGGCGGCCGGCTCTCGCGGCGCGGCGTCCCGCACGGCGACGGCCGCCAGCGCAACCACATGAAGCAGGTGGTGGCCGCGCTGGAGAACGTGCTCAAGCACGACCGCCGCCCGGTCGTGGTCGCGGGGGCGACCCGCCACCAGGCGTTCTTCGAGGAGGCCGCCGGGCCGGACATCACCATCGCGGGCCGCGTCGACGGCAGCTACGAGGGCGCGTCCGCCAACCGGCTCCTGGAACTGGTCCGGCCGGTGCTCCAGTCCTACGAGGACCTGCGGGAGGTGGCGGTCCTCACCGAGCTGGAGGCCGCCCGCGGCCTGCGCCGGTACGCCAGCGGCGTCAACGAGGTCAAGCGGCTGGTGGACGAGGGCCGCGGCGAGCACCTGGTCGTCGAGCGCGGCTACTACGCCCCGGCCGTCGCGACCGGCGGAGAGCTGATCCCGGTCGAGGGGAGGCTCGGCGCCCTGCGGGGGGCCGACGTGGTCGACGACGTGGTGGACCACGTCATCGAGACGACGCTGGAGTACGGCGGCGAGGTGACGTTCGTGTCCGACGGGTTCCTGGTGGACCACAACCGGATCGCGCTGGTCGTCCGCTTCTGAAGGGAGCGGGAGGGGTTCCGGCCGCGTCCGGCCGGAGCCCCTCCCGGCGCGGGTCTCAGCGCGCGGGGCAGGAGGGGTCCCGCCAGGCCGCCCACAGGTACCCGGCCGTGTCGCCGGGGTGGACGCGCCATCCGGCGGGACGGCCGGGCCATGTCGACTCGGGGGCGGCCCCGGCGGTGCGCGGCACCACGACCGTGCACACGTTCGCGGGAACCCCGGCGCGCACGTCGACGCGGCTGACGCGCGTCCACCACACCTGCTCCACCAGGCCGATGTGGGCGCGCCAGTGCGTGTTGACGTCGATGGCGACCCCGCCCGCCGCCGGCCCGGGCAGCGGAGGCGGGGGGACGACGCGCTTGGATGAGGTCCCCATGGTGAAGGTGAGCGCGGCCAGGTTCACCGCCGCCAGCGCGACCGCCACCGCCGTCCACCCGGCCCGCCGTGCCACCAGGAACACCGCCACCAGCCCGAACGCCGCCAGTGACGCCTCCGGTAGATGGAACGCCCTCTGGTCCTGCGTGAGGAAGTTGGTCTCGGGGAAGTCGAACGCGATGAAGTTGTGGGTGCGCAGCCGGTGCCCGGCGTACGCCATCACCCACGCCCCCGTCACCGCGAGCATCGCGCCCGCGCCGAGCGCGCAGCGCACGGCGGTCCGCGTTCCGGCACGCGCCAGCACCGCCAGCCCGATCAGCGTGTAGACCAGCGCCAGGCACGACAGGTAGCGCCCGTAGGCGAAGTTCCCGACGCGGTGCTCGTCGGGCAGCGCCGCCGACGACGCGTAGGCGATCCCGGAGGTCACCGCCAGCAGCGCCCCCGCCATCACCCGCGTCCCGAACGCCCCGCGCCGCGCCAGCGCCGCCCCGGCCGCCACCAGCCCGACACCGCCCAGCCCCCACGTGGACACGACCAGGTACCACAACTGCCCGACCGCGCCCGACACCGCCCACGCCTGGCCGTCGAGGGTGGTCAGCCGCGTCATGACGTTGCCGCCCAGGTCCCGCACGCCGCCCGGGTACAGCTCCGCCCGGACCCAGCCGTTCAGCGCGCCGGCCACCGCGTACCCGCACGCGGCCACCGCGACCCCGAACAGCGCCGGGCGGGGCCGGCGGAACGCCAGGACCGCGAGCACCGCGCAGTGCACCGCCAGCAGCACCGTGCCGCGCGTGTGCACGGCGCACGCGTACGCGGCGACCGCGCTCGCCCCCGCCGCGTCCGCGATCCGCCCGTCGCGCGCGAACCGGTCGAGCAGCAGCAGCCATCCCAGCGCCACCACCGGCAGCACCGCGTCGGCCAGCGCGAACGCCCCGAAGAACGTCACCGCGGGCAGCAGCGCCGCCGCCCACGAGGCCGTCAGCGCCGTCCCCGCCGCCATGCCCAGCCGCCGCGCCGCCGCGTACCCCAGCGGGAACAGCGCCGCCCCGACCAGCGCGTTGAGCACGATCACCACCAGGTACACGTCCGCCGGGTCGTGCGTCACCCCGTGCGCGGGGGCGAACAGCAGCGGGTACCCGCCCTGGTAGAAGGTGTTGCCCGACAGGTCCGCGCCGGGGCCGCCCGCCAGCAGGCGCGCCGCGACCAGGTAGCCGTTCTCGTCGGGGGCGGCGACCGGCCCCGTGCGGGTCCGCGCCATCCACAGCCGCACGCACACCTGGCCGACCCAGCCGAGCACCAGCAGCAGGGCCAGCCGCCGGGGCGGCACCGGACGGCGACCGCGCGCGGCGGCGAAGGCCGGGGGAGGGGGGAACGTCAACATCATGCCCACCACCGTCGGCGCGGCCCGTCCTGATCATGTCGGAGAGATGTCCGGATCTCGTGACATTCCGTGCGGAGATCGTTCCTTGCCGGATAATGCCTGGATGGCGAGCATTCTCTTCGTCGAGGACGACCCGGCCGCCCGCGCCGCCCTGGAGCTGGCGCTGAGCCGGCAGGGACACCAGGTGACCTCCCGCGCCACCGGCGAGGACGGGCTGGACGCGCTGCGGGCGCGCCGCCCCGAGATCGCGGTGCTGGACGTGATGCTGCCGGGCATCGACGGCATCGAGGTGTGCCGCCGCATCCGCCGCGACGACACCCTCCCGGTGATCCTGCTCACCGCGCGCGGCGACGACCTGGACGTGGTGCTCGGGCTGGAGGCCGGGGCCGACGACTACGTGGTCAAGCCGGTCGAGCCGCGCGTGCTGGACGCCCGCATCCGCGCGGTGCTGCGCCGCGCCGAGCAGACCCACAACGACCGCTCCGCCTACGGCGACCTCGTGATCGACCGCAGCTCGCTGAAGGTCACCAAGAGCGGCCGTGACGTCCACCTCACCCCCACCGAGCTGCGGCTGCTGCTGGAGCTGACCCGCCGCCCCGGCCACGCCATGACCCGCCAGCAGCTGCTGACGGCGGTGTGGGACCTGGACCGGCCCGGCGACTCGCGGCTGGTGGACGCCTGCGTGCAGCGGGTCCGCGCCAAGGTCGAGGACGAGCCCGCCACGCCCCGCCTGATCGAGACCGTGCGCGGTTTCGGCTACCGCTTCACCGCGCCGTGAGACCGCGCCTGCCCCGGCGGCCGTCCCGTTACTGGTTCACCGGCCTGCGGCCCCGGCTGGTGGCGGCGTTCGTCGCGGTGGCGCTGCTGGCCTCGGTGATCGCCTCCGGCATCGCCTACGTGCTGGTCCGCCGCTCGATGCTGCAACGCGCCCAGGACACCGCGCTCACCAAGGTCCGCGAGATCATCGCCCGCACGGTCCCGTCGCGGTTGCCGCCGGACGCCACGGGCCTCCTGTCCGAGGCCCTGAGCTTCCGGCTCACCAACCTCGACGAGGGGCGGCTCGCCTACGCCGGGCCGCTGGCGCTCGACGGGCCGATCGCGGTGCCCACCCCCGTGGCGGACCTCTCCCGGCCCGTGGACGAGACCGACGGGTCCAGGCTGCACGTCCCGGTCTCCCAGGAGTTCGCCCGGCGCGCCGTCCAGGGAATGGTCTTCCAGCGGATCGTCCGCCAGGGCAGGCCCTACCTGCTGATCGGCGCGCACGCGGGCGCCTACGTCACGACCGTCGACGAGCCCCAGCGCACCACCCCGCCGATCGTGTTCGTGTCGGTCAGCCTGGAGAAGGAGGCGCGCGAGCTGCGGTCGTTCACCCGCTCGGTCCTCGTCGCCGACGCCGCCTCCCTCGCCGCGGCCCTGCTGCTGGCGCTGGCGGCCACGCGCGGCGTGCTGCGCCCGGTGCGGCGGCTCGGCGGTGCCGCGCGCGCCCTCGGCGACGGCGACCTGACGGTCCGGGTCCCCGAACGCGGCCGTGACGAGCTGGCCGACCTCGCCCGCACGTTCAACGCCACCGCCGACGCCCTGGAACGCATGGTGACCGAGCTGCGCGCGATGGACGCGGCCTCCCGCCGGTTCGTCGCCGACGTCTCCCACGAGCTGCGCACGCCCCTCACCTCCATGCTCGCCGTCACCGACGTGCTGACCGAGGACGCCGCGGCCACCGAGGCGGGCGGCACCGCCGCCCGGCTGGTCGCCGAGGAGACCCGGCGGCTGGGGATCCTGGTGGAGCACCTCATCGAGATCAGCCGGTTCGACGCGGGCGCGGCGGCACTGCAACTGGACGACGTGCTGGTCGGGGAGGCCGTCGCGGGCACCCTGGCCGCGCGCGGCTGGACCGGCCGCGTCACGGTGGACGGCCCGGCCGACCTGATCGCCCGGATCGACCCGCGCCGTTTCGACGTCATCGTCGCCAACCTGGCCGGGAACGCCCTCAAGCACGGCGCGCCCCCGGTCCGCCTGGAGTACGGCCCGGCCGAACGCGACGGCCGTCCCGGCTTCCGGGTCGCCGTGACCGACCACGGCCCCGGCCTTCCCGAGGACCTGCTGGCGGTGGTGTTCGACCGGTTCGTCAAGGCCGAGGCCGCCCGGTCCCGCAGCGGGGGCAGCGGCCTCGGGCTGTCGATCGCCCGGGAGAACGCGGTGCTGCACGGCGGGACACTGGAGGCCGCCAACGCCCCCGGCGCGGTCTTCACCGCGTGGCTGCCGCTGGAACCGGACGGGCCGGAGCGGAGGGACCGATGACGCGCGTGCCGGCCGCGTTCCTGACCGCCGTGGTGCTGCTGGCGACCGCCGCCTGCGGCATCCAGCCCACCTGGATCATCGGCGCGGGCAGCAAGCCCGTCTCCGGTTACCGCCCCGAACCGGTCACGATCTATCTGGTGAAGTCGGACCGGCTGGTCCCGGTGCGGCGGCCGGGGCTGCCCGGCCATCCCTTCCTGGGGGTCCTCCAGCTGGGCGTCCCGATCACCTCGGAGGAGAGGAGGGCCGGGCTGAGCACCGCGATCCCGCGCGACGTCCGGCTGCTCCTGATGGAGTTCGACGGCGAGAGCCCCGACGAGATCAGCGTGATCACGCCGGAGGAGACCGGTTCGACGGGCGAGCTGGTGGTCGACGCGGGCCGGAGGGGCCGCTGGCCGAGGCTCGCGCTCGGCCAGCTCGCCTGCACGGCCGAGGCGATCCGCGGCGTGCGCCGCACCCTCCTGGTGACCGACCCCGCGGCGGACACGACCAAAGCCGTCGGAACGCGCCCGGGCGACCTGCGGCTGCGCTGCGCGGACTACGCCGACCTGCGCTGACCGGCACCGTTCCGCGCCGTCCCGCGACGGGGACGGCGCGGGTCAGCCGCGGTCGATCCAGCCGTGCGCGTGCATCCAGTCGGCGGCGATGTCGCCCAGCACCGAGCGCAGCGTCAGGATCACCACGCCGAGCAGCAGCAGCGGCATCACCACGAACCGCTCCACGGTGCCGTCGGTGCGCGGCACCAGGGGGATCTCCAGCCGCCACGGCGCGGGCCACAGCACCGGGCAGCCGCGCGGCGTCAGGCAGTCGCCCAGCACGTGCGCCAGGCAGCCGAGGGTGACCGCGAACCCGACGAAGCTCATGTCCAGGTCGTGCATCAGCCACACCGCCAGGCCCGCCAGCGCGCAGTCGGCCAGCGCCGACTGCGGCTCCCTGCCCTCGAAGTCGAAGCCGATGCCGCGCAGCCCGAACCCCACGATGACGAACAGCGCCGCCCACCAGCCGTAGACGTAGTTGGTGGCCAGCCAGTCCATCGCGAAGCCCATCGCGACCGCGAACAGGATCGAGTGGGTCGCCATCCGGTGCCCGCCGGAGATCTTCCCGACGTACTTGCAGAACGTCTGGGTGATCGGGCCGAAGGTGTTGGCGATGCGGCCGTTGTGGTGGTCGACGTCGGGCAGCAGCGCCGCGCCCGCGCACACCACCGCCCCGGCGAGCATCTGCTCGGGCGACAGCTTCACCGCGTAGTCGCCGAGCAGGTCGTGCTGGGTGAGCAGCGGCACCGCGCCCAGCCACGCCAGCGCCCCGCTCAGGGCGTGCGTCTTGCCCATCATCGCCGCTGATCCCCCGCCTTCCTCCGCAGCCGCGTCGCCGGTCCGGGCCCCGTCGCCGGTCCGCCAGCCCGCGACTCTAGCCCGCATTCGATCGTTTCCTGGCGCGGCACGCCGGTGTGCGCGTTACGTCCGGTTGGACGGCGGAACGCGGGGCGGGGTTCCGGGGGTCAGCCGGTCGCGGCCGCGGGGGAGGCGCGCTCGTCGTGGCGGGCGCGGGCCGCCACCACCGCGCCCACGTTCGCCTCGGCCCAGGCGGTGACGGCCTCGATCGGGGCGCGCAGGGAACGGCCGAGCGGCGTCAGCGCGTACTCCACGCGCGGCGGCACCTCGGCGAACACCTCGCGGGTCAGCAGCCCGTCGCGTTCCATCACCCGCAGGGTCTGGGTGAGGACCTTCGGCGTGACGCCACCGATGGTGTGCCGCAGCTCGGTGAAGCGGCGCGGCCCGTCCAGCAGGCTCAGCACCACCAGCACCGACCACTTGTCGCCGATGCGGTCCAGGACCAGGCGGGTCGGGCAGTTCGGGTCGAAGGCGTCTCCGGGACGCAGGGAGTCCTCCATGGTTTCCCCAAGGTACCAATGGAACGTTGTAGTAACCAGTATCCAATGGATACTGTCGCCGCGTCAGGACGACACCGAGCGACTGGAGAACCATGAAGATCCTGCTCATCGGGGCCACCGGCATGATCGGAAGCCGGGTCGCCGCCGAGGCGCGCGCTCGCGGCCACGAGGTCACCGGCACCACCCGCCGCGGAGCCGGGGGCACCGCCCGGCTCGACGCCGCCGACGCCGGCGCCGTCGCGGCCCTCGCCGCCGGGCACGACGCGGTCGTGCTGGCCGTCTCCCCGCCGCGCGACGGCTCCGAGCCCGCCGCCCCGCTGCTGGCGGCCGGGCGCGGCGTGCTGGAGGGGCTGCGCGGGGCGGGCGTGCGGCGGCTGGTCGTGGTCGGCGGCGCGGGGAGCCTGGAGGTCGCGCCCGGCGCCCGCCTGGTCGACACCCCCGGCTTCCCCGCGATCTACAAGAACGAGTCCCTCGCCCAGGCCGAGCTGCTCCAGGTGATCCGCGCCGAGGCCGGGGACCTGGACTGGACCTACGTCTCGCCCGCCGCCGAGATCGCCCCCGGCGAGCGCACCGGGACCTTCCGGACCGGCGGCGACCGGCTGCTGACCGACGCCGCGGGCGACAGCCGGATCAGCGCCGAGGACTACGCGGTCGCGCTGGTCGACGAGCTGGAGAAGCCGCAGGCGGTGGGCCGCCGCATCACCGTGGCCTACTGAAACGTGGCCCGCCGACCGCCGCCGCCGGGCCCGCCGCCGGCGGGTCAGCGGATGAAGACGGCGTGGTCGGCGATGCCGGGCGTCAGGTCCGGGGGCAGCCCGGCCACCGCCGACAGCTCCTCGGCCGACAGGAAGCCGCCGGTCTCGGCCCGCACCTTCACGATCTGCGCGGCCATCTCCCCGGTCACGCCCGGAAGCTGCGTCAGGACCCCGGCCGGGGCGTGGTTGACGTCGACCAGGCCGCCGTCCTGGTACTCGCGGGGCAGGTCGGGGCGGCCGATGCGCAGCTCCCGGGCGAGACCGGGGTCCCGCGCGGCCAGCTCCCGCGCCTTCTCCCGCAGCAGCCGCTGCCGCCGCACGCGTTCCACGACCTGCTCGTTGCCGATGCCCGACAGCCCGTCGGGATCGAACACCCGCGAGCGGATCAGGAACGCGTGCGCGCTGCCCACCACCGCCAACGCGAAGATCAGCACCCCGGCGAGCCGCTCGGGGCCGTCGCCCTGCACCCGCAGCAGCATCACGAACAGGCCGATGTAGGCCAGCGACGCCAGCAGCAGGTGCACGCTGCGCCGCCACAGCGCCGCCGCCGCGAACGTGAACGCCGTCCCGTACCCCAGCGTCAGCACGGGCAGCGCGGCCCACGTCACGCTCAGCGCCGCCCGGCCCGGCGGCATGCTGTCGGAGGGCACCCGGGGCGGGCCGTTCGGCACTGGAGCGTTCATCGCGTGACCTCCCTGGTCGCGGTCAGGGATCGTGCGCGGGCCCGGTCGCGGGACCTAGGGCAGGGTCAGGATCTGGTGGCCGTCCTCGGTCACCAGGATCGTGTGCTCGAACTGCGCGGTCCGCCTGCGGTCCTTGGTCACCACGGTCCAGCCGTCGGGCCACATGTCGTAGTCGTGGGTGCCGAGCGTCAGCATCGGCTCGATCGTGAACGTCATCCCCGGCTGCATGATGGTGGTGGCGGTCGGGTCGTCGTAGTGCGGCACCACCAGCCCCGAGTGGAACGTGGTGCCGATGCCGTGCCCGGTGAAGTCGCGCACCACGCCGTAGCCGAACCGCTTGGCGTAGGACTCGATGACCCGGCCGATCACGTTGATGGCGCGGCCCGGCGCGACCGCCCTGATGCCGCGCATCATCGCCTCGCGGGTGCGCTCCACCAGCAGCCGCGACTCCTCGTCCACGTCCCCCACCAGGAACGTGGCGTCGGTGTCGCCGTGCACGCCGTCGATGAAGGCGGTGATGTCGATGTTGATGATGTCGCCGTCGCGCAGCACCGTGTCGTCGGGGATGCCGTGGCAGATCACCTCGTTGATCGAGGTGCACAGCGACTTGGGATAGCCCCGGTAGCCGAGGGTGGAGGGATAGGCGTCGTGGTCGAGCAGGAACTCGTGCCCGATCACGTCCAGCTCGTCGGTGGTGATCCCCGGCCGGATGTGCTTGCCGACCTCTTCCAGGGCCTGCGCGGCGATCCTGCCGGCGACCCGCATCCGCTCGATGGTCTCGGGCGTCTTGACGTCGGCCTCACCGGTCTTCGGCCGCTTCCTTCCCACGTACTCCGGTCGCGGGATGTGCGAGGGGACCTTCCGCATGGGCGAGACACGGCCGGGCTGGAGTAGGTGGGTCGTCATAGTGCTTGAGTGTAGTCAGCCACGACGGGGCAGTAATCCGGCACGGGGGACAAGATCGATCGGAGGACGCGGATGAAGGACGGCGACGGCGACTGGTGGTTCTGCCTCAAGCACATGAAGGTGGAGCACGGCGCGGGCTGCCCGGACAAGGATCGGATGGGCCCCTACCGGACCGAGGGCGAGGCCGCCAACGCCCTGCAACTGGCCCGTGAGCGCAACGAGGCGTGGGCGCGCCAGGACGAAGAGGACTGAACCGGGACCGGGCGGCCCCGGCGGCGGGGGACGGCCCTCTCCCGTCCCCCATCCGGTCGGGCCGATCCGGTCAGGCCGACCGGGACAGCGCGTCCGCGTGGACGGCGTGCGCGAACGGCAGCCCGGCGGCGTAGCGTTCCAGCTCGTCCAGCGCCGCGTGCGCCATGCGCGGCAGCTCCCCGCCGAGCGACCCGGCGATGTGCGGGGTCAGCAGGACGTTGGGGAGCGTGAACAGCGGCGAGTCGGGCGGCAGCGGCTCGGGGTCGGTCACGTCGATCACCGCGTGCAGCCGCCCGGCGGCCAGCTCCCGTTCCAGCGCGGCGGTGTCGACCAGCGACCCCCGCGCGGTGTTGACCACGGTGGCGCCGTCGCGCAGCAGCGCCAGCCGCCGCCGGTCCAGCAGGTGGCGGGTCTCGGGCAGCTCGGGGGCGTGCAGGGTCACCACGTCGCTGGCCGACAGCAGCTCCTCCAGCCCGGCGGGACGGGCGCCCAGCGCGCGCGCCGCGGCCGCGTCCAGGTAGGGGTCGTGGACGAGGAGGTCCAGGTCGAACGGGCGCAGCAGCTCCAGGACGCGGCGGCCGATCCGGGAGGCGCCGACGACGCCCACGACCCGCCGGTAGTTGCCGAGGCCGGGGTACAGGGCCGCCCAGTCGCGGCGGGTCCGGTCGGCGGCGTAGTGCCGGGCGATGTCCAGGACGCGCTTGCCCGCGAACAGGATCGCGGCGACGGTGTACTCGGCGACCGGCAGCGCGTTGGCGGTGGCGGCCGACGACACCGCGACGCCCCGTTCCCAGCAGGCGTCGGTGACGTGGTGCTTCACCGATCCGGCGGCGTGGACCACGGCCCGCAGCCCCGGCATGGCCGCCAGCGCGGCGGCGTCCAGCGGGGGGCAGCCCCAGCAGGTCACCAGCACCTCGGCCGCGGCCAGCGGCCCGGCGGCGGCCGGGGCGGCGAAGTCGTCGACCACCAGGGCGGGGTCCACCTCGGCGAGCCGTTCCAGCCGGGCCAGCGCCGCCGGGTCGAACAGCGCCGGGAGCACCCCCGGGTCCATCGCCAGCACCGCGCGGGGGCGGCGGCCGGGTTCGGTCATGGGTTCCCTCACTTCACGGCTCCGGCGGTCAGGCCCGATCTCCAGTGCCGCTGGAGCAGCACGAACGCCAGCACCAGCGGCACCACCGCCACCAGCGACCCGGTGACCACCAGCGGGTACAGCTCGGGCTGGGTGGCGCGGGAGGAGGCGTTCCACATGTAGAGGCCGAGGCTGACCGGGTAGAGCCGGTCGTCGGACAGCATCAGCAGCGGCAGCAGGAAGTTGTTCCAGGCCGCCGTGAACTGGAACAGGAAGATCGTGACGAACGCGGGGCGCAGCATCGGCAGCGCCACCCGCCAGAACGCGACCGGCTCGGACGCCCCGTCGATCCGGGTCGCCTCCAGCACCTCGTCCGGCACGTAGGAGGCGCTGAACACCCGCGCCAGGTACACCCCGAACGGGTTGACCAGCATCGGCAGGAACACCCCCCAGAACGAGTTGACCAGCCCCACCTCGGAGGCCAGCAGGTAGGTCGGCAGCGCCGTCGCGGTGGCGGGCACCAGCACGCCCAGCAGCACCAGCCCGTACAGCCGCTCCTTGCCCCGGAAGCGGTACTTGTCGAACGCGAACCCGGCCGCCACGCAGACCAGCGCGCCGACCAGGGCGCCGCCGCCCGCGTACAGGACGCTGTTGAGCAGCCAGCGGCCGTAGACGCCGCCGTTCTCGGTGAACAGGCGGGCGAGGTTGTCCCACAGGTCGAACCGGGCGAGCTCGAAGCCGCCGGTGCCGAACAGGTCGCGGCGGTCCTTGGTGGCGGCGATCACCAGCCAGGTCAGCGGCAGCAGCATGTACGCCAGGCCCACCACCAGCACCGCGTTGACCACGGCGGGGGCCATCAGGGCGGGGCGGCGGCGCGGCGCGGGCGCGGGGCGGCGCGCGGGCGGGGCCGGGGCCTTCGTCAGGACGGGGGCGCTCATGCGGTCCTCCGGCGGGCGCTGAGACGGGTGACCAGGAACGACAGCAGGCCGGCGAACGCCGCCAGCAGCAGCGAGGACGCCGCGGCCAGGCCGTGGTCCTGCCCGGCGGCGGCGTTGTAGGCGTACATGGCGGGGCTCCAGGCCGCCTCGATGCCCGCGCCCGCCCGGAACAGCACCTGCGGCTCGGTGAACAGTTGCAGCGCCCCGATCGTGGTGAACAGCGCGGCGGTGAGCACGGCGGGCCGGATCAGCGGCAGCTTGACGCTCCAGGCGGTCCGCGCGGCCCCGGCGCCGTCGATGGTGGCGGCCTCCAGCACGTCGCGCGGCACCGCCTGGAGCGCCGCGAAGAAGATCACGACGTTGTAGCCGGTCCACTGCCAGGCGGCGATGTTGACCACCGAGACGAGCATGCGGTCGGCCGACAGGAAGTCCCACCCGATCCCGCCCGCGCGCAGCAGGTCCACCACCGGGCTGAGGCCCGGCGTGTAGAGGAACACCCACACGATCGCGGCGATGATGCCGGGCACCGCGTGCGGCAGGAACAGCCCGAGCAGCACCGCCCGGCGGGCCCGCGCGTACGCCGAGTCCAGCAGCAGCGCCAGCAGCAGCGCGGCCCCGATCATCACGGGGATGTAGACCAGGCAGTAGGCGACGATGTGCGCGAAGCCGTCGGCGAACGCGTCGTCGCGCAGGGCCTTGGCGTAGTTGCCCAGTCCGGCGAAGACCGTCTCGGCGCCGCCGAAGCCCAGCCCGGAACCGCGCTCGGTGAACAGGCTCAGCCAGGCGGCGTAGCCGAGGGGCGCCAGCGTGAACGCGGCGAACAGGACGAGGAACGGGCCGAGGAACAGGATCGGCGCGCCGCGCCGCCGGCGCGGCGAGGTCGGGGCCATGCGTGCTCCAGTGATCGAGGGACGGGGAGCGCGCGGCCCGCCGGGGGAGGTCCGGCGGGCCGCGCGGGACGGCGGGTCGGCGCGGCGGCGGTCAGGAGGTGACCGACAGCCCGCGGCCCTTCAGCTCCGCGACGGTCTTGCCCTGCGCGGCGGCGAGGGCGTCGGCGAGCTTGGCCGAGCCGCTGGTGAAGGCGTTGATGCCGGTCTTGAGCTCGGTGTTGGTGGCGGCCATGGCCGGGCCCCACGCCCAGCCGGTCGGCATCGTCCCCAGCGCGTCCCCGGCGACCTTGTAGATGTCCTGGCCGCCGTAGAAGGCGGTGTCGAACGTCTTGGCCGCGACCGGGACCAGGTCGGGGGAGGCGGGCAGGGCGCTGCTGGTGCCGCTGGACAGCTGCGCCCTGATGCCGTCGGCGGAGTTGTTCAGCCAGGTGATGAACGCGGTGGCCTTGTCGGCCTTGGCGGTGCCCTTGGTGAGCGCCGCGCCCGCGCCGCCGTAACCGGCGGAGGCCGGCTTGCCGTCCCAGCTGGGCAGCGGCGCGACGGCCCACTTGCCGGACTGTCCGGGGACGAGGGTCTTCAGCACGCCCGCGTTCCAGGCGCCGCTGATGACGCTGAGGACCTCGTCCTTCTGCATGCTCTGGGTGAGGGGGTCGGTGGCGCTCTGCGCCTTCACCAGGTCCTTGTCGACCAGGCCCTGCCAGTAGTCGGCGACCTTCCGGGACTCGGGGGAGTCGATGGCGACCTTCCAGCTGTCGCCCTGGGTGCCGAACCACCTGGCCCCGGCCTGCCAGGACAGTCCGGCCAGCAGTACCGGGTCGTCGGTGAGGAACGAGCCGAGGCGGGCTTTGGAGTCGGCCTTCTTCACCTTCTCGGCGGCCGCCTTGTAGTCGTCCCAGGTCCTGGGCACCGCCAGCCCGTGCTTGTCGAACAGGTCCCTGCGGTAGAAGTAGACCATCGTGCCGATGTCGCGGGGCATCGCCCAGGTCCTGCCGCCGAACGTCACCAGCTCGCCGACCGAGGCGGGGTACCGGCCCTTGACGGTCGAGGCCCCGGCGGAGGGCAGGTCCTTCAGGACGCCCTGGGTGACGAACGCCGGGAGCATCGCGTACTCGACGGTCGCGACGTCGGGGGCGTTGCCCGCCTTCACCGCGTTGCTGATCTTGTCGTAGCCCCCGTTGGCCCCGGCGGGGATCTCCTCGAACCTCACCTGGACGTCCTTGTGGGTCCGGTTGAACAGCTCCACGGCCTCCTTCTGCCCCTTCAGCCAGGACCAGTAGGTGAGGGTGACCGGGCCGCCGTCGCCTCCGGCGTCCCCGCCCGAACCGCCGCAGGCGGTGGCGGCCAGGGCGAGCGCCGCCAGGGAGGCGGCGAGGGCGGCGGCCGGACGGCGGGGCGTCCGCCGGGACTTGCGCATCATGATCGTCCAGCTCCTGAACGTGAGGGGGACAGGGAGGAAATGCTGGACATCTTTGATGTCTGTTCGTTCACAGTCAAGAGCGAACGAACATTTCGATCAGCAACGAAAGGGTCTCGGCATGATCGATGAGGTGGGCTGAGCGTTCGTTCACCGCTCCGCGGCGCCGCAGGAGGAGCGCACCCGCAGCTCGGGCACCAGGCTCAGCCGGTGCGGCGGGCGCCGCGGGTCGCGCAGCCGCCGCACCAGCGTCTCCACCGCCGCCGCGCCCACGGCGCGCTTGGGCGGGGCCACGGCGGTGAGCGGGACGTCGGCCAGCCCCGCGACCTCGTCGTCGTAGGCCACGATCGCCAGGTCGCCCGGGACGTCCAGCCCGGCCGCCCGCAACCGCTGGACCAGCAGGATCGCGTCCTGGTCGGTGTGCACCAGCGCCCCGTCCAGCTCGCCCCGGCGCACCGCCGCCACGATCCGCTCCACCTGGTCCTCGGTGGTGGGGGCGGCGACGTCGGGGGCCTGGGTGGGCAGCGTGAACGCCGGGCCCGCCGCCAGGCCCAGGTCGGCGAGGGCGGCGTCGTGGCCCGCGCGCAGCCAGGGCTCGGTGGGGGTGGTGCGCAGCACCAGCCCGAGCCGCTCGCGGCCCAGCCCCGCCAGGTGCCGGACGGCCCGGTAGGCGCCCTGGGCGTGGTCGGAGCGGACGTGCTCCAGCGGGACGCAGCCGCGCGCGCTCTCGCGTTCCACCAGCACGGCGGGCACCCGCAGCGCGGCCAGCCACTCCAGGGTCGCGGGCGAGTCGCCGGGCGCCTCGTTGGAGGTGACCAGCAGCCCGGCCGCGCCCGCGGCCGCCAGCCGTTCGGCCTGCTCGCGGTCCTGCCCGGCCGCGTAGCCGGAGATGCCGAGGGTGAGCCGGGCGCCCAGCGCCGCCGCGGCCGTCCGCGCCCCCTGGATGATCTCGGGGAAGTAGTAGCCCGCCGACGGGACCACCAGGCCGAGCACCAGGTCGGGCGCGAGCCCCTCGGCCCCGGCGGCCTCCGGCAGCGTGGCCCCACCGTGCACCCGCGTGACCAGCCCCTGCGCGGCCAGCTGCTCGATGTCGCGGCGGACGGTCACGGCCGAGACGCCGAGCCGGTCGGCCACGTCGCTGACGCGGATCGACCCGTGGCGGCGGAGTTCTTCGAGGATGGCGTTGTGCCGGTGGTCGGCGAGCACCGGGGCTCCTTCTGGTCAACGGGGGGACGGGGCGGCGGCGCCGGGACGGCACCGGACCGTGCTGTTCCGGAAGTCTAGCGTTCCTGTTCGTAATTGAACGTTTATGATCGAACAATCAAACCACTCTTGACGTGATCGGTTTCCGCTCCATACGGTGGCGCGGCGTTCCCCGCTGCCAACGCCCCGACCCACCCCGGAGCCCCCATGCCCACCCCCACCTCCAACCCCCCACCCAGCGCCACCCCCAATACCCCACCCGGCGCCGCGTCCAACGCCGCGCTCGGTGCCGCGCTTGATGCTGTGCCCGACGCCACGCTCGACGGTGCAGCCACCGCTGTGCTCGATGCCGCGTCCAACGCCGTGTCCGGCGGCGCGTCCAACGCCGTGTCCGGCGGCGCGTCCAACGCCGTGTCCGGCGGCGCGTCCGGCGGCGCGGTCGGTGTTGTCTCCGGTGGTGTGTTTGGTGGTGGCATCGGCCAACGCGGGTATGCGGCGTGTTCGCCTCTTGCGAGCTGTGACGGTCGTATGGAGCCGTTCCTTTCGGGTGGGCCGCGTTGGCGGGTGGGGCCGGTCGCCCGGGGTCTTCGCGAAAGGCTCGTTCGCCGGGAGTTGACGCCGTGAGCACGGAGGGAACGCGCGTGCTGTCGGGGGCCATGCACTACTTCCGCACGCTCCCCCCGCAGTGGCCGCAGCGGCTGGCGGCGCTGCGCGCGATGGGGCTGGACACCGTCGAGACCTACGTGCCGTGGAACCTGCACGAGCCCCGGCCCGGCGAGTACGTCTTCACCGGCCTGGCCGACGTGGAGGGCTTCCTGCGCGCCGCCGCCGACGCGGGCCTGCGCGCCATCGTGCGGCCCGGCCCCTACATCTGCGCCGAGTGGGACAACGGCGGCCTGCCCGCCTGGCTCCGGGCCGACGGCGAGATCCCGCTGCGCTGCATGGACCGCCGCTACCTGGACGCCGTGGACCGCTGGTTCGACGTGCTGATCCCCCGGCTGGTCCCGCACCTGGCCACCCGCGGCGGCAACGTGATCATGATGCAGGTGGAGAACGAGTACGGCTCCTACGGCAGCGACCGCGCCTACCTGGCGCACCTGCGCGACGGCCTGCGCGCGCGGGGCGTGGACGTGCCGCTGTTCACCTCCGACGGCGGCACCGACCTGATGCTGACCGGCGGGACCGTGCCCGGCGTCCCCGCCACCACCAACTTCGGCAGCGGCGCGGCCGGGGAGTTCGCGGCGCTGCGCCGCCACCGCCCGGACGACCCGCTGTTCTGCATGGAGTTCTGGTGCGGCTGGTTCGGGCAGTGGGGGAGGCCGGCGGTGACCCGGCCCGCCGCGGACGCGGCGGCCGCGCTGGCGGAGGTCCTCGCGGCGGGCGCGTCGGTGAACGTCTACATGGCGCACGGCGGCACCAGCTTCGGCTTCCACGCGGGCGCCAACGCGGACGGCGACCTGCACGACGGCGCCTACCGGCCGCAGACCACCTCCTACGACTACGACGCCCCGCTCGACGAACGCGGCGCGCCCACCGCCAAGTACCGGGCGTTCCGCGAGGTCCTGTCCCGCCACGCCGTCGCGCCGCCACCCGAGCCCCCGCCGCCCGCGCCGACCCTGCCCCCGGCGAGCCTGCCGGTGACCGACACCGTCCGGCTGCTGGACTGCCTGCCGGAGCTGACCGCCCGCACGGTGGAGACGGCCGTGCCGCCCACGTTCGAGGAGCTGGGGCAGGCGTACGGCCTGGCGGTGTACCGGGCGACGCTGCCGGGCCCGCGCCCGGAGCTCCCGCTGTCGGTGCGCGGCCTGCGCGACCGCGCCCACCTGCTGGTGGACGGCGAGCCGCGCGCCGTCCTGGAACGCGACGGCCGCACCGGCGCGCCGGTCGCCGTGCCGGGCGGCGGCGCCGAGGTCACCCTGGTCGTGGAGGCCATGGGACGGATCAACTACGGGCCGCTGCTCGGCGAACGCAAGGGCGTCACCGGCGGCGTCCTGCACGAGCGCCAGTACGTCCACGACTGGCGCACCGCCTCGGTGCCGCTGGACGACATCGCCCGCGTCCCCTGGGGCCGCGCGCGCCGGAGCGCGGGACCGGCGTTCCACCGCGCCTGGCTGGAGGTCGCCGCACCCGCCGACGCCTTCGTCGCGCTGCCCGGCTGGGGCAAGGGCTACGTGTGGGTGAACGGGTTCTGCCTGGGCCGCCACTGGGAGGCCGCCGGGCCGCAGCGCGCCCTGTACCTGCCGTGGCCGCTGCTCGCCCCGGGCCGCAACGAGATCGTCGTGCTGGAGCTCGACGAGCCCGCCGCCCCCGTCCCGGGCCGCCGCGTCGAGGTCCGCGACCGGCCGGGGGAGGCGCGGTGACGCGGGCGGCGTTCTCCACGCTCGGCGTCCCCGGCATGCCCCTGCCCGAGGTGCTGGACCTGGCCGTCCGGACCGGTTACGCCGGTCTCGAACTGCGCTGCGCCGGGGACGGGCCCGTCCACACCGGGCTGACGTCCGCCGGTCGCCGGGCGGTGGCCGCCGCCCTCGACGGCGCGGGCGTCGTCCCGCTGTGCGCGGCCTCCTACGTCCGGGTCGCCGCGCCCGGCCCGGACGGCCCGGTGGTCGACGCGCTGCGCGCCCACCTCGACCTGGCCGCCGACCTCGGCGCGGCGCACGTGCGGGTGTTCCCCGGCGCCGACCCCGCCGACCCCGACGCCGAACGCCGCGCCGCCGCCCGCCTGACCGCCGTGGCCGGCGCCGCGCGCGCCCGGGGCGTCGCGGTCGCGGTGGAGACCCACGACTCCCACCGCGCCGGACGGGACCTGGCGCGGCTGCTGGACGGCGTGCCCGGCGCGCGGGCGCTGTGGGACGTCCTGCACGGCCACCGGGCGGGCGAGACCCCCGGACGCACCCACACCGCCCTCGCCGACCGCCTGGCCTACGTGCAGGTCAAGGACGCCGACCCGGCCGGGACCCCGGTCGCGCTCGGCGCCGGGACGCTGCCCCTGGACGAGGTCGGCCGCGTCCTGGGCGCGCACGGCTACGACGGCTGGCTGTGCTGGGAGTACGAGGCCGCCTGGCATCCCGGCGCCGCGCCGCTGCCGGCCCTGCTGGCGGCCGGACGCACCCGCATGGAACGCCTCCTCGGCCCGCCGCGGCCCTGAACCCGGTCAGACGAGGAGGCCGCCCAGAGCGTCGGTGATCCTGCCGCGGGCGTCGCGGACCAGGCGGTAGTAGACGTGGTAGCCGTGCCGTTCCGCGCTGACCCACCCGGCCTCCGCCAGCACCTTCAGGTGCCGGGAGACGGCGGCCTCGGTGAGGCCGACCAGCCCGGCGATCCCGCGGGTCGGGCGCGGCCGCGCGGCCGGCAGGCCCAGGATCCGGAGCCGGGTGGGTCCGCCGCCGAACGCGGGAGCCCGAGGGGGTCCTCGGGCGGTGACGGCGGGCGCGCCTGCCGTTCCGGCTCGGCCAGCGCGGAGGTGGTCCGCGCGGTCCGCCGGGTGCGGCCCGCCCGCCGTTCGCGGTGCCCCACGGCGACGATCTGCGGCCAGGTGAAGTGGGAGGGCACGAGCGGGAGCCGGTCGCCCTCCGCCGGCGCGAGGTCGAGCGCGGGGGAGAGGACAGGACCACCTCGTGGCCGTGGCGTTCGACGCGCAGCCGCGGGGCGAGCCCCTCCAGCGTGGCCGCCGCGCCCTGCCGCGACCCTGACCCTCGCGCCCAGGGCCTGTTCCGCAGGGCCCCGGCCACGCGCGAGCCCCCGGGCGGGCGCCGTGGGTCAGGGCTTTTGGGACACGGCTAGGGCCTGTTTCACAGTGGGCCTCAGCCGCGCACGCGAGCGCGTCACCTGATCTGCGGGCCCGACGCCGGAGGCGAGGGCCCGCAGGTCAGATCGCGAAGCGATGTCGCGCTCGCCAAGCCCTGGTGAGGTGCGAGCCGCCAGGCGAGCGCCGTGGGCCAGGGCTTTGAAACACGGCCTAGTCGACCACGGGGCCGCTGACGGTCTCCAGCAGGCGGGCCAGGCGTCCGCGCAGCCCGCGCTCGCGGCGGCGGGGGGTGAACGGCTCCTGGCCGGCGGCGGCGCTCACCAGGTGCTGCGCGCCGTCGAAGGTGACCAGCGGGTCGCCCGGAGGCACCGTCAGCGCCTCGTGGGCCAGGCCGCGCAGCTCCCGGTCGCCGCCCTCCAGCGCCAGGATGACCGCGCCGGTGCGGCGGGCGTCGTCGACGCGTTCCAGCAGCGGGTCGGGGGCGTCGTCCTCGGCGACCACCAGCAGCGTCTCGCCGCGCCGGGCCCCCTCCAGCCGGTCCAGGCCGATCCGCAGGTGCGCGGGCGCGTCCGGCGGCGGCGACCAGCGCACCAGGGTGGGGGACAGGCCGGGCAGTCCCGCCAGCCGGCTCTCGTCGTCCAGGTGGGCGGCCATGTGCCACGGCTCGTCGGCGGGCGTGCCCACCAGCAGCAGACCCCCCGGGGTACGGGCGCCCGCGCGCAGGGCGCGGCCGAGTTCCCCGGTGCGTTCCAGCCACCCGGTGGTCGACAGCACCTCGCGCAACATCGTCACCTGCTCGGCGTCCACCCGACTCATGGTGCCCCACCGGCCGCGCGGGGCAGGCGGTTTCGCCGAGAAACGGCGGGGTGGCGGAGCGCGTCGGGGCAACCGGGGCCCGGATCCGGGTGGTTCGTCCCGGACCTGGCAGACTCGCAGGCATGACTGAGCAGAAGAGCCCGCACGACCTTCCCGACGCCTCCGGCCTGACGATCGGGATCCTGGGCGGCACCGGTGACCAGGGCAAGGGGCTGGCGCTGCGGTTCGCCATGGCCGGCCACGAGGTGATCATCGGGTCCCGGAAGGCCGACCGCGCCCAGGAGGCCGCCGACGACCTGCGCTCGGTGGTCGCCGGCCTGCCGGTGCGCGGGGCGGAGAACGCGGCCGCCGCCACCGCGGCCGACATCGTGATCATCGCGGTGCCGTGGGAGGGCCACCGGCCCACCCTGGAGTCGTTGCGCCCGGAGCTGGCGGGCAAGATCGTCGTGGACTGCGTGAACCCGCTGGGCTTCGAGAAGGGCAAGGGCGCGTTCGCGCTGCCGGTCGAGGAGGGCAGCGCCGCCGAGCAGGCCGCCGCCGTGCTGACCGACAGCCGCGTGGTCGCCGCGTTCCACCACGTGTCGGCCAAGCTGCTGCTGGACCCGTCGGTGGAGTCGATGGACCTGGACGTGCTGGTGCTGGGGAACGACCGGGAGGCCACCGACCTGGTGCAGGCCCTCGCCGGGCGGATCCCCGGCATGCGCGGGATCTACGGCGGGCGCCTGCACAACGCCCACCAGGTGGAGGCGTTCACCGCCAACCTGATCTCCATCAACCGCCGCTACAAGGCGCACGCGGGCCTGCGCGTGACCGACGTCTGACCCACTCCCGCCGATCTTCCGCGCCCGCGTTGGGTACCGTTACCCGACGTGGGTACGGAGGAGGCGACGCGGCGTCCCCGCGTCCAGCTGCCGCACCGGACGACCCGTCCGCTGCGCGCCGTCGCCAAGCGCGTCGCCGTCGCGACGGCGCTGCTGTTCCTGGTGGTCCTCGTGGTCGCCCTGGACGCCGACGGCTACCGCGACTCCCATGACGGGAGGGTGTCGCTGCTGGACGCCCTCTACTACGCCACCGTCACCGTCTCCACGACCGGGTACGGCGACATCACGCCGGTGTCGCCCGCGGCCCGCCTCATCAACATCGTCTTCATCACGCCGGTCCGGGTGCTCTTCCTGATCGTGCTGGTCGGCACCACCCTTGAGGTGCTGGCCGAGCGCACCCGCGAGGACTGGCGCGTCGCCCGCTGGAGGTCCCGGGTGCACGATCACATCGTGGTGGCCGGTTACGGCACCAAGGGCCGCAGCGCCATCAAGACCCTGCTCAGCACCGGGATGGACCGGGCCTCGATCGTGGTGGTCGATCCCGATCCGCGCATGGTGGCCGACGCCGCCGAGGCCGGGTTCGTCGGGGTGCTCGGGGACGCCACCCGCAGCGACGTGCTGGGCCGGGCCGGCGTGCCGCGGGCCCGGCAGGTCGTGGTGGCCAGCGCCCGCGACGACACCGCCGTCCTGATCACCCTCACCGCCCGCCAGCTGAACCCGACCGCGGTGATCCAGGCGGCGGTCCGCGAGGCGGAGAACGTCCCGCTGCTGCGGCAGAGCGGCGCCGACAACGTCATCACCTCCTCCGAGGCGGCCGGGCGGCTGCTGGGCATGTCCGCCAGCCACCCGCACGTCAGCGCCGTCCTGGAGGACCTGCTGGAGCAGGGCAGCGGCCTGGACCTGGCCGAGCGGGAGGTGCGGCCGGAGGAGTTCGGCAGGCCGGTCACGGCCGTGGGGCAGCCCGCCGTGGCGGTGGTCCGCGACGGGGTGACCCTGCCCTACGACCACGCGGCCTGCTCGGCGCTGGCCCCCGGCGACCGGTTGATCGTCGTCCGGTCCACCCCGCACCGGGACGCGGAGCCGGCCGCGCCGGAGGGGTGACGGCGGCGCGGAGTCAGCGCAGCATCGTGTTGCGCAGCGTGATGCCGTGCAGGAGGCGCAGCCGGCGCAGCTCGTAACACGTCAGGGCGGACACGGTCAGCGGCGCTCCCAGCAGCAGCGCCACGGCCAGGGCGGCCGGGACCC
This sequence comes from Actinomadura kijaniata, assembly GCF_014138665.1. Lineage (NCBI taxonomy): Bacteria > Bacillati > Actinomycetota > Actinomycetes > Streptosporangiales > Thermomonosporaceae > Actinomadura > Actinomadura kijaniata. The sequence continues at coordinate 73,610 of NZ_JACJIA010000013.1, forward strand.
CCCGGTAGGCGTCGGTGAACAGGTTGACCAGGGCGATCACCCAGGACGCCGACACGCTCACCAGAGGCGGCACCACCTCGTGGATGTCGGCGGTCCGGAACACGTGGGTCAGGGACAGGACGATGCCGTAGACGGTGAAGGGGAGCACCCAGAGGAACAGCGCCACGCCGGCGGGCACCAGGACGACGGGCCCGAGCGCCTCGCGCAGGCCGCCGAACTCGGGGGCGGCGGCGAGCGCGAAGCAGAACATGGAGCCGAACATCGCCGCGACCGCGACCAGCGGGTGGCGGAGCCGGCGCGCGAACGCGCCCCGGTTCGGCGGCCGGCAGGCCAGGATGAAAGCGCCCACGACCAGGGGCAGGGCGCAGGTGAGGATCAGGACGTTGGTCCAGGCGTCGTTGAACCGGTCGCTCGCCAGCTCCCTGGGGGCGGTGGCCTGGTAGACCAGGGCCACGGCGAGCGTCACCACCATGCCCGCCCAGGCACGGATGACCTGGAGCCTCCGGACGCGCGGGTCGACGATCAGGTCCGACCGTGCGGGGCGGAAGACCGCCCGTGCGGCCAGGAACGGGTTCAGCTTCCGGATGATCCGTCCCGCGCGCGTCGGCGGGCGCGGGGGCGGCGGGGGTCCCGGCTGCCACGGCGGCGGGTACTGCCACGGGGGCGGATGCTGCGGTGGGGGCGGATGCTGCCACGGCGGCGGCGGGGGCGGATACTGCGGCGGGACGGGAGGCGGCCGTTGCCCGCCCTGTCCCCACGGCTGGCCAGCGGGACCTGTCACGAAGATCTCCTCAGGGGGTGTCGCCGTGGTCTTCCGGAAGGCGTGCCCGGAGGCTGGCTCCGGGACATTCTGCATGAACGGCGTCGGCGCCGGAAGCCGAAGGGCGCGACACGTTCCCGGGAACTCGCCCGTGCGGTTCGCGTGCCGCCCGGGTCCTGACACGCGGACGGCCGCGCCCCCGTGGCGGGGACGCGGCCGTCCGCGTCAGATGATCAGTGGTAGGCGTGCTCGGGGCCCGGGAACGCGCCGCCGACGACCTCGCTGCCGAACTCGCGGGCGGCGTCGCCGAGAAGGGTCCGCAGGTCGGCGAACTTCTTGACGAACCTGGCGGTGTGCTCGGTCAGCCCGGCCATGTCCTGCCAGACCAGGACCTGGGCGTCGGTGGAGCCGCCCGCGCCGATGCCGATGGTGGGGATCGACAGCGAGGTGGTCACCCGCTCGGCCAGCTCCTCGGGGACGCACTCCAGCACGACGGCGAACGCCCCGGCCGCCTCCAGCGCCTTGGCGTCGGCCATCAGCTCCTCGCCCGACTCGCCGCGCCCCTGGACGCGGTAGCCGCCGAACACGTTCACCGACTGGGGCGTGAGCCCGAGGTGGCCCATCACCGGGATCCCGGCGGCGACCATCGCCTCGGCCTGCGGCAGCACGCGGCGGCCGCCCTCCAGCTTGACGGCGTGCGCGCCGGTCTCCTTCAGGAACCGGCTGGCGGTGGCCAGCGCCTCGGGGACGCCGGTCTGGTAGGAGCCGAACGGCAGGTCGGCCACGACCATCGCCCGCCGGGAGCCGCGCACGACGGCGGCGGTGAGCGGGATGAGGTCGTCGACGGTGACGGGGATCGTCGAGTCGTACCCGTAGACGACCATGGCGGCGGAGTCGCCGACCAGCAGCACGGGGATCCCGGCCTCGTCGAAGACGCGCGCGGTCATGGCGTCGTAGGCGGTCAGCATGGGCCACTTCTCGCCGCGCTGCTTGGCGGCGGCGATGTCCCGGACGGTCACCCGTCGGGTGCCCTGGCCGCCGTACAGAGCGGTCGACGGGGCGGACGACTGGGCGGACGTGGACGTCGCTACAGACACGGTTGTACCTCCAGCAGTCTCGAGGCGCCACGGTGGCGTACCCGGACGGGACCGATGATCCCACTGTCCCAACGTTTGCGGTAGCCCCCGGATTCCTCCCACGTTTCGAAACGATACTGTTGCGTATCGATTCTCCGGGGCGTACGCTCGTCGGGTCATTACGAAACGTCTCCGTATCGATTGAGCCTCCGGCTCTCCCCCGAGGAGCCCCATGGATCCGCAGACCGTCCAGCGCCGACGCTGGTACGTCCTGGGGGTGCTGACGTTCAGCCTGCTGGTGGTGGTGCTGGACAACACCATCCTCAACGTCGCCCTCAAGACCATCGCCGACCCCGACAAGGGCCTCGGCGCGACCCAGAGCGAGCTCGCCTGGTCGATCAACTCCTACACGCTGGTCTTCGCGGGCCTGCTGTTCACCTTCGGCGTGCTGGGCGACCGGCTCGGCCGCAAGAGGGTGCTGCTGGGCGGCATGGCCGTCTTCGGCGTCGCCTCGCTGGCCTCGGCCTACGCGCAGAGCCCCGACCAGCTCATCTGGGCCCGCGCGCTGATGGGCCTCGGCGGCGCGGCGATCATGCCGCAGACGCTGTCGATCATCACCAACGTGTTCGAGCCGCACGAGCGCGCCCGCGCCATCGGCATCTGGACCGGCGCGGTCGGCCTGGCCGTCGCCATCGGCCCGGTCACCGGCGGCCTGCTCCTCCAGCACTTCTGGTGGGGCTCGGTCTTCCTGATCAACGTTCCGGTCGTCGTGGTCGGCCTGGTCGCGATGGTGTTCCTGGTGCCCGACTCCCGCAACACCGCCCCCGGCGGGCTCGACCCGCTCGGCGTGCTGCTGTCGGTCGTCGGCCTGGTCGCGCTGTCCTACGGCATCATCCAGGGCGGCGAGCGCGGCTCCTGGCTGGAGGCCGGCGTGCTCGGCCCGCTGCTGGGAGGCGCGGCGGTGCTGGCGGCGTTCGCCTGGCACGAGGCGCGCAGCGAGCACCCGGCGTTCGACGTGCGGCTGTTCCGCGACCCGCGCATGTCCGCCGCCGTCGCGGCGATCGCGCTGTGCTTCTTCGCCGCCGCCGGGGTGTTCTTCTTCGCCAACTTCTACATGCAGTCGGTGCGCGGGCTGTCGCCGCTCCAGGCGGGCGCGATGGTGCTGCCGTTCGCCGCCGCCCAGCTGATGTTCTCGCCGCGCAGCGCCGCGATCGTCCGCCGCTTCGGGGCCAAGGCCGTCAGCACCACCGGGCTGCTGCTGGTGTCGGCCGCGCTGCTCGGCTACCAGCTCATCGGCGCCGACACCCCGCTGTGGGTGCTCGGGGTCATCTTCTTCGTGCAGGGCACGGGCATGGCCAACGTGATGCCCCCGGCCACCGAGTCGATCATGTCGGCGCTGCCCCGCGAGAAGGCGGGCTCGGGCTCGGCCGTCAACAACACCGCCCGCCAGGTCGCCGTCGCCCTCGGCGTCGCGGTGCTCGGCTCGGTCGTCGCCTCGGTCTACCGCGACGGGATCCGCGAGGAGCTGGCCGCGCTGCCCGCCGGGGTGCGCGGGATGGCCGGCGAGTCCATCGAGGGCGCGCACGCCGTCGCCGCCCGGCTCGGCGAGGCCGGCCGCGGCCTGGTCGAGCCCGCCAACGCGGCGTTCCTCGACGGCATGCACACCGCCGCCGCGGCGGCGGCCGCCATCGCGTTCCTGGGCGCGATGGTGGCGCTGCGCTGGATGCCCGGCCGCGCCGCCGCCGACCCGCCCCCGGCCCCCGCCGAGCGACCGGAGGCGGCCTCTCGCGAGGTCGCCGAAGTGTGAAAGCCTGAACCGCGATGACCACCGAGAGCACCATGGGCGACGGCGCGCCGGGGCGGACGCCGGGCCGGCCCCGCAGCGAACGCGCCGAGCAGGCGATCATCGAGGCCACCATCGACCTGCTCGCCGAGGAGTCGGGCGTGGCCGGGGTCACCATCGAGGCCGTGGCCGCCCGCGCCGGGGTCGGCAAGACCACCATCTACCGGCGCTGGCCCAACAAGGAGGCGCTGATCGTCGGCGCGCTCGCCACCCTGAAGGGGCCGCTGCCCGAACCGCCCGGCCGCTCGGTGCGCGAGGACCTGCTCGTGCTGGGCGAGGCCCTCGCCGCCGAACGCCACGCCAAGCACGGCCGGTGCTTCTTCAACGTGCTCGGCGGCGCCGAGAAGCACCCCGAGCTGTACGCCCGGTACCGGCAGGACGTCATCGAGCCGCGCCGCGAGGTGATGCGCCGGGTGCTGCGCCGGGGCGTCGAACGCGGCGAGCTGCGCCCCGACCTCGACGTGGAGGTCGTGATGACGTTGCTGGTGGGGCCGTTCGCGATGCGCGGCCCCCGCGAGGCCCTCGCGCCGGGCTTCGTGGAGAGCGCCGTGGACACCCTGCTCCGGGGCATCGCGCGCTCCGGAGGGTAAGGAACCCCTTACCCTTTTCTCCGCGGTAAGCGTGATCTTCTCCCCGTGAGGCCCTGTCATGCCCCATACTGGCGCAGGGGAGTGGTTGGACGACGGCTGACTGGAGCGCGTCAGTGAGATCCGTGATGGCGCCGAGAGGCGATGCGCCCGTTGGCGACTCGCCGTCCCGCACCCTGGTCCTCGGTGTCGACCGCGCCCGCCGCGTCGCGCAGTGCGGGCCCAACGCGGCGGCGGTGCTGGGCCGGGAGCCGCACGACCTGATCGGGCGGCCCGCCGCCGACCTGGTCGACGACGACGCCAAGGCCGACCTGGAGAACCTCCTGGAGGCCCTGGCGGGCGTCCAGGAGCGCACCGCGATGCTGACGGTGCGGCGCGGCGACGGCGGCGGCGCCGACGCCGTGGTGACCGCCCAGCCGCTGGTCGGCCCGGCCGAGGGCACCCTCGACGGCGCCTCCGCCGCGACCGCGCTGGCGGGGCTGCTGTACGTGCGGGTGGCGCTGCCGCCCAGCGAGCGCTACCAGGACCCGGCGCTGATGCGGCGGGCGCTGATGGACGACCCGCTGACCCGGTTCGGCGCGTCGCTGGACCTGGACCAGACCGCGCGCGGCCTCGTCGAGGTCATCGTCCCGCACTACTGCACCACCGCGTCGGTCCTGGTGCTGGAGAGCCTGGTCGCCGCCGACGAGGTGCACGGCGAGTCCGGGTCGGCGGTGCTGCGCCGCATCGCGGTCACCTCCGACGACGGCAACGCGCTGTGGACCGCGACGTTCCCGGTGGGCGAGGTGCTGGTGTTCCCCGAGGGCACCCCCTACCGGGAGGTCCTGGACACCGCGCGCCCCGTCCACCTGCCGCACGTCAACATCGACCTGGCCGGGGACATCGCCCGCAAGTGGCGGCGCAACCCGGTCGCCGGGCTGCTCACCGACGTGTCGATGGTGCTGCTGCCGCTGATCGCCCGCGACACGCTCCTCGGCTTCATCGCCTGCACGCGCGTTCCGGGGTTCCGCCGGTTCGACGCCTACGACGTCGAGATCGGCATGGAGTTCGCCACCCGCGCGGCGATCGTCATCGACAACGCGCGCCGTTTCAGCCGCGAACGCGCCACCGCGCTGGCGCTGCAGCGCAGCCTGCTGCCCAACCGGCTGTCCGCGCCGACCCCGGTGGAGGTGCGGCACCGCTACCTGCCCGGCAGCAAGCTGGTCGAGGTCGGCGGCGACTGGTACGAGTCGATCGCGCTGCCCGGCGCGCGCGTCGCGCTGATCGTGGGCGACGTCGCCGGGCACGGGGTGCGCGCCGCCGTCACGATGGGGCGGCTGCGGACCGCGCTGCACACCCTCGCCAACCTGGAGCTGCCGCCCGCCGACGCGCTGCACGTCATGCACGAGCTGATGATCGAGCTGGGCGAGCAGGAACCGCACTTCGCCACCTGCGTGTACGCCGTGTACGACGCGACCACCGGGGCGCTGGAGATCGCGTCGGCCGGGCACCTGCCGCCGCTGCTGGTCGCGCCCGACGGCTCCAACGAGTACCTGGAGATCCCGCCCGCGCCGCCGCTCGGCGTGTCGGGCGGCGCGGCCATCGAGAGCCGCGGGTTCACTGTCGAGGACGGCAGCGTCTTCGTCATCTACACCGACGGCCTGGTGGAGAACCGGGGCCGCGACATCGACGACGGCCTGGCCCGGCTGCGCGGGGTGTTCGGCTCTGACACCGCGACCCGGCCGATGGAGGACCTGGCCAAGGCGACCCTGGCCGGGGTGTACGCCGACCAGCACCGCGACGACATCGCCGTGCTGATCTCCCGGCTGCGCCGGCTGCCCGCCGAGCACGTCGCGTCCTGGACGCTGCCCGCCGACCCGGCGGCCGTGCGCCGCGCCCGGGGCCTGGTCCGCACCAGGCTCGAGGAGTGGGGCCTGGAGTCGCTGACCTACCAGACCGAGCTGCTGGCCTCGGAGCTCATCACCAACGCGCTGCGCTACGCGACCGGACCGATCCGCCTGCGCCTGCTGCGCGAACGCACCCTCACCTGCGAGGTGCTGGACGGCTCGGCGGCGCTGCCGCGGCTGCGCCACGCCGCCGACGACGACGAGAACGGCCGGGGCCTGCTGGTCGTCAGCCAGGTCGCGCACCGCTGGGGCACGCGCCGCACCCCCGAGGGCAAGGTGGTGTGGTGCGAGCAGCTGATCCCGGGGGTGGACCCCGACCCGGCCGAGCCCGTTCCGGCCTGGCCGGGCGAGAACCACCACCGGGAGTGACCCGCCGGGAGCGGGTCAGGTGGTCTCGCGCCAGCGGTTGGTGATCGGCACCCGGCGGTCGCGGCCGAAGTTCTTCGGCGTCACCTTCGGGCCCGGCGGGTACTGGCGGCGCTTGTACTCGGCCAGGTCGGTCAGGCGGATCACGCGTTCCACCAGCGCCGGGTCGTGGCCCGCGGCGACCAGGGCGTCGCGGCCCATGTCCCGCTCGACGTAGTCGACCAGCAGCGGGTCCAGCACGTCGTAGGGCGGGAGGGTGTCGCGGTCCTTCTGGTCGGGGCGCAGCTCGGCCGACGGCTCCTTGACGATGATCGCCTCGGGGATCGGCTCGGCCTCGAAGGGGTGCAGGAACGGCAGGTCCCGGCCGACCGCGGCGTTGCGCCACCGGGCCAGCGCCCACACCATCGTCTTGACCAGGTCCTTGATGGGGGCGAAGCCGCCCGCCGAGTCGCCGTACAGGGTGGAGTAGCCGGTCGCCAGCTCGCTCTTGTTGCCGCCGGTGAGGACCAGGTGGCCCTCCTGGTTGGACAGGCCCATCCAGACGTTGGCGCGGACGCGGGCCTGGAGGTTCTCGGCGGCCAGGCCGGTGAGCTCCAGCTCGGCCTCGAACGCGTCCACCATCCCCCGGATCGGGACCAGCCGGGAGGCGACGCCCTGGCGCTTGACCAGCTCCTCGGCGTCGGAGACCGAGTGGTCGGTGGAGTAGCGGCTCGGCAGCAGGACCACGTGGACGTTCTCCGGGCCGATGGCGTCGCAGGCGATCGTGGTGACCAGCGCCGAGTCGATGCCGCCGGACAGGCCGAGGATCACCGAGCGGAAGCCGTTCTTGCGGACGTAGTCGCGGGTGCCGGTGACCAGCGCGCCGTACACCTCGGCCAGGCCGTCCAGCGGCTCGGCGGCCTCCTGGGGCAGGACGTCGTAGGCCGGGACCGGGTCGGGCGTCAGGACGTGCCGCTCGACGGTGATGGTGGTGCCGTCCAGGGCCTCCACCGGGGTGCGGCCCGGCTCGCGCGCCGGGTCGGCGGCGGGCAGCGCCAGGTCGGCGACCAGCAGGTGCTCGACGAACTGCGGGGCGCGGGCCAGCGGCGTCCCGTCCGCGGCCACGATCACCGAGTCCCCGTCGAAGACCAGCTCGTCCTGGCCGCCGACCATGTTGACGTAGGCCAGGGCGCAGCCCGCCTCGCGGGCGCGCCGGGCGCACAGCTCCAGCCGGACGTCGTCCTTGTCGCGCTCGTAGGGGGAGGCGTTGAGGGCCAGCAGCAGCCCCGCGCCCGCCGTGGCGGTGACGCCGACCGGGCCGCCGTCCTGCCACAGGTCCTCGCAGACGACGGTGGCGACGTCCACGCCGTGGACGCGGACCACTGGGAGCCGGTCGCCGCGCACGAAGATCCGGTACTCGTCGAAGACGCCGTAGTTGGGCAGGTGGTGCTTGGCCGAGCGGACCAGCACCTCACCGCCGTGCAGCCAGGCCGCCGCGTCCAGCGGGGACCCGGCGGGCTGGCCCGCGCGGACCAGGCTGACCGAGCGGCGGTCCAGGTAGCCCACCACCACGGGCAGGTCGCCGAGGCCCGCGTCGGCCAGCCGCCGCGCGACCTTCTCCAGGGCGCGCTGGGAGGCCTGGACGAACGACGAGCGCAGCGCCAGGTCCTCCACGGGATAGCCGGTCAGCGTCATCTCGGGGAAGGCGACCAGGTGCGCGCCCGCGTCGGCGGCGCGCCTGCTCCACTCCACGATGAGGTCGGCGTTGCCGTCGAGGTCGCCGACGGTCGGGTTCACCTGCGCGAGCGCGATCCGGAGCTGTGCCACGGCCCCAGCCTAGGTGATCGCCCCTGGTTTCGTCACTTTGACGAGAAGGGGGGTGCGGCGCGGCGGCGCAGCGCGGGGGACAGCGCCAGCACGCCCGCCGCCGCCGCGACCCCGATCCCGCCGCAGGTGAGCCAGAGGACCTCCCGGCCGAACCCGAGCAGCTGGGTGCCGCCCAGCGGGGCCAGCAGGAAGCCGCCGGACCACGCCATGCCCCACAGCGCGCTGTAGCGGCCGCGCAGGTGCGGCCGGGCCAGGTCGGCGACGATCGCCTGCCCGGACACCGAGGCGATGATCTCCCCGACGGTCCACAGCAGGATCGTGCCGACGAACCCCCACACCGTGGTGGCCAGCGCGGTCGCCGCGTAGCCGACGCCGGTCAGCGCGAACCCGAGGGCCAGCACCGGGCCGCGGTCGAAGCGCGCCAGCCAGGGGCCGACCAGCGGCTGCGCCAGCACGATCAGCACGCCGTTCATGGCGATCGCCAGGCCGTAGTCCCGCGGGCCGAGGCCCAGCTCCCGCATCGCCAGCGGCATGGTCGTCATGCCCTGCATCAGCGTGAACACGTACGCCAGGAACAGCAGCGTGTAGGCGACCATCACCCGGTCGCGCAGCACCTCGCCGAACCCGCCCCGCGGGGCGCCCTCGTCCGCGCCGGGCTCGGGCCGGGACTCGGGGACCGCCCGCCACACCAGCGCGCCGAACAGCACGCAGGTGGCCGCGTTGATCCAGAACAGCCAGAGGAAGCCCTGATCGGCGAGCATCCCGCCGAACACCATCGCGACCGCCCAGCCGAGGTTGATCGCCCAGAACAGCATCGCGAACGCGCGCGGCCGGTCGGCGGGGTCGATGATGTCGGCGACCGCCGCGGCGGACGCGGGCCGGTACATGTCCATGGTCAGGCCGAGCAGCAGCGCCGCCGCCATGATCATCGGCAGGCCGCGGGCGTAGCCGAGCGCCAGCATCGCCCCGCCGGTCGCGAACGTGGCCAGCGTCATCGTGGTGCGGCGGCCGATCCGGTCGGCCAGCGCCCCGCCGATCACCTGCGCGCCCAGCGACCCGATCCCGAGGACCGTCACCACCAGGCCCGCCTGCGCGATCGACAGCCCGCGCGTGGTGCTGAGGAACAGCGCGAGGAACGGCTGGACCATCGCGCCGGTGCGGTTGACGAGCGTCCCCGTCCACAGGGCCCAGAACGACCGGGGGAATCCGCCGACGCGGGCGTGCAGGAAGGCGGGCATGCGCCCGGGCGGCGCCGGGAGGACGGCGGGTTCGGGGGAGGTCATGGACGAGATCATCGGCGCGGGGCACCGGCCGCGGAAGTGATTTAGCCTGGGCTAAATGATCGAGTTCGAATGCGCGCCGCAGGACGTGGCGCGGGTCCGGTTCGCGTTCTCGCCGCTGTGGGAGCTGGTCCACACGCTGCGGGTCCTGGACGACCCGGCCCGGTTCGCGCTGCACCTGCCGTGGGTCCACCGGGTGCGGCCCCGGCTGCGCGGGCTCGACATCGGGCTGCTGCGCGCGCTGGTCCCGGCCGGCGGCTACATCCCCGACTTCCTGACGCCGCCGCCGACGACCCCGCTGCCCGACTTCGCCGCCGAGCTGGAGACCGTCCGGGCGACGCCGCCGGAGGTCGTCGCCCGCGAGATCGGCTGGACGCGGTGGGGGCCGGTCGCCCCGGAGCGCAGGGCCCTGGTCGCCGAGCCCGGACGCACCCTGGAACGCGTCGCCGACCAGCTGGAGCGGTACTGGGCCGCCGCCCTGGAACCGCACTGGCAGGCGGTCCGCGACCTGCTGGAGGGCGACGTGCTGCGCCGCACCCGCGCGCTCGCCGAGCGGGGGGCCGAGGGGGTCTTCGCCGGCCTGCACCCGACCGTCCGGTGGGAGGCCGGGACGCTGCGGATCGACCGCTGGTGGGACTTTCGCGGCCCGCTCGGCGGGCGCGGGCTGCTGCTGGTGCCCAGCGTGTTCGTCTGGCCCCGCGCGTCGGTGATGGTGCCGCCCTACCAGCCGATGATCGGCTATCCCGCCCAGGGGATCGCCACGCTGTGGGAGACCCGGCCCGCCGCGCCGCCGGACGCCCTGGCCGCGCTGGTCGGCCGGACCCGCGCGCGGCTGCTCGCCGCGCTCGGCACCCCCGCCTCCACCACCGAGCTGGCGCGGCGGCTCGGCGTCACCGCGGGCGCGGTCAGCCAGCACCTGGGCGTGCTGCGCGCCTGCGGCCTGGTCACCGGGCACCGCCTGGGCCACCGCGTGCTGTACACGCGGACCCGGGCCGGCGACGCGCTGGCCGAGCCGCAGGAGTGATCACGCGGCCCCGGCGGCGGTCACATGGACGCCAGCACGTCCCACAGGCCCTTGGCGCGGCGCGGGCCGTCGTCCCCCTGCCTGCGGTCCTCGGCCCGGGGGCGGTAGCGGCCCGACTCGCACAGCCAGTCGATGTGGGCGCGCGGCAGCGCCAGGAACACCCCCACCACCCGCTCGACGTCCGACCGCCGTTCGGGGGTGAGCTGGAGCCAGTTCAGGGCCTCGTCCATGGTCCGCCCGGCGGCCGCCAGGTCCCCGGCGCGGTGCTCGATGCGCTCGACCACCCACTCGACGGTGCGTTCCGGCGGGAAGTCGTAGGCGGCGGAGAGCACGGTGACGTGGTTGTGGGCGTCGCCGCGTTCGGCCTCCCGGGCGTGGGAGGCCACGTCGTTGGACCAGGCGACGATGTCCGCCGTGGCCTCGGACAGGTTCTTCCACCACGGCGTGACCAGCAGCCCGGTCGGCAGTTCCACGTCCAGCATCGGCTCGACCAGGTCGAACAGGAACGGCGCGCACGCCCGGCGGCGGACCGACGGGTAGTCGTCCACGCCGGGGGCCTCGCCGATCCGGCGGTTGACCGCCTCCTGCGCGCAGCCCGCCCGGTGCTCCTCCATGTGCTGGAGGAACCGGCGCCGCCAGTCGCGGGTCATCCCCGCGGCCGTGGCATCCCACAGCTCGACCAGGGTGCTCTCCAGCGGACGCGCGCCGGGCGTGGCGTGCCCGCGCCGCACGGCGGCCAGCAGGGCCTCGTACAGCCCGTGCACGCCGGTGGCGCTGGCCGCCAGCGGCTCGCAGTCCAGCATGTCGTCCAGCGCGAACGCCCAGGTCAGCCAGCGACCCAGGAGCTCCAGCCGGTCCAGGTCGGCGGCGGGGAACAGCCGGGCGGCCAGCCGGTCGCACCGGGCCCGGCCCAGCGGCGAGGAGTCGGGATCGCCCAGTACCAGGCCGTTGGCCCGCGCCCAGGTGGTGACCCGTTCGCCCAGCGGCCAGGCGTCGGAGGGCAGCACCGAGGGGGTGGCCAGTCCGGACACCCGTTCGGTCATCGATTGCAGCAGCGACACGTCCACAACCCGGCCTACGCTAGTGACAGGTCCCTGACCTGCGGGGACAACGCCACGTCAAGAAAGCACAAACCGTCGGGGGCGCCGTGCGGCGTGTGACGTGAGATGGGGGGTATGGCAGAGTTTGCCGTACGGCACCGTCCGCGGATCCGTAACGTCGCGGTAACAGCGACCGGGCATACTGCGAGGTGACCGCGCCTGACGACCGCCGCACGGCCGCGCCGGAGGGGCGTCAGGGCGGCGGGCCGGACCGGTACGGCACCGCGTCAGCGAGGGAGAGGGCTTTGGACCGTCAGCAGGAGTTCGTGCTCCGCACGCTGGAGGAGCGCGACATCCGCTTCATCCGGCTGTGGTTCACCGACGTGCAGGGGTTCCTGAAGTCCGTGGCCGTCGCGCCCGCCGAGCTGGAGGGCGCCTTCGCCGAGGGCATCGGCTTCGACGGCTCGGCCGTCCAGGGGTTCGCCCGCGTCCACGAGGCCGACATGATCGCCAAGCCGGACCCGGCGACGTTCGCGGTGCTGCCCTGGCGCAGCGAGTCGCCCGGCGTGGCCCGCATGTTCTGCGACATCCTCATGCCGGACGGCACGCCCAGCTTCGCCGACCCGCGCTTCGTGCTGAAGCGGGCCCTGGAGCGGGCCGCCGACCTCGGGTTCACCTTCTACACCCACCCCGAGATCGAGTTCTTCCTGTTCAAGGAGCGTCCCGAGGACGGCCGCGAGCCGATGCCGGTCGACTCCGGCGGCTACTTCGACCACACCCCGCACAGCGCCGCGCACGACTTCCGCCGCAACGCGATCATGATGCTGGAGGCGATGGGCATCTCGGTGGAGTTCTCCCACCACGAGGGCGCCCCCGGCCAGCAGGAGATCGACCTGCGGTACGCCGACGCGCTGACCACCGCCGACAACATCATGACGTTCCGGCTGGTGATGAAGGAGGTCGCCCTCGAACAGGGGGTGTTCGCCTCGTTCCTGCCCAAGCCCTACACCGACCACCCCGGCTCCGGCATGCACACCCACATGTCGCTGTTCGAGGGCGACCGCAACGCCTTCTACGAGCCCGGGGCCGAGTACCAGCTGTCGAAGGTGGGGCGCGCGTTCATCGCCGGGCTGCTGCGCCACTCCGCCGAGATCACCGCGGTGTGCAACCAGTGGGTGAACTCCTACAAGCGGCTGTGGGGCGGCGTCGGGTCCACGGCGGGCGCGGGCGGCGAGGCCCCCGCCTACATCTGCTGGGGCCACAACAACCGCTCGGCGCTGGTGCGGGTGCCGATGTACAAGCCGCAGAAGGGCCACTCGACGCGGATCGAGTTCCGCTCGCTGGACACCGCCGCCAACCCCTACCTGGCGTTCGCGGCGATCCTGGGCGCGGGGCTGAAGGGCATCGAGGAGGGCTACGAGCTGCCGCCGGGCGCCGAGGACGACGTGTGGGCGCTGACCGCCGCCGAGCGCCGGGCGATGGGCATCGAGCCGCTGCCGCAGAGCCTGGACGAGGCGATCCGCGCGATGGAGCGCAGCGAGCTGATGGCCGACGTGCTGGGCGAGCACGTGTTCGACTTCTTCCTGCGCAACAAGCGCCAGGAGTGGGAGGAGTACCGCCGCCAGGTCACCGACTTCGAGCGCAAGCGCCTGATCGAGGTCCTGTAGCGGTACGCCCGGGAACGGGGCCCCGGCCGGGCGGACCCGGCCGGGGTTCGTCGTGTCAGCGCGACAGGACGCCGCCCAGCGCGGCCCCGCGGCCCGCGATGCCCAGGGCGGTGGTGCCGATGTTCTGCACGCCCTTGACGGTCAGGACCCTGCCGGTGCCGGGGAAGACGTACAGGCGGCCCTCGCCCTTGTCCTCGCCGGGAACGCCGACGACCAGGTCGAGACGGCCGTTGCCGTTGACGTCGGCGAACGTCACCGCGCCGCCGAACCGGTCGCCCTTCTCGCCGGTGCCGGGGACGCCCTTGGAATCCTGGTGGACCTTCTGCGCCCCGGTGGAGGTCAGGCCGCCCTTGGCGCCGTACAGGACGACGACGCTTCCGGCCCCGCGCTTGCCGCCGACCGTCGCGGCGCCCGCGCCTACGGCCACGTCGGCCCGGCCGTCCCGGTTGACGTCGCCGACCGCCACCGACGTCAGGCCCGTGCCCTTGTGGTGCCTGGGCTTGGCGAAGCCGCCGGGGAGCCCGAGGCGGACCGACACGGCCGTGGAGGTCGGTTTCTGGTGGTCGGCGGCGAGCAGGGACACCAGGTCGGCCCGGCCGTCGCCGTTGACGTCGCCCGCCGCGACCGGGAGGGCCTCGGGCTTGTCGCGGTAGTGCTGCGGGAAGGACCTGACCGCGCCCAGGCCCTTGGGGGTGCCCAGCCGCAGGTCGATCCAGGAGTTGCCCACCATGCCGTCGCCCAGCCGGGAGACGACGGCCGCCAGGTCGGTGCGGCGGTCGCCGTTGAAGTCGCCCGCGGCGAGGTGCACCTCGGTCCCGAAGCCGGGGAGCTGGGGCGCGCCGTCGTCGTTGTCGGGGACGTTGTTGTTGCGCAGCCTCACCGGCTGACCCGGCTTGGCACCGGGGTTGGCGTACACGTACAGGAAGTCGCTGTGGAACCCCGAGCTGACGGTGGCCAGGTCCGGGACGCCGTTGCCGTCGAAGTCGGCGGCCACCGCGTTCTCCTCGGCGGGACCGGGCAGCTCGGCGGTGCGCGCGGTCAGTCCCTTCGCGCCGCCGTACACGATGGAGTGGCCGCCGCCGCGGCGGCCTACCACCAGGTCGGCATAGCCGTCGCGGTCGAAGTCGGCCGAGACGAGCCGCTCGCCGGACCCGGGCCTGCCCTCGACGACCTGGCGGCGGGCCGGGTCGGCCCCCTTGGGACCGCCGTGGACGACGGTGACGAAGTCGCCCCTGCTCCCGTCGGGGGCGCCCGCCGCGACGTCGACGCGTCCGTCGCCGTTGAAGTCGTTGGGGGCGGCGGGTTTCTTGGCGGTGGCGGCGACCGGGGCGGCGCTGCCTTCGACACCGCTCTGGGTGACGACCACGGCGGCGACGGTGCCGAGGGCGACCGTGACGGCGGCGGCCGACGTGGTGAGGGTTCTGATGCGCATGAACGTCCTTTGCTCGGCGACGCGTTCGCAGAAAGGACGCCGCAAGATCATCGAAGGTTTACCCGTTCTCAACCTGGCTCCGGTAGCGGAGCGGTCCGCGGCCGGGATCCGAACGCACCCCGGACCTTCGGTCATGGTCCGGGGTGCTCGTCGTACCGCTGGGTCAGAACAGCAGGTTGCCGCCCAGGCCCGCGGTGCTGCCCGCGACACCGAGGGCGGAGGCGCCGATGTTGGCGACGCCCTTGGTGGTCACGCCGCCCTTGGCGGTGCCGGGGAAGACGTACAGGCGGCCCTCGTTCTTGTCCTCACGGGGGACGCCGACGACGAGATCGGCCCTGCGGTCGCGGTTGACGTCGCGGAACGCCAGCCCCCCGCCGAACTCGTCGCCCTTCTCGTCGGTGCCGGGAACGCCCTTGCTGTCCTGGCCGAAGACCTGGAACAGCTTGGTGGACGGGCCGGTCCTGGTACCGCGCACCAGCAGCACCACGCCGCCGCGCGTGCCGCCCTTGCCCTTGTTGAGGTTGACGGCGACCTCGGCCCTGCCATCGCCGTCCACGTCGCCGACCGCGAGCGCGTAGCCGGTGTGGGCGCCCTTGACGGCCGATCCGAAGCTCTTGAGGCTGACGTAGTGCGGCTTGGCGAAGCCGGAGGCGGTGCCCAGCCGCACCGCGAACGCCTTGGTGTCGCTCCCGTTGGCGTCGGCCGCGTGCACCAGGTCGGTCCTGCCGTCGCCGTTGACGTCGCCCGCGCGGACCAGTGCGGAGGAGATCGCCTCGGTGGAGGGCTGGGAGGTGACCTTGGCCGGGCCCAGCCCCTTGCCGGTGCCCAGGCGCACCACGAGCTTCGACTCGGTGGAGTCGAACGCGACGTTGTAGGACTGGACCAGCGCGAGGTCGGTGCGGCGGTCGCCGTTGAAGTCGCCGATCAGCGGCCGGATGGAGTTGCCGTCCGGCCCGCCGGGCGCGCCGGGGTCGGGGTTCGGCGGCATCGGCAGGGTGGTGACCTGAGGTGCGCCGGGCCTGGTGCCGGGGTTGAGGTACAGGCGGGCGTCGTCGCCGTGCGTGGTGACCAGGTCGGCGACGCCGTTGCCGTCCAGGTCTCCGGTGGCGGCGTTCCGGAACGAGCCGGCGGGCAGCGTCACCGTGCGCGAGGTCAGGCCCTTCGCTCCGCCGTAGAGCACGCGACCCGGGCCCTTCCCCTGGCTGACGACCAGGTCGGCGTAGCCGTCGCGGTCGAAGTCGGCCGAGGCGAGGGCGAAGCCGAACAGACCGGTCTCCTTGACGCCGTCGGGACTGGTGAGGATCTGGCGACGGGCCGCGCTCGCTCCCTTGGGGCCGCCGTAGACGACGGTGACGAAACCGGCGGCGCGCGTGCCCTTGACCTTGCCGTAGAGGTTGCCGTCGGCGATGTCGGCGTAGCCGTCGCCGTTGAAGTCGTTGGGGGCGGCGGGTTTCTTGGCGGTGGCGGCGACCGGGGCGGCGCTGCCTTCGACACCGCTCTGGGTGACGACCACGGCCGCGACGGTGCCGAGGGCGACCGTGACGGCGGCGGCCGACGTGGTGAGGGTTCTGATGCGCATGAACGTCCTTTTGCTCGGTGATACGTTCGCAGAAAGGACGCCGCAAGATCATTTCCGGTTTACCCGCACTTCGCGGAAGTGTGATGGTTCGTGCCGCCAGGTCAGAACAGCAGGTCCCCTCCCAGGAACGCGGAATCGCCCGCGATGCCGAGGGCGGGGGTGTTGATGTTGGCGACGCCCTTGGTGGTCAGGCCGCCCTTGGCGGTGCCGGGGAACACGTAGAGACGGCCCTCGCCCCCGTTCTCACCGGGGACGCCGACGACGAGGTCGGCCCTGCGGTCGCCGTCGGTGTCACGGAACGCCAGCCCCTGGCCGAACCTGTCGTCCTTCTCGTCGGTGCCGGGGACGCCCTCGCCGTCCTGTCCGAGGAGCTGGAACGACCCGGTGGACGGGCCGGATCCGGTGCCGCGCACCAGCAGGACCGTGCCGCCGCCCTCACCCCTGCCGAGGCCGACGGCGATCTCGGCCCTGCCGTCACCGTCCGTGTCGCCGACCGCCAGGCCGCCGCCGTGGTGGGCGCCCTCGGCGGCCGGGCCGAAGCCGTTGAGGGCGACGTGGTGCGGATCGGTGAAACCGGAGGCGGCGCCCAGCCGCACCGCGAACGCCTCGGCGTCGCCCGGCCGGGTGGTCACCGGGTACACGAGGTCGGTCCGGCCGTCGCCGTTGACATCGCCCGTGCGGGCCGTCTCGGAGTCGATCGCCTGGTTCGCCGGCTGGGCGAAGGTCTCGGCCGGGCCGAGGCCCCCGCCGGTGCCCCGCCGCAGCACGAGGTTCGAGTGCGGGACGCCGCGGTTCGCCCGGTAGGAGTGGACCAGGAGGAGGTCGGTGCGGCGGTCGCCGTCGAAGTCGCCGACCAGCGGCCGGATGGAGTCGTCCTCCGGCCCGCCGGGCGCGTCCTGGTCGAGGCTCGGCAGCGGCAGCCCGGACACCTGCGGCGCGCCCGGCTCGGCGCCGGGGTTGAGGTACAGGCGGATGTCCCGGCTGCCGGTGGTGACCAGGTCCGCGACGCCGTTGCCGTCCAGGTCGCCGGCGGCGACCCGCCCGAAGGAACCGCCGGGCAGCACTGCGGTGCGCGCGGTCAGCCCCCTCGCCCCGCCGTAGATCACGCGGCCCGAAGCGCCCGCCTGGCCGACGACCAGGTCGGCACGACCGTCGTGGTCGAGGTCGGCCGAGGCGAGGGTGTGGCCGAACAGGTCGCCCCGCCGGGCGCCGTCGGGGTTGGTCACGATCTGGTGGCGGGCCGCGCTCGCGCCCTTGGGGCCGCCGTAGACGACGGTGACGAAACCCGCCGCCCGCCTGCCCTTGACCGCGCCGTAGAGGTTGCCGTCGGCGATGTCGGCGATGTCGGCGTAGCCGTCGCCGTTGAAGTCGCCGGGAGCGGCACCCTTCTCGGCCGGGGTGGTGGCCCCCCCGGCGGGGGTGGGGGTGGGGGCGGCGACGGGGGTGGTGCCGCCCCCGCCCCCGTTCTGGTTGGCGACGACGGCCGTGACGGTGCCGAGGGCGACCGTGACGGCGGCGGCCGACGCGGTGAGGGTTCTGGTGCGCATGAGCGTCCCTCGTGATCGGTGATGCGGTTGGCCCGCGCTTCACCGGTCGGGGATCCGCGTGCGGGCGCGCGGACGTCCGGCGGACTACGGTTGGGGCGTGAGCGCGCCGTGGAGTCCCGAACGCCGCCCGTCCCCGACCGTCCGGCTCGCCCGGCTGGGCTTCACCGATCCGGGCCGGGCCCACCGGCTCCTCGCGGAGGGCGAGTCCCTGGACGACGACCTGCTGGCGGCGGTCGGCGGCACCCCCGACCCCGACCTGGCGCTCACCGGGCTGCTGCGGCTGCTGGCGGCGGCCGACGAACGCGGCGCCGGCGGCGGGCTGCGCGCGGCGCTGGAGAAGGAGCCCGCCGTCCGGGCCCGCCTGCTGGCCGTCCTCGGGGTGAGCGACGCGCTCGGCGGGCACCTGGCGCGGCACCCCGGGCACTGGACCGTCCTGCGCGACGGGGGAGGCGACGCCCCGACGGCCGACGGGCTGCGCGCGGCGCTGCTGCGGGCGGTGGGGGCCGACCCCGACGCCGAGGTCCCCCTGGCGCGCGACGCCTCGCCCGAGACGCTGGTGGCGTTGCGCGTGGAGTACCGGCGGCACCTGCTGGCGCTGGCCGGGCGGGACCTGACCGGCGCGGCCGACCTCGCCGAGGTCGCCGCCGCGCTGGCGGACCTGGCGGCGGCGGCGCTGGAGGCGGGCCTGGCGGTCGCGCGCGCCGAGGTCGAGGGGCACGGCGCGTGCCGCCTGGCGGTGATCGGCATGGGCAAGGCCGGGGGCCGCGAGCTCAACTACGTCAGCGACGTCGACGTGGTCTTCGTGGCGGAGGCGTGCGACGGGCACGCCGAGGACGCGGCGCTGCGGGTGGCGACCCGGCTGGCGGCGGCGATGATGCGGGCGTGCTCGGCCAGCACCGCCGAGGGCGCGCTGTGGGAGGTGGACGCGGCGCTGCGGCCCGAGGGCAAGGCCGGGCCGCTGGTGCGCACCCTGGCCAGCCACCGCGCCTACTACGAGCGGTGGGCCAAGACGTGGGAGTTCCAGGCGCTGCTGAAGGCCCGGCCGGTCGCCGGGGACACCGGTCTCGGCCGCCGCTACCTGGAGATGACCGCCCCGATCGTGTGGCGGGCCGCCGACGGCGAGAGCTTCGTCGCGGACGTGCAGGACATGCGGCGGCGCGTGGAGACCCACCTCAACCAGCGCACCGCCGAGGCCGAACGCCAGCTCAAGCTGGGCCCGGGCGGGCTGCGGGACGTGGAGTTCGCCGTCCAGCTGCTGCAACTGGTGCACGGGCGGACCGACGAGTCGCTGCGCAGCCCCACCACGCTGGACGCGCTCGCGGCGCTGTCGCGGGGCGGCTACGTGGGACGCGACGACGCGGCGGCGCTGACGGCGGCCTACCGGTTCCTGCGGCAGGTGGAGCACCTGATCCAGCTGCACCGGCTGCGCCGCACGCACGTGGTGCCGGACGCCGAGGCCGACCTGCGGCGGCTCGGGCGGGCGCTGGGGCTGCGCGCCGACCCGGTGGGGGAGTTCACGGCGCGGTGGCGGCGGCACGCCCGCGAGGTGCGCCGCATCCACGAGAAGCTGTTCTACCGGCCGCTGCTGCGCGCGGTGGCGCGGCTGCCGGAGGAGGAGGCGCGGCTCACGCCGGAGGCGGCCCGCACCCGGCTGGAGGCCCTCGGCTACCACGACCCGGCGGGGGCGCTGCGGCACATCGAGGCGCTGACCGCCGGGGTGTCACGGCGCGCGGCCATCCAGCGGACGCTGCTGCCGGTGATGCTCGGCTGGTTCGCCGACGCGCCCGACCCCGACGGCGGGCTGCTGGGGTTCCGGCAGGTCAGCGACGCGCTCGGCACGACCCCCTGGTACCTGCGGCTGCTCCGCGACGAGGTCACCGTCGCCGAGCGGATGGCGTGGGTGCTGGGCTCCAGCCGGTACGCCACCGACCTGCTGCTGCGCGCCCCCGACGCCGTCGCGATGCTCGGCACCGCCGCCGAGCTGACGCCCCGGCCGCACGCGGCGCTGCGCGGCGAGGCGCTGGCGGCCGTGCGGCGGCACACCGACGCCGAGGGCGGCGCGAACGGCACCCTGCTCGCCGAGGAGGCCGTCGCGGTCGTGCGGGGGCTGCGCCGCCGCGAGCTGTTCCGGGTGGCGGTCGCCGACCTGCTCGGCCTGGTCGACGTGGGGACGGTGGGGGAGGCGCTGACCGACATCGCGGCCGTCACGGTCGAGGCCGCGTTGCGCACCGCCCGCCACAAGATCGAGCTGGAGCTGCGGGGACCGCTGCCGACCCGGATGGCGGTGGTGGCGATGGGCCGGTTCGGCGGGCACGAGCTCGGCTACGGCAGCGACGCCGACGTGATGTTCGTCCACGACCCGGTGCCCGGCGCGGACGAGCAGGAGGCGGGCCGCGCCGCGTACGCCGTCGCCGAGGAGCTGCGCAGGCTGCTGGCGCTGCCCGCCCCCGACCCGCCGCTGGAGATCGACCCGAACCTGCGGCCCGAGGGGCGCCGGGGACCGCTGGTGCGCACCCTCGCCTCCTACGCCGCCTACTACGCCCGCTGGTCGGAGCCGTGGGAGGCGCAGGCGCTG
Source organism: Actinomadura kijaniata (assembly GCF_014138665.1). Taxonomy (NCBI): domain Bacteria; kingdom Bacillati; phylum Actinomycetota; class Actinomycetes; order Streptosporangiales; family Thermomonosporaceae; genus Actinomadura; species Actinomadura kijaniata. The sequence goes on from NZ_JACJIA010000013.1 coordinate 94,078, forward strand.
CTGCGCGCCGACCCGTTCATCGGCGACCCGGAGCTGTGCGCGCGGTTCGGCGCGCTCATCGACCCGCTGCGCTGGCCCGACGGCGGCATCGACGAGGCCGCCGTCCGGCAGATCCGGCGGCTGAAGGCCCGCATGGAGTCCGAACGGCTCCCGCGCGGCGTCGACCGGCGGCTGCACACCAAGCTCGGCCCCGGCGGGCTGTCGGACGTCGAGTGGGCCGCCCAGCTGCTGCAACTGCGGCACGCCCACGACGTCCCGGGGCTGCGCACCACCCGCACCCTCGCCGCGCTGGACGCCGCCGCCGACGCCGGGCTGCTCGACCGGTCCGACGCCGGGGTGCTGGCCGACGCGTGGCGGCTGGCCACCCGCATCCGCGGCACGACCATGCTGGTGCGGGGCCGCCCGTCCGACCTGCTGCCCACCGAGCACCACCGCGAGCGCAGCGCCGTCGCCCGCGTCCTGCGCTACCCGGCCACCGGGGAGCTGCTGGAGGACTACCGGCGGCACGCCCGCCGCGCCCGCGCCGTCGTGGACCGCGTCTTCTACGGGGCCGACTGACCCGCCGACCGGCCCGCCGGGCGGTCCGTCAGCGGACGGCGCGGGCCCGGTCGGAGCCGGCCAGGGGACGCGTCCAGTCCGCGGCCCGCTGCCCCACGGCGGCCCGCAGCCGCAGCAGCGGCGCCGGGCACCGGTGGTACAGGACCCACGACACCGCCAGGGCCGCGCCCACCAGCGCGATCCCCGCGACCGCGTCCAGCACGTAGTGGTTGGCGGTGGACAGGATCACGAACACCGTCGTCGCCGGGTACAGCAGGCCCACGACCTGCGCCCAGCGCCGCCGCGCCAGCCGCGTGATGACGTACCCGCACCACAGGGCCCATCCGGCGTGCATCGACGGCATCGCGGCGTACTGGTTGGTGAGGGTGCCCGACGCGTCGCTGGCGTACAGGCCGAACGAGTGCAGCGCCGTCACCGGGTCCACGAAGCCCTCGCTGTGCAGGAACCGCGGCGGAGCCAGCGGGTACAGCCAGAACCCGACCAGCGCGGCCCCGGTCGCCAGCATGATCGAGGCGCGCAGCCAGCGGTAGTCGCGCGGCCGCCGCCGGTACAGCCACACCACCACGGCGAGCGTCACCGCGAAGTGCGCGGTGGCGTAGAACAGGTTGGCGGTGCGCGCCAGCCACGGCACCTGGAGCAGCAGCTGGTTGAGGCCCAGCTCCACATCGAGGCCGATCGCCCGTTCGAACCCCAGGATCTGGTCGGCGTGCGCGAACGCCGGACCGGTGCCGTCCTCGACGAGCAGCAGGCGCGTCAGCGTGTAGGCCGCGTAGAACAGCGCGATCAGCAGCAGCTCCCGCCAGACCGGCGGCGCGGCGAGCGCGCGCCTTCGCCGGGCGGCGGCGGGCCCGCCGGGGGAGGGGCGCCGGCTCGGGGGGGCAGGCCGGTCCGCGACATGGCCGCGGGGGGCTGCGGGGGCGGTTTGGGCCATGTTATTTATCTTTGCCGGGAGGCCACCTCCCTGAGATCACCGCGACGAATGGTCTTCATCTCAGCCTTGAGTAGTACGAACCCGGCACGGCCTCCGGACCTACGGGGGAGGCGCGGCACCCCGGCGGGGGAGCCGCCGGGGAGGGGAGCCCGCGGGCGGACCGGGTCAGGGGACGATCTGCTCGACCTTCATCGGCTCCTTGAGGGCGTTGCCGACCGTGCAGTAGCTGTCGTGGACGCGCTTGGCGACCTTCCGCAGCACCTCGTCGGCCTCCGCGTCGCCCTCCGGCAGCTCCACGTCGTAGGTGATCGTGATCGTGCCGAGCCTGCTGGTCGCGACCTTGTCGGCCGACACCGTCGCGGCCAGCCGCGCCATGCGGTGCCCGCGCTGGGAGGTCAGCGGCTCCACGGTGACCAGCTCGCAGCCGCCCAGCGCGGCCAGCAGCAGCTCCACCGGCGTGAACGCGCCCTCGGTGTCGCCGTCCCCGATCGCGACGCGCGCCCCGCGGTCGTTGGTCGCCTGGAAGCCGTCGGCGGTGCGCTCGACGTTCACCGTGGCCATGAGATCCCCTTCGATCACTTGCGGAAGCCGGCGCCCATGCCAACACGCCCGGCACCGGCGATCTTCCCAGAGTTCCCGGGCGCTCAGGTGGCCAGCCGCTCCCGCTCCTCCGCGATGATCATCCGGGCGAGCTCCGGCTCGGACACGTCCACCGCGTCCGGCGTCGCCTCCGCCAGGTCGCTGCGCCGCGCGTAGGCGTCGAACAGGCCCTCCTTGACGCGCAGGATCTCCAGCAACCGCTGGTCGACGCCCTCGGGGGTGAGGACCCGGTGGACCTGCACCCGCCGCGCCTGCCCCATCCGGTGGGCCCGCGCCACCGCCTGCGCCTCCAGGGTGGGCTTGACCTGCGGCTCGCACAGGATGACCACCGAGGCGGCCTGGAGGTTCAGCCCGGTGCCGCCCGCCTGGACCTGGGCGAGCAGCACGGCGTGCCCGGGCTCGTCGGTGAACAGGTCCACGATCTCCTGCCGTCGCGCGGCCGGGACGTCGCCGGTGACGGGGCCGTGGACCTCCCGGCCGAGCGCCTGGTGGACGGCGGCCAGCACGTCGCGGAAGTAGGAGAAGACGACGATCTTGAGCTCGTTCTCGGCGGCCTCCTGGACCAGCTCCACGACGCGGCGCAGCTTGGCCGACCGCTGCGGGTCGGCGTAGGCGGCGCGGCGCATGGCCATGAAGTTGCCGTCCCGCACGGCCTTGCGGTACGCGCGGGCGTCGGCGGCGCTGAACTCCTCCCACTCGTCCACGTGCATGACCTCGGGCAGCTCCAGCAGCACGTCCCGCTGGTTGCGGCGCAGGTAGACGGGCCCGACCGCCGCCCGGAACGCCCTCGGCCCCACGGCCGCGTCGCTCTGCCGGATCGCGGGGAGCAGCTCGGGCCGCAGGTGGGCGACGAGGTTGCGGAACTCCTCGACGCGGTTCTCCATGGGGGTGCCGGTGAGGAACAGCACGCGCCCGACGTTCCCGCACCACGCGGCCACGGCCTTGGACCGGCGGGTCTCGGGGTTCTTGACGAAGTGGGCCTCGTCGACGACGAACATGCCGACGTCCACCCCCGGTGCGGGCGGCAGGGTGTGGAGGCTGTCGAGCGTCGTGACCGCGACGCCCCCGCTCCGCGCCCACTCCCCCCACGCCCGCGCCCGGCCGGGCCCGTGGACCGGCCGCACGGGAAGGAAGCTGCGGCCCTCGACCTCGCGCACCCAGTTGACCAGGACGCTGGCCGGGCAGGCGACCAGGAAGTGCGTGGCCCCCTCGGCGCGCAGGTGGGCCATGGCGGCGATGGCCTGGACGGTCTTGCCGAGCCCCATCTCGTCCCCGAGGATCACCCGGCGCTGGGCGAGCGCGAACCGCGCCCCGAACGCCTGGTATCCGCGCAGGGAGACGTCGCGGTGGGTGTCGTCCAGGGGCTGGGCCCGGACGCGTTCGGCCAGGTCGGTGGGGAGGAAGCCCTCGACGGCGTCGTGCTCGGGGTCGGTGGCGGCCAGCTCGGCCAGCAGGGTCTGGTAGTCGGCGGCGCGCAGCTCGTAGTCGATCCAGGCCCGGTCGCCGTCCGCCGGGGGGCGCAGCAGGTCCACCGACGCCTGGGCGAGGAGGGTCCGGGACCCGGCCCGTTCCTCCAGGACCGCGGCCGCCCGCGCGACGGCGGCGCGGGCGCGTTCCCGCTGGGCCCTGGTGGCCAGGACGCGCCGCCACCAACTGCGCAGGGGCCGGGCGTCGGCGAGGAGCGGGCTGAGCCGCTCGTCCAGCTCCTCGGCGAGGGCGCGGGCCCTGGTGAGGCCGGTCCCGGCGTTGACGAGGCGGTGCAGGGCGATGAGCAGGCGGGTGGTGGCCTCGTCCCGCGCCCCGGCGTCGACGCGGATGGAGGCGGACCGCTCGGCGGCCTCGCAGAGCTGGCGCGCGGCGGCGTGCAGCTGGTTGGCGGTCTGGGGCCCGACGCCGGGGATCAGCTGGAGCCGGTAGGGGGTGGAGTCGAGCACGTCGAGGACGGTGGGGATCCCGGCCTGCTCGACGGCCCCGAGCCGCAGCCGCCCGCCGGTGACGTCCTTCAGCCGCGCCACGGGCATGGCGGAGAGCTGTTCCCGCGCGATCCCGTTCCGCAGAGGTTGCAACGCCGCGTGCACGCCGGCGCGGGCCTCCCGGTGGTCCCCGAGCAACGCCCGCGCGGCCTCCAACAGCTCGTGGGCCCCCCGCAGAACCTCCCGCGGCTCCCGAACGGGCCGTAGACCCTGCTGCATCATCACGCCCTGCCCCTCCCACCGCCAATGGCACATGATGGCACCACCCGGTGACGAAAACACCGGGCCTCCATCCGGGCGGCGGCGTCCGGCCCCGCCCGGATCGCCGGTGGGCGGGCGTCGTGACGGGCGGGGTCAGGCGGCCGGGCCGGCCTCGCCGAGGACGGTGTAGCCCATGATGCTGCGCAGGCATTCCACCTGCTTGACGTGCTCGGCGTCGGAGTCCGCGTCGACGGTCTCGTAGACCCGGCCGAGGTCGGGCACATGGCGGGTGGCGATGAGCTTGCGCACGGCGGTGCCGTCGTGTCTGCGCAGGAGCAGCGGCGGGTTCGTCAGGATGCGTATCTCGGACGGGACGGCGAACGAGGTGGGGGAGTCCATGGTGGCTCCTCGGCCTGGGCGGTTTCGGTGGGGACGGGCGTCCGGTCAGGACGCGGGGGCGCCGATGCGGGCGCGGAAGGCCGCCTCGTCGACGATGGCGCGGTCGTGCGTGCCGGTGGCCAGCACCCGGCCCGCGGGGTCGGCGGCCGTGAAGGTCACGGTGAACCTGCGGCCGGTGAGCGCGGTGGTGATGTGGAACTCGACCTTCTCGCCGACCGGCGTGGGGGCCAGGTGGCGCATCTCGACCGAGACGCCCACGGTCATCTGGCCCGGGCGCAGGTGGGGTGCGACGGCGGTGACGCACAGCCGTTCCATGCCGCGTTCGACCCCGGGCTGCCCGGCGTCGATGACGAACAGGGTGATGTCGTGCCCGCCCGCCTCGGGGACGCGTCCCACGATCAGCATGAGGTCGGCGACGGGGGCGTTGGTGATGTGGGACTTGGAGCCGGACAGCAGGTAGCCGCCGTCGCGGCGGACGGCGCTGGTGGTGATGGCGGCCATGTGGGAGCCGCCGCCCGGCTCGGTGGCGGCGGTCGCGCCGACCGCGCCGCCGACCAGGCGGGGGAGCAGGTCGGCCCGCTGCTCGTGGGTGCCGTGGTCGGGCAGGAGCTGGATGAACCCGGCGTGGGCGACGGCCGACAGGACGAAGCCGCAGTCGTCGGCGCCGAGGGCCAGGCCCTCGAACCCGGCCGGGAAGCCCCACAGGTCGCCGCCGGAGCCGCCGTACTCGGCGGGCACGCGGGCGGCCCAGAAGCCCTCGTCGGCCAGGGCCTGCCAGAGGGGGCGGTCGAAGGCCGCCGCGCGGTCGCGTCCGGCGCTGCCGGGGGCGATGACGCGCGCGGCGAAATCGTGGAAGTGGCGGCGGCGAGGCGGGTCAGTGCGGCGGTGGCCGCGTCGACGAAGGCGTCGATGTCGGCGGGGCCGGTGGCGGTGGAGACGGCGCCCATCCCGCGCGGGGCGATGATGAACCCCTCGGTCAGCAGGTCCAGGAACAGCGCCTGCTGCGCGGCGGCGTCCACGCGGCGGACGTCGCGGAAGCCGGTGACGTCGGTGACGCCGACATGGATGTTGAACAGGGAGGAGTGGCCGGTGACCGCGGCGGGCGCCGCGCCCAGCAGGCGCAGGCCCGCGAAGAACGTGATGATCGCGACCACGGTGGACAGCACCGCCGTGGCGGCGGCGCCGCTCCACCCGGCCGCGTCCACCGGGAGCGCGGGCCGGTGCGCCGCGCACGCGCCGAGGTACACGGCGGCCGCCGCCAGGCACACCACCGCCGTCGAGGCCAGGGAGCCGACCTGCGGTGCCAGGCGGCTGCCCGCCATGATGTAGCCGGTGTAGACGACCGCCGCCGCCAGCGCCAGCGCGATGCCCACCGCGTCGGCCGACCACCGCACCCCCGCGATCAGCACGACGCCCGCCGTCGCCAGGACGATGGCCGTCACCGTGCCGCGCGCCGGGGCCCGGCGCGTCACGACGATCGAGCACACCGCGACCAGGGCCGGGTAGGTGGAGAACAGCACCGCGACCAGGCCCGCCGGGATGCGGGTCAGCGCGGTGAAGTAGAAGAACGACTGCCCGACGTATCCCACCGCGCCCATGGCCAGCAGCACCCACAGGTCACGGCCGTGCGGCCAGCGGGCCGACGTGACCGCCATCAGCGCCACCAGCATCGTCGCGGCGATCACGAACCGCGCCCCCAGCACGCCGTGGACGTCGGCGCCGTGCCGGTAGGCGATCCGCGCGAAGACCGCCATGGCGCCGAACGAGCCCGCGGAGACCAGCAGGAGCGTCACCCCCGGCACAGGCGACCCGGATCCGCCGTGCGTCTCCCCGGAAATCGGCGGCGCGGGGGCGGCGACCGCCTCGTGCGCGGCCACCGTTCGCCTGTCACCGGATCATGCCATCGCGACCCCCGCTTCGGTCGACGGCTGGAACCTGACTTCGATCAAAGTAACCCTGTCAGAAAGGGCGGACAACGTGGCAGCGGGAAAAGGCCCTGTGTACGACCATTGACGAAAGGGGTGACACGCGATGGCGGCCGCCGGGGTGAGGGGCACGCCACCGGGAGGAAGGGAACGGCCTCGCCCGCGACGCCGGTCCGGCCTCCGGACGGCGCCCGCCGGGCCCGGACCCGCGGATCCGTCGCACCGGAAACGCCGTCGGCGTTCTTCCGCGCGGAGGGGTTCCGGGAGCGGTTCGTTTCACCACGCACCGGCGCGCGCTCGCGCGATCACCGTTGGTCGGAGGGAAGGGCCGCATGGCCTTTTGCGGACGACTCCGCCCGGGTCAGTGGGGATGGGCCTCGCGACGGCCCCCGGCCTCGCCCCGCCGGTCGTCCGCGTCCTGGCCGTCACCCGCGGACGGGGAACGTTGGGAAGCGCGGCCGGTGCGGGTCAGGGACGGGGATCGGTGCGCGTCCAGGGACGTTCGTCGCGGCGGCGGCCCATGGCGGCGGCGCAGCGCGGGCACACCCGCTGCACCCGGTCGGCCGATCCTCCCGATTCGGGAAGGATGTCCGGCCAGGCGACGTGCGGGAACCGCAGCAGCCGGGCGCGGCTGAGCGGCAGGCCGCACAGGGTCTGGTTGGTCCCGGACGTCCAGGCGTGCACCTCCCCGGCGGGCAGCCGCACCCCGTCCGGGTCCCGCCAGGTGCCGGACGCCGCCACCGACGCCGCCTGTCTCCGTGTCCTCACGGTCGCGTTCCCTCCCGCCGGTCACTCGAAGTCGTCGGGGTTCAGCTCCTCGGGGCGGTCGCCCGCGCCCTCGCCCTCGCGCGTCGCGTCGGGGTCCTCGTAGGGGGAGTCGTCCGTCTCCTCCGCGGCACCGCGTCCGACGTCGCCGGACCGGTCCGGCACCTGCTCCGTCATGGTCGCCTCCAGATCGCTGGGGCGGGGTTCCTACCCAGGTCAGGACGGCCGAATCCGCCGCCGCGCGCGACGGCGCCCGGACCGGCCCGCGACGATCGTGACGCGAGCCGGTCCGGGCGCCGTCCGTCCCGGTGTCCGGTTCCTACTTCGGGCCGTCGAACGTCCACACGGCGCGGGCGCCGGGGCCGACGGCGAGGGTGGACCTGCCGATCCGCTCCTCGTGCCGGTGGTCCAGGTACTGGTTGAGCGACATCTCGACCCGCCGCAGGCCCGCCCGCTCGCGCGGGACGGCGTCGAGCTGGATCCTCGTCCCGCCGCGCAGCGCGACGATCCCGCCGGGAAGGGTCTGGACGGCGAAGCCGCCGGCCTTCAGCAGCGGCACCGTGTTGGCGAGGTCGCGCTGGGGCACCGCGAGGTGGAGGGCGGTCACGTCGCGCATCATGCGGTCGCGGTAGGTGTCGGGCAGGTAGCGCTCCCGGCTGACGTCGCCGGGGCGGCTCGCCGGCTCGGTCTTGCTGCGCGGGTCGGCGAAGTACTCCGGCAGGTACTCCATCGCCCAGGCGTCGAAGGCGTCGTACTGGTCGCCGGTGGTGCGGATGGTGTCGAACCACGGCACCGGCACGCCGTCGCCGAAGTTCCGGGTCTGGCGGTACTCGGCCGGGTCGGTGACCCCCAGGGCCTTCAGCCGGTCGGTCACCTTGACCAGGTCACCGGCGTTCTCGGTCGAGACGGCCATCCCGGAGGACCCGAACAGGGCGTCCTGGCCGGGCAGGTCGCCCTCACCGAAGAACTCGATGTAGGTCTCCCGGCCGTACAGGTAACGCCCCTTCCAGGTCATGCCGCCCCCGGTCGTGGTGCGGACCTCGAAGTTGGCGAACCTCCGGAGGTAGTCGGAGTTCTCGATGGCGTCGGCGGTCTCCTTGTCGACCACCGCGTAGGCGTGGTTGTAGAACAGCGACTGCGATTGGGCCTCGTCGGCCCGCGCCGTCGCCGTCCCCCCGCCGACCGAGCCGGTGACGGCGACGGCGAGGGTGACGGTGAGCGCGGTGACGGCCCGCAGTGTTCGGCGCATCAACATGATCTTGAGCATAGGAGCGTCAAGATCATCATGAGGGGCCTTTGCCGGAAATCGGTCCTGTCGGACCATGTCCGGCGACGGTCGCCCTCATGACCATACGGAAAAGCCGCCGGTCACCCACCGCGGTACGGCGAGCGACCGGCGGCCTCGTGCTCAGGATCAGATGTCGTAGCACATCTCGTTGCGACCCTCGGTCGCCGAGGCGACCGCCACGAGCCACATCGTAGGTCTAGATGTCGTAGTACATCTCGAACTCGTGCGGGTGCGGGCGCAGGCGGATCGGGTCGATCTCGAACTCGCGCTTCATCGAGATCCACGTCTCGATCAGGTCGGCCGTGAAGACGCCGCCCTCCAGCAGGAAGTCGTGGTCGGCCTCCAGCGCGGCCAGGGTCTCCTCCAGGGAGCCGGGGACCTGCGGGATCGCGCGGGCCTCCTCCGGCGGCAGCTCGTAGAGGTCCTTGTCGACCGGGTCGGCGGGCTCGATCTTGTTCTTGATGCCGTCCAGGCCCGCCATCAGCATCGCCGAGAACGCCAGGTACGGGTTGCAGGACGGGTCCGGCACGCGGAACTCGACGCGCTTGGCCTTCGGGTTGTTCCCGGTGATCGGGATGCGGATGCAGGCCGAGCGGTTGCGCTGGGAGTAGACCAGGTTCACCGGGGCCTCGTAGCCGGGCACCAGCCGGTGGTAGGAGTTCACCGTCGGGTTCGTGAACGCCAGCAGCGCGGGCGCGTGCTTGAGGAGGCCGCCGATGTAGTAGCGGGCGTTGTCGGACAGGCCCGCGTAGCCCACCTCGTCGTAGAAGAGCGGGGAGCCGTCCTTCCACAGCGACTGGTGGCAGTGCATGCCGGAGCCGTTGTCGCCGAAGATCGGCTTGGGCATGAACGTCACCGTCTTGCCCGCCGCGCGCGCGACGTTCTTGACGATGTACTTGTAGAGCAGGAGGTTGTCGGCGGTCTTCAGCAGGGTGTCGAAGCGGAAGTCGATCTCCGCCTGGCCCGCCGTGCCGACCTCGTGGTGCTGCATCTCGACGTGGATGCCCGACGACAGCAGCTGCGCGACCATCTCCGAACGCAGGTCCGTGTAGTGGTCCATCGGCGGGACCGGGAAGTAGCCGCCCTTGTACGGGGGCTTGGCGCCGAGGTTGCCGCCGGGCTCCTCGCGGCCGGTGTTCCAGGCGCCCTCGATCGAGTCGAGGTAGTAGTACCCGGCGTTCTGCCTCGTCTCGAAGCGCACGTCGTCGAAGATGTAGAACTCGGCCTCGGGGCCGAAGTAGCAGGTGTCGGCGATGCCGGTGCCGCGCAGGTAGTCCTGGGCCTTCTTGGCGACGTTGCGCGGGTCGCGGCTGTAGGGCTCGCCCGTCAGCGGGTCGTGCACGAAGAAGTTCAGGTTCAGCGTCTTGTGCTGGCGGAACGGGTCCACCACCGCCGTGCTCGGGTCGGGCAGCAGGAGCATGTCCGACTCGTGGATCTCCTGGAATCCGCGGACCGAGGAGCCGTCGAACATCAGCCCCTCGGTGAACGCGCTCTCGCCGAAGCTTTCCACCGGGAACGTGAAGTGCTGCATCTTGCCGGGCAGGTCCACGAAGCGGCAGTCGACGAACCTCACGTCCTCGTTCCTGATGAAGCTCAGGACCTCGTCGGCGCTGCTGAACATCCAGCCTCCTTGGGGCGCTTTTGGCTTCGGGCAGGCTATGGGGCGGCCGTTTCCCGGCCGTGTCCCTTATGTTTCGGGTGTGTTACGCATCACTCTATGACGTCGGTCACTGACCGGGACCCGGGTGGGGGCCGGTAGGCGGGGCCGGATCGGGGCCGGATCGGGGCCGCGCCGGGGAGCGGATAGCGTAGAGGCATGAGCAGCGGTAAGGGACGCCAGGCCGAGGGGCCTCGGTGGACGCAGACGTGGCTGGGCGGCGCCCGCTCGGCCGGGGTCGACCTCGGAACGCCGGGGGAACGCCTGGGACTGCCCGCGGAGGGCAGCGGGTCGGTGGCGGGCTACGGCCGCCGGTTGCTGGCACTGCTCATCGACTGGCTGCTGTCGCTGCTGGTGGCGAGCCTGCTGGCCAACATGCTCGCGTGGTCCCCGCCGACCCGCAGCCTGGCCACGCTGGTGATCTTCGCGATCCAGGCGTGGGTCCTGACCGGCCTGCTCGGCATCACCATCGGCAAGCGCGTCACCGGCATCCGGGTGGCGCGGCCGGACGGCGGCCCGGTCGGGCCGGTGTGGGCGCTGGTGCGGACGCTCCTGCTGGTGCTGGTCATCCCCGCCCTCGTCTGGGACCGCGACTACCGGGGCCTGCACGACCGCGCCGCCAACTCGATTGTCGTGCGCGTCTGACCCCGCGGGAGAACGCGGCGGGAACACGAAAGCGCCCCCGAGGGGGCGCTTTCCTCGTCGTGGGGGAGGGTCAGCGGGTCTTCGGCTTGGGACCCTTCGGCATCCGCGCGCCGCGCGGGACCGGACCCTTGGGCATGGGCATCGCGCGGGGCAGCGCCTGGAGGCGGTCGTTCAGCTCGGCGACCTGGCCCTTGGTCAGGTTGCGCGGCAGCTTCATCAGATGGCGCTGGAGCCGGTCGACCGGGATCTGGCCCTCCTCGTCGCCGACCTGCACGTCATAGATCGGCACCTGCTGGGCGGCGCGCGACAGGCGCTTCTTCTCCGCGCCGAGCAGCTGGCCGACCCGGTTGCGCGGGCCCTCCGACACCAGGACCACGCCGGGGCGGCCGACGACCCGGTGCACCATGTCGAGGTTCCGGTTGCCGGCGACGGCCTCGGTGACCGACCAGTTGCCGCGCATGTTCTTCAGGATCGCGGCGGCCGCGCCCGGCTGCCCGGCGATCATCTTGTACTGCGCCTTCTGCGCCCGCTGCCCAAAGATGATCATGCCCACGGCGAACGCGGCCAGGACGCCCAGCGGAATGAAGAACCAGAGCTGGTCGATCAGCAGGCCGATGAGGATGACGACGACCAGGGTGGCGAGCGCGGCACCGAAGACGATCGGAAGGGCCTTCGGGTCGGCCTGCTTGAGCAGGCCCGCGACCATGCGGATCTGCTTGAAACGGCCCACTCGCTCCTGGGCCCCGTCCGTGGGCTTTTTCGACATGTCCCCAAGGATAGTCGTGCGCTACCGTCCGCCGGTCACCCCTGGCGGGCCTCGATCGCCTGCTTGTACAGCCGGCCCGCCCGGTAGCTGGAACGCACCAGCGGCCCGGACATCACGCCCGCGAAGCCGATCTCCTCGGCCTCGGCCGACAGCTCGACGAACTCCTCGGGCTTGACCCAGCGCTCCACCGGGTGGTGGCGCGGCGACGGCCGCAGGTACTGCGTGATCGTGACCAGCTCGCAGCCCGCCTCGTGCAGGTCGCGCAGCGCCGCGGAGACCTCCTCGCGCGTCTCGCCCATGCCGAGGATCAGGTTCGACTTGGTGACCAGGCCGTCCTCGCGCGCCCGGGTGATCACTTCGAGGGAGCGCTCGTACCGGAAGCCGGGCCGGATCCGCTTGAAGATCCGCGGCACGGTCTCCACGTTGTGCGCCAGCACCTCGGGGCGGGAGGAGAACACCTCGGCCAGCTGCGCGGGGTCGGCGTTGAAGTCGGGGATCAGCAGCTCGACGCCGCAGCCGGGCACGGCCGCGTGGATCTGCCGCACGGTCTCGGCGTACAGCCAGGCCCCGCCGTCCTCCAGGTCGTCGCGGGCCACGCCGGTCACGGTCGCGTACTTCAGGCCCATCGTGGCCACCGACTCGGCGACCCGGCGCGGCTCGTCCCGGTCGAACTCGGCGGGCTTGCCGGTGTCGATCTGGCAGAAGTCGCAGCGCCGCGTGCACTGGTCCCCGCCGATGAGGAACGTGGCCTCGCGGTCCTCCCAGCACTCGTAGATGTTGGGACAGCCGGCCTCCTGGCAGACGGTGTGCAGCCCCTCGGACTTCACCAGGGACGTCAGCTCGCGGTACTGCGGGCCCATCTTCAGCCGGGTCTTGATCCACTCCGGCTTGCGCTCGATGGGGGTCTGGCTGTTGCGGGCTTCAATGCGCAGGAGCTTGCGCCCCTCAGGTGTCACCGTCGTCACCCCCTCAGGTTACGTCCGGATCAACCCCGTCGGCACATCGGGGATGATCGACCCCGGAGGGGCGGCGACCACGGGAGACGGCCACCGATTCCCGCGTTTCTACCCTCCGTAGCTGTGGATCTCTCTAAGGTGACTGGCTGTCGCCTTCGCTTCACCCTTCGCAGGAGGAACCCCTTGGGTCTGGCAATGTCGTACCTCAGAGTGCCGCCGGTGCTGGAGGGGGAGCCCGATCCCGCGCGCATCGCCCACCGCCTCTTCGGCACGCCGCGCTGGCGGGACCGGTCCGCCGGGGCGCTGCTGGACCTGGGCGGCGGCTGGCAGGTGCTGCACTACCTGATCACCGGGGACCCGTGGGACGGGCGCCCGCCGGAGGCCGACATCGTGTGCGGCGGGCGGCTGCTCACCGAGAACGGCACCGCCGACCTCGGCCTGGACGTGGTCTACCTGGCGGCCGAGCGGGTCAAGAGCGCCGCCGAGCACCTGGCGGACACGCCGTTCGACGCGGTCGCGCGCCGCTGGGACCGCGCCGCGATGGCCGCCGCCGGCGTGCAGGACGCGGACGCCCTGGACGAGGCGGCCCGCGAGCGGTTCTTCCGGCCCGCCTACGAGGGCCTCACGCGGTTCTTCCGGGACGCCTCCGAGGAGGGGCAGGCCGTCTACAAGGCGATGGCGCCGCGGACGTGAACCGGGCGGCCGGGACGGGCCCGGCCGCCCGGCCCTCACGCCTCCAGTTGGGCGGTGGTGCGGTGCAGCACCGCGGGGGCGCCCAGCAGCTCGGCCAGGTGGCGTTCCACCAGCGGGACGACCTCGGCCACCGGCACCGGACGCCCCAGCTCCCGCGACAGGTTCGTGGAGCCCACGTCCCGGATCCCGCACGGGACGATCCGGTCGAACCATGACAGGTCGTTGTCGCAGTTGATCTGGAAGCCGTGGATGGTGACGCCCCGGCGCACCCGCATCCCGATCGAGCCGAGCTTGCGGTCGGGCGCGCCCGGCACCCACAGCCCGCTGCGGCCCTCCACGAACTTGGTGGTCAGCCCGAACTCGGCGCAGACCGCCATCATCATGTGCTCCAGCACCCGCACCATGGCCACGCCGCCGGTGGAGTCGCGGAGCTTGACGATCGGGTAGCCGGTGAGCTGCCCGGGGCCGTGCCAGGTGATCTTCCCGCCGCGGTCCACGTCCACCACCGGGGCGCCGGGGTCGCCGAACGGCCGGTCCAGGGGCTCGGTGCGCTTGCCCGCCGTGTAGACGGGCTCGTGCTCCATCAGCAGGACGGTGTCGCCGATCTCGTCGTCGATCCGCCGCTGCTGGACCCGCTTCTGCAGGTCCCAGCCCTCCAGGTAGGGAACGGCCGCGCTCCCGAACCCGACGTGCACCACGACGAGGTCGCCGTCGTCCCTGCGGGGGTTGCGGACCGGCTCGGCGGTTTCCGGGGTCTCCGTGCCGGACTCGCGTACGTCTACGTCGCTCACGCCGCCCAGCTTATGCCGCCTGGTTGTTACCGGCCGGTCGCCGCCGGCGGGTCAGAGCGTGGCCAGCAGCCGCGGCTCGATCCGGACCTCCTTGGCGGTGCCCGGCCCGTCGGCCTGGACGTGGTAGGCCCCGGCCTCCTTGCGGTAGGACACCGCCTGCACGAACTCGGCGCCCACGTAGTGCAGCGCCACCGACTCGTCGGCGGCGTACCCGCCCGGCAGCCTGCCCTCCCCGACCAGCCGCTCCAGCAACGGCCGCCGCTGCGGCTCGCTGTCGTAGTGGACGCCGCACGAGTACGGCAGGAACCCCAGCCCGTCGGTGAGCGGGCTGAGCTGCGGGCCGAACGAGTCGGTGGTGCCGCCGACGTGCCAGCACAGCGCGCCCGCGCTCTGCCCCGACAGCACCACGCCCGCCTCCCACGCCTCCCGCATGACCTCGTCGAGGCCGTGCAGCCGCCACAGCGCCAGCAGGTTGGCGACGCTGCCCCCGGACACGTAGATCAGGTCCTGGGACAGCAGGTGCGCGCGCATGTCGGCGACGTTCGGCATCGGGAACAGCGCCAGATGGCTGACCTCCGCGTCCAGCCGGGAGAACCCGCTGTAGAACCGGGCGATGTACTCGGCCCCGTCGCCCACGGCCGTGGTCAGGAAGCACACCCGGGGGCGGTCCTGGCCGGTCAGGTCGAGGGCGTAGCGCAGCAGCGGGCTCGGCTTCACGCCGTACCTGCCGTCCGGGACGAAGGTCCCGCCGCCGATGGCCAAGATGTGCGGCTGTCCGTCTGTGCTCATTGCTCCCGGCGCTCCTCAGTGCAGTCGGCGCGTTTCTCAGGGTCACGGTACGGGTACCGTCGGCGACCGCAGGACGTTTTGGTGAATCTTGGGCCTCACAGGACCGCTTCGAGGGCCGACCCCAGGTCGCGGTGAGCGAAACGGAAGCCCGCCTCCTCCAGCCGGCGCGGCAGCACCCGCTGGCTGATCAGCGGTCCCTCGTCGGCGAAGTCCCGCAGCGCCAGCCGCAGCGCGAACGCCGGGACGGCCAGCGCCGCCGGACGGCGCACGGCCCGCGCGACCGCCCGGGTGTAGCCGGCGTTGGTGACGGGGGAGGGGCCGACGAGGTTGACCGGGCCGGAGATCTCGTGGTCGATCAGGAAGCGCAGCGCCGCGACCTCGTCGTCGGCGGAGATCCAGCTGACCCACTGGCGGCCGTCGCCGAGCCGGGCGCCGAGTCCCAGCCGGAACAGCGGCAGCACCCTGCCCAGCAGGCCGCCCCTCCCGTCCAGCACGATCCCGGTGCGGGCGTGCACGACCCGGACGCCCGCCCCGGCCGCCGGCCCCGCCGCGGCCTCCCAGTCCCGGACCAGCTCGGCGAGGAACCCGCGGCCCATCGGGGCGTCCTCGTCCACCTCGCGGTCCCCGGTGTCGCCGTAGAACCCGATCGCCGACCCCGACACCAGCACCCTCGGCCCGCGCGCGGCGCCCGCGACCGCCTCGGCCAGCGTCCGGGTGCCGAGCACGCGGCTGTCGCGGATCTCCCTCTTGTAGGACGCGGTCCACCGCCGGTCCCCGACGCCCGCGCCCGCCAGGTGCACGACCGCGTCGGAGCCCTCCACGGCGGCGGCGTCCACGGTGCCGCCCGCCGGGTCCCAGCGCGCCTCGTCCGGCCCGGACGGCTCGCGCCGCACCAGCCGCACCACCTCGTGCCCGTCGGCGCGCAGCGAGCGCACCAGGGCCGTCCCGATCAGTCCGGTCGAACCCGTGACCGTCACCCTCATATGCCGAGCCTAGGGGGCGGCGGATGGGTAACCTCCAGGACATGCCGAAGATCCCTTCTGCCGCCGTGGCCGCGTCCGGCCTCATCGGCGGATACGCCACCGCACGCTTCACCCGCCGCCGCGAACTGGGCGGCGCGGTCCTCGCCGCCGCGGGCGCCTGGTGCGCCCGGGACTGGGCGCGCACCGCCGGCCCGGTGCCCGCCGCGGCCCTCACCGCGATCTACCTGGGAGGCTTCGGCGGCTCCCACCCCCTGGCCAAGAGGACCGGCGCCTGGCCCGCCGTCCTGGGAGTGGCGGCCGTGTCGGCGGCCTCCGCCTACGCCGTCTCCGACCGCAGGTCCGAATGAGGCACGTGGGAGCCCCCGGCCCCATGGCCGGGGGCTCCCACGTGTGAAGGTCAGAACGACCGGTACTCGGGCCAGTCCCCGGTGGGGATCGAGAAGCCGAACGGCTCAGGGAGAAAGATCTTCTCGCCGTAGCGGCCGTCCGCCGCGATCTGGTAGCGGATCCAGCCGTCGGCCAGGGCGTGCAGCGTCCAGGTGCCGAGCTCCTGGTCGATCAGCAGATAGAGCGGAATCCCGGCCCTGGCGTACTGCTTGGGCTTGGTCTCCCGGTCGTTCAGCACGGTGTCAGGGGACTTCGGCGAGGTGACCTCGACGACCAGGGCGATTCCCTCCCGCTCCTCCTGCGCGGTGTGCGCGTCCCGGCGTGTCACCACCAGGTCGGGGATGTAGAAACGCCCGCTCTGGTCGGGAAGGTCCCACTGGAAGTTCTCGGAGTGCGTGGCCCAGTTGGTCGTGGTCTGGGAGGTGTAGAAGGCTCCCTTGATGGCGTCGACGACCGACTCGATGATCGACCGATGCTCGAAGCCCGCCGGCGCCATCACCAGCAGTACCCCCTCATCCACGTACTCGACCTTGTGGGTCTCCAGAAGCTGCTCCGCGTAGCTTCGTAGATCCAGAGCTCCGTCATCGTGGTTTCCGAGAGAGGGGGCGTGCTCGCTCACTGTGGTCGCCTCCGGTCGCCCTGCTGGGGTCGCTCTCCCAATGGTGTCACTCCCAGCATGCCGTAGACGGTACGGCCATGCATGTGTAAACACGGAGCCCCGCCACCCGGACGGGTGGCGGGGCTCCGTGGTGTTCGGGGTTCTCAGAGGCCGAGGTCGGCCTCGAAGTTGCCCTCCTCCAGGCGGTGCTTGATGGTGCCGAGGAAGCGGGCGGCGTCGGCGCCGTCGATGAGGCGGTGGTCGTAGGTCAGGGCCAGGTAGACCATGGACCGGACCGCGATGACCTCGCCCAGCTCGGGGTCGTCGATGACGGCGGGGCGCTTGACGACGGCGCCGGTGCCGAGCATGCCGACCTGCGGCTGGTTGAGGATCGGGGTGTCGAACAGGGCGCCGCGGCTGCCGGTGTTGGTCAGCGTGAAGGTGCCCCCGGCCAGCTCGTCGGGGCTGACCTTGTTGTCGCGGGTGCGGGCGGCGACGTCGGCGATCCGCTGCGCCAGCCCGCCCAGGTTGAGCTGGCCGGCGTTGTGGATGACCGGGACCATCAGGCCGCGCTCGGGCACGTCCACCGCGATGCCGAGGTTCTCGACGTCGTGGTAGGTGACCTCGTCGCCGTTGATGACCGCGTTCAGCTTCGGGTGCTGCTTGAGCGCCTCGACCGCCGCCAGCGCGAAGAACGGCAGGAACGACAGCTTGACGCCCTCGCGGGCCTCGAAGTCGGCCTTGGCGCGGTCCCGCAGCCGGGCGATCTTGGTGACGTCCACCTCGACCACGGTGGTCAGCTGCGCCGAGACCTGGAGCGACTCGACCATGCGGCGGGCGATGGTCTGCCGGATGCGGGACATCTTCTCGGTCTTGCCGCGCAGCGCCAGCTGCTCGGCGGGGGCGGCGGCCGGGGCCGGGCGGGCGGCGCGGGCCGGAGCCTGCTGCGCCGGGACGGCGGCGGGCGCGGCCGGGGCCGGGGCGGCGGGAGCCTGCTGGGCGGCCTGCTGCTTGGCGCGGGCGGCCTCCAGGACGTCCTGCTTGCGGATGCGGCCGCCGACGCCGGTGCCGGTGACCGAGTTGAGGTCGACGTCGTGCTCGGCGGCGAGCTTGCGCACCAGCGGGGTGACGTACGGGCCGTCCGCGGACGGGGCCTGCTCCTGCTTGGGCGCCTCGGCCTGCGGGGCCGGCTGCGGCGACGCCTGCGGGGCGGGCTGCGCGGCCGGGGCGGGCTCGGGCGCCGACTGCTGCTGGGCCGGGGGCGGCCACGCCGACGGCGGCGGGGCCTGCTGGGCCTGCTGGCGCTCGGGCTCCGGCTCGGGCTCGGCGGCCTGCTCCTCGGGCTGCTCGGCGGCCTGCTCCTCGGCCTGCGGGGCGGACTCGGGCGCCGGGGCGTCGCCCTCGTCACCGATGATCGCCAGTTCGGCGCCGACCTCGACGGTCTCGTCCTCGGCGACGGTGATGCGGGTCAGGATGCCCGACGCGGGCGAAGGGATCTCGGTGTCGACCTTGTCGGTCGACACTTCGAGAAGCGGCTCGTCGGTCTCGACGCGCTCACCCTCCTTCTTCAGCCAGCGGGTGACGGTGCCCTCGGTGACGCTCTCGCCGAGCTGGGGCATGGTGACGGAGACCGGCATGGCTCTCAGCGACTCCTTCGAATTCGAATATTGCGTGCGGGCGATGGATCAGCCGTGCACGTGCAGCGGCTTGCCGGCGAGGGCGAGATGGGCCTCGCCGACCGCCTCGGACTGCGTCGGGTGGGCATGGATCAGCTCCGCGACCTCGTCGGGGAGGGCCTCCCAGTTGTAGATGAGCTGGCCCTCGGTGACGAGTTCGCCGACGCGCGCGCCGACCATGTGGACGCCGAGGACGGGACCGTCCACGGCGGCGATCACCTTGACCTCGCCCTGCGTCCCCAGGATCTTGCTCTTGGGGTTGCCTGCCAGGTCGTAGGTGACCTCCCTGATCTCGATTCCGCGCTCCCGCGCCGTCGCGGTGGTGATGCCCACCGAGGCGACCTCGGGGTCGGAGTAGGTGATGCGGGGGACCCCGTCGTAGTCGATCGGCCGCGGGTCGAGCCCGCCCAGCCGTTCGGCCACCAGGATGCCCTCGGCGAAACCGACGTGCGCCAGCTGCAGGGTCGGGATCAGGTCCCCGACCGCCGAGATGGTGGGCACGCTGGTGCGGCAGAACCGGTCCACCTTCACGAAGCCGCGTTCGGTCTCGACGCCGACCTCCTCCAGGCCGATGCCCTCGGAGACGGGGCCGCGTCCGACCGCGACCAGCAGCAGCTCGGCCTCCAGGGTCCTACCGCCCTCCAGCGACACCGAAACGCCGCCGTCGGTGGTCTTGACGCCCTCGAAGCGGGTGCCGAGCTCGTACTTGACGCCGCGTTTGCGGAAGGCGCGCTCCAGGCGCTTGGAGCTGGACTCCTCCTCCAGCGGCAGCAGGTGGGGCAGTGCCTCCACGATGGTGACCTCGGCCCCGAACGACCGCCACACGCTGGCGAACTCGACGCCGATGACGCCGCCGCCCAGGATGACGACCGACGCGGGGACGCGGTCCAGCGTGAGGGCGTGGTCGCTGGAGATGACGCGTTCGCCGTCGATCTCCAGGCCGGGCAGGGACCGCGGGGAGGAGCCGGTGGCCAGCACGATGTGCCCGCCCTCCAGGTCGCGGGCGGTGCCGTCGGCGGCGGTCACGCGGACGGTGGTGGGCCCGGTGAGCCGGCCCTCACCCTCGACGATCTCGATGCCCTTGGATTTGATCAGCCCGGTGAGGCCCTTGACCGTGGTGGACACGATCCGGTCCTTGTAGGCGTGCACGCCCGCGACGTCGATCCCCTCGAACGACGCCCTGATCCCGAACCTGGCGGCCTCCCGCGTCTGGTCGGCGACCTCGGCGGCGTGCAGCAGCGCCTTGGTGGGGATGCATCCGCGGTTCAGGCAGGTGCCGCCCAGGGCGTCGCGCTCGACGAGGGCGACGGTCTTGCCGAGTTCCGCGGCGCGCAGCGCGCACGCGTAACCGCCGCTGCCACCACCCAGGACGACGATGTCGAAGGTGCCGTTGGCCACTGGACGCTCCCTTTCCGGAATCCGCGCTCTGAAGTCGAGCCCCGGCGGGGGGCCCGGGCGGCTGCGCCCCGGCCCCGTCGCCAAGAGAAATCTATTCGCTTGTCAGGTCCGGCGACACCGGGCCCGCGTCACAGCGTTCCGCCGGACGGAAGGGAGACCGGTCACAGGTTCCCGGCGGCCAGCTCCTCGGCCAGCCGGACCAGGGTGCGGGTCGCGGCGCCGGTGCCGCCCTTGGGGGTGTAGCCGTAGGGCTCGCCCTTGTTGAACGAGGGCCCGGCGATGTCCAGGTGCGCCCACCGCACGCCGTCCGGCACGAACTCCTGGAGGAACACGCCCGCGGTCAGCATGCCGCCCCAGCGGTCGCCGCTGATGTTGGCGATGTCGGCGACCGAGGAGTCCAGGCCCTTGCGCAGCTCGGCCGGGAGCGGCATGCCCCAGGACGGCTCGCCCGCCTCGTCGGCGGCGGCGACCACGCGCTCGCGCAGCGCGTCGTCGTTGGCCATGACGCCGGCGGTGCGGGTGCCGAGGGCGACGAGCTGGGCGCCGGTCAGGGTGGCGACGTCCACCAGGACGTCGGGGGCGTCCTCGCCGGAGCGCACCAGCGCGTCGGCCATGACCAGGCGGCCCTCGGCGTCGGTGTTGAGGACCTCGACGGTCCTGCCGCCGTAGATGCGGATCACGTCGGAGGGACGCTGCGCGGTGCCCGAGGGCATGTTCTCGGCGAGCGCCAGGTAGCCGACGACGTTGACCTTGGGGCCGAGCTTGGCGATGGCCGACATCGCGCCCAGCACCGCGCCCGCGCCGCCCATGTCGGACTTCATCCAGTCCATGGCGTCGGCGGGCTTGAGGGACAGGCCGCCGGAGTCGAAGGTGATGCCCTTGCCGACCAGCGCCAGGGTCCGGGTCGCCTCGGGGTGGGTGTAGGCGAGGCGGACCAGGCGGGGCGGGTTGGCCGAGCCCTGGCCGACGCCGACGATGCCGCCGTAGCCGCCCTCGACCAGCGCCTTCTCGTCCAGGATCTCGACGTCCAGGCCGGTGTCGGCGGCGACGCGCGCGGCGGTGTCGGCGAAGTCCTCGGGGGACAGGTCCGACGGCGGGGTGTTGACCAGGTCGCGGACCAGGGCGACGGCCTGCGCGACGGTCTCGGCGCGGGCGGCCGCGACGGCGCCGTCGGCGGTCCGCACGCCCGTCAGGATGATCTCTCCCACCGGGTCCGGCCGGTCGTCGGTCCGGTAGGCGGTGAACGCGTAGTTGCCCAGCAGCGCGCCGAGCGCGACGGCCTCGGCCTCGGCGACGGAGGCGGCGGGCAGCGCCACGGCGACCCGGGCGGAGCCGGCCAGGGCCCGCAGGCCCGCCCCGGCGGCGCGGCGCAGCGCCTCGGCGTCGACGTCCTCGCCCAGCCCGACGGCGACCACGACGGGGGCGGGGACCGCGCCCAGCGTCGGGAGCTTGGTGACCTCACCGGCCTTGCCGGTGGCGCCCAGCGACTTCAGCGCCGCCGCGAGCCGGCCGTCGAGGGCCTGGTCGAGACCCTCCGCGCCGGCGGCCGGCGTGACGCCGGAGTCCGCGGGGGCGACGCCGATCACGATCGCGTCGACATCGAGGGTGTTCGGGGCTGCGCTGTCAAGACTGATGGTCGTCACGTAGTCCGATGTTAGTCCTCCTGGTGACCGGTTTCGCCCTTTTGGATCAAGCATTGCCTTGCCCCGCCGCAGGCCGGCGCGCGGCCGGGTGGACGTCCGGATTCCGGCGGGGCCGGAGCACCCGGCGTCCGCCGCATGGGCCCGGGGCGGCGGAACGGCGGCCGGGCGGCGCGTCGGCGCTGGTCGGAGCCGATTTCCCGGATTCGCGGGTGGCGTGTCCCCGCCTTTGTCCGACTATTCCGACTCGCTTGGCAGGTTATAGGTGTGACCAGGACGGACAACGCCGCGGACCCGTCCCGCGAGGTGCGTGTCGCCGTGGCCCGCGGCTTGGCCGCCGCCGGTCCGGACCGTCCGCCGCGCCCTCGCCGGGGACGTCCGGGGATCAGGCGGCGGCCAGGACGACCAGGGCGGCCGTCGTGGCGATCTCCACCAGCGCGCCCAGCACGTCGCCGGTGACCCCGCCGAGTCGCCGCACCGCGCGGCGCAGCGTCAGCAGCGCCGCCGCCAGGCCGGCGGCCACCGCCGCCACCGCGAACGGTCCCGCCGCGACGGCGGCGGCGATGACGACCGCCGTGACCAGGACCGCCGCGCGAGTGGGGACGGTTCCGGCGACCAGGGCGCCGAGCCCGCCCGGACGGGCGGCGGGAACGCCCGTCCGGCACGCCCAGGGCAGGGCCAGGCGGCCCGTCACGGCGGCGACCAGGGCGGCCACGGGGGCGTTCGGGGCCGAGGCCAGGGCCGCGACCTGGACCAGCAGGGTCAGCAGGAGCGTCACGACGCCGAACGGGCCGATGTCGGAACGCTTCATGATCGCCAGGGCCTCGGCGGCGGGCCGGCCGCTGCCCAGGCCGTCGGCCAGGTCGGCCAGGCCGTCCAGGTGCAGGGCGCGGGTCAGGGCCGCGGACGCGGCGACCGCCAGCGCGGCGCCGAGCAGGGGCGACAGGCCCGCGGCGCCGCCCGCCAGCAGGACCAGGGCGGCGGCCCCGCCGACGACCAGGCCGGTCGCGGGGGCCAGCAGCATCGCGCGGCGGCCGGTCGCGCGGTCCACCGGGCCCGTGCGCAGCCGGACGACCGTCAGCAGCGGGACGGCCAGGCGCAAGCCGTCCAGCCAGCCGGTCACGCGAGCTCCACCACGCGGCCCGCCACGACCAGTGCCGCCTCCTCGGACTCGGCGACGAGCCGCTGGTTGAGGCGGCCGAGGGCGTCGGCGAACGCGCGTCCCGCCCGGTGGGCCGACACCAGCGAGAGCCCCACCTCGTCGCTGACGGCGATCACCTGGGCGGAGGTGGCGCGCCAGGCGGCGACCAGGGCGTCCAGGCGCGGCGCGACGGCCGCGGGGTCCTCCCACGCGCCGGTCTCGTCCATCACGGCGGCCAGCCAGGTGCCGATCCCGTCGATCAGCAGCGCGCCCCTCGCCGACTCCAGCAGCGGCGGCAGGTCGACGGTCTCCACCGTCCGCCACCAGTCCGGGCGCCGCCGGCGGTGCGCCTCCACGCGGGCCGTCCACTCGGCGTCATCGGGGCGGTCCGGGCCGGTCGCCACGTAGGTGACGTCGGGGTGGCCCATCAGCCGCAGCTCGGCCTCGGCCGACTTGCCCGAACGCGACCCGCCCAGCAGGACGGTGCGCCAGGGGCCGCCCGGCGGGCGCGACCAGAAACCCGTCCGGCGTTCCAGCTCGGCGGGGGAGGGCACGCGGTGGTCGACGTACAGGGCGTGGATCTCGGTCCGGTCCGTCACCGCCCCCGCCCGGCGCAGCCGCCCCAGGTGCCCGGGGGCGCCGACCAGATCGAGCAGGACGGTCTCGTAGACCGCGCCGGGCGCGGGCTCGGGGCACTGGCCCGGCCCGCCCGCCACCAGGAGGCGGCCCGCCACGTCGTGGCCGCCGGGGACCGCCCGGCCCCGCGGGTGCGCCGCCGGCGGGACGCCGTCCACCAGGACGCGGGCGGGCGCGTGCCGGATCCCGGCGGCGCGCAGCCGGTTGCAGGAGGCGCAGCCGCAGCCCTCGGCGGGCCAGCCGTCCGGTCCCGCCACTCCACGGAGCTCCAGTTCCATAATGATCGGAGAGCTTAGGGGCGGCGGCGCGTAGGCTCGCCGCGACGAGGGAGGTCGGGATGGCGTGGAGCTGGCGGCTGGAACGGGCCGACGGGCAGACGGTGGGCACGTCGGATGAGACGTTCACCACCCAGGCCGACGCCGAGACGTGGGTCGGCGAGAAGTGGCGCGCGCTGCGCGAGGAGGGCGTCGCGCAGGTGTCGCTGCTGGACGGCGACAAGGTCGTCTACACGATGAGCCTGGCCGACCCGCGGTGACCCCGCGGTGACCCCGCGGTGACGGCGCGGGCCCGGCCTCCCCGGCCGGGCCCGCGCCGCGGGACCGCCCGCCTCAGGGGCGCTCGGACGGGCTGACGGTCAGGGCCGGGTCGCGGATCACGACGTCGCCCAGCACGTCGTCGATGCGCTTGAGCACCTCGGCCTCCAGCGTCACCCCGGCGGCCTTCACGTTGTCGCGGACCTGCTCGGGGCGGGACGCCCCGACGATCGCGGCGGACACGTTCGGGTTCTGCAGGGTCCAGGCGATCGCGAGCTGCGCCATGGTCAGGCCCAGCTCGTCGGCGATCGGCCGCAGGTTCTGCACGCGGGTCAGCAGGTCGTCGTCCAGGAACCGGCGGATCATGTCCGCGCCGCCCTTGCCGTCGGTGGCGCGCGACCCCTCCGGCAGCGGCCGCCCCGGCTGGTACTTGCCGGTCAGCACCCCCTGGGCGATGGGCGACCAGACGATCTGGCCCACGCCCTCGCGCTCGCAGAGCGGGACGACCTCCTCCTCGATGACCCGCCACAGCATCGAGTACTGCGGCTGGCTGGAGACGATCCGGTCGAAGCCCATCTCGTCGGCGATCTTGAGAGCGCGCTCGATCTCCTCGGCCCGCCACTCCGACACCCCGACGTACAGCACCTTGCCCTGCCGCACCAGGTCGTCGAACGCCCGCAGGGTCTCCTCCAGCGGCGTCTCGTAGTCGAAGCGGTGCGCCTGGTACAGGTCCACGTAGTCGGTCTGCAGGCGGCGCAGCGAGCCGTGCAGCGACTCCATGATGTGCTTGCGCGACAGGCCCCGGTCGTTGGGGCCGGGGCCGGTGGGCCAGTAGACCTTGGTGAAGATCTCCAGACCCTCGCGCCGCTGCCCCTTCAGGGCCCGGCCCAGCACCTCCTCGGCGCGGGTGCCCGCGTACACGTCGGCGGTGTCGAAGGTGGTGATCCCCTCGTCGAGCGCCGCCGCCACGCAGTCGCGGGCGGCGTCCTCCTCGACCTGCGAACCGTGGGTGAGCCAGTTCCCGTAGGCGATCTCACTGATCTTCAGGCCGCTGCGGCCCAGTCGTCGGAACTCCATGCCGCCGACCCTAGCCGCCGATCCGCGAAGCCGATCAACCCCGCGGACCGGACCCCGTCGATCAGATCTTGTCCTTCTCGCCCAGCTTCACCTGCGGGGCGGGCATCCGCAGCCGGCGGATCTGCATCGCGCGCATCGCCGCGTACAGCCCGACGCCCTTGGCGTCCTCGTCCGGGAAGCGCTCGGCGGCCAGCCGCTTGACCCCGCGGCTGATCCAGAAGCCCTCGATGAAGACCGCGGCCAGCAGCACCGGCGGCACCAGCAGGCCGATCAGCCGGGCGATCGCCACCGGTGTCAGGCTCAGCACCACCACCGCGAACATGATGTACATCAGGTACGAGCCGATGGTGCGGCGGGAGTCCACGTAGTCACGGGCCATCCGGCGCACGGGACCGCGGTCGCGCTTGAGGAGGTACTTGTCGTCCCCTCGCAACATCCCCTCGCGCTGCTTGGCGCGTTCGGCGGCCTGCTTCTCGCGCAGCTTCCGATAGGCCTCCTTGCGCGTGTTGGGCGCGGTGATGGGCTGTCGGCGGCGCTTCTCAGCCTCGGAACGCTTGGGCGTGGGGCGCCCCTTTCCTCCCGGCTTTACTACCTGAGGAGGATTTTCGGGGGCTTCCTGGGTACGACGTCGGAACACGAGGTTCAGCCTACCGGCTGCGAACATCGTGGCTGCCTCGCGCGTTACAGCGTAGGGTGATATGAACCCCAGCAGTGGTCATAGAGCCCAGTTTCTGTACTGAGCGCACACGAAGGGACCGGCGCCGCGCGATGAGCGTGATGAAGCGAATGTCGATGATCTTTAAGTCCAAGGCGAACAAGACCCTGGACAGGATGGAAGATCCGCGCGAGACCCTTGACTACTCCTACCAGCGTCAGCTTGAGATGCTGCAGAAGGTCCGCCGGGGCGTCGCCGACGTCGCGACCTCGCGCAAGCGCCTGGAACTGCAGATCAACGGCCTGGAGCGCGAGCAGGACAAGCGCACCGAGCAGGCCCGCAAGGCGTTGCAGGTGGGCCGGGAGGACCTGGCGCGCGAGGCGTTGCAGTCCAAGTCGGTGCTGGAGGCCCAGCTCGTCGACCTGCGGGCGCAGTACGAGCAGTTGCAGGGCGAGGAGGAGAAGCTGACGCTGGCCTCCCAGCGCCTGCAGGCCAAGGTCGACTCCTTCCGCACCCGCAAGGAGACCATCAAGGCCACCTACACCGCCGCCGAGGCGCAGACGAAGATCAACGAGGCGTTCACCGGCATCTCCGAGGAGATGGGCGACGTCGGCCTGGCGATCCAGCGCGCCGAGGAGAAGACCGAGAACATGAAGGCCCGCGCCGGGGCCATCGACGAGCTGCTGGCCTCCGGGGCCCTGGAGGACTACTCCGGGCCCAAGGACCACATCCAGGCCGAGCTGGACCGCATGGGCGCCACCGGCGGCGTGGACCTGGAGCTGGAGCGGATGAAGGCCGAGCTCGGCCAGGGCCCCGCGCCCAAGGAGCTCAACCCCGGCGCCCAGCAGTCCCAGCCGCAGGCGCAGTCCCAGCCCGGCTACCAGCAGGACCAGCAGGGTTACCCGCAGGCGCACCCGCAGCAGGGCTACCCGCAGCAGCCGGGGGGCCACCAGTGATCGTCCGGATCATGAGCGAGGGCCAGTTCGACGTGGCCCCGGCCGACCTGGCCGCGCTCAACGCGCTCGACGACGCCCTGGAGGCGGCGATCGAGAGCGGCGACGAGGCGACCTTCCGCAAGGCGCTGCACGCGCTGCTGGACGACGTCCGCAAGGTCGGCAAGGAGCTGCCGCCCGACAGCCTGGAGCCGTCGGAGCTGATCCTGCCGCCCGCGGACGCCGACATCGACGAGGTCCGGCAGATGCTCGGCGACAGCGGGCTGATCCCCGACTGACGCGGAAAGTGTGACGCGGGGCACCACCGCGTTCCCCTGCGCGTCCTACCGTCCTGGGAGAGACGGACCGCAGGGGGACCGATGGGGTCGCCGTTCACCGACCGGCACTTCGAGCCGGACGCGGCGCTGTACCGCCGCATGTTCTTCACGATGGCGCTGGTGGCCGGTGTCTACGCCGCCGCCGTGCTGCCCTTCTTCCTGGTGGGCGGCCCCCTGTGGGGGCTGGCCGCCGTCGCCGCCGCCGTCGCGTCGGCGGTGGTCCAGTGCCGCTGGGCCGACCGCTTCGTGCTGTGGGCGACGGGGGCCCGCGAGGTGACCGCCGCCGCCGAACCGGAGCTGCACGCGCTCGTCGACCGCCTGTGCGTCTCCGCCGGGCTGCCCAAACCCCGGGTGGCGGTGGCCGCGACCCCGGTGCCCAACGCGTTCGCCGCCGGGTCCGGTCCGGGTTCGGCGATCATCTGCGTCACCGACGGCCTGCGCGACGCCCTCGGCCCGGCCGGGCTGAACGCCGTCCTCGGCCACGAGATCGCGCACATCCGCAACCGGGACGTGCTGATCGCCGGGATCGCGGTCTTCCCCTGCCTGTGCGCGGACCTGTTCCTGGGGTTCTGGACGGGGCTGCTGCGGCCGCGGGGACCGCTGGGCCCGTTCGGGACGGCGCTGGCGGTGCCGCTGCTCCCGCTCGCCGTGGCCGCCGCCGCGCTGTACGCCGCCGGGCTGGTCACGAGCATGGCGCTGTCGCGGCACCGCGAGCTGTGCGCCGACGCCACCGGAACGCTGCTGACCGGCCGCCCCACCGATCTGGCGGCCGCCCTCGGCAGGCTCGACGACGAGGTGCGGGACGCGGACGCCGCCGACCGGCGGGCGCTGCGCCCGGTCAGCGGCCTGTGCGTGGTCCCGGTGCGGGGCCGCCGCCGGGACGCGGCCGGGCTGTTGTCCAGCCATCCCACGCTGGCGCGGCGCGTCGCCCGGCTCACGTTGATCTCCCGCCGGCTGGCGGCGGGCGGGCGGTGACCCGGATGCGCCCGCCCCTGCCCGGCCTTCTCGGCCGCGCCTTCCCCGGCCGGCCGGACCCGCCGCGCCCCGCCGCCGAAGGCCTCCACCGCCTGGTCTCCGCGCTGCCCGCGCTGACCGCCGGGACCGGGTTCGTCCCGACCGGCGCCGGGGCGGTCTGCTACCGGCTCGTCGAGGGCGGCGCGTTCGGAGCGTTCGCCGGGACGCGGCGGGAGCTGGACCGGCTGCTGGGCGGCGGCCCGGACACCGAGGTGACCGAGAGCCCCTACGGGCACGCCTGGACGCGGCTGCGCCGCCCGCCCGAGGACTTCGCCCGGCTGGTGGCCGACCTGTACCTGGTGCGGTCCACGCTGGAGCAGGCCGGGTTCGGCGCGTACCTGCTGTACGCGGCGGTCGGGTTCCGCCGGCGGGACCGGCAGTGCCTCTCCCTGGTCCACCTGCCGTCGCGGGGCACGTTCTACCCGTTCGCGCCCCGCCCCGGCGGGCGCCGGGAGCGCCGCCGCAACAACGCCGTGGAGGCCGCGGCGCGCGAGGCCGTCGCCGGTGAGCTGCCCGTCGAGACCGACACCGGCCGCTGGTTCCCCCTGTGGGACGCCCCCGCCCTCGACTGAGGACGGGGGCGCGAGGTCCCGGCGTTCCCCGGCTAGGGGAGGGCCAGCATCTGGTCCAGCGCCACGCGCGCGTAGTGGGCCGTCTCCTCGTCCACCCGGATCACGTTCGCGACCTCGCCGCGGACCAGCGACTCCAGCGACCAGACCAGGTGCGGCAGGTCGATGCGGTTCATCGTCGAGCAGAAGCACACGGCCTTGTCCAGGAACATCACGTTCTTGTCCGGGTGCGCGTTCGCCAGCCGCTTGACCAGGTTCAGCTCGGTGCCGATCGCCCACGACGACCCGGCCGGGGCCGCCTCCAGCGTCCTGATGATGAACTCGGTGGAGCCGATCAGGTCGGCGTTGGTGACGACCTCGTGCCGGCACTCGGGGTGGACCAGCACGTTGACGCCGGGAACGCGGGCCCGCACGTCGTCCACCGACTCCTTGGTGAAGCGGCCGTGGACCGAGCAGTGCCCCTTCCACAGGATCATCTTCGCGTCCCGCAGCTGTTGCTGCGACAGCCCGCCCTCGGGCCGGTGCGGGCTGTAGACCACGCAGTCGTCCAGGGAGAAGCCCATCTCCAGCACGGCCGTGTTGCGGCCCAGGTGCTGGTCGGGCAGGAACAGCACCTTCTTGCCCCTGGAGTAGGCCCAGTCCAGTGCCCGCTTGGCGTTGGAGGAGGTGCACACCACACCGCCGTGACGGCCCACGAACGCCTTGATGTCGGCCGAGGAGTTCATGTACGTGACGGGCACCACGTCGTCGGCGATCCCGGCGTCCTCCAGGACCTCCCAGCACTCCTCGACCTGGTCGAACGTCGCCATGTCCGCCATCGAGCAGCCCGCCGCCAGGTCGGGCAGCACGACCTGCTGGTGGTCGGCGGTGAGGATGTCGGCGGACTCGGCCATGAAGTGCACGCCGCAGAACACGATGTAGGGCGCCTCGGGCCGGGCCGCCGCCTGCTGGGCCAGCTTGAACGAGTCGCCGGTCACGTCCGCGAACTGGATGACCTCGTCGCGCTGGTAGTGGTGGCCCAGCACGAACACCCGGTCGCCGAGCGCGGCCTTGGCGGCGCGGGCCCGCTCCACCAGGTCCGGGTCCGAGGCGGGCGGCAGCTCGCCGGGGCAGTCCACGCCGCGCTCGCTGGCGGGGTCGGAACCGGCGCCGAGCAGCAGCAGCGGCAGGTCGCGCGCCGGGGCGCCGGGAACCGGCCCGGTGGTGCGCTCAGGGGTGACGGTCACGGGAGTCTCCCTCCTGCGACGGGGGACTTATCGTCGCTTTGACGACTAATCATCGCACACCCGGCGGGTGCTCCCGTCCGCCGGGGGTCCGGATCGCGAAAGCCTCCCGGGAAGCGGAATGAGCCGCACGCGAGGTACGTTGTCCACGGGAAGAGGCGCACGCCGTCTCCGTGCAACGCGACAGACAGCCGCCGCAGGCGGCGCAGCAAGTGACCCGGGAGCTGAACACATGACGGTTTCAGGCGAGACCACGCAGGAGACCACGCAGCAGGGCGTCGTCCTGACCGACGCCGCCGCCGAGAAGGCCCGCGGCCTGCTCGAGCAGGAGGGGCGTGACGACCTCGCGCTGCGTGTCGCCGTGCAGCCCGGCGGCTGCTCCGGTCTGATCTACCAGCTGTTCTTCGACGAGCGGGAGATGGACGGCGACCAGGTGCAGGACTTCGGCGGCCTCAGTGTCCGGGTGGACCGGATGAGCGCCCCCTACCTGCAGGGCGCCACGATCGACTTCGTGGACACGATCGAGAAGCAGGGCTTCACGATCGACAACCCGAACGCCTCGGGCTCCTGCGCCTGCGGCGACTCCTTCAACTAGACTGGCGGGCGGACGCGGACCCTCGGGTCCGCCGGAGCCTTCGAGCGGCCCGGACGATCTGTCCGGGCCGCTCTTTTCCTGTGCCCCTTACCCCGCCGGGGGGTGCGCGTGCGCGGTGTCCCGTGGTGCCATGGCAAGTAGGCTTTGCCCGCCCGCCCCCTGCCGGGGTCGAACCACAGCCGGACATACAGCCGGACGA
The DNA here is from genome assembly GCF_014138665.1 of Actinomadura kijaniata. Classification (NCBI taxonomy): domain Bacteria; kingdom Bacillati; phylum Actinomycetota; class Actinomycetes; order Streptosporangiales; family Thermomonosporaceae; genus Actinomadura; species Actinomadura kijaniata. The sequence continues at coordinate 124,609 of NZ_JACJIA010000013.1, forward strand.
CACCAGAGGAGAGCGACGCCGTGCGCATCGCCGTGACCGGTTCCATCGCGACCGACCACCTGATGACCTTCCCCGGACGGTTCACCGACCAGCTCATGCCCGACCAGCTCGACCGCGTGTCGCTGTCGTTCCTGGTCGACGAGCTGGAGGTGCGGCGCGGCGGCATCGCCGCCAACATCTGCTTCGGCATGGGCAGTCTCGGCAAGGAGTCCATCCTGGTCGGCGCGGTCGGCGACGACTTCGCCGACTACCGGTCCTGGCTGGAGCGCCACAAGGTGGACACCGCCTCGGTGCACGTGTCGGAGCTGCGGCACACCGCCCGCTTCCTGTGCACCACCGACCAGGACCAGAACCAGATCGCCAGCTTCTACGCCGGCGCGATGAGCGAGGCCCGCGAGATCGAGCTCGGCCCGGTCGCCGACCGCGTGGGCGGCCTTGACCTGGTGCTGGTCAGCCCCAACGACCCCCTGGCGATGGTGCGGCACAGCGAGGAGTGCCGCACCCGGGGCATCCCGTTCGCCGCCGACCCCTCCCAGCAGCTGGCCCGCATGGACGGCGAGGACGTGCGCAGCCTCGTCGACGGCGCGGCCTACCTGTTCACCAACGAGTACGAGAAGGCCCTCTGCGAGCAGAAGACCGGCTGGAGCGACGCCGAGATCCTCGACCGGGTCGGCATCCGCGTCACCACGCTGGGCGCCAAGGGCGTGGTCATCGACCGCCGGGGCCAGGAGGGCCTGCACGTCCCGGCCGTCCCGGTGGAGAAGGTCGTGGACCCGACCGGCGGCGGCGACGCGTTCCGCGCCGGGTTCCTCACCGCGACCGCCTGGGGCCTGTCGCTGGAGCGCTCGGCCCAGGTCGGCAACCTGATCGCCGCCCACGTGCTGGAGACCGCCGGCCCGCAGGAGTACAAGCTGGGCCGCCGCCGGTTCCTGGACCGCTTCGCCGCCGCCTACGGCCAGGACGCCGCCGACGAGGTCGCCCCGCACCTCGGCTGCGCCAACCCCTGATCCGCGACACCGCGCGGCGAAGGCCGCGTCCCCGCGGGGACGCGGCCTTCGCCGTCGGCGCGGGCGTCAGTACATGCGGCGGATGTGGAAGCCCCAGCCGCCCTGGGGGAGGGTCTCCTCCCAGACGAACTCCTGGGACTTCATCCGGCACCAGGCCGGGATGTCGGTGCGGGCGGCCACGTCGTCGGCCCACACGGACACGACCTCGTTGACCGGCACCTCGCGGATCCGCTCGGCCAGCATGATGATCGGGATCGGGCACTTGCGGCCCAGCGCGTCGATCACCAGGAACGGCGGCGGACCCGCGGGCTGCGGCGCCGGCTGCTCGGCCGGTGCCTGACGGGCGTCCTCGCGACGCGCACGGCCTCGGAACCTCATGGGCGCGTCCGCCTCCCTGTTCTGCTGTCCGACGGGGTGTTCGGGGCGGGGGTGCTCGGGGCGGGGATGGTCACCGGGCGGTCACCCCGGCGGCCCGGCGCAGCCGGGCGACGGCGTCGGGGAGCACGGCCAGGAACCGGTCCACGTCGTCCGACTTCGCGCCACGCGGCAGCGATACCCGGACGTTCCCATGGGTAATCACCCCCATCGCCTCCAAGACGTGACTGGGACGCAGCGTATCGGCCGTGCAGGAGCTTCCGGACGAGACCGCGAAACCCAGCCGGTCCAGCTCGGTCAGCAGCGCCTCGCCCGGCACGTACAGGCAGGAGAACGTGACCAGGTGCGGCAGCCGCCGCACCGGGTCCCCGACCACCTCCACGTCGGCGACCGTCCGCGGCACCGTCTCCCGGATCCGGTCCACCAGCGCCGACAGGCGGGGCGCGTCGGCGGCCATCTCCGACCGGAACGCCTCCAGCGCCGCCGCGGCGGCGACCGCGCCCGGCACGTTCTCGAAGCCCGGCACGCGGCGGCCCTCGCGTTCGTCCTCGGGCAGCGGCGACCGCCAGCGCACGCCCTTGCGGACCACCAGCACGCCCACCCCGGGCGGGCCGCCCCACTTGTGGGCGCTGGCCGTCAGCACCGACCAGCCCTCGGGGACGTCGGCCCGCCCCACCGACTGCGCGGCGTCCACCAGCAGCGGCACCCGCGCCGCCCGGCACGCCTCGGCGACCTCGGCGACCGGCTGGACCGTCCCGACCTCGTGGTTGGCCGACTGGAGGCAGGCCAGCGCCGTGTCGGGCCGCAGCGCCGCCGCGAACTCCGCCGGGTCCACCCGCCCGGCGCGGTCCACGCCCACGACGGTGACCCGGCCGCCGTCGCGCTCGTGCTGCTGGGCGGTGTGCAGCACGCTGGAGTGCTCCACCGCGCCCACCACCAGGTGGCCGCCGACACGCCGACGGGCCTGCAGGGAGCCGAGCATCCCCAGCTGGACCGCCTGGGTGCCCGAGGAGGTGAACGCCACCTCGTCGGGCCGGACCCCCAGCACCCCGGCCACCCGGGCGCGGGCCTGGTCCAGCATCATCCGGGAGCCGCGCGCCGCGCCGTACAGCCGCGCGGGGTCGGCCCAGCCGGCGTCCAGCGCGGACAGCAGCGCCGCCCGCGCCGCGGGATGCGGCGGCTCGGTGGAGGCGGCGTCGAGGTAGACGCCGGGGGCGGAGAAGTTGGCCACGCCAGAACACTAACCGGGTACCCAGGACGGGGGTGCCGGGACCCTCGCGCTAATGTGTCCCCCAAACGTGTAACAACTGATCTCTCTGCCCGGGAGTTCCCTGGGCTCTCATCCGTGGGGAAGGCATTCCGTGAGTCCGACCCGCTCTAGGGAGCGGCGTACGCCTGTGCGCAGTCGCCGCGCATTGAAAAGCGCCGGCGCGCTGGGCCTGCTGGCGCTGACCGCCACCGCGTGCAGCGGCGAGATGTCCCGCCTGGGCATGCCCGAGCCGATCAGTGACCAGGCCGAGCGCATGCTGAAGCTCTGGCAGGGCTCCTGGATCGCTGCGTTCGCCGTCGGTGCCGTCGTCTGGGGACTGATCCTCTGGGCGGTGCTGTTCCACCGCAAGCGCTCCGACGACCTGCCGCCGCAGGTGCGCTACAACATGCCCATCGAGATCCTCTACACGGCCGTGCCGTTCGTGATCATCGGTGTGCTGTTCTTCTTCACCGCCCGCGACGAGGCCTACGTCGAGAAGCTCACCGACAAGCCGGATGTCACCGTCGATGTGATCGGCTTCCAGTGGAGCTGGCAGTTCGACTACAAGTCGGGGCCGGAGAAGAACGCCTCGACCGTCGCGTCGGTCGTCGGTGTCCCGGTGGCTCCGAACGCCCCCACGGGGGCCAAGCCGGTCATGACCATCCCGGCGGGCAAGAAGGTGCGCGTGCGGCTGCACGCCAACGACGTCATCCACTCGTTCTGGGTGCCGGCGCTCCTCTACAAGAAGGACGTCATGCCCGGCTACACGAACGAGTTCGAGTTCACGGCGAAGAAGACGGGAACGTACGAGGGCCGCTGCGCCGAGCTCTGCGGCGTCGACCACAGCCGGATGCTGTTCCAGCTCCGGGTCGTGACGCCCGAGCAGTACCAGACGTTCCTTGACGACGCCAAGGCCAAGGCCGCGGGAGGCGCCAAGTGACCGCGATCAGTCACGCTCCGAGCGCGCCGGTCACCGCGTCGCGGACCTCCAAGGGGCGTCTCATCGCCAGCTGGATGTCCTCGACCGACCACAAGGTGATCGGCTATCTCTACCTGATCACCTCTTTCTTCATGTTCCTCATCGGCGGCGTCATGGCGCTGCTGATGCGTGCCGAGCTGTACAAGCCCGGCATGCAGGTGATGAGCAACGAGCAGTTCAACCAGTTGTTCACCATGCACGGCACCGTGATGCTGCTGATGTTCGCGACGCCGCTGTTCGCGGGCTTCGCCAACGTCATCATGCCGCTGCAGATCGGCGCCCCCGACGTGGCGTTCCCGCGCATGAACATGCTGGCCTACTGGCTGTTCCTGTTCGGGAGCCTGATCGCGCTGTCGGGCTTCCTCACCCCGAACGGCGCCGCCAGCTTCGGGTGGTTCGCCTACGCCCCGCTGTCGGACGCGGTGCGCTCCCCGGGCATCGGCGGTGACCTGTGGGTCATGGGCCTCGGCATGTCGGGCTTCGGCACGATCATGGGCGCGGTCAACTTCATCACCACGATCCTGTGCATGCGCGCGCCGGGCATGACCATGTTCCGGATGCCGATCTTCACCTGGAACATCCTGCTCACCTCGATCCTGGTGCTGCTGGCCTTCCCGGTGCTGGCCGCCGCCCTGCTGGCCCTGGAGGCCGACCGCAAGCTGGGCGCCCACGTCTTCGACGCCGCGCACGGCGGCGCGCTGCTGTGGCAGCACCTGTTCTGGTTCTTCGGCCACCCCGAGGTGTACATCATCGCGCTGCCGTTCTTCGGCATCGTGACCGAGATCTTCCCGGTCTTCTCGCGCAAGCCGATCTTCGGCTACATCGGCCTGGTCTTCGCGACCATCACCATCGCCGGTCTGTCGATCACCGTGTGGGCGCACCACATGTTCGTCACCGGCCAGGTGCTGCTGCCGTTCTTCTCGTTCATGACGTTCCTCATCGCCGTGCCCACGGGGGTGAAGTTCTTCAACTGGGTGGGAACCATCTGGCGAGGGCAACTGACGTTCGAGTCGCCGATGCTGTGGTCGCTGGGCTTCCTGGTCACCTTCCTGTTCGGTGGCCTGACCGGCGTCATCCTGGCCTCGCCGCCCATGGACTTCCAGCTGTCGGACTCCTACTTCGTGGTGGCGCACTTCCACTACGTCGTGTTCGGCACCGTGGTGTTCGCGATGTTCGCGGGCTTCTACTTCTGGTGGCCGAAGTTCACCGGCAAGATGCTGAACGACCGCCTCGGCAAGATCCACTTCTGGCTGCTGTTCATCGGCTTCCACGGCACCTTCCTGGTGCAGCACTGGCTGGGCGCCGCCGGCATGCCGCGCCGGTACGCCGACTACCCCGACGAGTTCGTCGGCATGAACCAGATCTCCACGGTCTTCTCGTTCCTCCTCGGCTGCTCGCTCCTGCCGTTCTTCTACAACGTGTACATCACGTACAAGAAGGGCAAGAAGGTCGAGGTCGACGACCCGTGGGGCTACGGCGGCTCGCTGGAGTGGGCCACCTCGTGCCCGCCGCCGCGGCACAACTTCAACTCGATCCCCAAGATCCGCTCCGAGCGCCCGGCGTTCGACCTGCACCACCCGCACGTGGGCGCCAAGGGCGAGATCTCGGCGGCCGACGCCCGCGCCGCCGCGGTCGGGTCGGGCGCCTCGGACGAACAGAAGCTCAAGGGGGACTAGCCGATGCGCGTTCAGGCGTTCATGTTCTACGGGTGCGCGCTGTTCTTCCTCGCCACCGACGTCGTGTACTGGCTGTGGTCCAAGGACTGGACCGGCACCACGGCGATGGCCCTGGCCGTCGGCCTGGCGGGTCTGATCGGGTTCTACATCCACTTCACGATCCGCCGCCTGGAAGCCGCCAACGGCGGCCCGCTGTACGAGGACGACCCCGAGGGCGACATCGCGCAGGCGGCCGGCGAGCTGGGCTTCTTCAGCCCGCACAGCTGGTGGCCGCTGTTCGTGGGCCTGTCGGCCGCCGCCATCACGCTCGGCGTGGTGTTCGGCTGGTGGCTGGTGCTCGCGGGCAGCGCCGCGATGCTGATGTCCGTGATCGGTCTGGTCTTCGAGTACTACCGGGGCCACTTCAGCCACTGATCGGCAAAGGATCCCCAGGGGGCCGGTGTCCCGCGTTCACGCGGGCGCCGGCCCCCTTCATAATGGGCGACGACCATGGTGTTCACGCCATGGAGTCAGGTCATTTCACACGGTGACGGCCCGGGGGGTTGACGGTGCGCGGCGGGGGATCGGAAGCGACGGACCGCGGGCGGCTGCCCGCCGCCCTGCTGCTCGCGGCGGCCATGGCGGCCGGCGCCGCGGGCTGCACCGGCAGCGACGCGGAGATGGCCGACAACTCCGTCCGGCTGGAGGTCGCGCCCCCGCACGACAGCGACGACCTGCGGCCCGACAGCCCCGTGACGGTGCGGGCCCGCAACGGCACGCTCGAGAACGTCACCGTCACGACCAAGGGCGACCCCGTCGAGGGGTCGCTGAACGCCGACCGGACCGAGTGGCGCGCGACGTGGACGTTGCAGCCCGACACCCGGTACGCGGTGATGGCGACCGCGCTGGGCCGCGACGGCAGGACGCGGACCGCCACCAGCCGGTTCCGCACCGCCAAGGCCGACCAGGTCGTCGCCACGACGATCGAGGCGCCCTACGACAGGGAGACCGTCGGCGTCGGCATCCCGATCGTGCTGCGGTTCGACCGGGAGATCGCCGACCGGGCGGCCGTGGAACGGGCCCTGGAGGTGCGGTCGGCCAAGCCGGTCGAGGGGGCCTGGCACTGGTTCGGCAACCAGACCGTCGTGTTCCGGACCAGGAAGCACTGGCCGCGGCACACCGACGCCTCGTTCACCGCCCACCTGGCCGGGGTGCGGACCTCCAAGGGCACCTGGGGCGGGCGGAACCAGACGGTGCGGTTCCGCATCGGCGACGAGCACATCACCAAGGCCAGCGAGAACACCCACGAGATGGTCGTCCGCAAGAACGGCAGGGTCGTACGGCGGATGCCGATCAGCATGGGCAAGGGCGGGCGGCTCAAGTACGTCACCACCAACGGCGAGCACCTGACCATGGACAAGGAGAACCCGGTCGTCATGGACTCCTCCACGGTGGGGTGTCCTCCCGGCTGCCCGGACTACTACCGCCAGGTCGTCTACTCGGCCGTGCGGATCTCCAACAGCGGCGAGTACGTGCACAGCGCGCCCTGGTCGGTGGGGTCGCAGGGCAACTCCAACGTCAGCCACGGCTGCGTCAACGCCAGCCCGGCCGACGCGCGCTGGTTCTACGACTTCTCCTACCGGGGCGACCCCTTCAAGGTCACCGGGACGATCCGGGAGCTGGAGCCGGAGAACGGCTGGGGCTACTGGCAGCTCGACTGGGACGACTGGGCCAAGGGCAGCGCCCTCAAGCGGTCCCTGAAGATCGGGCCTGAGGGCACCACCCCCGTGCCGCTCACCTGAGCCCCGGACGCCCCCCAGCGGCCCTCAGGGCGGCTCAGGGGCGGTTCAGGGGCGGTGGCACCGGGACGCCGTGCAGTCTCGCCCAGTCGCGGGCCATGGCGATCCGTTCCGGGCCCGGCGGGTGCGAGGACCACAGCAGGCGCTCCAGGCCGTCGGGGCGGGGATCGGACAGGTTGCGCGCCGACAGCTCGTGCTGCATCGACACGAACGTCGCCGGATCGCGGGTCAGGTCCAGCGCGTGGGCGTCGGCGCGGGCCTCCACGCGCCTGCTGACGAAGTTCTGCACGGGCCCGCCGAGCTGCATGGCGACCGTCACCAGCGCCAGCACCAGCGCCACCGAGCGGGCGTCGGCCGCCGCCGCGCCCTCCGGCGTCCCGGACCGCCGGGCCAGGCGGGGCGAGGACAGCAGCAGGGACAGCAGGCACACCGCCCCGGCGACGCCCAGCCCCCCGATCAGGGTGCCGTGCAGGACGTCCCGGTGCTTGGCGTGGCCGAGCTCGTGGGCGACGATCGACTCGATCCGCGCGGGCGGGGACTTCAGCAGCGTGTCGTACACCACGATCCGGCGGGTCGAGCCGAACCCGGACACGTAGGCGTTGAGCGAGGTGGTCCGCCGGGACGCGTCGGCGACCAGGACGTCCTCCACCGGGACCCCGTCGCGGTCGGCCATCGCCAGCAGGTCCGACCGCAGCCGCCCGGCGGGCAGCGAGTGGAACTTGTTGAACACCGGCTCCACCACCACCGGGTACACGAACGACCCGCCGACCACCAGCAGGAACGCGCCCACGGCCGCGCCCGTCCACCAGTAGCGCGGAAAGCGCCGCAGCAGCGCGTAGAGCAGCAGCAGCGCCAGCGACCACACCACCCACGTCACGGCCAGCGACCGGGCCTGGTCGCCCAGCCAGGAGCCCCAGGTCTGGGTGGACAGGCCGTAGCGGCGCAGCACCGTCTCGCCCCGGATCCCGAACGGCAGGCTTACCAGCCGCAGCACGGTGGTGAGGACCACGGCGGCCAGCGCGACCCGCAGCGGCCACCGCCGCACCCGGGCGGTCACCCAGCCCAGGAACCGCGCGCCGAGCGGGGTCAGGCCCAGCGCCAGGACGGCCAGCAGGCTCACGGCCAGGCGGGTGTAGGCGATCGGGTTGAGCTTGGCGTCGAACGCGCGGGCGCGGGCCAGCTCGGCGGCGGAGAAGTCCAGCGCCGGGTCCGGGACGGTCCGCCCGCCGGGAACGCGCCCGGACAGCGGGTCCCAGGGCGTGGTGACCGCCAGGATCACGGCGACGGCGGCCAGCAGGACCCCGGCGGTGACCGCCGCCGCGACGCGGGGACGGCGGGCGTCCGCCGCCGGTGGGAGGGGTGCCGCCGGTGGGGTGTGGACCGTCAACGCAGTTCCCTTCGCAGGTAGGCGCGCCACAGGGCGGTGAGACGCGCCCGGTCCACGCCCAGCACCGCGCGCAGCGCGGCGTCCTCGGAGGCGCGTCCGGCGGCCCGGTAGAGCCGGACCAGCGTCGCCTCACCGTACCGCTGCGCGATCATCCGGCAGGCCAGCCAGGCCTCCTGGTAGGCCTGCGACAGCCGCCCGGAGCCGCCGTCGAACGCCGCCGGCCCCGGCAGCGCGTCCGGGAGCCGCCCCGCGGCGACCTCGCGGCGCAGCTCCCCGGCGGCGTCGCGCACCGCGACCTTCGCGTCCCGGTAGCCCACGTAGTCGGCCAGCCCCTCGATCAGCCACAGCGGGGTGCGGCCGTCGCGGGCGCCGCCGGTGGCCACATGGGTCAGCTCGTGGGTGAGCACGACCGAGCGGCCCAGCCCGTTCAGGCGGGGGAAGGCGGCGGGGGAGATGACGATCCGGTCGCCGGCGCCGCCCGCGGCGACGGCCAGGGCGGCGATCGAGGCGAGGTCCCGGCCGCCGCCCACCAGGGCGGCGGCGCGCTCCGGGTCGGCGGGGGCGAGCGCGACGGCGCGGCGCGGCCAGCCGTCGCCGACCACGCGGGAGACGGCGGGCACGGCCGCGTCCAGCCGGCGCGCGATCTCCTCCAGCCCGGCGGCGTCCCCGACCACCAGGCTGGACCGGCCGCGCACGACCCGCACCGGCCGGTCGTCCCAGACCTCGGCCTGCGCGGGGGCGGCGCCGGGGCCGGGCCGCCCCGGCCCCCTGATCACCCAGCCGCCGTCGCGGGGCGCGAACGCCAGGTACCGCGTCCGGGCGACCGGCCCGGGGTCGTGGCCGCGCAGCCGGTAGCGCAGGTCGATCCGCACGGTCACCGCGCCGGGCCCGGACTCGGCGGGGGCGTCGGCCAGCCGTTCCCGCCAGTCCTGGAGGGGCAGCCGGAGGAGGTTGTCGAACAGCGTCCCCTGCTCGCGCTGGAACGCGGCCGGGGCGGTGGCGACGGTGGCCAGGAACGCGGTGCGGTCGCGCTCGCGCACGGCGCGGGCACGGTTGGCCAGCACGGTGCCGGCGGCCCCGCGGTCGAACCCGGCGGCGGAGACCGGGCGCGGCGCGCGCTCTGTGGCGCGCTGCGTCCCGGGGGAGGCGGGGGCCAGCGTGGCGGCGAGCCCGGCGGCCAGGCAGCCGACGGCCCCGGCCGCCACCGAGACGATCACTCGGCGGCGCCGGGGCCGTGCGGGCTCCGCCCGGCGGGGACCGTCCGTCATGGGGGCGATCCTATGCACGGGGACGGAGAGCGTTTCCAAGCGGCCTCGACCACCGCGCGAGCCCCGGGGCGAGCGCCGCGGGCCAGGGCTCTTGGAACACGGCTTACTTGGCGTAGTCGGGGTAGCCGTAGCCGACGATCTGGCTCTTGTTGCGCGTCTTGATCTGGACGGCGTTGCCGGTGTTGCCCTCGACGGTCTTGACGGTGCCGTCGCCGTTGTCCTTGATGACCATGCCGACGTGCACGATGTCGTTGATGCTCTTGCCGCCCTTCCAGGAGAAGAACACGACCGCGCCGGGCTTGGCCTCGGTGCCCCAGCGGTCCCGGTCCTTGAACCAGTTGGCGTGCGCGATCGTCCAGGCGTCGGCGCCCATCTGGTCGGTGAACCCGAGCTGGTCGCCGACCCAGGAGACGAACATGGCGCACCACTGGGCGTCGGTGTAGCCGTCCAGGGAGCCGCCGTCGCGCTTGACGGTCTCCTTGGCGCGCTCGGTCTTCTTGTACCAGTCCTGGAACTTGGTCTCGCCCGCGCCGTTCTCCTTGATCCCGACCTGGGACTCGGCGATCTTGATCGCGTCGGCGGCGGTGGGCCGCTTCTTGGCCTGCTGGGGCTTCTGGGCGGGCTTGGCCTGCTGCGCGGGCTTCTGGGCCGGCTGCTGGACCCGCTGCTGGGGCTGCTGCGGCGGGGCGGCGGCGGCCTTGACGACCGGCTGGGCGGCGGGCTTGGCGGCGGCGATGGCGGCCAGCGCGCCGCTGCGGGGGGCGTCCTTGCCCGGCATCGGGACCGAGGCGGAGGCGGTGGCGGCGGCGGTGCCGATCACGGCGGCGCCGACGGCGAGGGTGCCGCCGGTGCGGACGGCGATCCCGAGCGGGCTGGGCTTGCGGTGCTTGCCTGACACGAAGGTGACTCCTTGGCTTCCATACCGCCTACCGGGTTAGCTGACGGGTTCGGGCGTGGAAGCTGCCCTACGGCCGCGTCGTGGCGGCCGATTCACCCCAGGGGAGATTGGGTCCCCGGCTTCGCGCGCCCGGACAGGGCGCAACGGCGAACTCGGCGGTGGGCGCGTGCGCGCCCGTGACTACGGGTGGCTCCTCGATGAGGAGAAGGAGGGGGGAAGGGGCGTGACCGCCGGGAGGATGGGAGACGGGGTCGGCGGTCACGCCCGTGGTGTGAGGAGGCGCCGTCAGTAGGGACGGACGGCGCCGGCGAAGGTCCGCTTGCGGTAGCCGTCCAGCTTGACGACCTTCACCGAGCTCCCGCTGTGCGGGGAGTGGATCATGTGGAGGGTGTTGCCGGTCTTCTTGTAGACCAGGCCCACGTGCCGCTTGCCGTTGAAGAAGACCAGGTCGCCGGGGGCGAGGTTCTTCCAGGAGATCTTGTTCTTGACGGCGGAGTACTGCGATCCGGTCACGCGGGGCAGGGCGACCCCGGCCTTCTTGTAGGACCACTGCACCAGTCCGGAGCAGTCGAAGGCGTTGGGGCCCGAGGCGCCCCAGCGGTAGGGCTTGCCCTTCTTGGAGGCGGCGGCGCGCAGGGCCTTCTGGGCGAGCTTCTGGCGCTCGGCCCAGGACTTCGTCTTGGCCTGCTGCACGACCTTGGCCACGGGGGTGGCGGCGCTGGCCGAGGAGGTCCCGGCGACGGCGATCGCGGGGGTCAGGACGGCGGTGGCGGCCACGAGGCCGCCCGCCATGCGGGTCCGGCGGGAAATGCTGCTGGCAGCGTTGCTGGGCAGGGGTTGCTCCTTCTTCCAGACGCCTACCGGGTTAGCTGACGGGTTCGGGCTTGGAAGTCGCCCTACGGCGAGGCGGGCCGATGCGTGATCGGGAGGCCGCGCCGATTCACCCCGGGGTCGAGGCGGTTCCGGAAGCGATGTCCGGGACCGTGACCCAAGTGGGTCCCCGGTTCCGCGCACAGGCGGATTCGGCGTTGCCGACGCGTTCGAAAGGCGTGGTGAAGCCAGCCGGAGGCACGGGACCCTGTCGTCCCGCGTGAACGCGCGGCTTGGTTGTCATGGGCAGGGCGGCCGGTCATGCGGACCGGTGAACCGCCGGTGGCCTGGGCCCTCATGGTCCGCCGTGGCGCGCTCTCAGCGCCATGCACGCCGGTTCGCGTGCGCACGGTGCGGCCGGGCCGGCCGAAGGTCTCCCTGGGAGACGGCCGCGACGTCTGGACGACGCCGGGCGGGTGGCGACACGTGGGACGTGCCGTCCGGGGGTTGTCCGTCGTCTGGGGGACGACGTGCGGGGAGAGACACCTGGAAGGTGCCTCAGGTGCCCACAAGGTATCAAAGGTCCACGTGATGGCAAATGCCCGGCAAAAATGACAACGGACCAGGTCAAGCCTGGTCCGTTGTGAGCAAAAGCCCGTGCCGACAGGGGATGCGGCGTTACGGGCGGCTCGCGCCGTAGTAGGTCTGCGCGTAGTAGCCGGATGTGATGTCGACCACTTCGACGTTCTTGCCGGTACGCGGCGCGTGGATCATCTTGCCGCCGCCGACGAACATGCCGACGTGCCCCAGGTTGCGGAAGAACACCAGGTCACCGGGCCGCAACTGGCTCTTGTCGATGTGCCGGGTCGCGGCCCACTGGGAGTTGGTGGTGCGGGTGATGTTGACGCCCGCGGCCGCCCAGGCCTTCATGGTCAGACCCGAGCAGTCGTAGCCGCCCGGGCCGGTGCCGCCCCACACGTAGGGCTTGCCGAGCTGGGCGTAGGCGAAGTTGAGCGCCGCGCGGGCCGAGCCGCTGGCCGGGCCGTTGTAGGAGCCGCCGCCACCGGAGCGGGGCTTCTCCTCCTTCAGGCCCAGCTTGCGCAGCAGCTTCTTCTGCGCGGCGACGTTCTTCTCGACCTCGGCCTTCTGCTTCTTGAGCTCGTCGGCCTTCTTCTTGACCTCGTCGTAGGCGGCCTGCGCCTGGGCCTGCTCGCGGCGCAGCCGCTGCGCGGTCTCCAGGAACTGGCCGAGGTCGTCGCTGCGGTTGCGCTGCAGGTGGGTGAAGACCGCCGTCTGGTCCAGCACGGCCTGCGGGTCGCCGGTGCCGACGAAGCCCGCCACGTCGCCCGTGTCGCCCTTCTTGTAGGCGTTGTTCGCCATCTCGGCGATCCGGGCGCGCTGCCGGTCGAAGGCCTTCAGCTCGCTGGCACCGGCCTTCTTGGCCTCGGCGAGCTTGCGCTTGGCCTTCTTGAGGTCCTCGGAAACCTGGTTGTACTTCTCGACCAGGTCCTCGACCTTCTCGTTGAGCTTCTCGAGTTTCTTCTCTGCTTCCGCCGCGCTGGGCTTGGGAGCTGCGTGCGCGACCGCGACGGGAGTCGTCAGCGTCGCCGTCACGGTCAGGCAGGCAACCGCCGCCATCCAGCGCGGGGCGCCGGCCTTGAAGTCCTTGGCCACAGTCCGGTTCGCCCCTCTCGTCCAACGATGTCAGCGGACGACACTAGCGAGGGCGATCATGCGCCACAACTGAAACGATGGTATTCGCTGACCTTAAGCTCACTTTGTCCACTCAAGGTGACCGGATCATCACAGTTCGCGGGAGCCACGGAGGTCAGGGAGGCCGCGGTATGGCGAACGCCACACGCCGCCGGGCCCGGGTGGGCCGGGCGTCACGGTCAGGAGCGCCCCAGCCGCCGCAGCAGCAGCGTGGAGGGCGCGGGCCTGGCCCCGGCCCGCCGTGCCGCGTCGGCCACCTCGCGGTCGCTGGAGACCACCACCACGGCCCGGCCGGGCGGCTCGGCCCGCACCAGCTCCCCGATCATCTCGTCGGCGGTCTGCCCCGGCAGGCTGAACCGCACCCGCACCCCGCGCGGCGCCATGGTGGCCACCGGCGCGTCCAGCTCCGCGCCGTCGAACACCACCGTCACCTCCGCGCGGGTCTGCGCGGCCAGCCCGCCCAGCCCCGCCAGCAGCCGGCGGCGCTGGTCGGCCAGCGGAAGCTCCCCATAGCCGGTCTTGGTGACGTTGTAGCCGTCCACCACCAGATGGACCTGCGGCAACGTCAGCAGCCGGTCCAGCAGCTGGGGGTCGTCGTCCGACAGGGCCCGGCCCGGCAGCGCCCGGTGCGGGGCGCCGCCCGGCTCGGCCCCGCCCACCGCGTCGGCGGGACGGCCGATCGTGGTGGGCAGCGCCAGCTCGCGCCGCACCCCCTGGGCGGCGTCCACCAGGGTGTCCAGCAGCATCCGCAGCCGCACGTCGTCGATGTTGCGGCCCTCGCGGGCGGCGCGGCGGGCGGCCTCGGCGTTGTTCTCGGCCTGCTCCAGCTTCGCCCGGACCTTGCGCAGCTCCTTCTCGGCGGCGGCCTTGGCCTCGCGGGCGGCGGTCAGCTCGCGCTCGGTGTCGGCGGCCATCGCGTCGGCGTGCGCCTGGGCGGCCTTGGCCCTGGTGCGCGCCTCGTGCAGCTTGCGGCGCAGCTCGGCGTTCTCGGCCTTCAGCTCGCGCAGCTCGGCGCGCAGCTTGTCGGTCTCGGCGGAACGGGCCGCCTGCGCGTCGGCCAGCTCCTGGCGCAGCGCGGCGATCCTCCGCTCGGCGGCCTCCTCCTCCGAGGCGGAGGCGGAGCGTTCCAGCTCGGCGCGGGCCGACTCCACCAGGTCCGACCAGCCCTCCGGACGCAGCAGATAGGCGATGGCGGCCACCGCGACCGGCTCGGCGGCCGGCGGGACCCGCCCGGCCTCCACCTGCTCCACCAGGTCCGGCTGCGACTCGCGCAGCGCCTCGGCGACCCGACGGCGGAAATCCTCGTCCTTCTCCAGCAGCGCCGCGATGTGCGGCCCGGCGAGCTTGGCGCGCTTGCGCCGCTCGAACCGGGCGAACCGGCGCAGCGGAGCCGGGACCTCGTCCGGCGGCAACGCACCGAGCAGCGCCGCGGCCGCCTCCAGCACGTGCTGGCGGACCGCCTCGGGGAGCGGGCGCGGCACCCGCTCCGCCGCCTCTGCGCCGTCGATGTCGCCGCTCCTTCCCTCGTGGCCGCCGGTGCGCTGATCTCTTCCCGGACGGCCGAAGCCCTAACCAGCGGGAACGTCCACCCGACCCGCCGTGGAGGGTGAAACCGGCCCCAGAATCCCCCCAGCGTAGCGGCACCGGCCCCGGCGGTGGCGGGCTCGGCGGAGGTCCGGCGCCTCCCCGGCGCCGGTCCCGCGGAGACCCCGCCCACTGTCGGTGGGGTGGCATAACGTCACCGACATGACGGCCGCGCATCCCGTTCAGGGGACCCTCGACGATCTCGGCACCCCCCTCGCCGACGTGACCTTCGTGGTGGTGGACCTGGAGACGACCGGGGCGTCCCCGAAGGACGCGGCGATCACCGAGATCGGCGCGGTGAAGGTGCGCGGCGGCGTCGAGCTCGGCGACCTGGCCACCCTGGTGGACCCCGGCGGGCCGATCCCGCCGTTCATCACCGCGCTGACCGGCATCACCCAGCAGATGGTGACGGCCGCGCCGCGCATCGGGCAGGTGCTGCCGGCGTTCCTGGAGTTCGCGCACGGCTGCGTGCTGGTGGCCCACAACGCGCGCTTCGACGTCGGGTTCCTCAAGGCCGCCTGCGCCGAGCACGGCTACGAGTGGCCGGACTTCCCGGTCGTCGACACCGTCGACCTGGCGCGCCGCACCCTCACCCGCGACGAGGTGCCCAACTGCAAGCTGGAGACCCTCGCCCGCCACTTCCGCACCCCCGTCCAGCCCAACCACCGCGCCCTGGCCGACGCGCGGGCGACCGTGGACGTGCTGCACGGGCTGATCGAACGGCTCGGCTCGTTCGGCGTCTCCTCCCTGGAGGAGCTGCGGTCGTTCGCCAAGGCCCCGACCCCCGAGCAGCGCCGCAAGCGGTACCTGGCCGACGACGTGCCCAGCGCGCCCGGCGTGTACCTGTTCGAGAACGCCGACGGCGAGGTGCTGTACGTCGGCAAGAGCGGCGACCTGCGGTCGCGGGTGCGCAGCTACTTCACCGGCTCCGAGACGCGCTGGCGGGCCCGCGAGATGGTCGGGCTCGCCGAACGCGTCCGCACCGTCGTCTGCGCGACCGGCCTGGAGGCCGAGGTGCGGGAGCTGCGGCTGATCGCCCAGCACAAGCCCCGCTACAACCGGCGCTCCAAGTTCCCCGAACGGGCCGTCTGGCTGAAACTGACCGTCGAGCCGTTCCCCCGGCTGTCGATCGTCCACGAGTGCCGCGACGACGGCGCGAGCTACCTGGGGCCGCTGTCGTCGCGGCGCCAGGCCGAGGAGGCGCGGGCCGCGCTGCACGAGGCCGTCCCGCTGCGCCAGTGCACCCAGCGCCTCACCCTCACACTGATCGACAAGGGGAAGGCCCGCACCTGCGCCCTGGCCGACCTGGGCCGCTGCGGCGCCCCCTGCGAGGGCCGGGAGACCCCCGAGCACTACGACGCGCACACCGCCGCCGCCCGGCGGGTGATCGAGGGCGACGCCCGGCCCGTGGTCGCCGCCGCGCGGACCCGCATCGACCGGCTCTCCGCCGAACTCCGCTACGAGGAGGCCGCCGCCCAGCGCGACCGGCTGGCGGCGTTCGTGCGGGCGGCGGCGCGCGGCCAGCGCCTCACCGCGCTGGCGCGCCTGCCGCAGCTGGTGGCGGCCCGGCCCGCGCCCGGCGGCGGCTGGGAGCTGTCGGTCGTCCGGTACGGCCGGCTCGCCGCCGCCGGCACCGTCCCGCCGCGCGCCCACCCCCGCCCCTACGTGGACGCGCTGATCGCCACCGCCGAGACCGTGCTGCCCGGCGGCCCGCCCGGCGCGATCCCCGCCGGGGCCGTCACCGCCGGGGCCGGGGCCGAGGAGATGGAGTGCGTGCTGCGCTGGCTGGACACCCCCGGCGTGCGGCTGGTCGAGATCGACGGCGACTGGACCTGCCCCGTCCACGGGGCCGAGGGCCTGCGGCGGTGGCTCGACCACGCCCTCGAACGCGCCCGCGACGCCGTGGAGCCGGAGGACCGGGGGGTCTCGCGGCCACTAAGGTGAGGGGACGAAACCGGCGAACGGCCCGTTGGTCCGTGACCGGTGGGCGGTGGTGGGCGGTCTGCCGGTCGGTGGTCGGCGGCCGGATGATCGAATGGTGAGGACGCTCGCGCATGGCGATACCCCTGTACGACAGCCAGCCCGCGCGGCGCGTGCCCTGGGTGACGTACCTGCTGGTGGCGGCCAACGTCGTGGTCTTCCTGCTGACCCCCATGGCCAACTTCGCCACCTGGTACGGCGACGGCGGCGTCCGCCAGTGCCGGGCCAACGAGTTCATCCTCGAACACGGCGCGGTCCCGCGCGAACTGACCACCGGACGCCAGCACCCGATCCCCCCCGAGATCGCCCACCGCTGCGGCGAGGCGGCCTTCGACAAGCTGCCGTGGGTGTCGGCGTTCGAGTCGATGTTCCTGCACTCGGGCGTGCTGCACCTGCTGGGCAACCTCGTGGTGCTGTTCGCGGTCGGCATGGGCCTGGAGGACCGGCTCGGCCGCTGGCGCTACCTGCTGGCCTACCTGCTGTTCGGCCTGGCCGCCGTGTACGGCTTCGCCTACACCTACCCCGACTCGGGAACCCCGCTGATCGGCGCCTCCGGCGCGATCTTCGGGGTGCTCGGCGCCTACCTGGTCCTCAACCCGCGCGGCCGGATCGTCAGCCTGCTGCCCCCGGTGATCGTGATCCGGCTCCCGGTGTGGGTGGTGCTGGGCGGCTACTTCGTGATCCAGTGGCTGTCGCTGGGGGACACCGAGAGCAACGTCGCCTACGTGGCGCACATCTACGGCTTCGTGGCCGGGGCCTTGTTCGCCCTGCTGGCCCGGCACGCCGGACCGGCTCGCCGGATCGTCGCGCTGGATCGCGGATGAGGCGTGGGCGGGGCACGGGTGAGGCGTGGGTGGGGTCCTGGCGGGGTCCGGGTGAGGTGCGGGTGGAGATCGTCTCGTTGGGGCGTGGGTAGAGTCTGAGCGTTCGCCGAGCTGGGGAGGGTGCAGTGGTCACTGCGATCGTGTTCGTCAAGGCCGACGTCGCGCGCATCCACGAGGTGGCCGAGAAGATCGCCGCGCTGGACGGGGTCAGCGAGGTCTACTCGATCACCGGTGAGTTCGACCTGCTGGCGATGGTCCGCGTCCGCCGCCACGACGAGCTGAACGACGTCATCCCCGGCCGGCTCAACAAGATCCCGGGCGTGCGGGAGACCGAGACCCACATGGCGTTCCGCACCTACTCGCGGCACGACCTGGACGCGGCGTTCTCGCTGGGGCTGCCGGACTCGGACTGAGGGTTCGGGCTGGGGTTGGGGCTGGGGTTTCCGGTCAGGTGTAGACCCTCGATATTGCTGGGGGTCTGTGCGGTTCTGCGGCGAAAGCGGCTGTGTTGGCCTTGGGGGGACCGTCCCCCCAAACCCCCACATCGGGCCCGCGCACGCCGGGAAGACTCCGCCAGGGCTCCGCTTCCCGTCGTGCTGCGAACCCTGGCAAGGGGGCCCGCCCCCTTGGACCCCCGGCGGTGGCTCCGCCCCCACACCCCCGGCAGGGCTCTGCCCCACACCCCGGCAGGGGCTCCGCCCCTACAACCCCGACGCCGACGCTGCCCCGGCAACCCCGGCAGGGGACTCCGCCCTCACGCCCCGGCAGGGCCTTCGCCCTCACGCCCCGACGGTGGCTTTGCCCCACACCCCCGGTAGGGGCTCCGCCCTACACCCCGGCAGGGGCTCCGCCCCGGCAACCTCGGCAGGGTTCCGCCCCTACGACCCCGGCAGAGCTCTGCCCCACACCCCTTCGTGGGGCTCCGCCCCTACACCCCCGGCAGGACTCTGCCCCACACCCCGGCAGGGGACGCCGTCCCCCACACCCCTCGTGGGGCTCCGCCCCTACACCCCTGCCTTTCGCGCCTCCGGTCGTGGGTGTGGGCTGTTAGGTAAGGGCCTTGGGCGAGGCTTTGACGCATGACCTAGCGGTCGTACCCCTTGATGCTGTGGATGAGTTTGGCGAGGGCGGGACGCGACAGCGTGAGTCTTGGCCCTTCCTGATCCTTGGAGTCGCGAACGTAGGTCACGTTGGTGGCGTTGGTGGTTAGCTCGACGCACTCCCCGCCCTGGTCGCTGCTGCGCTTGGCCTTCCGCCATTCAAGGGGACCGCTCATTACACGCCCTTCATGATCCCTGAGATCAAGTCCCGGGTCGCCTCCTCGGGCAACGCCTTGAGACGGATCCGATCATGTCTAACGTGCCGCTCGTGCACAACCTTCGGATCGTAGAAGAGACGTCCGTCGGTTCCGGTTTCCTCATAAACCACTGTGCGCTCCGGCAGATGCAGCATGACGAAGTAGCCGTCCTGCCCCAGGTAGGCGCCAGCGGACAACGGCACCACCTGAAGAGCGACATGGGGAAGATCCATGACTTCGAGGAGGTGGGCGAGCTGAGCCCTCATCGCTGCCGCGCCTCCTACCGGACGGAGAAGTACGGCCTCGTCTATGACCACCCAGAACAAGGGCGGCTCCGGGCGACACAGAAGCTCCTGACGGCGCAACCGCGTCTCAACGCCCTTCTCGATCTCGGCTTCGGGCAGGTTGCCCGCAGTGAAGGATGCGCGCATGTAATCCTCGGTCTGGAACAGGCCGGGAACAGCGTTGGGGTGGAAGGAGCGAAACTGGAGGCACTGGGGCTCCAGTTTGAGGTAGGCGTCCCACTTCTGGAGCAGGTATTCGCGCTGTGAGTGGTACCAGAGGTAGTAGAAGAGCTTTCCCGTGCCGAAGTACTTGTCCAGCTTCTCGGCGAACTCGTCGTCGGGTTCGTACTCCTGCGCCTCGTACGCCTGGATCGTGGACCGGGCCATGTAGAGCTCTTTGGCCAAGGCGTCCTGTGACAGGCCACGGGACTCGCGCCACCAGCGCAACACGTACGCGAACGTCGCGTAGACGCTCTTCGTGCCGTCGATCGGGTTGGGCGGTCGGGACATGGGGGGCCGTCCTTTTGCCATTCCGCGAGTTGGCAGTCGATTGTGTTCCTCAGCGTAGATCCGGGGGCCACGCTGTGGGAGCGGAACGACACGATGCGCGACGACCGCCCTACGCCGAGGACGAGCCCATGTGCACACCCGAGTACCACCCCTCCCCCCGCTTCATGGCCGACGAGGTCCTGGAACGGGCCGTTCTCGCCACGCCCTCCTCGGTCGGGCTGTTGCGCGACCTGGCCGAGGCGCATCTCAACAAGTGGGGGCTCACCTCCGTCGTGGACGACGCGACGCTGGTCATCTCCGAGCTGCTGACCAACGCGGTGAAGGCCAAACCCCGGCACCTGATGGGGTTCCGGCTGATGGCGTGGCGCGTCGTCCTCTACGTCGAGGTCTTCGACGAGAGTTCTGAGGACGCGGTCCCCACCGCCCCTGACGGCGGCCTTCTCGAAAGCGGGCGGGGCCTGCACATCGTCGCGGCGCTGTCCCGGCACTGGGGGCAACGCCGCGAGCCGGGCGGCGGCAAGACCGTCTACGCCCTCCTCGACCTGCCCGGCTGACGGTTCACCGCCGCCGGAACCACGCGGCGACCGAGGCCTTGTAACCGTCGGGCATGGGCAGCCCGGGAACCTCGTCGGCGGTGAACAGCCCGATCTGCTTGTGCTCGTGGCTGAGCCGTGGCGCCAGGCCGGGGGTCAGGACCGCGCACCCGTAGGTGACGATCACGATGCGGGCCTCGGGCCGTGTCCCGGGGAACGGCTGGTAGATCCAGACGTCCAGCAGCGGTCCCGCCTCGACCGTCCAGCCGGTCTCCTCGGAGATCTCCCGTTCGACGGTCGCCTCGGGGGTGAGGTCGCCGCGTTCCAGGCGGCCCCCGGGCAGTTCCCACTCGTCGCGTTCGTTCCTCAGCAGAACCACGCGGTCGCCGTCGCCGACGGCGACACCCTTGACGGAGACGGGCCAGACCAAGGGGGGAGTCATGGCCGGAACGTAACACGGGCCATCAGCCGCCCGGCCGTGCCGTACTCCGCGGTGACGCGGGCGAGGGTCTCCTCGCCGGGACGGAACTCGGCTGCGCGCGATGAGGCGCAGTGGCAGGATCCGTCCGCGTGTACGGCTCCTCCTGCTGGACGCACCCGCGTTTCTCCGGCGTCCGGCTGCGCCTCGCCTGCGAGGCTCTTCACGCCGACGGGGGACCCTGGTCGGGGCCGCTCGGCCCGTTCCTCACCCTCCTGCGGAGCGGCGACCAGGCCGCGGTCGGCATCGCGCTGGACACCTACCAGCAGGCGGACGCGGACAGCCGGTTCGGGGGAGAACCGATGTACGGCGAGCACCGTGCCGAGGTCCTCCAGGCCGCTCGCGAACTCCTCCGGCAGCCGCCCTCGCCCGCGGACATGAGCCCGCACATGGGTGCGGGCGCGAACCACGCCAGCGCCCTCAACGCGATGATGAACCTCGCCGGGGAGCAGGGTGCGACCTGATCGCGGACGTGCTGGAGCAGACCACCAACGCCGCGATCGTCGAGGCGGCGACCTTCGCCGTCAGCTCCGCCTTCCTCCGCACCGAGGGCTCTCCCCACCCCCGTCTCCTCGCGCTGGCCGCCGCCTATGTCGACGACGCCGACCAGCCGCTCCAGTTGCGCGTCCGGATGCTCTCGGCCATCGGGCACTCCCAGTCGCCCGAGGCCACCGCGCACCTTCTGCGGGCCCTCCACCGGCCCGAGGTGCAGTTCCAGACACAGGCCGCCTTCGACCTCGCCCACGGCGACCACCTGGAAGCCCACCGCGAACTCCTGGAACGCGTCGCGGCCTCCTGGCCAGACGACGCCTCCTACCTGGCCGAGGAGGTGCGGCGGGTCCTGGCGGGCGAGGACGACTGACCCGGAGCGCGCGTCCGGGGCCGCCGGTCAGTCGCGCCTTCTGTCCTTTACCGACTGGCGCTGGCTCCAGCCGGACGCGATCGCGAAGGCCACGACGACGGCCCAGTGCAGGATGGGCATCCTGTACCGACTGATGCGACCCTGCCTGGCATCGGTCACGCCGTCGGCGGGATCGGTGGGCAGATACCGCACCCGGACCCTGGCACCGACCTTCGGCAACGACGTCCAGTCGCCCTTCGAGAGCGAGGCCCGGACCCGTGTTCCGGCCGCGGTCGTGAAGACCACGTCCGCGTAGCGGGTCTTGTGCTTCTTCCACCGTTTGACGACGGTGCCGTCAGCCTCGACGGCCTCGCGGTCGCGCTGGACCGCGTCGAGGGTGGCCGCGACCGCGAAGGCCGCCGCCAGCCCGGTGATCAAGGCGATCACGAGCGTGCCCAGCCCCGGAACCCACGCCCCGTGCGGCCCGCGGACCGTACGTGCCCGTTGCCGCCGTCCGTCCACAGCACCCCCCGCGTCATCTCTGGGACGCCTTCACCCGAGGGTGTGGTTCCGCATGCCGTCTTCTTTCCTCCGTTGTGCCGGGATCGCGGCGTCGAAGCCGGCAGGCCCTAGCGTGGGTCCATGTCCACGATGCCCTCGCGGGTCGAACTGTGCCCGCTCACCCTTTCCGGCCAGGACGAGTTCTGCTCGCTCGCGCGGGCCAGCATCGGGCTGCACCTGCCCTGGGTGCAGTTGCCCGCGAACGCGGAGGACTTCCGGAGCTGGATGCGCCGCTTCGACGACGGCACCAACCGGGGCCTCCTGGTCCGCGTCCGCGAGACCGGCGAGGCCGCCGGCATGGTCAACATCAACTCGATCATCCGGGGCCGCTACCAGGGCGCGTCCCTCGGCTACGCGGCCTTCGCCCCCTCGGCGGGGCGGGGGTACATGACCGAGGGGCTCACCCTCGCCCTGCGGCACGCCTTCGACGACCTGCGGCTCCACCGGCTGGAGGCCAACATCCAGCCGGCGAACAAGGCGTCCCTGGCCCTGGTCCAGCGGCTGGGCTTCCACTACGAAGGGCTCTCGCCCGCCTACCTCTACATCGACGGGGAGTGGCGGGACCACGAACGCTGGGCCGTCACCGCCCCCGAACCCTGGACGCCCGACCCGTCCCTCCCCAGGGTCTGACCCGAACCGCGCTGCTCAGAGCGGATCCGCCGTGGGCGGATCGGACTGTGACCGGTGCGCGCGCTGCCGCAGAGTGAAGGGCATGAGCGAGGAACACAAGATCCCTTTGTTCGACGAGCGTATGCGGCGCGAGCTGTACGCGCAGCGCGTTCTCGTGCTGGACGGCGCGCTCGACGACGACAACGGCACGCTGCTGGCGGCCCAGCTGATCACCCTGGCGGGGGAGGACCCCTCGGCCGACATCGCGCTGTGGATCCATTCCCCCGGCGGGTCGGTGCCGTCGATGCTCGCGATCCGCGACGTCATGCGGCTGATCCCGTGCGACGTGGCCACGGTGGCGCTCGGCATCGCCTACAGCGCCGGGCAGTTCCTGCTGTCGTCGGGGACCCCCGGCAAGCGCCGCGCGATGCCGCACGCCCGCGTGCTGATGCACCAGGGCTCCGCCGGGATCGCCGGCGCCGCCGTCGACATCGAACTCCAGGCCAACGACCTGCGCCACACCCGCGACACGGTGCTCGGGCTCATCGCCGAGGACACCGGCCAGCCCTTCGAGCGCGTCTTCGAGGACTCGCTGCACGACCGCTGGTACACGGCGCAGGAAGCCGTCGGGTACGGGTTCGTCGACGCGATCGTCAGCGCCTACGACGAACTCGTGCCGGCCCGTCACCGTCCCGTGGGGCTCGGCGCCCCGTCCGGAGGAGCCACCCGATGAGCACCTACACGATCCCGAACGTCATCGCGCAGCACCCCCGCGGTGAACGGATCATGGACGTCTACTCGCACCTGCTGACCGAGCGGATCATCTATCTCGGCACCGCCATCGACGCGGGCGTCGCCAACGCCCTGGTCGCGCAGTTGCTCTACCTGGAGGCCGACAGCCCCGAGCGCGACATCCAGCTCTACATCAACTGCGAGGGCGGAGACCCGAGCGCGATGCTCGCGGTGTACGACACGCTGCGCTACATCCGCCCGCAGGTGGCGACGACGTGCGTGGGGCAGGCCGTCGCGGTCGGCGCGGTGCTCCTCGCCGCGGGCGCTCCCGGGAAGCGCGCCGCGCTGCCCCACACCCGCGTCGTCCTGCACCAGCCGATCGGGCAGGGGCGCGGCGCGATCCCGGACCTCATCCTCCAGGCGGACGAGGTCGTCCGCGTCCGCGCGGACATCGAGCGCATCCTGTCCCGGCACACCGGGCAGGACACCGCGACGCTGCGCGCCGACACCGACCGCGACCGGGTCTTCACCGCGCGGACGGCGCTGGACTACGGCCTCGTCGACCACGTGCTGGAGGAGCGGCAGCCGCTCCCCGCCTAGCGGCTACGCGGCCAGCGCGTAGGCGACCTGGCAGGTCGGGCCCGCCGGAGCGGTCGCGGCGGTCGCGGCCAGGAGGCTCCTGGCGACCTCGAACGTGAGGTCGGCGAGCGTCAGGTCCAGGGCTCCGGCGACCGCGGCGATCATCTCGCTGGACGGCTCCTTGACGCCGCGTTCGATCTCGGAGAGGTACTGCGGGGAGATCCCGGCGCGGCGGGCGGTCTCCACCAGGATCTCGCCGCGTTCGACGCGCAGGCGCCGCAGGCACCGGCCGAGCGCGTCGCGCCACAGCGGCTCCGCCGGACGGCGCGGCGCGCCCGGCCCGTGCGGCGTCTCGTCGGCGGGCGCGGGCGGTCGGGTGATCTCGGCCATGCGCACACCGTAACCCGGCGGCGCGAACGGGCACCACGCGTTCCGCTCATCGCGGAACGGCGCCGGGGCGGTCCTCAGGCGGGTCCGGCGGGGGTGATGACCGAGGAGAGGGCCTGCGCGGTGCGGCCGACCACCGCGCGGCCGTCGTCGGCGGTGATGATCGGCCGCTGGAGCAGGGCCGGGTGCCGGGCCAGGGCGGTGATCCAGCGGTCGCGGTTCCGCGCGTCGCGGGGCCAGCGGGCGATGCCGGGCCCGGCGGCGGCCGGATCGCCGGTGCGGGTGATGTCCCAGGGTTCCAGCCCGAGCCTGGCCAGCACCCGGCGGATCTCCTCCTCGGTGGGGGGATCTTCCAGGTAGCGGCGGACGGTGTAGGTGGCGTCGTGGGCGTCCAGGGTCTCCAGGGCGACGCGGCACTTGGAGCAGTCGGGGTCGATCCAGATTTCCATGGCGTTCCGTCCTCAGGCGGTGAGGGAGAGGAACTCGGCGCGGGCGCGGGCGTCCTCGCGTAGCGCGCCGAGCAGGGTGGAGGTGGTGGTGCGGGCGCCGGTGGCCTGCGCGCCGCGCAGGGTCATGCAGGTGTGGTCGGCCTGGATGACGACGCCGACGCCCCGGGGGTCCAGCTCGTGGTGCAGCAGGTCGGCGACCTGCCGGGTGAGGCGTTCCTGGACCTGGGGACGGCCGGCGAAGTGCTCCACGACGCGGGCGAGCTTGGACAGGCCGACGATGCGCGGGCCCGGCAGGTAGCCGACGTGGGCGATGCCGGTGAAGGGCAGCAGGTGGTGTTCGCACACCGACCGCATCGGGATCGCGCGGACCAGGACGAGTTCGTCGTAGCCCTCGTCGTTGGGGAAGGTGGTCAGCTCGAACGGGCGGGGGGTGAACAGCTCGGCGTAGGCGCGGGCCATGCGGGCCGGGGTGTCGCGCAGGCTCTCACCGTCGGTCGGGACGCCCAGCGCGTGCAGGAACCGCCGGGCGGCCTGTTCGGCCGCGGCCAGGTCCATGCCGCCGGTGCGCGCGTCCCCGTCGGGCGCGCTGTTGCCGAGCGCGCCCCTGCCGGGCGGGCGGCAGCCGAGCGCGGTGCCGCCGAGCCGGCCGGCGCCGGGTCCCGTCTCGGACCCCGTGTCGGGTCGCAGCACGTCAGCCGCCGTTCAGGGTGGCGACCAGGACCAGGGCGAGGGTGACGACGGCCAGCAGGCCGTGACCGACCACGAGGGGCAGGGGGATGGCCCGTTCGGGCACGTCGGTCGTGGCGCGGGCGCGGTGGGCCGGGATCCAGCGGGCGAGCATGACGAAGCCCAGCAGCGCGACCGGCAGCAGGACGGCCAGCGCGGTCCAGGCCAGTGCGGTGGTGCCGGTGGCCAGGTGGAGGATCCAGGCGACCAGGCCGGCCGCGGCGAGCAGCATGTGCCCGAAGACCACCGGCGCCGGGAAGCGGGTGCGGCCCGCCCCCCGGTCGCGCAGCCCTCCGCGCCTGATCCACAGGCCCAGCATGGAGAAACCGCCGAGTGCGGTGAGCAGCCAGGTGACGAGTGCGGCGACGGCCATGGTGTCGTCCTGCCTTTCCGGGCGGGTCGGAGCTTGTCGGTTCGTGAGGTCGGAGGGGCCGCCGTGACCGCGTCGGCTGGCGGCGCCCGTTCAGGGGCGGAAGCCCTCGGCCTGGGTGGTCTCGTCGGCGACCCGGACGCCGTAGCGGTAGGCCAGCTTGCCTCCCAGGAAGCCGGAGACCGCCAGCGCCGCCAGGCTGACCGCCGACAGGGCGATCTGCCCGGCCCCGACCGGCGCGGAGGCGAGACCGGCCCGCCACGCCCAGGAGACCCCGTAGGCGGCGGTGACGGCCAGGTTCAGCACCAGGTGGACCCGCGCGGTGCGGAACGCGGGCGTGCCGGGCGGGATCGCCCAGTAGTCCAGGAACCCGAACACCGCCGCCGCCAGCGCTCCGACCACGCCGAGGGCGATCAGCCAGAGCGAGGCGCGGACCAGGAAGGCGGGCTCGCCGACGACGTGCGAGGCCAGGTCGAAGACCAGGCTGGCCACCCAGGTCCCGATCGGCACGGTCACCAGGATCGGATGCAGCGGATGCCCGTAGGGGCCGGCCAGCGCCGTGACAGGCCGCTTGGCTCGTTGTGGATCGGTCACTGCCCACCTCCAATTCACCAACAAGTTTTAGTCTTATTATTGAGGGTGGTCAATGACCTGCACGGAGATCGTGTCAAAGTCTTTTTTGCCAGTATCAGCGGGTGTAATCTTGGAGCGTGACCCAGGACGCGTCCGCCTTGCAGGCGGTGGCGGCGCTCAGCGACCAGCTGCGCCGCGACATGTACGAGTTCATCCGCCGCTCGGCCGAGCCGGTGACGCGCGACCAGGCCGCGCAGAGCGTGGGGATCTCCCGCAAGCTGGCGGCCTTCCACCTGGACAAGCTGGTCGCCGTCGGGCTGCTGGTGGCCGAGTACGCCCAGCCGGGCGGGCTGCGGCGGGTGGGGCGCGCCCCCAAGGTCTACCGGCCCTCCGACCGGCAGGTGCAGCTCAGCATCCCGCAGCGCGAGCACGGCCTGCTCGCCGAGATCCTGCTGGCGGCCGTCCGGGAGCAGCGGCCCGACGAGGGCGGCGTCGAGGCCGCGCTGCGCGTGGCCGCCGAACGCGGCCGGCGGCTCGGACGGGCCGAGCGGGACCGGCTCAAGCCCGGACGCCTGGGCGTCGAGCGGGCGCTGACCTGCGCGAGCCAGATGCTGGAACGGCACGGGTTCGAACCCGACCGGCACGGCCCCGCGCTGGTCCGGCTGGCCAACTGCCCGTTCCATCCGATGGCCGCCCAGGACCCCGACCTGGTCTGCGGGATCAACCACGCCTTCCTGGCGGCGTTCCTGGAGGGGCTGGACGCCGCCACCGTCACCGCGACCCTGGCCCCCCGCCCCGGCGCGTGCTGCGTCGAGCTGGGCGCGCCCGCCAGCGAACGGGACCTGCCGTGATATTTTCGGCGTCGCCGTGCGCCGCGTCGCGACCGAAGGAGGTGAGACCCATCAACGCTGTGACAGCTCGGGCCTCCCTCCCCCGCATGGCCTAGGGAGCGCCCGCAAGGCATTCCGAAAGGCCTGGAACGCGCATGCGCTTCACCTCTCAGACGTCGTCCGACGGCGTCACCGAACGTTTCTTCATCCTCGGCGGGATCCCCGGCGTGCTGTGGGCGCCGGAGGACGCCGAACCCCGCGCCCTGGTCCTCATCGGGCACGGCGGCGGGCAGCACCGGCGGGCTCCCGGCGTCGTGGCACGCGCCCTCCGGCTGGCGGCCGGGTGCGGGTTCGCGGCGGCGGCCATCGACGCCCCCGCCCACGGCGACCGGCCCAGGTCCGCCGAACACGAACGGATCATCACCGAGATGCGGGCCCGCATGGGGGGCGCGGGCGACCCGGCCCCGCTGCTGGCCGAGCTCCACACGCTGCTGGCCGCCCAGATCGTCCCGGAATGGCGGTCGGTCCTGGACGCTCTCGGGGACATGGGCCCGGTGGGGTACTGGGGCCTGTCGCTGGGCTGCGCCCTCGGCGTTCCGCTGGTCGCCGCCGAGCCCCGGATCCGCGCGGCGGTGCTGGGCCTGAGCGGGACGGCGGCGACCCCGGCCGGGGCCGCCGCCGGGGTCACCGTCCCCGTGCGGTTCCTGGTGCAGTGGGACGACGCGCTGGTGCCGCGCGCAGAGGCCCTGGCGCTGTTCGACGCCCTGGCCTCGAAGGAGAAGACGCTGCACGCCAACCCCGGCGGTCACGGGGACGTGCCCGCCTTCGAGGCCGGCAGCGCGTCGCGGTTCCTCGCCCGGCACCTGGGCTGACACCGCCGCCCGCGCCGCCCGGGACCCGTTCCGGGCGGCGCGCCCGTCAGGGGTAGGAGGTGTCGTGGACGCCCACCGGGGCGCCCATGGCCTCCTGCAACGACTCCAGCAGCGTTTCCAGGTCGCGGCCCTCGGGCTCGTTCAGGAACGCGGTCACGGCGGCGTGGACGTCCACGGTCGCGTCCGGACGGTTCGCGTCGTACCCGCCCATGAGGAAACGGGCGAAGGTGGGCGATGCCGGATCCTCGTCGAGCACCCATCCGCCGCCGACGTCGCTGAACATGTACTCGGCGCAGTAGGCGGTCAGCAGCAGGTCGAAGGGTTCGTAACCGACCGCCTCGTAGAGGGACAGATCCTCGGAGGAGCAGATCGTGCGCAT
Source organism: Actinomadura kijaniata (assembly GCF_014138665.1). Lineage (NCBI taxonomy): Bacteria > Bacillati > Actinomycetota > Actinomycetes > Streptosporangiales > Thermomonosporaceae > Actinomadura > Actinomadura kijaniata. The sequence goes on from NZ_JACJIA010000013.1 coordinate 153,147, forward strand.
GTGCGTGAGGCCGTGGCTCGGGTTTTCGAGGAGCGTCTCGGGCGGGTCCCAGCGCGACAGCATGCCCAGGTGGACGACCAGCTCGCGGCTCGCCTCGATCCAGACCGGCAGCAGCTCCCGGCGCTCGTCGCGGACGCGGGCCGCCGCGTCCGGGGTCAACGGGTCGGGCAGCGGCTGCTCCGGATCGAACGGATACGCCATGAAACCTCCTGATCTTGAACGGGCGAACCCGCACCCTAACGCACCGGGCACCCGTCGATGAGCCGGCGGCACGGCCCCGCCTCCGGGGACGCGCCCCACCCCGGCCGGAACCCTCCCGCGCAGTGCTCGCCACCGCCGAGTGGTCCGATCGCGGGAGGGCGCGGGGGAGAGGCCCATGCCGCGGGGGCGGTGGGCGCTGCTTCGTCCGGGGTGCCGACGGTGGCGGCCGGGACCGTCCAGGGCGGCCGTGGGGCGCCGTCGCGCGTCCGGGGCGTCAGCGGTCCGGCTGGACCCGTCCCACGTGGTACTCGTAACCGCCGAGCCGTTCGTCGGGGGTGAACCGGGCCGCCCACTCGTCCACCTGCGCCAGCGTGGGGTCGCCGCCCAGCCCGGCCGCGGCCAGCGGCGGGACCTCGTCGAGCTCCCGCCACTGCTCGAAGGAGAGCGTGAGGGAGAGCAACCCGTCCAGCTCGCCGATCGCGCCGATCCCCCGGACGGCGGCCTCCGGCAGTTCGAGCCCCTCCAGCCGCGGGAACGTCCGCAGCACGCTGAGATCGACGGGATCCCTCGTGGCGAGACTCAGCACGCGCAGGGTCGGATGCCCGGCGAGCTGTTCCAGGTCCACCGAGTCCAGGTGGAGTTGCAGCGCCTCCAGCGGGGTTTCGCGCAACGGGCGCAGGTCGACGGGGCCCTCGCCGAACAGCGCCACCGACCGCAGGTACGGCGCCGTGCGGACGGCCTCCAGATCGAGATCCTTGACCTTGTCGACGGCGAGGGAGTGGAGCCTGCGCAGTCTCTTCCCCGGGAGCGGGGCGATGCCCCGCCAGGAGGACTTGCCGGGACCCAGGTGGCCCGGGAGCCCGGCGTCCAGATCCAGGTATCCGTCCTCTTCGTGGTAGTCGCCCCGGTCGAGCGCGGCCACGAGACGGCGCAGCATCGCCGTGACCGAGTCGGCGACGTAGACCGGCGCGCCGTCGTAGTGGATCCCGACGCGGATGACCTGACCGGGACGGCCCGCAGGCCCCGGGTCCATGTCGACCGCCAGGTAGTCGCCGCCCGTGCTGGTCGCGAACGGGATCCAGCTCGGGCTGCCCAGCCGTCGCCGTATGACCCCGGGCGGCCGCGCTTCGCCGGACATCGCCCACAACGGGTTGTCCGTCCACTTCCACTCGCGATGGTGATGGACATGGGTCGTCGTGGACTCCAGGCCGAACCACGGATGCCCGTGAAAGAGCCCGATCTCGTGGTCGCCGTCGGCCTCGCCGTACAGCGCGACCAGGTCGGGAGGCAGTTCGCAGTGGAAGTCCTCCAGCAGCGCGGCCCGTTCGGCCGCGTCCAGCGGAGGGGGCAGGACCTCCTCCTGCCCGAGGATGTCCGCGCGCTTTCCCAGATACTCCCGGAACAGCCGGACGGCCTCCTCCGGGTCACCCGCGGGCGTCGGGTCGGACGGCGGGTCCTGGTCGGCGCCGGGCTCGCGGGGCAGGGTCCCCGGACGGAGGACGTGGAGGAACCACTCCTGGTCGGGGTGGCGCATGCGCGTGATCGCCCGGCTGGTCAGCGCCTCGAACCGTCCCGAGGGCTCGACGACCATCTCGACCGTCAGGTCCTCCGCGGACCCGCCGCCGAGCCCGTACGCCTTTCGCAGCCCGCCGAGGGGGACGCCCAGGTCGCGGCGGCCGCCGTCGGCCATGACGTACCCCGTGCCATGGTGCAGTACGGAGGCGGCCCCGCACTCGGCGCGCACCCGGCCTCGCAGCCACCCCTCCGGCGCCTCCGCCCCGATGCGCGCGGCGATGCTCCGCAGTGCCCGGGCCACGGCGTCCTTCCGTTGATCATCCATGCCGACCGGTTCTACCCCACTCCTCCGACATCGCGGAGGCGGAAGATCAGGCCGGGCCATGGCCCGGGGGCGGAGCGCGCTGCCGGGCCGGACGCGGCCGGGCGCTTCGGCGGGGTCAGCCGCCGCCCTTGGCGAGGTAGTCGGCCGGGTCGTACTGGAGGCGGAGCCGCCGGATCCTGCCGTCGGCGATCTCCAGGAACTCCGCCATCCTGACGGTTCCCCTCGGCAGGTGGGCGTCGTACAGGACGGCCGTGCCGCCGGGGCCGTGGACCTCCTGGACCAGCTCGATCCCGCCGACGTTGGCGACGAACCCCCGGACCCCCTCCTTGAAGGGGGCGGACCCGGTCACGCGTCCGGCGATGGGGCCCTCGAAGTCGAGGTCGTCGGCCAGCAGGGGCAGCAGCTCCCGGCCGTCCGCGTAGCTCTCGATCCCGCCCGTGAGCACCCGGTAGTAGTCCCGGATCACAGGTGGTGCGCTGTCGCTGACCACGGTCACGTCGATCTCCTCTCGCGTCGCCCTCCCTGGGCTGGTTGAGAAAGTAAACCACCCGATTGAGTTTGACAACCGCCCTGGTAGGGTGGGCGGTATGCGCTCCTACCGCCAGTACTGCTCGATGGCGCGCGCCCTGGACCTGGTCGGCGACCGCTGGACGCTGCTGATCGTCCGCGAACTGCTGACCCAGGGGCCCTGCCGGTTCTCCGACCTGCGGCGCGGGCTGCCCGGCATCGCCAGCAACCTGCTCGCGGAGCGCCTGCGCGAGATGGAGTCGGCCGCCCTGGTCGCCCGCCACGACGAGCCGCCCCCGATCGCCGCCACGCTGATCGACCTCACCGACCGCGGCCGCGACCTCGGCGGCGTCGTCCGCGAGCTGGTCCGCTGGGGCGCGCCGCTGATGCTCGAACCGCCGGAGGGCGACGCGTTCCGGGTGCACTGGTTCGCGCTGCCGCTGCGCCACCTGTGCCGCGACGGCGCGCCCGGCGAGCCGGGCGTCGTCGTGCGCCTGGGCGACTCGCACGACGGCTGCGACATCATCGCCGAACGCGGCGACATCGACGTGCGCCCGTGCTCGACCCGGCGCCGGCCCGACGCCACGGTCACCGCGCCGCCCGAGGTGCTCGTCGCGCTGTTCACCGGGCAACTGACCGTGCGGGCGGCCATGGCCGAAGGGCTCGCCGTGGACGGCTCCACCGCGGCGCTCGAACGCGTCCTGCCCGGGGGAGGGGCCCATGGCTGACCGGCCGCGCGACCGCGACCTCCTCGACCGGATCGCCGACGACCTCGGGGACGACCCGGACGTCGAGGCGGGGACGATGTTCCGTGGTCCCGGGCTCCGGGTCGGCGGCAAGGTCTTCGCCTTCCTGGGAAGTCACGGGCAGCTCATCGTGAAGCTCCCGCGCGACCGGGCGGGCGAGCTCGTCGCCGCGGGAGCCGCCGAGGAGGTCGTCATGGGCGGGCGGACGATGCGGGAGTGGATCGCCTTCCCGGCCCGGGGCGACCGCGCGGCCACGCTCGCCCTGTGGCGCGACGCCGCGCGGGAGCCCACCGGTACGTCGACGCCCTGCGACGATCGGGCTGACCGCTCCGGGGGCGGGCGCCCGGCGTCACCGCAGGTCGGGGAAGTCGGCGCAGGTGTAGGCCGGCGGGTCCGGAGTCCCGTCGGCCACCTCGATCCCCTTCACCCCGGGCAGGGTGGTCACCGTGCAGGCCAGCTGGGCGAGGGCGGGACGGGGGAGGGGGCGCTCGCCGGAGGCGTCGACCCGGACCCCGGCCTCGTCGAAGCCGACCTTCAGGGCCTCGGGGACCGCCGAGGTCATGCCCCGGTTCCTCTCCTCCTCGGTGGGGCCCGACCGGAGCTGGCGGAACACCAGGAGCCGATCGTCCTCCACCCCGGGCCGCCGCACCGGGACCAGCCTGCCTTCGCGGACGAGGTACAGGGTGTTGGGCGGATGCTCGCGGTCGGCCAGCTCGTCCCGGCCGGTCACGGTGACCCGGGCGTCCAGCCGCCCCCGCCCGAGCCGCTCGGCCGCGTGGCCCAGCCGCCGCACCGGCAGCAGGACGCCGCGGCCAGCGCCAGGACGAACGCCACCAGGAGCACCGCCGCGTCGGCGACGGCCACGCCGGAGGCCAGCGACCGCAGGTCGGCGGCCTCCTCGTTCAGGCTCACCGTGACGAACGCGATGATCGGCGTGGGCCGGGCCGGCTTCCCGGCGGAGTAGACCCGTGCGCCGATCACCAGGATGGGGGTGCCGTCCAGGCCCATCCGCCGGAAGGCCGTTCCCCGCTCGGCGGCCCGCACGAAGGAGTCGGTCCCATAGACCTTCAGGCGGTGGTTCCGGTCCTCCCCCGGATCGGGAGCGGCGCGCCGGGCGGGGAGTGGAAGGCGTACCCGGTCCGGCGGTCGCCGGGACCGCACCTGGTCAGGACCGCCTCGATCCGCGCGGTGAGGTCCCCGTCCTCCGCCGGCACGGTTCGGGGGACGAGCCGGTTCGGCGTGGCCCTCGCCTCGAAGAGCCGGGCGTCCTGGGTGCGTTGGATGAGCTGGTAGGCGACGGCGGAGGTGGCCGGCGACGACACCAGCGCCATCGCCGTGAACCCGACGGTCAGGCGCGCCAGCAGCCCCGTGGGCCACAGCCCCCCAACGAGGCCGGGAGGCCCGGACGGGACCCGAGGCGGGCGAATCTGCCGATCACCGCGACATCATCCAGACACCGGACGACACGTGTCCAGTGATGTCACGAAACGCGGACATCGGCCTCCGGCGTCACCGTCCCGCCGCGCGGCCGGTCAGTCGAGGCAGAACTCGTTGCCCTCGGGGTCGGCCATCACGATGTGGCCGGCGCCGAGCGGGGGATCGGGCTCGTGGCGTTCGATCCGGGTGGCGCCGTGGGAGACGAGCCGCTCGGCCTCCTCCTCCAGCGCCTTCATCCGCGCCTCCCCCTCAAGGTCGGGAGCGGCCCGCACGTCGAGGTGCACGCGGTTCTTGGCCCGCTTGCCCTCGGGCACCCGCTGGAAGAACAGCCGCGGCCCGGATCCGTCGGGATCCCTCAGCGCCGAGGCGTCGTTGCGGCGCTCGGGCGGCACCCCCGCCGCCTCCAGCGCCTCCTCCCACGACGCGAAGTCCCCGGGCGGGTCCTGGAGCCGGTAGCCGAGGGCCTCGGCCCAGAACGCCGCCAGCTTGGCCGGGTCGGCGCAGTCGAAAGTGATCTGTACGTCACGGGCCATCTCAGCTCGTCTCCCGTCGGGTCCGCCGGTGGGTGTGCAGGTAGAGGTCGCGAAGCAGGCACACCTCCGCCAGATGGTGGATCAGTTCGCGGTTGATGTGAAGCACCAACGCGGCCAGCGGGCGATCGGCGTACGGTCCCTCCGCCTCCCCGCACGGGCGGGCGAGGCCCGCCTCGCCGAGGGCTTCGACCCCGGCCAGCCACGTGGCGTACTCCTCGTCGAGCTGGGCCAGCGCCCCGGCGGCGGTCGCGGCGTACCCGAACGCCCCGTAGTCGGTGGGCTCGCGGCCGAAGTGCGCGGCGTTGCGCACCGCGAGCACGCCGACGATCACGTGCCCGAGCCGCCAGGCGATCGTCGTGAGCGGCGGCGGGTCGGGCACCGGCAGCGCGAAGTCGATGGTCATCGCGCCGGACCCGGCCCGCACCGGCGCGGTGCCGGCGCCGCGCGGACGCACGCTCCAGCAGCCGGGCGCCGGCTCCCAGAAGTACTCCTCGTCGGTGAGCCCGTCGAGGCGGTCGCGCAGTTGCCCGGTCCAGTGCCAGGTCAGCTGGTCCCGGAGCAGGGCGTTCCAGGTCTGGTCGGTCATGGCCCCAGCCTGCCGCCTGTAACGGACAGGAACGTTCCGTGATCTGTGCGACGATGGGCGCGTGACCGTGGAGGCGACGACCGAGCGGGTGCTGCGGCTGCTGTCGCTGCTACAGCGGCGGCCGTCCTGGACCGCCGCCGAGCTCGCCGCCGAGCTGGGCGTCACCGACCGTTCGGTGCGCCGCGACGTGGAGCGGCTGCGCGCGCTCGGGTACCCCGTCCACGCGACGGCGGGCGTCGGCGGCGGCTACCGGCTGGGCGCGGGCACCCGGCTGCCGCCGCTGCTCCTGGACGACGAGGAGGCGACCGCGACGGCGGTGTCCCTGCGGCTGGCGGCGGGCGGTACGGTCGTCGGCGCGGGCCAGGCGGCGCTGCGGGCGCTGGCCAAGCTCGACCAGGTGATGCCGCCCCGGCTGCGCGCCGAGGTGCGGGCGGTGCACGGCGCCACCGAGATCCTCGTCGACCCCGGCGTCCAGGTCGACGCGGAGCTGCTGACGACGCTCGCGCGGGCCTGCCGCGACGCGGTGCGGGTGCGGTTCCGGTACACCGGCCGCGACGGCGCGGAACGCGAGCGCACCGTCGAGCCGGTGCGGATGGTCGCCACCGGGCGCCGCTGGTACCTGATGGCCTGGGACGTCGACCGCGACGACTGGCGCACCTTCCGGCTGGACCGGATGCGCGAGGCGACCGCCACCACCTGGCGCTTCCGGGCCAGGGAGCATCCGGACCCGGTCGCCTACGTGCGGCGGTCGGTGACCGAGGCGCCCTACCGCCACCTCGCCCGGATCCGGCTGCACGCCCCGCCCGAACGGGTGCGGGAGCTGGTGCCGCCCCAGGTGGGGCGCGTCGAGGACGACCGCGACGGCTGGTGCGTGCTCGTCGTCGGCGGGGACGATCTGGACTGGCTCGCCGTGCGCGTGGCCCGGCTGGGCTTCGAGGCGCAGGTGCTGGAGCCGCCGGAGCTGCGGGAGGCCGCCGCCGGGCTCGCCCTCCGCCTCGCGGCGATGACCGGGACCGGCTGAACCCCCGCCCCGGAGAACGGCGCGGGCCCGGGCCGAAGGAGGAGCGGCGCGGGCCCGCGCCGGGGCGGGGTCAGGGGAGGCGCAGGATGAAGTCGAACGTGGCGGACCGGCCGGTGGGGCCGTTCTGGACGTTCATGACCAGGTCCGGGTGGAAGATCGGGTCGGTCTGGTTGCGGGGCTCGTTCGGGAAGTACAGCTGCGTGGTCAGCACCGGCTGGTAGGGCGCCTGCACCTTGACGTGGATGTGCCGGGTCCGGCCCGGGTACAGGCCCGGCACGATGGTCGTCAGCGTGAAGCGGCCCGCCGCGTCGGTGTACTGGTGGCCGCGCAGCCGGTAGCCGGTGTTGTCGTAGCGGCCGTAGGTGTCGGCCTGCCAGAAGTCCAGCAGCGCGCGGGCCACCGGGCGGCACGACATCGAGTACACCAGGCCCGTCACCGTCAGGCGGGTGCCGGTCATCCCCGGCTCCAGCAGCGAGGCCCGCTGCGGGGAGTTGCGCTTGAAGTAGGGGCCTTCGGTCTGCGGCGGCGTGGGGTCGTCGCCGTCGTCGCAGCTGGGGGTCGGCGTCAGCGTGCGCTGCCGCGCCCCGGAGGGCGCGGCGGCGCCCAGCACGGCCGGCACGGCCAGCGCGCCGAGACCGGCGCCCACGATGAAGTCCTTGCGGCTGAGGCCGCGCCCGTCCTTCCGGGAGTCGTCCTTCTGGGGGTCGTCCTTCCGGGAGTCGTCCTTCCGGGGGTCGTCCTTCTGGGGGTCGTCCGACATGGGGGCTCCTTCTTGGCGGGGGGAGAGCGTCGCGACATGTGTATCCCGGGGCCCGGGGCCGGGTCTTGGCGCTGGCTGCCGACGGGTTGGCATCCCCTGCCGAAAGCGGCGCGGTCTGTCGTTCCGACTCGCTCATTGACCCGCCCCGCCGCGCCCGTCAGCCTGGCGGGGATGCGTCCGGCCCGTCCTGTCCCCGCTGCGCGAAGGAGCGCGATGGCCACGCTCGTCACCACCGTCCACCATCCCCTCGACGACCAGGCCGACCACTGGCGGCGGACGGTCTCGGCGGCGTTCGGGCCGCTGCGGCTGGACCCGCCCGACCGGCCCGGGTTCGCCGCCCTGCTGGCCGCCCGCGAGCTGGGCCCGGTCCTGACCGGGGACGTGCGCGCCCCGGCGCACCGGGTGCGGCGCAGCGCGCGGCAGGTCGACCGCGACACCCGCGAGTGCTACAAGCTCGGCCTGGTGCTGCGCGGCTCCTGCCTGCTGCGGCAGAACGGCCGCGAGGCCCTGGCCGGGCCCGGCGACCTGGTGCTGTACGACCTGACCCGGCCCGTCGAGATCGACTTCCGGGCGCACCACATCTTCACCGCCCTCGTCCCGCACGGGGCGGTCGCGCTGCCCCCGCACCGGGTCTGGGAGATGGCGGGCACGCTGCTGACCGACCAGACCCGCAGCGGGCGGCTGGTGGCGTCGCTGCTGTCGGCGCTGGCCGCCGACGGGGACGCCGCCGACGGCCCGCACGCCCACCACCTGGGCGAGGCGATCGCCGAGCTGCTGACCGGCGCGCTGTGCGAACGGCTCGGCCGCGCCGCGCCCCCGCCGCCCGTCGAGGCCGCCCTGCTGCGCGACATCCAGGAGTGGATCGAGCGGCGGCTGGCCGATCCCGCGCTGTCACCCGAGACGATCGCCCGCGCCCACCACCTGTCGGTGCGCCAGCTCTACCGGATCTTCCAGGTGCGCGGCGACACCGTGGCGCGGTACGTGCGGACCCGGCGCCTGGAGCGGTGCCGCCGCGAGCTGCGCGACCCGCGCGCCGCCGACCGGCGGATCGGCGCGATCGCGGCGCGCTGGGGGTTCGCCGACGCCTCCTCCTTCAGCCGCGCGTTCCGCGCCGCGTACGGAGTGAGCCCCAGCGCCTACCGGGACCTCCTGCGCTGAGGCGCCGCCGGGGCCGTGGGGGGGCCCCCCCCCCCGGCCCCCCCCCCCCGGGGGGCGCGGGGGGGGCCGCAGTACGGCGGCCCCCGCGGGGGGGCCCCCCGGGGGGGGGGGGGGGGGGGGGGGGGGGCCCGCCGGCCCCCCCCCCCCCCCCCCCCCGGCCCGGGGGTCAGCGGAGGGAGCCGAAGAAGGCGCGCACGTCGTCGGCGAAGACCTGGGGCTGCTCCATGGCCAGGAAGTTGCCGCCCCGCTCGGTCTCGGTCCAGTGCACGACGTTGTGGTCGCGGTCGGCGAAGCGGCGGATGGCGACGTCGGTGGTGGCGGTCGCGATCACGCCGGTGGGAACGGTCCCGCGCGGCTTGGGGGCGTAGGCGGTGGGGTCGTGGGCCATCTCGTAGTAGAGCTGGGCCGAGGAACCGGCGGTCCCGGTGAACCAGTAGAGGCTGACGTTGGTCAGCAACCGGTCGCGGTCCACGGCGTCCTCGGGCAGCTCGGCGGCCTGGTCGGTCCACTCCTTGAACTTCTCCACGATCCAGGCGAGCTGCCCGGCGGGGGAGTCGTGCAGCCCGTGCGCCAGGGTGTCGGGACGCGTGGACTGGATGTGGTTGAAGCCCATCTTGTCGTCGCGGAACTCCTGGAGCCGGGCCAGCCGTCCCTGCTCGACCTCGGTGAGGCCGGCGAAGTCGGCCGGGTCGTCGGAGGGGAAGGTGATCAGGCCGTTGAGGTGGACGCCGATGGTCCGGTCGGGGGCCTGGCGGCCCATCTCGGCGGCGATCCAGGCGCCGCCGCCGTTGCCCTGGACGCCGTAGCGGTCGTAGCCGAGCCGGGTCATCAGCTCGACGAACGCGCCGGCGATCCTGCCGGTGTTCCAGCCCGGGGAGGTCAGCGGCCCGGAGAAGGCGACGCCGGGGGTGTCGGTGATCACCAGGTGGAAGTCGCCGGTCAGCGGCTCGACCACCTGGGCGAAGGCCGCGAACGAGGCGGGCCAGTCGTGGATCAGCAGCAGCGGCGTGGCGTCGGGGTTGTCCGAGCGGACGTGCGCGAAGTGGATCGGCTGGCCGTCGACCTCGGTGACGAACTGCGGCAGGGCGTTCAGCTCGGCCTCGGCCTTGCGCCAGTCGTAGCCGTCGGCCCAGTAGGCGGCCAGCTCCCTCAGGTAGTCCACCGGGACGCCCCGGCTCCAGCCCTGCCCGCCGATCTGGGTGCCCCATCGGGTCCGGCGCAGCCGGTCGCGCAGGTCGTCCAGGTCGGCGGCGGAGACGTCGATGCGGAACGGCCGGACGGCGTCAGCGGTCATGGTGTTTCCCCTCGGTCGGCAGTGGGGTCCGGAAGGTCCCCGTCGCCCTTCCTCCATCATAGCGGAACAGAACGATCCATTCCACTAATGGGGATCATGGATTCCGGTCGCGACGGGTGATGCGCCTAGGCGTCCGCCGGTTCCTCGCGACCAGGGTGGTCGTCCCGGCGGACGCGCCAGGTCATCGGAAGGAAGACGCGCCGGCCGACCTCGCCGTTCCACTCGGGCGCGAAACCGTGGCGAACAAGGACCCGCACGACCTCGGTGGCGATCTCCTCGGGAGCGATGTCCTTGCTGAAAGAGCCGAACGCGAGATAGAGGCCCCCGCCGTGCAGGGCGGACTCGACGTCCTGCTGATGGCAGAAGGTGAAGCCGCGCGGGCTCTCCCCCTCGGGGGCCTCCCCGCCGATCTCGGCGAAGCCGCAGGTCTGGCAGCAGGTGAAGCCGGCACGGGCGACGATGCCCGCCGCGTCCAGCTCCCGGAAGGCGGCGTCGAGGCGGTCGGTGTCCAGCGGCCCGTCACCCCAGGACCGCTGCGCCTCGGCATGGGCGGCGAACCCGGCCATCGCCGCCTCGCGGGCGACGGCGCGCAACGTCTCCTCGTCGGCCTGCCCGGCGAGATAGTCGACGGCGGCCTCCACCACCTCATCGAAGTCGGCCTCACCCCGCGCGACCTCGGTCCAGACGACTTCCTGCACTTCTTCGAGCATGTCCTCATCGATCACGCCGCAGATCCTGCCACGCCCCCCCCGACACGCCCCGCGGCACGCGCGGTCATCGGAAGCGGAAGCCCCGGCCGCGGGGCGGGCGGTCGAGGGGGAGGCCCGTCGCCTCCTGGAACTCGTGGCGGGCTTCGGGGATCTGCTCGCCGTCGCGCACCAGGACGGTGACGTCCCCGCTCCTTCGCCAGGGGGTGATGAGGGTGACCTCCGTGCCCGAGGAGAGCGCCAGGGTGAGGGTGGAGCGCTCGCGGCCGTCGAGTGTCCTCCGCTGGAACGACCTGCGGATCCGGTCCGTCACGTCGAATTCGCTCATGGGGACGCGTCCGATGCGCGCGGCGGCCGCGATCTGCTCCGGGGGCCACGGCGGGACGCTCCGGAACGGCGGGACCGGCCACGGGCGCGCCTCGTCCATGCGGCGCAGGACGTCCCCCAGGAACGCGCGGATCTCTTCCTCGGAGTGCGGCTGCGGGATCGACGTCTCGGGATCGGTCAGCCTCCCGCCGGAGGCGAGGGCGTCGCTGAGCAGCGCGTACTCCTGCTCGGGGGAGAGGTCCAGCAGCGGTTCGGTCAGCAGGCCCCGGACGCAGCGGTCGGCGAGCCCGCGGTCGCGCAGGTCGGCGAAGAGCAGCGTGTACAGCACGGCGTTGACCAGCCCCCGCCACTCGGGAGGGGGTTCGGGTCCGGGGCGCATGGTGGTTCCTTCCCGTGGTGGACGGGGCCATCACAGCGTGCTCCGGGGCCGTCTGTCGACCGCGCCGCGAGAGCCGGCGAAGGGGGAGCGCCTGTCGGGCCGGCGTCGACGGGACCCGCGGGTCGACCGTCGGCGGCACGCCTGGGGTCACCTGGTGAAGGCGGCCACGATCGGGCCAGGGGGGCGGCCGCCCTACAGGTGGAGGCGGTAGATGGTGGGCGGGCGGCCGGTGCGGCCCTGCTGCTGGCTGCCGATGGGGGCGGCCACGCCCGCGCGTTCGAGGCGTTTGAGGACGCGGCGGGCGGTGCGCTGCTGGACCACCAGATGCTCGGCGACGTCGTGGGTGGTCATGCCGTCGGGCAGCGCGGCGACCAGCTCCCGCAGGCGCAGCAGCGTCTGCGGGTTGAGGCCGACCCGGCGGGCGAGGAGCGGCAGGCTCTCCGGGCCGCGCTCGGCGGGCCGCCCCTCGCCGTCGGGCTCGATCACGATGTCGACGTCGTCGGCCATGGAGACCACGCCGGCCACCGCTCCGACGGAGGCCGCGCGGTTGATGGCGCGGCGGGCGAGCGACTCGGCCTCGGCGGCGGTGCGGCCCAGCCCGAAGCCGATGTGCGCGGTCGGGTGGCGGGCCGCCAGCAGGTCCAGCAGCGGCATGCGGGTGAACCGCTCGGTGGCCTGTTCGAGCAGCCCCCGGGTGGTGACCAGCAGGTGGCGCCCGTCGGGCAGGGACGCCAGGCTCCCGCCGAGGGTGACCAGGTCGTCGGCGAGCCGGTCGTCGGGCTCGGGCAGCTCGATCAGCCCCAGCGCGACCTGGGCGTCGCCGGCGTGTCGGCCGCTGGTGGTCAGCACCAGCGTCTGGAGGGCCGAACGGATCGAGTAGCGCGACGGCGCCAGCCGCACCGCCTGCATCTCGGTCTCCAGCGTGTGGAACGCCGAGCCCAGGCAGGTGATCGCCACCCGGGTGTCGTGCCTCTCCCGGGCCGAGCGGTGGAAGGCCACGATGTCGTCGGAGGTCAGGCCGGGCCGGTAGGGCAGCACGTGCACGTGGTCGGTGGGCAGCTTGGCCTCGGTGAGGGTCTCCATGACCTCGGCGCGCCGCAGCGTGTCGATCGAGGTGCGGGTGACGTCGTGTCCCAGCCGCAGCAGCTCGACCAGGGCGCGCAGCAGGGTGGCGCCGTCGTAGGAGATGTACATGGCGGGCCGGGCGAGCACGCCGGCCGCCGTGGCGGCGGTGTAGGGGACGACGCCGGTGAACAGGAACGCGTCGACGCGTTCCTGGGCCTCCTCGACGATCGCGACCGTCTCGCTCTCGTGCTGGTAGGGCAGCGCCGCGAGCACGGCGGACCCGCTCTCGCTCCCGACCGCGACGACCCGGTGGACCAGGTCCTCCGGCCCCACGATCCCGATGGTGACGGACACGGCACCTCGCTCTTTCCAGTTTGGGTCAGGCCCTCAATCGGTGATCCTACCCAAGTCTTGCTGGCGCGTGACGAACGGGGAGGACACCCTTGACGTGAAGACGTCAGGATTCTAGATTTCGGTCAAGACCTTAATTTGTGATCGTGGGGGTGGCCCGTGTCCCGACCGCCGGTTCGCCGGGATCCGCTGCCCGGAGTGCTCGAACCCCGGGGCCGCACGATCGGCGCCGAAGAACGCGCGGCGGTGCTGCGCGTGCTCGACTCGGCCGTGCTGTGCGGCACCTTCGGCACCGAGACGCGCGCCCTGGAGGCCGAGGTGGGCGCGCTGTACGGCCGCGAGGTCGTGGCGTGCTCCTCCGGCACCGCCGCGCTGCACCTGGCGGTCGCCGCCGTCGGGCCCGAGCCCGGCGACGAGGTCATCACCACTCCCATCTCCGACTTCGGAACCGTCGCGCCGATCCTCGCGCAAAACGCCGTCCCTGTCTTCGCGGACGTGGATCCCGCCACCGGCAACCTGGACCCGGCCGCGGTGGAGGCGGCGATCACCCCGCGCACCAGGGCGATCATCGCGGTGCACCTGTTCGGCGCCCCGGCCGACACGGCGGCGCTGCGCGCGGTCGCCGACCGGCACGGCCTGGCGCTGGTCGAGGACTGCGCGCAGGCCTGGCTGGGCACCGCCCCGGACGGCGGGCCGCTGGGACGCCACGGCGACGTCGCCTGCCTCAGCCTCCAGCAGTACAAGCACATCACCGCCGGGGACGGCGGGCTGGCGATGACCGCCGACCCCGAACTGGCCCGGCGCATGCGGCTGTTCATGGACAAGGGCTGGGACCGCGCCCTCGGCCGCGTCCACCTGGCGTTCGGCCTCAACTACCGGATGACCGAGCTGGCGGCGGCGGTGGCCCGCGCCCAGGTCGGGAAGGTCGCCGGTGTGGTGGCCCGCCGGAGGGAACGCGCCGCGCGGCTCCTCGCGGCGCTCGCCGGCCTGCCGGGCCTCGGCCTGCCCGACCCCCGCGGGCACGCGTGGTGGATGTTCCCCCTCACCGTCCCCGACCGGCCCGGCAACCGCGCCTGGGCCGGCGGGCTGGCCGCCGAGGGGATCCCGGCGCTGGCCGGATACCTGGAACGCCCCCTCTACGCCAACCCGGCCCTCGCCGGCGCCCCCGTCTACGGCGGCTCCCGCTTCCCCCTCGACCGCGGGTACCCGGCGGGGCTGTGCCCGAACGCCGAACGGCTCATCGAACGGACCCTGGTCGCCCTGCCCTGGAACGAGGGCTACACCGACGGCGACGTCGACGACATCGCGCACGCGGTCCGGAGGGTGCACGCCGATGTCTCCTGAGGCGGCGCCCGACTGGCTGATCCGCACCGCGGACGAGGACATCGCCTACGACGTGGACGTCCTGTTCGGCGCCTGGCCCTCGGCGCCGGGCGACCTCGGGCTGGACGTCGTGCGGGGGCGGCTGCGCGCCGGCGGGGTCGCGCGCGCCCTGGCCGTCTCGGCCAGGGGCGCGCTGTTCGACGCCGCCGCGGGCAACGCCGAGACCTTCCGGACCGCCGCCCCCGACCTGGTCCCGGTGGGCACCGTCGACCTGCGGAACGCGTGGGCGGCCGGGGAGCTGCTGGACGAGATGGCCGAGCGCGGCGTCCGCTTCCTGCGCCTGTTCACCGTCCAGCAGGGCGTCGAACCGGGCTTTCCCGGGCACGCCCACGTGGTGGAGCAGGCGGCGGCCCGGGGCATGGTGCTGCTGCACGACGGCGACCCGCGCCGGTTCGGCCCGGCGCTGGCCGGGCGGGGCGCCGAGGTGGTCTTCCTGGACCTGCACGTCTACCTGCTCGCCGACTTCCTGCTGATGGCGCGGGACGAGCCGGGCTTCCGGGCCACCACGCGGCTGCTGTCGTCGCCGGACGCGATCGAGCGGGTCGCCGGCACCGTCGGCGCGGACCGGCTGGTCTTCGGCTCGCGCACCCCGCTGGTCGACCTGTCCCCGCAGACGCTGCGGCTGCGCTACGCGCGGATCGGCGCCGCCGAGCGCCGGCTGATCGCGGGCGGCACCGTGGCGGCATTGCTGGGGGAGGGGGACTGATGCCGATCATCGATGTGCACGGCCACTGGGGACCCTGGCCGTTCCTCATGGACACCGGCGGCGCGGCCCCCGGCGACGCCGCGCTCAACCTGGAGCTGATGGACCGCTACGGGATCGACCTGCAGATCGTCTCGGCGTCCGAGGCGGTCGTGTACGACGCCGTGGCGGGCAACGCCGCCCTCGCCGAGACGCTGGCCGGGTGCCCGCGCCTGTACGGCTACGCGGTCGTCAACCCCAACCGCCTGGAGCGCAGCGCCGAGGACCTGCGGGCGTGCCTGGCGACCGGGCGGTTCCTCGGCGCCAAGATCCACACCACCTACCCCGGCGTGCCGATCGGGTCGCCGTGGATGGCCGAGGCGTTCGCCATGCTCGACGAGGTCGGCGCGCCGCTGCTGCTGCACACCTGGGGCCCGGACGTGGCGCTGCTGCCGGGGCTGCTGGCCGACCGCCCCCGGCTGCGCGTCATCGTGGGGCACGCCGGGGGCGACGCCTGGCGGGAGGCCGCCCACGCCGCGGCCGCCTGCGACCGGCTCTACCTGGAGCACTGCCGCACCCTCCCCGACTCCGGGCGCGTCGCCTACGCGCGGGCCGCCGGGGTGCCCGTCGAGCGGTTCCTGTTCGGGACCGACTCGACGCTGGTCGACCCGTGCGTGGCGCTGGGCGTGGTGCGCGACGCGGGGTTCACCGACGCCGAACGCGAGCGGGTGCTGTGGCGCAACGCCGCCGACCTGTTCGGGCTGTCGCCGCCGGAGCCCGCGTGAGGGTGGGGTTCGCCGGGCTGGCCACGACGTTCCATCCGGGGGCCGACGCCCGGCTGCTGCGCGAGCGCGGCGTCACCGACCTGGTGGTCTGGGGCGACGACGGGCGCTTCGCCGCCGAGCACGGCGCCCGCGCCGTCGCCGCCCTGGACGACCTGGTCGCCGCGCGGCCGGACGCCGCCGTGGTGACCTGCCGCCCGGCCGCCGTGCCCGCGGTGGTGCGGCGGCTCGCCGGGGCCGGGATTCCGGTGTTCGTCACCAAGCCCGCCGTCGGCACGCGCGCGGACCTGGACCGGCTGGACGAGGTCGTCTCCGCCGCCCCGGCCCCGGTGACGACCTGCTCGGTGCTGCGGTTCGCGCCCGGGGTCACGCGGCTCGCCCGGCGGCTCCGGGAAGCGACCGTGCTCGGCGTCCGGGTGACGGTGCGGCACTCGGTGACCGCCTACCTGGAGCCCGGCCGCCGCTGGCTCGACGACCCCGGCGAGGGCGGCGGCACGCTGCTGACGATGGGCCTGCACGGGGTGGAGCTGGTCTCGGCGCTGCTCGGGCCCGGCCTCGGCGCCCGCTGGGCGGCCGGGGCCGTCCACGTCCACCACGGCACGCTCTCGGAGGACACCGCAGTGATCGCGCTGGGCGGGCCCGCCGGGCGGTACGGCGTCGTGGAGGTCCTCGGCGCCACCGACGAGGAACGCTACGAGGTCGCGGTCCAGACGCCGGAGGGCGCGCACACCGTGTCGCTCCCCGAGCCCGGCGCGGACCCGATGACGTCCCTGGGCTACGCGGCGACGATCGACGCCTTCCTCGACGCGGCCGCCGCGGGGCGGGCCGCCGTCCCCTGGGCGACGGCCCGCGAGGTGCTCAGCGCCGCGCTGGACGCCCGCTCGCTGGGCTGAGCGCGTCGAGGCGGGCGACGACGGCGGCGCGCTCGGCCGCCGGAAGCGGGGGGCCGTACGGATCGTGGGCCGCGTCCTCGGGCAGCAGTCCCTCGTGCGCCGCGGCCCACATCATCCGCTGCACGTAGCCCTCGATGGGGGCCAGGAACGTGACGGCGGCGAAGCGGTCCAGCCGGTCGGAGGCCGCCACGAACGCGGTGTGGTCGCCCGCCGCCCAGGCCCGCATCACGTCGGCCGTCAGGTCGGCCCGGGCGGCTGCGATGCCGACCAGGGCGGTGTCGGCGCCCCACATCAGCGACGGCCCGAACATCCGGTCCTCACCGGTGATCGTCAGCTTGCCGGTGCCGCGGGCCGCCCAGATCGCGTCCTGGCAGCCGATCGCCCGGTCGAGCGTGGCGGTCTTGATCCCCAGCATCGACGGCAGCGCCAGCAGCTCGCGGACCAGTTCCGGCGGGTAGGGGTAGCCGCCCGCCTCGCCGTGCAGGTAGAAGCCCACCAGCGGCAGCCCGCTCTCGGCCGCGACCCGCTCGTGCAGCCGCACGGCCCGGTCGTGGCCGTCGGGCAGCGCGCCCAGCGCGGCCACCGGGTACACCATGACGGCGTCGGCGCCCAGCTCGGCGGCGCGCACCGCCATCGCGACGGTGGCGTCGGCGGCCCGGCCCGGGTCCGGGGCGGTCACCGCGCGCGGCACGCCGACCCCCGCCACCAGGGGCGCCGCCGTCGCCTGCCGCCAGGTGGCCAGCACCCGGGACCGGTCGTCCTCGCTCAGATGGAGCCCGCGCCCGGTGTGCGCCCACACCGCGACGCCGCCGACCGGCCCCTCGGCGACGCGGACGGCGTAGTCGGCCAGCGCGTCGTGGTCGACGACGCCGTGCCGGTCCATGGGGGTGACGACGGCGGGCAGCAGCGCGCCGCGCAGCCGCTCGACGAGAGGATGCATCGCGGGACCTTTCCTGTCAGGGGGCGGGGCTGCGTCAGAGGTCGTGGCCGAGGCCGGGGGCCGTGGGGACCGCCACCGAGCCGTCGGCGACGGCGAACGCGCCGGGGGCCAGCGGCTCGGCGTCGACCAGCAGCGGGCCCACCAGGTCCGCCGGGACGGTGGCGCCCGGCAGCGCGGCGGCCAGGTGCAGCGCGGCGAGCGTGGCCACGCCCAGCTCGGGCATCGAACCGATCTTCACCGCGATCCCGGCGGCCTCGGCGACCGCCGCGACCCGCAGCGCGCGGTGCAGCCCGCCGACCTTGAGGACCTTGATGTTGAGCACGTCGGCGGCGCCGCGCCGGACGATCTCCAGGGCGTCCTGGGGCGACCGCACGCTCTCGTCCGCCATCACCCGCACCTCCAGCCGCTCGCGCAGCCGGGCCATCCCCGTGACGTCCCAGTGCGGCAGCGGCTGCTCCAGCAGCGTCAGCCCGGCGTCGGCCATCCTGGCCAGCGTCGGCAGCGCGGTGGTGGCGTCGTAGCCCTCGTTGGCGTCCAGGCACAGCTCGGCGTCGGCGGGCAGGACGGCGCGCACGGCGCGGACCAGCTCCAGGTCGCGGGCGGGGTCGTGGCCGCCCTTGACCTTGATGTGCCGGAAGCCGCGGGCGGCGTGCGCGGCCGCCTCGGCCGCCATCTCGTCCAGCGTGCCGAGGCCCACCACCCAGGCGATCGGCACCCGGTCGCGGACCCGGCCGCCCAGCAGCGCGTGCACCGGCCAGCCGGCGAGCCGCCCGGCCAGGTCGTGCAGGGCGATGTCGAGACCGGCCTTGGCGACGTGCTGCCCGCGCAGGGCGGCGTCCATCGCCAGGTGCGCGCCGGCGCGGTCGAGCGGGTCGCGGCCGACCAGCGCGGGCGCCAGGTGCTCGCGGATCGCCGCGTCGATCCCGGCGAGCGTCTCGCCGGTGTAGGCGGTCATCGGCGTGGTCTCGCCGACCCCGCGGGCGCCCCCGGCCGTCTCGACCTCCACCACGAGGCTGACCAGCTCGGCGGTGGTCCCGCTGCTGATCTGGAACGGCCGCCGGTAGGGCGCCCGGACCACGCGGGTGCCGACGGCGGCGATGCGGTCGCCGCCCGCGCCGGGACGGGTGACGACCTGGTTGGGGGCGACGCTCAAGACCGGGCTCCTCTGGGGGGTCGCAATTCGGGGCCGAACCATTTACGGTCTAGACCGTAAGTACCCCGGTCGGTCGATGTCAATGGAAGGCGGTCCCATGCGCCTCGGGCTGTACCTCAATCTCTACGGCGACGGGACGGCCCGGCCGTCCCTGCGGGACGCGGTGGAGCAGGCCCGCCTCGCCGAGCAGGCCGGCTTCTCCTGGGTTGTGCTGGGCGAACGCCACCTGCACCGGCCCGGCTACCACGAGGTCCTCACCTCGCTGACCTGGCTGGCCGCCCACACCGAGCGGATCGGCCTGGCCACCGCCGGGATCGTCGCGCCCTTCCACCACCCCGTCGTGCTCGCCGAGACCCTCGCGCACCTGGACGTGCTGTCCGGCGGGCGGGTGACGGCCGGGTTCGTGCTCGGCTACCGGCCCGAGGAGTTCGCGCTGTACGGCGTGGAGCCGTCGGAGCGGGTCGCCAGGTTCGAGGAGTGCCTGACCCTGGTGACCCGGCTGTGGACCGGGGAGGAGGTCTCCCACCGGGGCCGCTTCACCACGCTGGAGGGCGCGTTCCTGTCGCCGCGGCCCGCGCAGGACCCCCGGCCGCGGCTGTGGAACGGCGGCCGGGTCCCGGCGGCCCTGGAGCGCACCGCCCGCATGTGCGACGGCTGGACCACCTCGTTCAACGAGACCGACGCCGACCTGCCCGGCAAGATCGCCGAGTACCGCTCCCACCCGCGCGGGGCGGGCACGCTCGGCCACGAGGTCATCGTGTGCCGCGAGGGGTACGCCGCGCCCACCTCCCAGGCCGCCCGGCGGGCGCTGGAGGGCCCGCTGCGCGGCCTCTACGACGCCTACACCGGCTGGAAGCGCACCTCGCCGGACGCCGCCCGCTACGCCCAGGGCTGGGACGACATCACCGCGCGCGGTGTCGTCGGCTCCCCGGGCGAGTGCGCCGAGCGGCTCGCGCACTACGGGGCGATGGGCGCCGACGGCGTCGTGCTGCGCGTCCAGCCGCCCGGCATGCCGCAGGCCGACGCGCTGCGGGCGATCGAGACGTTCGGCGCCGAGGTGCTCTCCGGCTGAGACGCCCCCGGGGCGCGCCTTCCGGCAGGGACCGGAACCGGGCGCGTTCCGCGCGGCGCTCAGCCCGCGCGGAACGCGCCCCGCACCTTGGCGGCGGCGGTGACGATGTCGTCCAGGGCGCGGTCGTCGGCCATCAGAAGGTGCTGGCGGAGCCACACCACCGAGTCCTCCGCCGCCTCGGCCACCGGGCAGGACACCTCCCCGGTGTACGGGCGCAGCGCCCGCTCGCGCGACAGGGAGCGGTAGCCCGCGTCGAGCGGGACGCCCTCGGCCGCCATCGCGGCGACGAAGTCGGCCTTGGGCCGCCCGCCGAACGCCCGCGCGTCGTACCGCACCAGCCCGAGATGGCGGCTGTGCCGGGTGGTGCCGTCCGGACCGGGCAGCAGTTCCAGGCCCCCGACGGCGGCCAGCCCGCCCGCGAGCCGGGCGGCGGCCCGCTCGCGGGCGGCGAGCTGGCCGTCCAGCGCGCCGAGCTGGGGCAGCAGCACGGCGGCCTGGAACTCGGTCATCCGCAGGTTCCACCCCACCTCGGGGTGCTCGTACCAGCCGCCCTCCAGGCGGCGGCCGACGTTGTGCAGCGACCACACGCGTTCGTACACCGCGCGGTCGTCGGTCACGACGACCCCGCCCTCGCCCGCCGTCATCGCCTTGCTCGACTGGAAGCTGAAGCAGGCGGCGTCGCCGAGCGTCCCGGCCGGGCGGCCGCGCCAGGCGGCGCCGTGGGCCTGGGCGGCGTCCTCGACCACCGCCAGGCCGTGCGCCCGCGCCACCGCGCCCAGCGCGTCGGCGTCGGCGGGCGCCCCGGCCAGGTGCACCGGCATGACGGCCCGGGTGCGGGGCCCGGCGAGCCGGTCCACGGCGGCCGGGTCCAGGTGCAGGGTGCCGGGCGTGACGTCGGCGAGCACCGGGCGGGCGCCCGCCAGGACCACCGCCGTCGCGCTCGCCACGAAGGTGTAGGCCGGAACGATCACCTCGTCGTCGCGGCCGACCCCGAGGGCGCGCAGCGCCAGGAACAGCGCGACCGTCCCGTTGACCACGCACACCCCGTGCCGGGCGCCGACCGAGGCCGCGAACGCGCCGGCGAACTCCTCCACCCTCGTCCCGGCGGTCGCGCCCCACCGGCCGCCGTCCAGGACCTCCAGCAGCAGCGCGCGCTGCTCGTCGGTCGCGGGCGGCGGCCAGGCCGGCCACCCCTCGGTGCGCACGGGCGCGCCGCCGTCCAGGGCCAGGGTCATCGCGGTCCCTCCAGGAGCCGGGTCATGGTGCCGAACAGCAGCAGGTCGCGGTCGGCCGGGGCCAGCGGGGCCAGCACCACCCGGCCGAGACCGACGCGCAGGTCCAGGAACAGCGCGTCGGAGCCGAACACCACGCGGTCGGCGCCCACCTCGGCCACCAGCCGCGCCAGGTGCCGGGCGGTCATCCGCGACCCGCAGATCTCCAGCGTCACGTTCGGGTGGCGCCGGGCCACCCCGGCCGCGGCGGCGAACCCCGTGGGCCACAGCCCGGCGTGGCCCAGCAGCAGCCGCAGGGACGGGTGCCGCCCGGCGACCGCCGCGAACCGCGCCGGGTCCGACCAGGGGGAGCCGTGCTGGCCGTGCGACAGCACCAGGGCGCCGCGCTCGGCGGCCAGGGCGAGGGCGGGCGCGTAACCGGGCCCGTCCAGGGGGTGCTCGTGGGTGTCGGGGTGGAGCTTGACCCCGATCACCCCGGGCGCCTCCAGCAGCTCGGCCAGCCGCCCGGGGCCCTCCGGGTCGTGCGGGTCGTGGACGGCGTAGCCGAGCAGGCGCCCCGGATGCCGGGCCAGCTCCGCCAGCAGCAGGGCGTTGCCGGACCGCGCGTCCGGGCCCACGCCGAGCAGGTGCGAGACGCACATGGTGGCGACCCCGCAGCGGTCCATCACCCGCAGCAGGCCGTCGGTCGACGCGTCGGGGATCGCGAAGTTGAACCAGGAGCCGAGGTGCCCGTGGGCGTCGATGACGCGCCCGTGCCAGCCGCCGTCCACGTCAGTCCCTCCCATGCCGGTCCCTCCCCCGGCCCAGCAGGGCCCGCGCGTTGCCCCCGGCGATCAGCGCGACGTCGGCGGCGGGCAGGTCCAGCAGGTCGAGCTGGAACCGGGGCCCGGCGTCGTCGGTGACCGGCGACCCGGTCCCGAACAGCACCCGGTGCGCGCCGTACCGCCGGGCGACCCACTCCACGGCCAGGTGCCCGCTGAGCGTCGCGGTGTCGACCGCGATCCGGGGCCGGGCGTCCATCAGGTCGGCCAGCTCGCGCAGGCTCCGGTAGCCGGTGTTGACCAGCACGAGGGTCAGGCCGGGGACCTCGGCGGCCAGCCGGTCGATCTCGGCGGCGGGCGCCGAGTCCCAGCCGAGCAGCACCGCGGTGCCCCGGTCGGCCAGCTCGCGCGCCAGGGCCAGGCCGTGCGGGCCGGTCAGCGCGAAGCGGTGCGCGGCCGGGCACAGCCGCGCCAGGCCGCCGTGCGGCACGGCCGAGGGCGCGGTGCCCAGCGGTCCGGGCACCAGGACCGGGACCGGGACGAGCCGGTCCTCGTCCCGGGGCAGCGCCGCGTTGCCGGCGTCCGGGTCGTAGTGGAGCGCGTGCGAGTGGACGACGCAGGCCGCGTCGATGCCGAGCCGGTCCAGCTCGGCGAGCGTCCCGGCCGCGTCCCGGCCGGGGACCTCGTCGGTGGGCACCGGGCCGAGGATCCGGTTGACGTCGACGACGGTCACGACTTCAGCCCGGTCGTGGCGATGCTGTCGGTCAGGTAGCGCTGGAGCAGGCCGAACACCAGCAGGCTCGGCAGCACCGTGATCGTCGCGCCGGCCATGACCTGGTTGATCGGGACGTTCTCGCTCTGCAGCGTGGCGAGCCCGACCGTCAGCGTCCGCATCCGGTCGGACTGCCCCACCACCAGCGGCCACAGGAAGTCGTTCCAGTGCCACAGGAACACGAACACCCCGAGGGTGGCCAGCGCCGGGCGGACCAGCGGCAGCACGATCGTGGTGAAGATCCGCCACTCGGACGCGCCGTCGATCTCGGCGGCCTCGAACAGCTCGCCCGGAAGCTGCGCGATGAACTGCCGCATCAGGAAGACCGCCTGGGAGTTGGCCAGCGTCGGCACCACCAGCCCCCAGTAGGAGTCCACCCCGCCGAGCTCGGTCACCAGGATGTAGGTGGGGATGAGCGTGGCCTGGAACGGCACCATCAGCGTCGCCAGGAACGACCAGAACATCACCTCGCGCCCGGGGAAGCGCTTCTTGGCGAACGCGTAGCCGGCCATCGCCGCGAACAGCAGGATCAGCACCACCGACAGCAGCGAGTACACCAGCGAGTTGACCGTCCACCGCACGATATCGGAGCCGGCCAGCACGTCGGCGAAGTTGTCCCAGGTGATCCGGGTCGGCACGAACGCGTCGGGGAACGTGCGCCCGCCCGGCGGCGCGAAGGCCACCAGCACCATCGCCACGAACGGCGTGATCGTCACCAGCGCGGTGAGCAGCAGCAGCGTCGGCAGCGTGAGCCGGGCCACCGGGCCGCGCCGGCGGCCCCGGGCCCGCCCGGGCGCGCGCGGCGTCCGCGTCATCGTCGCCATCAGTCCTCCCGCCCCACGAAACGGCGCTGCACGAGCGAGATGACCAGCACGATCGCGAACAGCACCAGGCCGATCGCGCTCGCGTAGCCGAAGTCGAAGAACTTGAAGCCCGAGTCGTACAGCAGATAGACCAGCGAGTAGCTGGAACGCACCGGCCCGCCCCCCGTCATCACGTACATCGCGTCGAAGACCTGGAACGCGGCGATGGTCTCGATCACCAGCACGAAGAACAGCACCGGCCGCAGCAGCGGCAGGGTGACGTACCGGAACCGCTGCCACGCCGAGGCGCCGTCGATCTCGGCGGCCTCGGTGTAGGAGCGCGGGATGGACTGCAGCCCGGCCAGCAGGATCAGCATCGAGTAGCCGAAGCCCTTCCACGCCGAGGTCGCCGCGATCGACGGCAGCACCAGCCCGGACTGGCCGAGGAAGTCCACCGGGCCGAGCGACAGCGGCTTCAGCAGCCCGTTCAGCAGGCCGTCCTCGGCGTCGTAGATCCACTTCCAGATCACCGCGGCCAGCACGATGCTGGTCACGTACGGCAGGAAGAACACCCCGCGGAAGAAGCCGCGCGCCCACACCACCTGGTGCAGCAGCAGGGCGGTCCCCAGCGACAGCAGCACCGTCAGCGGCACGAACACCGCCACGTAGGTGAGGGTGACGACCAGGCTCCGGTGGAACAGGTCGTCCCCGGCCAGCCTGGTGTAGTTGTCGGCGCCGACGAACGACCACTCGCCGTTCAGCCGGTAGTCGGTCAGCGACAGCAGGAACGCGCCCGCGGCCGGCACGAACCGGAACACCACGAACAGCAGCAGCATCGGGGCGACGAACAGCAGCCCGGCGCGCGCCTGCCGCGCCCGCCTGCCGGGGGTCCGCCGCGCGGGGGGCCGCTCCGCCCGCCGCTCCGGCGTCTTCCGCACGGGTGGGGACAGCGTCACCGGCACCTCCAAGAAGGGCGGGGTGCGGGCCGCGGCGGACGGCCCGCACCCGATGGTCGGAACGAGGTCAGCGCTGCCGGGCCAGCAGGTCGTCGGCCTGCTTCGCGGCGTCGTCCAGGGCCTGCTTGGGCGTCTTCTTGCCGGTCAGGGCGGCCTGGATCTCCGCGGCGAGCAGCGACATGATCTGGCGGGCCGCGGCGTTGGGCTCGCCCGGGTAGGCGTGCTTCAGCGCCTCGGTGAACCTGGCCGTGTGCTTGTCACCGGCCGGCGGGGCGACGTCGGTGCGCGGGGACAGGAACCCCGACGCCTTGGTCAGGCTGGTGATCCGCTCGGGCTGGATCATGAACCGGACGAACTTCTCGGCGCCGGCCTTGTTCGTGGAGCGGGAGTTGAGGCCGAGCCCGCCGGGCAGGCCGAACCCGACCTGCCGCCTGCCCTGCAACGGCAGGCCCACGATGACGTTCTCCTCGCCCCACGCCTTGGCGGCGGTCGCGGCGTCGGCGGGGACGTTGGTGAAGCCCATCGCCGCCTGCTGCTTGCCGAGGGCCTGGTCGGCCACCACGTTCTTGTTGGTGAGCGCGCTCTTGGGTACAGCGCCGCTGTTGTAGAGCTCGGTCAGGAAGGTGAGGGCCTCCACGCCCTCCGGCCCGTTGAACGCGGCCTTCTTGCCGTCGGCCGAGAAGACCGTGCCCCCGGCCTGCCACAGCAGCGGGTAGAAGTTCAGGTTCAGGGTGGCCTCGGGAGAGGCCGAGTAGTCCAGGACGGCCGCGCCGGCCCGCTTGAGCTTGGGCGCCGCCGCCCTGATCTCGTCCCAGGTCCGCGGCGGGGTCGTGACGCCCGCCTTGTCCAGGAGCTTCTTGTTGTAGAGGGTGCTGGTGACCGTGTGGTAGATCGGGGCGGCGTAGAGCTTCCCGTCGACGCTGAGCGCCTTGACCGCGCCCGGCAGGTAGGCCGTCCTGGCGTCGCCGACGGCCGCGTCGACCGGGGCGAGCGTGCCGTTGCGCACGTACTGGGGCACCTGGTCGGGGCCGAGCAGCACCAGGTCGGGGCCCTTGCCGCCGGCCAGGGCGGTGGCGACCTTCTGGTCCCGGTTGTCCCACGGCTGGAGCTCGATCTTGACGTCGACGCCGGCGTTGGCCGCCTCGAAGTCCTTCTCGACCTGCTTCCAGTACGCGTCGCCGGCCCGCTGGTCGGCGATCACCGGGTACATCCAGACGGTGACGCTCCCCGACGAGCCCCCGGAGTCGCCGCAGGCGGCGGTGAGGGCGGCGACCGCCGTGAGCGCGGTGAGCGGTGCCATGATGCGATGGATGATCTTCATTGGAGCCCTTAGTCCAGGAGGGGGTGGGTCGGGCGGACGTCGCGGGCAATAACGGCCTAGGCCGAAACTAGCCGCCGAGGTTTTTGACTGTCAATGCTTGGGGTCGACCCGGTACAGGCCCGCGCCGTCGGAGAGGAACAGGCGGCCGTCGCCCGTCACCGCCAGCCGCCGGTGCCGGTGCTCCAGCCACGGCCCGGGAGTCCGCCGTGACCTGGGGTCGATCCGGAAGATCTTGTTTCCGTCGAGGCCGGCGTACAGCACCCGGCCGGACCTGACCAGGTCACCGCCGGTCGTGCCGGTGCCGAGGACCAGCCGCCGCACGACCGTGCCCCGCCGGAGGTCCACGGCGAAAACGGTCCGTCCGGCGATGCCCCACAGCTTTCGGTCGGGGCCGATGACGACCGAGCCGACGGTGCCCGCGCCGGGCACCGGCACGGTCTCCCAGAGCTTGCGGCCCCGGACGACGTCCCAGGCGAAGACCGTGCCCTCCTTGCGGGTCGGCGGCGTGGTGGACAGCCCGCCGGTGATCGACGTGCCGCCGTAGACGACGTTCCTGTGCGCGGCCAGCGCGAACACGCTCTGGTCCCGCACCACGTTCCGCATCACCCGCGACCGCCCGGTGCGCGGGTCGTGCACGACCAGGGCGCCGCCGAGCCGGTCGCCCTCGGGGACCGTGCCCACGGCGATCCGGCCGTCCACCTCGGCCAGCGCCCGCGCGCGCATCTGCTCGTGGGGCTTGAGGTTGACCACCAGCCGCGGGTTGTCGGCGGAGCCGGGCGGTCCGGGGGAGTACTCGGGGCTGCTCCAGGGCAGCGCGGGGTCGTGGGAGTACAGGCGGGCCTCCGGGTAGGCGCCGATCCAGACCTTGCCGGTGGAGCTCTCCAGGACCGATTCCACCTGCGAGAACCGGTGGAAGTCCGCCCTGCCCGAGTCCGGGTCGACCACCGCCAGGCCGCCGTTGAGGAAGCCGCCCGCGTAGACGTCGTCCCGCCCGCCGGCGAGCGACATGATCTCGATGGGCTCCCGCCGCACGTCCGTGGGCAGGATCGCGTGCTTGCCGGTCCGCGGGTTGTACCGGAACATCTCGCCGCGCCACAGCGTCCCCACGACGCTGCGGCCCGGATAGTCCGGCAGCCCCAGCTCGGCCCAGCCGATCGAGCGCGCGTTCTGCACCCGCCCGGTGAAGGTCAGGCCGGTGCCGGTGAGCCGCCGCGTCTCCGGGTCGTAGCGTTTCAGCTCGCTCTTCTGGATCAGGTGGACCTCGCCGTCCTCGCCGGCGGGAGCGACGTCCAGGCCGTGCGCGTCGGGGATCTCGTCCACCCACCGGCCCTCGGCCAGGTCGTAGACGAACATCGGGCTGGGGAACGCGCTGCCGATGCGCGCGTACAGGCGCCCGCCGCGCTCGTTGAGGTCGTAGACCACCTTGTTGTCGATGCCGCCGAGGCCGGGCGGGGCGGGCAGCTCCCTGGCCGTCCCGGTCGCCACGTCCAGCTCGGCGATGCGCGCCTGGGCGTAGGAGCCGGTGTACACCTTGCCACCGGCGTAGGCGATGCTCTTGACGTACCCCTGGCCCGGGACGGGCTGGCCGTAGTCGCGCACGCGGCCGGTCCCGGGTTCGTAGCGGAAGACCCGGCCGCCCGGCGAGGTGCCGCCGTAGACGTTGCCGTCCGGGTCGGTGGTGAGCCGCCAGACATGCGGCTGGCCCGCCAGCGGCTGGCCGAGGTCCTCGACCGTGTCACCGGCGCCCGGACGCCAGCGGTAGAGGCGGCCGCCGCCGTAGGTGCCGGCGTAGACCGAGCCGTCCGGGGCGGCCGTCACCGCCCAGCCGCCCTCGGCCCCCGGCAGCGGCGCGGTGACCAGGCGGGCGCCGGTGGCGGGGTCGACGGCGTTCAGGTGGGCGGGCTTGCCGGTGGAGACGTTCCAGAGGGCGGGCCGCCCGCCGGGGCCGGGCGCGACCGTCCCGCCGATCAGCAGGACGTCGCTGAGCGGGACGCCGAGCGGCACCGCGACGGGCCGTCCGGCGGGCGGCGGGGCGGCCGCCACGGCGCCGGCGCCGGCCAGGGGGATGAGGGCGACGACGCCGAGCACGGCGGCCACCAGTATGCGGGCAGGGGACAACGGGACCTCCCTGAGTGACCGTTACGGTCTCGGCCGAAAGTGAACGCCTCTCGTCCCCGTCCGTCAACCCTTCGCCCTCCGGCGGCGGACAAAGGTGTTTCTCGGTCTTTCGCCCTCTTTCGGTCTTGACCGTTAGTGCTCGATGTTGTTATCAAGGGGCACCCCTGAGAGGCGAGGAGCCGATCGATGAGACGAGTCAGAGCACTGCTCGCGGCGGTGCTGCTGGTGTCCGGCCCGGTCGTGGCCGTCGCGCCGCCGGCGGCCGCGGCGACCTTCCGGCAGCTTCCGACGCTGCCGCTCAGCAGCGTCACCACCCCCGGCGGCGCCGTGGTGCACCGCGACGGCGTCGCCTACCTGTACACGGTGTCCACGGTCTCGGCGGGCAGCGCGCTGTTCTCGGTCATCGACACCCGCGACGGGTCCCGCGAGTACGAGCTCCCGCTGCCCGGGGCGCTGGGGACCTGGGCGGTGACCGCCGGGGCCGACGGCACCGCCTTCATCGGCAGCTACTCCGCGGGCAAGGCGTTCCGCTGGACGTGGGGCGCGGCCTCGGTCACCGACCTCGGCACCCCGCTGGCGGGGCAGACGTTCATCTGGGCCGTCGCCCCCGACGGCGCCGGGCGCTTCTACGGCGGCACCTCGCCGGGCGGCCGCCTGTTCCGCCACGACCCCGCCACCGGCGCGAACCGCGACTACGGCCAGCTCGTGCCGGGCGAGCAGTACGTCCGCTCACTGGACACCGGCCCCGACGGCACCGTCTACGCGGGCGTCGGCCCGCACGCCCACGTCGTCGCCGTGAACCCGGAGACCGGCGCCAAGCGCGAGCTGCCCCTGCCCGCCGGCCTGGACACCGACCAGTACGCCTACGACGTGCGCGTGGTCGGGCGGTACCTCGCCGTCCGCTTCGCCGCGTCGGCCGCGACCGGTGAGGTGTGGCTCCACGACCTGGCCCGGCGCCGGTGGACCCACCACGTCCCCGGGGTGACGGGCATCGGCCTGGTCGCGCACGGCAACCGCCTCCACCTCGTCCGGGGCGGCGACGTGACCGCCGTCGACGTCCACACCGGCGCCACCCGGGTGCTCGCCCGCGTCGAGTCGGCCTCGCTGCTCCACCTGGTCGGCCGCGTCGGCGACGACGAGCTGCTGGTGAAGGCCAACACCGGCGGCGGGCTGTGGCGCGTGAACACCCGGACCGGCGGCGTCGCGGCGCTCCGGGCCGAGCTGTCGGAGCAGCCGACCGCCGTCCAGTCGCTGGCCCCCGGGCCGGACGGGAAGATCTACGGCAGCGGCTTCCTGTCCGGCGGGCTGGCCTCCTACGACCCCGCCACCGGCGCCGTCACCGGGCACAGGGGCGTCGGCCAGATGGAGGGCATGGTCACCGTCGGCGGCAAGCTCTACCTCGGCGAGTACCCCAGGGCGCAGATCCACGAGTACGACCCGGCGCTGCCCTGGAACCCGGGCGTCAACCCCCGCAGGATCATGGACCTGTCCGGGCAGCGGCAGGACCGGCCGTTCGCGATGGCCGACGCCGGGGGAGTGCTCGCCGTCGGCACCGTGCCCTCCTCGGGGGTCGTCGGCGGCGTGCTGGCCCTGTACGACCCGAGGACCGGCACCTCCCGGGTGCTCAAGGACGTCGTGCCCACCCACAGCGTCGTCGGGCTGGCCCACCACGACGGCGTGGTCTACGGGGCCACCTCGGTGTGGGGCGGCAGCGGCACCGAGCCCAGCGAACGCGACGCCAAGCTCGTCGCCGTGGACGTCGCGACCGGAGCGGTGCGCTACACCGCCGTCCCGGTGCCGGGCGAGCGGGCCGTCAGCGGACTGACCGTGGACGACAAGGGCCACGTGTGGGGCTTCTCCACCTGCACCGTGTTCGAGTTCGACCCGGTGGCCCGCAAGACCCTGCGCACCGCCAAGTACTGCGACTACCCGTGGGACAGCGTGAACCACGTGTGGCGCGACGCCCAGCTCTTCTTCGACCCCGCCGACGGCCACCTGTACGGCAAGGCCCAGGCCAAGGTGTTCAGGATCGATCGCGGCACCCTCGCCTACACCCAGCTCGTCCGCCCGATCTCGATCCTGACCCGCGCCCCGTCCGGCGACCTCTACATGGCGCGCGAATCCAACTTCTACCTCTGGCGGAAGTGACGCGGTCCCGCGCCACCGGCCGGGGCGGAGGGCGGGGCCGCCGGTGTCAGCGGCCCTTGCCCTTGCCGGTGGTGGGGCGGGAGCGGCGGCGGGTGCGGCGGAGGCGGGCCCGGCGCTTGCGGTGGTAGGCGGCGCGGTCCAGTTTCTTGTCGGCCATACGGCATGGTGCGTTCCGCCCCGCCGCGCCGCACAGGGGTGTGACCGCTTCCGGTCCGCTACTTCAGGCGGAGGGGGAGGGCGTCCAGGCTGCGGATGCGGAAGCTGGGACGCCAGGACAGCTCCTCGTCGGGGCGGGCCAGGCGCAGGCCGGGGAAGCGGTCCAGCAGGTGCCGGAACGCGATCTCCGCCTCCAGCCGGGCCAGCCGCGCCCCCACGCAGAAGTGGATGCCGTGGCCGAACGCCAGATGCCCGCCCGCGTCGCGGGTGACGTCCAGGCGGTCGGGGTCGGGGAAGCGGGCCGGGTCGCGGTTGGCGGCCGGGAGGGCGACGTGGACGAACGTGTCCGGCGGGATCTCGACGCCCTCGATCGTCACGGGCTCGGCGGTGTAGCGGAGCGTCGCCAGGTTCACCGGGCCGTCGTAGCGCAGGAACTCCTCGACCGCCGACGGGATCAGCGAGGGCGTGGCGCGCAGCAGCTCGAACTGGTCGGGGGCGCGCAGCAGCGCGAGGGTGCCGTTGGCGATGAGGTTGACGGTGGTCTCGTGGCCCGCGACCAGCAGCAGGAACGCCATCGACGTCAGCTCCGGCTCCGAGAGCCGGTCGTCCTCGTCGCGGGCCCGGACCAGCGCCGACAGCATGTCCTCGGCCGGGTGGGCGCGCTTGTCCTGCACCAGCGCGGTCAGGTAGTCGGCCATCGAACGGGCGGCGTGGGCGCGGTCGGCCTGCGGCGCGGTCGACAGCAGCGTCGCCGTCCACTCCCGGAAGCCGGAGCGGTCGGAGAACGGCACGCCCAGCAGCTCGCAGATCACCGTGATCGGCAGCGGCTCGGCGAAGGCGGCGACCAGGTCGGTCTCGGCGTCGCCGGACAGCTCGTCCAGCAGCCGCGCGGTGACCTCCTCCAGGCGGGGCCGCATCGCCTCCACGGCGCGGACGGTGAACGCCTTGTTGACCAGGCGGCGCAGCCGGGTGTGGTCGGGCGGGTCGGCGACCAGCATGTTCGACGTCAGCCTCCCGCCGACCTGCGGCTCGCGGTCTCCCTGGCGCGCCAGCAGCGCGTTCACCCGCTCGGCCGACTTGCTCAGCCGGGGGTCGGCCAAAGCCTCGCGCGCGGGCCCGTAGCCGGTGACCATCCAGCCGGTCAGGTTGTGCTCGGAGACGACCGGGTGGACGCCGCCCCGGTCGCGCAGTTCGCGGTACAGGGCGTGCGGGTCGGTGAAGAAGGCGTCACCCAGGTGGACGGGCCGTTCGCGCATCGGTTCTCTCCCCTGTCGAGTGATCTGATCGTCTCCCGGCCTCGCGGGAGGCTCAACGGGTGCGGCGCAGGTTCCGCAGCGCCAGCGCGCACACCCCGCACACCGCGCCCCACAGCACGTTGACGAGGAACACCGGGACGATCGCGATCGGCGTGGCCGGCGGCCCCTGGAGCTCCCCGTGCACGAGCGGGGACAGGGCCGCGCTGAGCGCGATCGAGGCGAGGGCGTAGACCGCCCCGGCGGCGACCAGCGTCAGGACCGGTTCGCGGCCGCGGCCGAACCCCGCGACCAGGATCCACACCAGGGAGATCGCGGCGGTGAGGAGCAGGGGGGTGGCGGGCCTGCCGAGCGCGTCGCTCCACCCGGCGATCGAGAAGACCGGGCGCACCAGCGCGACCGTCCCGAGGGCGATCGCGAGGGGCCAGTCCAGACGTCCGCGGAGGGACCGTTCGTCGGTTGCGCGCATGCCCCCAGCATCGTCGGCGCACCCCCGCCCTGTGATCGGCCTGCGGCACCGGATCGCGGTACCGCACCGGTCGCACCCCGACCCCCGCCCTACGCCAGGGGATGTAGGGGCGGCGGCCTCCCGCCACGCGCGTACACCCCGGGGAGACGTCCCGCGGCGCGCCGCCGCCGGACGTCAGCGGGCCAGCACCGCCCGCGCCGCGTTGTGCCCGGGGACCCCGCTGACGCCGCCGCCGCGCCGCGCGCCCGCCCCGCACAGCAGCACGCGCGGGTGCGCGGTCTCCACGCCCCAGCGCCCGCGCTCGGCCGGGTCCTCGGCGAACGGCCAGGTCAGGTCGCGGTGGAAGATGTGGCCGCCCGGCAGGCCCGCCTCCTCCAGGTCGAGGGGCGTCTTCACCTCCAGGCACGGGGTGCCGTCGGGCGCGCGCAGCAGGCAGTCCCCGATCGGCTCGGCCAGCACCGAGTCCAGCGAGGCGAGCGTCGCGCGCAGCGCCTCCGCGCGGGCCCCGTCCGGGTCGGCGCGGAACAGCCGCGCGGGCATGTGCAGCCCGAACAGCGTGAGCGTGTGCGCGCCCGCCGCCCGCAGGTCCGGTCCGAGGATCGTCGGGTCGGTCAGCGAGTGGCAGTAGAGCTCGGCGGGCGGCAGCGCGGGAACGCGCCCGGCCGCCGCCTCCGCGTGCGCGGCCGCGAGCCGGGCGGCGGACTCGTTGACATGGAACGTCCCGCCGAACGCCTCCTCCGGCGCCACCTTCGCGTCCCGCAGCCGGGGCAGCCGCGCCAGCACCATGTTCACCTTCAGCTGCGAGCCCTCGGGCGGCGCGGGCGCCTCCTCGCCGAGCAGCCGGGCCAGCGTCGCGGGCGGCACGTTCGCCAGGACGTGCCGCGCGCCGACGGCGTGCTCGGCGCCGTCCGCGTCCCGGAACGTCACCTCGCCGCCCGGGTCGATCGCCACGACCTCCATGCCGGTCCGCAGCTCGGCCCCCGCCGCGCGGGCCGCGTCCGCGAGCGCGCCGGTCACCGCGCCCATGCCGCCGACCGGCACCTTCCAGTCCCCGGTGCCGTCGCCGATCACGTGGTAGAGCAGGCAGCGGTTGGCCGGCAGGTCCGGGTCGTCCGGATCGGCGAACGTGCCGATCAGCGCGTCGGTGAGCACGACGCCGCGCACCAGGTCGTCGCCGAACCGTTCGGCCACCACCTCCCCGACCGGCCGCTCGAACAGGTCCCGCCACGCCTCCGCGTCCCCGACGAGGTCCCGCAGCTCACCGCGGTCCCGCAGCGGCTCCAGCAGCGTCGGCGCCACCCGCCGCGCGACGTGCGCGGTCATCGCGTAGAAGCGCCGCCACGCCGCGAAGGCGTCCTCGCCGCCGGTCACCGAGGCGAACGAGGCGGCCGTGCGCGCCGGATCGCCGTCGTCGACCAGCAGCCCCGTCGCCCCGGACGGCGTGTAGGACGCGTACCGGCGCCGCCGCAGCTCCACGCCCAGCCCGAGGTCCCGCACGATCCGCGAGGGCAGCAGGCTGACCAGGTAGGAGTAGCGCGACACCCGCGCGTCCACGCCGGGGAACACCCGCGCCGACACCGCGAGCCCGCCCAGGTGCCCGAGCCGCTCCAGCACCAGCACCCGGCGCCCGGCACGGGCGAGGTACCCGGCCGCGACCAGCCCGTTGTGCCCACCGCCCACGATCACCACGTCGTACACGGCCCCAGCAGACCACACCGCGTCCGATCGATCTACCCCTCGCCGAACGCCCGCGCGACGGCCAGGCTGTCCTCGTAGACGTGGTGCCGGGTGACGAGGCCGCGCTCGACCGTGAGGTGCAGGGCGAACCGGGCGCGGTAGGCGCGTCCGGTGGACCGGGCGGTCTGGCGGATCTCGCCGAGCACGACCGCCTCGTCCCCGTCGACGAGGACGCGCTCGACCTCGGTGGCCACCTCCTCGGGCACGTGGTGGTCGGCGAGCTCCCGGTAGTGGGCGGCGGCGTCGGCGCGGGTGGAGCGGTGGCGGATCCACGGGGTGGCGGCGCGGCCGTGCTCGTCCTCGGGCCAGTTCAGCTTCCAGTCCGCCGGGTCGGCGTACAGCTCGGCGACGCGTTCGGGGTCGCCCTCGCCGATCCGGCGCAGCAGTTCCTCCACCACCGCCCGCGTGGTCGTGGATGCCGTCGTGGGCATGGCGCGTCCTCCCGGTCCCGGACCGCGCCGTGGTGGCGCGGAAGGACGCCCATCCTGGCGGGCGCGGACGGCCGGGGACGATTACCCCGCGGGTAGGGCCCGCGCCGGCGGCGTTCCCCGGCGGGACGTCAGAAGCGCGGCACGGGCGGGGTGTCGGGGGTCAGCAGGTACCCGCCCAGGGCCAGCGACCCGAGGGCGACCGCGAAGAACAGCAGCACCCAGGTCAGGCCCGGAACGCCGGTCAGGTGCGCGAGCTGGTCGGCGTCGGAGGTCGGGGCCATCCGCCGGGACCGCATCCGCTGGAGCTCCACCACCGGGCGGGTGCCCGCCAGCAGCAGGAACGACGCGGCCAGGTAGGCGAACGCCGCCTGGAGCGTCGGCCCGGCGAACCACGACACCGCGAACACGGTCCCGCCGGTGACGACCAGCGACAGGATCCCGTAGGCGTTGCGGATCATCACGAGCATCCCGCCGAGCAGCAGCAGCGACAGCCACAGCAGCAGCGTGATCCGCCCGAACGCCAGCAGCACCGCGAACAGCAGCCCCAGCAGCGGCGGCGTCGCGTACCCGGCCAGCGCGGTGAACACCATGCCCGGCCCGTGCGGCTTGCCGCGCGAGACGGTGACCCCCGAGGTGTCGGAGTGCAGCTTGATCCCGGTGAGGCGGCGGCCGGTCAGCAGCGCCACCAGCGCGTGCCCGCCCTCGTGCGCGATCGTCACCACGTTGCGGGCGACCCGCCAGGTCGGGGTGTGCAGCACGGCGGCGAGCGCGGCCAGCCCGACCAGGATCACCAGCCACCACGGCGGGTCGGGCTGCGCCCCGGTCAGTCGTTCCCACATGCCGCCCACGTTCGCCGCGTCCACGTTCACCCCGGTCCTTCGAGTCGAGAGGTCACAGACTAGGACGTGGCGCGTGACGTTCGCGTTCGGCCCGCGCCGCACGCCGCGCGTATTGGACCTCAGGTCCAGTGACGGGCGTCACCATGACAGTGATGATCGCCTTCTGCCATGCTGAACGCCGTTCTACTCGTCAGTGATCGCTGACTGGTCATCTCTGGGAGCGTTCGTTGTTCGGATATCGCGCGGCCGCCGTCCTGGCCCTCGCCGCGACGGCCGGGACGGCGGCCGTCGCCGTTCCGCCCGCCGCCGTCGCCCGGGCCGGGGCGCCCTACGACTACCGGGAGATCTCCATCCCGAGCGTCGACGGCGTGAGGCTGGACGGCAACGTCTTCGTGCCCCGCGCCAAGGGCCCGCACCCGGCGATCGTGTTCATCTCCAGCTGGAGCCTGGAGGACCACGAGTACATCGCCCAGGCCGCCAAGTTCGCCGCCAAGGGCTACATCGTCCTCAGCTACACCGCGCGCGGGTTCTTCAACTCCGGCGGCGGCATCGACGTGGCCGGGCCGAAGGACGCCGCCGACGGCTCCAGGGCCATCGACTGGCTGCTCGCGCACACCCCGGTGGATCGTTCCAGGATCGGGTTCGCGGGCATCTCCTACGGCTCGGGCATCAGCCAGATCGTCGCCGCGCGCGACAGGCGCGTCTCCGCCGTCGTCGCCATGGACACCTGGGGCGACCTGGTCGAGTCGCTGTACGCCAACGAGACCCGCCACATGGGCGCCTACACCCTGCTGGCGCTGTCCGGCCGCCTCACCGGGCGGCTCAGCCCGGAGACCGAGCGGATCATGAACGACTTCGGCGCCAACCGGAACGTTCCCGAACTGGTCAGATGGGGGAAGGTGCGCTCGCCCGGCGCCTACCGCGACCGGCTCAACGCCCGCCGCGTCCCCATCCTGATCAGCAACGCCTACGGCGAGACGCTGTTCGCCCCCAACCAGCTCCTGCGGCACTTCGCCGGGCTCACCGGCCCCCGCCGCCTCAACCTGTCGATCGGCGACCACGCCACCGCCCACCTCACCGGCCTGCTCGGCCTGGACGGCCGCACCTGGAACGACGCCCACCGCTGGTTCGACCGCCACCTGCGCGGCGTCGCCAACGGCATCGACCGCGAGCCGCCGATCGCCTCCGAGACCGCCTGGACCCGCCGGATCGAGACCTACCGCGACGTCGCGGCCATGACCCGGCGCGTCGAACGCCTCGGCCTCGGCGCCCCCGGCGCCACCGCCCGGGGCGACGGGACCCTCGGCGCCCTCGCCCCGGCGGGCTGGGCCCGCACCCTGCGCACCGGCCGCGACAGCGGCGCCAACGCCGGGATCGTCATCGTCAGCGGCGGGCTCCAGACGTTCGGCCTCCCCAACGCCATGCCCGAACGCCTCGTCTCCCGCCGCGCCGCCGCCGTCTGGTCCACCCCCGTCCTCACCGCCACGCGCAGGCTGCGCGGCGTGCCCCGCCTCGACCTGACCGTCACCCCGTCCCGCCGCACCGGGACGCTCGTGTCCTACCTGTACGACGTGGACGCGCGCGGCACCGCCCGGCTGATCACCAACGAGGCCCACAGCCTGCTGCGCGGCACCCCCGGCAGGCCCCACAAGATCACCGTGAACCTCCAGGCCACCGCCTACGACGTGCCCGCCGGACACCGCCTGATGCTCGTCCTGGACACCAGGGACCCGATCTACGCCGACGCCGGGACCCCCGGCGGCGCGCTCACCGTCCGGGCCCCCTCCACCCTGGACCTGCCGCTCGGCTGACCGCCACCGTCACCCCCGGGACACCGGGGGTGACCCATGTCACGCAACCGCCGTCCCGTCCCGCCAGTCTCAGGGTTCGCCGGGCGGATCACGGACGCCCCCGTTATGTTGGGGGTTCCGTACGACGCATTAGGGTGCACTTCGCGCATACCCTGCTGATCCGTTCGTGCAGGGCCGCGGGCCGAACGTTTCACGCAGGACGCCGCGGCCGGAACGACGGACAGAGTCCGGGCGGACACCCCCCGCTCCCGCCGGGAGCACGTCGCGCCCGGCGGCGGAGACGGGAAGGTGACGGGACCTTGGGTGCTCGACGACCCCGCCCGCGGGTGCCGCACCCGCGCGCCCTGCTGAGCCGGGACCGGACCACCGGGCAGATCGCCGTCGGCCTGGTCGGCGCGCTGCTGGTGTCGGCCCTGGTCTACGGCGTCGGCATGGCCAGCGCCCAGTACAAGATCTCTGATGTCGGGTCCTGGCTGACCGCCACCGCCAAGGGCATGGTCGTGCACGTCAACGGCCTGTCCGGCAAGGTCGACGGCAAGACCGACCTGCCCGGCACCCGCGGCCACAAGATCAGGATCGTGCAGGACGGCCGGACCGTGCTGCTGGTCGACGACACCACCGGCGTCGTCAGCCGCATCGACCCGTCCCAGCTCAAGGTCGAGCAGAGCCGCAGGCTGGGCGTCGGCCTCCAGATCGTCGCGGGCGCGGGCACCGCCTACAGCGTGGACCGGTACAAGGGCACCGTCCAGCAGATCGACCCGTTCACCCTCGCCACCGTCGGGCAGCCCGCCGCGCTGCGCCCGCCGCTCGGCCGCGCCGCCCTCGACCAGCGCGGCACCCTGTGGGTCCCGGCCGCCGGGGAGGGCCGCCTGGTCCCGTTCCAGGGCGGCCGCCAGGGGCAGCCCGTCGAGATCGCCGGGCCCAGCACCGCGCTCGGCCTGTCGATCGTCGCGGGCATGCCGGTGGCCGTCGACTCCGCCAACGCCGCCGCCGTCGTCGTCCGCCCCGAGGGCGCCCAGAAGGTGAAGCTGCCCGGCACCGTCACCCAGACGGCCGCCGCCGGGGGCGTGCGGCTGCCCGCCGTCGCCGACAGCCTGACCGTCCCGCTGCTGGGCCGCGGCGGCGAACTCACCCTGCTCGACACCAGCACCGGCGGCTACACCTCGGTCGCGCTGCGGGCCTCCCGGCACACCCTGGGCGAGCCCCAGATCCTCGGCTCCAAGGTCTACATCCCCGACGAGACGGCGGGCTCGCTGCTGGTCTACGACTCGGCCACCCGCCGCATGGAGCCCCACATCCCGGTCTCCGGCCGCCCCGGGCCCCTGGACGTGTTCGTCAAGGACGGCCTGCTGTGGGCCAACGACCCGAACGGCGACAAGGCCCTGTCGATCGACTCCAGCGGCTCCCGCAAGCCCATCCGCAAGTACGAGGACAAGGTCCCCGGCGGCCCGCGCAAGCCCCTCCCCGACGACCGGGGCGGCAACGGCGGCAACCCCGGCGGCGACGGCGGGAACGGCGGCGGTAACGACCCCGTCCGCCCGCCGCGCATGAAGCCCAACGACCCGCCGCTCCCGCCGCAGATCGAGGCGAGCGGCGAGGGCGGGAAGATCACGGTCGCGTTCACGCCGAGCCAGTACCAGCGGATCCGGCCGGAGCAGTACGTGCTGCGCAGCCGCCCCGTCCTGCCGGGCCAGCCCCCGGTCCCGGCGGAGGGCCCGTACGGCTTCCAGATCGACGGCCTGAAGTGCGGCAAGATCTACGCGTTCCAGGTGGGCGTCGTCTACACCGACCCCCGGAC
Source organism: Actinomadura kijaniata (assembly GCF_014138665.1). NCBI lineage: Bacteria > Bacillati > Actinomycetota > Actinomycetes > Streptosporangiales > Thermomonosporaceae > Actinomadura > Actinomadura kijaniata. The sequence goes on from NZ_JACJIA010000013.1 coordinate 191,569, forward strand.
GCACCGGAAGCGGACCCGCTGGTCGCCGGTCGACAGCACGCCCGCCTGCGCCGTCCCCGGCGCACCGGAGGGGCTGAGCGCGCAGTCCGGCGACGGCTTCATCAACGTGTCGTTCAACGAGGGCGCACAGACCGAAGGGGTGAAGGACTACGTCCTCACCGACGACTCGGGCAAGCCGGTGGCCGGAGTGCCCCCGGTCGCGCCGGGGCGCGGGAGCGGGACGTTCCGGAATACCGGGCTGTCCTGTGACCTGGAGTACACCTACCGGGTCGCGGCCAGGCCCAAGTCCCCCACCGCCGAACGCGCCCTGTCCACGGAGAACGTCACCAAGCGCCCCTGCAACCCGCCCGCCGCGCCCGTGTCGGGGCTGGCCGCCGACGGCGTCAACAAGGGGGCCAACCTCAACTGGAACGCGGCGCGAGGCCGCGGGATCACCTACATGGTGGAGTGGCCCGGAGGCGGCGCCCCGACCGCCGCGACCTCGTACAGCATCGCCAACGCGCTGGCCAACAACACCACGCACCGGATCACGGTGACGCCGAAGAACGGAGCGGGCACCGGCCCGGCGGCGAGCGTGACCGCGAACCTCGCCTACGTGCGGTCCTCCCACCAGAACAAGGCCAACAACCAGACGAACACGATCGTCCGCCCCGGCCCGAAGAAGGAGGGCCAGGCCGGTTCCATCCCGAGGGGCGAGTACCGCTCGCTCACCCTGATCTGCCAGGTGTACGGCCAGTCGGTCACCGAGGAAGAGACCGGCGAGACCAGCAACGTCTGGAACCGGATCGAGTGGCAGGGCCGTATCGGCTACCTGAGCGTGACCCTCATGGAGGGGCCGCGCGCGCCCGGCGGGAAGACGTTCGAATGCGCCGACTGATCGCGAGTTCACGCCACACGGGGGAGCACGACCGTGACCGATAACCCGGCCGCCCACCGCGCGGCGAACCACGCGCCGAACCACGCGGCCGTGGACGCCGACGCGCTCGCCGCGCGCTTCGCGCAGATGTTCGCCGCGCTGGCGCAGAACATCGAGCGCGTCATCCGCGGCAAGCGCGAGAAGATCGACCTGGCGCTGGTCTGCCTGCTCAGCGAGGGCCATCTGCTGGTCGAGGACGTGCCCGGCGTCGGCAAGACGACCCTGGCCCGCGCCCTGTCGGCGTCGGTGGAGGCGCAGTGGGCGCGCGTCCAGTTCACGCCGGACCTGCTGCCCAGCGACATCACTGGGGTGTCGATCTTCAACCAGGCGCAGAACGCGTTCGAGTTCCACTCCGGTCCGATCTTCGCGAACCTGGTGGTCGCCGACGAGATCAACCGCGGCTCGCCCAAGACCCAGTCGGCGCTGCTGGAGGTCATGGAGGAGCGGCGGGTCACCGTCGAGGGCACCGCGCACCCGGTGCCGCGCCCGTTCATGGTGATCGCGACGCAGAACCCCGTCGACATGGACGGCACCTACCCGCTGCCGGAGGCCCAGCTCGACCGGTTCCTGATGCGGATCTCCATGGGCTACCCCGACCATCAGGCCGAGGTGGCGGTGCTGGCGGGGATGCCGACCGGGCGGATGCTGGACCGGCTGCCGCCGGTCGCGGGCCGCGAGGACGTCGCCCGGATGATCGAGTTCGCGTCGCGGCTGCACGTGGCCGGGCCGCTGTACGACTACGTGGTGCGGGTCGTGGCCGCGACCCGCGAGCACCCCGACCTGCGGCTGGGCGCCAGCCCCCGGGCCAGCCTGGCGCTGCTGCGCGCCGCGCGGGTCCGCGCCGCCGCGGCGGGGCGGTCCTTCCTGGTGCCCGAGGACGTCAAGGCCCTGGCCGTGCCCGTGATCGCGCACCGGCTGATCGTCACGCCGGAGGCCGAGCTGCGCGGCCGGACCGGCGCGGACGTGGTGAACGACGTGCTGGCGCAGGTGCCCACGCCGCAGGCCGCCGCGGTCTGAGCGGGCGCGGGCTGAGCAGGGGGGGTCCGGGGTGCTGACACCGCTCGGATGGGGGACGGCGGCCGGGTCGGCGGCGCTGTACGCGCTGGGCTGGTGGCTCGGCTACCCCGAGCCCGCCGTGCTGGCGCTGGCGGGCCTGGTCGCCGTGGCCGTGGCGCTGGCGTGGACGCTGCCGCGCCCGAAGCTGGAGGTCCGCCGGGAGATCGCGCCGGTGAGGGTGGCGCGCGGCGAGCCCGCCGTGGGCGTGCTGCACGTCACCAACGCCGGGCGCGGCATCCGCTCCGGGCTGTCGGCACGGGACGCCGCCGGGGCCACGGCGGTCGCGGTGGACGTCCCCCGGCTGCGGCCGGGCGGCCGCCGCACCGTCACCTACCGGCTGCCCACCGACCGGCGCGGGCGGATCCCGGTGGGGCCGCTGCGGCTGGTGCGCGCCGACCCGTTGCAGCTCGCGCGGCGCGTCCGCGAGTACGGAACGCCGCGGACGCTGCTGGTGCGGCCCCGGACCGTGGACCTGTCGCTGCTGCCGTCCGGCCGCGCCTACCACCTGGACGGCCCGACCAGCGACCGGTCCCCGGCCGGGACGACCACGTTCCACGCGCTGCGCGAGTACGTCGTCGGCGACGAGATGCGGCACGTCCACTGGAAGTCCTCGGCCCGCACCGGGACGCTCATGGTGCGGCAGCTCGTGGACGCCAGCCTGCCGACCACGACCCTCGTGCTGGAGGCCCGCCCGGACGCCTGGCGCGACCCCGACGACTTCGAGCTGGCCGTGGACGCGGCGGCGTCGGTCGCCGTCGCCGCCGCCCGCGCCAACTTCCCCGTCCGCGTCCTCACCGGCTCCGGGCCCGTCGCCGACACGCGCGGCGGCCCCGACGACGTGGAGGAGCTGCTGGACCGGCTGACCGGCGTGGCCCTCGCCGACGGCCCGAACACGGTCGTGGACGCCGCCCGGCGGGTCCGCGCCGGGGGCTCCCTCGTGGTGATCGTGCAGGACGGGGCCGAGCTGGGGCGGATCGCGGCCGTGCGGAGCCGGTTCGACCGGCTGGTGGTGCTGCGCGTGCGACCCGGCGCGCCCGCCTCGGCCCCGCCCGGCGTGCTGCTGGCCGACGTGCCCGACCTGGACACCCTGGCCGCCGTGTGGCCGCGACTGGGGAGGGGCCGGTGAACCGGCGGTACCTGGCGCTGCCGGTCACCGCGCTGCTCGCGGCGGTGGCGGGGCTGGCGTTCCAGCGGGTGTTCGGGCTCGGGCCGGTGCTGCCGGTCGCGGGCGTCGCGGCGGTCGTGCCCACGGTGCTGTCGGCGGCGCTGTCGGGTCCCCGGAACAAGGGGGTCCGGCCGCTGTGGATCTCGCTGGTGCTGACCGTGGCGGCGTGGTCCGGAACGGTCGCGGTGACCGTGCTGCGGCCCACGCTGGCCGACGGGACGTTTCCGGCGGCGCTGCGGGAGGGGCTGCTCGGCTCGTGGAAATCGATCCTGACCACGCTGCTGCCCGCCCCCGCCCGGCCCGAGCTCCTGGTGCTGGTGCACGTGCTGGTGTGGCTGGCGGCGTTCGCGTCGGCGGAGCTGGCGCTGCGGACCGGGCTGCGCGCCGCGCCCGGCCTGCCGCCGCTGGCGGTGTTCGGCGTGGCGCTGCTGCTGGGCGTGGACGGTCCCGGCTCCACCCTGCCGCTGGCCGCCGGGACCGTCGTGCTGCTGGTCGTGCTGGTGGCGCTGCGCGCCGACCAGGGCTGGCGGCCCCTGGCCCTCGGACTGCCGGTCGCGGCGGCGCTGGGGACGATGGCGTGGCTGGCCGCGCCGCTGGTGCCGGTCAGCGCCGAGCCCTACAACCCGCGCGAGCAGGTGCAGGCCCCGCCGCCGCAGCGCCGCGACAGCGTCAGCCCCCTGGACCGGGTCGGCGGGTGGCTGCTCAGCCCCGACCAGGTCATGTTCACCGCGCGGGGCGGGAACGCGGGGGAGTGGCGGCTGGTGGCGCTCGCCCGCTTCGACGGGGTGACCTGGACCTCGACGGCGAGGTTCGCGCCGACCGGCCGCAGCGTCCCCGAGGACGGCACCGTCGTGGAACGCCGCGACCTCGACCAGACCATCACCGTCGGGGACCTGCCGGGCGTGTGGCTGCCCGCCGCCGACCGGCCCCGCCAGATCGACGGCGTCACCGTCGTCGTGGACCCCGCCAGCGGGGTGGCCGCCGCCGCCCAGCCGCTCCGGCGGGGCCAGACCTACCGGGTGCGGTCGCGGGTGCCGCGCTGGAACGCCGACGACCTCGCCGCCGCGTCCCTGGCCACCGACCCCGAGGCCCGCGCCGCCACCGAGCTGCCGTGGGGGCCGGGCGCGACACGGGAGCCGGTGCAGGTCGCCGAGTTCCGGCGGTTCGCCGAGCGGGCCACCGAGGGCGCGGCGTCGCCGTTCCAGCAGGCCGCCCGGCTGGCGATGCACCTGCGCCGGTACGCCAGGTACAGCGTCACCGCGCCGCCCGGCCACGGCTACCGGCAGCTCGACTACTTCCTCGGCGAGGGCCGTGCCGGGACGCCCGAGCACTTCGCGACCGCCTACGCCGTGCTGGCCCGCACGCTGGGCCTGCCCACCCGGATCAGGGTCGGGTTCCGGGGCGGCCTCCCGGCCGACGGCGGCGTGCGGGTGCGGTCCGGCGACGTGATGGTGTGGCCGGAGGTGAAGTTCGAGGAGATCGGCTGGGTGCCGTTCAACCCCACGCCCGACCGGGCCGGGAAGACCCGGCGGAACGACGCCGTCGCCTCCGGCGAGACACGGGAACTGGAGGAGGCCCAGAAGAACGCCGCCTCCGCCAAACGCGGCAACGGCCCCGGCGCGACCGACCAGGTCCCGCCGCCCGCGCCGAAACGGACCGCCGCGGACGAGCCGCTGCCCTGGTGGGTGTACGCGGCCGCCGCGGGCGGACTGCCGGCCGCCGGGTACGTGCTGGCCGTTCTGGCCGCTCCCGCGCTGCGGCGGCGACGGCGGCGTTCGGGCACCCCCGCCCAGCGCGTCGCCGGGGCCTGGCACCAGGCCCTCGACCACCTCGCCGACGTCGGCCTGACCACCGCCCGCACCCTCACCGCGCACGAGGTCGCCGGGTTCGGTGCCCGGCACCTGGGGGAGGCCGCGCGACGGCACCTCCAGCCGCTCGCGGACCTGGTCAACCGGACCCGGTTCGGCGCGGGCGAGCCCGACCCGCGCGCCGCCGACCGGGCGTGGGAGCACAGCGACGAGGTGGGGCGCCTGGTGACCGCGAAGGCGGGGCGGGCGCGGCGGCTGGGCCGCCGCCTGCACCCCCGGTCACTGCGGCGCGGCGCGCCCTGACACCCGGCCCTGCGGCGGGCACCACGAGGAGTGGAACCCGTCGTAGGGCCACCTCCCGCGGACCGCCCCGGCGGCGTAGGCGCTCTGCAGGAACCCCAGCAGCGTGGCGCGCGGGTCGCCGGACGCCCGGACCACGTCCCAGTCGAGCCGCGCCTGGTGGGTCGGGCCGGTCGCCGCCCACGCGGCCGGTTCGGGGCTGAGCGGCATCGTGGTCAGGTCCGCGGGCTCGGGGTGGGTGTAGGAGTAGAACCCCGCCCTCGGATGGGCCGCGTCGCCCGGCCACCACCCGAAACTGATCACCTCGTGGCTGTAGGCCTCGGCCGCCACCGGGTCCCCGCCGCCGGCCGGGGCGGGCCGCCCCGAGAACCGCGCGGTGGCCAGGTCGAAGCTGTGCCAGAACAGCTGCACCGGGCTGGCCTTGCCGTTGAACCATCCCCGGAACTCCCGGAACACCTCGTCCACCCACACCAGCGCCCGCCGGAACGCCTCGATCCGCGCGCGGTCGTAGGAGCGGTGCTCGACGTCGTCGGGGAACGGCGTGGTCATCGGCACCCCGTACGGCCTCTCCCTGATCCTGACGTCGATCCCGAGCTCCCGCAGCATCGTCAGCAGGCCGTGGTGGACGTCGGCGACCGTCAGCCCGTCCCGCAGCGGGACCGCGTCCTCCCGCTGCTCGGTGTGCACCACCAGCCGGTGGTACACCAGGTCGAACGAGATCCGGAACCGCACCCCGTCGTGGGTCATCGGGCCGGTGGAGTAGCCGCGCTCGGTCACCTGGAACGTGGTGTGCCACCAGTGGTTGCGGGGCGGCGCGGACGCCAGCTGGATCTTCCCCACGATCTGGGTCCACAGGTGCAGGGTGTCCTTGGTGTCCGCCCACTCGGGGTACGGCAGGTCCGGAAGGGTGGCGTCCATGCCCCGGTTCCTTCCCGCGCCCGGTGGTCCCGGACCTGGTTGGCGAGGATTTTGCGGTCGGGCGGTGCGGCCCGGACGGCGGGGGAGGGAGGATGGCGCGGCCGGACCCGCTCGGAGGACGCCATGCCGCACACCGCGGGTCGTGCCCGTCGAGGTCGGCGACTCCCTCGCCGACGGCCTGGTCGGCAACCTCGAACCCGGCTGCGTCACCCCCGGCGTGCTGCGCGGCCACGTCGACCTGGTCGCCGTCACCGACGCCGAGATCCGCGCCGCCCTGCGCGCCCTGTTCACCGCGCACGGCCTGGTCGCCGAGGGGGCCGGGGCGGCGGCCCTGGCCGCGCTGCTGGCCGGGAAGATCGAGGTCACCGGGCGGGTCGTGGCCGTGCTGTCGGGCCGCAACATCACCGCCCCGGCGTACGCGGAGGCACTGACCCGCGACTGAGCCCGGTCAGGCGCGGGGCTTGGCGCCCCGGATGCACCGGGGGGCCGACCAGGAGACGTTCGGCTCCCTGCCGGGGTTGATGCGCAGCACCGCGCCGACCCGGAAGCAGTAGCCCTTGCGGGGGTCCAGGCCGGAGACGGTCGCGCTCTTGCCGCCGACGCCCGCGTTGACGAAGGCGACCTTCCCGTAGGGGGCCTGCTGCACGATGATCGGCAGCTCCCGGGCCTCGGGCCGCAGCCGCCAGGCCAGCACGGCGTTGCGGCCCGCCGCCTTGACCGCCAGCCCGGCGGGGCGGGTCTCCAGGTAGCGCTGCTTCCCGATGGGCCGGGCCGGGGCCCCGGACGCGGTGGTGGGCCGCCCGCCGTTCTGGGCGGCGGTCCGCCCGTTCCGCTCGGGCTCCTCGTCGCCGGTCAGGGCGAGCGCGCCGATCCCCACGGCCGCGCCGCCGACCAGCGCGACGGCCGCCGCGACGATCAGGCCCCGGCGCGGTCCGGCGCGTTCGGCCGGGCGGGGGGCCTCAGGCGGCCACGAGGGTGAGGTGTTCCCGCCCGGCGCGAACGGCTGCGGTGCGGGCGGGTGCGGTGCGGGCGGCTGCGGTGCGGGCGGGTGCGGTGCGGGCGGCTGTGGTGCGGGCGGGAGCGTCCGCGCGCCCGCCTGCGCCTCCTGCCGCTGGGCGGTGGCCGGGTGCCAGGGGGACGGCGGTTCGGCCGGGGCCGCGACGGCCCGCGGGGCCGCCGGACCGGCCACGGTCGGGGCCCAGTCGGGCACCGGCGGTGGCTGCGGGTAGGTGGAGGAGCCGCCGGTGTGGGGTTCCCCGGCGGGCGGCGGGGCCGGGAACCCCGTCTCGCCCCCGCCGCTGTGCGCCAGGTCCGTGACCGGCAGCCCCAGCTCCCGCTGGATCTGCTGGAGGCGCTGGGCGAACGCCACGGCGCTGGGGAACCGGTGCTCGGCGGGCTTGGCCATCGCCTGCGCGATCGCCTCGTACACCGGGCGGGGCACGTCGGCGCGGCGGAACGGCGGCGGCGGGTCGTTGAGGATCCGCAGCATCAGCTGCGCGATGCCCTCGCCCTGCGGGCCCCGGAACGCGGGCTGCCCCGCCAGCAGCTGGTACAGCGTCGAGCCCAGCGAGTAGACGTCGGAGGCGACGCCGGGCGTGCGGCCCTCCAGCACCTCGGGCGCGGCGTGGTGCGGCGTGAACGCCTGGGTGTGGCCCTGGTCGAAGGAGTCCACCAGCCGGGCGATGCCGAAGTCGGCCAGCGCGGGCTCGCCGTACCGGGAGACCAGGATGTTCTGCGGCTTGACGTCGCGGTGCAGCACGTCGGTCTCGTGCGTGGCGGCCAGCGCGCCCGCCATCTTGACGCCGATCCGCAGCACCTCGGCGACCGGCAGCGGGCCCTCCCGCTCCAGGCGGTCGGTGAGCGAGCCGTGCTCGAAGTACTCCATCGCGATGTAGGGGCGGCCGGACCGGGTGGCCCCGGTGTCCAGCACCGTCACGATGTTGGGATGGCCCGACAGCCTGCCGGTGATCTTGCTTTCGCGCTGGAAGCGGCGCAGGGCGGCGTCGTCCACGGAGCCGATCGACAGCACCTTCAGCGCCACCATGCGGTCCAGGCGTTCCTGGTGCGCGCGGTAGACGACGCTGAACCCGCCCTCGCCGACCTGCTCCAGCACCCGGTAGCCGGGAACGTCCTCGGTCATCGGTCGGCGGAACCCTCTCGGTGGGGGAGTGCGCGGCGGGGGCGCGCGGCCGGGGACGGTCCCCGGAGGACACAGCGTAGTACGGGGACGAAAGGGACGGAGCGGGACGGCGGACCGGACTAGTCGTTAGGTATTGAACTACGTACCGGCGCCATGACACCCTGCCGACGAGGAGCCCCCACCCCGAGGAGCCCACCGTGACGGCAGTGACCGAGGACGGCGGCACCCAGGGCGGCGCTGCCCAGGACGGCGCTGCCCGGTACGGCGACGACCCGTGGCACCGGTCCTACGCGGCGCTGGACGACGAGCACGACTACACCGTCGACGAGATCGACGGCAGGCTCCCCGAGGGCCTGACCGGCACGCTGTACCGCAACGGCCCCGGCCGCTGGCAGGTCGGCGAGACCCTGCTGGACCACATCTTCGACGGCGACGGCATGGTCTCGCTGTTCTCCTTCGCCGGTGGCGCGATCCGCTACCGCAACCGGTACGTGCGCACCCGCCACTACCGGTACGGGCAGCGGCACGGCCGGGTCGGGCTGCGCGGGCTGGGCACCCGGCGGCCCGGCGGCGCCCTGGCCAACGCGCTGCGCCCGCCCGCCAACGTCGCCAACACCGGCGTCGTGCTGCACGGCGGGCACCTGCTGGCCCTGTGGGAGGGCGGGCGCCCGTTCCGCCTGGACCCCGACAGCCTGGAGACGCTCGGCGAGCACTCCTTCGGCGGGCGGCTGACGGCGCTGTCGGCGTTCTCGGCGCACCCGTCGCGCTGCCCCGACACCGGCGAGCTGTTCAACTTCGGGATGGACCTCACCCGGCCGCGCGGCCTGCGCCGCTACCGCGTCGACACCGGCGGCCGCCTGCACCGCCTGCCGCGCGTCCCGCTGCCCTACACCCCGTGGAACCACGACTTCGCGCTCACCCGCCGCCACATGGTCTTCGTGATCAACCCGGTGATCCCGAAGGCGGGGCGCATCCTGCTGGGCGCCGGCTCGATCGTCGAGGCCCTGGCGCACGAGCCGCACCGGCCCACCTGCTTCGTGGTCGCGCCCCGGTACGGGGGCCGGGCGCGGGTGGTCGAGCACGAGCCGCTGCTGGGATTCCACCTGGTCAACGCGTTCGAGGACGGCCCGGACACGGTGGTGGAGTTCGTGCGGTTCCGGGACTGGGAGTCGGCGATCCGGCCGTTCAGCGAGTTCCGCACCAGCGACTTCCCGTGGGGATGCGCGCTGGTGCGCTACCGGATCGGCGCCAACGGCCGCGTCACCGGCGAGGAGGTGTGCGCGCTGCCGTTGGAGCTGCCGCACGCCGACGTGCGCCGGGCGGGCCGCCCGCACCGGCACACCTACTTCGCCGGGCGCACCCCGAACGGCGTCGGCGTCCACCACCTCGACCACGCGACCGGGCGGCGCCGGGTCCACGAGCTGCCGCCCGGCCACGGCTTCGGCGAGCCCGTCCTCGTCCCCCGCGCGCCGGACGCGGCCGAGGGCGACGGCTGGCTGCTCGCCCTCGCCTACGACCCCGAGGAGCACCGCTCCCGGCTGCTGGTCCTCGACGCGCGGGACGTGGAGGCCGAGCCCCTCGCCGTCGCGCACCTGAGGCACCACATCCCCATGGGATTCCACGGGTCGTTCACCGAACGGGTCGCGCACCCGCCGCGCTGACATCGGCAAAAGAACGGAAATAGCGGCGCCGCCGGTTAATCGTTCCTTCAATTCCGCGCCCGCCGCTCATCCGCCTCCCTAGCCTCTGGCCTGCAATCGACCCGCGGGCGTTGGAGGAGTTCGGCGATGCCGGAGCAGACCATGGCGGAAACCCCGGTGGAAGCCGGGTCGCGGTACGGGGACCTGGTGTGGCTGGCGTATTTCGCCCTGCCGGGCAAGGGGAAGCGGGCGTACCGGCTGGCGGTCGCCCGCCGGATCGTCGACGGCGCGGCCCGGTGGGGCGGCGACCCCGAACGGCGCCGCCTGCGGGTGCTGCGCCGCGCCATGCGGCCCTCGCGCCGCATGTACCGGGGCCTCGGGCCCTGGCTGCGGGCGCTGCCGGTGCGGCTGCCCGACCCGGCGGTGACCGCCGCGCTGTCGCGGCTGGACGCGGGCGTGCGGGTGGCGTGCGTGCTGCTGCGGGTCGCCGGGATGCCGCGCTACCGGGTCCGCGACGACCTGGTGCGGCTGGGCGTCCGCGATCCGTGGGCGGTGATCGAGGCGGCCGAGGTCGCGCTGCTGCCGCCGGTGGAGCGCCCCGACCCGGTCCCCGACGCGCTGGCCCGGTCCGCGCGCCGCCCGGTGCTGCCGATCGCGGTCGGCGGCGTGCTCACCGCCGCGCTGGTCGGCGTGCTGGTGGCGACCGAGGGCGGAACGCTGCCGGGCGGTGGCCGCCCGGCCGCCGCCGGGCCCCCGCGCCTGGTGACCGCCCCGCCCGACGCGTGGCGGCACGCCCCCCGCGACCTGGACGGCTGGCCCGCGCGCGGCGACCTCGCCGGGGACCGGGCGTTCACCGGCCGGGCGCTGGCGGCCTGGGCGGCGCGCGGCACCACCACCCGCGTCGCGCAGCTGCTGTACGCCGGGCGCGTCGGCGGGGAGCCGGTCGCGGTGCTGCGCGGCGGCGACCGGATCGCCCGCTACAGCGGGACCAGCGGCGCGCTGGACGTCGTCACCGGCGGGGCCGACCCCGCCGCGCCGGTCGCGCTGGGCGGCGGCCGCTACCTGCTGGCCCCCTGGGACACCGGCGCCACCACGCCCGAGGGGCGCGAGGTCGCCGTGCGCGACGGCGTCACCGACCCGGTCACGGCCGGCACCCGCTGCGGGCGCGGCCCGCTGCTGGACCTGGAGGGCGCCGACGGCCGGCGCACCGTCGGCGACCTGGGCGGCGCGCGGCCGGTCGTGCTCGCCCACCGCCCGCCCACCCACCGGGCCGGCGCGCCCGAGCCGCGGCCCGCCCGCCTGAAGCCCGCCGGGCGGCGGCTGTGGGAGCGCCTCGGCTGCCTGCTGCCCCGGCCCGCGCGCCCGGTCACCGAGGCGGCGGCCTGGGAGTTCTGGACCGGGCGCCTGCCCAAGGGTGGCCCGAAGGCCGGATGGGTGTGCACGCGGATGACGTTCGCGAACGGCGGCACCACCGCGCAGGCCACGCTGCTGGCGGGCCGGGAGCACCTGGACACCGGCTGGTGCGACGACCGGCGGCCGGTCAGCGGCACCTGGTGGCGCGACCCCGCCGACCGCCCGCGCTACCTGGCCGCCGCCGCGCGGGGCCTGGAGCCCCGGGCCGAGGGGCCGCTGCGCGGGCCGCGCGTGAAGCGCCGCCTGCTGGACGCCGCGCCGAGCGGGAGCGGGGGGACCGACGCCCCCGTCACGCTGACCGCCCGGGAGGACTGACCGCGTCCCGAACGGCCCACCCCGTCAGGAACCGCTTACTTCGATCGGGCACACTGGGGGCACCGATCGAAAGGGGTCGCTGTATGGGCAAGGGTCCGCTGTCGGGAGTGCGGGTGGTCGAGCTGGCCGGGATCGGGCCGGGGCCGTTCGCCGCGATGCTGCTGGCCGACCTCGGCGCCGACGTCATCCGGGTGGACCGCGCCGCCGCGGCGCGGCGCGGCGGGGGGAGGACCGGCGGCACCGACTTCACCAACCGGGGCAAGCGGTCGATCGCCGTCGACCTCAAGAGCGAGCGGGGCCGGGAGGTCGTGCTCGCGCTCGTGGAGAGGTCCGACGTGCTGATCGAGGGGTTCCGGCCGGGGGTGACCGAACGGCTCGGGCTCGGCCCCGACGACTGCCTGGCCCGCAACCCGGGGCTCGTCTACGGGCGGATGACCGGATGGGGCCAGCAGGGCGCGCTGTCCAGGAGCGCCGGGCACGACATCGGCTACATCGCCGTCACCGGGGTGCTGCACGCCATCGGCCGCGCGGGCGGGCCGCCCCAGGTGCCGCTGAACCTGCTCGGCGACTTCGCGGGCGGCAGCATGTACCTGGTGGTCGGCGTGCTGGCGGCGTTGCTGGAGTCGAAGCTGAGCGGCGAGGGGCAGGTGGTGGACGCGGCGATCGTGGACGGCGCGGCGCACCTGTCCACGTTCATCCACGGTTTCATGGCCGGGGGCATGTGGCGCGACGAGCGCGGCGTGAACATGCTGGACACCGGCGCCCCCTGGTACGACGTGTACGAGACCGCCGACGGGGGGCACGTGGCGGTCGGCGCGATCGAGCCGCAGTTCTACGCCGAGTTCCTGGAGCGGCTCGGGCTCGCCGACGCCGACCTGCCCGGCCAACATGACCACGACGGATGGCCCGAGCTGCGGGAGCGGTTCGCCGCCGCGTTCAAGGCGAGGACGCGCGACGAGTGGGCCGAGGTGTTCCTGCCCGGCGACGCGTGCGTGGCCCCCGTGCTGTCGATGGCGGAGGCGGCCGCCCACCCCTGGAACACCGAACGCGAGGTGTTCGTGGAACGGGACGGCCACCGCCAGCCCGCCCCCGCGCCGCGCTTCTCCCGCACGCCGGGGGAGACCGACGGCGTCCCGGTGCTGCCGGGCGGGCAGACCCGCGACGTGCTGGCCGACCTCGGCTTCGAGGACGTGGACGCGCTGCTGGAGAGCGGCGCGGTCGTCCAGTCCTGACGACGCCGGTGGGGGCCCGCATCGCGGGCCCCCACCGGCGTCCGTCAGCGGGCCTCCAGACGGGTGCCCTCGCGCAGGGTGACCGTCATCAGGTCGGTCGGACCGTCCACCTCCAGGCGGTGCCAGCGCCCGCGCGGCACGATCACGGCGGTGCCCTCGGCCAGCGTCGCCGCCTCCTCGGCCCCGCCCTCCTCCGGCGGGCGCAGGAACAGCCGGGCCGAGCCGCGCAGCACCGCGACGACCTCCTCGGCCTCCGGGTGCACCTCCCAGTGGTCGGGGTGGGCGTCGGCGAGGCCCTCCAGGCGGAACGCCGCCAGATGCCAGCCGCCCGCGCCGCCGGCCATGCGGCGTTCCCCGGCGGTGACGCTCCGGTCCTCGCGCAGGTACAGCGCCTGCGTGAACAGATCGATCGGTGTGACGGTCATGAACGGGCCCCTTCGGTCTCGGTCTCGATGTCGGCCCCGGCGGGAGCGGGGAGGTCGGTGGGCGCCGCCGGGACCGCGCGGCGGCGGGAGGGCAGCACGGTGATCGCGACGGCGGTCGCCAGCAGGAACAGCGCGGCCGTGACCTGGAGGGCCAGGGCGTAGCCCGCGCTGAGGGCCTGCGGGGTCGCGGCCGCCCCGGTGCGGTCGGCGGCCAGGGTCGCCAGCGCCGCCAGGCCGACGCAGCCGCCGAGCTGGCGGGAGCTGTTGAGGACGCCCGAGGCCGTGCCCGCCTCGCGCGGGGCGACGCCGGTCGTCGCGGCGGCCGCGACCGGCCCCAGGCACAGCCCGAGCCCCACGCTGGCCACCAGCGACGGGCCGAGCACGTCGGAGACGAACCCGCCCGCCGGATCGACCAGCCCGAACCAGGCGAAGCCCGCCGTCGCCAGCAGCCCGCCCGGCACCAGCGAGGCGCGCGGCGAGCGGCCCGCGCCGATCCGGGTGGCCAGCGCCACCCCGGCCACGGTGCCGAACGAGAACGGCAGGAACGCCGCCCCCGTCGCCGCCGCGCCCATCCCCAGCACCTGCTGCATGTAGAGCGAGACGAAGTAGAACGCCGCGAACTGGCCCGCCGCCGCCAGGAACACGAACGCGTTGGCGCCCGCCACCCACCGGCTCCGCAGCAGCCCCGGCCGCACCAGCGGGGAGGACGACCGGAGCTCCACGGCGGCGAACGCCGCCAGCAGCACCGCCGCCGCGCCCAGCGTGGCGAGCGTGGCCCCGGAGGACCAGCCGACCCGCTCGGTGCGCACCACGCCCAGCACCAGCAGCCCGGCACCGCCGGTCGCCAGCACCGCGCCGGGCATGTCCAGCCGGTCGCGGCGCGCGCCGCGGACGTCGGCCGGGACGGCGGCGGCCAGGGCGAGGGTGAGCGCCACGATCGGCAGGTTGACCAGCATCACCCAGCGCCAGCCCGCGTACCCGGTCAGCAGGCCGCCCGCCAGCACGCCGAGCGCGCCGCCCGCCGCGTTCACCCCGCTCCACACCCCGAGCGCCCGCACCCGCGCCGGGCCCTCGGGGAACGCCACCGTCAGCGCCGCCAGCGCCGCCGGGGCCAGCGCGGCGGCGGCCACGCCCTGCGCCGCGCGCGCCGCCACCAGCTGCCAGGGGGCCTGCGCCAGCCCGCCGGCCAGGGAGGCCGCGCCGAAGGCGACCAGCCCCGCCACGAACAGCCGCCGCCGCCCGAACAGGTCCCCGGCCCGCCCGCCGAGCAGCAGGAACCCGCCGAACGTCAGCGCGTAGGCGTGCACCACCCACGACAGGCCCACCGGCGTGAAGCCGAGGGAGGAGCGGATCGCGGGCAGCGCGACGTTCACCACCGACATGTCGAGCGCCACCAGGAACTGGGCGAGCGAGACCGCCGCCAGGACGGCGCCGGGCCGCCCCCGCATATTTTTGTACATGTATAAAAACTAGCCCGCGCCATCCCCCGTGTCGAGTCCGGGGTCGAGCACCGGGCCGCGGATGCGCCATCATGGGGCATGCCCAAGTCGACGTCAGCGCAGGTGGGACGGCCCCCCAAGTTCTCCCGGGCGGAGATCGTCGCGGCGGCCGGGCGGATCGTGGCGGCCGAGGGCGTGGCGAGGCTGACGATGCGGCGGCTGGCCAGGGAGATCGGCGGCACGCCGATGGCGCTCTACCACCACGTCCGCGACAAGGAGGAGCTGCTGCTCCTGCTGCTGGACGACCACGCCGAGCGGATGCCCCGCCCCGACCTGCCGGACGACCCGCTGGACCGCATCGTCACCGTCGCCGCGGCGATCCGCGACGGGCTGGCCGACTGCCCGTGGATCGTGGAGGTCCTCACCGCCGACGACCTGATGTCGGAGGCGGCGCTGTGGTACGTCGAGCACATCGTGGCCGCCGCCGTCGAGGCCGGGCTGAGCCCCGAGCGGGCCGTCCACGCCTACCGCGCGATCTGGCACTACACCGCGGGCGACCTCATCGTCCGGACGGCCGCCGCCCGGCGGCGGGCCGACGACGAGCGCCCGACCCGCCGCGAGGAGGTCTTCGCGGACCTGGACGCGGCCGCCTACCCCCACCTGGCGCGGGTGGCCGACCGCTGGGAGCCGCTCACCGGGCAGGACACCTACCGGCGCTCCCTGCGGGCCCTGGCCGCGGGCCTGCTGGCGGAGGGCTGAGGGACCGGCGGATCAGGACGCGGCGGTCTCGCGCTGCGTCCTGGACGGCTTCGGCCCGCCCCGCTCCCCCTCGGTCCGCTTCGGCGCGGCGCCGTGCTCGGGCTGCTGCCGGCCGCCGTAGCGGCGGATCGAGGCGTAGGCGACGCCGATCCCGGCGGCCACCGGCCAGCCGATCGCGCCGCCCGCCGCCAGCACGCCCAGCCCGACGTAGACCGGCAGCCCCTTCTTGGCGGGCAGCACCCGGCCGGCGATCGCGAACGGCGCGGCGGCGGCGTCGACGACCGTCCTGGGGATCGTCACCGTCACCCCTTCCCGCCGTGCCGTCTGCTGCGCCGTCTCCTGCTGCGCCGCGTTCCGCCGGGCCGTCTCCCGTGGCTCGGCGGCCCTGGTGCTCTTGGCGGGCATGGTCCCACCTCCTGGTAGCGAGGACGACGAGGATCCCTACCCCGGATCGGGGTGAACAAGCCGGGAACGATCAGTGAAGAAATTCCTCGTCAGGGCGGGTGTCAGGACCGCTGCGGGGGGTAGTGCCTGAGCGGCAACGACCCCGCTACCGAAGGTGACCCAGATGGGAATCCTGCGATCGGCCGTGCGCCTGGCCGCCGGAACGGCCGGCACGGTGGCAGGCACCGTGGTGGACGCCCCGCGCCGGGCCGTCCAGGCGCTGCCCGACGCCCTGCCCCGCGTCCCGGTGCCCCGCGTCCCGATCCCGCACGTCCCGATCCCGCACGTCCCGATCCCGCACGTCCCGACGCCGCCCAGGCCCCAGATGGCCGACCTGGAAGGGCTCATCGGCCCGCGCACCAAACGGCGGATCTGGTCGCGGAGCGGCCGCGCCTACATCGAGCTGCGCGGCGTCCAGGCGGACCACACGCCCGCCGCCGCCGACCTGCGCACCGCCGCCTCCGCGGCCGTCCGGCGGATGAAGGGCGTGCGGTGGGCCGAGGTCAACGCCGTCACCGGCGAGCTGCTGTGCGTCTTCGACGAGGGCAAGATCTCGCTGGACGCGCTGGTCGAGGCCGTCACCTCGGTGGAGGACGAGCACGGGGTGCCCGACGAGGCGTTCCCGATGCACACCCACCCGGCCGACCAGAACCCGATCACCGCCGAGACGATCGCGCTGGCGTCGGACTGCGCGGCGTTCGCGATGGCCGCGACCGGCCGCTGGGTGCGGTGGCCGAAGCTGCCGCCCGCCGCGCGGCTGGCCCTGGTGTGGGTGGACAACCAGCCCCGGCTGCGCCGCGAGCTGGAGCTCCGGCTCGGCCCGCACGGGGCCGACCTGATGCTGGCCGTCGGCAACGCCGTCCTGCACGGCCTGACCCAGGAGCCCGCCGCGCTGGCGGTCGACGCCGTGCACCGGGGCGTGCTGCTCACCGAGCTGACCGCCCGCCGGGCCGCCTGGTGCCGGTGGGAGGAGGAGCTGTGCGCGCCGGGCCTGCCCGCCGAGGCCCCGCAGCGCGCCGACCGCCCCCGGCCCCTGCCCGACGGACCGGTGGAGCGCTGCGGCGACCGTACCGCGCTGGCCGCGATGCTCGGCGCGGGCGGGCTGCTGGCCGCCAACCGCGACCCGGGCGCGGCCGCCGACCTGATGCTGACGATGGTGCCCAAGGCCGCGCGGCTGGGCCGGGCCGGGTTCGCCGCCATCCTCGACCGGGAGATGGCCCGGATCGGGGTGGTGCCGCTGGACGGCTCCGCCTACCGGCGCCTGGACCGGATCGACACGGTCGTGGTGGACTCGCGCGCCCTGTGCGGGGAGGCGCTGGAGATCCTGTCCGCCGACGACGCCGCCACCTGGCGGGTCGCGGCCCGGCTGCTGCGGCGCGACCCGGAGATGGAGGGCGTGCCCGACCGCGACGGCCGCAAGCTGGAACGCCTCGACGACCGTCCCCCCGAGCATCCCGAGGGCACGCGGCTGCGGGTGTGGAACGACGACGGCACCGCGCTCGGCGAGGTCGTCGTCGGACGGCGGCTGGAACCGCTCGCCGAGGCCGTCCTCTCCGCCGCCCGCGACGGCGACACCCAGGTGCTGCTGACCCGCAACGCCTCCACCGCCGACCTGCGCGCGCAGGTCGACGACGTGCTGGACGCCGAGGTGCCGCTCGCCGACCACGTCCGCGACCTGCAACGCGACGGCCGGGGCGTCGCCCTGGTCACCGTCGAGGACGAGGACGCCGCGCTCGCCGCCGACGTCGGGATCGGCATCCTCGGCGGGCGGTCGGTCTCCTGGGGCGCCGACCTGGTCTGCACCGGCGGGCTCGCGCAGGTATGGCGGCTGCTGACCGCGATCCCCGTCGCCCACGAGGCCAGCGAACGCGCCGTGCGGCTGTCGGCCGGCGGCACCTCGCTGGGCGCGCTGCTGGTGCTGACCCAGCGCCGGTCGCAGTCGCCGTTGAAGCTGGCCCCGGTCCAGGGCGCGGCACTGTCGGCGCTGGTCGGCGGGGTCGTGACGGCGCGGCGGCTGGCCTCGCGGCCCCTGCCCGCGCCGATGCCGCGCGTCCCCTGGCACGCCCTGGACCCCGAGTCGGCGGTCGAGCAGGCGATGCGGCTGCGCCCCGGCGACGAGGAGGAGCGCCCCCGGCGCCACCGCGTCCGGTCGGCGCGCCCGGTGCGGGCCGCCACCGACCTCGCCCGCGCCGTCGGCCACGAACTCCAGGACCCCCTCACCCCGATCCTGGTGCTGGGCGCGGCGGCCTCCGCCGTCGTCGGCTCCGGCGTGGACGCCGCGCTGGTCGGCGGCGTCATGGCGGGCAACGCCGTCATCAGCGGCGTGCAGCACGCCCGCGCCGAACGGGCGCTGCGCGGCCTGCTGCTCGGCCAGCGCCCGCCCGCCCGCCGCGTCGACGCCGCCCCCGACGACCTGCCGCCGATCCAGAACGGCAACGGCTGGGAGCGCTGCCAGACCCTGCCCGCCGAGCGGCTGCGCCCCGGCGACATCATCGCCGTCGGCCCCTCCGACGTGGTGCCCGCCGACGCCCGCCTGCTGGCCGCCGAGGGCCTGGAGGTCGACGAGGCGAGCCTGACCGGCGAGTCGCTGCCGGTCGGCAAGTCGCTGGAGGCGGTGCCGGGCGCCGACCTCGCCGACCGCAGCTGCATGGTCTTCGAGGACACCACCGTGCTCACCGGCCGCGGCTACGCCGTGGTCGTCGCGACCGGCCCGGCCACCCAGGCGGGCCGCGCCGCCGTGCTGGCCGGGCGCGGCGCGGCCCCGACCGGCGTGCAGGCCCAGCTCAACGAGGTCACCCGGATCGCGCTGCCGCTGACCGGCGCCAGCGGCGCGCTGGTCAGCCTGCTCGGGTTGGTGCGGGGCGTGTCGATGCGGCAGGCGATCTCCTCCGGGGTCGCGGTCGCCGTCGCCGCCGTCCCCGAGGGGCTGCCGCTGGTCGCGACCGTCGCGCAGCTCGCCGCCGCCCGCCGCCTGTCCAAGCGCGGCGTGCTGGTCCGCTCGTCGCGGACGCTCGGCACGATGGGCCGCGTCGACACCCTGTGCTTCGACAAGACCGGCACCCTCACCGAGGGGCGGCTGAAGCTCAGCCGCGTCAGCGGCCCCGGCCGCGAGGTGGAGCTGGACAGCGCGCCCGGGCGGCGCGTCCTCACCGCCGCCGTCCGCGCCTGCCCGCAGGGCCCGATCGAGACGGTGAAGCACGCCACCGACCGGGCCGTGATCGAGGCCGCCGAACGCCACCTGGACGGCGACCCCGGATGGGAGCTGCTGCACGAGACGCCGTTCGAGCCGAGCCGGGGGTTCGCCGCGGCGACCGGCCGCGACGGCGACGCCCCCTACGTCGCGGTGAAGGGCGCCCCCGAGGCGATCCTGCCGCGCTGCCACCGCGTCGCGGAGGGCAAGGGCACCAAGCCGCTCACCGACGAGCGCCGCGCCAAGGCCCGCGAGGCCGAACGGGGCCTCGCCGGGCGCGGCCTGCGCGTGCTGGCCGTCGCCGAGGCCCGCCCCGGCGACCTCGACGACGTCGAGAAGCTGGGGGAGACCGTCGAGCTGGTGCTGCTGGGATTCGTCGGCATCGCCGACCCGCTGCGCCCCGGCGCCGCCGAGGCCATCACGACCCTCGCCGACGCGGGCATCCGCGTCGCGATGATCACCGGGGACCATCCCGAGACCGCCCGCGCCATCGCCGCCGAGCTCGGCATCGCCACCTCGGGCGACGACGTGATGACCGGCGCGGAGCTGGACCGGCTCAGCGAGCGCGAGCGCATCGAGCGCATCCCCCGCACCAGCGTGTTCGCCCGCGTCACGCCCGAGCACAAGGTCGGCATCGTCAAGGCGCTGCGGCGCTCGGGCCGCGTGGTCGCGATGACCGGCGACGGCGCCAACGACGCCGCCGCGATCCGGCTGGCCGACGTCGGGATCGGGCTGACCTCCGGGGACTCGCGCGCCGCGCCGTCGGCCGCCGACCTGATCCTGCCCGGCGGCGACCTGCCCGGCATCGTGGCGGCGCTGCTGGAGGGCCGCACCCTGTGGGAGAGCGTCCGCAACGCCGTGTCGATCCTGGTCGGCGGGAACGCGGGCGAGATCGCGTTCACCGTCTACGGCACCGCGCTGGGCGGCAAGGCCCCCTTGAGCACCCGGCAGCTGCTGCTGGTCAACACGCTGACCGACATGCTCCCGGCGCTGGCGGTGGCGCTGGCCCCGCCCGGCGCCGACGACGAGCGGCCGCCCGGCCGCGGCACCCTCGGCGACCCGCTGCGCGACGCGATCGCGCTGCGCGGCGTGGTCACCGCGCTCGGCGCGATCATGGCCTGGCAGGCGGGCCGGTTCACCGCCCTGCCGGTCGCGCGCGGGGCCCGCGCCGGGACGATGGGCCTGGCCGCGCTGGTGCTGACCCAGCTCCTCCAGACGTTGCAGACCGGCTGGCGCAGCCCGTGGGTGGTGGCCACGTGCGCGGCGTCGCTGGTGGTGCTGGCCGCGGTGATCGAGACGCCGGGCGTCAGCACGTTCTTCGGCTGCGTCCCGCTGGGGCCGGTGGCCTGGGCCCAGGTCGTGGCCGCGTCCGGGACGGCCACCGCGCTGGGCGTGCTCGCCCCGCGCGTGCCGGTGCCGGAACCGGTGTCGAAGATGATCGATAAGGCGTGGGCCCGGGCCGCCGACCTCACAGGCCGAGGCGCTTAGCGACGATCTCGTTCATGATCTCGTTGGTGCCGCCGCCGATGCCGAGGATGCGCGCGTCCCGGTAGTGGCGCTCCACCTCCGACTCGCGCATGTAGCCCATGCCGCCGTGCAGCTGCACCGCCTCGTGCACGACCTGCTCGACGCACCGCACCGCGGTGTTCTTGGCGAACGCCGTCTCGGTCAGCACGTCCTCGCCCGCCACGTACCGCTCGGCGACGTGGCGGGTGTAGGCGCGGGCGACGTCCACCTGCCGGGCCATCTCGGCGATCTTGTGCCGGACCAGCTGCCGCGACGACAGGGGGCGGCCGAACGTCTCGCGCGTCCGCACCCACTCCAGCGTCAGGTCCAGGCAGCGCTGGGCGGTCGCGTACGCCTGCACGGCCAGCGACAGGCGCTCGGTGACGAAGTGCTGCACGATCTGGAGGAAACCGGAGTCCTCCGCGCCGACCAGGTTCGCCGCCGGGACGCGCGCGTCGGTGAACGACAGCTCGGCGGTGTCGGAGCACAGCCAGCCCATCTTGTCGAGCGCGCGCGACACCGCGAAGCCGGGCGTGCCCCTCTCGACGACCAGCAGCGAGATGCCGCCGACGCCGGGCCCGCCGGTGCGCACCGCCGTGGTCACGAAGTCGGCCCGCACGCCGGAGGTGATGAACAGCTTGGAGCCGTTGACGACGTAGTGGTCGCCGTCGCGGACGGCGGTGGTGCGGATGCCCGCCACGTCCGACCCGGTGTCGGGCTCGGTGATCCCCAGCGCGCCGATCATCTCCCCGGCCAGCGTGGGCCGCGCGAACCGGTCGATCAGCGCGGCGTCGCCGGAGGCGATGAGGTGCGGCAGCGCGATGCCGTGGGTGAACAGCGACGCCACCACCCCGCCGGAGCCGCCCGCGACGATCAGCTCCTCCGTGACGATCAGCGCGTCCAGCGGGTCGCCGCCCGACCCGCCCGCCTCCTCGGGGAACCCCGCCCCCAGCAGCCCGGCCGCGGCGGCCCTGCGGTGCAGGTCGCGGGGGAGTTCCCCGGCCCGCTCCCAGTCCGGCAGGAACGGCACGACCTCCTTGGCCGTGAACTCGCGGACCAGCTCGCGCAGCGCCGTGCGCTCGGGGGTGTTCCAGGGACCCATGGCAAGACCTCCCCATATCAGAATCGGATTCGGAATCTAACAGTGGCGGCCGGGTCGGCGACAGGCGGTAACACTCTCCGTGGCGAACTGATTACCAGTGGGGACCGGTTGCGGTCCGGCACGGGGGTGGGCCATGCACGCGACGCCACGACGCGGATCGGGACGGCACCGGCTCTGGGCGCTGCTGTCGCTGGCGGTGATCGCGGCGCTGGCGTTCGGGGCGGTCCGGCTCCAGGCGGACGCGTGCGCGGCGGTCCCCCCGGCCGGGCGCGACCCCGGCCCGGCGGGGAGCGGCACGGCCGTCCACCACCGGGACTGGTCGGAGGTGCTGTGCTCGCTGGGACCCCTTCCCGAGGACGGGGCGTACGTCTCGCTGGCGTCGGCGACGTTCGGCCGGGCGGAGTGGTGCGGCTCGTACCTGGAGGTGCGCGGGCCGCGCGGCGCGGTCCGGGCGATGGTCGTGGACCGCTGCCGGGGCTGCGGCACCGGCCGCGTCGGCCTCAGCGAACACGCCTTCGCCCGGGTCGCCGGGGACGCCGGGAGGGGCGTGGTCGCCGTCCGCTGGCGCCCGCTGCGCGACCCGGCCCCGGCCGGGCGGCTGGCGTTCCGCGTCAAGCCCGGCTCGTCGGCGCGGTGGCTGGGGCTGCTGGTCACCGGGCACGGCAACCCCCTGGCCCGCGTCGAGGTCGGGACGCCCGGCGGGTGGCGGGGGCTGCGGCGCGGCGGGGACAACCACTGGGTGGGGACCGGCGTCGGCGGCGGCCCGTTCACCGTGCGGGTCGCCGACCGCCACGGACGCCGCGCGGTGGTGCGCGGGGTCGGGCTGCGCCCCGGCGCCGTCCAGCGCACCCGGACCCGCCTGTACGACCACCCCCGGCCACCGCGCGCCCGCCCGTCACCGTCCCCGATCCCGCCCGCGACGCCCGCGAGGCCCACACCGCCCCCGAGACCCACACCGCGCGAGCACACACCCCCACCGCTCGCCCGAACCACACCGACAACACCCCCCACCAGCCCCTGCCGCTGAACACCACCCACACCGCGCCAACGGCGTCTTCCGGTTCCTGGGGGTGGGGCCGTCGCCTTGTATAACGGACGTTTCGCTGTCTCTGTAGCATCGATGTCGTGACCGCCGCCAAGGACGCCGACACCCGTGAACGGATCATCCAGGCCGCCGCCCGCCTGCTCGCGGACGCCGGGGGAGAGCCGGTGTCCACGCGCGCCGTCTGCCAGGCCGCCGGGGTCGGGGCCCCGACGCTGTACCACCACTTCGGCGACAAGCGGGGCCTGCTCGACGCGGTCGCGGCCTACGGGTTCGAGCGCTACCTGAGCGGCAAGCGCGCGCAGGAGTCCACCGGCGACCCGGTGGAGGACCTGCGGCGCGGCTGGGACCTGCACGTGGAGTTCGGCCGCACCAACCCGCAGTTCTACGCGCTGATGTACGGCAGCGGCCACACGCCGCCCGCCGCGCGGGAGGCGTACGCCCTGCTGCTCGGCCTGATCGAGGCGGTGGCGCGCGCCGGGCGGCTGCGGGTGCCGGTCGGGACCGCCGCCCGCATGGTGGGGGCGGCGAGCGTCGGCGTCACCCTGGACCTGATCAAGGACCCGGAGGCGGGCGCGGAGGTCTCGGCCCGCACCCGCGAGGCGGTGCTGACCGCCATCGCGCTGCCCCCCGGCGAGGGCGACGGCGCCGGCGGGGCGCCCGGCGGCCCGGCGACGGCCGCCCGCGCGATCGCGCTGCGCGCCGCCCTGGCCGCCGACCCCTCCCCGGTGCTCACCGGCGCCGAGTCCGCGCTGCTGGGGGAGTGGCTGGAAAGGCTCGCCGCCACGCGTTAGTGTCCCGACCAAGCATCTGCTTGGCTAACGGGAGGCGTCGTGCGCCGTGGGATCCACCTGCTCGAAGAGGTCGAGTTCCATCCGATGAACTCGCGGCGCCAGCTGGAGTACCTGCGGCGGCTCACCGCCTACAAGCGCGAGGACGACGCGCGGGCCGCCGGGGACGCCGAGCTCACCACCGGCCTGTCGATCCGCTCCCGCGAGATCGACCTGGTGGGCGCGTTCTACGCCGTGGGCATCACCGGGCACCCGCAGTTCAAGGTCGTCACGCTGTGGGACTGCCACGGCGGCTGGGACGGCGGCTGGCGGCAGATGCTCCAGATCTACGAGGACGTGCGGGCCAACCTGTTCCTGTCCGACCTCGACGACCTGCGCTTCGGCGCGTTCTCCCGCCCGCTCGGCTCGGCCCCCGGCGCGCCGCCGCCCGCCGGCCTGGTGGCCGAGGGCTACGCCGCGCCGCTGTACCTGTTCGAGAGCGCGCGGGTCCGCCCCGGAGCGGCCCTGGACTACCTGGCCGCCGTGCGGGAGGAGCGCGCTCCGGTGCTGGCCGAGTACGGCCACCGTCTCGTCGGCGCCTACGAGGTGCAGTTCTGCGACACCGAGGCCGTCACGCTCTGGGGCACCGACATCGACTCCCACCTGCGGGTGCAGCGCGCCCGCGACGCCGCCCTCGGCATGGACGACGGGGTGCCCGCCGACCACCGGCTGCTGACCTGGCGCAAGCGCGCCCGCGTGTTCCTGGAGGGCTCCTGGCGCGAGACGCTGCTCAGCCCCTATCCGGGCAGCAAGCTCGCCCCCCGCTAGCCGCTCGACACGGGCCGCTCGACACGGGCCGCTCGACACGGGCCGCTCGACACGGGCCGCTCGACACGGGCCGCTCAGCGCGGGACGGAGCCGTCCGGCGACTCCGACGCCCAGGCGACGATCTCCGCGCGGGACGACAGGCCGAGCTTGGTCAGGATGTGGGCGACGTGCGCGTCCACGGTGCGCTTGCCGAGGCCGAGGCGGTCGGCGATGGCGCGGTTGGACAGGCCCTCCCCGGCCAGCGCGGCGACCTGGCGTTCGCGCAGGTTGAGCGGTTCGCGGGCGTGCCGGGGGATCGGGGCGGGCGGCGCGCCGCGCGCCAGCGCGATCGCCTCGGCGATCGACATCTCGGTGCCGCGCCGCTTGGCCGCCAGGAACCGGTCCTCGGGCATGCGCTTGCGCAGCGCCTTCTCCGACATCGCGCGCCGCTCCATGTAGTGCGGCCCGTACTGGAGGGACGCGCCGAGCGCGCGCCACATGCGCTCGGTCGCGCCCAGCAGCATCGCGGCCTGCTCGTGGTCGCCGCGCACCACCGGGTCGGGGGTCAGCAGGTCCAGGGCCAGGGTGATGCCGAGCTGGTCGCCGAGCCGCTCCTTGATCTTCAGGCAGGCGCGCAGGTCGGCGACCGCCTCCCGGTGGCGGTTCAGCCACCACAGCGCCGCGCCGCGCGCGTACAGGGCGAACGAGTGGTTCCACTGCTCGCCGGTCGCCTGGCCGCGCCGCACCGTCTCCTCGGCGAGGGCGAGGGCCTCGTCGTCCTTGCTCTGCAGGAGCAGGACCGTGGACAGGTGCGGGCCGGTCAGCAGCGCGAGAGGGTCGCGGTAGCCGTGCGCGTCGAACGCCGCCCGCGCCTCCTCCAGCCGCCTCTGCGCGCCCGGCAGGTCGCCCTCGAACAGCGCGATCAGGCCCAGCACGTGGACGGCGTGCGCCCGCAGGTCCGGGTCGGCGGCGTCCAGCGCGGCGGCGACCAGCGTCCGGGCCTGCTCCGCCTCGCCCTGCTGCACGGCGATCATCGCGGCGAAGCAGTCCAGCCGGGCCGCCTCGGGCCACGCCGCCTCCGGTCCGGCGCCGGGCCCGCCCTCGGCGACGGCGGCGGCCTCGCGGGCCCGCTCGTGCCAGCGGCGGGCCTCCCCGAACAGGCCCAGGCACATCCAGTAGTGCTGGAGCGTCATCGTCAGGTGCAGCCCGGCGGCCTGCTCGCCGGGCTCCGACAGCGAGTACTCCAGCGCGACCCGCAGGTTGGCGTTCTCGGCGCGCAGCCGGGTCAGCCAGCCCACCTGGTCGCCGTACAGGGCGGCGGCGCGGGACTGCTCGGCGAGGTCCAGGTAGTGGTCGCGGTGGCGGCGGCGCAGGCCGGCGGCGTCGGGCAGCTCCGCCAGGCGTTCGGCGCCGTACTCGCGGATGGTGTCGAGCATCCGGTAGCGGTCGTCGGCGGACCCCCCGTCGCCGGCGGCGCCGCGCTCGCACAGGACGATCGACTTCTCCACCAGGCGGCCCAGGACGTCCATCAGCTCCATGGCGTCCAGTCCCGGCCCGGCGCACACGGCCTCGGCGGCCGCCAGGTCGAAGTCGCCGGGGAACACCGACAGCCGCGCCCACAGCAACCGCTCCTCGGGCGTGCACAGCTCGTGGCTCCACTCGATCGCCGCGCGCAGCGTGCGGTGCCGGTCCTGCGCGGCGCGGGCGGTGCCGAGCAGCCGGAACCGGTCGTCCACGCGGGCCAGCAGCCGCTCCACCGACATGCTGCGCAGCCGCACCGCCGCCAGCTCGATCGCCAGCGGGATGCCGTCCAGGCGGTGGCACAGCCGCGTCACGGCCGGGCGGTTCTCGGGGGTGAGGACGAAGCCCGCCATCGCCTCGGCGCGGTCGGCGAACAGCGTGACCGCGTCGCCCTCGTCGGCGTCGCCGTCCGGCGCGGGCCCGGCGTCCGGGCAGGGCACCGGCAGCGGCGGGATGACGAGGTTGTGCTCGCCCATCACGTCCAGCGGCTCGCGGCTGGTGGCCAGGATCCGCAGCCGGGGCGCGGTGCGCAGCAGCACCTCGGCGAGGCGGGCGCAGTCCTCGATCAGGTGCTCGCAGGTGTCGAGGACGAGCAGCAGCTCCTTGTCCGACAGGTGGTCGGCGAGCCGTTCCACCTGCGAACCGGCGGACTGGCCGGGCAGGTGCAGCGCGTCGGCGACGGTGCGCGGCAGCAGCTGGGGCTCGCGCAGCGCCGACAGCTCCACCAGCCACGCCCCGTCGGCGAACGACCGGTGCAGGTCGGCGGCGAGCCGCACCGCCAGCCGCGTCTTGCCGACCCCGCCGACCCCGGTCAGCGTCAGCAGCCGCGACCGGGCCAGCACGCGCCGCGCCTCGGCGAGCTCCGCGCGACGGCCGACGAACCGGGTCACCTCGGCGGGCAGATTCCCGCCGCGCGTGCGCTCGGCCAGCGCCGTCACGGGTCACCTCGCTCGGTACGGGGGTACCTCCCTCTCGGCTCCCATCGTATGACGCGGGTCATACCCCGGTGGGGTGAGTCGCGGGGACGGCACCGTCACCGGGTGGGTTCCAGCCTGACCACAATCGACTTGGAGGTGGGCGTGTTGGAGATCTCGGCGGTGCTGTCCAGGGGGACCAGCACGTTGGTCTCGGGGAAGTAGGCCGCCGCGCAGCCCCGCGCGGTGGGATAAGAGATGATCCGGAAGCCGGGGGCGCGGCGCTCCACGCCGTCCGACCACTCCGACACCAGGTCCACCGTGCCGCCGTCGGCCAGGCCGAGCGCCGCCAGGTCGTCGGGGTGGACGAACACCACCCGGCGGCCCGCCTTCACGCCCCGGTACCGGTCGTCCATGCCGTAGACGGTGGTGTTGTACTGGTCGTGGCTGCGGACCGTCTGCAGGATCAGGCGGCCCTCGGGGACGCGCAGCACCTCCAGCCCGTTGACCGTCAGGTTCGCCCGGCCGGTGGCGGTGGGGAAACGGCGCTCGTCGCGGGGCGCGTGCGGCAGGACGAACCCCTCGGGGCGGCGGACGCGGGCGTTGTAGTCCGCGAAGCCGGGGACGACGCGGGACACGTGGTCGCGGATCACGTCGTAGTCGCGTTCGAACGCGTCCCAGTCCACCGGCGAGTCCTTGAGCGTCGCCCGCGCCAGCCCGCACACGATCGCGACCTCCGACCGCAGGTGCGGCGAGGCCGGTTCCAGGCGGCCCCGCGAGGCGTGGACCATGCCCATCGAGTCCTCCACCGACACGAACTGCTCGCCGGACGCCTGGACGTCGCGTTCGGTGCGGCCCAGCGTCGGCAGGATCAGCCCGATCTCGCCGGTGACCGCGTGCGAGCGGTTCAGCTTGGTCGACACGTGGGCGGTGAGGCGGCAGCGGCGCATCGCGGCCTCGGTGACCGCCGAGTCGGGGGTGGCGCGCACGAAGTTGCCGCCCATCCCCAGGAACACCCGCGCCCGCCCGTCGCGCATCGCGCGGATCGCGTCCACGGTGTCCAGGCCGTGCTCGCGCGGCGGCTCGAACCCGAACTCCCCGGCCAGCGCGTCCAGGAACGCCGCGCTCGGCCGCTCGAAGATCCCCATGGTGCGGTCGCCCTGCACGTTGGAGTGGCCGCGCACCGGGCACACGCCCGCGCCGGGACGGCCGATGTTGCCGCGCAGCAGCAGGAAGTTGACGATCTCGCGGATGGTGGGGACGGCGTTGCGGTGCTGGGTCAGGCCCATCGCCCAGCACACCACGATCCGCTTCGCCGCCAGCACGTCGCCGAGCGTCGCGGCGATCTCGCCCCGGGTCAGGCCGGTCGCCTCCAGCACCAGGTCCCAGTCCACCGCCCGCGCGTGCGCGGCGAACTCCTCGAACCCGTGGGTGTGCTCGGCGAGGAACGCCCGGTCGATCGCGTTCGGGTCGTCGGACTCCAGCAGCATCCGGTTCAGGGCCTGGAACAGCGCGAGGTCGCCGTTCACCCGGATCTGGAGGAACCGGTCGGCGAGCTGGGTGCCGCGCCCGACCACCCCGGAGGGCACCTGCGGGTTCCTGAACCGCAGCAGGCCCGCCTCCGGCAGCGGGTTGACCGCCACCACCCGCGCGCCCGCCTTCTTGGCCCTCTCCAGCGCCGACAGCATCCGGGGGTGGTTGGTGCCGGGGTTCTGCCCCACCACGAAGATCAGGTCGGCCCGGTACAGGTCCTCCAGCAGCACCGAGCCCTTGCCGATCCCGATCGTCTCGGTCAGCGCCGACCCCGAGGACTCGTGGCACATGTTCGAGCAGTCCGGCAGGTTGTTGGTGCCGAACGCGCGCACGAACAGCTGGTAGGCGAACGCCGCCTCGTTGCTGGTGCGGCCCGAGGTGTAGAACACCGCCTCGTCGGGGGAGGCCAGGGCGCTCAGCTCGGTCCCCAGCAGCCCGAACGCCTCGTCCCAGGAGATCGGCTCGTAGTGCTCCGAGCCGGGCCGCCGCACCATCGGCTCGGTCAGCCGGCCCTGCTGCCCCAGCCAGTGGTCGGTGCGTTCGGCCAGCTCGGCGACGGTGTGCCGGGCGAAGAACTCCCGCGTGATCCGCCGGGTGGTGGCCTCCTCCGCCACGGCCTTGGCGCCGTTCTCGCAGAACTCGGCCGCGTGCCGGTGGTCGGGCTCGGGCCAGGCGCAGCCGGGGCAGTCGAACCCGTCCTTCTGGTTGACGCGCAGCAGCGTCAGCGCGGTGCGGCGCACGCCCATCTGCGCGTAGGAGTCCCGGAGCGCGACCGCGACGCCGGGCACCCCGGCCGCCCACTCCTTCGGCTTGGTGACCTCCAGCCCGGAGTCGTCGAAGTCCTCGCGCGGCGCCTTCCGGCCCATCGTCGCCTCCACCCCTGATCACGACGTTCCCGCCCGTCGTGCCCGCTGCTCGTGCCTGCTCCTCCTACTGTCGCACCATCCGGCGGGAACGGCGTGGTCAGCCCCGCGCGGAGTCCTCCGGGGCCGGGCGCCCCCGGTCCGACAGGCCGAACGCGACGGCGTCGGCCAGCGGCATCGCCCGGCCCCGCGCCAGCGCCTCCCGCGCGGCCTCCCCGTCCAGCGCCCCGACGGCCGAGAGGACGCTCCCGGCGCGCAGGTCCGCGTAGTGCGGGCCGCGCGGCACCGGCGTGCGCAGCGCCTCCCACAGCCCGTCGGTGACCCCGGCCAGCACGGCGGCGCGCTCGGGCGCCCCGCGCGTCGCCGCGCACACCATCAACACGTCCAGGGCCATGGCGACGCCCACCAGGTCGTCGAACTCCACCTTCTCCGGCAGGCACCCGCGCACGTCGGCCTCGGCCCCGTCCGGGTCGCCGCCCAGCCAGCGCGCCGCGCCGCGCATCCACAGCGCGAACGACCGCGCCCACCGCTCCCCGGTCGCGTCGCACACGGTCAGGGCCCGCTCGCAGCGGCGCACGGCGCCCGCCGGGTCGCCGCTCAGCGCCCGGGCCGCCGCCAGGTCCACGAAGATCGTCAACGCGTCCGGGGACGGGTGGCCGTCGCGCGCGTACAGCGCGTCGGCCTCGCCGAACAGCGCCTCGGCCTCCGCCACGCGGCCCCGGTGGAACAGGGACCGGCCCTGCTCGTGCAGCACGTGCGCGCGCAGCCGCGCGTCGCCGAGCGACCCGGCGATCTCCAGCGCCTCGGCCAGCCACGGGTCCCCGGCGTCCATGTCGCCCTGCAACACCGCGAACATGCCCGCCCCGTACAGCGTCCAGCCGCGTTCGGCGCGCTCTTCGGGGCCGTTGTCCTCGGGAACGGCCGCCAGCGCCCGCCGGTGCCAGTCGCGGCCCTCGCCGTAGCGGCCGGTCGCGTACCAGTGGCCGCGCAGCAGCACCGCCAGCCGCCGTCCCGCCCGCTCCCGGCCGGGGGCGGCCAGCGCCCGCTCCAGCGCCACCCGCAGGTCGGCGTCCACCGCGCGCAGCCGCCGGTGCCAGTCCAGCTGGGCGGGCGACATCGCCGCGTCCACGGCCCGCCGCGCCAGCGCGGTGAAGCGCTCCAGATGGCGGTCGCGCAGCAGGTCGAGCTCGCCGTGCTCGGCGAGCAGCTCCGCGCCGTACTCGCGCAGCGTGTCCAGCATCCGGTGGCGGCCGCCGTCGCGCCGCACCAGCGACCGCCCCACCAGCCGCGCCAGCACCTCGGGCAGGTCGGCGGCGGGCAGCGGCCCGGCGTCCCCGTCGGAGCACACGGCGGTGGCGTCGTCGAGGCCGAAGTCGCCGGGGAACACCGACAGCCGCGCCCACAGCAGCCGCTCCCGCTCGTCGCACAGGTCGCGGCTCCACTCCACCGCCGCCCTCTGGTGGCGGCCGCGCAGCCGCAGCGACGCGTCGAGGCGGTCGGCCAGCCGCTCCACCGGCGTCGTCGCCAGCCGCACCGCCGCCAGCTCGATCGCCAGCGGCAGGCCCTCGGTGCGGTGGCACAGCCGCGTCACCGCGGCCCGGTTGCCGGGGGTGAGGACGAAGCCCGGCGCGGACGCGGCGGCCCGCTCGGCGAACAGCGCCACCGCGTCGTACTCCTCGCCCGTCAGCGGGTCGCCCGGCGCCGGGACCGGCATCGGCTCGACCGTGATGTGGTGCTCGCCGACCACGTCCAGCAGCTCCCGGCTGGTCGCCAGGATCCGCACCCCCGGCGCGGCCCGCACCAGCGTCTCGGCCAGCCGCGCGCAGGCGTCGATGAGGTGCTCGCAGGCGTCCAGCACCAGCAGCATCCGCTTGTCGGCCAGATGCGCCGCCAGCCGCTCCAGCGGGTCGCCGGTGGCGGTGTCGGGCAACCGCAGCGCCGTCGCCACGGTACGGGTCAGCAGGTCCGGCTCGCGCAGTGCCGAGAGCTCCACGAACAGGGTCCCGTCGGGGAACCCGTCACCGGCCGTCGCCGCCGTGCGCAGCGCCAGCCGCGTCTTGCCGACCCCGCCCGGACCGCACAGCGTGACCAGCCTGGACCGGTCCATCGCACGGCGGACCGCCGCCAGCTCGCGCCGCCGCCCGATGAAGGGGGCCGGCTCGGCCGGCAGCCCGTCGGAGTTCGTCATGGTCGCCTCGGATCGCTGGGGGACGGCCAACGATGCTACGTCTCCGGCAGGCGTGATCACCGAGGGTGACGGTTCTTCTTGCCGTCTTGTGATGTTCCGCCCCGCGGCGGTCCGCGCCGCCCGGCCCGCCGCGGCGTCAGCCGTCCAGGGCGAACGCGACCGCCTGCTCGGTCGGCATGGCGCGGCCCCGGGCGAGCAGGGCGCCGAAGCGTTCCCCGCCCAGGCCGCGGCGGGCGGCGTCGACTCCGGCGGCCCGCAGCGCGACGTAGTGGACGCCGCGCCGGTCGGGGGCGCACTGGCGTTCCCACAGGGACTCGGCGGCCCCGGCGAGCACGGCGGCGCGCTCGTGGTCGCCGGTGGTGGCGGCGCACACCATCAGCAGGTCCAGGCTCCGCGCGATGGCCCGCAGGTTGTCGAACGCCGCCAGCACCGGCAGGCAGTCGCGGACGTCGGAGACCGCCCGGTCGCACGCGCCGCCGAGCCAGTGCGTGGCGGCGCGCGTCAGGACGGTGACGGCGCGGCCCCACCGCTCACCGGCCGCGGCGCAGGCCGCGATGCCCTCCTCGCACAGGTCGTGCGCCCGCCCGTGGTCGCCGCGCACGGCGTGCACCGAGGCCAGGTCGGCGTGGATCATCGCGGACATCGTGCTGCGCGCCCCGGCCTCCCGGTAGCCCCGCCGGGCCCGCCGGTACAGGTCCAGCGCCCCGTCGAGGTCGCCGACGTGGAAGCGGCAGCGGCCCAGCTCGTGCAGGGCGTGGGCGCGCAGGTCCGGGTCGCCGGCGGCGTCGGCGACGGCCAGCGCCTCGGCCAGCAGCGCCCCGGCCTCCGCGGGGTCGGCCCGCAGGATCGCGTACAGCCCGGCCCCGTACAGCGCCCGGCCGTGCTCGAAGGTCCGGCCGGGAACGGCCGCCAGCGCCCGCCGGTACCAGTCCAGGCCCTCGCCGAGGCGGCCGGTGAGGAACCAGTGGTCGCACAGCAGCACCGCCAGCCGCAGGCCCGCCCGCTCCTGGCCGGGGGTGGCCAGCGACCACTCCAGCGCGGCGCGCAGGTTGTCGTCCTCCTCCTGGAGCCGGTCGACCCAGGCGAGCTGCCGGTCGCCGCGCCGCCCGGCGACGGCGCGCTCGGCGAGGGCGGCGTAGTGGTCGCGGTGCCGCTCGTGCAGGACGGGCGCCTCGCCGCTGCGCTCCAGCAGCTCGGTGCCGAACTCGCGCAGGGTGTCGAGCATCCGGTACCGCGGGCCGGACGGGTCGAACCGCACGATGGACTTGTCCACCAGCATGGTCAGCACGTCGAGCAGCTCGCCGACCGGCAGGTGCTCGTCGGTGCAGACGCGCTCGACGGCCTCCAGGTCGAACCCGCCGGGGAACACCGACAGCCGCGCCCACAGCATCCGCTCGGGCGGGACGCACAGGTCGTGGCTCCAGGTGATCGCGGTGCGCAGGGTGCGGTGGCGGTGCTCGCCGGTGCGGGCGGGGCCCAGCAGCCGGAACCGGTCGTCCAGTCGTTCGACCATCTGCTCGACCGGCATCGCGCGCAGCCCGACGGCCGCCAGCTCCAGGGCGAGCGGGATGCCCTCCAGGCGGCGGCACAGCTGGGCGACGGCGGCGCGGTTGTGCCAGGCCAGGGCGAAGCCGGGACGGCAGGCGGCGGCGCGCTCGGCGAACAGCTCCACCGAGTCGCAGCCGTCGGGCTCGGGGTCGCCGGTGCGGGGCACCTCCAGCGGGGCGACCAGGACGGTGTACTCGCCGACGGTGTTCAGCGACTCCCGGCTGGTGGCCAGGATCCGCAGCGCGGGGGCGACGGTCAGCAGCGTCTCGGCGAGCATCGCGCAGGCGTGCACCAGGTGCTCGCAGGTGTCCAGGATCAGCAGCGTCGGGGCGGCGTCGGCGAGGTGGTCGGCCAGCAGGTCGACCGGGTCCCCGGCGGCCGGGCCGGGCAGCCGCAGCGTCTGGGCGACGGTGTGGGCGATCAGCTCGGGGGCGCGCAGCGCCGACAGCTCCACCAGCCACACGCCGCCGGGGAACGCCTGGCGCACCCCGGACGCCGCCCGCAGCGCCAGCCGGGTCTTGCCCACCCCGCCCGGCCCCAGCAGGGTGACCAGCCGCGCGCGGTCCAGCGTGCGACGCACCTCGGCCAGTTCGTCCCGGCGGCCGATGAAGCTGCTCGTCTCGGCGGGCAGGTTGCCCGGCCATGCTTGCGGACTCGCCACCGCTGCCTCGCGGGTCGCGTAGGGGTCGGGGGGACGCCCACATGGTACGCCGCGCCCACGCACGGCGATCGCCCGGCCGCGAAAAGTGGCGAACCCTTCGATGAACGTCCGGTGTCCCCGGAGCGTTCAGCGGCCGGCCAGGGTGGTGACGGCGGGGGTGAACGCGGGCAGGTCGGTCTCGTGGTGTAGTACGAAGTAGGACAGGCCGAGGTCGGCGCGCCAGCGGAGCAGGTGTTCGGTGATCGCGGCGGGGTCGCCGGGGAGCACCTGCGGGGTGTCGTGCTGGGCGGCCGGGTCGGCGGCGCTCCAGGCCGCGGGGGCGCGGTCCGCGCCGACCGCCAGGACCGAGGTGCCGAGCTCCAGGTCGCCGAAGCGGTCGCCGGCCGCCTCCCGCAGGACCTCGACCTTGCGGCGGAACGCGTCCGGGCCGCCGTCGGCCGGGTCGGGGCCGGAGCCGTCGGGGAGCGTGCGCGTGGTGAGGTTGACGACGTCGGCCTCGCGGGCGGCCAGGCGCAGCATCCGGGGACCGCCGCCGCCCAGCAGCAGGCGCGGCCCGGGGCGCTGGACGGGCGTGGGCTCCTGCTGGAGCCCGTCGAGGCGGTAGTGCGCGCCCCGGTAGCCGAACGGCCCGCCGCGCCACAGCCCCTTCAGCACGTCGATCGCCTCGGCGAGGCGGTCCACGCGCGTTCCGGGCGGGTCCAGGGGCAGGCCCGCGCGGTGGTAGTCGTGCGCCATCCAGCCGGTGCCGACGCCGAACTCCAGCCGCCCGTCCGACAGCAGGTCCAGCGTGCCGACCCGCAGCCGGGTCGTGGCGCAGGCCGCCGCCGTCAGCGCGGCGACCGGGGCGAGCCGGGGGCCGCCCAGATGGTCGGGGACCAGCAGCGCGTCGAACCCGGCGTCCTCCAGGCGGCGTGCCCCGTCGGCCCACGCGCGCCCGGACCCCGCCGACCGCAGCACCGCCGCGAAACGGAACGGTCGCATCCCCGCACGACATACCAAGCGCTTGCTACGGCCCCGGGTCCGGCGTTACCGTCACGCCCATGGGCGTTCCGGTGACACAGGCCCCCGTCCGCGAGGTGACCGAGCGGGAGACCGCGCGCTTCCGCGCCGCCGGCTGGGTGCGGCTGTCCGGCCTGGTCGGCGCGGAGTTCGTCACCGACCTGCGGGAACGGGCCCTGGAACGGCTCGACGAGCGGCCCGGCGGGTTCCGCAACGCCCTCGTGGACCGGGCGTTCGGGCAGGACCGCGACATCGCGCGGCACGACCCGGCGTTCGCGGCGCTGGCGCTGTCGCCGGTGCTGGCCCGCGCCGCGACCCGGCTGCTGACCGGGGTGGACGCCGTCCGCCTCCAGGTCACCAACCTGCTGGTCAAGGAGCCCGCCGCCGACGGGGGCGGGCACGGCGCGACCGCCTTCCACCAGGACTTCCCCTGGATGCCGATGGACCGGGCGTCGATGCTGACGGTGTGGCTGGCGCTGGACGACGTCCCCGCCGACATGGGCGCGCTGCGCTTCTACGAGGGCTCGCACCGGTACGGGCCGCTGGGCCGCAGCTTCGTACGCGAGGACGACGACGCGCTCAGCCGTCATCCGTGGCTGGAGACCCTGGAGCTGTCGGAGCCGTTCGACCTGGCGGCGGGCGACGCGACCGTCCATCACGGCCTGGTGGTCCACGGCGCCCCGGCGAACCGGCGCGACCGGCCGCGGCTGTCGTTCACCGCGACCTACTTCGACGCGGCGACGCTCTACACCGGCGCGCCCTACGGCCAGACCGACGGCCTGGGGCTGACGGTGAACGAGCCGTTCGACCACCCGAGGTTCCCGGTGGTGCCCACCTCATGATCGAGACGGTGCGGGGCCCGGTCGCCGACGCGGGCGCCACGTTGATGCACGAGCACGTCTTCGGCCTCAGCCCGGAGATCCTGTGGAACTGGCCCGACATCCCCGAGGGCTGGGACCCGGAGGAGCGCGCCTGGGAGGCGGCGGGCAGGCTGGACGCGCTGAAGGCCGCCGAACGCGTGCTGCCCGACGCCTGCGAGCCCGAGGACGTCGCCGCGCTGGTCGCGTTCCTGGCCTCGGCGGAGGCGCGGTGCGTCACCGGCCAGACCGTCGTCATCGACTCCGGTGTCACCGCCCACCGGCCCGAGCACGCCCTGCGCCGGATGGCGCGGGACTGACGGCTACTGGGGCGGGCCCTCGGCGAGCCGGACGTCGGCGGCGCGGCGCGTCCCGTCGCCCGGCCCCGTCCACTCCAGGCGGACCGTGTCGCCCGGACGGTGGGCCAGGAGCAGCTCGGTCAGCTCGTCGGGGGAGTCGACCGGACGGCCGCCCAACGCGACGATCACCGCGCCCTCCGGGACCCCGGCGGCCTCGGCGGGCGCGCCGGGGACCACCTCCTCCACCAGCGCGCCGGAGCCGCCCCCGGCCCGGACCCGGACGCCCAGCAGCGGCGTGGGCCCGATGTGCACCGTCGCCGACGCCTCGCCGCGCTCGATCTGGCGGGCGACGGCCAGCGCGTGGCCGGAGGGGATGGCGTAGCCGCGCGCGGCGCCCTGCCGGGCGTCGCCGGAGTCCATCCGGTAGTCGGCCGACGCCGCCGTGTTGACGCCGATGACCTCGCCCGCGGAGTTGAGCAGCGGGCCGCCGGAGTTGCCGGGCCGCAGCGGGGCGTCGGTCTCGATGAGGCCGGTGAGGCGCTCCACGCTGCCGTCGTTGGCGTCGCGGGCCGTCACCACCTGCTCCAGCGCCGTGACCCTGCCGGTCACCACCGACGGGGCGCCGCCCCGGCCGCCCGCGTTGCCCACGGCGGTGACCGGGTCGCCGATCCGCACCCGGGCGGCGTCCCCGAACACGGCGGGCTTCAGCCGCGACGCGCCCTCCAGCTGGAGGACGGCCAGGTCGCCGTTCTTGTCGTAGCCGAGCACGCGGGCCCGGTAGGTGCGGCGGTCGTCGGTGTCGGTGCCGGTGAGGGACGTGGCGCCCTGGATGACGTGGTTGTTGGTCAGCACCAGGCCGGAGGGGGTGACGACGATGCCGGTCCCGGCGCTGCGGGTGCCGCGCAGCGCCTGCTCGCTCTCGATGTTGACCACGCCGGGCCGCCGCCCGCTCGGCTTCGCGGTGCCGGCCGGCGGCGCCGTCGCCGTCGTCGCCGGGGGCGCGGCGCCCCGGTCGTCGCCCAGCAGCGGCCGGAGCAGGACGACGGCGAGCAGGACCAGCAGCGCCGCCGGCACCACCAGGCATCCCGGTGAGCCCGCGCCGTTCCGCTCGGTGGGCTCCGCGTGCATCGTGCCGTCAGGAATCGCGGGTGAAGTAGCGCCGCGGGTTGCCGACCAGCATCTGGTCGATCTGCGCGTCGGTCACGCCCCGCTCCCTCAGCGCCGGGAGGACGTCGTCGGTGATGTGCCGGTAGTTCCAGTTGGGGGCCAGGTCGCGCAGCAGTTCGGGGTCGGGGCCGAACCAGTCCATGTAGCAGGCCGCGTCGTGCGACAGCACCATCCGGTCGGTGTAGCCGCGCTCGCACAGCGCCGCGATCGTGGCGACCCGGTCGGGGGTCGGGTTCAGCAGGTCCAGCCCGAACCGGTCCATCCCGAGGATCGCGCCGGTGTCGGCGAGCTCCATCAGGTAGTCCAGGTCGTTGCTGTCGCCCGCGTGCCCGATCACGACCTTCGACAGGTCCACGCCCTCCTTGCCGAGCAGCTCCACCACGACGCGGCCCGCGTGACTGTCGCTGTGGGTGTGCACGGTGACGGGCGCGCCGGTCTCGCGGTGCGCGGCGGCGACCGCGCGCATGACGCGCTCGACGCCGGGGGTGAGGCCGGGCGCGTCCATCGCGCACTTGAGGAACGCCGCCTTCACGCCCGTGTCGGCGATGCCCTCGGTCAGGTCGCGCACGAAGTTCTCCACCAGCGGGTCCGGCCCGCCCAGCAGCGTGCCCGGCCCCCGGTAGATCAGCTGGAACGGCACGTCGTTGTAGGTGTAGAGCCCGGTCGCGGGGATGATGTTGAGCTCGGGGACCTGCTCGGCGATCCGCCGGACGCGCGGGATGTACCGGCCGAGGCCCCACACGGTCGGGTCGGCGATCGTGGTGATGCCGCGGTCGACGAGCTGGCGCAGCTTGGCGACCGCGTCGGCGACCCGCTCCTCCTCGTCCCACCACGCGCCCGCGCCGTGGTTCTGGATGTGCTCGGTGTCCAGGACGAACACGTGCTCGTGCATGAACGTGCGGCCGAGCGCGGCGACGTCGACGGGGCCGCGGACGGTCTCGACTACGGGCATCGGGGCTCCTCCGTGCTGCCGGTTCCTGCTGCCGGTCCCGTGCATACCGACCGGTCGGTCTCTGGCAAGCTAAGTGCGGTGACACACACCCGTCAATGGGGGAGGAAGCGAAGATGTCGGTCGGTGAGCAGGCGGTGCCGGTCCGGCGGCGGATCCTGGACGCGGCGGTGCGGCTGTTCGCCGAGCGCGGCTTCGACGGCACGTCGGTGCAGGAGGTCGTGGCGGCGGCCGAGGTCACCAAGGGCGCGCTCTACCACTACTTCGACTCCAAGACCGACCTGCTCTACGAGATCTACCACTCGCTGATCACCCGGCAGCTCGCCGACCTGGACCGGGTCCTGGCCGCCGGGCTGCCGCCCGCCGAGACGGTGCGCGCGATCCTCACCGAGCTGATCCGCAGCACCGCCGCGCACGTCGACGAGGCCAAGGTGTTCGGCCAGGAGATGCACAACCTGGACGACGAGCGCCGCCGCGCGGTCCGCGCCGACCGCCGCCGCTACCACGTGGCGTTCCGCGACCTGGTGGAGAACGCCCAGAAGGACGGCGTGTTCGCGGCGGTCGCCTCGGCCGAGACGGTCACGCAGATCGCGCTGGGCATGGTCAACCAGCTACCGCAGTGGTACCGCCCCGACGGCCCGAGGACCGCCGAGGAGATCGCCACGGAGGTCTCGGCCTTCGTCCTGGCGGCCCTGGCCCCGCGCTAGCGGCGGCTCTGGCGGCGCGGCACCACGTCGCCGGACGCCGGGCCGGCCCGCCTCGACCGCCGCCGTGTCCACGGCCCCTCGGCCCGGTGGCTTCGCGACCTTCCGCGGGGTCAGTTCGACGGCGTGTCGGCGGAGTGGCGGGGCGGGACGAGGATGAGGACCGCCGCGGCCGCCAGGGCCGTCGCGGCGATGGTGATCGCCATCGGCAGCGCCGTGCCGTTCCCGCCGATCCCGGCCAGCGGCGCGGCGGCCCCGCCCAGCGCGAACTGGGCCAGCCCCACCAGCGCCGAGGCGCTCCCGGCGACCCGGGGCGGGCGGCCCGACAGCGCCAGCGTCGTGGCGTTGGGCAGCACCAGGCCCTGGCCCGCCACGACCAGGAACAGCGCGGGCAGCACGGCCACCAGGCCGAGGCCGGCCGACACCGCCGCCAGCAGGGCGATCCCGCCGGCCGTGACGGTCGCCAGCCCGGCGCCGAGCAGCCGCCGCAGCCGCACCCGGCCCACCAGCCGCCCGCTGATCTGCCCGGCGGCGATGATGCCGAGGGAGTTGACGGCGAACACGACGCTGAACGCCTGCGGCGACAGGTGGTACAGGTCCTGGAGCACGAACGGGCTGCCGGAGATGTAGGTGAACAGCGCCGCGAACGCCAGCGCCTGCGCCAGCGCGTAGCCCACGAACGCCCGGTCGGCCAGCAGCTCCCGGAACGTTCCCAGCGTCGCGGTGAGCCCGCCGGTCTGCCGCTGCCCGGCCGGCAGCGTCTCGCCCAGCCACAGCAGCGACCCCAGGAACAGCAGCACCCCGATCCCGGCGAGCACCGCGAACACGCCCGTCCAGGGGGTCAGCCGCAGCAGCTGGCCGCCCAGCACGGGCGCGAGGATCGGGGCCAGGCCGTTGACCAGCATCAGCGTCGAGAAGAACTTCGCGGCGGCGGTCCCGTCGTACAGGTCGCGGACGACCGCCCGGGCGATGACGATCCCGGCCGCGCCCGCCGCGCCCTGCACCAGCCGCAGCGCGGCGAACGTCCCGATCGACGGGGCCAGCGCGCACAGCAGCGACGCCACCGTGTAGAGGGCCATCCCGACCAGCAGCGGGCGGCGGCGGCCCAGCCGGTCGCTGAGCGGCCCGGCCACGACCTGGCCGAGGGCCAGGCCCACCACGCTGAAGGTCAAGGTGAGCTGCGCCTGCGCCGCGCCGGTGTGGAAGTCCTGGCTGACCTGCGGCAACGCGGGCAGGTACATGTCGGTCGACAGCGGCGCCATCGCGCTGAGCGCGCCGAGCAGCATCACCAGCCGGATCCGCCGCCCGCGGGAGGCGGGCGGCGGGACGGGGGAGGCGCCGGGCGGGGCGGCGGTGGGGGAGGGGGCCTCGGCCATGGGGGAACTCCTGAACGGGACGGGCGCGCGGTGCGGGGGACGGCTCAGACGATGGCGACGGCCTGCTCGAACGCCAGCCGGGGGTTGCGGGGGAACCAGGCGTCGGGGCCGGGGTGGCCGACGTTGACCACGGCGATCGGGACGAGCGGGGTGCCGTCCAGGAACTCCCGCCGGATCCCCTCGGCGTCGAACCCGGCCATCGGTCCGGCGGCCAGCCCGGCGGCGCGGATCCCGACGATGAGGTAGCCGAGCTGGATGGCGGCGTTGAAGCGGGCCATGGCCTCGCGGCCGGGGTTGGCGGCCATCGCGTCGCGGGCCCCGGCGGCGTGCGGGAAGACGGCCGGCAGGTGCTCGTGGAAGTCGGTGTCGGCGGCCACGACGAACGTCAGCGGCGCGCTCGCGGTCTTGGCCCGGTTGCCCTCGGCCAGGTGCGGGAGCAGGCGCGCGCGGGCCTCGGGGGAGCGGACGGCCACCAGCCGCATCGGCTGGCCGTTCATCGCGGTCGGGCCCCACCTGACCAGCTCGTAGATCGCGCGGACCCGCTCGTCGCCGACCGGCTCGCCGGTGAAGGCGTTAGCGGTCCGGGCCTCGCGGAACAGCAGGTCCTGGGCGTCCGGGTCCAGGTCCAGGGCGCGGGTCGTCTCGGGCGCGGTCGCGGTCATCTCGTCACCTTTCCGACGGAGGGTGCGTTGGTGAAGGTAACGCGATGACGGACCGTTATCTGCCGTGTCAGACAGTGTGATGTGTCACAGTCACCCGAGGGTGAGGGCGACGGTCGCGCCGTTCGGGCCGCTGGAGCCGGGCGCGGGCTGCTGGGCGCGCACCGTGGCCCCGGCGCCGGAGGTCCGCACGGTCAGGCCGAGCGCGGCGGCGCTGGCGCGGGCCTGCGCCTCGCCCAGCCCGACCAGGTACGGCACGGTGACCCGGTCGCCGCCGACGCGGCCCGCCGACACGTACAGCGTGACGGGCGTGCCGCCGGAGACCGACGCCCCGGCCGGGGGATGGCTGCGCAGCACCAGGCCCGGACGCTGCGACGACGGCACCTGGATGATCCCGCCGAGCGGGAAGCGGCGCGCCGCCAGCAGCCCCACGGCCGCCATCGACCCCGTCCCGGCCAGCTGCGGGACGGCCGTCGGCGCGCCGGGGGAGACCGGCCCGTCGCCCACCGGCCGGATCCGCTCGGACGGCTCCGCGCCGCCGTGCCCGGCCCCGCCGGGCCCGCCGACCAGCAGGCTCGCCCCGAGCACCAGGGCCGCGCCCACGCTGGCCCCGCCGCCCAGCAGCAGCATCGCCTTGCGGGACAGCTCAGGCCCCTGGGGCGCCCGCTCGGCCCCCTCCCCGGGGGCCTCGGGCCCCGGCTCCGCCCGCTCGTCGGCCGCCCGCTCGTCGGCGGGCCGCGCGGCCCCGCCCTCCCCGGCGGGTGGTCCGGGGTGCCGGTTCGGGTCGTTCTCGGGCATGTGCCGCCCCCATCTCCAGGCGGGGTCGTACCCCCTCGTGTGGCGTTGGACGCCCGCCACCGGCACGGAGTTCGCACGTGGACGGTCCGGGCATCGTTTTCCGCGTGCCCGGATTCAGAAGGGGAGCCGTTCGGCGGCGGCGATCGACGCGGCGGTCATCGCGGCCGCCGTCACCGCCGCCACCCCCGCCAGCACCGTCCACCGGCCCACCTGGTAGCCCACGGGAACGCGGCCGTCGCCCCGGCCCCGCACCGGCCAGGGCGCGCGCAGCGGCGCGGTGCCCGGCACCTCCGCGCCGGGGTCGGGCGACCGCCCGGCCAGGCCGCGCTCGCCGGACAGCCCGCCCACCCAGCACAGCAGGTCGGCGATCTCGTCGGGGTCGGTGTCCAGGCCCGAGCCGAGGTAGCGGACCCGCCCGGCGACCTGGTCCAGCACGCGGACCATGTTGCCGAGCCCGACCCGCTCCAGCCAGCCGCGCAGGTCGCCGTCGCCGGCCAGGCCCCCGCCGATCCCGGTGCGGACCAGCAGGTCGAGCTTGGTCACGACGACGGCGACGCGTTGCTGGCGGCCCTGGTCGGGGCGGGTGCGCAGCTCGTTCAGCACGCGCTGCAGGGTGTCGGCGGGGTCCTCCTCCGAGGAGCCCGCCGCCTCGGCGAGGGCGCGTTCGGCCGCGGTGAGCGCGTGCCGGACGCGGGGCAGCGCGAACGGGTCCACCACGAACAGCAGCGCCTCGCCGTGGTCGAGGTAGCGCAGCGACTCCACCTCGGTCGCCCCCGTGTAGTGCTCGCCCGCCGGGTCGAACAGGTACAGGATGCGGTGCGAGACCTTCCGGGCGTTCGCGGGCTCGGGCAGCTCCACGTCCAGCATCGTCGCCAGCGGCAGGCCGGGCCCGGTCTTGGCCGCGCGCCCGCCCTCGGCGAACTCGCGGATCTCCTGCGCGTAGGCGTGGGCGTGCCGCTCCTCCACGAACGCCAGCCGCCCGTGGACCGCCCGCGCCCGCGCGTGCAGCGCCCGGATGCCCAGCATCATGAACGTGGTCTTCCCGGCCGCCGGGCCGCCCACGAAGGGCAGCGGCTCCACCCGCACCCGCCCGATGCGGTCCGGCAGCCGCCCCTCGCAGTGCGGGCAGTACGCCGCCAGCCGGAACCGGCCGAGCGGCACCGTCGTCGGCAGCCGCGTCCCGCACCGGCACACGTGCCGGAACGCCCCCGCCGGGCCGGGCGCCAGCCGGGGGTGCCGCGCGCCGCAGCCGGGGCACTCGTACACCGGCAGCCCGATCCGCTCGTAACAGAACGGGTGGGGGCACGTCTGGAGGATCCGGCCGGTGGCCATGAAGACGCGCTCCACGGCGGCGAGCGCCAGCACGCACACCAGCCAGCCCGCCAGCCCGACCGCCGCGACGGCGCCGTACAGCACGGTCAGCGCCGCGCCGAGCGCGGCGGCGGGCACGGCCGCCGCCAGGATCCCCGCGCACAGCGCGGCCCAGACCGGGAACGTGAAGAACCCCCACGGCCCGCCCAGCAGCACCACGGTGATCCTCAGCAGGAGGGCGCGGCCGGTCCGCGCCACCCTCGGCACGACCGTCGCGGTGATCGCCCACCAGTCCCGCCAGACCTGCCCCAGCAGGTAGTGCCGGTAGGACACCTCCGGCTCGGCGACCGGCGAGGGGCCGTGCAGCGTGGCGGGGGCGAGCGTCCGGGCGGCGTGCAGCAGGTACACGCCGACCGCGCCGAGCCCGGCGGCGGCCAGCGTGACGGGGAACAGCACCGGGAACACCAGCCAGAACCCCACCCACATCACGCCGACCCACAGCAGGCCGACGATCAGGGCGACGAGGGGATGCACGGGCTCACCTCCCGTCCATCAGATCGCGCAGCGCGGCCCGCAGCCCGGGGTCGCCGGAGAAGCGGTGCTCCAGCCGCCGCCCGCCGAACCGCCGCCCCACCGCCGCCCGCGCCCACGCGTCCAGGGCCGCGTCGGCGACGCCATGGCCGCGCAGCCGCAGCACGACCTCCAGGAGCTCGACGCGGCCCGCCCGGTCCGGCGGCCCGGCGGCCCAGCGTTCGGCGAGCCGGGTCCGCACCCGCTCGGACGCGGCGGCCAGCACCTCCGCCCGGAACCCCGGGTCCCGGCGCGCGAGCCGCCGCGCCGCCCCGGCGAACGCCTCGTCCCGCAACCGCCGCGAGGCGCCCGCCGTGAAGGCGATCGCGCCCAGCGCCCGCGCCGCGTCCTCGGGCGCTTCGGCCCGCGCCAGAGCCGCGCAGGCCCGGACGACGTCGGCGTCCCGCGCGGCGGTCCCGTCGGGCAGCAGCGCCCGGACGCGTTCGGCCAGCCGCAGCGCGTCGGCCCCGGTCAGGCGCTCCCCCTCGGGCACCGCGAGCCGGGTGAACGCCCGCGACGGCAGCACCGCCAGCGCGGGATGCCCCCGGAACCGATCGACATGATCCTCCATCAGCTCCAGGCACTCGCCGGGCGACGGCGGCACCGCCCAGACCTCCCGGAGCACCGGGTCGAGGTCGGAGGGGAACACCCGCAGCCCGAGCATCCGCCCGGTCACCGCGACCCGCCGCTCCCGGTACCGCCGCCCCACCGACCCCAGCACCGCCAACGCCACCAGGGGGACGGCGCACAGCGGTTCGGGATCGCCGTACAACACATCACAAACGTCATCGGTGAGCACCCCCCGGCGCGTTTCCTCACCGGCCTCCCCGAGCCCCCGCAGCACCCCGTCCACGACGGCCCCGCGCATCGCGTCCGGGCACACCTCCAACGCCGCCACGACGTCGGCGCCGCGCACCCGCGCCGCCACAGCGGCCGTCACCTCCGCCGGATCGACGGGCACCCCGACCCGATCCGCCACCGCGACGATCCAGGCGACCTCGGCCACCCCGGAAGCGGCCCCGAGCGCCGCCCCCACCACCGCCGCGACCTCCACCCCCACCCCGGCGGGCAGAGCACACCGAGGCAACCGCGCCAAGACGTCTCCAGGCGCCGGGAGCCCGGCTGATGATCCCGCGCACGCGTCGGCGGGCCGCGCCGCTCCCTGCGCGCCGCCGGGCGTCCGGGGGGCGGATGCCCGCGCTGAGGGGGATCGGGTGGTCAGGGCCAGGGCGGTCGCGCGGGCGGCGCACTGGGCGGCCACGTCCGCCGCGTCCGCGGCGCGGGCCCGGTCGTGGACCGCCACCGCCAGGTCGAAGCCCATCGACGGCACGCCGGGGACCAGGTCCCGCCACACCCAGTCGGGGATCGCGGTGCCGTGGCGGGCCAGCAGCGCGGCCGCGGCCGCCTCCTCGTCCGGGGGGATTCCGGTCTCGCCCCGGCACAGGGCCAGCAGGG
Organism: Actinomadura kijaniata; assembly: GCF_014138665.1. Taxonomy (NCBI): domain Bacteria; kingdom Bacillati; phylum Actinomycetota; class Actinomycetes; order Streptosporangiales; family Thermomonosporaceae; genus Actinomadura; species Actinomadura kijaniata. The sequence continues at coordinate 236,328 of NZ_JACJIA010000013.1, forward strand.
CGGCGGCCCGGTCCAGGGCCGCCGGCTCCAGCGTCGCCAGCTCCGCCAGGGCGTCCAGGCCGGGCAGGTCCGCCTCCCGCCAGAACGCGGCGACCATGCGCGCGAAGCGGCTCGGCTCGCCGCCGGGGACGGGCCCGTCCAGGACGAAGGCGTGCCCGGCGGGGCGGCGGGCCGCCGCCCACACGTCCGGCGTGGTGCCCACCAGGCGCTGCCCGGCGCCCTCCGGGTCGGCGCTGTAGGTCACGAACGACATCCGCGCCGTCGCCGCGACCGGCAGCGAGTACGACAGCACCGCGATCCACCGGGCGACGTCCGCCACGTCGCGAGCCACCAGCACGACCCGGCCGTGGCCGCGGTCCAGCACGTCGGTGACCGCGTCCACCAGGCGGGCCAGCAGGGCGTGGGCGTGGGGGACGCCCGCCAGCCACCCGGCGAGCGCGTCGGGCGCGACCCCGGCGTCCGGGACCAGGTCCTCCAGCGCCGGGAGGTCGGGATCCCCGGAGGGCTCCTCGGCCCACAGCGGCGCCTCCCACAGCTCGGCGGGCCGCAGGCCCTCCAGCTCGTCCGGGTCGGCCACCACCGCGTGGGCGAAGAAGTTCCCGTACCGACCCGAGTAGTCGCGCCCCAGGTAGCGGCACCGCAGCAGCAGCGGGCGCCCCTCCACCACGTCGTACAGCAGCGCCACCGGGAACCGTTCCAGCTCCGCCGCGTCCGGCGACAGCGGCGCGTCCGGCGGCGGCCGGTACGACAGGTACGGCGTCACCCTCGCCCGCACCCCGTCGGGCAGGCCCGGCGTCTCGGCCACGAACTGGAAGCCCGCCCGCCCGGTCGGGCCGCGCCGCGCGGAGGTGTAGTGGAGCTGCCAGGCCACGCGGTCACCTCCCCCGGACGCCGTCGAGCATCCCGAACCGGTACAGCAGCCACAGCAGCGGATCCTCGGCCCGGTGCGGGCGCACCCCGCCCGCGCCGACCCGGTCGCCCTCGGGCCGCCCGCCGAGCGCCGACAGCCCGAACAGCGCGTAGTCGGCGTACCGCTGCCCCAGATAGGTGTCGAGCTGCCCGGCCTGCCACTCGTGCAGCAGCGCCCGGACCTGCTCGTGCACCGCGTCCCGGTCGTCGAGGTCCAGCACCCCGGTCCCGGACCGGCCGCGGTGCAGCGCCGACTGCCGCAGCAGCGACGGGCGCAGCAGGTCGACCTTGGTGAGGGCGACCGCGACCGGCACCGGCAGCCGCTCGTTCGGACGGGAGCCGTGCCGCTGCCGCAGCGCCTCGGTGACCCGCGCGATGATGTCGATCGGCTCGCTGTCGGGCTCGGCGACCGGGGCGTCGCCGAGCACCGGCCGCGCGCCGGGCAGCTGGAGCGGGTCGACCAGGAAGATGATCGCGTCGGCGGCCTCCAGGTACCGCAGGTGCAGGTCGCGGACCTCCCGGCTGCGCAGGTCCTCCCCGGCGGTGTCGAACAGCACCAGCGCCAGGGAGTCGGTGCGCTCGCGCGCGAACCGCGTGCGGCGGCTGCGCGTGAGCAGGTAGACCAGGGGTTCGCGGGGCGCGGTCGCGGCGCTGGCGGTGGTCGGCAGCAGCCGCCGCTCCTCCAGCAGGGGCCGGGCGAAGTCGCGCCTGTACCGCTCGATCGTGCGGTCGTCGCACGCCACCAGCGAGGCGTCCAGCTCCGTCCCGACGCGGTTCATCAGCTCGTGCAGCAGCACCGCGATGTAGGTGCTCTTGCCCGCGTTCTTCGCCCCGACCAGCGCGACGATCCGGCCCGGCGAGTCGCAGTACGCGGACGGCAGCGGGTTGTGGCACTCGGGGCAGACGCGGCTGCCGGTGGGCTGGCCGCAGTGCGGGCAGCCGGCGCGGCCCTCGGCGCGGCGGCGGCCGGGCGCGGGGAACACCGGCGGCAGCGACGCGCCCGCCGTCGAGCCGGTGTAGGCGGCCAGCCGCTCGTCCAGCACGGGCGCGCAGCCCGCGCGGCGGCCCGCCCGCCCCCGGCAGCGGAACGGGATCCGCGCGGGGGCCAGCTCGGCGAAGCAGTACGGGCAGGTGATCTCCGCCCGTGGGGACAGGCTCACCCGAGACGGCAGGGACACCGGTTCCTCCCGGGGATCATCGGCCGATCCGCAGCCGGCGGATCGGGGGGTCGCCGAGTTCGACGCCCTCATCATCGGCGAAACAGCGCAGCCAGCACGGCCCCGACACGGCGGGGAACGGGACCGACAGCTCGCCCGGCACCGGAACGTCCTCCCACGTCCCCACCGTCTCGCCGTCGCCGGGCCGGTGCGGCATCACCCGACCCGCCCGCAGCACCAGGTGGAGCCGCGCGATCCGCAGCGCCCGCGCGCAGGTCAGCCGGACCGTCAGCGTCCTGCGCCACGGCGGCCCCGACCGCTCCAGGTCGTAGCGCACGACGGCGCGGGCGGCCAGCTCGGTGGTGACCGGCGGGCCGGTGACGCGCGTCCCGGCGGCCGTCCCGGACGCGGCGACGGCGATCTCGACCGGCTCGTCCTCGGGGACGTCCAGCCGCACCCCGCCCTGGGTCTCGTAGGCGGCGCGGCTGACCAGCAGCCGTTCCGGCGCGCCGGAGTCCAGCCGCCCCGGCTCGACCCGGCCGCTCTCCGCCAGGTGGGCCTCGATGCGGCCGGTGGCGATGCGGTCGGCGCCGATCCGGTAGGACACCTCCACCTCGGTCACGTCCGGCGGCCAGTCGAACCCGAGGTGGACCCGCTCGCCCCGGCGGTCGGCGACCAGGCGGCGCGGCGGCGGCAGGTTCACGTGCCGGTGGTGGGCGCCGATCGCGGCGGTGTCCTCGGCGACGGTCACCGCCAGCAGCCACCCGCCGGCGCCCGGCCGGACGGTCAGCCCGCCCTCGACGGGCGTCGCGGCCAGCCGGCGGCCCTCCCGCCGCACCTCCGCGACCGGCACCAGCGCGCTGCGCGGCCACGGCGGCGCCTCCTCGGTGAGCACCAGCTCGACCGTGCCGTGCGCGGGCGGGTCGAACCGCACCAGCAGCAGCCCCGGATCGGCCGGGTCGGGCACGGCCGCCAGCTCGTACACCGGGTCGGGCGGCGCGGTCGGCGTCACCGACGCCCCCACCCCCGCGGTGACGGCCTCCCCGCCGTCCTCCTCCAGGTAGACGGCGCGGATCCGGTAGTGGTGGGTGACGCCGTTGGGGACGCGCTCCTGGAACCCCTCGCGGCCGGTCGCCACCACCCGGCCCTCGCGCAGCACCACGACCCGGGCGGCCTCCGGCGGGCAGCGCCACCGCCCGGTCACCACCCCGTCGCCGGGCGCCAGCTCTACCTCGCGGACCTCGGGCCGCACCACCAGCGGACCCGCCACCGCGGGAGGGGCGGCGGCCTCGCCCCGGATCGCGACCACGCCGTAGTACAGCGGGACGTTCACCGGCGGCCGGTCGTCGCGCAGACCGGAGGAGTGCCGCCCGGGGACCGGGTCGCCGTCGGCCGGGCCGCGCGGCGGGCGCCCGGCCCGCCGCACCACGTGGTAGATCACCTCACCGGCCGTGGACGGCGACTCCTCCCACGACAGCCGCACCGAACGCTCGCCGCCGCCCACGTCCACGTCGGCGCGCAGCGACGGCACGGGCAGGGGCGGCAGCCGCCGCTGGTGCTCGGCGGCCCCCGGCAGGTCCCGCACCAGCCGCAGCGCGTCGGCCAGCAGCCGCCACGCCCGGTCCGGGTCGGGCTCGGCGACCGCCGCCTCCCGCAGCCTCGACGCCGTCGCGACCCGCCGCCGCGCCTCGGTGGCCAGCACGGCGGCCTCCTCCGGCAGCTCGGTCCCGCTCTCCTGGGCGGCGTTGGCCAGCTCGGCGGCGGCGTGCACCTCGCCTCCGTCCAGCAGGGCCCGCAGCCGCCCGGCCACGCCCCCGCCGGGCGCGCCCTCCCGCAGCACCGCGAACACCAGGCGGCGCGCGTCGTCCTCCTCGACCCCGAGGTCCTCGGTGGCGTGCCGCAGCAGCGCCCGTTCCGAGGCGCGCTGCCGCAGCCGCTCGCGCAGCCGCTCCACGATGTCGTAACGGACCAGGTCGGCCGGGTCGGGGCCCGAACGCAGCGCCGCCAGCACCGTGTCGGCGTGCGTGGTGCTGGTGTCGCGGCTGCGCCGCGCCCACCGCGACGCCGCGTTGAACACCGCGCTGGAGTCCAGCACCACCCCGCGCGCCGCGAACCCGTCCAGCACCCGCATCGGCCCGGCCAGCCGCGCCCCGAACAGGAAGTCCGCCAGGTGCCGCCGCCCGAGCACCTCCAGCGACTCGCGGACCTTCCCGAACGCCTGGTACGGCGCGGACGCGGGCAGCGGGTCCGGCTCGCGGACCTCGATCCGGTCCCGCCGGGCCAGCTCCTCCAGCTCGGCGCGGGCCACGCCCGCCGTCCGCGCGATGTCCTCGACCTCGGCGGGCGTCACCATCCGCAGCAGCCCCGCCGCGTCGGCGAGCCGGGCGCGGGCCGCGCTCCGCCGCCGCCGGGCGCGTTCCCGGCCGCCGCGCAGCCGCTCCTCCAGCGGCCCGAGGTCGCCGCGCTCGGCGGCGGCGAACAGCGGCGCCAGCTCGCGGTGCTCGGCCTCCAGCCGGTCCACCAGCCGCCGGTACTTCAGCTGCCCGCGCGAGCGCCGCCAGCACTGCCGCACCTGCTTGACCCGCGCGGTCACCCGGTCGGGCGTCAGCGGGTCCTCCAGCGCGTACCGCAGCCGCAGGTCCTCGGGCGGCTGGTCCCCGGCGGCCCGCGCCGGTTCCAGCACGCCCCGCTGGTAGTCGGAGTCGAAGCCGCCGGAGGTCAACGCCCCGCCTCCGGCCGCGCCTCCGCACGGCTACGGCCAGGGTCTGTTCCGAAACGGCCCCGGCCACGGCGCGAGTGCGTGACCTGACCGGTGGGGCGACGCCGGAGGCGAGCCCCACCGGGAAGATCGCGAAGCGATGTCGCACTCGCCAGGGCACGGTCACGACGCGAGCCGCCAGGCGAGTGTCGTGGGCCGGGGCCTTGAAACACCGTCAGCTCACCTGGACGCGGGACAGGGCCTTGCGGGATCTCTCGACCTCCTCCTCCGACATGCCGCCGACGTCGACCTTCAGCTCCAGCCGCTCGCCGGTCTCCTTCTCCACGGCCGTCACGTTCAGCAGCCCGGAGGCGTCCAGCGCGAACGTCACCCCGATCGGCCAGCCCGCCTTCTTGCCCGGCGGGACGCGGATCTCACCGCGCGCGATCTCGGTGTTGTCGACCGGCTCGGGCGACTCGACGCTGCCGGCCTGCTCCATCACGCGCACGTCGGCGATCGCCTGGTCGTCGTGCAGGGTGTAGAAGTCCTCGGTCCTGGCGGCGGGGAGCTCGTCGTTGGCGTGCACCAGGTGCGCGACGCTCTCGGCGCCGGTCTCGCGGTCCACCACCACGATCCCGAACGCGTGCGAGGCGACCGTGCGGATGCGCCGCCCGGCGATCTGCTCCTCCTGCTCGGCCGACAGACCCGCCCGGCTCGCCATCTCGCGGGCCCGGTCCACCGCGCCCTCGCGCACCAGCCGCCGGTAGGTCTCCTCGAACGCGTACAGCGCCGCGCCCTTGGCGACCGCGAGGTCCGGGTCCTGGAGCCGGGGCCGCAGCCCGAGCTCGGTCTCCAGCCGCGCCGCGACCACCGGCATCTTGGTGGACCCGCCGACCAGCACCAGGTCGTCGTAGTCGTGGACGCCCTTGTCGGCGGCGGTCGCCAGGGTCCGCCCGGTGATCTCGATCGTGCGGTCCAGCAGGTCGCGGGTCAGCTCCTCCAGCCTCTCCCGCGTCACCTCGATCGCGGCGGTCCGCCCGGCGTGCACGACCCGGACGGTGTGCGCGGTGCGGACGGTCAGCGCCTTCTTGGCGTCCTCGGCGTCGCGCCGCAGCTGCTGCTCGGTCGCCCGGTCGTCGAGCGGGTCCCCGGCGTCGGGGTGCTCGGCGCGGAACCGCTCGGCCAGGTACTCCACCAGCCGCGCGTCCCAGTCGGCGCCGCCCAGCTCGTGGTCGCCGTCGGTGCAGACCACCTCGATGTGCCCGCCGCGCAGCGCGATCACGGTGGTGTCGAACGTGCCGCCGCCCAGGTCGTAGACCAGGATCGTGCGGTCGGTCTCGGGGTTGAGCACCCCGTAGGTGATGGCGGCGGCGATCGGCTCGGACACGATGTCGATCACGTTGAGCCCGGCGATGCGGCCCGCCTTGCGGGTGGCGTCCCGCTCGGCCGCGCCGAAGTACGCCGGGACGGTGACCACGACGTCGCGGGTCTCCTCGCCGGTGGTGGTGCGCGCGTCGGTGGCCAGCTTCAGCAGGATGAACGCCGACAGCTCCTCGGGGGTGTAGTCGAACCCGTGGATGGTCCGGCTCACCTCCCGGCCCATGTCCCGTTTGATCAGGCTGACCACGTGGTCGGGCTCCAGCACGGCGGTGTCCTTGGCGGTCTGGCCCACCACCACGTTCTCGGAGCTCTCGAAGTACACCACCGACGGGGTGGTGTCGGTGCCCTCCAGGTTGCGCAGTACCGCGGGGCGTCCCACATCGTCGATGGAGGCAATGCAGGAGTAGGTGGTTCCCAGGTCGATCCCGTAGACAGCCATGTCCCTCTCACCCGTCGGCGTCGGTGGTCCTCGTCGCGTCTGTCATCGCGTGTTCATGGTCTCGCTCCGGCCGCCGTCGCGCAGGCGACTCGGCCGAGCCGGGGCGCCCGCGTCCGGGGGCAGCCGCGCCACCCGCACGGCGGCCTTGCGCACCACGCGGCCGTCGCGTTCGAAGCCGTCCGACAGCACGGCGGTCACGGTGTCGTCGGAGGTGGGGTCGGGGGCCGGGTCCACCCCGGCGGGGCGGTGCCGGGCCGGGTCGTAGGGGTCGCCGGGCTCGACGGTGAAGCGCTCCACCCCGACGCGCGCCAGGGCGTCGGCGACGTCGTCGGCGAGGGCGCCCAGCAGCCGGACGGCCTGGACGGGGTCGGGCGGCGCGGCGGCCCAGTCCCCGGCGGCGCGCCGCGTCTGGTCGTGCAGCCGGAACAGCGCGGCGCGCAGCGGCTCCAACGCGGCCTGGAGCTCGTCGCGGCGCAGCCGCTGGTTCTCCTCGTGCAGCCGGTCGATGACCTTCTCGCGGTGCGCGGCGCGCTCGTGCTCGCGCCGCAGCTGCTCGGTCAGCGCGGCGAGCGCGGCGGCGACGCCGGCCCCGTCCGGGGACCCGCCGGACGCGGGGGGTTCGCCGGACGCGGGGGACGCGGGGGATTCGGGGGATTCGGGCGCGGCGGGACCGGGCATGTTGGGATCGGGCTCGGACTCCACCTGGGCCTCCGCGCTGACTGGGCGATCCCGGTCGCTCGACACGTGCAGTTACCTTAACGGCCCGCAGGTGCCGGGGGTAGGTCTGGCGTTGACCTTCCGTTGGGTGTGTCGTGACGGTGACGCCCGGTTCTTCTCGGCGGCGACACGGACGGGTAACACGTCCGAAACGTCGCTGCCGGACGCTGGTGCGGACGTCGCGCGTGGCGCGGGGGACACTGGAGGTGACGATGTTGTTGCGGATTCGCGTTCGGCTGCCGGACCGGCCCGGCTCGCTGGGGAGTGTGGCGCGCACCCTCGGCGCGGCGGGCGCGGACGTGGTGCAGATGAACGTCCTGGAACGCGACAACGGCCGTGCGCTGGACGACTTCACGGTCTCCTGGCCGTCGGGGGCGGGGATCGACCGGCTCGTCGACGGGCTCGGCGCGGTGCCCGGCGTGGACATCGTCGGCGTCTGGCCGACCGTCGAGCCGCAGGGGGCCTTTCCGGACGCCGCGCTGATCGGGCAGCTGGCCTCCGCCCCCGCGCGCGGCGCGGTCACCCTGACCGACGCGGTGCCCGCGCTGCTCAGCGCGGACTGGGCGGCGCTGGCCGAAACCGGTCCCGGCGGGGCGCGGATCGCCCACGCCAGCCTGGGGGGACTGCCGGACACGGCGCTGCCGGACCTGGAGCCGGTGCGCGACCGCGCGTTCACCGCCGCCGACGGCACCCAGTACGCCCTGACGCCGATGTCGCCGGGCGGAACGGCGCCGGACCTGGCGCTGCTGGTCGCCCGGACCGGCGCGCCGCCGTTCCACCGGACCGAGGTGTTCCGGCTCGCGCAACTGGTCAGCGCGGCACAGGCGGTACTCCGGGGGACATCGATCACGGATCTGGTGCGGACTTCTTAAAAGGTGGGAAACCGGAGAGAGGGCTCAGGCGTCTACTGTGGTGGACACGGTTCCCGGGTGCGGCGGCGCGGTCGCATCCGGGAACCGTGTCCCCGTTCGGGGGGCGGATCTTCCGCCCGGCCCGGCCGCGACCTAGAGTCCGAGGGCAGGACCGTCTTCCCGGAGGTCGCGATGGCCGAGCTGCTCCGTCCCTACGCCGAGTCCCGCCCCGACGAGCCCGCCCTCACCGACGAGCACGGCGTCACCACCTGGCGCGACCTGGATACCCGCACCGACCGGCTCGCCAACGCGCTGCGCGGTCTCGGCCTGGCCACCGGCGACGCCGTCGCGATCCACGCGGGCAACCGCCGCGAGTACTTCGAGCTGATGTGCGCCGCCGGGCACGTCGGGCTGCGCTACGTGATGGTCAACTGGCACTGGACCGCCGACGAGCTGCGCTACGTGCTCACCGACTCGGGGGCGCGGGCGCTGTTCTCCGAGGACGCGTTCGGCGACGTCGCGCGGGCGGCGTCCGAGGGGCTGGAGCTGGCCGCCCGGGTCGCGGTCGGCGGGCCGGTCGAGGGGTTCGCCGACTACGAGGCGTTCCTGGCCTCCGGCGGCGACGGCGAGCCCGCCGGCCAGGTCATGGGCTTCCCGATGTTCTACACCTCCGGCACCACGGGCCGTCCCAAGGGCGTGAGCCGCAAGCTGCTGGGCGCCGGGCTGCCGCTGGACATGGTGCGGCTGGTCGGGCAGACGTTCGCCGAGACGCTGCTGATCCCCGATCCGGGCCGGTCGCTGCTGGTCGGCCCGGTCTACCACTCGGCGCAGTGGCTGTTCTCGCAACTGCTGTTGCTGATGGGGCGGCCGGTGGTGATGCGGCGGTCGTTCGACCCGGCCGAGACGCTGCGGCTGATCGACGAGCACCGGATCACCAACGTGCACCTGGTGCCCACCCAGTTCGTGCGGCTGCTGCGGCTGGACGAACGGCGGCGCGCCGCGTTCGACGGCTCCAGCCTGCGGGCCGTCTGGCACGGGGCCGCGCCCTGCCCGCCCGCCGTGAAGCGCCAGATGATCGACTGGCTCGGCCCGGTCGTCCACGAGTACTACGGCTCCACCGAGGCGTCGGTGAACACCGTGATCACCGCGGCGGAGTGGCTGGACAAGCCCGGCAGCGTGGGCCGCCCGCTGCCGCTCACCGAGCTGCACGTGCTGCGCGAGGACGGCACCTCCGCGGCGCCGGGGGAGCGGGGCCAGCTCTGGTTCCGCTACACCAGCGGCGACGACATGGAGTACTGGGGCGACCCCGCCAAGACCGCGGCGGCGCACCGCGCGGACGGGCTGTTCACCACCGGCGACATCGGCTACCTGGACGAGGACGGCTACCTGTACCTGGCCGACCGCGCCATCGACATGATCATCAGCGGCGGGGTCAACATCTACCCGGCCGAGGTCGAGGGCGTGCTGATCACCCATCCGGCGGTGCGGGACGTGGCGGTGTTCGGCATCCCCGACGAGGAGTTCGGCGAGCAGGTGAAGGCCGTCGTCGAGCCGTCGGACGAGGCGGTGCCCTCCGCCGGCCTGGCCGAGGAGCTGATCGCGCACTGCCGGGCCTCCCTGGCGGGCTACAAGGCCCCGAAGACGGTCGACTTCGTCCCCGAGCTGCCCCGCACCCCCACCGGGAAGCTCTACAAGCGGCTGCTGCGCGACCCGTACTGGAAGGACCGCGAGGCCAAGATCTAGTCCGGGGCCCGGCGGAGCAGGCCGAGGACGGCGTCCAGGTCGGCCGGGCCCGCGTCGGAGCCGAGGCCCCGCGCCACCGTCGCGGCGGCCGCCGTCCCCCAGCGGGCCGCCTCGGGCAGGTCGCGGTGGCGCAGCAGGGCGGTGACGAAGCCCGCGCAGTAGGCGTCGCCGCATCCGGTGGTGTCCACGACGTCCACCTCCAGCGCCGGGACGTGCCGCTCCCCGGCGCCGGTCACCAGCAGGCTGCCGTCGCCGCCGAGCGTGACCACCACGGCCTTCGGGCCCTCGGCCAGCAGCGCGCGGGCGGCGGCCCCGGGGCCGGCCTCGCCGGTCATCAGGCGCGCCTGCTCCTCGTTGGGCAGCAGGTAGTCCACGTGCGGCAGGAACGACCGGGCCGCCACGACCAGCTCGGGCATGGTCGACAGCAGGTCCATGGTGACGAACGCGCCGTTCGCGCGCGCCGCCTCCAGCGCCGCGAACAGCGCCGGGTCGTTCAGCCCGAACGCCACGTCCGGCCCGCCCAGGTGGATCGCCGCGGCGGCCTGGAGCAGGCCGGGGTCGACGGCGCCCGCGGTGAGGGTGAGGTTCGCGCCGGGCGCGTGGAACGAGGGCCGCCCGCCGTCGGGCCGGATCGGCAGGATCGACGCGGCGGTCTGCTCGGCGGTGCGCCGGACCAGCCCGGACACGTCCACCCCGTGCCGTGTCATGATCGTCACCAGCAGGTCGCCGAGGTCGTCGTCGCCGATCGCGCCGACCGACACCACGTCGTTGCCGAGCCTGGCGAGCGCCACGGCGGTGCCCGCGGCGGCCCCGGCGGCGGTGACCCGGATCTGGTCCACGACCACCGTGTCCTGCCCGCTCGGGAGGGTCTGGACGGGGCGGGCGAGGACGTCGAGGATGTGCGCGCCCAGGGTGACGACGGCCATGGCACAGCTCCGGTGTGGGGGGACCGAGGGCGATAGCGTACGCCTTCGGGCCGTCGAACGTGAGGGTGGTTCACATGTTGTTGGAGGAGGAGCGGGCGGCGCTGTGCGACGTCGGCCGCCGCCTGGCCGGGACGGGCCTCGTCACGGGCGCGTCGGGCAACGTCAGCGTCCGCGCCGGCGACCTGGTCGCGGTCACGCCGGGCGGGATGATGCTCGACCGGATGACCCCCGCGGACTGCCCGGTGGTGGACGTCGAGGGGTACCTCGTCGAGGGGGAGCGCGCCCCGTCCTCGGAGACCCCGATGCACCTGGCGCTGTACGCCGAGACCGACGCGGCGGCCGTCGTGCACACCCACTCCACCTACGGAACGGTCGTCGCCACGACCATGACCGAGCTGCCGCCGATCCACTACAACACCCTGCTGCTGGGCGGCGTGGTGCGGGTCGCCGAGTACGCCACCTACGGCACCCCCGAGCTGGCCGCCCACGTGCGCGCGGCGATGGAGGGCGGCCGGAGGGCGGCGCTGATGGCCAACCACGGCGGCGTCACCATCGGCCGCGACCTGGAGGAGGCCTACGAGAACGCCCGGCTGCTGGAGTGGCTGTGCGGCGTGTACGTGCGCGCCAGGGCGGTCGGCGAGCCGCGCGTGCTCACCGACGAGCAGCTCGCGCGGGTGGCGGACCGGATGCTGGAGCCCCCGGCCCGGCCCCGCCGTGTAACCTAGCGCTTGCTAGGTTAACGGAAAGGGTGCCGATGTCCTTCGTCCTGCTCGACCAGCCCCGCCCGCACGTCACGCTCGTCACGCTGAACCGCCCCGAACGCATGAACGCGATGGCGTTCGACGTCATGGTCCCGTTCCGCGAGGCCCTGGAGGAGATCGGACGCGACAACGGCACCCGCGTCGTGGTCGTCACCGGCGCGGGACGCGGCTTCTGCTCGGGCGCGGACCTGGAGTCGCCCGGCCGGGTCCCCGGTGTCGACGGCCTGACCGTCCCCACGATCGCGCTGCGCTCGATGGAGCTGCTCGACGACGTCATCCGCGCCCTGCGCCGCCTGCACCAGCCCGTGATCGGCGCGGTCAACGGCCCGGCCATCGGCGGCGGCCTGTGCCTGGCGCTGGCCACCGACATCCGCCTGGCCTCCGACACCGCCCTGTTCCGCGCCGCCGGGATCAACAACGGCCTCACCGCCGGCGAGCTCGGCCTGTCCTACCTGCTGCCGCGCGCGATCGGCGCGTCCCGCGCGTTCGAGATCATGCTGTCGGGCCGCGACGTGGACGCCGCCGAGGCCGAGCGCGTCGGCCTGGTCTCCCGCACCGTCCCCGGCGACAAGCTGCTCGACACCGCCTACGAGCTGGCCGAGCGCATCGCCGCGTTCAGCCGCCCCGGCGTGGAGCTGACCAAGCGGATGCTGTGGTCGGGCCTGGACGCCGCGAGCCTGGAGTCCCACATGGGCCACGAGGGCCTCGGCCAGCTCTTCGTCCGCCTCACCACCCGCAACTTCGAGGAGGCGGTCCAGGCCCGCAGGGAGGGGCGGCCCCCCGAGTTCCGCGACTGAGACGATGGCCGCATGCCCAGACTTCACGCCGACGACGCGCGACGGAGGCTGGCCGCCGCCCCCGTCGCGCGGCTGGCGACCGTGGACGAGCGCGGCCGACCCCACCTGGTGCCGGTGACGTTCGCGGTCGACCACGGCACCGTCTACACCGCCGTGGACCACAAGCCCAAGACCGGCCGGGACCTGCGGCGCCTGGCCAACGTCCGCGCCAACCCGCACGTGACGCTGCTGGTCGACCACTACGAGGACGACTGGGACCGCCTGTGGTGGGTCCGCGTGGACGGCCACGCGCACGTCGTGGACGACCCGGCCGCGATGCGGGGCCCCCTGGACCTGCTCGCCGCCCGCTACCGGCAGTACCGCGAGCGCCCGCCGCGGGGCCCGGTCGTCGCGATCGTGATCGACGGCTGGACCGGCTGGGAGTCAGTCCCAGGCCGTGCCGACACGCCCTAGGCGGTCGGCGTACTCGATCCGGTCGGCCCACTCCGGCGGCCAGGCGTCCATGCCCAGGCGCGCCCCGGCGAACGCGCCCGCCAGGCAGGCGATCGAGTCGGAGTCCCCCGAGCTGGCCGCCCCGCGCCGGATCGCGCCCACCGCGTCGTCGGGGAAGTACAGGAAGCACAGCAGCCCCGTCGCGAACGCCTCCTCGGCGACCCACCCGCCCCCGGTCAGCTCGCACGGGTCGATCTCCCGCCGGGGCCGGGCCAGCGCGGCGTCGAGCCGGTCCAGCACGGCCAGGCACTCGTCCCAGCCGCGCGCGATGAACGTCTCCGGGGCGTCCATCCCGGGCCGCTGCCACAGGTCGCCCAGCCAGCGCGCGTGGTAGACGGCGCGCTGGGAGCGGCAGCGGTCCCGCAGCGCGGCGGGCAGCCCGCCGGGTTCCATGCCCTCCCGCAGCCACCACACCGCGAACGCCGTCAGCTCGCTGGCCGCCAGCGCCGTGGGGTGCCCGTGCGTCATCGCCGCCTGGAGCTGCGCCGCCCCGGCCCGCTGCTCGTCGGTCAGGCCCGGCGCGAGCCCGACCGGCGTGACCCGCATGTTCGCGCCGCACCCCTTGGAACCCGCCTGCGTCGCCCGCGCCCAGGGGACGCCGGCGGCCAGGCCCTCGACGGCCCGCAGGCACGTCGCGCCCGGGGCCCGGTTGTTGTCGGGGCTGCGCAGCCAGTCCACGAACCGCCGCCGCCACATCGGCGTGACCAGGTCGGGGGTGAACGGCGGGTTCGCCAGCGCGTCGAGCAGCGCCTCGGCGACCGCCAGCGCCATCTGCGTGTCGTCGGTGACCAGCGCCGGGGTCCGCTCCGGCTCGCGGGGACCGCCGGCCCCGTACCGCCGGTGGATCTGCTTCATGGTCAGGAACTCGGTGGGCGCGCCCAGCGCGTCCCCGTACGCCAGCCCGTAGATCGATCCGCTGGCCCGTCGCGTCACCGTCATAGGCGAATTGTCGCGGATATCGGTTATGTAGTGATCTCATCTGGACAGGGGTTGCGTGATCCGGGGTGGTGGCGTTACCTGGGATTCTCCCCGCGCCCACCCCGGCCAGGACGAGAGGTGCGCATGGTTTCGGTTCCGGGTCTCGCGCGGGCCGCGTCGCCGACGCTGGAGCAGGTCGTGCGGGAACGGGGCCCGCTGCGCGGCGCCGACCTGGAGGCGCTGGCGCTGGCGGTGGCCCGGACCCTGACCGGCCTGCACGGCGCGGACGCCGCGCACGGGAACCTCACCCCCGCGACGGTGCTGCTGACACCGGTCGGGCCGCGCGTGCACGCCCCCGCCCCCCGGGAGGGGCGGGACCCGGCCGACGACATGCTCGCCTGGGGGCGGCTGGTGGTGTTCGCGGCCACCGGGGACACCGGCGCCGCCCCGCCGCCCGGCATGATCGACCGGCCGCTGCGCGACCTGGTCGAACGGGCCCTGGACCCCGACGCGCGGGCGCGTCCCACGGCGCTGCACGTGTTCGCGACGCTGCTGGAGGACCGGGCGGGGTCGGCCCGCCGCGCGCGCCCCGGACCGCTGCTGGCGGGTGGGGCCGGTGTGACCGTCGTGGCGGCCGTGGTCGCCGGGGCGGTGCTGGCGGGACGGCCGGACGGCGCTCCCGCCCCTCCGTTGGAGCGCTCCCAGGCGCCGGCCGCCGCGACGGCCCTGCTCTCCGACGCGTTCGACGACACCCGCTCCGGCTGGCCGCGCGACGGGGACGGCCGCTACCGCGACGGCCGCTACACCGGCCGCGTCAGCGCGGCCCACCAGGCCGTCTGGCTCTGGCGGTCCCAGCCGGTCATGCCGCGCCGGGTGCTGGTGTCGGCCACCGTGCGCGTCACGGCGGGCGCGGCCGGGGTCTTCTGCCTGGGGCAGCGGCTCGGCGACCGGGGGCGGCCCAGCCTCTACGAGCTGCTGGTGGGGCCCGGCGGCGTCACCCTCGCCCACCGCCGCGACGGCGTGGCCGAGCCCCTGGTCCGCGGCGGGGCCGCGCTGACCGGCGAGCACCGGCTGCGGGCCCTGTGCGAGGTGACCGACGCCGGGGCGACGCGGCTGGCGCTGTGGGTGGACGGGGTGAAGCGCGCCGACCGCACCGAGCCCACCCGCCCGGCGTTCGCCGGCGGCTCCGGCATGGTCGGGCTGGCCGTCGCCCGGACCGGCCCCGGCGCCGCCGAGGCGACGTTCGACGACTTCGCGGCGGGGGAGCACCGGTGACCGCCACCTCGCGCACGCTCCCGCCGACCCGGCCGCTGACCGCCGACGACCCCGGCCGGCTGGGCCCCTACCGGCTGGTGGGGCGGCTCGGCCGGGGCGGCATGGGCATCGTCTACCTGGCCGAGGACGGGGCGGGCCGCCCGGTCGCCCTCAAGGTGATCGACCCGGACCTGGCGGGCGACGAGGCGTTCCGCGTCCGCTTCCACCGGGAGGTCGCCGCCGCCCGCCGCGTCCGCCGGTTCTGCACCGCGCCGGTGCTGGACGCCCGCCTGGACGCCGAGCCGCTGTTCGTCGTCACCGAGTACGTGCCCGGCCCCACCCTGGACCGGGCGGTCCGCGAGCAGGGCCCGCTGCGCGGCGCGGACCTGGAGGACCTGGCGATCGGCATCGCGACGGCGCTGGTCGGCATCCACGGCGCGGGCGTGGTGCACCGCGACCTCAAACCCGGCAACGTGCTGCTGTCCCCGGTCGGCCCCCGCGTGATCGACTTCGGCATCGCCCGCGCCCGCCGCACCGACGACACGGTCACCGTCCCGGGCGAGGTGGTGGGCACGCCCGCCTACCTGCCCCCCGAGGTCGTGCGGTACGAGCGGGCGACGGCGGCGGCCGACGTGTTCGCCTGGGGGTGCGTGGTGGCGTTCGCGGCGACGGGCCGGTCCCCGTTCGCCGGGGACACCCTGTCGGAGATCATCCACCGCATCGTCCACGAGACGCCGGAGCTGGACATCCCCGGCGCCCGCCTGCGCGGCCTGGTCGCCCGCGCCCTGGCCAAGGACCCCGCCGCCCGCCCGACCGCCCGCCGGATCCTCACCGAGCTGACCTCCCAGTCCGAGGCCGACCCCGCGGAGGTCTCCCGCGCCCTGGAGTCCCGCTGGTCCCGCGACCACGACGCCTCCGAGCCCACCTACGCCCCGCCGCGCCGCCGCGTGCCCGCCGCCGCGACCGCGCTGACCGTCGCGGCGATCCTGGCGGCGGGGACGTTCCGGCCGGGCGGGGAGCCGAACGCGGCGTTCCTGCCGCCGCCCGCCCCGGCCGCCCGGCCCGCGGCCCCGGCCCCGCCGGACCCGCCCCCGGTGATCCGGAGCTTCGTGATCCCGACGCAGACGTTCGACACCCGCGCCGCCGCCGGCCCCTACACCCGCGTCGCGGCCGGCGCCCTCCACGTGACCAGCGGGGACACGGGCGTCGTCGTCGTGGACCCGGTGCGGGCCGCGGCCGTGCCGCGCCGCGTGCTGGTGACGGCGAGCGTGGCGTTCGAGAGCCGCGCGGCCGACGGCGAGGCGGGCGTCTACTGCCTGGGCCGCGGGAACGGCCGGGCCGTCGACTTCTACGGGTTCACCGTCACGCCGGACGGCTCGGCCCGCCTGTCCCGCCACGTCGGCGAACGCGTCTCGGTCCTCGCCCAGGCCGCGCCCGAGAAACCCCGCGCGACCTCGCTGGTGCAGGCCCTGTGCGACGCCGGCGGCGGCGACCTGCGCCTGGTCCTGTGGGTGAACGGCGTCCGGCGCCTGGAGTACCGGGACCGGCGGGAGCGGCCGTTCGGCTCCGGCACGGGGGCGGTGGGCCTGACCACCTCCGCCGACCCGCACCGCGGGGTCCCGACGAAGGCGGCGTTCGACGACTTCTCGGCCGCGACCGTCTGACCGTTCAGGGGCCGATCCCCAGCAGCGCGGCCAGCCGCCGGCGGTGGTCGGCGGGCGGGCCGAACATCTCCTGCGACGCCCTGGCCCGCTTGAAGTACAGATGCGCGTCGTGCTCCCAGGTGAACCCGATCCCCCCGTGCATCTGCACGGTCTCGGCCGCGACGTGGAAGTAGGCGTCCGAGCAGTACGCCTTGGCCAGCGCCGCCGCCACCGGAAGCTCCGCCGGGTCCTGGTCGGCCACCGACGCCGCCTGGAGCACCGCCGACCGCGCCGACTCGACCCGCACGAACATGTCCGCGCACCGGTGCTTGATCGCCTGGAAGCTCCCGATCGGCCGCCCGAACTGCCGGCGCACCTTCACGTACTCGACGGTCATCTCCAGCGCCCGCTGGGCCCCGCCGAGCTGCTCGGCGGCCAGCCCGACCAGCCCCACGTCCAGCGCGCGCCGCGCGTCCCCGCCCGCCACGCGCCGCGCCGCGACCCCGGAGAACCCCAGCCGCGCGAGCCGCCGGGTCTGGTCCACGGTGGGCAGCACGGCCCGCGTCAGCCCCCCGGCGCGCCCCTCCACCGCGAACAGCCCGAGCTCTCCCGCCGCGCGCGCCACCACGAGCACCACGTCGGCGACATGCCCGTCGAGCACCAGCGTCTTGACCCCGTCCAGCACCCACCCGTCCCCGTCGCGGACGGCCTCCATGGCGACGTCGTCCAGGTCCCAGCCGCGCCCCTCGACCCAGGCCAGCGTGGCGATGCGCTCGCCGGAGGCGATCCCCGGCAGCCACTCGCGCCGCAACGCCTCGTCCCCCGACGACAGCAGCGCCTCCGCGCCCATCACCGTGGCCAGGTAGGGCGCGCACACCAGCGCCCGCCCCATCTCCTCGAACACCACGGCCAGCTCCCGCACCCCGAACCCGGCCCCGCCGTACTCCTCGGGGACCGCGAGCCCCTGCAACCCGAGCTGCCCGCCCATCCGCGCCCAGACCTCGGGCTCGTACCCGGCCTCGCCCTCCATGAGCCGCCGCACCTCGGCGCCGGGCGACTTCTCGGCGAAGAACCGCCGCAACGTCCCCCGCAGCTCCTGCTGCTCCTCGGTGGCCACGAGCCCCACGACAACCCCCAACCTGACGCTTGCTTGGTAAGAGGCATTGTGCCGCACCTGCCACCCCACCGCCATCCCGGTCATCGCGCTCCTGCCCGCTGGGCCGTAACCTGGAAAGGCGGGCCGTCGGTCACGATTCGCACTCCATCAATGACGCTCTGCGCCTATAGTTGTCCCGATGAGGAAGGGGCAGAGCATGACTGCGACGTTTGAGGAGCAGCGCATGCAGGAGGACTGGCTCCTGGAGGGCTTCCTCGCCCTCGACACCCCTGAGGGTTTCCGCGCTGAACTGATTGACGGAGAGATCGTCGTGACCCCTCCCCCCACGGGTGCGCACGAGAGGAACATCGGGAAGATCGTTTGGCAGTTGGCCAGGAAGAGCGCGATCGAGCTCGACTTCGCGCCGACCAAGGGCCTGATCGTGCCGAGCGGCGGCCGGTGTCCCAAGAACCGTGTGATCCCCGACGGCACCTTCGCTCCCGCCGAGATGGACCTCTTCGGCGACGCGGAGCCGTGGATGCCCGCCGACGGCGTCCTCCTGGTCGTGGAGGTGACCTCCAGCCGCCCCGAACTCGACCGTCAGGCTAAACGTCACTGCTACGCACGGGCGGACATCCCCCTCTACCTGTTGGTGGACAGGGAACAGCGCGCTACGACGTTGTTCAGCGAGCCCGAGGGCGATGACTACACTCTCAGCGAGTCGGGGACGTTCGGCAAGGCGCTCCCACTGCCGGAACCCCTCTCCATGGAGTTGGACACCTCCGACCTCTCCTGATGGCCGGTCAGGCCGACCAGTCGTGGGGGCCCAGGACGTAGCCCTTCGCGGTGGAGTGCAGGTGGTCGGCCGAGACCAGGCGGCTCAGGGCCGCCCAGATGTCCTCCTCCGGCCGGTCGATCAGCGTTCTCAGCGTGTCGATGTCGGCGGCGCCGCCGCCCTTGTCGATCTCCGCGACCGTCTCGTAGACCTGGAGCTCGAAGTCGGTGAGCGACTGCACGTCGTCGCGTTCGTTGTCCATGCGGGCGGCGTTCCCCGAACGGGGGCGTCCCTACCCTCGGCGCCCCCGGGACGCGGCCTCAGCCGTAGCGCCTCATCTCGTGGAAGAAGCCCGGGACCTCCTGGAGCCCGCCCGTGGCGGCGACCCGGTCGTACACGTACTTGGCCACCGCGAGGTCCAGCACGCCCAGCCCGAACGGCGAGAAGACCACCGGCCGGTCCGCCGGGGGAGTGACCCGGCCGGTCAGCACGTCGTACAGGGTGCCGTCCACGAAGTCGCGGTGGCCGACCCGCTGCTCGGCCAGGTGCGGGGAGGTGCCGGCCTTCAGGCAGTGCTCGACGTCGTCGACGACGTTGCACGACGACAGGATGATCTCGGGGGAGAGGTCGCGCAGCGACACGTGCAGGACCAGGGGGTTGTGGGCGAACCACGCCGGGTCGGTCACGTGCGGCTCGCCCGCCACCGTCGCGAACGCGACGAGGTCGCAGGCGCGGATCAACGGCTCGGGCGCGTCGTGGATCGTGACCTCGCCCTTCCCGGCGCGCTCCAGGTAGTCCCGGAACCCCTCGGCGTGCTCCCGCGACAGGTCGTGGACGTGCAGCTCGTCGAACGCGAAGCCGTTGGCCGCCAGGTAGGTGCGGACGTAGCGCGCGATCAGCCCGGCGCCGAGGAAACCGGCCCGGCGGGGCCGGTCGCCGCGGGCGTCCGCCAGGCGCGCGGCGGCCAGCGCGGCGGAGGCGGCGGTGCGGGCCGCCGAGATGATGGAGCTCTCCAGGCACGCGAACGGGTAGCCGGTCTCGGCGTCGTTGAGGATCAGCACGGCCGAGGCGCGCGGGATGCCGTCCGCGACGTTGCCGGGGAACGAGGAGATCCACTTCATGCCGTGCACGTTCACCTCGCCCCCGACCGACGCGGGCAGCGCGATGATCCGGTCGGAGGGGCGGTCGGGGAAGCGCAGGAAGTAGGAGTCGGGGTTGACCGTCAGGCCCTCGCCGTGCAGCCGGTAGGCCGCCTCGACGATCGCGGTGACCCGCTCCTCGCGCCCGTGGACGGCCTCGTGGACCTGGGCTCCGGAGATCACGGCGAACGACGGCTGGGGCATGGCATGGCTCCGTGGGGTGTCGGGGGTGATCAGGCGCCGCGGACGCCGGCGCCCGGGACGGGCAGTTGGCCGACCAGCCCGGCGAAGTTCTCGCGCAGCCAGTTCTCCTCGTAGATGGAGTCCAGGTAGCGTTCGCCGAGGTCGGGGGCGAGGGCGACGGCGACGGGCCGCGCGCCGGGGCGGTGCTCGGCCAGCCAGCGCGCCGCGCCCGCCACGACCGTGCCGGTCGAGCCGCCGAACAGGAAGCCCTTGGCGGCCAGCGCGTGCACGGTGCGGATCGTGTCGCCCTCCGGGACGTGCACCACGTCGTCGATGAACGACTCGTCGACCAGCTCCGGCCGGGCGGAGGTGCCGAGGCCGGGCACCATGCGGCGCTCGGGGATGCCGCCGAACGTCACCGACCCCACCGCGTCGACCGCGACCACGGTGACCGGCCGCCCGTGCTCGCGGAAGTACCGCGCGCATCCCATCAGCGTCCCGGTGGTGCCCGCGCCGACGAACAGGACGTCGAGGTCGGGGAACGCCTTGTCGATCGCGGGCGCGGTGCCCTCGTAGTGCGCGAGCCAGTTGGCGGGGTTGGCGTACTGGTTCAGCCACACGTACCCGCCGGACTCCACCAGGCCCCGCACGTACCGGATGCGGCTCTCCAGGAAACCGCCGTTGCCGTCGGGCCGGGTGATGACCCGCACCTCGGCGCCGAGGGCCCGCATCACCCGCACCGAGGCGGGGTTGCAGCGCGGGTCGGTGACGCACACGAACCGGTAGCCCCGGCTCGCGGCGATGATCGACAGGGCGACGCCGAGATTCCCCGACGACGACTCGATGATCGTCGCGCCGGGGGCCAGCCGCCCGTCGCGCTCGGCGGCGGCGACCATCGCGACGGCGGCCTTCAGCTTCACCGAACCGGCGAAGTTGAACCCCTCGCACTTGAGGAACAGCGGCGGGCCGAGAACCGGCCGCAGATCGACGTACAGGTCCTCGACATTGAATTCCAGCGGCGAGTTTATGATGGGCACGCTGCCATCCTCGAACGAATGCCAATGGCCGTTTCCGGGAAAACGCGGTCGTCCATTCTCCGGAGTGCCGGAGAATATCCGGAAAACAATTTGCGGCCGTTCCCCCGTCTGCTCCGAAGTTCGCCGCCGGACCGTTGGCCGAACCGTGGCGGAGCATCACGGTACCTTCGGGCATGTCGCCCCGCAACCCCCTACTTACCAGCTAGTAGGACGCTATGCGATGATTCTCGTCCGCTTACGGCGAGGGCGGACATAAGCTGAGCCGCCCGCCTATTCGGCGATGACGGTCGATCAGTTTCGCATCACGGAGAGTGAACATGAACGCTCGCGGACCCGTCGGCGAACGGCTGCTGACCCGCGACGGGCTGCCGGTGCTGCCGGTCCCCGCCGCCGAGGTCGGGCGCGCCCGGGAGCTGGCCGCGCGGCACGGCATGAGCAGCGCCCGCGAGGTCGACCTGGCCGATCCCGTCATCACCCGCGTGGAGCGGTTCGCCGCCGAGCGCGACCGTCCCGCCGTCACCGACGCGACGCGCTCCCTCACCTACGGGGAGCTGGCGGCCGAGGCCCGCCGCGTCGCCGCCCTGCTGGAACGCGAGGGCGTCGCGCCCGGCACCGTCGTCGGCGTCGGCGGCGCCCGCCGCGCCGCCGTGGTCGCGGCGTTCCTGGCGATCGAGCTGGTCGGCGCGGTGTACGTGCCCGCCGACGAGACCTGGCCCGCCGGGCGCGTCCGCGACGTCCTCGCCCAGGCGGGCGCGACGCTCCTGCTCGCCGTGGACGAGGGCGAACCCGCCCCGGCGCTGCTGGAGGGCGCCGCCGCGGCGCGGGTGCGCGTGGTCCCGGTCCGGGAGGCGGACGCCCTGGACCCCTGGCCGGGCGATCCGCGCCTGGACTCCCTGGACCAGCCCCGCTACGTGCTGTTCACCTCCGGCTCCACCGGCCGCCCCAAGGGCGCGGTCGTCGAGCACCAGGGCATGGTCAACCATCTGCACGCCAAGATCGTGGACCTGGGGCTGACCGGCGCGGACGCCGTCGCCCAGACCGCCCCGCTCGGCTTCGACATCTCGGTCTGGCAGATGCTGTGCCCGCTGCTGGTCGGCGGCCGGGTCGACGTGGTCGGCGACGAGGTGGCGCACGACCCGGTGGCGTTCGCCCGCGCGGTCGACGAGCGGGGGACCACCGTCGTCGAGCTGGTCCCGACCATGGTCCGCCACCTGCTGGACGACCTGCCGCACGCCCCCGAGGGCTCGCTGTCGTGCCTGCGCTGGATGATCGCCACCGGCGAGGAGCTGCCCACCGAGCTGTCGCGCCGCTGGCTGGCGGCCATGCCGCACGCCCGCCTGCTCAACGCCTACGGTCCCACCGAGTGCTCCGACGACGTCACCCACCACACCGTGACCGCCGGCGACCTGGAGCTGCTGCGCCTGCCGATCGGGGTGCCGGTCGTCAACACCCGGCTCTACGTGTTGCGCGAGGAGGACGACGGCACCTGGGCGGCGTGCGACATCGACGAGACCGGCGAGCTGTTCGTCGGCGGCGTCTGCGTCGGCCGGGGCTACCTGGGCGACCACGAGCGCACCCGCGACGCGTTCTTCCAGGACCCGTTCGGGGCGACCCCGACCGGCCGCCTGTACCGCACCGGCGACGCCGTCCGCCTGCTGCCGCCCGGCGCGGGCGGGGACCCCCGGCCCACGCTCCAGTACCTGGGCCGCGTCGACCGGCAGGTGAAGATCTCCGGGGTCCGCATGGAGCTGGGCGAGATCGAGGCGGTCCTGCAACGCCACCCGGCGGTCGGCGCGGCCGCCGTCGTGGTCCACGACTATCCGGCCTGACAGCGCCTGATATCACCCTCCGTAATCGCGTTGGCCGGGTTCGGTCGTCAACCTTTGTCACCGGCCGAGCGTCGATCCCGACATGCCGCCCGCCCTCTGGTGATCCTTTGTCACGCGCGTGAGTAATGCGCGGGTTCAACTTCTACTTTCGGGGGGATTGCGAGGCATGTGACGGGCTGGTTAACTGTGGCTCCGCTACCGCCGAGTAGCCACACGGGCCGCCGGTCGCGTGCGCGCGGCACGATTCGGAGAGGGACGGGGGGGAAAGGGGACCGCAGCGGCCCGGAGTTCGCAGTTCCGTCTTCTTTTCCCGCGCCCCGGGCCACCGGAACGGCCCCGCTCCCGGGCATCGCCGAAACCCCCTCCGACCGGGAAAGTGCTGTTGATGTCGTCCTCCGAGTTCGTTCCTCTCTCCGCCGCCCAGCAGAGCGTCTGGTACGCGCAGCAACTGACGCCGGAGACGCCGATCCATATCGGGCTCTACATCGAGATCGAGGGGCCGGTCGACCACGGGCTGCTGGACCGGGTGGCGCGGATCGCCTCCCACGAGCTGGAGGCGATGCACGTCCGCCTCGTCGAACGCGACGGAATGGCCGTCCAGCAATTCCTGGAACCGCACGCGACCATTCCGCTGGTCGACCTGGGCGACGCCGCCGACCCGCGCGCCGCCGCCCGCGCCTGGATCGACGCGCGGATGGCCGAGCCGCTGCCGCTGGACGGCGAGCGCCTGTACCGCACCGCCCTGCTGCGCCTGGCCGAGGACCACCACTGGTGGTGGATCCGCTCGCACCATATCCTCCAGGACGGCTTCTGCGGCCCGATCCTCAGCCACCGCGCCGCCGAGCTCTACACGACCCTGGCCGGCGGCGGCGAGTACGAGCCGACCAGGCTCGGCGACTACCGGGCGCTGCTCGCCGAGGAGGCCGGGTACCGCGCGTCGGAGAGGTTCGAACGGGACCGCGCCTACTGGACCGAACGGTTCGCCGACCGGCCGGTGGCGGTCGGCCTCGCCGAGGGCACGGCGCCGCCGACCATCGACCACCTCGCCCGCACCGTCACCGTCCCGCCGGAGCAGACCGAGGCCCTGGCCGCCGGGTCGCGCCGGCTGCGCACCGCCACCCCGGGCCTGGCGATCGCCGCGACCGCCGCCTACGTGGCGGGCATGACCGGCACCCGGGACGTCATCCTCGGCCTGGCCGTCACCGGCCGCACCACGCGGCTGGCGCGCGAGACCCCGGCGATGATGTCATCGATCCTGCCGCTGCGCGTCGAGGTCCGCCCCGACATGACGGTCGAGGAGCTGGTCCGCACCGTCACCCGCGCCTCCGCCCGCGCCCTGCGCCACCAGCGGTACCGCCGCGAGGACCTGCTGCGCGACCTGAAGCTGCTGGGCGACCGGCAGCACCGCCTGTACGGCCCGGTCGTCAACATCATGGCGTTCGACTACCGGCTGGACTTCGCCGGGACACCGGGCCGCATGCACGCCCTCACCATCGGCCCGATCGACGACCTGGCCGTCAACATCTACGACAACCTCGACGGCAACGGCCTGCGCGTCGACTTCGAGGCCCACCCCGACCTGTACACCGCGTCCCAGGTCGCCGGGCACCAGGACCGCTACATCCGCTTCCTGCGCGCCCTCGCCGACGCCGACCCGGCCACGCCGCTGCGCGAGGTGGGGCTGCTCGACGACGCCGAACGCCGCCGCGTCCTGCGCGAGTGGAACGACACCGCCCTGGACGTCCCGCCCGCCGTCCTCCCCGACCTGATCGAGGCGCAGGCCGCCCGAACCCCGGACGCGACCGCCGTCGTCGCGGGCGACACCGAGCTGACCTACGCCGAGCTGAACGCCCGCGCCAACCGGCTGGCCCGCCACCTGATCGGCCTCGGCGTCGGCCCCGAGGACTTCGTCGGCCTGGCCCTGCCCCGCGACGCCGACCTGCTGGTGGCGGCGCTGGCGATCCTCAAGGCGGGCGCGGCCTACCAGCCGGTCGACCCGTCCTACCCGCCCGACCGCGTGGCGATGATGCTGGCGGACGCCGCCCCCGCCTGCGTGATCACCAGCGGCGGCGCCGACCTGCCCGGCACCGCCCGCCGCGTCGAGCTGGACGCCCTGGACCTGACCGGCGTCCCCGGCGGGAACGTCACCGACGCCGACCGGGTCCGCCCCCTGCGCCCGGACAACCCGGCCTACGTCATCTTCACCTCCGGGTCCACCGGCCGCCCCAAGGGCGTGGTCGTCACCCACGCCAACGTCGTGGACTTCGCCGCCTCCATCGTCGCCGACTACCCGCCCGAGCGCCTCGGCCGGGTGCTGTTCGCCAGCTCCCTCAACTTCGACGTCTCGGTGATCGAGTGGATCGTCCCGCTCACCGCCGGCGGCTGCGTCGAGGTGGTGCGCGACCTGCTGGAACTCGCCGACCGCGGCGGCTGGCGCGGCACCATGGTCGCCGCGGTGCCGTCGGCGATGGCCGCGACGCTGGCGCGCGGCGGCCTCAAGCTCGACGTCGGCGACATCGCCCTCGGCGGCGAGGCCCTGCCGCCCCGCCTGCTGCGGGACCTGCGCGCCCTCGCCCCGCACGCGCGCGTCTCCAACATCTACGGCCCCACCGAGACGACCGTCATCGTCACCGACTGGTTCGACGACGGGAACCCCGACGCCCGCGCGCCGATGGGCGGCCCCATGCGCAACGTGCGCGCCTACGTGCTGGACGAGGCGCTGCGCCCCGTCCCCGCCGGCGTCCCCGGCGAGCTGTACCTGGCGACGCCCGGCCTGGCGCGCGGCTACCTGGACCGCCCCGACCTGACCGCCGAACGGTTCGTGGCGTGCCCGTTCGGCGCGCCCGGCGAACGCATGTACCGCACCGGCGACCTGGTCCGCTGGAACGACGGCGGCGAGCTGGAGTACCTGGGCCGCTTGGACCACCAGGTGAAGGTCCGCGGGTTCCGCATCGAGCTCGGCGAGATCGAGGCCGCCCTCACCGGCCACCCCGGTGTGGGGCAGTGCGTGGTCGCCGCCCGCCGGGACGCCGCGGGCGACACCGCGCTGGTCGCCTACGCCGTCCCGGCGGGCGGCGTCCCCGCCGACGCCCTGGACCCGGCGGCGCTGCGCGCCCACGCCGGCCGGACGCTGCCCGAGTACATGGTCCCCTCCGCGATCATGGTGCTGCCGGAGCTGCCGCTGAACCCGGCCGGGAAGCTGGACCGGGGGGCGCTGCCCGAGCCGGTGTTCGCCGCCGCCACCGGACGCGGCCCGCGCGACGACCGCGAGGAGATCCTGTGCGGGATCGTCGCGGAGGTGCTGGGGCTGCCGCGCGTCGGCATCGACGACGACTTCTTCGACCTCGGCGGCGACTCGCTGAAGGCCACCCGCGTGGTGGCGCGCGCCCGCGCCGCGCTGGGCGCCGAGCTGCCGGTGCGCGCGCTGTTCGAGGCCCCGACCGTCGCCGGGCTCGCCGAGCACGTCGCGGCCGGGACCGGACCGGTCCGCCCCGCGCTGGCCCCGGCCGCGCGCCCCGACCCGCTGCCGGTGTCCCACGCCCAGGAACGCCTGTGGTTCCTGAACCGCCTCGAAGGGCCGACCGCCACCTACAACATGCCGATCCCGCTGCGCCTCACCGGCGAGATCGATCCCGGCGCGGTGCGCGCCGCGCTCCGCGACGTCGTGGCCCGGCACGAGCCGCTGCGGACGCTGTTCGACGAGGTGGACGGCGCGCCGGCGCAGCGCGTCCTGGACCCCGGGGACGCCGACCCGCCGCTGCTGGCCGGCGAGGTCGTCGCCGGGGACGTGCGCGGCGCGCTGTTCGCGGACGCCACCCGCGGCTTCGACCTGGCCACCGACCTGCCGATCCGCGCCCACCTGTACCGGCTCGGCCCCGACGAGCACCTGCTGCTGCTGGTCCTGCACCACATCGCGGGCGACGGCTGGTCCCTGGCCCCGCTCGCCCGCGACGTCATCACCGCCTACCTGGCCCGCCGCGAGGGCCGCGCCCCCGACTGGGCGCCGCTGCCGGTCCAGTACGCCGACTACGCCCTCTGGCAGCGCGCGCTGCTCGGCGACGAGGACGACCCGGACAGCCTGGCCGCCCGCCAGATCGCCCACTGGCGGCGGGCCCTGTCCGGCCTGCCCGACCAGACGCCGCTGCCGACCGACCGGCCGCGCCCCGACCGCGCCTCCCACCGGGGCGGCCAGGTCGCGTTCACGCTGCCGCCGGAACTGCACCGGGACCTGACCGCGCTGGCCCGCGACCACCAGGTCAGCCTGTTCATGGTGCTCCAGGCCGCGCTGGCCGCGCTGCTCACGCGCCTGGGCGCGGGCACCGACATCCCGATCGGGTCGCCGGTCGCGGGCCGCACCGACGAGGCCCTGGACGACCTGGTCGGCGTGTTCGTCAACACCCTGGTCCTGCGCACCGACACCGGCGGCGACCCCGCGTTCGCCGAGCTGCTGGCCCGCGTCCGCGACACGGACCTGGCCGCCCACGCCCACCAGGACGTCCCGTTCGAGCGCCTGGTGGAGGTGCTGAACCCGCCGCGCCACCTGGGCCGCCACCCCCTGTTCCAGGTCATGCTGACCCTGCAGAACAACCCGATGGCGAGCGTCGAGCTGCCCGGCCTGACCGTCGAGGTCGAGCCGGTGGACGCCGGGGTCGCCAAGTTCGACCTGGAGTTCCTGCTGGAGGAGCCGCGCGACGGCTCCGGCGGCCTGGCCGGGACCGTCGAGTACGCCCGCGACCTGTTCGATTCCACGACCGTCGAACGGTTCGCGGCCTGGTACCGGCGGGTCCTGGAGGCGGCCGTGGCGTCGCGCGGCGCGGTCACCGTCACCGGCCTGGACCTGCCCGGCATCGAGGAGCACCGCACCGCGGCGCCCGTCCCGATCACCCCCGCGCCCGCCGCCGACGCCACCGTCAAACGCCTGGTCGCCTACGTCGTCGCCAAGCCCGGCCGGACGGCCGACCCCGAGGAGCTGCGCGCCCACGTCCGCGCCCACCTGCCCGAGTCGATGGTCCCGGCCGCCGTCGTGCTGCTCGACGAGATGCCGCTGACCCCCAACGGCAAGGTCGACGTCAAGGCGCTGCCCCGACCTGAGATCACCGCGCCGCGCGCCGCCCACCGCGCCCCCCGCGACGAACGCGAGCGGGCCGTCGCCGCCGTCTTCGCCGACCTGCTCGGCCTGGACCGCGTCGGGATCGACGACGACTTCTTCGCGCTCGGCGGCAACTCGCTGATCGCCATGCGGGTCGTCAGCCGCGTCCGCCGCGTCCTGGCGGTCGAGCTGCCGGTCCGCGCGCTGTTCGAGGCCCCGACCGTCGCCGCCCTCGCCGCGCTGCTGGGCGAGGCGGGGACCGGACGCGGCCGCCCGGCGCTGGAGCCGCGCGACCGCCCCGACCCGCTGCCGGTGTCCTACGCGCAGAACCGGCTGTGGTTCCTCAACCGCTTCGAGGGCCCGTCGGCCACCTACAACATGCCGCTCGCGCTGCGCGTCACCGGCGCGCTCGACGCCGGCGCCCTCCAGGCCGCGCTCGGCGACGTCGTCGCCCGCCACGAGTCGCTGCGCACGATCCTCCCCGACAGCGGGGGAGTGCCGCGCCAGCACCTCCTGGACCCGGCCGCCGCCCGCCCCGAACTCCACGTCACCGACACCACCGCCGCCGAACTGCCCGCGCACCTGGGCATGGCCGCCGGGTACGCGTTCGACATCTCCGCCGAACCCCCGATCCGCGCCCACCTGTACCGGCTCGGCGGCGACGAGCACGTGGCGCTGCTGCTGATGCACCACATCGCCGGGGACGGCTGGTCCCTGGCGCCACTGGCCCGCGATGTGGTCACCGCCTACGCCGCCCGTGCCGAGGGCCGTGCCCCGGACTGGGCGCCGTTGCCGGTGCAGTACGCCGACTACACGCTCTGGCAGCAGGAGCTGTTCGGTTCCGAGGACGATCCCGGCAGCCTGGTCTCGAAGCAGATCGCGTTCTGGCGCGACGCCCTGGCCGGGCTCCCCGAGGAACTGGACCTGCCGACCGACCGGCCCCGCCCCGCCGAGGCGAGCCACCGCGGCGGCACCACCCGCTTCACCCTGCCCGCCGGCGTCCGGGCCCGGCTGGACGAGGTCGCCCGGGAGACCGGCGCGAGCCCGTTCATGGTCGCGCAGGCCGCGTTCGCCGCGCTGCTCACCCGCCTGGGCGCGGGCACCGACATCCCGATCGGCTCGCCGATCGCGGGCCGCACCGATGAGGCCTTGGACGACCTGGTCGGCATGTTCGTCAACATGCTGGTCTTCCGTACCGACACCAGCGGCGACCCGACGTTCCGGGAGCTGGTCGCGCGGGTCCGGGAGACCGACCTGGCCGCCTACGCCCACCAGGACGTCCCGTTCGAACGCCTGGTGGAGGTGCTGAACCCGCCGCGCCACCTGGGCCGCCACCCCCTGTTCCAGGTCGGCCTGACCTTCCAGAACAACCCCGAGGCCCGGCTCGAACTCCCCGGCTTCACCGCGCGGGCCGAACCGCTGCACGCCGGGGTGTCCCGCTTCGACCTGCTGATGGTCCTCACCGAGACCGACGACGGACTCGCCGGGGAACTGGAGTACGCGCTCGACCTGTACGACCCGGCGACCGCCGCCGCGCTGGCGGAGCGGTTCACGCGCCACCTGACGGCCCTGCTGGAGGACCCGGACGCCCGGATCGGCGCGGCCGACGTCCTCGACCCCGCCGAACGCGCCACCATCCTGGACGAGTGGGCGGGCGGCACGGCCCTGCCCGGCGGCGGCGCCGCCACTCGGGCGACGCTCCCGGCCCTGTTCGAGGCGCGGGCGGCGGAACGGCCGGACGCCCCGGCGGTCACGTTCGAGGGCACCACCCTCACCTACGGCGAGCTGAACGCCCGCGCCAACCGCCTGGCCCGCTACCTGGCCGCCCGCGAGATCGGCCCCGAGGGGTTCGTGGCGCTGGCGCTGCCGCGTTCGGTCGAGCTGGTCGTGGCGGTGCTGGCGGTGCTGAAGGCGGGCGCGGCCTACGTCCCCATCGACCCGGACCACCCGGCCGACCGCACCGCCCTCATGCTCGACGACGCCGGGCCGGTGATCGCGATCACCACGGGCGCGGCGGGCGGGGCGCTGCCCGAGGACCTGCCGCGCGTCCTGCTGGAGGACGACGCGCACGCGGCCTACCTGGACACCGACCTCACCGACGCCGACCGCGTCCGCCCGCTCGACCCCGGGCACCCCGCGTACGTGATCTACACGTCCGGTTCGACCGGTCGCCCCAAGGGCGTGGTGGTCCCGCACCAGAACGTGGTGCGGCTGCTGCGGTCCACGGAGCAGTGGTTCGACTTCGGGCCGGATGATGTGTGGACGTTGTTCCACTCGTATGCGTTCGACTTCTCGGTGTGGGAGCTGTGGGGTTCCCTTCTGTACGGCGGTCGCCTGGTGGTGGTGCCGTATCTGACGAGTCGTTCGCCTGAGGACTTCCTGCGGCTGCTGGCGGCGGAGAAGGTCACGGTGCTGAACCAGACGCCGTCGGCCTTCTACCAGCTCATGGCGGCCGACCGGGACAATCCCGGCCTGGACCTGGCCCTGCGCTACGTCGTCTTCGGCGGGGAGGCGCTGGAGCTGGGCCGCCTGGAGGACTGGTACTCCCGTCACGCCGACGACGCTCCGGTGCTGGTCAACATGTACGGCATCACCGAGACCACGGTCCACGTGTCGTACCTCGCCCTGGACCGCGCCTCCGCCGCCACCGCCTCCGGCAGCATGATCGGCGTCGGCATCCCCGACCTGCGCGTCTACGTGCTCGACGGCCATCTCCAGCCGGTCCCTCCCGGAGTGGTCGGCGAGCTGTACGTGGCGGGCGCGGGCCTGGCGCGCGGCTACCTCGGCCGTCCCGGTCTCACCGCCGAACGCTTCGTCGCGAACCCGTTCTCCAGGTCCGGTGAGCGCATGTACCGCACCGGCGACCTCGGCCGCTGGCTGCCGGGCGGCCGCCTGGAGTATCTGGGCCGTTCCGACCAGCAGGTCCAGTTGCGCGGCTTCCGCATCGAGCCCGGCGAGATCGAATCGGCGCTCGTCGCGCACGACGCGGTCTCCGACGCCGCCGTCGTCGTCCGCGAGGACGTTCCCGGCGTCAGACGCCTGGTCGCCTATGTCGTCGCCGACGACCACGACCCGGCCGCGCTCCGCCGCCACCTGGCCGGACGCCTCCCCGACCACATGGTCCCGGCGGTGTTCACGGCCCTCGACGCGCTGCCGCTGACCGTCAACGGCAAGCTCGACCGCAAGGCGCTCCCCGCACCCGACCTGTCCACCCACGCCTCCTCCCGGGCTCCGCGCACTCCGGAGGAGGAGATTCTCGCGGCGCTGTTCGCGGAGGTTCTGGGTTTGGAGCGGGTGGGTGCGGAGGACGGGTTCTTTGATCTGGGCGGTGATTCGATCATCGCGATCCAGTTGGTGTCGCGGGCCCGTCAGTCGGGTCTGGTCATCACGCCTCGTGATGTGTTCCAGCATCAGACCGTCGCGGAGCTGGCCGCCGCCGCCCGACCCGCCGGCGAGGGCGAGGAGATCGAGGCCGAACCCCCGGGAACGGCCGTCGGCCCCGTCCCGGTCACGCCGATCGTCGCCTGGCTGCGGGACCGCGCCGGCGGTGACGCCGACCTGATCGCCGGGTTCCACCAGGCGACGGTGCTGCGCACCCCCGCCGGGCTCGGCCTGGAGGCGCTCGCGGACGCGTTCCAGAAGGTCGTGGACCACCATGACGCGCTGCGGCTGCGCCTGGACGTCGACGGCGACCGGTGGCAGCCGGTGGTCCGCCCGGCCGTCTCCGTCGAGGACCTGGTGACCCGCGTGGACGTCGCGGGCCTGGACGCCGACAAGCTCGCCGACGTCGTCGCCGAGCAGGCCGCCGCCGCCCGCGACCGCCTCGACCCCGTCAACGGCGTCATGGCGCGGCTCGTCTGGCTCGACGCGGGCGACGCCCAGGGCCGCCTGCTCGTCCTGCTGCACCACCTGGTCGTGGACGGGGTGTCGTGGCGGATCCTGCTGCCCGACCTGGTGACCGCCTGGGCCGGGGGAGGGCTCCCGCCGGTCGGGACCTCCTTCCGCCGCTGGGCGCAGCGCCTCACCGCCGCCGCCTCCGACCCGGCCCGCACCGCCGAGCTCGACACCTGGCTCGACATCGTGGACGGCCCGAACGCGCCGCTCGGCGACCGCGCCCTCGACCCCCGCGTGGACGTCGCGGCCCGCGCCCGCTCCCTCACCCTGGAGCTGCCCGCCGACGTCACCGGGCCGCTGCTGACCGACGTGCCCGCCGCGTTCCACGGCCGCGTCAACGACGCCCTGCTCACCGGCCTCGCCCTCGCCGTCGCGCACTGGCGGAGGACGCGCGGCGGACGCGGCACCGGCGTGCTGGTGGACCTGGAGGGCCACGGACGCGGGGACGCGGTGCCGGGCGTGGACCTGTCGCGCACGGTCGGCTGGTTCACCTCGATCCACCCGGTCCGCCTGGACGCCGGGACCGCCGACTGGGCCGAGGCCGCCGCGGGCGGCGCGGCCGCCGGGACCGCCCTGAAGAAGGTCAAGGAGCAGCTCCGCGCCGTGCCGGGCGACGGCGTCGGCTACGGCCTGCTGCGCCACCTCGACCGGGAGGCCGCCGAGGAGCTCGCCGAGGCGCCGCCCGCGCAGATCGCGTTCAACTACCTCGGCCGGATCCCCGCCGGGGCCGCGCCCGGCGACGGCGACTGGACGCTCGCCCCCGAGGAGCCCCCGGCCGGGGAGGACCCGCGGCTGCCGATGGCCCACGCCCTGGAGATCAACGCGATCACCCGGGACCGGGCCGGCGGCCCGGTGCTGTCGGCGACCTGGACCTGGCCGGACGGCCTGCTGGCCGAGGACGGGGTGCGGGCCCTGGCCGGACACTGGGCCACCGCGCTGCGCGGCCTGGTCGCGCACGTCGTGGACGGCGGCGACGGCACCGGCCCGGTGGGCGGCTTCACCCCGTCGGACCTGCTGGTCGACCTGGACCAGACCGAGATCGACAAACTTCAGGACGCGTGGAGGAAGCACCAGTGAACCGGGGGGACCTGGAGGACATCCTGCCGCTGTCGCCGTTGCAGCAGGGGTTCTTCTTCCACGCGCTGTTCGACGACGCCGACGCCGACGTCTACACCGCGCAGATCGCGCTGGAGCTGGAGGGCCCGCTCGACGCCGCCGCGCTGCGGACCGCCGCCACGACCCTGCTGCGGCGGCACTCCAACCTGCGGGCCGCGTTCTGGCACGAGGACCTGTCGCGGCCCGTCCAGGTCGTCCCGCGCGGCGTCGAGCCGCCGTGGGAGGAGGTCACGGTCGCGTCGGAGGCCGAGGCCGACGCGGTCGTGGCCCGGGAACGCGCCCGCCCGTTCGACCTCACCAAGCCGCCGCTGCTGCGGTTCGCCCTGGTGCGGACCGCCCCGGACCGCCACCGGCTGATCCTCACCAACCACCACATCCTGCTGGACGGCTGGTCCACGCCGGTGCTGGCGACCGAGCTGTTCGCGCTCTACCTGGCGGGCGGCGACGACACCGGCTTCCCGCGCGTCACCCCCTACAAGAGCTACCTGGCGTGGCTGTCCCGGCAGGACCGCGCCGCCGCCGAGGACGCCTGGCGGCGCGCCCTGGACGGCGTCGACGGGCCGAGCCTGGTCGCCCCCGAGGCGGCGGGCCGCCCGCCCGTGCCGCCCGCCCGGACCGCCACCACCCTGGACGCGCGGCTGACGAAGCGGCTGTCCCGCGCCGCCCGCCGCCACGGCGCGACCCTGTCCACCGTGCTCCAGGCCGCGTGGGGCCTGACGCTGGGCCGGACGCTGGGCCGCGACGACGTGGTGTTCGGCGCGGCCGTCTCCGGCCGCCCGCCCGAGCTGCCCGGCGTCGAGCAGATGATCGGCCTGTTCATCAACACCATCCCGGTCCGCGTGCGGCACCGGCCCGGCGAGTCCCTGGGCGGGCTGCTGGAACGCCTCCAGGACGAGCAGACCGCACTGCTGCCGCACCACCACCTCGGCCTCACCGACGTCCAGAGGGCCGCCGGGCACAACGGCGCGCTGTTCGACACGATGACGGTGCTGGAGAACTACCCGTTCGACCCCGACGCCACCGGCGGGTCGCTGAACGGCCTCCGCGTCACCGGCTTCGAGTCCTACGACGCCACCCACTTCCCCCTGTCGTTCGTGGCGATCCCCGGCGACGAGCTGTCGCTGCGCCTGCACTACCGCCCCGACGTCTACGAGCGTGACGTCGCGCAGGCGCTGCTGGCGCGGGCGCG
This sequence comes from Actinomadura kijaniata, assembly GCF_014138665.1. NCBI lineage: Bacteria > Bacillati > Actinomycetota > Actinomycetes > Streptosporangiales > Thermomonosporaceae > Actinomadura > Actinomadura kijaniata. The sequence continues at coordinate 270,360 of NZ_JACJIA010000013.1, forward strand.
GCGCTTCCTGGAGGCGTTCGCCGAGGACTCCGCGCGGCCCGCCGGAGCGGTCGTCCTCACCGACGGCGCCGAACGCGCCCGCCTGGACGCCTGGAACGCCACCACCGCCGACCTCCCCACCGGCACCCTCACCGACCTGTGGGAACGCCGGGCCGCCGCCACCCCCGACGCCGTCGCCCTGGTCGCGGGGGACCGGCGCCTCACCTACGCCGAGCTGAACGCCCGCGCCAACCGCCTGGCCCACGAGCTCATCGCGCGCGGGATCGGCGCGGAGGACCGCGTCGCCCTCGTCCTGCCCCGCACCCCCGACCTCGTCACCGCCATCCTCGCGGTGCACAAGGCGGGCGCGGCGTACGTGCCGGTCGACCCCGACCACCCGGCCGACCGGATCGCCGCGATGCTCGCCGACGCCGCGCCCGCCCTGGTGATCGGCGCCGACGGTGTCGCGGCCGCCCCCGGCCGCCCGGACCGCGACCCCACCGACGCCGACCGGGTCCGCCCGGTGACCGGCGACAACGCCGCCTACGTGATCTACACGTCGGGATCGACGGGCCGCCCCAAGGGCGTCGTCGTCCCGCACGCCGGGGTCCTCAACTACTACGAGGCGCACCGCGCGACGTTCTTCGAACCCGCGGTCGCCGAGGCCGGGGGACGGCGGCTGCGGTTCGCGCACCTGGCGTCGTTCTCGTTCGACACCTCCTGGATGGGCCTGCTGTGGATGTTCCACGGCCACGAGCTGCACCTGATCGACGACGGGACGCGCCGCGACGTGGCCGCGTTCGCCCGGTACGTCGACACCGCCCGCGTCGACCTGGTGAACGTCACCCCCTCCCACTTCCGGGCGCTGCGCGAGGCGGGCCTGCTCACCGCCGGGCACCGCCCCTCCCACCTGCTGCTCGGCGGCGAGGCGATCGACGGCGCGCTCTGGGACGACCTGCGCGCCCTGGAGGGGACCGCGGTCCGCAACTTCTACGGACCCACCGAGTCGACCATCGACACCATGAACCAGCCGGTCACGGCGACCGGGCGCCCGGCGATCGGCTCCCCGCACCGCAACACCCGCGCCTACGTCCTCGACGCCGCGCTCCAGCCCGCGCCGGTCGGGGTGCCCGGCGAGCTGTATTTGGCGGGCGTCCAGCTCGCGCGCGGCTACCTGGACCGCCCCGACCTGACCGCCGAACGCTTCGTCGCCGACCCGTTCGGCGCGCCCGGCGACCGCATGTACCGCACCGGCGACCTGGCCCGGTGGACCGCCGACGGCGCGATCGAGCACCTGGGCCGCGTCGACGACCAGGTGAAGATCCGCGGGTTCCGCGTCGAGCCCGGCGAGATCCAGGACGTGCTCGCCCGCTTCGAGGGCGTCGCCCAGGCCGCCGTGGTCGCCCGCGACGGCCGGCTCGCGGCCTACGTCGTCCCCGCCACCGTGGACGTCGCGGCCCTGCGCCGGTACGCCGCCGCGCGGCTGCCGGACCACATGGTCCCGGCGATCACCGCGCTGGAGGCGCTGCCGCTGACGGTCAACGGCAAGCTCGACCGGGACGCGCTGCCGGAGCCCGGCGTCGCCGCGACCGTGTCCCGCGCCCCGCGCTCCCCGCGGGAGGAGATCCTGTGCGGGCTGTTCGCCGAGGCCCTCGGCGTCGCGAGGGTCGGCGTCGACGACGGCTTCTTCGACCTGGGCGGGGACTCGCTGGTCGCGACCCGCCTGATCAGCCGGATCCGGTCGGCGCTCGGCGTGGAGCTGCCGGTCCGCGCCCTGTTCGAGGCCCCCACGGTCGCGGGCCTCGCCGAACGCGTCGCCCGCCACGAGGAGCGGGCCGCCGGGACCGTCCGCCCGCCGCTGACCCGCGCCGAACGCCCCGACGTCGTCCCGCTGTCGTACGCGCAGCAGCGCCTGTGGTTCCTCAACCGGTTCGAGGGGCCGTCGGCGACGTTCGTCATGCCCGCCGCGCTCCGCCTGGACGGCGCGCTCGACGCCGCCGCCCTCGCAACCGCGCTCGCCGACGTGGTGGCCCGCCACGAGACCCTGCGCACGGTCTTCCCCGACGCCTCCGGCACCGCCCGGCAGCTCGTCCTCGACCCGGCCACCGCCCGGCCGCGCCTGCCGGTCACCGCCACCGACGAGACCCGCCTGCCGGCGGAGCTGGCCGCCGAGGCCGGCCGGGGCTTCGACCTGTCGGTGGAGCCCCCGCTGCGCGCCCGGCTGTTCCGGCTGGGGGAGGATCGGCACGTCCTGCTGCTGGTCCTGCACCACATCGCCGGGGACGGCTGGTCCCTGGCGCCACTGGCCCGCGATGTGGTCACCGCCTACGCCGCCCGTGCCGAGGGCCGTGCCCCGGACTGGGCGCCGTTGCCGGTGCAGTACGCCGACTACACGCTCTGGCAGCGCGAGCTGTTCGGTTCCGAGGACGATCCCGACAGCCTGGTCTCGAAGCAGATCGCGTTCTGGCGCGACGCCCTGGCCGGGCTCCCCGACCGGCTCGAACTGCCCACCGACCGGCCCCGCCCCGCCGAGGTGGGCCACCGCGGCGGCACGGTCCCGTTCCAGCTGGACCCCGACCTCCACCGGGCGCTGCTCGCGCTGGCCCGCGAGACCGGCGCGAGCCTGTTCATGGTCATGCAGGCCGCCTACGCCGCGCTGCTCACCCGGCTCGGCGCGGGCACCGACATCCCGATCGGCTCCCCGATCGCGGGCCGCACCGACGAGGCACTGGACGACCTGGTCGGCATGTTCGTCAACATGCTGGTCCTGCGTACCGACACCAGCGGCGACCCGACGTTCCGGGAGCTGGTCGCGCGGGTCCGGGAGACCGACCTGGCCGCCTACGCCCACCAGGACCTCCCCTTCGAACGCCTGGTGGAGGTGCTGAACCCGGCCCGCTCCATGGCCCGCCACCCGCTGTTCCAGGTCGCGCTGACGTTCCAGAACAACCCCGAGGCGAAACTCGAACTCGACGGCCTCACCGGCGGCGCGCAACCCCTGCCGTCCGGCACGGCCAAGTACGACCTCTCCCTCCACCTGGAGGAACGCCACGACGCCGACGGCGCCCCCGCCGGGATCGACGCCGGGCTGGAGTACGCGCTCGACCTGTTCGACGCCGGCACCGCCGCCTCCCTCGCGGCCCGCTTCCAGCGCCTGCTGCGCGAACTCGCCGACGCCCCCGACGCGCCCATCGGCACCGCCGAGATCCTCGACCGCGCCGAACGCCGCACGATCCTGCGCACCTGGGCGGGCGGCACCGCGACCGTGGACGCGAGCACCACCCTCCCCGAGATCTTCGAAGCGGTGGTGACGGCGCACGCCGCGTCCCCGGCGGTCACGTTCGAGGGCACGACCCTCAGCTACGGCGAGCTGGAGGCCCGCGCCAACCGCCTCGCCCACCTGCTCATCGAACACGGCGTCGGCCCGGAGCGGTTCGTGGCGCTGGCGCTGCCGCGTTCGGTCGAGCTGGTCGTGGCGGTGCTGGCGGTGCTGAAGGCGGGCGCGGCCTACGTCCCCATCGACCCCGACTACCCGGCCGACCGCATCGCCTACATGCTCGACGACGCCGAACCCGTGCTCGCCATCAGCACGCGCGAGGCCGCCGCCGTCCTGCCCGACACGATCGAACGCCTCCTGATGGAGGAGGCCGAGCGGCTCGGCCACCTGGACACCGACCCGACCGACGCCGACCGCGTCCGTCCGCTGCGTCCCGAGCATCCCGCGTACGTGATCTACACGTCCGGTTCGACGGGGCGTCCCAAGGGCGTGGTGGTCCCGCACCAGAACGTGGTGCGGCTGCTGCGGTCCACGGAGCAGTGGTTCGACTTCGGGCCGGATGATGTGTGGACGTTGTTCCACTCGTATGCGTTCGATTTCTCGGTGTGGGAGCTGTGGGGTTCCCTGCTGTACGGCGGCCGCCTGGTCGTGGTTCCTTACCTGACCTCCCGCTCGCCTGAGGACTTCCTGCGGCTGCTGGCGGCGGAGAAGGTCACGGTGCTGAACCAGACGCCGTCGGCCTTCTACCAGCTCATGGCGGCCGACCGGGACAATCCCGGCCTGGACCTGGCCCTGCGCTACATCGTCTTCGGTGGCGAGGCCCTGGAGCTGGGCCGCCTGGAGGACTGGTACACGCGGCATCCGGAGGACGCCCCGACCCTCGTCAACATGTACGGCATCACCGAGACCACGGTCCACGTGTCGTACCTCGCCCTGGACCGCGCCTCTGCGGCTACCGCCTCCGGCAGCGTCATCGGTGTCGGTATCCCCGACCTGCGCGTCTACGTGCTCGACGGCCATCTCCAGCCGGTCCCTCCCGGAGTGGTCGGCGAGCTGTACGTGGCGGGCGCGGGCCTGGCGCGCGGCTACCTCGGCCGTCCCGGTCTCACCGCCGAACGCTTCGTCGCGAACCCGTTCTCCAGGTCCGGTGAGCGCATGTACCGCACCGGCGACCTCGGGCGTTGGCGTCGCGACGGCCGCCTGGAGTACCTGGGCCGTTCCGACCAGCAGGTCCAGTTGCGCGGCTTCCGCATCGAGCCCGGCGAGGTCGAGGCGGCCCTCGCCCGCCACGACTCGGTGGCCGACGTCGCCGTCGTCGTCCGCGACCGGCGGATGCTCGCCTACGCCGTGCCCGCCGACGGCGCGGAGATCGACCCGGCCGCACTGCGCCGCTTCGCGAACCGGACGCTGCCGGACCACATGGTCCCGGCCGCCGTCGTCCCGCTCGACGCGCTGCCCCTGACCTCCAACGGCAAGCTCGACCGCAAGGCGCTCCCCGCACCCGACCTGTCCACCCACGCCTCCTCCCGGGCTCCGCGCACTCCGGAGGAGGAGATTCTCGCGGCGCTGTTCGCGGAGGTTCTGGGTTTGGAGCGGGTGGGTGCGGAGGACGGGTTCTTTGATCTGGGCGGTGATTCGATCATCGCGATCCAGTTGGTGTCGCGGGCCCGTCAGTCGGGTCTGGTCATCACGCCTCGTGATGTGTTCCAGCACCAGACCGTCGCGGAGCTGGCCGCCGCCGCCCGGCCCGCCGGCGAGGGCGAGGAGATCGAGGCCGAGGCCCCGGGAACGGCCGTCGGCGTCGTCCCCGCCACCCCGATCATGCGGTGGTTCCAGGAGCTGACCGGCCCGGTGGACGACTACAGCCAGCGGATGCTGCTGCGGGTCCCGCCCGCGCTCGGCGCGGACCGGCTCGCCGCCGCGCTCCGGAAGGTCATCGACCACCACGACATGCTGCGGCTCCGCGTCGACCGCTCCACCCCGGAGTGGACGTTCGAGATCACCGAGCCCGGCACCGTCGACGCCGCCCCGCTGGTCCGCCGCGTGGACGTCACCGGCCTCACCGGCGACGCCCTCGACCGGGTCCTCCACGACGAGTCCCTGGCCGCGCGCCGCCGCCTCGACCCGGCGAACGGCGTCATGGCGCAGCTCGTCTGGTTCGACGCGGGCGACGAGGACTCCGGCCGCCTCCTGCTCACCCTCCACCACCTGGTCGTGGACGGGGTGTCGTGGCGGATCCTGCTGCCCGACCTGGTGACCGCCTGGGCCGGGGGAGGGCTCCAGCCGGTCGGGACCTCCTTCCGCCGCTGGGCGCAGCGCCTGACCGCCGCCGCCTCCGACCCGGCCCGCGCCGCCGAGACGGCGCTGTGGAACGACATCCTCGCCACCCCCGACCCGCTCCTCGGCACGCGCCCGCTGGACCCGGCGGCCGACACGTTCGGCACCGCCCGCCACCACACCATCACGCTGCCCCCCGAGATCACCGGGCCGCTGCTGACCGACGTGCCCGCCGCGTTCCACGGCCGCGTCAACGACGCCCTGCTCACCGCCCTGGCACTGGCCGTCGCTGAGTGGCGGCGCGCCCGCGGGATCGCCGACGACACCGCCGTCCTGGTGGACCTGGAGGGCCACGGCCGCGAGGAGATCGTCCCCGGCGTGGACCTGTCGCGCACGGTCGGCTGGTTCACCTCGATCCACCCGGTCCGCCTGGACGCGGGCGGCGTCGACTGGGCCGAGGCGGACTCCGGCGGACCGGCCGTCGGCACCGCGCTCAAGCGGATCAAGGAGCAGCTCCGCGAGATCCCCGACAACGGCGTCGGCCACGGCCTGCTCCGCCACGTCGCGGGCACGGTCGGACCGCGCCCCCGCCCGCAGATCGCGTTCAACTACCTGGGCCGCGCCGCCGCCGGGGACGCCGCCGACTGGTCCCCGGCCGACCCGGCCGCGCTGGCGGGCGGCCAGGACGACGCCCTCGGCCTGGTCCACGCGATCGAGATGAACGCCCACACCCGCGACCTGCCCACCGGCCCCGAGCTGACCGCCGTGTGGACGTGGGCGGACGCGCTGTTCGACGAGGCCGACCTCACCGACCTGGCCGGCCGCTGGGCCGCCGCCCTGCGCGGCCTGGTCGCGCACGTCACCGGCGACGGCGCCGGGCCCGTCGGCGGCTTCACCCCCTCCGACCTGACCCTGGTGGACCTGGACCAGGACGAGATCGACGAACTGGCCGCCGAACTCGACGACGGCTTCGACGACGGCTTCGACGGCGAAGGGGAGCCCGGCTGATGGCGGAGCAGAGGAAGCAGTCGCAGCTCGAGGACGTCTGGCCGCTGTCGCCGCTCCAGCAGGGCCTGTTCTTCCACGCCCTGTACGGCGACGACGTCTACACCGCGCAGGTCGTCTTCGACCTCGAAGGCCCGCTGGACACCGCCGCCCTGCGCCGGGCCGCCGCCACCCTGCTGCGCCGCCACGCCAACCTGCGCGCCGGGTTCCGCCAGCGCAAGGAGGGCACCCCCGTCCAGGTCGTCCACCGCCAGGTGAAACCGCCCTGGCAGGACATCGACCTGTCGGCCCTCCCCGAGGCCGAACGCGAGGCCCGCGCCACCGAGATCGCCGACCGGGAGCGCGCCACCCCCTTCGACCCGGCCCGGCCGCCGCTGCTGCGCTTCGTGCTGGTGAGGATGGCCGACGACCGGCACCGGATGGTGTTCACCAACCACCACATCCTGCTGGACGGCTGGTCCACCCCGGTGCTCCAGACCGAGCTGCTCGCGCTGTACCTGGCGGGCGGCGACGACACCGGCATGCCGCGCGCCACCCCCTACAAGAACTACCTGGCGTGGCTGTCCCGGCAGGACCGCGCCGCCGCCGAGGACGCCTGGCGGCGCGCGCTGCGCGGCGTCGACGAACCCACCCTCGTCGCCCCCGGCGCGGCCGGGCCCGGCGCCGCCGCGCCCGGCCGCGTCCGCCGCCTGCTGCCCGCGGACCTGACCGCCGCGCTCCAGGACCGCGCCCGCGCGCACGGCGTCACCCTCAACACCGTCCTCCAGCTCGCCTGGGGCGTGCTGCTCGGCCGCCTCACCGGCCGCACCGACGTGGTGTTCGGCGCGGCGGTGTCGGGCCGCCCGCCCGAGCTGCCGGGCGTCGAGCGGATGATCGGCCTGTTCATCAACACGATCCCGGTCCGGGTCCGCGTCCGCCCCGCCGACACCGCGGCCGCCGCGCTGACCCGCCTCCAGTCCGAGCAGGCCGACCTGATGGCCCACCACCACGTCGGGCTCGCCGACATCCAGCGGCTGTCGGGCGTCGGCACGCTGTTCGACACGATGACGGTGCTGGAGAACTACCCGTTCGACCCGGACGCCGCCGGGACCGACCTCGGCGGCCTCACGATCCGCCCGCACGACGGCTACGACGCCTCCCACTACCCCCTGGCGCTGGCCGCCGTCCCCGGCCGCCGCCTGGCGCTGCGCCTGGACCACCGCGCCGACCTGTACCCGGCCGCCGCCGCCGAACGCCTCGCCGACCGGCTCACCGCCGTCCTGGAGACGCTCGCCCACCGCCCCGGCGCCCCGCTCGCCGCGATCGACGTCCTCGACGGCGCCGAACGCGACCGCCTCCTCACCGCCTGGCAGGGCGCCGACACCGGCCTGTCGCCCGACACCGTCACCGGCCGCTTCGCGCGCCTGGCCGCCGAACGCCCGGACGCCGTCGCGATCCGCGCCGCGGGCGCGCCGATCACGTTCGCCGAGCTCGACGCCCGCGCCAACCGCCTGGCCCGCCGCCTGGCCGCCCTCGGCGTCACCCGCGAGACCCGCGTGGCGACGCTGCTGGACCGCTCCGCCGAGGTCGTCGTCGCGACCCTCGCGATCCTCAAGGCGGGCGGCGCCTACGCGCCGATCCACCACAGCTACCCCGACGACCGCGTCCGATGGGCGATCGACGAGGTGTCCGCCCCCGTCCTGCTCGTGGACGCCGCCACCGCGCCCCGCGCCGCCGCCCTCACCACCGCCGCGCGGATCGTCGACGTCACCGCCGTCACCGACGTCAGCGGCGACGCGACCGATCCCGGCGTCCCCGCGCATCCCGACCAGACCGCCTACGTGATGTTCACCTCCGGCTCGACCGGCGTCCCCAAGGGCGTGATGATCCGCCACCGCGACGTGGTCGCGCTGGCCGACGACCCGCGGCTGCGCGACGGCGCGCACGACCGCGTCCTGATGCACTCCCCGCACGCGTTCGACGCCTCCACCTACGAGATCTGGGTGCCCCTCCTCGCGGGCGGCACCGTCGTCGTCGCCCCGCCCGGCCGCGTCGACGCCGACGTCCTCGAACGGACCGTCCGGGACGAGCGGGTCACCGGCCTGTTCCTCACCACCACCCTGTTCAACCTGGTCGCCGAGGAACGCCCGCACGCGTTCGCGCCCCTCGCCGAGGTGCTGACCGGCGGCGAGGCGGGCTCGGCGGCGGCGATGCGCAAGGTCCTGGCGGCCTGCCCCGGCACCGAGGTCGGCCACGTCTACGGCCCCACCGAGTGCACCACCTTCGCCACCCTCCTCGGGATGCGCGGCCCGCTCGCCGCGCCCGGCAACGGCACCCCGCTCGGCCGCCCCTGCGCCGGGATGCGCGTCTACCTGCTGGACGCGGGCCTCCAGCCCGTCCCGCCCGGCGTGGTCGGCGAGGCGTACATCGCCGGGCCCGGCACCGGCCGCGGCTACCTGGACCGCCCCGCCCTGACCGCCGAACGGTTCGTCGCCGACCCGTTCGGCAAGCCCGGCGAACGCATGTACCGCACCGGCGACCTGATGCGCTGGACCGAGAGCGGCGTCCTGGAGTACGTCGACCGCGCCGACCTCCAGGTGAAGATCCGGGGCTTCCGCGTCGAGCTCGGCGAGATCGAGGCGGCCCTCGCCGACCACCCCGCCGTGGCGAACGCCGCCGTCCTGGCCCGTGAGGACACCCCCGGCGCGAAACGCCTGGTCGCCTATGTCGTCCCCGCCGCCCCGGCCGACCCCGCGGCGCTGCGCCGCCACCTGGCCGACCGGCTGCCCGAGTACATGGTGCCGTCGGCGTTCGTCCCGCTGGAGACGCTGCCGACCGGCCCGACCGGCAAGCTGGACCGCGCCGCGCTGCCCGCCCCCGCGTTCGACGAGGCCGCCCTCGGCCGCGACCCGGCCACCCCCGCGGAGGAGACCCTGTGCGGGCTGTTCGCGCAGGTCCTCGGCCTGGACCGGGTCGGCGCCGACGTCAGCTTCTTCGACCTGGGCGGCGACAGCGTCACCGCGCTCAAGCTGTGCGCCCTGGCCCGGCGGAGCGGCATCGACCTCACGCCCCGCCAGGTCTTCACCGGCCAGACCGTCGAGGCGCTGCTGCGCGCCGACGCCCCCGCCGACCCGGGCTTCGACGTCCTGCTGCCGATCCGCGCCACCGGGACGCGCCCGCCGCTGTTCCTCGTCCACCCGGCGGGCGGCCTGGCCTGGCCGTACTTCCGGTTCCAGCGGCACCTGGGCCCCGACCAGCCGCTCTACGGACTCCAGGCCCGCGCGTTCACCCAGGACGAGCTGCCCGGCTCCGTCGAGGAGATGGCCGAGGACTACCTCGCGCAGATCCGCGCCGTCCAGCCGCACGGCCCCTACCATCTGGCGGGCTGGTCCCTCGGCGGCCTCATCGCCTACGAGATGGCCACCCGCCTCCAGAGGGACGGCGAGCGGGTCGCGCTGCTCACCCTGATCGACTCCTACCACGGCCTCGACCTGGACTCCGGGAAGCGCGACGTGCTGCCCGAGCTCCTCCAGGGCATCGGCGTGGACGCCACCATGCTCGACCCCGACGGCCACCCCGACCTCGAACAGATCATGGGCGTGCTCGCCGCCCGCGGCGACGCCCTGGCCACCCTCGACGAGAACGCCCTGGTCAACGTCTACCGCAACTACGCCAACGGCGTCCGCCAGGCCGAGGGGTACCGCCCCGGCCCGTTCCGCGGCGACCTGCTGTTCTTCACCGCCCTGCGGGACCGCGCCCCCGGCACGCCCACCGCCCGCGCCAACTGGGGCCCCCTGGTGGACGGCGACATCGAGGACCATCCCCTGGACGTGGAGCACCACCACCTGATGGAACCCGGACCCGTCGCCGCGATGGGCGCGGTCCTGGCCGCCCGCCTCGACGGGCTCCGCCCGCCGCGCCACCGACCCGACCCCCCGACCCGGAAGGAACACCGATGACGAACCCGTTCGAGGACCCCGAGGCCACCTACACCGTCCTCGTCAACGACGAGGGCCAGTACTCGCTGTGGCCGTCGTTCGCCGAGGTCCCCGCCGGGTGGAGCGTCGCCAAGGCCGAGGACACCCGGCGGGCCTGCGTGGACTTCATCAACGAGAACTGGACCGACATGCGACCCAAGAGCCTGATCGAGGCGATGGGTGAGTAGGACCGGGGCGGCGGGGACGACGGCGTCCCCGCCCCTGGAGGTCCCCGCCGTCACCGAGTGGGTGATGGAGATGCGCGACCCGGCCGACCTGCGGCCCGCGCCGCTGCCCCCGGTGGAGATGGCCTTCACCCTGGCCCGGGTGCCGTCCCCCGACCTCAACCGCGCGCTGTACGCGGCGGTCGGCGCCCGGGTCTGCTGGACCGACCGGTTCACCTGGTCCCACGACGACTGGCGCGCCTGGGTGGAACGCCCCGAACTGGGCACCTGGATCGTGATGGCCGAGGGGACCGTCGCGGGCTTCTTCGAGATCGAGGCCCAGCGCTCCGGCGACACCGAGATCCACCTGGTCGGGCTGACCCCGGCGTTCGTCGGCCGGGGACACGGCGGCTACCTGGTCGAACAGTGCGTCCGCCGCGCCTGGCGGCGCGGCCGGCTGTGGGCCGAGCACACCGGCCCCGCCACCCGCGTGTGGTTGCGGACCAGTACGTTGGACCACCCGAACGCGCTGGCCAACTACCGGCGGCGCGGCTTCGAGGTCTCCGCCGAGCGGACCGGGCCCAAGCTCGTCCCCGACCCCCGGCTGGCCCCCTGGCCGCTCCCGCACGACCCCCGGACCGCCCCCCGGAGCGACGCTCGAACCGACAAGGAGGAAGAACTGATTCCATGACGTGCCCACCCGCCCCTCACAAGACCACGCGCACGCCCCCGACTGACATTCCCCGGCCCAGCCCAGGCGGCGCCATGACCCTGCTGATTGCCGCACCTCCGCGCGGCCGGTCCTGGCGCTGTGACGCCGGGGCTTCCCCCGTCGCTTCCACGATCGCTCGCGAGCCTGCGATGGTGACGCCCCTCGACCCTGACCAGGCGGCGCCATGAGCTGGTTCCGTTGTGCCGAGGCACGGCCCTGGGCGTCGCTGCGGTTGTTCTGCCTGCCGCACGCGGGCGGGTCGGCGGTGTTCTACCGCGCCTGGGCCAAGGAGATCAGTCCCGCCGTCGAGGTCCACGTCGTCCAGTACCCCGGCCGCGCCGACCGGATGGGCGACCCCCTGGTCTCCGACGCCGGGCAGCTCACCCGCCTGATCGCCGGGGCGATGGCGCCGCTCACCGACCGGCCGTTCGCGCTGTTCGGGCACAGCATGGGCGCGGTCCTGGCCTACGAGGTCGCCCGCCTGCTCCAGCGGCGCGGGCACACCCCCGTCCACCTGTTCGCCTCCGGCGCCCGCCCCCCGCACGACCGGGGCGGCGAGCGGCTCGCCGACAAGGACGACGACGCCCTCGTCGCCGAGGTCGTCGGGCTGGGCGGCACCGACGCCGAGGCGATGCGCAACCCCGAGCTGCGCGAGCTGGTCCTGCCCTACATCCGCAACGACTTCGCGCTGATCGAGAGCTACGCGCACGCCCCCGAGCCGCGCCTCACCGTGCCGCTCACGGCGTTCACCGGCGACCGCGACCCCCACGTGGACGCGGCCCGCGCCGCCCGCTGGGCCGAGCTGACCGACGGGCCCTTCGCCTCGCGCGAGTTCCCCGGCGACCACTTCTACCTCGTCCCGCAGCGGTCCCGGGTGCTCGCCGAGATCATGCGGACCCTGGAGGTCCCGACCGGCCCCTGACGGGACCGGTCGGGCCCCCGGGGCTCAGCGCGGCCGACTCCCGTACGCGACCCCCGTCGGCACGCGCCCGCCCGGCTCCCTCCGGGCCCCCGCCTCCCTCCCGGCGTCCGGTTCCACCCGGACCACGGAAGGGCCGGGACCCCGGCGCACCACCTCCAGGGTCACGAACTGCCGCCGCCGCGCGTCGGCGACGACCCGCACGTCACCGGCCCAGCACGCGCTGGCCAGCAGCGGCCGCGCCGCCGCGAAGTCCTCGGGCGCGGTCCCGGCGGGGCACCACAGCAGCACCCGCTCGCCGTACGGCGCCCGGCTCGTCCGCACCACCGCGGGCAGCCGCCCGCGGTGGTTCTGGATCCGCAGCTCCGCGCACGCGGCGCGGACCCGGTGCGGGGTGACGACGACCCACGCCCACTCCCGCGCGGCCGGCGCCGCCGCCAGCCCGGCCGCGGCCACCGCCAGGGCGGCGACCGCCCAGCCGCCGGCGGCGTACCAGAGACCGCCGGCCAGGCCCGCCGCCGCCAGCTCGTACCGCCACCGCCACACCACCGTCCACGGGTACGGCCGCGCCGCCGGACGCCCCCGGACCAGCATCTCCTCCATCAGCCGCGCCGCCGCGCGGTCCCGCGCGCTCACGCCGTCTCCCGGAAGAACCGCGCCCCGCACCGCCCGCAGACGGTCCCGGCCTCGCCGACGTGCGTGCCGTCCCGCACGCAGACCGCCAGCCCGTGGAACCGGGGGTCCCGGTAGGCGCGCCGCAGCCCGGTCGGGCTCTCGGCGACCTCCAGCCCCATCGCCCGTGCCTGGGCGTCGTGCACCGCGAACACCCGGTACCCGATCCACCGCAGCCACCCGCGCACGGAGTCCCGCGCCGGCGGCTCACCCGTCCCCGGCACCACGACCGGCGGCGCCTGACTCTGGATCATCGCGACCTCCTCGCTGAACCCGAGGCCGCCCGGTCCGCCCGGCCGGTGGTGCCAACACCGGCCGGGACGTTCTCCGGCTCCCGCGCGGAGAACCGAACAGCCCTCCGGAAACTGCTCCCTTAGCTCGCACGGTAAGGAGGCCGTCAGGGCGATGCTGTGGCACCAGACTCAGAGAAGCGTGCCTTTCGGTGAAATTTTCACGCCCTCCGAGCGACACCGGCCCCAACTGGTGGTCATCGGAGCGGGCGGCTACTGTGGAGCCCGACACATTCCTTTTCGCTGAACCCGAAGCGGAATGATGTGACCGGGCCGGTGGTGCCAACACCGGCCCGGCCGTGTCGTCGCCTCCGGGCGTTCGACGCGACCCGCCTTCCCGCCCTCCCCGGCGCCGCTCCTATCGTGGGGACGGGGGGATGGACATGAGCACGGAACGAACGGCGCCCGACACGCGGGGCCTGCGCGGCGAGGTCGTCTACTTCACCGGCGACCCCTTCCTCGTGGGGGACGGGGCCCTGACGCACCACGAGGACGGCCTGGTCGTCGTCCGGAACGGCATGATCACCGCCGTGGGGCCGTACCGGGAGGTCGCGGACGCGCTCCCCGCGGGCGCCCCGGTCGACCACCACCGGGACCACCTGATCTCCGCCGGGTTCGTGGACGCGCACGTGCACTACTCCCAGACCGGCGCGATCGCCTCCTACGGCGGGCGGCTCATGGAGTGGCTGGAGGAGCACGTCTACCCCGAGGAGCAGCGGCTCGGGGACCCCGCCGAGGCCCGCGGGGCGGCGCGGTTCTTCGTCGACGAGCTGCTGCGCAACGGCACCACCACCGCGCTGGCGTTCGCCGCGACCTACCCCGGCAGCGTCGACGCGCTGCTGGAGGAGACCCACCGGCGCGGCATGCGGATGATCGCGGGCAAGGTGATGATGGACCGCGACGCGCCGCCCGGCCTGCTGGACACCGCGCAGCGCGCCTACGACGACTCCCGGGCCCTGCTCGACCGCTGGCAGGGCCGGGGCCGCACCGGCTACGCGGTCACGCCGCGCTTCGCGCCGAGCTGCACCCCCGCGGAGCTGGAGGCGGCGGGCGCCCTGTGGAAGGAGCACCCCGACGTCCACGTGCACACGCACCTGTCGGAGAGCGCCGACGAGGTCGCGCAGGTGCGCGAGCTGTTCCCCGAACGCGACGGCTACCTGGACGTCTACGACCACCACGGCCTGGTGGGACGCCGCGCCGTGTTCGCGCACGGGGTGCACGTGACGCCCGCCGAACGCGACCGCCTGCACGCCGCCGGCGCGGCCCTTGTGCACTGCCCGACCTCGAACCTGTTCCTGGGCAGCGGCCTGTTCGACCTGGAGGAGGCCAAGGACCGGCGCCGCCCGATCCCGGTGGGCCTCGGCACCGACGTCGGCGCGGGCACCAGCTTCTCCCTGCTGGCCACCATGAACGAGGCGTACAAGGTCGCCGCGCTGCGCTCGTTCCCCCTGCCCGCGACGAGGCTGTTCCACCTGGCCACGCTCGGCGGCGCCGAGGCCCTGGACCTGGCCGACCGCATCGGCACCCTGACCCCGGGCCACGAGGCGGACGTGGTCGTGCTCGACCCGCGCGCGACACCGCTGCTGGAGTTCCGCACGGCCCGCGCGGAATCCCTGGAGGAGAAGCTGTTCGTCCTGGCGACCCTGGGCGACGACCGCGCGGTGAAGGCGACCTACATCGCAGGCCGCCCACAGTACGAACGCCCCGCCCCCTGACGGGCCCCGGAAAAGGGGCGGCCCCCGGTGCGCCGCTGTCAGCGGGCGGCGCACCGGGGGCCGGGGTCGCGGAGCGGGAGCGGAGACCGCTCCGCGAGGATCAGTAGATCGTCACGCCGTACCGGCTGAGGGCCTCGCCGACGGGCTGGAAGAACGTCGTGCCGCCCGCCGAGCAGTCGCCGCTGCCGCCGGAGGTCAGGCCGAGCGCGGTGGAGCCGGAGAACAGCGCGCCGCCGCTGTCGCCGGGCTCGGCGCAGACCGTCGTCTGGATCAGGCCGCTGACCGATCCCTCCTGGTAGTTCACGGTCTGGTCCAGGGCCGTGACCTCGCCCTCGTGGACCTGGGTGGTGGAGCCGCTGCGGGTGACCTTCTGGCCGACGGTCGCCTCACCGGCCTCGGTGATGTCGCGGGTGGAGCCGTACAGGCTCACCTCCCCCCTGGTGTCCTCGGGGGCGGCGGTGTACCTGACCAGGCCGTAGTCGTCGCCGGGGAACGACGACCCGGTGGTGTCGCCCAGCTTCCTCGTGGTGCCCTGGTCGGCGAACCACGACTTGCCGGTGGCGGTGCAGTGGCCCGCCGTCAGGAAGTAGTGCTCGCTTCCCTTCCTCACGTTGAACCCGAGCGAGCAGCGTCCGCCGTTGGTCCAGATCGCCTCGCCGCCGGAGGTGAACGGCCGGAACCTCCCGGACACGCTCCGGGTGCGCACCGCCGGGCCGTGCTTGGCGGCGGCCTTCTTCACCCTGGCCAGCCTCGCGCCCCGGACCGTGCCGTCGATGGACAGGACGACCTGGTTGGCGGCCGGGTCGATCGCCCACGCGGTGCCGGGCACGGTGGCGTCGCGCCTGAGGGCGGCCTCCACCTTCTTCAGGTCGGCGCGGCTGCGCGCGACCGTCCTCGGCTCCGCCCCGGCGGCGCGCACGGCCTGCGCGGCGTCGGCGTCGGTGACCGTGACGACCAGCTTCCCGGTCGCCCGGTCGAGGTAGGACCCGGCGGTCCGCGCGCCGAGCCGGTCGGCGAGGGCACGCGCCACCTGCGACTGCTGGCGGGCCTGGTGGGCCCGGGGGTCGGGGGTGGGCGCGGGGGCCGCCTGCGCGGCCGGGACGGCGATGAGGGTGGTCGCCAGGAGTCCCGTGCCCGCGCCGGCGAGGGTGGCGGCGCGGAAACGGGCGTGACGGATCTTCACAGAGCCTCCAGTGGGAGCTGGGCGCGCCCCTGCGGCGCGCCGGAGGTCGCGGACCACTCTGGAAGATCAACAAACCTGGTCGATAGGTGACGATCTGCCCAAGATCGCCGTTGGTTTCGGCAAGATGGGTGCGCGTTGGCCCGGGGATCGCGGGCAGGGCCAGCGGGTTGGGCGGTCCATCGGTGGACGTGCTGTCCAATACCGGTCCGCTCCTGGGCCGCTCCCGCGTCCCGACGTATCGTCGAGAAACGGTGGGAACCGAAAGTAGGACGCGGAACTCCCGCCCCCGGTTCACCCCGCCGTGGGAGTCGCCATGGGCATCGAGATCCGGGTGGAAGGGCTGAGGAAGTCGTTCGGGCGACAGGTCATCTGGGAGGACGTGACCTTCACGATCCCCGCCGGGGAGATCTCCGCGCTGCTGGGCCCGTCCGGCACCGGCAAGTCGGTCTTCCTGAAGAACCTCATCGGGCTGCTGCGCCCCGACCGGGGCCACGTCTACGTCGGCGACGGCGACGTCCCCCGGCTGCGCGAGAACGAGCTCTACGAGATGCGCCGCAGGTTCGGCGTGCTCTTCCAGGACGGCGCCCTGTTCGGCTCCATGAACGTCTACGACAACATCGCGTTCCCGCTGCGCGAGCACACCCGCAAGGGCGAGGGCGAGATCAGGCGGATCGTCCAGGAGAAGATGGAGATGGTCGGCCTGACCGGGGCCGAGGGCAAGCTGCCCGGCGAGATCTCCGGCGGGATGCGCAAGCGCGCCGGGCTGGCCCGCGCGCTGGTCCTCGACCCCGAGATCATCCTGGCCGACGAGCCCGACTCCGGCCTGGACCCGGTCCGCACCGCCTACCTCAACCAGCTGTTCGTCGACCTCAACTGCGAGCTCGGCGCGACGTTCCTGATCGTCACCCACGACATCGGCACCGCGCGGGTGCTGCCCGACAACCTCGGCCTGCTGTTCCGGCGCGGCCTGGTGATGTTCGGGCCGCGCGAGATGGTCCTGTCCAGCACCCACCCGGCGGTCAACCAGTTCTTCAACGCCCGCCGCCAGGGCCCCATCGGCATGGCCGAGGAGAAGGACCAGTCCCAGATCGACGACGAGGGCGCCTACCAGGCGATGCCCGCGCCGATCCCGCCGCAGCTCATGCCCAGCGACGGACGGGTCCGCCCCTCGATGCGCCGCCCCGGCGAGTGGCTGCGCCGCCACCAGGTCAAGCCGCCGCCCGGCTCGTTCATCGACGACGAGGGCCGCAACTGGATGACCGAGTGGGACGAGCTGGTCGCCGAACGCCGCCGCCCCCGGTGACCCGTTCGCGGCGAACCCGGCATCCATGGACAATGGTCCGGTGACGTTACTGCTGAACCGGTCGGACCTGGAGCGCCTGCTCGACCCGGCCGACTGCCTGGCCGCGTTGCGCCGCGGCTTCACCGCCGAACCGGGCGAGGTGCCGGCGCGCCGCGTCGTCACGTCCCTGCCGGGTCCGGGCAGCGCCACC
This sequence comes from Actinomadura kijaniata, assembly GCF_014138665.1. Lineage (NCBI taxonomy): Bacteria > Bacillati > Actinomycetota > Actinomycetes > Streptosporangiales > Thermomonosporaceae > Actinomadura > Actinomadura kijaniata. The sequence continues at coordinate 288,002 of NZ_JACJIA010000013.1, forward strand.
GCCCTGATCCCGGGCCTGGTCCCCGGCGTGCCCGCCTACACCGTCAAGGTGAACGCGAAGTTCCCCGGCTCCCGGCCCGCCCTGCGCGGCGTGGTCTGCCTGCACGACCTGGAGACCGGCGAGCTGCTCGCCGTGCTGGACTCGGCCACCGTCACCGCCTGGCGCACCGGGCTGGCCGCAGCGCTCGGCACCGACGCCCTCGCCCGCCACGACCCCGGACCCGGCGGCGGGACGGTCGCCGTCGTCGGCGCGGGCGCGCAGGCCGAACTGGTCATGCGCGGCCTGGCCGCGCTGCGCCCGCCGCGCGCCCTCACCGTCTGCGACCTGGACCCCGGCCGCGCCGCCGACTTCGCCGAACGCCACGGCGCGCGCCTGCGCATCCCCACCTCCGTCGCCGCCGAACCCCGCATCGCCGCCCAGGACGCCGCCATCGTCGTCGTCGCCACCTGGGCGCGGCGGCCGCTGCTGCACGCCGCCGACATCGCCCCCGGCGCGCACGTCACCGCGCTCGGCGCCGACGAGCCCGGCAAGTGCGAGCTGGCCGCCGACCTGCTGCGCGAGGCCCGCGTCGTCGTCGACGACGTCGCCCTGGCCGTCGAGACGGGGGTGCTGGGCGCCGCCGGGCTGGGCGTCGAGCACGCCGCCGGGACGCTGCACGACGTGCTGCGCGGCCAGGCCCCCGGCCGGGTCCGTGACGGCGAGGTCACCGTCTACGCCCCGGTCGGCCTGCCCTGGCAGGACCTGGCGCTGTCGTGGACCGCCTACCGCGCCGCCGCCGAGGCGGGCGTCGGCACGCGGTTCGACTTCCTCGGCTGACCGGCCCGGCCGGGCGGCCCGCGGCGGCTACCGCGCCACGCGCGACTTGCCCGAGGTCAGGTGCCAGCCCCCGCAGGAGGGGCAGCGGTAGACGCGCGCCTCCAGCTTGTCGCGGCCGGGACGGTCGTTGCGCTGGATCGTGGCCAGCGCCAGGGTCGCGGCGATGCGGTCCCGGAACCTCACCTTGCCCGTGGGGCAGGCGGCGCGATGGCCGCGTGGCCGGGATCGACGACGGGTCATCGCGGCACCACCTCCGGCGCGTCAGGGTGCTCATTCCGGTGTACCGCAGGACGCGCGCGATGTCCCGCGTTCACAGCGGTTGCCGGCGAGATGCCCGGCACCGGTCAGCGGGCTTGACACCCGCCCGCCCCACCCGTCCCGCGGGTCAGCGGATGAACGCCCGGTGCGAGGGCTGCATCCTCTCCGGCAGCTCCGCCGGATCGAACCACCGCGCCTCCAGGATCTCCGTCCCGTCGGGCCGCAGCGTCCCGCCCACCGGCACCGCCTCGTAGGCGACCTCGATCCGCAGCCGGTAGCCGCTGCGCACATGGATGAGCCGGGTGACCTCCACCTCCAGCCCGGTCTCCTCCCGCACCTCCCGCTCGACGGTGCCCTCGAACGTCTCGCCCCGCACCGCGTACCCGCCGGGGAACCCCCATTCGCGCCCCTCGGGCCAGTACCGGTGCCGCAACAGCAGGACCCGCCCCTGCGCGTCCCGCACCACCCCGGTCACACCGACCATGAACGTGGCGTTGCGCAGCCACATCAACCGCCACTGGACCCGGCCGCTCAACCGCTTCCACACACGAGCGAGCAACCACTGCACGTCATCCACCGTCCCTTGTCCTCTCCCATCATCGCGCTTCGCCGGGGTGTGGCCGACCCCCTAGGCTGCCCGGATGGGGAACGGGTCGGCGGACGCGCGGGAGCGGGTGCGGAACACCTTCGAGAAGGTCGTCGCCGACGGGCTGCGGCGCGAGTCGGTCGCGGGCGCGTCGGAGGAGCAGATCGACGCGGCGGCCGCCGCCCAGGGGGTGGACCGGCTGCCGGAGGCCGTGCGGGAGGTGCTGCGCCGCGTCGGGGCGCGGCCGGGACGGTGGCTGGCCGGGAGCGCGTTCGGGATCCGGCTGGACGGGGCCCGGGCCAAGCGCGCCGCGCGGGCCGTCGCCGGCGGCGCGCTGGCGGATCCCGACGGGATGTTCGTGCTGGTCGAGCACCAGGCGTACGAGTACCACGTCATCGACGGGGCCGACCTCGGCGACGACGACCCGCCGGTGTGGCTGGTCGTCGAGGGCGAGGGGGCGCGGCGCGCGTGGGGGAGCGTGACCGGCTGGTTCGCGGCCGAGTCGCCCGACGTCGCGCGCTACCGGTCCCGGCTGCGGCTCATGATGGAGCAGCGCGCGCGGCGGGGGCGGACCGACGTCCCGGGGTGGGCGCACGACCTGCGCGCCGACGACGAACCGGACGCCGGGCCGGACGCCGGGCCGGACGCCGGCTGACCGGACGCGGCCGATGCCGTGGATTCCACCCCGCCCACCCATTGGAACGCGTTCTACTTTGATCTAGGGTCGGGACATGATCTGGGATCGCTTCCGGGTGGACGGGAAGGTCGCCGTGGTCACCGGCGCCGGGCGCGGCATCGGGGCGGCCGGCGCCGTCGCCCTCGCGCAGGCCGGGGCCGACGTCGTGCTGTCCGCCCGCACCGAGGAACAGTTGCGCAAGGTCGCCGCGGAGGTGGAGGCCGCCGGGCGGCGGGCGCTGGTCGTCCCCGCCGACCTGTCGGACCCGCACGCCGCCGCCGGGCTCGCCGCACGGGCCGCGGAGGGCCTCGGGCGGCTCGACATCGTCGTCAACAACGTCGGCGGCGCCCTGCCCCGCCCGTTCCAGGACACCACGGCCGACCATCTTGAGAACGCGTTCCAGTTCAATGTGAGCAACGCGCACGCCCTCACCCGCGCCGCCCTCCCGCACCTGCTGGAGTCCCGGGGCGCGGTCGTCAACATCTCCTCGGTCATGGGCCGCATCACCGGCCGGGGCTTCCTGGCCTACGGCACCGCCAAGGCCGCCCTCGCCCACTACACCCGCCTCGCCGCCGCCGACCTGGCCCCGAAGGTGCGGGTGAACGCCATCGCCGTCGGCTCGGTCGCCACCTCCGCGCTGGACATCGTGATGACCGACGACGACCTGCGCGCCCGGATGGAGGCGGGCACGCCGCTGCGCCGCATCGGCGACCCCGAGGACATCGCCGCCGCCGTCCTCTACCTCGCCTCCCCGGCCGCCGCCTACGTCACCGGATCGGTGCTGCGCGTGGACGGCGGCGTCGAGACGCCCAACCTCGACCTCGGCCTGCCCGACCTGTAAGGAGTCCCCGATGGTCTACCGCGTCGTCCAGTGGAGCACCGGCAACGTCGGCCGCCACGCGCTCGCCGGGATCGCCGCCCACCCCGAACTCGAACTGGCCGGGGTCTGGACCTCCACCCCCGCCAAGGTCGGCCGGGACGCCGGGGAGCTGGCGGGCCTGGACCCCCTGGGAGTGGCGGCCACCGGCGACGAGGCGGCGCTGCTGGCCGCGCGCCCCGACTGCGTCGTCTACACCGCCATGGCCGACGTACGGATCATGGAGGCGATCGACGACCTGTGCCGCATCCTGCGCGCGGGCGTCAACGTCGTCTCCAGCAGCCCGGTGTTCCTCCAGTTCCCCGACGGGGTCGTGCCGCCGGAGATGGCCGACCCGGTCCGCGAGGCCGCCCGCGCGGGCGGCGCCTCGATCTTCGTCAACGGCATCGACCCCGGCTTCGCCAACGACGTCCTGCCGCTCGCCCTCACCGGCGTCAGCGAGCGGATCGAGCAGGTCCGCTGCATGGAGATCCTCAACTACGCCACCTACGACCAGGCCACCGTGCTGTTCGACATCATGGGTTTCGGCGGCCCCCTGGACGAGACCCCGATGCTGCTCCAGCCGGGCGTGCTGACCATGGCGTGGGGCAGCGTCGTCCGGCAGATCGCCGCCGGGCTGGGCGTCGAGCTGGACGACCTCGTCGAGCACCACACCCGCCTGCCCGCGCCCGAGACGTTCACCATCGACGCCGGGACCATCGAGAAGGGCACCGCCGCCGCGCTGCGCTTCGAGGTGCGGGGCGTCCGCGACGGCGTCCCGGTGGTCGTGCTGGAGCACGTCACGCGGCTGCGCGACGACCTGGCCCCCGACTGGCCGCAACCGGCCGGTGCGGGCTGCTACCGCGTCGAGGTGACCGGCGAGCCCCGCTACACCCTGGACCTCCGGCTGCTCGGCACCGACGGCGACCACAACACCGCCGGCCTCAAGGCCACCGCGATGCGCCTGGTCAACGCCGTCCCCGCCGTCGTGCAGGCCCCGCCCGGCCTGCTCACCGCCCTGGACCTCCCGCTGATCCCCGGCCGGGGGCTGGTCCGCTGACGGCCCGCCGCGGCCCGCGCCGCCGCCCGCCGCGCCGTTGAGGCCGCGCGATCACCCGGGATACGCTCGGGCGGCGGTGAGGCACCTGCCGCGGGACCGTGACCGTTCGGCGCGTGCGGGGGTGGCTGCGGTGGACTCCACCGGACCTCGGAGGGTGGTCATCGTCGGGGCGGGCCTCGGCGGCACCGCCACCGCCGTCCGCCTCCTGCGGTTCGCCCGGGAGCCCCTCCAGGTCGTGGTGGTCGAGCGGCGACCCGAGTACCGGAGCGCCGGCGTGGCCTACCACCCGGCGGGCAACCACTGGCACCACGTCTTCAACATCCAGGCGGGCCGCATGTCGATGTTCCGCGAGGACGTCGACGACTTCCTGACCTGGGCCAACCACGAGGCCGACCGGACCGGCTGGCCCCCGCAGTGGAGCGGCCTCACCTTCACCGAGTCCGGGCCCGCCCCCCGCCGGATCTACGCCGGCTACCTCGCGGCCCGCCTCGCCGAGGCCGCGCGCGAGGCGTTCGACGGCGTGACCCTGCTGGAGGCCGACGGCGAGGTGGTCGACCTGACGGTCGTCGCGGACGGCGTGGACGTCGTCGTCGAGGACCGCCCCGGACCGGGCCGGAGGGTGCTCCGGGCCGACCACGTCGTCCTCGCGACCGGCCTGGAGGAACGCGGGCCCCCGTTCGCGGCCGGGGTGAGGGACCACCCCGCGTTCGTGCGGCACCCCTACTCCGAGGAGGGGATCGAACGGATCCTCGGCCTGCGGCGGGACGCCGTGGTCGCCATCGTCGGCACGCTGCTGAGCGCGTACGACTCGGCCTCGCTCCTCCTGCGCAACGGCCACACCGGGAGGATCCACATGATCTCGCGGTCCGGCCTGACGCTCCGCACCTACCCTTCCGACCACCGGCACCAGGTCCTCGGCCTGCCGGACCCCCGGCTGCCCGCCGGCGGCTACGCGGGCCGCGACGACCTCGTCCGGCGGCTCAGGGACGAGTGGGAACGGGCGTGCGCCGCCGTCGCCCGGGAGCACCCGGCCGTGGACCCCCTGGTGGTGACCGAGCGGGTCGCCAAGTCCTGGGAGCCCCACCTGCCCGAGGCCCTGGCGCGCGTCCCCTCCGACGACCTCCGCGCGCTCCTCGACGGCTACGGGAGCCTGCTGGCCACGCTGCGGGTGGGCGCCGTCGCCTACATCACCGAGCTCGTCGACGCCGCGCTGGCCGGGGGCGGGCCGATCGCCCTCACGACCGGGAGGGTCGACGGGATCACCGCCACCGAGACCGGCACCCTGCGGCTGTCGGTGTCCGGGCCGACGTCGGAGCGGGAGATCGAGGCGGACCTCGTGATCTCGAACTTCGGGCGGGAGCCGGACTACGGGCGGGCCGGCTCGGCGCTCTGGACGAACCTGCTGCGGAAGGGGATCGCCGCACGGCACCGGCGCACCGGGCGCGGCGTCGAGGTGGACGACCGCGGCGCCCTGCTCGGACCGGACGGCGCCCGCTCCGGCCCGATCTCCGTGGTCGGCGGCCCCCGGGAGGGCGACGAGATCGTGCGCCACGGCCGGATGGGCGCGTTCGCGTTCAACCTCGCCGCGATCAAGAACCACTCGGTGGGCGTCGCCGCGACCGTGCTGCACCGGCTCGAATCCCACTACGACGAGCGGGCCGGTGACGTGGCCGTGGCCGAGGCGGGGGCGCCCGACGCGTTCGCCCGCGCGGTCCTGCTCGACGTGCACCGGATGGCCGCGCGGCGCCGCCGCGACCGCGAGGTCCTGACGGCCCGGTTCGAAGAGGGCCTCCGGGCCGTCCGCGACGCGCTGGCCGGCGGGGCCCCCGCGCCGGACCCCGCGCTGCGGTACGCCGTGAACACGGCCGCCATGACGCGGCTCAGCGACCTGTCGGTGACGCCCCGGGACCTCCGCGCGCTGCTCGGGCTCGACGGGCCGGCGGAGCGGGACCGGACCGGAGATCACCTCGGCATTCGGGAAGATGCGTGACCGTCCCGGCGGCTGCCAACCTCTGACCATGAGCCCTCGCGAAATACCAGGGGTCGTGCTCGTCGGTTCGCACAGGCGGTACGTTCACGGCCCCTGCAACCGCACGGGGGAGCCGGTCGACGGCGCCGTCCTGGTGGCCGACCGGCTCGGCCCCGAACTCTACGAGGCCATCGTCGCCTGCTCCGCGGTGGTCTGCGCGAGGGGCGGCCGGACCGGCCACATGCAGTCCCTCTGCCGGTCGCGCGGGATCCCCGTCCTGCGGATCGACCCGTCCGAGCTGGACGCGCTCACCGGCGAGGTCACCGTCCTGCCCGACCGCGGGTCGGTCGTCCTCGGCGCGGCCGAGCCCGCGACGCGGCCGCCGGGGCCCGCCGCCGCCACCCTCGGCGACATCGAGTCGGTCTGCGTGGTCATCGCCGACGCCACCGACATCCGGTCGACGAACGCCCTCGCCCCGCGCGTCGAGCAGGCGGACTCCTACTTCATCCGCGAGGAGTTCGTCTGCTTCTCCGCCGGGCTGAGCCCGATCGACGCCCTCCGGGCGGGGCCGCGCGAGGCCGAACGCTACGGCGCCGCCGTGGCCGCGGAGCTGTGCGCGATGGCGGACGAGCTGCTCCCCGGCCAGCGCCTGGTCATGAGGCTGCTCGACCTCCGCTCCGACGACGCCGCCAAGATCACCACCGGGGCGCACGTGGACGACGAGCCGAACCCCGAACTCGGCCGCCACGGCGCCCGGTGGCTGCTGGGCGAGCGCCACTACCCCCGCGCCTTCCGGGCGCTGCGCGCCCGCGTCCGGGAGCGCCTGGGCGCGGACGCGGACCGGCTGAGCTTCGCCGTTCCGTTCATCAACGACGAGGACGAGTTCGCGCGGCTGCGGCGGCACCTCGGCCTGGCCGGCGACACGCCGCTCGGCGTCTTCGTCGAGACGCCCGCCGCCGTGCACTCGGCGGCCGCGTTCTGCGCCTCCGGCGCCAGCGAGCTGTTCGTCGGCACCAAGGACCTCATCCAGTTCTACCTCGCCGCCGACCGGGGCAACCACCTGGTCTCCGCCACCTACCAGACACGGCACCCGGCCGTCCTGGCCGCGCTGCGCCAGGCCGTCGAGTCCGGCCACGCCGCCGGGGTCCCGGTGCACGTCTTCGCCCTGGGCTCCGACCTGGACCACTACGTGCGGCGCCTCCCGACCCGCAGGCTCATGATGTGCACCGCCGAACTCCGGCACCTCGCCGAACGGACGGCGGCCTAGGTCGTGTCCGGTGGATCACGATGTGATCCAGAGCAGGGTGCTGACCAGGGTGACGGCTGCTTGGTAGTGCGCGGCGAGTTTGTCATA
>NZ_JACJIA010000014.1:0-260255 GCF_014138665.1 Actinomadura kijaniata
GGTGAGCTCATGACGACGCACCATGGCCACCATCACAACCCGGCCCACTGATCAACCTCAGCCAAACACCAAGATCTGCCGGACACGACCTAGAGGTCGATGGGATCCAGCACTACAGCTCGACCGAGGTCGACGAGGACGGGAAGGATGCCAAGCCCGACCGGGAGGAGTACGCGCGCACGATGCGCGGCGACCGCAGCCTCAAGCTCGCTGGGTATGAGGTCTTCCGCTTCGGCACTGCCGAACTCGAAGAAGTCCGCTCTGCCGAGGGCGTGCTTCGGGAGTTCTTCGCTGCGCTCTACCGAGAGTTCAAGGTCACTCCGACCTGAACGACCCCGTCCACGCCTCAACCTCCAGCCAGTCACTGACAACTTCGTGCGCACATCGCTGACAACTAAGCGAGCGTTCTCAGTTGTGGTGATGGTCGTGTGATCTTGCTTGTGGTTGTTGTCGTTGGTGTTGCTTGTCGTGTTGGTGATCTGGTGTTTTCTCGCTATCTGAAATCGGTTCTGAGGCTGGTGTGATGTCGGGGATCCTGGGAGGCGGTGGGTTTCCTCAACGACGCCACCAGGCCCGCGCGGCCTCTCGGGGGGACACCGGGAGACCGGCCGCGCGGGCCATGCTCGGTTCGCGCCGCCACGGGGCCGCGACCGCGCCCCGGCGTTCCACCCACAGGCGCCGGTCGCGGCCCCGTGGCGCACTCGTCTTCGTCTTTGTCTACGTCTACGCGCCGCTCCACGTGCAGGCGCGCGAGCGGTAGACGTAGACAAAGACAAGCGCGGGGCGCCGGGCGGGCTCTGGCCGTGACCGGGGCAAGCGGCGTAGCGCGGATTCTCGTTCGTCCGCTCCTCGCGCCCCGCGGCCGACTTGTCCGACCAGTGGCAGTCCGTGACAATTTCCCGCATGGGACAGAACGGGACATCTGGGTCGACCTCGCCGCCGAACCGCCTGCCGGGCGAGACGCTGGGCGGGCTGCAGGTGCAGGTCACCCAGCGGTCGGGATATGCGGTGGTCACAGCGGCCGGGACGATCGACCTCACCACCGGCCAGCTGCTGGACCAGGCCCTGGAGCAGGTGGCGGAACTGACCCGCGCGGCGGTACTGCTGGACATCGCGGCGGTCCGGTTCTGCGACTCCAGCGGCCTGAAGGTGTTCGTCCGCTGGCACCACAAGCTGGAGCGCCAGGGGATGAGCCTGGTGGTGTGCGCCGCCAGCGACCCGCTGGCCCGCACCTTCGCCCTCACCGGCCTGGACCAGGCCCTGTATCAGCGCCCCGACGTGGGCGAGGCCCTCCGCTGGCTGGACACCGGCCACACCCGCCTGACCTCGGCACGACCCTGATTCCCGGCCGGCCACCACCTGTCGGTGCCAAGGTCAGGGCCACGGTCAGGCAGCCGTTCGCGGTGATGCCGGTAAGAGCCTGTTTCCGAACATCGGAGATCGTCGGCGATGCCCAACGGGTAGGCGTTTCACGTGTCCCGGTATGTCTGGTTCCTGAAACGGCTATCCGTGATGATCCACGGTCTGGTTCGCCTGGCGTCCCTGAGAGCCGTTCGGACGGCCGTCACCGCAACGCCGCGACGAACGGGCCGCGCTGACCGCCCTCGGCCGGACTGCCGCTCACCTGGGCAGATGGGTTCGGAAACAGGCTCTTAAGTCGCAGCGGACCGTCAGATGACCGATTACTCGGATCCGGCTTCTCCGTACCGTCGTGACCAGCGACGACACGACAGGAGAGCAGCCATGAAGATCGCGTTCGTTCCCGGCGCCGCCGACCTCGTCCTCCGGGCGGACCCGGGCATGTCCGAGCCGTACAAGCTGGCTTTCGACGGTGTGCTGCCGGAGGTGTGGCCGGTCACCGGGGGCGTCGTCGTCGACTTCCCGCGCAGCTTCCACGTCGGCGACCGGCGGAACGGTGGCGAGGTCGTGCTCGACGCCGCCGAGTCGTGGGAGGTGGAGGTGCGGGGCCGCGCCTCGCGCGTGCGCGCCGACCTGCGCGGGCTGCGGCTGGCCGGGCTCGACCTGCAGGGCGGGGTCGAGCACGTGCACCTGGACCTGCCCGAGCCGCACGGCCGGGTGCCCGTCCGCGTCGCCGGGGGCGCGGTCGACCTCACCTTCCGGCGTCCCGCCGGCGTTCCGGTGCGGCTGGCCGTGACGGGCGGCTCGACCCGCCTGACGATCGGCGGGCGACGGTTCGCCACGGCCCGGCCCCGGTACGTGTTCACGGACCCCGGCTTCGAGGAGGGCGGGGACCGCTACGACATCCTCGTCGCCGGGGGAACCGATGCCCTCACCCTGGTGTGAGGCGCGGCCCGACCGGCCTCCGCCGTGAGGCCGGTCGGCCCGCCGCCGCCTCAGGACGCCTGGGCGGCCAGCAGGTCGGCCAGCTCGCGCGGCCGGGAGAACATCGGCCAGTGGCCGGTGGGCAGGTGCTGGAAGGTCCACTCCGGGCCCGCCAGCGTCGCGAACGCCGGAACGCCGTCCGCCACCATCTTCTCGACGAACTCCAGCGGGATCGTCGTGCTGATCAGCGTCTTGGGCGTGTCCGGGGCCCGCTCGGGACGCTCGGGCCCCTGCGTGGCCGCGCCCACCGGCTCGGGCGTGGCCCGCGACCGCAGCAGCTCCAGGTCCTCCTCCGACAGCCCGGCCAGGCTGTCGGGGTCGGCGGCCGGGTCGAACGGCGGCGGCGGCACGAACATCCCCCGCCCCTCCTCGGCGATCTGCCGCTCGACCGCCGCGCGCTCCTCGGGCTCGTGGAAGTCGATCTGCGCCATGCCCGACGGCAGCGGCGCGGTGTCGACGTACACCACGCGCGCCAGGCGCTCGGGGATGCGGTCGGCGGCGCAGGTGACCGGCAGCGTCGCGCCGCTGTGCGCCACCAGGACGACGTCGTGCAGGTCGTTGTCCTCGATGACGGCGATGACGTCGGCGGTGTGGGTGTCCACGTTCACCTCGGGCGTCGCCTCGCCGGCGCGCTCGGCCAGTCCCGTCAGCGTCACCGGGTGCACCTGGTGCCCGGCCTCGCGCAGCCTGTCGGTGACCCGCTCCCACGCCCACGCGCCGAGCCAGAAACCGGGGACCAGGACGAAAGTCGCCATCTTCGAACACCCTTCCTCGGGAACCGATGGGACTACCGTAGACCCATTACCGGACAGAACTCGCCCGGATTTAACGAGGTATCGGTGTCGCATCCCACCACCCGGATCCTGACGATGCTGGAGCTGCTCCAGGCCCACCACCGCATGGGCGGCGCCGAGCTGGCGCGGCGGCTGGAGGTCGACGAGCGCACCGTGCGCCGCTACGCCCACCGGCTGGAGGACCTCGGCGTCCCCGTCGTCGCCGAACGCGGCCGCCACGGCGGCTACCGGCTGATGCCCGGCTACAAGCTGCCCCCGCTGATGCTCACCGACGACGAGGCCACCGCCGTGGTGCTGGGGCTGCTGGCCGGACGCCGCCTCGGCCTGCCCGGCGACGCCACCGAGAGCGCCCTGGCCAAGGTGCAGCGCGTGCTGCCCGCCGCGCTGCGCGACCGCGTCCAGGACCTCCAGCACACCCTGGGCTTCACGCTGGCCGAACGCGACGCCGCCGCCCCCACCACCGCCACCCTGCTCGCCCTGGCCGCCGCCGCCCGCGCTCGCCGCCGCGTGACGATCCGCTACCGCTCCTGGAAAGGCGACGACACCGAACGCGACCTGGACCCCCACGGCCTGGTGTTCCACTCCGGCCGCTGGTACGTCACCGGCCACGACCACCGCAGCGGCCAGGTCCGCACCTTCCGTGTGGACCGCGTCCGGCACGTCGAGCAGACCGGCGCCGCCTTCGAGGCCCCCGACGACGCCGACCCCGTGCGGCATGTGGTCAGCTCCCTGGCCAACGTGCCCTACACCCACCGGGTCGAGGTCCTGCTGGAGACCACCCTGGCCGAGGCCCGCCGCCGCGTTCCCGCCACCACCGCCACCCTGACCGGGGCCGACGGGGGAGTGCTGCTGACCGTCCGCGCCGAGAGCCTCGACGGCATGGCCCGCATGCTGGCCGGGCTCGGCTGGCCGTTCACCGTCCGCCGCCCCGACGAGCTGCGCGGCGCCGTCCGCGCCCTGGCCGACACCCTGCGCGCCCACGCCGACCGCTGAGCGCGCCGACCGTTCACCCCAGGCGCCGCGCCCGCGCGGTCAGGTAACGCGCATGCCGCGGGTCGCCCGCGCACCGCGCGGCCAGCGCGTACGCCTCCCGGGCGCCGTCACGGTCGCCCGACATCTCCCGCAGGTGCGCCCGCGCCGCGTGCAGCAGGTGGTCGTGCTCCAGCCGCGCGTCGGGGCCGGGGGAGAACTTCACCAGCAGCCGGTACGGCTCCACGATCCGCCGCCAGTCGGTCGCGGCGGCGCTCGGCGCCACCGCGTGCAGCGCGGCGATCGCGGCCTGCAACCGGTACGGCCCCACCGGTCCGCGCGTCATCGCCCCGCCCACCAGCTCCACCCCGCGCCGGATGGGGCCGGCCTTCCACAGCGACCGGTCCTGCTCGCGCATCGGCACCAGCTCCCCGCGCGCGTTGGCCCGTGCCGGGGCGCGCGCGTCGGTCAGCAGCATCAGCGCCAGCAGCCCCATCACCTCACCGTCGTCCGGCAGCAGCCCGCACACCGTCTCGGTGAGCCGGATCGCCTCGGCCGTCAGGTCCACCCGTCGCGGGTCCGGGCCCGAGGTGGCCGCGTACCCCTCGGTGAAGATCAGGTAGAGCACGTGCAGCACGGTCGCCAGACGCCGCGCGCGCTCGTCCCGCGGCGGCGTCCGGAACGGCACGCCGCTGCCGGCGATCGCGCGCTTGGCCCGGGAGATCCGCCGCGTCACGCTCGCCTCCGACGCCTGCGACAACGCCGGATGGCGGCACAGCACCAGCAGCACGAGCGTGTCGCCGACGCTCCGCGGCGCCGTTCGACCGGGACGTCGGAGCCGGGGCGCCGGAACGGACATCCGGCCGGGGAGGGGATCAGCCGGGGTCGCGCAGGGCGTCCCACTCGCGGCGCAGCATCGCGTAGACGACCTCGTCGCACCACTCGCCCTTGACGAACTCGTTCTCCACCAGGTGCGCCTCGCGGCGCATGCCCAGCCGCTCCAGCACCCGCGCCGACGCCTCGTTGCGGCCGTCCAGCCGCCCGCAGACGCGGTGCAGGTCCATGAGCTCGAAGCCCAGCCGCAGCACCATCCCGGCCGCCTCGGTCGCGAAGCCGCGCCCGTGGTAGGCGGGGTTGAAGATGTAGCCGATCTCGCCCTGCCGGTGCTGCTGGCTGCGCCACTGCAGGTTGACCTCGCCGATCAGCGCTCCGGTCGCCCGCTGCTCCACGGCCAGCACCAGCCAGTCGCCCTCCTTCTCCAGGGCGGTGGCGGCCATCTTCTGCTGGAGGAACACCCGCGACTCCTCCACGGTGCGCGGCTCCCAGTACAGGAACCGCGCCACCTCCGGCAACGACTGGTAGGCGTGCAGTTCCTCCAGGTCGCCGGTGGCGAACGGACGAAGCAGCAGCCGTTCGGTCTCAAGAGGGTATCGGGGACGCAGCACACCGAGATCCTAAAGGGCGTACGCCCAGACGCAATCGGTAATCAACCCGCGGCGGTCAGATAACCGCGCGAACGGGCCGCGTCGGCGGCCTCACGGCGGGTGCGCGCGCCCAGCTTGCCCAGCACCGCCGAGACGTGGTGGTCGACCGTCCGCACCGACAGCGCCAGCCGCTCGGCGATCTCGGCGTTGGTCAGCCCCTCCGCCATCAGCGCCAGCACGTGCGCCTGCCGGGCGGTCAGCCCCGCCGGGTTGGCGCCGGCCGCGGCCCGGGCCCCCGGCGCCGTCCCGCCCGGCGCGGCGTCGCCCCACCGGGCCCGCACCACCCCGGCCGCCGCCACCGCGCCCAGCCGCTCCAGCTCCCGCACCGCCTGCCGCCCCGCCGCCCGCCCCGACTCGGCCAGCTCCAGCGCCCGCTCGTAGGGGTCGCCGATCCGCTCCCACGCGGCCACCGCCGCCTGCCAGTCGCCGCGCAGCCCCGCCGCGTACTCCTCCGGGCACCCGGCGAACGGCCGCGCCTCCAGCCCCGCACGCCGCAGGTACCGCAGCAGCTCACCGCGCAACGGGGCCTCCCCGGGCCGCTCGGTGCGCCGCGCCACCACCGCGCCGACCTCCGCCGCCAGCTCGGGACGGCCGTTCAGCCACGCCCACTCCACGTACGCGATGCCCGCGTAGGCGATCCCCAGCAGCGACCGCTGCCGCCTGGCCCGCTCCCACGCCTGCGCCAGCAGCGACGCCGCCCGCTCGTCGCCGCGCCGCGCCAGCAGCCGCGCGTACGGCGGAACGCTGTAGACGTACAGCATCCCCGGATCGCGGCTCTCCTCCACCAGCGCCCGCAACCCCTCCTCGGCCTCCGCCCACCGGCCCTTGCGCGTCAACGACAGGCAGCGGTGCGTCTCCAGGTTGTAGGCGTGCGAGGGCATGCCGCGTTCCCGCACGAACGCCAGCCCCTCGGCGACGCACTCGTCCAGCTCGTCATAGCGGCCGTAGCGGTACAGCAGCTCGCTGAGGTTGGTGTAGCCGCGCGCGGTGTACTCGTGGTGGCCGCACGCCCGCGCCTGCGCCAGGCTGGCGCGCAGCAGCCGGATGCCGCGCGAGGCCCCGTACACGTCCGCCCCGGCCATGCCCAGGTAGTTGGAGCACAGCGCCACCAGGTCCTGCCGCCCCGCCCGCACCGCCAGCCGCCGCGCCTGCCGCAGCACCGTCAGCGCCGCCTCCGACCGCTCGGTCAGCGCGTACATCGCGCCCCGGTACACGCTCGCGTGCGCCAGCGCCGACGCCGACCCGGTCGGCTCCAGCACCCGCACCGCCCGGTCCACCGCCTCCTCGGCCTGGTCGGTGCGGCCGGTCATGTAGACGTGCCGCGACAGCCGCACCAGCGCCTCGCCCAACGCGACCGGATCGTCCAGCTCCTCGTACAGCGCCACCGCCTCCCGCCCGGCCCGCACCGCCTCGGGGTAGCGGTGGGTGTTGTACAGCTCCCAGGCGTGGTCCTCGGTGAGCCGCGCCCGCTCGGCCCGCGGCAGCAGGTGCGCGTGCCGCAGCGCCGCCTCGTAGTGCGCGATCGCCTGCCGCCGCGACCCGGCCCGCGCCGCCTGCCGTCCCGCCTCCGGCGCGTACCGGGCCACGGCCTCGGGGTCGTGCGCCTCGACCGCGTGGTGGACCAGCCGCGCCAGATCCGGCGGGTCCTGCTCGCGCAGCGCCCGCAGCACCGCCCGGTTCAGCGTCAGCCGCCGCACCGCCGGCAGGCCGCGTTCGATCGCCCGGCGCGCCAGCTCGTGCCGGAACGCCAGCCCGCCGGCCCGCGCCTCCAGCACCCCGCGCCGTTCGGCCTCGTCCAGCACCTCCAGGTCGCCCAGCAGCGCCTCGGCCAGCGGGAACCCCACCCGCGTCGGCACCACCGACAGCTGCTCCAGCGCCGTGCGGCAGCGCCGGTCCAGCCGCCGCAGCCGCGCCAGCACCGCGTCGGTCACCGTCGCCGGGACCTCCTGGCCCGGCGCGGCCAGCACCTCGGTCACGTAGAACGGGTTGCCGCCGGTCAGCGCGTGCAGCGCCGCCGCGTCCCACCGCGTTCCCGCCGACAGCCCCGCCACCGCCGCCTCCGACAGCGGCTCCAGGCGGACCCGGCGCACCGGCGCGCCCGCCAGCACCCCCAGCAGCTCCCGCATCGGGTGGGCGTCGTCCAGCGCCTCGTCCCGGAACGTGAGCACCACCACCAGACGCAACGTCGCCAGCCGCCGCGCCAGGTAGCTCAGCACGTCCAGCGTGGCGTCGTCGGCCCAGTGCGCGTCCTCCACGACCAGCACGTCGAGCCGCGGCCCGGCGAACTCCCGCGCGGCGGCCGCCGGGATCTCGGTGGCGGGCGCGTCGCCGTCCAGCGCCGCCTCCAAGGGACCGCCGGTCCCGGCCATCGCGTCGCGCAACGGCCCCAGCCCGCGCGGGGCCAGCAGGTCGTCGCAGGCGCCCGTCAGCACGCGGGGCCCGTCCGCGCCCCGCGCGGCCAGCTCCCTCAGGAACGCGCCGATGAGCGTGGTCTTGCCGACCCCGGACTCGCCGCTGACCAGCGCCACCGCTCCCGAAGACCCGGACGCGGCGCGCTCGACCGTCTCGCGCAGCGCGCCCAACGGGACCGCGCGTTCGAACAGGTCCCCGCCCACCGCGTCATCGTGACACCGCACTCGCGCAGATCGCCATCCCTTTCCCGCCGAAGTCGGCGAACCCCGACAAAGTGACTGAGGTGATGGTCGCGCTCGTGCGGCGGTGGGGCCGTTGTCGGCGGGCCCCTCTACCCTTGGCCCGCATGAATGATCATCCCCCCGTGCCCGGTGACGAAGACCTTCTGACCATCCCCGAGGCGCTGCGCGGAGAGCTCCTGCCGCGCCGCGGCGGGACGCTGCCGGACCCGCCCCCGGCGCCCGACCCGTCCGCCGCCCGGCGGGTGCGCGACCGGCTGGCGGAGGCGCGCGCCTCCGTCGAACGGCTGCTGGACAGTCCCGGAAGCGACCCCGGCGCGGTGAGCGCGGCGCGGGCGTACCTGGACGGCGGCCCGGACCCGCGCGGCGCGGCCGCCGTCGCCCTCGTCGCGACGCACGTGTCCGACGCCCGGGACCCGCAGTCCTGGATCGACGCGTGGGTCGTCGGGCACGGGCTCGCGTTCGCGGCCTGCGCCTGCGCGGAGGCCGACGGCCTCGCCGTCGGCGTGGACAGGCTGGGCGGGAACGAGTTCCTCAAGGCCGACGGCTGGTCGCGGGAGCGGTCGCCGTGGGCGGCCGGACCCGCCGGGAGGCGGATGCGCGCGCTGCTGGCGGCCGCGGACGAGCCCGACCACGCCGAGGCCGTCGAACGGCTCGCCGGGCACCGCGCCACGCGGCGGCAGCGCCTGGTGGTCGCGTTCCTGGTCCCGTCGCGGCGGGAGTGGGTGGACGAATGCATCCGCGAACGGCCCGGGCAGGAGCCCGGCGTGTCGGGACTGCTCTGGTGCTCCCTCGGATCCCCCCAGCAGCTCGCCCGCCTGGGCGAGACCGGCCAGGTGCGCTTCGACGACCACGAAGTGACGCTGGAGGTCCTGCTCACCGCCGCCGAGGGGATCGGACCGGCCGTCGCCCCGTACCTGGCGGCGGCGCTGAAGGAGACCGATGAGGACGTCCGCGACTACATCTACGGGACGGGCTTCAACGCCTCCGCGCGCAGGGCGATCTTCCAGGTGCTCTCGCTGCTGCCGGGCGACGAGGCGTTGACCATCGTGGCCGACGCCCTCGACCGGCAGGGCGGGCCGGAGGCCCTGACCGCGATGATGGAACGCTTCCCGGAACGCGCCCTGCGCGTTCTCTCCGGGCGGGCCGAGGGCTCCGAACGGGTGGCGCGCCTGCTGGCCGCGCACCTGCGGGCCCACCCCGAGCTGCGGGCCCGGCCGGTGGAGCCGGACGACCGGGCGCGCGCGGCGATCGAGGCCGCCGGGGCGGCGCGACTGCCGGAGGCCCCCGCGACCGCCGTCCCGAAGGCGCTCCGCAAGAGCACGAAGGAGGGCGCCCCGCCGTGGGCCCCGCCGGCCCTGCTTCCGCAGATCCTGATGCGGGGAAGCGCGCTGGCGCTGCCGGAGGGCGCGACCGCGAACCTGCTCGCGGCCCTGGGCAAGGCGAGCCCGAAGCGCGCCCCGTCCGCGCCGCTGAGGGAGGCGCTGGACGCGCTCGACCCGGTGTCCCTCGCACGGTTCGGCTGGGCCCTGTTCGAACTGGGGCGGTCCGCCGGCGAGGAGTCGCGGATGGTCTGGGCGCAGCTCTGCTGGACCGGGGACGACGAGACCATGCGCCGCCTCGGCGCGCTGGCCCGCGCCGCCACCGGGCAGCTCCACCTCAGGGCGCCGCTGAACGGCCTGGAGGTGCTCGCCGCGTCCGGCTCCGACGTCGCCGTCCTGCAACTGCACCTCGTCGCCGAGAAGGCCCGGCCCAAGCGGCTGAAGAACAAGGCGGTCAAGCTGCTCGACCAGGTCGCGCGGGCGCGCGGCCTCACCCTGGAGCAGCTCGCCGACCGCATGGTCCCCGACTTCGGCCTGGACGGCGCGGGCGGCATGGTCCTCGACTACGGCCCGCGTTCCTTCCGGGTGGGCTTCGACGAGCGACTGCGCCCGGTCGTGTACGACGGCGGGGGCAGGCTCCTCAAGTCCCTGCCGAAACCGGGGGCGAAGGACGACCCCGAGCTCGCGCCCGCCGCCCACCGGGCGTTCGGCGGGCTGAAGAAGGACGTCCGGGGGATCGCCTCCGACCTGGTCCGGCGGATGGAACGGGCCATGACGCGGCAGCGCCGCTGGAGCGCCGAGGACTTCCGCCGGCTGTTCGTGGAGCACCCGCTGGTGCACCACCTCGTGCGGCGGCTGGTCTGGCTCCACGAGGAGGACGGCGGCGCGGTCACGGCGTTCCGCGTCGCGGAGGACCGCTCCTTCGCGGACGTGGACGACGAGGTCCTCTCCCCGCCCGGCTCCGGCTCCGTCCTGGTCGCGCACCCCCTCCGGCTGGGGGAGGCCGTCCCCGCCTGGAGCGGGCTGTTCGCCGACTACGAGATCCTCCAGCCGTTCCCGCAGCTCGGCAGGCCGGTCGACGCGCTCACCGCCGAGGAGCGCGCGAGCGGCGGCATCGAGCGCTTCTCCGGCGTTCAGGTCGGGGTCGGCGCGCTGCTGAGGCTGGAACGCGAGGGGTGGCGGCGCGGCCTCGCGGGGGAGGGGGGTGTGCAGAGCTCCCTGCGGTTCGACACGCCGAACGGGCTGACGGTCATCCTCGACGTCTACCCGGGGTTCCCCGCCACGTCCCCGGCGGGCTGGGAGGAGCAGACGCTGGAGAGGCTCTGGATCGCCGACCACGACGCCTACGGCTACGGCATCAGCGGTTCGGAGACCACGTTCGCCGAGCTGGACGACATCACCGCGTCCGAGCTGCTGCTCACGATGGCCAACGTCGTGGACCACGCGAAGGACTAGGCGGGCGGCGGGGCCGGGAAACGCCGACCGCGTTCGGTGGGGAACCAGTGCGGCGGCGCTCCCGGCACCGGATGCCTACCCGCTGTGACGCCCCGTCACGCCCGGAATCAGGTCGTCAGGCGGACAGCGCGGGGGCGTCCGGGGCGACGGCGAAGGTCTCCTCGACGGCACGGGCCAGGCCGGCGCGGATGCCCCGTCCGCGCCGCACGGGCGGTCAGCCCCGGCCCACGAACGACGGCATCGCCGTCGCCATCACCGTCAGGAACTGCGCGTTGGCGTCCAGCGGCAGGCCCGCCATGTACCGCACCGCGTCCGCCACGTGCCGCACGTCCATCACCGGCTCGGCGCACACCGACCCGTCGGCCTGCAGCGCGCCCGCGCCGAACCCGCTGGTCATCTCGGTGGCGGCGTTGCCGATGTCGATCTGCCCGCAGGCGATCCGGTACCGGCGGCCCTCCAGCGACAGCTGCTTGGTCAGCCCCGTCACCGCGTGCTTGGTGGCGGTGTAGGCGACCGCGTGCGGGCGCGGCGTGTGCGCCGACAGCGACCCGTTGTTGATGATCCGTCCGCCCCGCGGATCCTGCTCCCTCATCAGCCGGAACGCCTCCCGCGCGCACAGGAACGCCCCCGTCAGGTTGGTGTCGACCACCGACCGCCACTCGTCGAGGGAGAACTCCTCCACCGGGGCCGCCGCGCCGAACCTCCCGGCGTTGTTGAACAGCAGGTCCAGCCGCCCCCACCGCCGCCGCACCGCCGCGAACAGCGCCTCCACCGACTCCGGCGAGGTGACGTCGGCGGGCACCACCAGCGCGCGGTCGCCCGCCCCGGCCTCCCGGGCGGTCTCCTCCAGCGCCGCCGCGCGCCGCCCCGCCAGCGCGACCCGCCACCCGTCCCGCAGCAACGCCGCCGCGACCGCCGCGCCGATCCCCGACCCCGCGCCGGTCACCACCGCGACCCCGCCCGTGCTCTCCATGGCCTGACCTTCCCCTCCGACCTTCCTGGCCTCCGGGTGCGAAGTCTGCCACCGTCCCTGGCCGGGGCCACCCGCACGTCCCTAGCGTCCCGCCCATGACCTGCGAACCCCCCGTCACCGCCGCGCGTCTGGCCGCCCGGCTGGACCGGCTCCCGCCGTCCCGCTGGGGCCCGCCGCCGACCGGTTCGGCCGCCGCCGCATGTTCCTGGTCAACCTCGGCCTGTACTCGCTGTTCTCGCTGCTGACGGCGTTCGCGCCCGACCTCGCCTGGTTCGTGGCGCCGCGGTTCCTGTGCGGGCTGGCGCTCGGCGCCGAACTCACCCTGGTCGACACCTACGTCAGCGAGTTCATGCCGCGCCGCGTCCGGGGCCGCTGCCTGGCCTGGACCTACACCGTCGGGTTCTGCGGGGCCGCCTGCCCGAGTCGCCGCGCTGGCTGGCCGCGCGCGGCCGCCTCACCGAGGCCGAACGCGTCGTCGCCCGCTTCGAGGACGCCGTCCGCGCCGAGCGGGGCCCCCTGCCGCCGGTCGCCGCCACCCCCGCCGCACCACCATGCTGTGGATCTTCCAGGTGCTCCAGACCGTCGGGTACTACGGCTCCGGCTCGCTCGCCCCCGTCGTGCTGCACCACAAGGGCTACGACGTCGTCCAGTCGCTCGGCTACGCCGCCGTGATCTTCGCCGGGTACCCGCTGGGCTCGGCGCTGTCGATCCCGGTCATCGAGCGCGTCGAACGCCGCACCCTGCTCGTCGTCTCGTCTCGTCTCGGCGTCGGCGATGGCGGCGTTCGGCCTGGTCTTCGGGGCCGTCGGGCACCCCGCCGCGATCGTGGCGGCCGGGTTCGCGCTGACCGTCGCCTCCAACGTGTCCTCCAACGCCTTCCACACCTACCAGGCCGAGATCTTCCCGACCGGCATCCGCAGCGGCGCGATCAGCATCGCCTACTCGCTGTCGCGGCTGACCGCGGCGGTGCTGCCGTTCGTGGCGCTGACCGCGCTGGACCGGTTCGGCGCCACCACCGTGTTCGCCGGATCGGCCGTGGCCCTCGCCGTCGCCGCCCTGGACGTGGCGCTCCTGGGGCCGCGCAGCACCGGCCGCCCGCTGGAGGCCGTCGCGATGAGTTCTGTCAGTGGCGAGGGTCACCATGGGGGAGGACGAAGGAGGAGTCATGGAGACCGTGACCTCGACCGACGGCACCGTCATCGCCTACGAGCGCACCGGGAGCGGCCCGGCGGTGGTCCTGGTGTCCGGCGCGCTGTGCGACCGGCACGCCCACGACCCCCTGGCGGCCCTGCTGTCGGAGCACTTCACCGTCTACAACTACGACCGCCGTGGCCGCGGCGGCAGCGGCGACAACGGCTCCCTGGACGACCCGATGGACCGGGCCGCCCGGCAGGAGTTCGACGACCTGGACGCCGTCGTCCGGGCCGCCGGGGGAAGGGCCTGCCTGTTCGGCGCCTCCTCCGGGGCGATCCTGGCGTGGCGGGCCGCCGCGCACGGCGTCCCGGCGGCCGGCGTCGCGCTGTGGGAGCCGCCCTACGGGCGGACCGAGGAGGAGTCGCGCGCCCACCTGGACTACTACGCCGACATCCGCGAGCTGATCGCCGAGGGCCGCAAGGACGACGCGCTGGCCCGCTTCATCCGCATGACCGGCGCGCCGGAGGAGGCCATGCCGCAGATCCGCCGGGAGCCGTGGTGGCCGCGCGTGGCGGAGATCGCGCCGACCCTGCGCTACGACGCCTGCGCGCTGGGGGACGGGCTGCTGCACCCCGGGGAGTTCGCGGACCTGACCGTTCCCGTCCTGCTGATGGAGGGCGAGGAGACCATGGAGGTGCTGCACCACGCGGCCGACCGCGTCCGCGAGGCGATGCCCGGCGTCCGGCACGCCCTGATCAAGGGGCAGAACCACGAGTTCGAGGCCGACGCCCTGGCGCCCACCCTGGTCGAGTTCTTCCGGACCGCGTGCTGACCCGCCGGGATCACAGGCCGACGATGCCGTCCCTCTGGGCCTCGCGGTACAGGTCGATCCGCGTGGGGGCCTCCCGCCCCGCCTGGGCGTACTTCCTGCGGGCGCGCTCCAGGTACTGCTTGACGGTGTGCTCGCTGATGCCCATCTGACGGGCCACGGCCGCACGGGTGAGGCCGCCGAGCCACAGGCGCATCGTGCGCAGCTCCTGCTCCGAGAAGCGGGGGCGGTGGGCGGCCGTGGCCCCGGCGCGGGAGGGCGCGGTGTAGGGCTTGCCGTGCGCGGCCGCGAGGACGGCCCCGACGAGGTGCTCCCGGCCCTCGGGGGACTCCTTGCAGACGTAGGCGAGCGCCCCCGCCCGCTCGGCGCGGCGCACGAGGGGCGCCTCGGCGTGCCGGGAGAACACCACCACGCGGCGACCCGCGGCGGCCAGGTCGGCGATGCGGTCGAGGACCAGCTCACCGCCGACGCGCAGGTCGGTGATCAGCACGTCGGCGGTGGGGTCGAGGCCGTCCAGGTCGGTGGCGGCGGCGACGACCTCGATCGGGTGCGGGGCCTGCTCCAGCCAGGCGCGCACCCCCGACAGCACCACGTCGTGGTCGTCGACGACGGCGACGGTCACCGGCGTCGCCATCGCGCCTCCACCCCGAACGCACCGCCCCCGCGCGGCGACGCGCCAGAGGACTCAGACATGGGACCTGCGCAGAACGACGCGGGTACCCCCACCCGCCCCGACGACCATCGCCGGCCCAGGCGGCCCAGGCGGCCCCACCCCACCGCCCCACCGAACGCGCCCCCGTTCCCGACCGACCGCGACGCCCAAGCGACCGGAACGGCGCACCGGCCGCCCAGCCGGCATGCGCACCCTGCCGGTCGGCGTCCTCACCACGCGCGCGCCGACCACCGCCGCTCGTTCCGCTGGGGACCACGTTCCGCCAAGGGGCACGTCCACCACGTACGCATTGATCATCTCGGCGCGACGCGGTGGCTTCCGGACCGCTCGGGTCCCCGTCGCTCGCGGGACCGGCGCCCGCGTTCCGCCGGGTGGTGCGCCCTCTGCGGACACGTTGATCGTCTTCGAGTGGTGTGGCGGCTTCTGGACCGCGCGGGGCACCGTGGCCCGTCGTGCCGGCGTCGGCCCTCCGCTGGGCGGTGTGTCCACCGTGCGCGCGTCGATCGCCTCGGTGCGGCGCGGCGGCTTCCGGACTGTGCAGGCAGGTGTCGCTTGTGGGATGGGGATTCGTGTCCTGCCGGGTGGTGCGTCCGGCTCGTTCGCGGGCACTGGCTTCCAGGTGGCGTTGGTCCGGGGCCGGGCGGATGCCGCCGGCGCGATCGTGGTCGCCGGGGGCTTCGGCTGCCCGATAGGGGAGATTCTCATGTCCTCGCCGGTCGCCGCCGTGATGGTCGCGGTCGGTGTGCTCCCGTGGTGGACGGCGGTGGGGCGGGCCGGGGCGCATGCGGGCGGGCCGGGGCATGGGGGGAGTTCTTGGACCATGGGAGCGTGTGGTCACCCTGTGATCTGGATGGACTTGGGCGCGTAGGAGCGAGGTTAACCAGGAGGTTGACCGCGGCGCAAGGGTCCGTGTGCGGAGAGTGACCGTCGCGGAGAGTGACCGTCGAACGACCGTCATGACAAAGCCCTGGCCGGGACGCAGGCTGTCACGAGCGAAGCATGAAACGCTCACCGGAGGAGGGCCAGGTGCAGGCTGTGACCTTCAAGGTGCTGGGGCCGTTCGAGGCGTACTTCGGGGACCGGCGCGCGCGGTTGCCGAAGAGCGGCCAGCGGACCCTGCTCGCCACGCTGGTGCTCAACGCGTCCCAGGTCGTCCCGGTCGAGGAGGTCTTCGACCATCTGTGGTGCGACCGGCAGCCCGACCGGCCCCGGGAGGCCCTGCACAGCTGCGTCTCCCGGCTGCGGCAGTGGCTCGACCGGCAGGCCCCCGGAGCCGCCGGGCTGCTGGCGACCTCGTCGGGCGGCTACGTCATGGAGATCGATCCGCGCCATCTGGATCTGCCGCGCTTCGAGGACCTGACCGGGACGGCCGCCGCGGCCCGGGACCGGGGGGACCCGGCGGCGCAGGCGGCGGCGCTCGGGGCGGCGCTGGAGCTGTGGCGGGGGCCGGCCCTGTCCAACGTGCCCTCCGAGTCGCTGCACCGGGGCAGGGCCCTGCGGCTGACCGAGCAGTACCTGCGGACGGTGGAGTGGTGGGCGGAGGTGGAGCTGGCGCTGGGGCGGTACGAACGGCTCGTGGGGGAGCTGCGGACGCTGACCGTCCGGTATCCGTTCCGCGAGCGGTTCTGGTGGCAGCTCATGCTGGCGCTGTACGGGTCGGGCCGCCGGGTGGAGGCGCTGGACGCCTACGGGCGGATCAGCGCGCGGCTCCGCGACGAGTTCGGAGTGGACCCCACCCTGGAGCTGCGCGACCTCCAGGTCGCCATCCTGCGCGACGACCGCGGGGTGCTGCCCGCCTCCGGCCTCGGCGCGGTCGGAGGCGGGTGGGCCACCGGCCCCCGCGTCGCCTGAGGCGTCCCGGTTCATCCCGCCTTCCCGGCCTCCGTCTCCAGGGTCTTGGCCAGCAGCTCGTAGGACCGCAGCCGTTCGTCCAGGTCGTGGACCAGCGTCATGACCATCAGCTCGTCGGCGCCGGTGTCGTCGAGGAGCCTCGCGGCGCGATCGCGCACGGTGTCCGGCGCGCCGATGAGGTGGTGCGCCGTCCGGGCCTCCAGCACCGACTCCTCGGCGCTCGTCCACCGCACCCGCGCCGCCTGCTCCGGGGTGGGGTTCGGGGTGTTCCGGGTGCCCTTCAACGACTCGGCGACGACCACCTTCGAGGGGCCGGCGAGCCATCGCGCGCGCTCGTCGGTGTCGGCGACGATGACCGCGCAGGAGATCAGCGCGTACGGCTCGGCCAGCGCCGCCGAGGGGCGGAACGCCTCCCGGTAGGCGCGCAGCGCGTCCGCCGCGTTCTCCGGGCGGATGTGGTGGGCGAAGGCGAACGGCAGCCCGAGCTCACCGGCGAAGCGCCCGTTGTCGACGCTCGACCCGAGCAGCCACACCGGCGGGCGGGCGTCGGTGGCCGGAACGGCGACGATCTCGTCCCCCTCCCGGGGCGAGCAGTAGCCGACGAGCTCGCGCACCTGCTCGCGGAAGGCGTCGGAGCCGGGCGGGCTGCTGACCCGGCGCAGCGCCCGCGCGGTGGCCATGTCGGTGCCCGGCGAACGGCCCACCCCGAGGTCGACGCGCCCCGGATGCAGCGCCTCCAGCGTCGCGAACTGCTCGGCGACGACGAGCGGCGGGTGGTTCGGCAGCATCACCCCGCCGGACCCCGCCCGGATCCGGGACGTGGCGGCCGCGACCAGCGCCACGAGCACCGGCGGCGCGCAGCTGGCGATGAACGGGGCGTTGTGGTGCTCGGCGACCCAGTAGCGGTGGTAGCCCATGCGCTCGGCCTCCTGCGCCGCCCGCAGCGTTTCGCGCAGGGCCCGCGCCGGGGACGAGTCCTGCCACACCGGCGCGGTGTCAAGAATCGAAAGAACGGTCAACGTCAATCTCCTCTCCCTTGCCCTTTGTGCATCCTTGCTTCCCGGGCGGGCGAATTCAATATGTCCGCGGACGCGAAAACGCTGCCGCCAGGGAAGTGCAGGGAAGATGAAATGCAACTGCAAGGAGGGGTCGCCTAGGCTTCCGGTCAGGTGGAGAATCGTCCGGACTCTCCCCGGGACACTGAAAGGCGTTTCACATGGAGCGGAAGATCGAAATGTACGAACCGCCCACGCTGACGGAGGTGGGCGACTTCGCCCAGGTCACCCTCGGCCGTCCCAGCTGGGGCTTCGAGGCCGACTGGACCTGCGTCATGTTCTGCTGACGGTTCGTCGGGACCTCGTGACGAAGCCGGGCCGGCGCCGCGACGCGGCGCCGGCCCGGCCGTTTTCCCGAACGGAAGCCAAGTGCACGGCTGCTGAAACACAACTGCAAGGACGAAGCATTTAGGGTGCTGTTCAGGAGAAGATCGATCGGAACGAGAAAGGAGTCTCCCGTGCGGACGACCGAGTTCTACGAACCGCCCACGCTGACGCAGGTCGGCGACTTCGCCCGGACGACCCTCGGCCGCTCCAGCCTCGGCGGCTTCGATTCCGACTGGCTGTGCATCATGTACTGCTGACGACCCGGCGGGAAACCGCGACCGAGGCCATTTCCACGCGCCGGGCACGTCGACGCTGAGCAAGGGATACGGAAACTGTGGACTTCTTCGTCCTGCCGGACACGCCCGGCGCCACGGCCGTCTTCGGCGAGTTGGCGCGAACGCCGGACCGGACGGGCCGCACGCCTTTCCCGAACGCCCTCCCGCACGGGTCGGGCCGCCCCTGGATCGTCGGGGACTGGGCCGGGGAGACCGTCGTGGAGGCCGTTGCCGGGAACGACCGCGTCGCGCTGTTCGGCCCCGCCTCGGTGAGCGCGGGGCAACTGCGCGAGGCCGTCGGCCGGGCCCGCTCGGTGCGCGACCTGGACGCGCTGTGCGCGCGCGTTTCCGGCAGCTTCCACCTCGTGGCCTCCATCGCCGGCGAGGTGCGGGTCCAGGGCACCGTCTCCGCCGCGCGCCGGGTCTTCCACACCCGGCGCGCGGGCGTGACCGTCGCCGCCACGGCGCCGACCCCGCTCGTCGGGGACCTCGACGACACGGACCTCGACGAGGAGCTGCTCGCCTGCCGCCTGCTGGCGCCCTGGCCGCCGTGGCCGTTCAGCGAGCGGCCGCTGTGGCGGGGCGTCGAGACGGTGCCGGTCGGCTGCTTCCTCGAACTCGACCGCTCCGGACGGGGACGGCACGTGCGCTGGTGGCGCCCCCCGAAGCCGCACCTGCCGCTGGAGGAGGGGGCGGCCCGGGTCCGGGAGGCGCTGCGCGAGGCCGTCGCGGTCCGCGCCCGCGGCGCCGCGACCATCAGCGCCGACCTGTCGGGCGGCATGGACTCCACCAGCCTGTGCTTCCTGGCCGCCGACGCGGTCGACCGGCTCGTCACCACCCGCTGGGAGGCGGTCAACCCCACCGACGAGGACCAGGTCTGGGCCGGTCTCGCCGCCGACCACCTCCCCGACGCGCGCCACCTCGTGCTGCCCCGGGAGACCGCGCCGAGCTGGTTCGCCGACCTGGCCGAACCCGACCCCGACATCGAGGGCCCGTTCGCGTGGATCCGCACCCGCTCCCGGCTGACCCACATGGCCCGGCAGGTCGCCGCGGCCGGGTCCGCCGACCACCTCACCGGCCACGGCGGCGACGAGCTGTTCATGAGCTCCCCCCTCGACCTGCACACCCTGGCGCGCACCCGCCGCGCCGGCGCGATCCGCCACCTGCGCGCCCACCGCGCCATGTACCGCTGGCGGCTCGTCCCGACCGTGCGGGGGCTGCTGGAGAACGGCTCGTTCGGCAGCTGGCTGGTGTCGTCCGCCGGCACCCTCACCGATCCCGTACGGGAGACCGGGGGATCGCCGTCGTTCAGCTGGGGGATCGGCTACCGGCTCCCGCCGTGGGCGACCCCCGACGCGGTGGCGGCGGTGCGGCGGCTCCTGCGCCGGACCGGCGCGGCCGGGCCCGAGCCGCTGGCCCCGCAGCGCGGCCGGCACGCCACGCTCCAGGACGTGCGGCTGTGCGGTGACACGCTGCGCCGGGTGGACCGCCTGACCTCGCGTTCGGGGGTGCGCTGGCACGCGCCGTTCGTCGACGACCGGGTCGTCGAGGCGGCCCTGGCGATCAGGATCGAGGACACCACGATGCCCGACCGCTACAAGCCCGCGCTGACCACCGCCATGCGCGGCGTCCTCCCCGACGCCGTCCGGGGCCGCGCCACCAAGGCCGAGTACAGCGCGGAGGCCTACGACAGCCTGCGCCGCCGCCGCGCCGAGCTGCTGGAGCTGTGCGGGGCGGACATGCGGCTGGCCCGGCTCGGGCTGGTCGACGCCGCCCGGGTGCGGTCGGTGCTGGAGGCGCTGCCGCCCTCGTCGCTGGCCCTGACCCCGCTGATCAGCACGTTCGCGTGCGAGACCTGGCTGCGCTCGGTCGAGGCCGCCCGGTCGGTCGCCGCCGGCGGACCGCTGTGACCCCATCCGCTGTGAACCGGAGGAACGCGATGCCGCTTCGCCCCCACATGACGCTGACCGAGACCGAACAGGGCATGGTGCTGCTGGACGAGGCGTCCGGCCGGTACTGGACGCTGAACGCCACCGGCGCGGCCGTGCTGCGGATGCTGCTGGACGGCGACTCCGTCGAGGACGCCGTCGGCACGCTGCGCCGTCGGCACCCGGACTCCGCCGAGCGGGTCACCGCCGACGTGGAGGCGTTCGTCCGGTCCCTCCGCGACGCCGAGGTGATCGTCCCATGACGATACCGGTCGCGCTGGAGCCCGCCGCCCATGTCCCCCTGCGCCGCCGGGCCGCCGCCCGCGTCGCGGTCGGCCTCGCCCGGCTGCTGATGCTGCTGCCGCCGCGCCGCCTGCGCGCCGCGCTCACCGCGCTGCGGCGGGGGTCGCGCCCCGCCACCGCCGCGCGGGCGCTGGCCGCCCGGCAGGCGGTGGTGACGGTGAGCGTGCGGTGCGCCGGGCAGGGCTGCCTGCAACGCTCCCTGGCGACCGTGCTGCTGTGCCGGGCCGGCGGCGGATGGCCGGACTGGTGCACGGGCGTGCGCATGGAGCCGTTCCGCGCGCACGCCTGGGTCGAGGTCGACGGGGAACCGGTCGGCGAGCACGACGAGGTCCGCGCGTTCGTCAAGACGATGACCGTCCCCGCCCGCGCGCACGCCCGGAAGCGCCGATGACCGGGCATCTCCTGCTGGTCTGCCGCGCGCTGATCCTGGGCGTGTTCGCGGTCGCGTTCGTCGGCAAGGTCCGCTCCGCGTCCCGGTTCCACGGCTTCGTCTCCTCCGTCCGCCAGCTAACCCTCCTGCCCGAACGCGCCGCCACTCCCGTGGCCGCGGCGGTCGTCGCCGGGGAGGGCCTGGCGGCGGTGCTGCTGCTGGCACCCGGCACCTCCCGCGTCGGGTTCGCGCTGGCGTCCGCCCTGCTCGTCGTGTTCGTCGGGGTCGTCGTGCGCGCCGTCCGCACCGGGGTGTTCGCCGAGTGCCGCTGCTTCGGGTCCAGGGGATCGGTGATGGGACAGGCGATGCTCGTCCGGAACCTGCTGCTGCTCGGCATCGCCGCGCCGGGCGTCGTCCTCGGCGCGCCGGTGCCCCCGGGCGGCCCGGTCCCGGTGGCGCTCGCCCTGGCCGCCGGGGCCCTCGGCGCGTGGGGGTTCACCCGCTGGTACGACCGCCTCGTCTCGGCGATCATGAAGCGGCTGCTCGCCCCGGCCCGCGACGCGGGGTGACCGCCGTGGGAGACCTCGCCATCGAGACCGCGGGGGTCGGCAAGCGCTTCGGCGCCGTGCACGCCCTGCGGGACGTCACGCTCAGCGTGCCGCGCGGCACGGTCCTCGGCCTGCTCGGCCACAACGGCGCGGGCAAGTCCACCCTCGTCAACATCCTGGCGACGCTGTGCCCGCCCACCTCCGGCACCGCCCGCGTCGCCGGGTTCGACACCGTCCGCCAGGGCCGGCAGGTGCGCCGCCGGATCGCGCTGACCGGCCAGTTCGCGGCCCTGGACGAGCGGATCTCCGGGCGGGACAACCTGCTGCTGGTGGCCCGGCTGCTGGGCGCCGGCCCCCGCGCCGCCCGGCGGCACGCCGCCGAACGCCTGGAGACGTTCGACCTGACCGCCGCCGCCGACCGGGTCGTGCGCACCTACTCGGGCGGGATGCGGCGCCGCCTCGACCTGGCGGCCAGCACCCTCGGCGACCCCGAGGTCCTGTTCCTCGACGAGCCCACCACCGGCCTGGACCCGGCGGCGCGGATCACCACCTGGCGGATCGTCGAACGCCTCGCACGCGAAGGGACCACCGTCGTGCTCAGCACCCAGTACCTGGAGGAGGCCGACCGGCTCGCCGACACCATCTGCGTGCTGGCCTCCGGCCGGATCGTCGCCACCGGCACCCCGGCCGAGCTCAAGGCCCGCGTGGGAGGGCGGGTGGCCACCGCGAGGCTGCCCTCCGCCGCCGCCGTCCCCGCCGTCATGCGCGCGTTGCTGGAGCAGGGCCTCGGCCCCGAGCACGACCCCGGACGCGGCGTGCTCGCCGTTCCCGTCACCGGGCCTCGCGACCTCGCGAACGTCGCGCGCGTCCTGGACGCCCACGCGGCGGACGCCTACGAGCTGTCGGTGACGTCCCCGACCCTCGACGACGTGTACCTGTCGCTGACGCAGCAGCCGGTCGCGCCGCCCCGGGCGGCTGTCCGATGACGGCGGTCGGCGCGCCGGCCGGCCCGGCGCGCTGGCACGGCGCGGGCCTCGGGACGCAGCTGTGGGTGCTCACGGCGCGGGTGCTGCGCGCCTACCTGCTCGACCCGCGCCTGCTGGTGGCGAACATGCTGGGGCCGCTGCTGATGCTGACGATGTTCAGCCAGATGCTCGGGAGCCTCGCCCGGGCGCCCGGCTTCCCCGCCGGGGTGCGCTACGTCGACTTCCTGGTCCCGGCGCTGCTGATCACGTCGGCGATGCAGCAGGCGTTCGGCTCCGCCGTCGGGCTCACCCTGGAGATGCGCGACGGCATCGTCACCCGGCTGCGCGCCATGCCCCTGTGGCCCGGATCGGTGCTGCTGGCGCGCAGCCTCGCCGACCTCGTCCGCGGCGGCCTCCAGCTGCTGCTGATCCTGGTGCTGGCGGCCCTGGTCTTCGGGTTCCGCCCGCCGGGCGGCCCGGTCGGCGCCCTGGCCGCCGGCGCGCTGGCGCTGGCCGTCGGCTGCTGCCTCGGCTGGATCTTCGTCGCCCTCGCCTGCTGGATCCGCAACGCCGAGCTCGTGCAGAGCGTCGCGGGGCTGCTGACCTTCCCGATGATCTTCGCTTCGACGGCCTTCGTCCCGGCCGGCGGCCTGCCCGGCTGGCTGCGCGCGGTCGTGCGGGTCAACCCCGCCACCTACGGGATCGAGGCGGCCCGCGACCTGGTGCTCGGCGTCGCCACGCCCGGCGGCGTGGCGATCGCCCTCGCCGTCAGCGCCGCCGTCGGGACCACCGCCGCGGCGGTGGCGGTGCGCGGCTTCCAGCGCCGCCCGTGACCGGCGGCCGGGTCAGCCCGTCGTGATCCAGTCGACGCGGTGCCCCTCGGTCGGGTCGGGATGCTCCCAGCGGCCGACCAGCCGGTGGATCACCGCCTCGGGGACGGGGGAGGGCCGGGCCCGGTTGCGGGCGTGCAGCACCGGCGGCGGGGCCTCCAGCGCGACGATCTCGACCCGGCCGTGGTAGTCGGCGACCAGCCCGGTGCACTGCTCGCGCAGCTGCCGCGACACGTTGGTGGCGTTCCACACGAACGACTCGCGCGCCCGCAGCAGCTCGCGCGCCCGCTCGTAGGCGGCCGCCGCCACCGGCCGCTGGTCGCCGCCCGGCGGGACCCCCATCTCCGCGCGCAGCCGGTCCAGGCTCACCACCGGCAGGTCCGGGCGGTGGGCGGCGATCCAGTGGTCCTTGCCGACCCCCGGCAGGCCCGACAGCACCGTCACCGTCAGGCGCGTGTCGTCGTAGGCGGCGTAGTCGGGGTCGCGGCCGGGCTTGCGGAAGTACCAGAACCGCGCGTGGTCGGAGGGGAACCGGCGCGGCGCGTCCAGGCAGTCCTGCTCGGCGCAGTACTCCCGGTACAGCTCGATGTTCTCCAGCACCTCGTCGAGGTCGCCGCAGATCCGGCCGAGGACGTCGGCCTTGGCGAGGGTGACCAGGTCGTCGTTGCGGGCCAGCAGGCTCACCCGGAACGCGATGGGTTGCAGGTCGGGCCGCTCCAGCGCCCAGAACGGCACCTGGTGGTGCCGCACCAGCGCCGCGACGTGCTCCCGCCAGGCGGTCGGCGCGCCCATCTCCCACAGCACGCGCCGCACCATCAGGTCGCCGCGCCGCGAGTGGCCGGGCGCGGTGATCCGGCCGTCGTCGTCGATCCGGGTGCAGTCGGGCTTGGCGATGTCGTGCATCAGCACCGTGGTGAACAGCCGCACCCGTTCGTCGGCGGGCCGCGCCCGCCACTCGGGCAGCCCGGCCAGCGCCTCGCACGCCATGCGAGTGTGGGTGAGGACGTCGCCCTCGGCGTGGTGGACCGCGTCCTGCCCGACGCCCTCCAGCCGCCGCACCCAGGAGAACATCGCCTCGATCTCCGGCCAGGGCACCCGCCAGTCGGGCGGGGCCGGGCAGAGCCGTTCGAACACGGAGACGGCGGTCTCAGCCATGGGCGTACATCACCTCCGGGTCGGCCAGGCCGTTGGCGATGATCGGCCGGTCCTGCCAGTGGGTGCCCGAGTCGAGGATCGCCGTGAGGAAGTCGGGCCGCACCCACTTGTACCGGCCCACGGTCCTGCCGTCCTCCTCGACCTTGATGTACAGCCCCTCCATGGCGTCGGAGGAGTCGGTCTCGGCGACGGCGCGGTCGGGGTCGGCGCCGCCCGCCACGGCCGCCTCGCGCAGCGCCTCGCGCCAGCCGGCGGTGCGGCAGGTCGACGGCCCGACGAACGAGGTGAGCGTCGCCAGGTCCTTCACCGGCCCCTCGTGCAGCACCGGCACCGACACCACCGGCGTGCCCTCCAGCAGCTCGCGCCGCCGCGTGGTGGACAGGAACGTCCCGTCCCCCAGGTCGAGGACGTCGAACTCGCAGAAGTAGTGGGGGAGCGCGTCGTAGAAGACGGTGTGCTTGGCGTACAGCCACTCCCCGTACAGCACGTACCGGTCGCCGAGCCGGTCCCACAGCACGTGCTGGAGTGCCGACGCCCACGCCTTGAGCGGGCCGAACTGCCTCTCGCGGGGCCCGCCGGCCAGGTAGTGCCCCCGGCTCTGCAACCGGAGCCGCCCGTCGGGGGAGAAGCTGATCCCGGCGTTGGCGCCGTCCAGCTTCTCCTCCACCACCAGGTACCGCCCGGCGATCTCCCGGAACGGCGCGGCGGCCAGGTCCTGGTCGCCGGGCTGCAACCGGGAGCCCTGGATGTGGGGGGTACGGGGGTACTTGCGGAGCATGCCGACCGTTCTAGCGAACCCGTCCCGCCCGCGCCAACCCGTTTTCCGCCCGTCCGGTGCCCGTATAGCGGTTCCCGACGCCCCTATATCCGGTGCGTCATATGTTCATCCGCTGATAACTGCCCCGATTTTAAGTATTCGTCCTGAATACCGGCCGAGTGCATGATTGGCGGCAATCCAGAATGGGAGGGCACAAGCGTGATGGACGCAGACCGGAGCCGCGCGGCCCGCCGCGTGTCGTGGGCGGCCTTCATCGGGACCACCATCGAGTGGTACGACTTCTTCCTGTACGGGACGGCCGCCGCCCTCGTCTTCAACAAGCAGTTCTTCCCGTCCATGGACCCGGTCGCGGGTTCCATCGCCTCCTTCGGAACGATGACCGTCGGATTCCTCGCCCGGCCGCTGGGCGGCATCGTCTTCGGGCATTTCGGCGACCGGATCGGGCGGCGCAACACGCTGGTGGCGTCGCTGCTCATCATGGGGATCGGGACCGCCCTCATCGGCCTCCTGCCGACCTACTCCAGCATCGGGATCTGGGCCGCGGTCCTGCTGGTGCTGCTGCGCGTCGCCCAGGGCATCGGGCTGGGCGGCGAGCTGGGCGGGGCCGTGGTGCTCACCATGGAGCACGCGCCCGAGGGGCGGCGCGGGCTGTTCGGGGCGTTCCCGATGATGGGCACGCCCGCCGGGATGCTGTGCGCGAACCTGGTGTTCCTCGGCACCTCCTCGCTGCTGAGCGAGCAGGCGTTCCTGTCCTGGGGCTGGCGGGTGCCGTTCCTGCTCAGCATCGCGCTGGTGGGCGTGGGCATGTACCTGCGGCTGCGCATCGAGGAGAGCCCCGACTACGAGGGCCTGGTGGAACGCCGCAAGCCCGCGCGGCTGCCCGTGGTGATCGTGCTGCGCGACCACTGGCGCCAGGTGCTGCACACCATCGCCGTCATCGTCGGCAACAGCGCGCTCGCCTACATCTTCATGGTCTACATCCTCGGCTACGGCCAGGACCAGGCGGACCTGTCGCGCACCTTCCTGCTGACCTGCGTGATCGGCGGCGCGGCGGTGTGGCTGGTCACCGCGCCGCTGTGGGCGCACCTGGGCGACCGGCACGGCCTGCGGGCGCTGTTCACCTGGGGCTCGGTGGTGCTGCTGGCCGGCGCGGTCGCGATCCTCCCGGTCGTGGACACCGGCAACCGCGCCGTGATCGCGGTGTTCATGGTCGTGATGGGCGCGGTGCTGGCGGCGACGCACGCCCCGCAGGGCACGCTGACCGCGTCGTTCTTCCCGGTGGCCGTGCGCTACTCGGGCACCTCGGTGGCCTACCAGTTCGCGTCGCTGCTGGGCGGCGGCATCACCCCGCTGGTGGCGGCGTCGCTGTTCGCCTCCACCGGCACCTCGGCGTCCATCACCGCCTACCTGGCCGTCGTCGCCACCATCAGCCTGGCGGCCGCGGTGGTCATCCCGCGAGGGCACGGCACCTCCGCGACCGCCCCGGACGAGCCGGTCGCGGAGATGGCCAGGTAGCGGGGACCCGTCAGGGCCGGACGGCGATCCGTGCCAGCGCGCCGACCTCCAGCGCCGTCCACAGCGCGCCGTCCGGCCCGGCGCAGATCGCGTGCGGCTCGGCGCCCGCGCTCGGCAGCGCGTGCACCTCGATCCGGCCGCCGGTGTCGATCCGCCCGACCCGCGAGGTCCCCCACTCGGTGAACCACAGGGCGCCGTCGGGCCCCGCGCAGATCGCGTGCGGCCGGGCGGCGCGGTCGGGCAGCGGGTACTCGGCGACCTCGCCGCCGGGGGTGATCCGCCCGACCTGCCCGGCGCCGATCTCCACGAACCACACCGCCGCGTCCGGTCCGGCGCAGATCCCGACCGGCGCGGCGGTCCCGGTGGGCAGCGGGTGCACCGTGACCTCGCCCCCGACGGTGATCCGGCCGACGGCGTGGGCCTGGTTGAGGGTGAACCACAGCGCCCCGTCGGGCCCCGCGCAGATCATCGAGGGGTACGCCCCGGAGACCGGCAGCGCGAACTCGGTGAACGCGCCGTCCACGGTCAGCCTGCCGACCCGGTCGGTGTTCATCTCGGTGAACCACAGCGCCCCGTCCGGCCCGGCGCAGATCCCGACCGGCCCCGCCTCCGGCGTGGGCGGGGAGAACCGCGTCACCTCGCCGTCGACGGTGATCCGCCCGATGCGGTGGTGCCGGAACTCGGTGAACCACAGCGCGCCGTCGGGACCGGCGGCGATGTTCATGGGGTCGCCGCCCACCGCGTGGACGGTCAGCTCGCCGCCGGGCGTGAACCGCCCGACGCCGCCCTCGTGGACGAGCGTGAACCACAGCGCCCCGTCGGGCCCGGCGGTGATCCCGTAGGGGCCCGCGCCGGGACCGGAGACCTTGTGCTCGTGCTGGATGATGGTCAAGCGACGTCCTTTCCCCGGCCGGTGATGCGGCCGTTCTCCATTTCCAGGCGCGTGCCGGTGAACCGGTCGCGCAGGGCGCGGTCGTGGGAGACGACCACGAGCGCGCCGCGGTAGTGGTCCAGTGCCCGTTCCAGGTCCTCGACCAGGGTCAGCGACAGGTGGTTGGCGGGCTCGTCGAGCAGCAGCAGGTCGTGCTCGCCGGTCAGCAGCCGCGCCAGCGCCAGGCGGCGGCGCTGCCCGACCGACAGCGCGCCGACGGGGACCTCCAGCGTCTCGGGCCGCAGCAGCCCGAACGACAGCAGCCGCGCCCGGTGCTCCTCGGCGTAGCCGGGCCGACCCGCGGCGAACGCCGCCAGCGCCGTCCGCCGCGGGTCGTCGAACTCCACCTCCTGCGGCAGGTGGCCCACGCGTCCGCGCCGCCGCACCGTCCCGGCGTCGGGCTCCCGCCCGGCCAGCACCGTCAGCAGCGTGGTCTTGCCCGCGCCGTTGCCGCCGTGGACCAGGATCCGGTCCCCGGCCCGCACCGTGAGCTCCTCCACCCGCAGCCGCTCGCCCACCCGCACGTCGCGCAGTTCGGCGAGGACGCCGGTGGCCCGTCCGGCGAACGCGCCCCGGAACCGCAGCGGCTCGGGCGGCGGCGGGACCGGGTCCGCCCTCAGGCGGCGCAGCCGCTCCTGGGCGTTGCGGACCCGGCCGGCGACCGACGACTGCACGCGCCCGGCGTTGCGGTCGTAGGCCATCTTGTTGTTGTCCCGCATCTCCCGGCCCTGCGCGACGCGGCGCGCGGTGGTGGCGGCGAACGCCTCCAGCCGTCCGACCTCCTCGCGCCAGTCCTCGTGGGCCTGCCGCCGGCGCTGCCGCGCGGCGGCCTTCTCGGCCAGGAACCCGCTGTAGCCGCCGCCGAACCGGGTGACCGCACCGCCCTCGACCTCCAGGACCACGGTGGCGACGCGGTCCAGGAACACCCGGTCGTGGGAGACCACCGCCAGGATGCCCCGGTGCTCGCGCAGCCGGTCCTCCAGCCACTCCACGGACGGCTCGTCCAGGTGGTTGGTGGGCTCGTCCAGCAGCATGACCTCCGGCGCCGCCGCCAGCAGGCAGGCCAGCCCGAGCCGGGCCCGCTCGCCGCCCGACAGCGAGCCCAGCCGCCGGTCGCGCCCGACCCGCGCCAGGCCGAGGCCGTGCAGGGACTTGTCGACGCGGGCGTCGGCCTCGTAGCCGCCGCGCGCCTCGTAGGCACCGAGCAGGTCGCCGTACTCGGCGAGGCGGTCCTCGGTGAGGTCGGCCTCCAGCTCGCGCATGCGCGCCTCCATGGCGCGCAGGTCGGCCAGCGCGGCGTCGACCGCCTGCTGGACGGTGTGGTCGGCGGGCAGCCCGAGGGTCTGGTCGAGGTGACCGATCCCGCCGTCGGCGGTGGCGGTGATCTCGCCGGAGTCGGGCGTCTCCCGCCCGGTGATCAGGTGGAGCAGGGTGGACTTGCCGGAGCCGTTCTCCCCGACGATCCCGGCGCGCTCGCCCGGGGCGACGGTGAACGACAGTCCGTCAAGGACGGTGCGCGTCCCGAACGACTTGACGAGGTTCCTGACGGTGAGCTGGGCGGACAAGGGCAGCCTCCGAATCGCGGCGGTGACGGGCGGTCGCGGTGCTCGGTGCCTGCTCCATGTCGGCTGCTCTCCTCCAGATCCTAGGTAATGCAACCTTTGTTGCGTTAAGATGAGTATGCCGAACCTCAAGGCCATCCCGCAAGTGGAGATTCCCGATGACCTCCTCCGCGTCCCCGACGGGGCCGGGCACGGTGCGCCCCGGCGGCCGCACCGCCCGCACCCGCGCCGCCGTGCGCGCCGCCACCCTCGCCGAGCTGGCCGAACGCGGCTTCGCGGGGCTGACGGTCGAGAACGTCGCCGCCCGTTCGGGCGTCCACAAGACCACCGTCTACCGCCGCTGGGGCGGCGCCGAGGGCCTGGTCGCCGACGCCCTGGAGCTGGCCGCCACCGAGCCCTGGCCGATCCCCGACACCGGCTCGGCGCGCGGCGACCTGCGCGCCCTCGCCCAGCTCGTCCGCACCGGCTTCGCCGACCCCGAACAGGGGCCGGTCGCCACGGCGTTCATCGCCGCCGCCCTGCAGAACGCCGACGCCGCCCGCTCCCTGGCCGCGTTCTTCACCAGCCGCCACGAGCAGTCCGCCGTCATCGTCGCCCGCGCGGTGGAGCGCGGCGAGATCCCCGCCGGGACCGACGCCGCCGAGGTGGTCCGCGCCGCCGTCGCCCCGGTCTACTACCGCCTGTTCGTCAGCGGCGAGCCGGTGGACGAGGCCGCCGCCGACCGCGCCGCCGACGCCGCCCTCGCCGCCGCGCGGGCGGGCGTCTACCTCACTCCGTGACCGGCCCGCCGTAGACCTGCCCGATCGCGGTGAGCACCTGCCGCCGCGCGTCCTCGGGGGTGCTGACCCCGATGAGCGTGTAGTAGGCCAGCGCCTCCGCCAGCCCCACCAGCCGCACCGCGACCGCGTGCGGGTCGGCGGCGTCCACCCGTTCGTCACGGGCGAGCAGCGCGGCGATCCGGTCGTGCAGGACGGCGTAGTCGGCGCGCAGCCGCGCCGCGATGGACTCGTCGGCCAGTGCCAGCGCGGTGAACGCCTGCCGCACCCGCAGATGCAGCCGGCTCTCCTCGTCGTGCGGGACCAGCTCGGTCAGCACCACCGTGAGCACCCGCCGCGCCGGGACGCCCTCCGGATGCGGGCCCACCAGCGCGGAGATCCGGGCACTGCTACGGGCGTTGGCCCGGTCGAACGCGGCCTCGACCAGCCTCTGCCTGGTCGGGAAGTAGTGCTGCACCCGTCCCGCCGACACCCCGGCCCGCGCGGCCACCGTGGTCAACGACACCGCCGCCAGCCCGCGTTCGGCCACGACCGCCAGCACCGCGTCGGCGATCTGACCGCGCCGCTCCTCGTGCTCGGCCCCCACCCCGCGCGTGCGCCGCGCCATCGCCCCACCTTTCCAATGCGGTCACATCGAGATAGCCTTCGATCAATTCAATGTAATCACATTGCTTTGATGGAGGCGCGATGAACAGGGCGAACGGCGTGCTGGCGGTGGCGTGCGCCGCCCAGTTCATGGTCGTGCTGGACGTGTCGGTGGTGAACGTGGCGCTCCCGGCCATCCAGGCCGACCTGCGCCTGCCCGCCGCGCACCTGCCCTGGATCGCCGGTGCCTACGCCCTCGCCTTCGGCGGGACGCTCCTGCTGGGAGCCCGCCTGGCCGACATCCACGGACACCGCCGGACGTTCCTCGGAGGGCTCGCCCTGTTCACCGCCGCCAGCCTGCTGGGCGGCCTGGCCGGCGGGGGAGCCCCGCTGGTCGCCGCCCGCGCGGTCCAGGGGCTCGGCGCGGCCGTGCTCGCACCGGTCACGTTGACGGTCCTGACCGCCGCCTTCCCCGAGGGCCCGGCCCGCGTCCGCGCGCTGGCGACCTGGGCCGCCGTCGGCCTCACCGGCGGCGCGGCGGGCAACCTGCTGGCGGGCGCGCTGACCGAGACGCTGTCATGGCGCGCGATCCTGCTGGTGAACGTGCCGGTCGGCGCGCTGGCCCTGCCGGTCGCGGCCCGCCTGCTCACCGACGCCCCCCGGCGTTCCCGGCGGCTGGACCTGCCCGGCGCGGTCCTGGCGACCACCGGCCTGACCTGCCTGGTGTACGGCCTGTCCCAGGCCAGGGCGCGCGGATGGGACCACCCGGCGCCCGTCGCCGCGTCCGCCGCCGCCCTGCTCCTGCTCGCGGCGTTCGCGCTGGCCGAGAGGCACGCGCCGAGCCCGCTCGTCCCGCCCCGGCTGCTGCGCTCCCGCGCGGTCGCCGTCGGGAACCTGGTGACCCTGCTGGCCGGGGCCTGCTTCCAGATCCCCCTGTGGTACTTCCTCAGCCTGTACCTGCACCACGCGCTGGGGTACACGGCCATGCAGACCGGTGCGGCGTTCCTGCCCCATACCCTGCTCACCCTGCTCGTCGGGCTGAGGGTCACCCCGGCGCTGATGCGGCGCGCCGGCGACCGGACGCTCATCGTCGCGGGCGCGCTGGCGGCCGCCGCCGGGTTCGGGTGGCAGAGCCTCATCGGCCCCGGCGACGGCTACCTGACCGGAGTGCTGGGCCCGGCCGTGCTGATCTCGGTGGGAGGCGGGCTGTTCACCACCCCGCTCACCGCCGTGGTCACCTCCGGCGTCCCCGAGGCCGACGCGGGCGTGGCCTCGGGGTTGCTGAACACCGCCAAACAGGTCGGCGGCGCGGTCGGCCTGGCGGCCCTCACCGCGTTGGCCCCCGACACCGCCGACCCGGGCCGGGCGTTCCTGGCGTGCGCGGGCCTGCTGGCGGCCTGCGCGGCGCTGGCCCTCGCGCTGCCCTCAGCCGGTCGCGACCAGCAGCCGTTCGGGGGCGCGGGTGAGCAGGCCCGTCTCGACGGGGGAGAACCCGTCGGCCCAGCGCGGTGACGGCAGCGCCGCCAGCAGCACCCGCAGGCCGATCTCGGCCTCCATCCGCGCCACCTGCGACCCCAGGCAGAAGTGCCGCCCCGCCCCGAACGTCAGCTGCGTCGCCGCCCCGGTGAACTCCCGCTCCACCCGGCCGTCGGCGCGGCCGGGGTCGAAGCGGTCCGGGTCGGCGAACCGCGCGGGATCCCGGTTGGCCGACCCGACCAGGCACGCCACCGTCGCCCCCGCCGGGACCGTCCCCGACGGCAGCTCCACCTCGGCGGAGGTCTCCCGCAGCACCACGTGGACCGGCGGGTTGCGGCGCAGCGACTCGGCCCACACCGCCGGGATCAGCCCGGGGTCGGCGCGCACCCGCGCCAGGACCTCCGGGTGGTCCAGCAGGTTCGCCAGCAGCGACGCCAGCGCCTTGCCGGTGGTCTCGCCGCCCGCGCCCAGCAGCGTCCCGCAGAACCCCTTGATCATGTCGTCGGGCAGCGGCGCGCCATCCACCTCCACCGCGCACAGCACCGACAACAGGTCGCCGGTCGGCCGCGCCCGGCGCTCGGCCACGTGCGGCTCCAGGTAGGCGTACAGCTCGTCGCGCGCGACCAGGCCCCTCTCCAGCGTCGCCGGATCCTGCCGGTAGTTGCCCAGGTAGGAGAAGCCCGCCTGGTACCAGCCCTGGAAACGCGGCACGTCCAGGCTCGGCAGCCCGAGCGCGGCGACCACCACGTGGACGGGCAGCAGGCGGCAGAAGTCGGCGGCCAGGTCCACCACGGGCCGGTCGCGCAGCCGGTCGGCCAGCCGGGCGGCGGTGCGCATGGCGGCGGCGGTCAGACGGTCCATGGCACGCCCCCGGAACGCGGGCGTCAGGAACGCGCGGTGCGCCGCGTGCTCACGGTCCTCCATCTGCAGGACCGTCCGGCCGAACATCGGCTCCAGCTGCCAGCCGTAGTTGCGCGGGGTGAAACGCGCGTCGGACAACGCCACCCGCACGTCCGCGTACCGGCTGACCAGCCAGGCGTCCAGCGGCTCGTCCCGCACCACCGGGAACTCCTCGCGCAGCCTGCGGTACAGCGGGTAGGGGTCGCGTTCGAACCCCGGCCACAGCAGGCTCGGCGGCGTGCGCCGGGTGTCCACGCGCTCGCCGCCCTGCCAGTGGTAGCGCGACACCGAACGGTGCCAGTCCAGCGAGGCCCGCGCCACCTGTCCCAGCCGCGCCGCGAACTGCGGATGCTCCTCCCTCGCCCCCGCCGCCAGCAGGTCCAGGACCCGGTCCTCCACCATGTCGCGGGCGGCGTCCATGGCCCGCTGCCAGGAGCCGCCGTGCTTGTCGTGCAGCAGCAGCACGAGGTTGGAACGTTCCCAAAACGCGAGGTCCTTCTCCACGGAGAAGATGTCGTTCGTCCAGGCGATCACGTCGGCGGCGCTCTCGCGCAGCCCGTCCGACCCGACCACCCCGAGCCCGTCCACGAGCGCGATCAGGTCGAAGAACAGGTCCGCGCCGAACAGGTCGCGGCGCAGCGGCACATACCCCGCCAGGTCGGGCCCGTCGCCGTCGGCGCGGTGGCGGACCGCCACGCACTGCGCCCACAGGTGGCGCGCGAAGTGCTCGGCGAACCGCTCGCACCACTCGGGCCCGGCCAGCCGCGCGGTGCGCGGCCACAGGTCGCGCGCCAGCGCCCGCAGCATCGGGTCGGCGTCCGGCGCGGAGGGCCCGTCCTGCGCGCACACCACCGAGACCGCCGCCCCGGCGAACCCCTCCAGCACGCCGCCCCCGGCCCAGGGCCCGTCGTCGATCCGGTCGTCCAGCAGCAGGACCCACAGGAACCAGCCCATCAGCACCGCCGCGCGGTCCGGTGGGGCGGTCCCGGTCAGCCCGATGCCCAGGTCCAGCAGTCGCGAGGTCAGCAGCCGCTCCCGGCCGCGCGGACCGATCAGCCCGTGTTCCAGTGCCCAGTCGCAGGTCGCGGCGCGCAGCCGGGCGGCGTCCGCGCGCGGCGGCGGTGTGGGGAACGGCAGCGACAGGTCCGGCAGCCGGAACTCGGCCGCCGGATCCGGACGCGTGCCCTCGGTGGGCGCGTTCATGTCCCGCCCACCGCCGTCCGCGACGGCCTGCGACCCCTCTGGTCGAGTACCCTGTCGCCGATCGTCTCGGCCACGATGGTCACCCCCGTGTTCACATGGTCCCGGTGCCGGAGTACACCGGGTTCCCACTGCATCGTGGCGAACCGGGCGTTCGCCACGCGTCCCACTTGACCGAGGGTTGTGCGGTTCCTCCTTGATCTTTGCGGGGTCGGCCACGGCACGGGAACGCGCCCGCGCGGGACCCCTCGCGGCGGCCGGCACCGCGCGCCGGGACCGGCGTCCGCCGTCGACGCGATCGACGTCACCAGTCGCGAGTGGCGATCAGCTCCTCATGGTCGGCGTCGGGGAAGCCGTACGCGGTCGCGACGAACCAGAAGTCCTCGCCGATCAGGTCCCGGGCGACGGTCTCGATCTCGCTTCCCGCGGCGTGGAAATCGGCTTCCAGCTCGTTGGACTCCTCCGTCGCGGCGTGGGTGAGCGCGTACAGGGCCGCGAGGTCGGCGGGACGCTCGGCCTCGATACGCGCGCAGAGGCGCAGGAGGATCGCCTTGGCCCTGTCCACGACGTGGCCGGGGTAGTAGCCGTCCTCGTACATCCCCTTGAGGAACGCGTGGCCGGCTGCCCGCTGGTTCATGAGCGGCATGGAACTCCTCGCCCGTCGGTGGCGGCGTTCTGAATGCTGCACGGCGCCACCGACGAAATTCCGGCGCGCGACGACGGCGGATCGACGCGGTGAACGTGCCGGGAAGGGACCGGACGCCGCCGCCCGGAGCGGGTCAGCGCCTCTGCCCGCCCGCCTGGCCGGTGGCGAAGACGGGGCGCGCCGGCGGGGGACGGTCCTGGCGGTGCGGGAGGCCCATCGTCCATGACCGGCCGGCGAAGCGGTACGAGGCCTTGGCCTTCCCGCCCTTCACGCTTCTCACGCGCGCGACGGTCGGCACGCCCTCGCTTCGCAACCGCGCCTGGCCCGCGGCTGCGTGGCCTCGGTTCCGGGGCTTCCGTCACCGGACCGGCGGCTCCGTGAACGAGCCGTGGAGCCCTGCCTCGAACGCTCCACCCGCATGGTCCTATGACGTGCGACGTCTTCCGCAGGTTCGCAAGGAGGCTCTCGGGACGCCGAGGATGACCGGCAGGCGTCGGCCGCGATCGCCCCCCGCCCACGGTCCGCGTCGCGTCGGACGGCCGTTGCGGGAAACTCCTGAGAAAAAATCTTCGCTGGGGTGTCGATTTCCCGGATGGCCGCTCGTCGTCATCATGTGCGGCACCCCGCCGCACCCGAAGACAGGAGACGGACCATGAAGTACATGCTGCTCATCCAGACCCCGCCCACCTCCGACCCGACCGCCATCGACTCCCAGTGCACCGTCGAGGACTGGATGGCCTACGACAAGTCGGTCCGGGACTCCGGGATCCTGGTCGACTCGCACTCGCTGGCGGACCTGACCACCGCCACCACCGTCCGCGTGGACGCCGCCGGGGAACGCCACATCACCACCGACGGCCCGTTCGCCGAGACCCGCGAGTACCTGGGCGGGTACTACGTCATCGACGTCCCCGACCTGGACGCCGCGCTCGACTGGGCGGCCCGCTGCCCCGGCGCGCGCGACGGCTCGGTCGTGGTCCGCCCGGTCAGCGACGAGTACTGAGGAAGGTCCGGCGATGGGGGAGCGCGCGGCCGCTCGGGCCTCGGTCGAGGCGATGTTCCGCGAGGAGTACGGGCGGCTGCTCGCCTCCCTCGTCCACCGGTTCGGGGATCTGGACCTGGCCGAGGAGGTCGCCTCGGAGGCGGTCGAGGCGGCGCTGGTGCACTGGCCGGTCGACGGGGTCCCCGACCGGCCCGGCGCGTGGCTGCTGACCACCGCGCGGCGTAAGGCGGTGGACCGGCTGCGCCGGGACCGCGCCTACGCCGCGCGCC
The DNA here is from genome assembly GCF_014138665.1 of Actinomadura kijaniata. NCBI lineage: Bacteria > Bacillati > Actinomycetota > Actinomycetes > Streptosporangiales > Thermomonosporaceae > Actinomadura > Actinomadura kijaniata. The sequence goes on from NZ_JACJIA010000014.1 coordinate 35,876, forward strand.
TGGCGGTCATGCAGGTGGAGGCGGACCGCGCCGCGCCCGCCCCGCCGCCCGAGATCGGCGACGACCTGCCCGACGAGCGGCTGCGGCTGTTCTTCACCTGCGCCCACCCGGCGCTGCCCGCCGAGGACCGCGCCGCGCTGACGCTGCGGTGCCTGGCCGGGCTGACGACGCCGGAGGTCGCGCGGGCGTTCCTGGTCCCCACCGCGACGATGGCGCAGCGGATCGTGCGGGCCAAGAAGAAGATCCGGCAGGCGCGCATCCCGTTCCGCGTCCCCGGCGCCGACGAGCTGCCCGAACGGCTGCCCGGCGTGCTCGGCGTCCTGTACTCGGTCTTCACCGAGGGCTACGCCGCCAGCTCGGGCCCGGACCTGCAACGCCCCGACGTGGCGGAGGAGGCGATCCGGCTGGCGCGCATCCTGCACCGCCTGCTGCCCGCCGAACGCGAGGTCACCGGGCTGCTGGCGCTGATGCTGCTGGTCCACGCGCGCCGCGACGCCCGCACCGCCCCCGACGGGTCCCCGGTGCTGCTGGACGAGCAGGACCGGTCCCGCTGGGACCGCCCGATGGTGGAGGAGGGGCTGGGGCTGGTGCCGGTCGCGTTGACCGGCGGGCCGCCCGGCCCCTACGGGGTGCAGGCCGCCATCGCCGCCCTGCACGACGAGGCCGCCGACGCCGCGTCCACCGACTGGCCGCAGATCGTCGCGCTCTACGATGTGCTGCTGGCCCTCACCGCCTCCCCGGTCGTGGCGCTGAACCGGGCCGTCGCGGTGGCGATGCGCGACGGCCCGCGGGCGGGCCTGGCGCTGCTGGACGAGCTGGCCGACGAGCCGCGCCTGCGCGGCCACCACCCCTATCCCATGGCGCGGGCGGACCTGCTGCACCGGCTGGGCCGCCGCGCCGAGGCCGCCGACGCCTACCGGCAGGCCCTCGACCTGGCCGGGACCGACGCCGAACGGAAACTCCTGCGACGCCGCCTGACACAGGTCACCGACCACCACCGAACGGCCCGTCCGCCGGACGGGCCCGCAAGATCGTAGACTGCCCGCGCGGAAGGTTCGCCCGTGTCCACGGACACGGGCGTCGCAAGAGGGAACCCGGTGCGAATCCGGGACTGCCCCGCAGCGGTGAACGGGAACGACCGCCGTCACACGCACTGGATCCGAAGGGTCCGGGAAGCGACGGCCAGTAGGGCGCTTCGACGAGAAGCGGTGCCCGTGAGTCCGAAGACCTGCCTCCGCCCGCGCGCCGCCCGGCGCGCGGTGGTCCGCGGCCTCGCGGGAGGGCCCGGGACGAGCCGCGCCGTTCACCGGCCGTGCGCCGCCTTCCCCCTTTCGCGCGTCCGCACGATGGCACGGCGAGGGAAGCTGCCATGCACACCACGATCCTCGGATACCCCCGCATCGGGGCGGACCGGGAGCTGAAGTCCGCCACCGAGGACTACTGGGCGGGACGCGCCGACGCCACCGCCCTGGCCGGGGTCGGCGCGCGACTCCGCGCGGACGTCTGGCGGGAGCTGCGCGACGCCGGTCTGGAGGCGATCCCCTCCAACACGTTCTCCTTCTACGACCAGGTCCTCGACACCAGCGTGATGGTCGACGCCGTCCCCGACCGCTACCGGCACCTGACCGGCCTGGGCCGGTACTTCGCGATGGCACGCGGCACCCGCGACGTCCCGGCACTGGAGATGGCCAAGTGGTTCGACACCAACTATTACTAGTCAGTGCACCCAGGCAACTTTTCTGGCGCAGCCACCAGTAACGCAGAGTGATAACCCGCCGGAACGCCCACCGAAGGGTTTCAAGTTGACCTTCAGGCGGGTAACCCTGGGACCGGAGCCGCATCCAGCGACTTCGAGGATGGCGAGTGAAAGGCAGAGTGACGGCTGCTCTGCCGCCCGGAGGTCCGTACGACCTCACACACCAAAGCGAACAGTCGAACCACGTTGAGCCGGGGCTAGGGCGACCGGCATGGGTAGGTGCCAGGCGGGAGAACCCGCTAACAACCTGGAGAAGCTCTCCACGAATCTGATCGGATAACACTCGCCGGGAGTGAAGGGCCCAGGCGATAGCCTGCGCGGATTCCTGATCTTCGGTTCTCGTCGTTCGCGCGTGCTCTCTTCCGTTCAGAGGAGAGGGGTACCGGGTTGACGCCGAGCCCGGAAGCAGCCGAGTGGGGCAAGCGCCAGGCCAGCCAGTCACCGACGTGGAGCGACGCCAAGTGGCAGCGCGTCGCGAGGATCTTCCAAGCAGCCCTTGCAGACGCCCAGGACGACCAGGCCGCCGACGAGCAGCCTGCCGAGACGCGGCGGGATGCCGCATGACCGCCGTTCCAGGGCTACCGCCCGAACTCACCGCCGCCGTGGAGCGCGCGGCCATGCCGGACTTCGCCCGCTGGCACGAGATGATCAAAGCCGCCGGAGGCTGCGAGCAGCCGATCCGGCTACGCGGTGAGCGCCTCACCGTGGACGGTGAGACCGGCGAGCTGATCGAGTCCTACAGCACCGACGACGAGCCGACCGGCTACCTGCTCACCGCATGCGGGAACCGCCGCGCCTCCCGTTGCGCCGCGTGCGCCGAGGTCTACCGCGACGACACCTATCACCTGATCATCTCCGGTCTCACCGGAGGCAAGGGAGTACCCGAACAGGTCAGCAGGCATCCCCGCGTGTTCCTGACCCTGACCGCGCCATCGTTCGGAGTAGTGCACGCCCGCCGGGAGAAGGCCGGACAGGCGCAGCCGTGCCGTCCACGCCGAGACCGCCCGCTGTGCCCCCACGGCCGCCCCGAGGGATGCGGCCTGCGCCATGCCGCCGACGATCCGATGCTCGGGCAGCCGATCTGTGGGGACTGCTACGACTACCCGCGCGCGGTGCTGTGGAACGCCCACGCGCCGGAGCTGTGGCGGCGGCTCACGCTGGCCGTGCCCCGGAAGATCACCGCCGAGTTGGGGATCACGCACAAGGCGTTCCGCCAGCAGGCCCGTATCTCCTACGCCCGCGTGATCGAGTACCAGCGCCGAGGACTGATCCATTTCCACGCCGTCGTGCGTCTCGACGGCCCCAACGGTCCCGACGAGGCCCCGCCCGCGTGGGCGACCTCCGACCTGCTGGAGCGGGCCCTACGCACCGCAGTCGCCGAGGTGTCGGTACCGGTCCCGCACCCGGACGGGCAGAGCCTGCCCTACTCGGCGCAGTGGGGGAGGCAGGTGGACGTGCAGGCGATCCAGGTCGCCGCCGAGTTGGACGGCATAGCCGACAAGCACGTCGCCCGCTACATCGCCAAGTACGCCACCAAGGGAGCCGAGGACTCCGGCACGGTAGACCGGCCGATCCGCTACCCCAACCAGATCAGGACCCTGGAGGTGTCCGAGCACGCCCGCCGGATGATCTGGACCTGCTTCGCGCTGGCCGATCTACCCGAGTACAAACCGCTCCGGCTACGCAAATGGGTCCACATGCTCGGCTAGGGCGGACACTTCTCCACCAAGTCCCGCCGCTACTCGGTCACCCTCACCCAACTCCGCCAGGCCCGCGCCGACTACGCCACCCACCAGAACGAGGGACAACCCCAGTCCGACCCCGACAGGACAACCGTCACGACCGGCCGATGGACCTACGTCGGCTCAGGACTGCTGAACGGCGAACACTTCTGGGCAGAGCAGACCCGCGACCGCATCCAGAAGGCCCGACGCATCCGCTATCAGGTCACCGAGCGTGACCAGGAGCAGGAGGCCAGCTAGCCCGGACCACCCGACGTCGAGAAGTTTCATTACAGGGTCAAGGGCGGTCCGCTGACGCGGCCCGCCAGGCGGCCGCCCGCCCCGGCGCGCCGGGCGTGCGGCCTGTTCCGTCCGGTCCCGCCCCGCCGCGTCGGCCGACCGCCCAGGCCTGGACAGCAACCGATGAAGAACGAGCGAGAGCGCTCATCTGAAGGCAGCCGCTTCGACCTAGGGCCTGTTTCGAAGTCTGATGTGTGGCGGTGTGTCGTGACCGCCAACGCAAGAGGTCTCCGGTAGCAAGTTCAACGACCAAGAAGAACCAGCACCACCGGAGACCTCGTGCCCACCCTAGCGGTGACGAGGCGGTTTGACCTGACCGAGGCGCAGTGGGCCATCCTGGAACCGCTGCTGCCCACCCCCAACCACCCCCAAAGGCCCAGGTCGCCCGCCGCAGTGGACCAAACGCCAGCTCATCGACGGCATCGGCTGGCGAGTGCGAGTCGGGGCGCCCTGGCGGGACGTGCCCGCCTGCTACGGCTCCTGGCAGGCGATCTATTCGCTGTTTCGCCGCTGGCAGCGGGCCGGGATCTGGGCCCAGATCCTCACCAGCCTGCAGGCCCGTGCCGATGCCGACGGGCTGATCGACTGGCGGGTCGGGGTGGACTCCACCATCGCCCGCGCCCACCAGCACGCCGCCGGCGCCCGCACCAGCCCGGTGAGGCAGCCACCGGGCGGGACCGGTGCGCCCGAGCCGGCCGATCACGGGCTGGGACGCTCACGCGGCGGACTCACCACCAAGATCCACCTGGCCTGCGAGCAGGGCCAACGGGTGCTGGCGCTGCTGGTGACAGCCGGACAACGCGGTGATTCACCCCAGTTCCAGGCCGTGCTGGAGGCGATCGCGGTGCCGCGGCTCGGACCCGGGCGCACCCGCACCCGACCGGTGCGGGTGCGCGCCGACAAGGCCTACTCCTCGGCCGCCAACCGCGCCTACCTGCGCCGTCGCGGCATCCGCGCGACCATCCCGCAACCGGCCGACCAGATCGGCCACCGCCAGCGGCGCGGCAGCGCCGGCGGGCGGCCACCGGCGTTCTGCGCCACCGACTACAAGGCCCGGCACGCGGTGGAGTGCGGCATCAACCGCCTCAAACGCCACCGCGCCGTGGCCACCCGGTATGACAAACTCGCCGTCCGCTACCAAGCCGTCCTGCACATCGCCTGCATCAACGACTGGCTCCTGACCTGCCTTTGAAACACGCCCTAGTTGCGTGGGGTGGGCCAGGCTGACGACGCACACCGCGCCCTCAGCAGTGGTGACCAGCATCAGCTTGACCTCCCAGAAGAAGGCGTGGTGGTCGCCGTCCTTAGCTTGTCATTTAACGTCTGACCTCCGCGTTCATAGATCCATGGTTGCTGTGGGTAGTCGGCTCAGGCTTGGCGTCGGGGTTTGGTTCCCTTTTGTTCTTGGTCGTTCAACCCATCTACCAGGGGCTTCGCTGCGCTCAGCACCAGACCGATGCCCTGGGACCAACCTGTGATCGCAACCCAGTCCTATCAGGATGAAAAACACTCAGTGAGCCTGGCGTAGTCCCGGGCCGGTCCCTCCGACGGCTCGCGGCACCGACCCCAGCGACTTGATGAAGGTGCCGCATGACGTAGAGCTTCGTCGCAACACCGGCTACATTCGGCTCAAGGACGGGTGAACGGTGGGACGGATGCTGACTGAATCACTGGTGGCGTTGGCCGCCGCAGGGTCGACAGCGCTGGTCGGGGCCATGGCCACCGACGCCTGGCATGTCGCTCGGAGCGGAGTGCTCCGCCTTTTCGGTACGGGCACCTCGAAGGCCCCTGAAGAACAGCCCGGGCTGGTGGCCCGGTTGGACGCCGATGCCGCTTTGGTCGCCGGGGCCCAGGACGCCGAGTCGGCCCGCCAGAGTCTGCTGCCTGCCTGGCGGCTGCGGCTGGAGGAGTTCCTGCGGGAGCATCCCGAAGCCGCCGAGGACGTGCGCGCGTTCACGGAGCGGACGATTGCCGTGCTGCCTCGTCCCGAGCAGCACCGGGTCCAACACGTCGTCGCCAGCGATCATGCCCGGGTGTTCGCCGCACAGTTCGGGAACGTGATCATCCATCGGGAGTCCGACGAACCGTCGTGAACACCCAGCACGTCACGGCTACCGGCGGGTTCGCGTACGGGGTCATCGGGGCCGACATCCACGTGTTTGGTGACGGCTCTCCACTGTATGTGTTGGAGAACTGGCGTCCGCCTCCCGAGACGGACGCGGAGTGGCTCCGCGAACAGCCCAGCCGGATGCTGAACGCCCGGTTCGCGGTCGTTGAGTTCACCGGTCGCGGCCAAGAGTTGGCGGAGGTGCGGAGCTGGTGCACTAGCGGCCCGCTGCGCGCGGCCCGCTGGCTGCACGCCCCCGGAGGCCAGGGCAAGAGCCGGTTGGCCGACGAGCTCGCACGGCAGGTTAGCGCGCTGGGCTGGAAGGTGGCCATCGCCACCGAGGGCCGGGGCAGCGTCCTGCCGCCGCCCGGCAGCCAGGACCTGCGGACGGCGGGATCCGCCGGGCTGCTGCTTTTGATCGACTACGCCGACCGGTGGCCGTTCACCACGCTGACCTGGCTGTTCAGCAACGCGCTGCTGCATCAGCCGGACATGCCGACACGGGTGCTGCTACTGGGCCGTAGCGTCGATCCCTGGCCCGCGCTGAGAGCCTCTCTGGCCAATCAGCAGGTGTCGGCCTCGACCCAGGCGCTCGCGCCGCTGGACGACTCCAATGATGGGCAACGTGCGCAGATGTTCCGGGCGGCATGCGATGGCTTCGCCGACCGCTACGGCATCACGCCCCCCGACCAGCGGGTCGATCTGGACGATCCCGGGTTCGGGCTGACGCTGACCGTGCACATGGCCGCGCTGGTCGCGGTCGACGCCCTGGCGACCGGCCGTACAGCCGCGCAGGACGTGGCGGGGTTGACCGTCTACCTGCTCGACAGAGAGCATCTCGGTTGGGCCCGCCTGCACCAAGGCGGAGGGCCCGAGAGGATCAACACGCCGCCGCCGGTGATGAACCGCGCCGTCTTCGTCGCCTGCCTCGCCGGTGCCCAGCCGAAGGAAACCGGCTCCGAACTCCTGGAGTCGTTGCATCTCGGCCACCCGAGCGCCTCGGTTCTCGTCGACCATGCCGTCTGCTATCCACCGCCTGAGGCCGGGACCGTTCTCGAACCTCTCTACCCTGACCGGCTGGCCGAGGACTTCGTCGCCTTGACCATGCCGGGACACTCCGCCGACTACCCGGCCCAGCCCTGGTCCTCAGACACCGCCGCCGCCGCGATCCGGCATGGGGCCAGGCCCGGGCGGCCCGTGATCGCGCTGGCCGTCGCGGCCGCTCGCTGGCCCCACGTCGGCCGGGAGTGTCTTTATCCGCTGCTGGCCGCCGATCCCGGAGTGGCCGTCGCCGCCGGTGGCGCGGCGCTGGCGGCATTGGCCGAACTCGCCGACATCCCACCGGAGGTGCTGGAAGACGTGGCGAGCCGCATCCCCGTCCCGGTCCCTCCCGACATGGCGACCGGGCAGGCCACCGTGCAGATCCGTCTGCTGGAGCACCGCTTGGCCAGGACCGACGACCCGGCCGCGCACGCCCGGCTGTACGTCGATCACGGGAACGACCTGCGCACCCTTGGCCGCTACGAGGAGGCCCTCGCCGCCGCCGAACAAGGTGTGGAGCTGTTCGAGGATCTCGCCGCCGCCGACGCGCGCCGGTACGACGCGGATGTGGGTCGTGCGCTCACCAATCTCGCCAATCGCCTCAGTGAGGTCGGGCGCCAGGACGAGGCGGTGGCCGCCCAGGAGAGAGTCCTGGCGATCTTCCGACGGCTGGCGCGGGACCTCCCGGAGGACCACGAATTCGACCTCGCCACCGCTCTGGCGAACCATTCCAATCACCTGGACCGGGCCGGCCGCTTGAGCATGGCCTACCAGGCCAACCGGGAAGCGCTGGCGATCTACCGCCGGCTCGCGCTGCGCAACCCCCGGTACCGCCAGAACTTGGCGATCACGCTGACCAACGTCGGCGCCTTGACGCTGCTCGGTCCTGAGGACGCATCGGACGCGGTCAGCGAAGCCGTCGCGATCTGGCGTCAGCTCTCACAGACCGATCCGGAGACCTGCCAGGACGGCCTCGCCGCCGCCTTGGCCCATCTGCATACTCACCTTTCCGCCGCCGATCGGCACGACGAGGCGATCTCCGCGATCGGGGAGTCCGTCACCATCTATAAGGGGCTGGCACAGGCCCACCCGACGGCGTACCTGGATCTCCTGGCCGTCGCTCTCGACCTGCTCCGCAGCAGCCTGACGGAGGCCGGTCGGCACGACGAGGCGGTCGCCGCCGCGGCCGAGGCCGTGGCGGTGTGGCGGCAACTCGTCAAAAAAGCCCCGGAAACCTACCAGCCGTCCCTGCTCGGTGCGCTGCGCAGGCAGAACGACGCGCTCCGGGCCGCCGGCCTGCCACCAGACCCCGAGGTGGACGCGTCATCAAAGAAGATCTCCCTGAAAGACCTCACCCGCCATCAACCCGCCATCACGCTTCACCCCCGCGGGTGGGACCCCACGACGTCGGCCCAGAAGCCATCGCCACCGCCACAGTTCGACGCGCTGGCCACCCGTCTCGCCAAGGCGAAGGACTGGCCGTCGTACTGGGAACTCGTCTGTTCGGTCCCGATCGCCGACGCCATCCGCCTGGCCCGGCGCATCCCACGGCGGAGGTGGAGCCCCTCTGACGACGGGGACCGCGAACTGATGGCGCGGCTGGCCGCCACCAACGTCCGCCGCACCGAGACACTGGTGAACCGTGCCGCTCATGCGGCGACCATCCGGCTGCCGACTCGGCTCTTCCTGCACGAGGACTACTCCGCCTTCGCACACGGCCGCGCGGCGCTGGTGGTCGCCACGGTCGAGCGCGACCAGCGGGAGGCGATCCACTGCTTCGACATCGGCCACGGGCGGCTGGTGACCTTGCACCGTGGCGAGGAAGCCGACTGCTCCTCGATCGCCTGCCTCGGCCCCACAGAGGTGGTCACCTTCCGCGCTCACGGCAAGAGCAAAATCCACCACGAATTCGTCCGGCACACCGCAAGGGGAACATCAGTCCTGGCGCGCGGAACCCGTTTGGCCGGAGCCCACGTCGTGTCGACCGCCACTGGATGCGTCGTCGGCCTCCGCCTCGTCCCGTGCGCGCTGGTCTACGACGAACGGTACGAGGCGCGCGACGTGGACCTCGCCGCCTGGGGGCTGCTCCGGGGCGACCTGCTGACCGTAACTCCGTCCGGCGACCGGTTGGTGATCTCCGACGGGGGCCGCCTGATCGCTGCCGACGCCGAGCTGCGCACGCTCCTGGCCGCCGCCACGGTTCCCTCCGAGCTAGGCGAGGTCGTGAGCATGACCTTCGCGGACGAGGACCTTCTGCTCGTCTCCGGTCGGCGCGGCGGCCTGGCGCTGTGGGAACTGAACGGCACCCGGCCGCTGCTCAGGATCCAGCGGGACACTCCCGTCCTGCGCAATCTGTTCGCCGTTCCCGCCTGGGGGATCGTCGGAGGCAAGGCACACAGCCAAGACCACATCCACTTCTTCGACTCGTCCACCCTGGTACCAGCCACCGTTCCGGCCAGCGTGAGGCCGAACCCCCAGTTTCTCAAGACGTTCCTCAGCTCACCTGACGGCCGGTTCGTCGCCTTCAGCGGCTACCTCGACCATCGACGCTCCCTGGAGTGGTCGAACGAGCTGCACGACCTGCATCATCTCGGTGCCATTCTGCAACGCCCGCTCGGCCGCATCGGTCCCCGCGAACTGGCCCGACTCGCAGCGATCCCGAACGACGACGCCCGCCTGTATGAACTGTGTATGCTGGCCCACGATGTGGCCTCCCGACACGTTCGAAAGGTGCTCCCCGGCGCGCCTTCGTCCCGGACCAGTGACGCCACGATGACCGCGGGCTCATCGGACCTGCCACACCGATCAGAACGGCATATATCTGCCTCATTCGAATCTGTCGTGTCCCGCGTGAACCGATATCGAAGATGGCGTAACCGGAACGCCGTTCTGGGGCGCGGGGTACTCGCCGACGCGGGTCCTCTGTGGCGAGCGGGGATGTCGCTCGGCGGGACATCGGTGGAGGCGCTGCACGCCCTGGCCTGGCTGCACTGGTGCCGGTACCGGGCCACCCGCGGCGAAGACTTGATCAACGACTTCCAGGCTGCGCTGCTGCTTTTCGCGCGGGTCGGGCAACATGAGCCAAACCTCGTCCCCGAAGAGCTACGACCGATTCTGGAGCGCGGCGTCACGGTTGACCATCAGTTCATCGGGCCGGAGCACTGGGGACGGGTCGGCGTCCACCTGTTGCGCCAAGCGGAGACCACCCTCAACGCCGAACTCCTGGACCAGGCCGTCGAGATCTTCGAGGGCACCGTCGCCGTGTATCCGCCCGATCATCGGTTCTGGCCGGGCGACATGAGGAACCTCCGCTACGCGCTCCGGCTGCGGTACAGCGCCCGCCGCGACCCGGCCGACCGCCATCGCTCGATCGAAGTGAATCGAGCGCTGCGGCGCGGCAGATCGCCCAACGAACCACTCGGCCCCGCCGCACCGCCCATCCCTCCGCCGCCGAAGGTCAGCCGTCTCCATCCCCTCCGCGACCTGGAACAACGGCTCCAACGGGTCACCGAGCTCCACGATTTCGGGCAGCACGAAGTGGCCGAGGACGAGGCCCGGGACCTCCTGACCGACCTGGACGACCGTCTGGGACCGAACAACTCGATGAGCATCCGGACGTGCCGCCTGCTGGCCTCGATCCTGACCGCGTTGGGAGAAACGGATGAGGCACAGCGAGTGGAGCGCCTCACGCGGGAACGAGCACGAAACAATCCCTCGTCCGGCAGCAGGTAGCCCGGCCCCGGATCGTCAGATCCGCCTGTTATCGCCGTCGTCGATGCTTCTTTTGAGGGAGTTCACTTCCACGGAGATGTTGAATTCTTCTGGTCATACGCTCTGGGCGAGGCTCACTTCTACGTCAGCGCCATCGCCCCCGAACTGGTCGCCGGAGTCGAGGCCGCTGACTGGCCGCTGCTGGCACTCGAGTACATCGAGGGCGCCCGCGCGAACTACGGCCCCGACTCACCCGACATCCCCAACATCCTGGACGCCCTGGCCGAGCTGGACCGCATCGAGTGCCCGGCCGATGTGCTCCTGACCTGATTTCGAGGCCCGCTGGTCCAGCTACGCGCCCGCCTCCCGGGAACTGCCCTGCCTGGCAGGCCAGACCCTGCTGCACACCGACCTGAACCCCACCAACCTCCGCATCAGCAACACCGCGCACCTAGATCGTTGATGGGAAATTGCTGAACCGGGTGCGGGCATGGGGAAGGGCGCCCATGGTCGGTGTGTGAAAACAAACCTGGACGCCCTTGTGACCGCACTCTATGTCCACCTGGACGACCACGTCCTGCCCTTGCGGCAACCACTGCCCCGGCGGGGCCGGCCTTCGGTGTTGACTGATGCCGAGTTGGTCTGTGTCGCGGTCGCCCAGGTGCTGCTGGGCTGCGATACCGAGCGCCATTGGCTGCGCCTGGCCCCGGCCCGGATCGGGCACCTGTTCCCCCGGCTGCCGTGTCAGGCCCAGTACAACCGGCACCTGCGCGATCTGGGCCCGGTGTGGGTGGCGGTGGCCTGCTGGCTGGCTCGGGCCACCCCCACCTGGCACGAGCGGTTGCGGCTGATGGATGGCACCCCGGTACGCTGCGGCGCCTCCCGGGTCACGGTGAACCGCTCCAGCCTGGGCGAGATCGCCGGTTACGGCCATGACACCTCCCATCACGCCTTCTCCTGGGGCGCCAAGCTGATGCTGGTCACCACCGCCGACGGTGCGGTGACGGCGTTCAGCCTGGCCCACCCCAAAGAACTGGACGAACGCAAACAAGCCCTGCACCTGCTGCAGGTGCGCCCGCCCGCCGATGGACCGTGCCCGATCGTGTGCGACAAGGGCTTTGCCGGGGCGGGCATCGAAGCGGCCGCGGCCCGGCTGGGATACCGGTTGATCCGTCCCCGCCGCCACGATGAGCCGCACCCCAGTCCTGGTCACGCTTTTCCCGCCTGGCTGCGCCAGCGCATCGAGGCGGTCATCTGGACGCTGAAGAACCAACTGGGCCTGGAACGCCACCACGCCCGCACCACCGAGGGTTTGTGGGCCCGCATCAGCCAACCCATCGTGGCGCTCAACGCCGCCATCTGGCACAACTGGCTCACCGACCAGCCCACCAAACGCTCACTGACCGCCTACGACCACTGACCAGCACCAACATTTCCCATCAACGATCTAGGCCCGTGCACAGCGCGCCGGGGACGCGGACCGGCCGCCCGCGCTTTGCGCGTGCGGCCTGGGGGCCGTTCGCAGCGCGACGGCCGTCCGCGTCCCCGGAAGGCTGTGGACGGCCCGCCCGCGACGCATCGCGCAAGCTGAGGCCGGCCCCCGCGCAAGGCATCACGAACAGGCGGCAGACCATCGGCGGATGGAGCGAGGTGCCGACACGAAGCCAGGAACGCCGAAGCCCGCTCACGCCGCATACGCGTCGAGCACCTCACCGACTTCCGGGACCTCCCGGAACGGCTCAAGCTTCGCCAGGACGACGCGCGAACGTGCTTCGGTCCGCTTGCTGGTGAGGTCGGCCGAGAGGTCGAGCATCCTCCGCACCGTCCGCGCGGCTTCCTCTGGTTCGTTCGCGTCGATGAGGGCCACGGCCAGCCAGGACAGATAGAGCGCGAGTTCACGGGCGCGCGTGACGTCGTAGCGGTCGAGCACCTTCGTGAGCAGAGGGACGGCCCGCAGAGGCTTACGCAACTCCGTGAGGACCCGAGCGTCCATCACTTCGAGTTCTTCCGGCGAGACCCAGTAGGCCCACGTGGGAGCCTCCCCGTTGTCCTCCGTGAGTGCCTCGTGAGCTTCGCCGAGTGCGCGCATGGCGGGTTGGGCATCGGTGGTGCTGGTCTTCGTGTGCGCCCAGGCGACGCGGTTGAGGAAGAGGGCCCGCGCCTTGCCGGGAGCATCTTCCCCGGACTCTTCGAGGGCCGCCCGCGCGAGGCTCAGTCCCTTGTCTTCGTGTCCGGTGTTGCTGAACTGGTAAGCCAGTGACCCCGCCAGGTGTCCGGCGAGGGCGTGGTTCCCCGCCTCGCGGGCGGCCGACAACCCCAGGCGGTAGATCCGTTCGGCGCTGTCGTGCCGTCCTGCGTCGCTGGCGACCCATCCCGTGATCTGAGCGAGTTCGCCGATAGAGGTCAGCAGTGCCCGCCCGATCTCTTCGGTGTGGCTGGTCTCGCGGTACAGGCGGACCGCTGCGCGGAGTTCCCGCAGCGCAGGGCCGAGCAGGTCGCCGCCGGTCAGTACGTCGTCGGCGAGGCGGAGGCCGTGAGCGCGAGCGGCGAGGCTGTCGACGGTGCTGCTGCCTATCCGGCGTCCGGTGCTGCTTTCCAGAGGGCCGAAAGGATCGTCCTCCGGGAGCAGCAGCGCGAGGGTCTCGGCAGGGTTCGGCAGGTCATCCGGCGCTGCCTCACCTCGGGCGCACGCGGCGGCTCGTTCAAGCTCGGAGAGGGAGACGCCCAACGCGGTCGACAGTGCCGGAAGCCACGAGTTGGGAACACGCCCGCCACGCTCCCAGCGGGAGACCTCGTTCCGCGTGATCGACCCCGTGCTAGTGATCACGCAGAGGCGTTCGGCAAGCTGACGTTGGCTCAGCCGCGTGCCCTGGCGTAGCCGGGCAAGGTATCGACCGAAGCGCTTGCGCTGTTCTGTGTCCACGCTGGCCCCTCCCTGCCCTTAGTCTGGCCCCTCCTTTGGCCTCCTGTCTGGACCCTCTGCGTAACCGGCGAACGCGGAACGGTTGGGGCATGGACAGAGCGACACAGGTACGCGCCGACACGTCCGCCCTCGACGAAGCGGGAACCACGCTCGAAACCCTCCACGACGCGCTTGACCTGGCGGGCGTCAAGCTCCCTTCGGTGGGGCTGGACATCTGCTCTTTCACCAGTTCGGTTGTGCTGGTGGAGTTGGGACGCTGCAACCCCGACACGGCCCGCCGACTCGCCGAGGTCATCTGACGAGGAGCGTCCGACCCCCGCCGTGCCGCGCGCTTGGCTGCGCTCGCCGGGCTGCTGCGCGGGCAGAAGTACATGGTCGAACTGCTCGACGGCGACCGCATCCAGGTTACCGACGGCCCCGACTCACGCGGCTTGGTGGTGGAGTGCCGTGAACGTGACGACGACGCCGGCCGACACTGGTTCGCTTATCGGGGCGGTATCTGGATCTCAGAGGCCGACCACCCGACCGACGCGTTGGTGACTCTCAAGGCCGAGCTTCGGCAAGGGCGGCCGTGACCAGCGCGCCCACCTGGTTCGAGGTCCAGCAGCGCCCGCCGGACGCCGCGACCATGCTCGCTCGGCTGCGTGCCGAGTTCCCGCATGTCGGGTTCGTCGTGGACGCGGCGGCGGGCATCTGGCTTGCGGTGCGCGACAAGGGGCTCTTCGTTCGCGCGACCTCTGGTCATGAACTGCATGAGCGGCTGCACGCGGTGACGCTCACCCCGCATCGCGAAGTGACGCGATGGTGAGGGACGTTGTTGTCTGGCGGTCCCCTGACGGAATTTTTCTGGTGTCGGAGCCTGCCGGGAAAGCACTCGGGACCTTCTACGCCGAGAACGACCGCTGGTGGCGGGTCGTCTGGCCGAGCGGTCGAGAGACGCGTGTGTGGAAGCCCGACGGCAACACCGACGATCTCGTTCGACGGGTCGTATGTGGCCCGTAGCCGACGCGACCACGTGGGGAGGGGGGGCACGTGGTCGCGTCTTGGCTGACGACGCGCCCCGCCCGTCAGGACGAGGGCAGCGATCGTTCGCGGTTAGTCGGCGCGCCAGACGGGTTCGAGGAGGTCGGGGTTGAAGGCCGTTCGGCCTTTGCCCGCCGGATGGACGATCACAGCGTGGAACACCTCGCGGACGTAGGTCCGCTTCGTGGACATCGGCAGGCCGCCGTCCTTTTCTTCCAGGTACCAGCGTCGGCGGACGTCCTCGATATCCGTGACCGCACGCTTGCGTTGGGAATCGGCCGCAGCGTCCGCACGGCTCTTCTCGCTGCGCAGCCGGGCGATGCGCTCTTCCAGCGGCGCGATCGCGATGAAGAAGGTCTCCGACGTCATCCGACCCGTCGCGAGTCCTCGGGCAAGCTCGTTCCTCTCCTCCAGAGCCTGCTTGAGCTCTTCATCCCCCGACCAGAGGGACGGGACCTCGGAACTGCGCATCTGCCGTTCTTCGAGCTTGGCGAGGACGGCTTCCGACACGAACTCGTCCACCTTGTCGCCGCGTCGCGCCACGCCGCCGCAGCCACCGACCGACTTGTCGGGGCAGTAGTAGATGTGCCGCTGCTTGTCAGGGGTCCTCCTGATCCGTAGGGGCGTGTTGCACAGGGTCCCGTCCGCCTTCACCCGGCCGCATCGCAGGATGTCCGTGAGTAGGTAACGATGCTCCCGGTAGTCGTCAGGGAGGACATCGCCGAGGACCCCGCCACGCTTCACGTTGCGGCCCTTTCGCGCGTCCACGATCGCACGGACGGCGTACCACTCCTCAGGGGTGAGGATCGGAGCCCACTCGCCGACGATCGGATTGCCGCTCTCGTCGCGCACCACTTCGCCGTCCAACTCGCGGAACCCGCACATGCGCGGCTTGGCGAGCGCCGTCCGCAGGGTGCGGGTCTGCCAGTAGTTGCCGCGCGGGGTGCGGACGTCCTTCTCCTGCCACTCCATGACGATCGAGTACAGGGAACGTCCGCCGATGAACTCCCGAGCCGCCTGCCGGAGGAGGGCCGCTTCGTCCGGCTCCAGCGTGATCCGGTCGCCCTTCCAGCCGAACGGGCACGGGCCGCCGACCACCTTCCCCGAGACGGCCCGCGCGCGGTGCGAGTTCCGCATGCGCACCTCCATCTTGGAGATGACCACGCCGAACAGGCCCATGCTCTCGACGTCTTCGCTGTAGAGGTTCGCCGGTCCCTTGGCGTCCGCGAACACGAACCCGTCGTTGTAGGTGAACGCCTCCACGAAGCGTTCGTAGTCCCCAGGGCGACGGGCAAGCCGGTCGTTGGCCAGGACCACGACTCCGCGTACCGGTGTCCCGTCTGGGAGCTTGCCCGTCATGAGCGCCCGGAGCATGGCTTCGAAGTCGTCCCGGACGACGCCCATCTTCGCGGCGGACTTGTCGTTGTCGGTGAACTCGTGGACCACCGTCCAGCCCAGGCGGGAGGCTGTCTCGCGGTTGACCCTGTGCTGATCCTGCACACCGTGTTCGTCCTTCCGCAGGTCAGCGGAGATGCGAGCGTAGGAGACCACCGGAACGAGGTCGGCGGGGACGGCAGCGAGACGGGGTATGGGGGGAGCCTCCAAGTAAAGGTGCCTGTATGCACCTTCTACCACTACCTCGTCCCCGAAGTGGGGCCCGGTGTCCGGTTCCGGCTGGTGGACGGGGGTGATGCCAAGCCGCTCGTCGAGTACCGGGAGGCGCGGGCGCTGGGCGTCGAGACCCGTCCGGTGCTGGTGGGGCCGCTGACCTACCTGCTGCTGGCCAAGCCCGCCGCCGGAGCGCCGTCCGGCTTCGCGCCGCTGGACCTGCTGGACGACCTGGTGGAGGTATACGCCGAGCTGCTGGAACGGCTGGCCGGGGCCGGGGCCGCCTGGGTGCAGCTGGACGAGCCCGCCCTGGTCGCCGACCGCCCCCCGGCCGAGATCGCCGCCCTGGCCCGCGTCTACCGGCGGCTCGGCGACCTGCCCAGCAGGCCGCGTCTGCTGGTGGCGACCTACTTCGGAACGGTCGGGGACGCCGCGCTGCGCGCCCTGGCCGCCTGCCGCGTCGAGGCCGTCGCGCTGGACCTGGTGGCGGGGCCGGGAAACCTGGAGGCGCTGGCGTCGGTCGGCGGGCTGCCGCGCAAGACGGTGGTGGCGGGCGTGGTGGACGGCCGCAACGTCTGGCGCACCGACCCGCGCCGCGCCAAGGCCGTCTGCGCCGCGCTGCTGGGGCTGGCCGGGCGGGTGGCGGTGAGCACCTCCTGCTCGCTGCTGCACGTGCCCCTGGACCTGGACGCCGAGACCGCGCTCGACCCGGCGGTGCGGGGACGTCTGGCGTTCGCCCGGCAGAAGGTCGGCGAGGTCGTCGCGCTCGGCCGGGCCCTGCACCGGGGCGAGGCCGCGCCCGTGGCCGGGCCGGACGTGGCGCCGCCCGCGGTCGACCACCGCGTCCGCGCCCGCCTGGAGACCCTCGCCGACACCCGCCGGGGCGACCGCGCCGCCCGCCTGGCCGCCCAGACCGAACGGCTGGGGCTGCCGCCGCTGGCCACCACCACGATCGGCTCGTTCCCACAGACCGAACGGATCCGCCGGGTCCGCGCCGACCACCGCGCGGGCCGCCTCACCGACGAGCAGCACGCGCGATGCGCGAGGAGATCGCCCGCGCCGTCGCGGTGCAGGAGGACATCGGCCTGGACGTCCTGGTGCACGGCGAGCCCGAACGCAACGACATGGTCCAGTACTTCGCCGAACAGCTCGACGGGTACGCCGCCACCCGGCACGGCTGGGTCCAGTCCTACGGGACGCGCTGCGTGCGGCCCCCGATCCTGCACGGCGACGTGTCCCGGCCCCGCCCGATGACCGTGGAGTGGACCTGCTACGCCCAGTCGCTGACCGGCCGGCCCGTCAAGGGGATGCTGACCGGTCCGGTGGCCATGCTGGCCTGGTCGTTCGTCCGCGACGACCAGCCGCTCGCCGACACGGCCCGGCAGGTCGCGCTGGCGCTGCGCGACGAGGTCCGCGACCTGGAGCAGGCCGGGATCCGCGTGGTGCAGGTGGACGAGCCCGCGCTGCGCGAGCTGCTGCCGCCGCGGCGCGCCGACCACGCGGCCTACCTGGACTGGGCGGTCGGCGCGTTCCGCCTGGCCACCGGCGGCGCGGCCGACACCACGCAGATCCACACCCATATGTGCTACGCGGAGTTCGGTGAGATCATCGGGGCGATCGACGCGCTGGACGCCGACGTCGTCAGCGTCGAGGCCGCCCGGTCCCGCATGGAGCCGGTCGCCGACCTGCGCGCCGCCGGGTACGGGGGCGGGATCGGCCCCGGCGTCTACGACATCCACTCGCCGCGCGTGCCCTCGGCCGAGGAGATGGAGGACAATCTGCGCCGGGCGTTGCGGGCAGTGGACCCCGACCGGCTGTGGGCCAACCCCGACTGCGGGCTGAAGACCCGCTCCTATCCCGAGGTCGAGGCGGCGTTGCGCAACCTCGTCACCGCCGCCCGCCGCGTCCGGGCGACCCTGAGGGACTGACCCCCTGGTCCGCGCCCGGCAAACCTGCCGGGCGCGGATCACGGCGACCGCATGTGGTCAACAAGTGAACTGGTGGATTGTTGAACAATTCCTTAGTGTCGGCCTATGAAGCGACAGGGGATCGTCGCCTTGCTGCTGGCGGCGTGCGGGACGCTGACCGCGTGCGGTGAGGGAGGGCGGGTCTCGTTCCTGGACCGGGACACGCTACGGGTGGGGGTCCGCACGGACCTGCCGAACATCGGGAGCAGGCAGCCGGACGGCACCCTGGCGGGGCTCGACGTGGACGTCTCCCGCGAGGTGGCCCGGCGGCTGGGCAAGCGCGTGCGGATCGTACCGGTGCGGTCGGACGAGCGCGAACGCCTGCTGGCGGAGGACCGCATCGACCTCGCGCCGACCTACTGGGCGCTGCCGGACCGCAAGCTGCGGCTGATGTTCGCGGGCCCCTACCTGCGCACGTCCCTGGACATCCTGGTCCGCGCCGACGAGACGCGGATCCGGCGGGTCCAGGACCTGCGGGGCCGCCGGCTGTGCGCGGTCACCGCGGCCGGGGCCGCCGAGCAGGTCATCGAGGAACGCCGCGTCCCGGCCGTCGCGGTGCCCGCCGGCACCTACGACGAGTGCGTCCGGATGCTGAGGGACCGCCGCGTCGACGCGGTCAGCACCAACGACGTGATCCTCGCCGGGATCCGGGCGCGCGAGGGCGGCTGGGTGCGGCTGCTCAACGCCGGTTTCGGCGAGCGGGACATCGCCATCGGCCTGCGCCGGACCGACCTGGCCGGCTGCGAGGCGGTCAACAAGGCGATCACGCGGATGTACCAGGACGGCACGGCGGACCGCCTGATGCGCAAGTGGTTCGACGGGACCGGCCTCAACCTGTCGACCGTCGACGTCCCCCAGTTCGAAGGATGCGACTGAGGACCCGTCCCGGCGCGGTGCCGTCGCCGGCGGTCCCAGCCCAGGCCACGTGGCCGTCGGGCCGCAGCAGCACCGCGCGGACCTCCGACCACTCGGGCGGGGGCTCGGCGAGCGTCCGCGAACGCGCGACGAGCCCCGGTCGCGCCCACTGTCCGAACGGCCCGCCGGGCGCGCCGGTGAGGTCGAGCAGCGCCGGCGAAGGCCAGGTCCGGCGCGCGGGTGCCGGTCAGCGGATGGGCCGTCGGGTCGTGTGGCGGGCAGCGGACGGCGAGGCCCGTGAAGCGTTCGGCCAGGGTTCGGTGCACGGACGGGTCGGTGGCGATCAGCCGGCCGAGCGGCGTGCGCAGGCTGATCCCCTCCGGGGAGAAGCCCGTCATCAGCGCGACCTGGGCGCGGCCGGCCTCCACCAGGTCGGCGTCGACGGGGCGGTGTGGTAGGTGTCCAGCAGGTCGTCGGGGGCGCGGCCGCGCAGCACGGCGGCGAGCTTCCAGCCGAGGATGTGCGCGTCCTGGACGCCGACGTTCATGCCGACGCCGCCCGCGGGGAAGTGCTGGTGAGCGGCGTCCCCGGCGAGCAGGACGCGGCCCCGGCGGTAGCGCTCGGCCAGGCGGGTGGCGTTGCCGAAGCGCGACAGCCACACCGGGTCGCGCATGCCGAAGTCCCGGCCCGCGACGCCGGAAGGACGCCTCGCCCGGGCGGTCTCCTCAACGGGCCACCCGGCGCTCCACCGGGTGCTCGCCCACCTGGACGCGGACTCCTTCGACGAGCGTTTCGAGCACGGCCTGCCGGCGTCGCTCAGCCGCTGACCGTCGCGGTGCCCCGCGCGGCGGCGATCCGGCTCGCCGAGTCGCGCACCACGGCCCGGTAGGTGACCCGCGTGCCCGCCGGAACGCCGCCGACGTCGTGGAACACCCGGAACGGCCGCGCGTCGTCGGTGCCGAGGACGCGCCAGGGGCCGTCGCCGACCCGCGCCGCGAACGTCACCTGGTCGAACCCGCCGCCGGGAACGGTCGCGCCGATCTCGGCCCGGCCCTTGACGGAGGCGGGGAGGGCGAGGGAGACCGCGGGGCCGTCCGCGGGCCGGGGCAGGCGGGAGGCGGCCCGCCAGACGACGGCCGACCGCGCGGGCACCGTGACCGTCAGCCCCGCGTCGGCGCCGGCGGTCGCGCTGCCGGACGCCGGGTGGACCCGCGTGAACCGCATGCCGGGGGTGAAGGTCGGGACCTTGACCCGCCGGGGCGCGGCGGCGTTGTTGAACGCGACCACGTACTCGACCCGGTCGCGGGCGTCGACGCGGGAGACCGCGTAGACGTTGCCCTGGGCCAGCCGCTCGATCTGCGCCCCGTCCCGCAGCGCCGGATGCCGGTCGGTGAGGCCGGCCAGCCTGCGGATGCCCCGGTAGAGGGGGTGGCGGGTGTCGTAGTTGTCCCGCGCGTGGGTGGCGCCGGTGCCGATCAGGTCGTCCGACAGGTACTGCGGCGTCCGGGAGGCGAACATCGACGCGCGGGCGGCCCGGTCGCCCCCCTGGCCGGTGAAGCCCTGCTCGTCGCCGTAGTAGACGACCGGCTGGCCGCGCGTCAGGTACATCAGCTCGTGGGCCAGCAGGTCGCGCCGGAGCAGCTCGGCGTCGGACGCGCCGGGGTTGTCCTGCTTGAGGAAGTGTCCGACGCGGCCCATGTCGTGGTTGCCGAGGAACGTGGGCAGCGAGTAGGCGTTGGAGTCGGCGTCGGTGTAGTGGTCGTCGGCGCGGAACAGGTCGGCCAGCGCGCGGGCGTCACCGTTCCGGGAGACGAAGCGGCGGGCCGCGGACTGGAAGGGGAAGTCCAGGACGGCGTCGATGCGCCCCTCGGTGGAGTACCGGGAGACGAACGCCGGATCCTCGCTGTAGACCTCGCCGAAGGCGAAGAAGTCCTTGGTGCCGACCCGCCTGGCGTAGCCCTTGACCTCGGGCGCGAACCTCTTCCAGAACTCCATGTCCACGTGTTTGGCGGTGTCGATGCGGAAACCGTCGACGCCCGCCTCCCGCACCCAGGTCCGGTAGATGTCGATCATGCCCTTGACGACCTCGGGCCGCTCGGTCCACAGGTCGTCCAGCCCGACGAAGTCGCCGTACTCGACGCTCTCGCCCTCCCAGGTCGAGTCGCCCCGGTTGTGGTACATCGTGACGTCGTTCAGCCAGGCGGGCTTCTTGGTCACGCCGGGCGTGCGCACGGGCGTGTAGGGGAACGACCGCTCGTTCACCTTCGGGAACGGCCGGGGGTACGCGCGGTCGTCGAACACGCGTCCACTGGCGTCACGGTAGGGATGGGTGCTCTTGGGCCGGTAGGAGTACTGGTTCTCGGCGTAGGAGATCCCGTCGGCGGTGTGGTTGGTGATGATGTCGAAGAAGACCTTCATCCCGCGCTTGTGGGCCTCCTTGACGAGCTGCTTCATCTGCGCGTTGGTGCCCAGGTGCGGATCGATGCGCGTGAAGTCGGTGATCCAGTAGCCGTGGTACCCCGCCGAGACGTGCGGCGGGCTGCCCTGGACCGGGCGGTTCTGGAACGTCGGGGTCAGCCACACCGCGGTGGTCCCGAGCCCCTTGACGTAGTCGAGCCGCCGGATGAGCCCGGCCAGGTCGCCGCCCTGGTAGAAGCCGGTGTCGGTGGGGTCGTACCCGGTGGCGAGCCGGTCGCCGGACAGGCCGCCGCGGTCGTTGCGGCGGTCGCCGTTGGCGAACCGGTCGGTCATGAGGAAGTAGAACCGTTCACGGCTGAGGCCGGGCCGCACGGCGGTGCGGGCCAGCGCCCGGTCGTCCGGCTGGACGACGTGACCGGGCGCGGCCCGCCCGGCGGCGGCGACGGGCGGGGCGGGGGACAGCAGGGGCAGCGTGATCGCGGCGGCGGCGAGCGCGGCACCGGCGGCTTTCCTGGCCATGGCACGACCTTCCGGGCAGGGGAGGGCTCGACAGGGGGTGGAGCCGGATGGTGCTGATGAACGCTTTGTAGGCGAAAGCGCGCCCGCGGGGGAGGCCCTTGGCAGCGGACGGCCACCGAAGGGCGACGGGCCGTCCACCACGCGAGCCTCCCGAAAAGAAGCGGGCAGCCGGGAAGTTACAAAGACTTTCAGTCTCTTGCAAGACCCGATCAGCCCCGCATCGACGCTGCTAGCGGAGCCGGACGCCAGGCCCGCCGCCTGTGATCAGGCCGTTCTCCGGAGAAGCCTGTTCTGAAAATTTCTGCAAGGCGTCAGCGCGCCATCTCGTCAACGGTCGAGGCGGAGGGCCGTCTGCGGGACACTGGGGCGGTGACCACCGATGACGGCCGCCCGGTCCCGCCCGTGACGAGCACCTCCATCGTGGTGCTGTCGCTGGCACGCCGGGTCGAGACCGAGTTCAACGCCGCGCTCGCGCCGTTGGGGCTGACCGTCGCCCGGCTCGGACTGCTCGGTCACATCGCGGGCGTGCCGGGCGCGTCCTTCAGCGAGCTGGCGCGCATGTCGGGGATCACCGTCCAGAGCGTGCACGGGGCGGTGAAGGCGCTGGTCGCCGCCGGGCTGGTGCGTGACCGCAACGCCCGCGCCGGGTCGGCCTCGACGCTGGAGGTCACCGAGGAAGGGGCGCTCCTGCTGCGGAGGGCGCGGCGGGTCGTGGCGGAGGTCGACGAGCGGCTGTTCGGTGCCGACGCCGATCCGATCCAGCGGCGGATCGGGGCGGCCGTGCGTGCGGCCTTCTCGGACCCTTCCCCCTCCTGACCTGGTACTGGGCGAGACGTGCGGCCTTGGCCGGACCCCACCTTCAGGGTGCCTGAAGCAGGCCATAAGCTTCAGTCATCCTGAAGGTCACTCGCCGACACCACCAAGGAGACCTGGCATGAACCGACGCGACCTCCTGTTCGCGGGCGCGGCCGCCACGACCGGCCTCGGCCTCGGCACGCTCCCGGCGGCCCAGGCGAACGCCGCGCCCCGGCCGCCCCGCCGGCCGCTGCGGGTGCACACGGTGCTCTACGACGGGGTGGAGGAGCAGGACTTCGCCGGTCCCGTCGAGGTGCTGGGCATCATCGCCGACCAGCACGGGGTGCGGCAGAGCTTCGTCACCGCCGAGGGCCCGCGCACGGTGACCACCTTCTCCGGCATGGAGATCAAGGTGCGGTCCCCGTGGTCCCCGCGTTCGGCCGATGTGATCGTGGTGCCCGGCGGCGGGCTCGGCGAGGGATCGGCGGTGGAGAGGCAGATCGGCCGCGGCGTCCTGCCCCGGGCGCTGGCCGCCGCGCGGCGGCCCGGCCTGGTCCTGGCGGGGGTGTGCAGCGGAACGCTGCTGCTGGCCGCCGCCGGCATCACCGACGGCCGTCCCTGCACCACCCACCACGCCGCCAAGCAGGACCTGCGGGCCAGGGGCGGCCGGGTCGTCGACGGCCGCGTGGTCGACGACGGTGACCTGGTCACCTCCGGCGGCGTCACCTCCGGCCTCGACCTGGCGCTGTGGCTGGTCGAACGGTTCTACGGGGCCGAGACGGCGCTGTTCGCCGAGAAGGTCCTGGAGTACGAACGGCGCGGCACCGTCTGGCGCTCCGACTCGCGCGGCGGCGCCTGACCCTCCCGTCCCGCCTACGCGGTCACCTTGTCCAGGAAGGCGTCCAGGTTGGCCCGGGCGCGGGCGATCCTCTCCTCCTGCGGCAGGGACTCGTCGAGGGAGCCGTTGGCCACGCTCTCCTTCTTCCCGCGCACGTACAGGGAACAGGCCAGGTCGGTGCACAGGTACTGCCCGACCGAGTTGCCCTGGCGGCCCGCCTCGCCGGTGCGGCGCGCGGTCATCAGCGCCACGCCGCCTCCGGTGCGCGTGGTCAGGCACAGCGAGCACATGCTGCGCGAGGTGAACCCGCGCGCCCCGGACGAGGCCACGCGCAGCGAGACGCCGACGAGGAGGCCGTCGCGTTCGGCGACCAGATAGGCGCGTTCCGGCGCCCCCGGATCTCGCCAGCCGAGGAAGTCCAGGTCGTCCCAGGGCAGGTCGGTATGGTCCTTGGGCAGATGGAGGCGCCTGGCCTCGCCCTTGGAGCAGTTGACGAACGACAGGCGGATGTCGCGTTCGGTGAGCGGTCTCATGGCAGCGAAGGTATACTCCCTAAATGTATTAGGCAAACGGTTAAATACCTTAAGGGAGCGGTGCGCATGGCGGGAGCGGGGCTGACGGCCGAACGCCTGACCCGGGCGGCGGCGGAGCTGGCGGACGAGATCGGCTTCGAGAAGGTGACCGTGTCGGCGCTCGCGCGCCGGTTCGGCGTCCGCGAACCGAGCCTGTACTCGCACATCAGGAACGTGCAGGACCTGCGGACGCGGGTGGCGACCCTCGCCCTCACGGAGCTCGCCGACGGTGTCGCGGCCGCGATGCTGGGCAGGGCGGGCAAGGACGCGCTGGTGGCGTTCGCCAACGCCTACCGGGACTACGCCAGGGCGCACCCCGGCCGGTACTCCGCCACGCGGACGAGGCTGGATCCCGAGTCGGAGGCCGCCGCCGCGGCGGCCTCCCGGCACCCGGAGCTGACGCGGGCGATCCTGCGCGCCTACGACCTGCCCGAATCCGAGCAGACGCACGCGCTGCGGCTGCTGCACAGCACGATCTACGGGTTCGTGAGCCTGGAGGCCGACGGGTTCGCCCACGCCCGCGGGCTGGAGGAGTCGTGGGCCAGGGGCCTGGACGCCCTGGACGCCCTCCTCCGGAACTGGCCCTCCGCCGGGTGAACCGGCGGTCCCGCCTCCACGGGGAGTACGCCCGCCGGTGTACGGCCCGGACCGGCCGACAACCCGCGGCCGATGATTCGCCCTTGCCCCGAACGTAGCTTCGCCGGTGACGGTTCCTTCCAACCCGACAAGGGGAAGCGGATGCCATCCCAGTGGACGAAGCTCGCCGTCGCCGCGGGCGCCACGCTCGCGACGCTCGGCGTCGTCGTGCTCCCGGTCGCCTCACCCGCGATGAGCCGGACCGCGGACCAGGGGCCACCCGGCCCGCGCGGGGAGTTCGAACGCCTGCGGCAGCGGCAGGCCGACGCCTGGGCGCGTCAGGACGGAGCGGCGTTCGCCGCCACCTTCACCCACGACGGCGACCTGGTCACGTTCAACGGTGAGCACCTCCGCACGCGGCGGGGGATCGCGGTCGGCATGCAGTACTACTTCGACAGGTACATCCCCGACAGCGCGATCCGCTACCTGGGCGAGCGCGTGCGGTTCCCCGCGCCGGGGCTCGCGGTCATCGTGCGGACGACCTGCCTGGTCGACGCCGGGCAGAGCGACTGCCGCGAGGGTTCGCTGTCGGTCAACACCAACGTGATGACGCGGCAGCGGGACGGCCGGTGGTTGCAGGAGTCGTTCCAGAACACCCGGGTCGACCCGCTTCCCTGACCGGGACCGCCGGGCACGGCACACCGCCGTGCCCGGCGGGGCCGATCAGCCGAGCCGGGTGAACGGGTTCGGGGGCGCGCCCGTCCAGCGGTGGAGCCGGGCGCGGGCGGTCTGCTTGGTCACGCCGTCCTCGGTGACCTTGCCGTCCTGGACGACGTAGTACAGGCCGCGCCCGAGGGCGACCAGCCCGTACTGGCCGGGCGAGCCCGACCAGCCGCGGACGCCGGTGGCGGCGTGCCGCTCGCCGCGCGGCGCGAGCGGCAGGACCTTGCCGGTCTCGCCGCCGGGCTGCCCCCGCAACGGCCGGACCCTCGGCCGCGCCGTGCCGTCGACGGCGAACAGGGAGTAGTTGGGGAACGCGGGCTTGACGCCCTTGTAGGCCGCCATCAGCCAGGTGCGGGCGCTCGGGTCGTACTCGAGGTTCTGCACGCCGTAGGTGGTGTTGCCGGTGTAGACGAAGTACTTGCCGTTGGTGGCGGCGGGACCGCTGGTGTGCGGGGCCTCCTGGGTGAGCGGCTTCTCGTAGCGCTTCCAGCGGCGCACGTCGTACTGCAACAGCACCTGGTGGTCGTTGTCCGCCCGGCTGGTGTTGGAGTACACGCCGTAGGCGACCGTCAGGCGCTGCTGCCCGCCGCGCTTGCCGAACGCCGGACCGAACGCGACGCCGTCGATGCCGCTGCATCCGTACCGGTGGTCGGGGGTGGCGCCGGTGTTGCCGTCGAAGACGCCGTCGCCGTTCATGTCGGCGGTGTAGTCGTCCACCACCTCCTTGAGGTAGACCGTCGAGACCACGCCGGAGTCCTCGGCGCTCATGTCCATCCGGTCGATCTTCCTGACGTCGAAGACGGCGATGTAGAACGACTTGGCCGCCTTGTACTCCAGCGAGCCGTAGACCCGGCCGTCCTCGGCGTTGAACGCCAGGTCGCCCAGGTGGCCGGTGAACCCGGTGACCGAGCCGACCGGCCTGCCCGCCATGTCGGTCTTCACCAGCAGGTTGGTGAACGAGAAGTACATGTGGCCCGCGCGCCGGTCCACCGCGATGCCCTGCACGTGCCCGGACTTCCAGGCGCCGCCGTAGACCTCCTTCGGGGGAGGGGCGGGGCGGGCCGGAGCGGTGACGGCGGCGGTGGCGACGCCGGGGGTGGCGGCGGCGACGGCCGCGCCGAGGACGGAGCTCAGGAGCAGAGTGCGCATGAGGGGGCTTTCTGTCGTCGGGGAGGGGAGGTCAGCGGGCGGGGCGCTCGGCCCGCGCGGCGAGGGCGGTGTCGGGGTTGTCGGTGACCAGGGCGTCCACGCCCGCCTTCAGGAAGGCGTCGTACTCCGCGAGCGCCTGGCCGTAGTCGTTCGGGGCGGCGCCGGTGCGCAGGGCCGCCGGCAGGAACTGGTTCTCGTTCCGGAACGTGTAGGCGCCGACCCTCAGCCCGGCGGCGTGGGCGTCCTTCACCAGCGCCGTCGGCGCGCCCAGGGTGCCGTCGGCCGCGGGCCGGATGACCAGGGACTTGTCCGGGCCGATCCAGTCGGCGTAGGTGGAGATCTCCTTGAGCCCGGCGGGGGTGGTCATCCGCGCGTACGTCGGGCCCCGGCCCGACGCGACCGTGTCGTACGGCGCGCCGGTGGTGCCGATCGCCTGCCAGACGGGGACGCGCAGCGACCGGTCGAGCAGCCGGAGGCTGGACGGTTCGAACGACTGGACGATGACCCGGCCGTCGGAACGGTCCAAACCGTTGCGCCGCAGGGTCGCGACGAGCCGGGGCTCCAGCGGCAGGCCGATCGAGCGGAAGTAGGTCGGGTGCTTGGTCTCGGGGAAGACGCCGATCCGCCGGTGCTGCTCGCGGCCGAGCCGCGCGGCCAGATCGATGATCTCCTGGAGGGTCAGGATCTGGTACCGGCCGTTGTAAACGGTGTTGCGCTGGCGGACGGCGGGCAGCCGTTCCACGGCGCGCAGCGTCTTCAGCTCGGCGAGGGTGAAGTCCTCGGTGAACCAGCCGGTGACCTGGCGTCCGTCGATGGTCTTGGTGGTCCTGCGGCCCGCGAACTCCGGGCGGCTCGCCACGTCGGTGGTGCCGCCGATCTCGTTCTCGTGCCTTGACACAAGCTGGCCGTCCCTGGTCGGGACGAGGTCCGGCTCGATGTAGTCCGCGCCCATCCGCGCGGCCAGTTCGTAGGAGGCCGCGGTGTGCTCGGGCCGGTAGCCCGCCGCGCCGCGGTGGCCGATGACCAGCGGTGCGGGGGCCGGCCGGTCCGCGCGGCCGGGGCGGTCGGCGGCCGGCGGGGCGGCCCCGGCCGGGCCCGCGGCGACCAGCAGGGGCAACAGCGCCGCGGACGCCGCCAGGACGGCGGTCCTCGTGCGCCGCCTCACGCTGCCAGAGACCATGGGGGCTCCTTGTCCGCGATGATCCCGAAGGCGCTCCCTCGTTGGAAGATCATCGCCTGGCCCGGAACCGTATCCCGGTTGTCAAGCCCCGGACCACGGGCCCGCGATGGCCCGCCGGGTAACGTCCGCGGTCGTTCGGGTTAACGAACGCCCAGCTCAGCGCTCTGCCGACGGCGGCCAGGACGGCATGCCGTCCGTTCCGGCGACGTGCAGCCGCACGCCCCGGGAGCGCTGGGCGGCGACCTCGGCCTCGGGGGTGGCGGCATCCACGACGACCAGGTCGAAGTCGGTCAGCGGGGCGAGCTGGAACAGGCCGTTCTTGGTGAACTTGCTGTGGTCGGCCAGCAGCACCCGCCGGTCGGCCGACTCCATCAGCGCGCGCTTGACCGCGACGGTCTCCTGCGACTGGTGGTAGCACTGGCCGTTGGTGATCGCGGTGGTGGACATGAAGAGCATGTCGGCGCGCAGCGACCGGATCGCCTCGGTGGTGCGCAGCCCGAGGAAGGCGTCGTAGGCGGGATAGTAGGCGCCGCCGAGCGCGATGAGGTCGACGCCGGACTCGCCGGTCAGCGCGTTCACCGCGGCGAGGAAATTGGTGATCACCGTGACCGGGCCGCGGGCGGGCAGCAGCCGGGCCAGTTCCAGCGCGGTGGTGCTCTCGTCGATCATCACGGTGGCGCCCACGCCGACCAGGTGCGCCGCGGCCTCGGCCAGCGCGCGCTTCTCGTCGGCCATCGCCTGGCGGCGGTGCCGGACGTCGCCGTGGTAGCTGGCCGACGGCTCGGCGGTCGCCCCGCCCCGCACCTTGCGCAGCCAGCCGGTGGTCTGCAGGTCGTCCAGGTCGCGGTGGATGGTCATGGTGCTGACGCCGTGGGCCGCGGCCAGGTCCTTGATGCGCACGAACCTCTCGTCGATCACCCGCTGGCGGATGGCCTCCCGGCGCCGGCGGGCGTTCCCGCCGTCGGCGTCCGGATCGGTCGTGCTCGGGGGCGTGTCGTGGGTCACCGGGTTCCCCTTCTCGGGCCCTCCGCCGCGGGCGGCGGGGCGTCGCTGTGACGTTGATGTTTGAAATAACATACTACGCACAACGGGCTTCCGCGCCTGGAATGCCGGGGAGCGGGCTGAAGAGTCCAGTGCTGGCGGGTGAAAGTTCCCTCGTTGGACCGGAGGCAAGTTACGAATCTCACGTTAGGGGCTCGCCAAGTCACAGAGTTCGATGTGAATTTCACGCGAGATGTTGACACTCATGGGCGAACGGGTGTTGTGTTCACAACCGCAGCGGTGCGGTGCGCGGCCGCTGCACCACCCCAGCCGCCGCCCCTCTTCACGGGCGGGACATCGAGGAGAACGCAGTGAAGAAGCTTTCCTTCCGGGCGGCCGCCTCGGCCGCCGTGGCGCTGGCCGTGCTCGTCCCGGCCGCGGCCTGCTCCTCCGGGGGCTCGGGATCGGGATCGGGCGGCGCGGAGAACGCCAAGATCGCGTTCCTGATGCCCGACATCGCCTCGACCCGCTACGAGCAGTACGACGCGCCGCTGTTCAAGGCCAAGATCAAGGAACTGTGCGGCGGCTGCGAGGTCCTCTACCAGAACGCCAACGCCGACGCCGCCAAGCAGCAGCAGCAGGCCACCTCGGCACTCGCCCAGGGTGTCAAGGCGATCGTCATCGACCCGGTCGACTCGGCCGCCGCGGCCTCGACCGTGCGGATGGCGCAGTCGCGCAAGATCCCGGTCATCGCCTACGACCGGCCGATCCCGGCGGCCAAGGCCGACTACTACGTGTCCTTCGACAACGAGAAGCTCGGCGCCATGATCGGCAAGTCGCTGGTCGACCACCTGAAGGAGACCAAGGCCGAGGGCGGGCTGCTCCAGGTGAACGGCTCGCCCACCGACGCGGCCGCGGGCCTGATCAAGAAGGGCATCCACAGCGCGGTCGACCCCAGCGGCTTCAAGCTGCTGGCCGAGTTCGACACCCCGGGCTGGGAGCCGGCCAAGGCGCAGGGCTGGGTGAGCAGTCAGATCAGCAAGTTCGACGGCCAGATCGCCGGCGTGGTCGCCGCCAACGACGGCACCGGCGGGGCGTCGGTCGCGGCGTTCAAGGCGGCCGGCAAGAAGGTGCCGCCGGTGACCGGCAACGACGCCGAGCTGGCCGCGGTCCAGCGGGTCGTGGCCGGCGACCAGTACAACACCATCTCCAAGCCCATCAAGATCGTGGCCGAGGCCGCGGCCGTCGCCGCCCACGGCTTCATCCAGGGCAAGAGGCCCCAGGGCAACACCACCCTGTTCGGCACCCCGTCGGAGCTGTTCACCCCCACCGTGGTGACCCGGCAGAACGTCAAGGACCTGGTCAAGCCCGGCGGCGCGCTGGAACCGTCCCAGGTCTGCACCGGCGTGTACGCCGCGGCCTGCGCCAAGCTCGGCATCAAGTAGCGATCCCCGGTGGCGACCTCCCCGCCCGGTCCGGGCGGGGAGGCGCCATCCGCCCCACGAAGGTTCGGTCATGTCCTCATCGCCTTCCTCGCCACCCCGGCCCGCCCCGGCGGACGCCGGGACCGGCGGCAAGCCCGCCCCGCTGCTGTCGCTGCGCGGCATCAGCAAGTCCTTCGGCGCGGTCGCCGCGCTCACCGACGTCGACCTCGACGTGTCCGCGGGCGAGGTCGTCGCCCTGGTGGGCGACAACGGCGCCGGCAAGTCCACCCTGGTCAAGACGTTGTCGGGCGTGCACCCGCCGGACTCGGGGACCATCACCTTCGAGTCGCGGACGGTGGACGTCCCCACCCCGGCCGCGGCCCAGCAGCTCGGCATCGCGACGGTGTTCCAGGACCTCGCGCTGTGCGAGAACCTCAACGTCATCGAGAACCTGTTCCTGGGCCGCGAGCTGCGCGGGCTCCGGCTGGACGAGGTGACGATGGAGGTGCGCTCGCGCGAGCTGCTCCAGCAGCTCTCGGCCAAGATCCCGTCGGTGCGGGTGCCGGTCGCCGGGCTGTCGGGCGGGCAGCGCCAGACGGTGGCGATCGCCCGGTCCCTGCTGGGCGACCCGAAGATCATCATTCTGGACGAGCCCACCGCCGCGCTCGGCGTGGCGCAGACCGCCGAGGTGCTCAACCTGATCGAGCGGCTCCGCGAGCGCGGCCACGGGGTCATCATGATCAGCCACAACATGGCCGACGTGAAGGCGGTCGCCGACACCGTCGCGGTGCTGCGCCTCGGCCGCAACAACGGGGTGTTCGACGCGGCGTCCACCTCCGCCGAGGAGATCGTCGCGGCCATCACCGGCGCCACCGACAACGAGGTGACGCGCCGGGCGCGCCGCGCGGCGACGAGGCCCGCCGACCGGGCCGAGAAGGAAGGTGCCGACGATGAGTGACCTGGACGTCCGGCCCCCGCAGGCCGCCCCGGCCGACCCCGGCGGACCGACCGGGCCGCGCGGCGCGCTCGCCGCCCTCACCGACCGGATGCGCGGCGGCGACCTGGGCGTGGCGCCCGTGGTCGCCGGGCTGATCGTCATCTGGACGGTCATGCAGATCCTCAACCCGGTCTTCCTGTCCAGCACCAACCTGTCCAACCTCCTCATGGAGATGGTGCCGATCGGGGTGATCGCGCTCGGCGTGGTGTTCATGCTGCTGGTCGGGCAGATCGACCTGTCGGTCGGCTCGCTCAGCGGCGTCGCCGCGGCGGTGACCGCCGTGCTCTTCGTCGACCAGGGCCTCAACCCGTGGCTGTCGGTGCTGGCCGCCGTCGCGCTGGGCTGCGCGATCGGCGGGGTGTACGCGGTGGTCTTCAACCGCTTCGGCGTGCCCAGCTTCGTCATCACGCTGGCCGGGCTGCTGGGCTTCCTCGGCCTGCAACTGCACATCCTGGGCCCCAAGGGCGCGATCAACCTGCCGTTCGACTCGCGGCTGGTCACCTTCGCGCAGCTGGACTTCGTCCCGGCGTGGCTGGCGTACGCGCTGGTCGTCGTCGCCGCCGTCGCGCTGTACGCCGCCGGGCACGCCCGCGCCTCGGCCCGCCGTAAGGCGGGCCTGTCGGCCACCGGCGAACGCTTCCTGATCCTGCGCAGCGTCGCGGTGCTGGCCGGGCTCGGCCTGGCGGTCTGGTACCTCAACCAGGACCGGGGCGTCGGCTGGATGTTCGTGTTCTTCCTGGCCCTGGTGCTGGCCGCGCACTACGTGCTGACGCGCACCCGGTACGGCAAGGCCGTGTACGCCGTCGGCGGCAACGTCGAGGCGGCCCGCCGCGCGGGCATCAACGTGCGCGCGGTCTACACCTCCGCCTTCGTCGCCTGCACCACGCTGGCGGCGATCGGCGGCGTGCTCGCCGCGGCCCGGCTGGCGGCGGCCAACCAGAGCACCGGGGCGGGTGACGTCAACCTCAACGCCATCGCCGCCGCCGTCATCGGGGGGACGAGCCTGTTCGGCGGGCGCGGCGGCGCGTTCGCGGCGCTGCTCGGCATGCTCGTCATCCAGTCCATCTCCAACGGGCTGACGCTGCTGAACCTGGACTCCTCCTACCGGTTCATGGTCACCGGCGTGGTGCTGCTGCTGGCGGTGGCGCTGGACTCGGTCGCCCGCCGCTCGCGCGCCTCCCGCGGCCGGGCCTGAACGGAAGGGAGAGCTGCGATGGCGGTCGTGTGCGTCGACGCGGGCACCACGATGATCAAGGTGGTCGGCTACGGCGACGACGGCGGCGAGCAGATCGTCGTCCGCCGTCCCACCGAGGTGCGGCGGCCCGCGCCCGGCCACGCCGAGCAGGACATGGACGCGGTCTGGGCGGCGGTCGCGGACGGCGTGCGCGAGGTGCGCGAGCGGCTCGGCGGCGCGCCGGTGTCCTACCTGGCGATCACCGCGCAGGGCGACGGCTGCTGGCTGGTGGACGCGGCGGGCCGCCCGACCGGCCCGGCGATCCTGTGGAACGACGGCCGCGCCGCCGCGACCGTCGAGCGGTGGATCGGGGCGGGCGTGCTGGCCGAGGCGTTCCGGACCAACGGGTCGCTGTCGTTCGCCGGCGTGCCCACCGCGATCCTCACCTGGCTGCGCGCCCACGACCCGGAGCGCCTGGCCCGGTCGGCCACGGCCCTGACCTGCGGCGGCTGGATCTTCTCCCGGCTCACCGGGGTGATTGCGGTGGACGAGTCCGACGCCTCGGTCCCGTTCCTGGACATCGCCGCGCGCCGCTACTCGGACGAGCTGCTGCGCCTGTACGACATGGAGTGGGCGCGGCCGCTGCTGCCCGAGGTGCTGACCGACGACCGGCGCGTGGCGGGCCTGACGGCCGCGGCCGCCGGCGAGCTGGGCCTGCCCGCCGACACCCCGGTCGTCCTCGCGCCCTACGACATCGCCGCGACCGCGTTCGGCGCGGGGGCCACCGACACCGGCCAGTCGTGCGTCATCCTCGGCACCACCCTGTGCACCGAGACGATCATCGACGAGCCGCGGCCGGACGGCGAGCCGTCCGGGCTGACGGTGGCGCTGGGCCTGGCGGGCGGCCGCTACCTGCGGGCGTTCCCGACGCTGGCCGGGGGCCAGGTCATCGACTGGGCCTGCCGCCTGCTCGGGCTGGACGGCGACCCCAAGGCCCTGCTGGACCTGGCCGGGGACGCCCCCGCCGGGGCCGGGGGGCTGGTGTTCCTGCCCTACCTGTCCCCGGCGGGCGAGCGCGCGCCGTTCCTGGACCCGAAGGCGCGCGGCGCGTTCCACGGCCTGACCGTCGACCACGAGCGGCGGCACATGGCCCGCGCCGTGCTCGAAGGGCTGACCCTGGTCGTCCGCGACTGCCTGGAGGCCGCCGGGACCCCGCCCACCGAGCTGCGCGTCAGCGGCGGCGGGTCGGCCAGCGCGGCGTGGCTGCGGATGATGGCCGACGTCACCGGCGTGCCGGTCGTCCGCACCGCCGACGCCGAGGCCGGGGCGCGCGGCGCGTTCCTGGTCGGGACGGTCGCCACCGGCCGGGCGGACGGCATCGGCCGGGCCGCCGCCGCCCACGTGCGCGTCGGCGACGCCCACGAGCCCGACCCGCACCGCGCCGGGTTCTACGCGCGGATGCACCGGACCTTTCTCGACGTGCGGAACGCCGCCGCGGCGACCTGGCCGATCCTGGCGTCCGCACGGGACCGCGACCGAAGCGACAGGGGGACTCTGTGACCCGGCCAAGCGCCCGGGAAGAAGCGGTATGGATCGGGGTGGACCTGGGCACCCAGGGCGTCCGGGCCCTCGCCGTCACGGCCGGAGGGGAGGTGCGCGGCACCGGCGGCCACCCGCTGACCGGCCGCCGCGACGGCCCCCGGCACGAACAGGACCCGGAGCGGTGGTGGACGGCGGTGGGCGCGGCCTGCCGCCAGGCGCTGCGCGACGTCCCCGCCGAGGCCGTGCAGGCGGTCGCGGTGGACGGCACCTCCGGCACCGTCCTGCTGACCGACGGCGCGGGCCGCCCGCTGACGCCCGGCCTGATGTACGACGACATGCGCGCCGCCGACCAGGTCGAACGCGTCGACCGGGCGGGCGGCGAGGTGTGGCGGCGGCTCGGCTACCAGCGCATGCAGCCCGCCTGGGCGCTGCCCAAGCTGCTGTGGCTGCTGGAGCACCACCGCGACCTGCCCGCCGGCGGGGTCCGCCTGGCCCACCAGACCGACTTCGTCAACGCCCGCCTCACCGGACACCCGGTCGCCAGCGACCTGAGCAGCGCGCTGAAGACCGGCGCCGACCTGGTCGCCGAGGACTGGCCGCGGCACGTCCTGGACGAACTCGGCGTCCCCGCCGGCCTGCTCCCGCCGCTGGAACGTTCCGGAACGCCGCTCGGCACCGTCTGCGCGGCCGCCGCCGACGCCACCGGCCTGCCCGCCGGCATCCCGGTGATCGCCGGATGCACCGACGGCTGCGCCGCCCAGCTCGGCACCGGCCGCCTCACCGTCGGCTCCTGGAACGCGGTCCTCGGCACCACGCTCGTGCTCAAGGGCGTCACCGACGACCTGGTCCAGGACCCCTACGGCGTCGTCTACTCCCACCGCGCCCCCGACGGCCGGTGGCTGCCCGGCGGCGCCTCCAGCACCGGCGCGGGCATCCTCTCCCGCGACTTCCCCGGCCGTGACCTGGCCGAGCTCGACCGCGCCGCCGGGGCGTACGAGCCCTCCGGCGCGGTGACCTACCCGCTGGTCTCGGCGGGGGAGCGGTTCCCCTTCGTCGCGCCCGGCGCGCACGGCTTCGTCCTCGGGGACCCCCGCGACGAGGCCGACCGGTTCGCCTCGATCCTGCAGGGCGTCGGCTACGTCGAACGGTTGTGCTTCGACTACCTCGACCTGCTCGGCGCGCCCGTCGACGGCGACCTCACGCTGACCGGCGGGGCCACCCGGAGCGCCTACTGGTGCCGGCTGCGCGCCGACATCCTCGGCCGCCCGGTGATCCTGCCCGAGCACGCCGAGCCCGCCCTGGGCGCCGCGGTGCTGGCGGCCTCGGCCGACCGGCCGATGCCCGAGGTCGCCGCCGGGATGGTCACCGTCCGCGCGACCCTGGATCCCCGCCCCTCACACCTCGCCCGGTTCGACGACGGCTACCTCGGCCTGGTCGACGAGCTGGAACGGCGCGGCTGGCTGCCCACGCCGGTCGCCGCCCACGCACGGGAAAGGACGTCCTCATGACCCGCCTGGTCCTGGTCCGCCACGGCGAGACCGAATGGCACGCCGAGAACCGGTACGCCGGGGTCACCGACGTCGCGCTGACCCCGCGCGGGCTGGAGCAGGCCGGACTGCTGGCCGGCTGGGCGCAGCAGGCGGGCCTGTCCGCGCTCTGGTCGTCGGACCTGACCCGGGCCCGGCTGACCGCGGCGTTCAGCGCCGAGGCCACCGGGCTGCCGCTCCGGGTCGACCCGCGCCTGCGCGAGCTGGACTTCGGCCGCGCCGAGGGGCTCACCCGCGCCGAGATGCGCGAACGCTTCCCCGACGCGCTCGCGGCGTTCCACGACGACCCGGTCAGCGGCCACCTCCCCGGCGGGGAGGACCCGCAGGCGGCGGCGGACCGCTTCACCGCCTGCCTCGACGACATCGTCACCCGGCATCCCGACGGCCGCGTCATGGTCGTCGCCCACACCACGGCGATCCGCCTGGTGCTGTGCCGCTACCTGTCCCTGCCCCTGCGCGACTACCGGCGGGTGTTCCCCTCGGTGCGCAACTGCGCCCTCACCGAGATCGAGCTGACCGACGGGAGCGTCGCGCTGCTGGAGTTCAACACCCCGCTGGTCGGGGCGATCGGCGCGCCGGGCGGCGGCCACCGCTCCCGGACCACCCACGCGCACTAGACCGCCACGAACCAGGAGTCCCCATGCCCACCCGTGTCCTCGCCGCCGGCGACCACTTCGTCCTCAACCGGCTCCTCGTCGAGGCCGTCCGCGCCGAGACCTCCGCCGACCTGGAGTTCACCGAGCTCACCCTGCCCTGGCCCGTGGAGCCGTTCGGCCGGGTCGGCGAGGTCGACGAGGCGTCGGGCACCGAGGAGCAGATGATCGAGGCGCTGCGCGGCGTCCGGATCTGCCTGACCCAGATGGCCCCGCTGACCCGCCGCGTCCTGGAGGCCTGCCCCGACCTGGCCTTCTTCGGCGTCAGCCGGGGCGGCCCGGTCAACGCGAACCTGGAGGCCGCCACCGAGCACGGCGTCGCGGTCGCCTTCGCCCCGGGCCGCAACGCCGCCGCCACCGCCGAGCACACCCTCGGGATGATCATGGCGGCGGTGCGGCGCATCCCGCAGACCCATTCCGACCTGCACACGGGCGTGTGGCGCGGCGACTACTACCGCTACGAGCAGGTCGGCCCCGAGATCGAGGGCAGCACCGTCGGCCTGGTCGGCTACGGCGCGGTCGGCCGCCGGGTCGCCCGCATGCTGAACGCGCTCGGCGCCCGCGTGCTCGTCCACGACCCCTACGCCGCCGACCTCGACGGCGTCGCCGAGCAGGTGCCGTTCGCCGACCTGCTGTCCCGCGCGCAGATCCTCTCCCTGCACGCCCGCGTCACACCCGAGACCACCGGCATGATCGGCAAGGCCGAGCTCGCCGCGCTCCCCGCCGGGGCGGTCGTCGTCAACTGCGCCCGCGGGGCGCTGCTGGACCACGACGCCCTCTGCGACGCCCTGGACAGCGGCCACCTCTACGCGGCCGCCTGCGACGTCTTCCCCGAGGAGCCGATCCCCGCCGGGTCGAGGCTGCTGACCACCCCCAACCTCACCGTCACTCCGCACCTGGCCGGGGCCAGCAAGCAGACGGCCATGAACGCCGCCCACATCCTCGCCGGGGACGTCGCCCGCCACCTGCGCGGCGAGCCCCTGGCCCACTGCGCCAACCCCGAGGTCCTGAAGCAGGACCGCCGCTGACCGCCCGGCCCGTCGGCGCGGGCTCCTCCGCAGGGCGGAACGAAACTACGCCGACGGAAGGAACAGCAGCTCATCCCACCGAATGTTACTTTCAGTAGTCAATTCAGGCCATTCTGTTGTCACAAGGAAGGGCGGTCCGCCGCCACGGCGGCCGCCCTTCACACGGCAACGGAGGGAAGCACGACATGGCACGACGAAACACCGTCCGGACGACGTTCGCTCTCGCGGCCGCGACCGTGATGGCGGGGACCGGAGCGGGCGCGGCGAACGCGGAACAGGCCCATGGCGCCCCGGCGGCGAAGGTGGCCACGGCCGTGGACTGCGTCGTCCCCGGCTTCGCGCTCGCCTTCGCCGTGTGCAGCCGCCCCTTCCTGGTCGAGCACGGCAAGAGGGTGCACGCCCATCTCGCCGCCTCGGGCGGGAAGCAGATCGCGTTCTGCGTCGAGCCCGCGGGCGGCGGCAGGGACTACGGCTGCACGAAGCCCCTGTCGCCGGGCCAGGGCGGCGAGATCTGGCACAACACCACCGGATACACCCAGAACGTCCAGCTCATCGCCGGACCCAGCCGCGAGGTCGACGTGCGCGTGCAGGGAAGTTTCTCGGTCAGGTAGCCGCCACGGACCGAACCGGGAGGCCGGGCACACCCCGACCCGGGGCCCCGCCCGGCCTCCCGCGCCTCCCCCTGCCGGGTCCGTCCCGCCGGACCATCGAACGCACCTCGACGCCACCAGGACCTCACCGCGCCGGGACGTGTCCGGCCTCGCTCCGAGGGCGAGGCGACGGCCACACTGTGAGGACCCGCCGTCCTGGTCACCGGCCTCAGTCGTTCGGGAGGGACCCATGACCCGGCATCCCGCTGCGCCGCCGGTCCCGCCGGGGACCCGGGCCTGTCACGCGCGGCGGGCGTGCTGATGCGGGCCCGGCTGCGCCGGGCGGTGGCGCCGCTGCGCGGCAACCCGCACTATCTCCGGTTCTTCGTCGCGGGCCGCATCAACACGTTCGGCTCGACGATGGCGACCGGCGCGGTGGCGTTCACGGTGCTGGCCTGCGGAGCGGGCGCGCCGGGAATCGCCACGGTGATGCTGGCCCAGATGGTCGCCACGATCGTGCTGACCCCGATCCTCGGGACGGTCGCCGACCGCCTGCCGAGGGTCACGGCCATGGCCTGCGCCGGTGGCGTCGTGACCGTCACGCTGGCCGTCGAGGCGGTGCTGGCCGCGTCCGGCCGCGCGGCCGTGTGGAACCTGGCGGTCACCGCGGCGGTGGCCGCCGGGGCCGGAGCGCTGTCGGGCGGCGCGGGCGCGGGTGTCTCCCGCGACCTGGTCCCCGTCCGGCAGCTGCCCGCCGCCAACGCGCTGACGAAGCTGACGATGTACGCGATCAGGATGGTGGGGCCGCCGGTCGGCGGTGCGGTGGTCGCCGGAGCGGGCCCGGCGGCGGGATTGGGCGCGAACGCGGTGCTCACCGGGATCTCCGTGCTGGTGCTGCGGGGAGTCCGGGTCCCGCCCGTGCGGCGGGCGCGCGCGGGGTTCGCCGCCGAGACGCGGCAGGGCTGGCAGGCGATCACCACCAGGACCTGGCTGTGGTCCCACACCCTCGCCGGGGCCGTGCTGGTGCCCTTCTGGCACCTGGCGTTCTTCATCCTGGGCCCGGCGCACGCCGCCGCCCATCACGGGGGCGCGGCCGCGTGGGGCTGGATCACCGCGGCGTTCGCCGCCGGGATGGCCGCGGGCGCGGCGGTGAGTTTGCTGGCGGAGCCCCGGCGGGCGATGTGGGTCGCGTGCGCCGGGAGCAGCCTGCTGGCGTTGCCGCCGGTGGCGTTCGCGGTGCGGGCGCCGCTGGGCGGTGCGATGGCGGCGGCCGCGGCGGGGGCCGGCGGGCTGGCCATGGCGATGGTCGCCTGGCGCAGCGCCGTCCAGCAGCAGGTCCCGGCCGACCTGCAAGGCCGGGTGACCAACTACACCGACACGGTGCAGGTAGCCGCCGCTCCAGGGGTCTACCTGCTGACCGGCCCCTTGCTGGCGGCGGCGGGGGCGACGGGGACCCTGCTGGTGTGCGCGTGCGTCATCGCGGTGGCGGGGCTGGCGCCCTTGCTGCTGAGGTCGGTGCGGTGCGTCCGCCTGGTCGGAGACCCGGATGCGGTCTTATCGCGGCCGTGCTGATCCGGCCGCGCGCCGGTGGTGGGCCCGGCCGTCGTCGGACGTCGGCGGCCGGGCCGGGGGTCGGGTCAGCGGCCGTCGAGGAGGGGCTGCCGGGGGTCCCACGCGGTGCCGTCGCGGGTGTCGCGGCGGCGGCGCGCGATGCCCGACAGCGCCTCCAGGACGACGCGGTTGGCCAGCGCGGACGTGATGTCGGCGTGGTCGTAGGGAGGCGACACCTCGACGACGTCGATCCCGGCGACGGGCAGCTCGTAGGCGATGCGGCGGACCGCGTCCAGGAGCTGGCGGGCGGTGAGGCCGCCGGGCTCCGGCGTGCCGGTGCCGGGGGCGTGCCCGGGGTCGCACACGTCGATGTCGACCGACAGGAACACGCCGTCGCACTCGTCGGTGGCGATCGCGAACGCCTCGGTGAGGCACTCGTCCAGCCCGCGGGCGACGATCTCCGTCATCTCGTACGAGCGCATGCCCTGCTCGGCCATCCAGGCGAGCGTCTCGGGACCGGGCCAGTAGCCGCGCAGGCCCATCTGCAGGAACCGGTCGCCGCGCAGGGCGCCGGACTCGATCAGCCGCCGCATCGGCTGGCCGTGCCCGATCAGCGAGCCGAACTCGATGTCCCCGGTGTCGGCGTGCGCGTCGAAATGGATCATCGAGACGCGGCCCTGGCCCAGGTGCTGCGCCACGCCCGCGGCGTCCGGCCAGGCGATGGTGTGGTCGCCGCCCAGGACCAGCGGGATCGCCCCGTTCGCGGTGACGGTGTGGACGGCCTCCTGCAGGTCCCGGACGGAGCGCTCGGCGTCGCCCGAGTACATCTCGACATCTCCGGCGTCGTACACGGTCAGGTCGCCCTGCAACCCGTCCACGCGCAACGCCAGGGACGGACGCGACCCGTCGTGCGGCAGGTAGCAGGTCTGCCGGATGTACTGGGGGCCGAACCGGGTGCCGGGCCGGTGGGACGTGCCGCCGTCGAACGGCGCGCCCAGGATCACCACGTCCGCGTCGGCGTAGGTGGACGGGTCCGACCACGTGCAGCGCGGCACCCCGAGGAAGGTGATGTCGGGGCCGAACTGCGGGCCGTAACGCTCTGGCGGGGTCATGGACGTCTCCTGGTGTTCGGAAAAGGACGAAATCAACGGATGGCGGCGCGGCGGGACCGCATCAGCAGGACGTACAGGCCCGCGGAGATCACCATGCCCGCGGGAAGGGAGAGATCCACCCCGCCGGCCGCCTTCGCGATCGCGCCGGTGTACATCGGCGTGTTCACGCACTGGGAGGCCACGGCGGCGCCGGTGAGCAGGGCGATCACCCCGGCCGGGTTGACGCCGCCGGTGTACCAGAACGGGCCGCCGCGCCTCTCGTCGCCCAGCGCGCGGCCGTCGTACCGGTTGCGGCGCCACAGGACGTCGGTCGCGTAGACCGCCATGCTGGGGCCGAGCAGCACGACCATGACCTGGAGCAGGTTGCTGACGGTGTCGAGGAAGTCGGAGACGAGCAGCGCGTACAGGGTCAGCGCGAGGCCGAGGGCGCCGTCCAGCGCCACGCTGCGCGACCTGCGAAGACGCAGGCCGACCGCCTGGAGCGCGAGGCCCGAGCTGTAGGCGGTCATGGCGTTGTTGGCGATGGTGCCGATGATGACCGACAGCAGGAACACCGGTTCGAACCAGTCCGGCAGGATCGCGGCGAGCGCGGTCTGCGGGTCCGTCATGTCGACGGCGGTCCCGGCGAGCGTTCCGAGCGCCGTGAACAGCACGGACGGGATGAACGCGCCGAGCGCCGTCCAGCCCGCGACGGCCTTCGGTGAGGTGGCGCGCGGCAGGTACCGGGAGAAGTCGGCGCTGTTGTTGTACGACAGCGGCGC
The DNA here is from genome assembly GCF_014138665.1 of Actinomadura kijaniata. Classification (NCBI taxonomy): domain Bacteria; kingdom Bacillati; phylum Actinomycetota; class Actinomycetes; order Streptosporangiales; family Thermomonosporaceae; genus Actinomadura; species Actinomadura kijaniata. The sequence goes on from NZ_JACJIA010000014.1 coordinate 77,018, forward strand.
CGAGGCGACGAGCGCGAGGGCGGCGGTGAGCGCGGCCCACAGCGCCGGGCCGCGCAGGGGTTCGGCGGGCTGGTGGTCCCAGTGCGCGTGCCTGAGGACGTACACCGCGAGGACGGCGAACGCGGCGGTGAGCGCCCACGTCAGCAGCGGGTACAGCTTCACGATGGTGGCGTGCCCGTACACGCTGATGGCGAGGGTCGCGGCCGCGATCGCCACGATGGTCACGATCTTGACCGGGGTGCCGACGGGCACGCCGAGGCCGCCCAGCAGCCCGAACGCGGCCAGCGAGGCCGCCGCCCAGTTCAGCGCGAGGTAGTTGACGGAGACGAACCAGCCGGTGATCGCGATGATCACCCGGTTGCCCCGGATCCCGTACATCGCCCGCATGATCACTTCGCTGGGGGCGCCCGCGGCCGGGCCGCTGGTGGCGATCAGGCCGACCAGCAGCCAGAACAGGTTGCCCACGACGATCAGGGTGAGCGACTGCCAGAGGTTCAGGCCCATCAGGACCAGCGCGCCGCCGACGACGAGCGACAGGTAGCTGACGTTCGGCGCGGCCCACACGGCGAACAGCTCCCGCGCCCGGCCGTGCCGCTCGCCGTCCGGGATGAAGTCGATGCCGCGCGCCTCGACGCGGCCCGCGCGGTCGGTTCCTGCGCGGTCGGTCCCGGCGGGGAACGGGCTGACGGGGGCGGGGCCGTCCAGGGGGTCTGGAATCGTGGATGCCATGCAGGTCCTCCGGACTTGTTCTATTGGTCGCATAACCAATAACTTGGGAGGCGTGTTGTCAAGAGCACAGCCGAAACGCGTTCGCAAGACGCCGGAGACGCGCCGCGCCGAGATCGTCGCGGCCGCCTCGGCGATCGCCCTGGCCGAAGGCCTGGAATGCGTGACGCTGCGGCGGGTCGCCGACGAGCTGGCCGTCCGGCCCGGGCTGATCAGCCACTACTTCCCGGCCGCCGAGGACCTGGTCGCCGAGGCGTTCGGCGCCGCCGCGTCCGCGGAGCTGGAGGAGCTGATCCCGGCCGTCCGGCCGGACGGCGACGCCACCGGGCACCTCGCGCGCTTCTTCGCGCTGACCTCGGGGGAGCGGTACGACGAGATGAGCCGGCTGTGGCTGAACGCCCGGCACCTCAGCCGCTACCGCGCCACCCTGCGCGAACGCGTCCACCACCAGGAGGCGCTGTGGCGCGACCGCCTGGCGGGCCTGATCCGGGACGGCGCGGCCGCCGGCGAGTTCCGGGCCACCGACCCCGAGCTGACCGCCATGCGGATCCTCGTCGTCCTGGACGGGCTCGCCTCCCACGCCAACACCGGCCGCGACGACCACCCCGAGGTCATCACGAACATGGCCGTCACCATCGCCGAACGCGACCTCGAACTCGCGGACGGACGCCTGGCCGGGCGTCCGGCCGCACCACACTGATCCGCACCGACACCCTTTGGAGCCCTCCCCTTGCACCCCGATCTCGTCCTGCTGTCCGCCCGGCTGCTCGACCCGCTGACCGGCGGCCCGCTCCCGCACACCGCGCTCGCCGCGGGCGGCGGCCGGATCACCGCCCTCGGCGACGACCGGGAGGTCCGCGCGCTCGCCGGGCCGGCGACGGCGGTCATCGACGTGCGGGGGGCGGTCGTCACCCCGGGCCTCGTGGACGGTCACACGCACCCGCTGTCCGGCGCCGAGCGGACGATGGGCGTCGACCTGTCCGGCTGCGCCGACCTCGCCGCCGTCCGCGAGGCCCTGGCCCGCGAGTCCCGCGCCCTCGCCCCCGGCGCGTGGCTGCGCGGCTGGGGCCTCGACCCGAACGTCTTCGGCGACCGGCCCGTCACCGCCGCCGCCCTCGGCCCCGTCCTCGCCGACGTCCCCGCCGCGATCGACCTGTTCGACGCGCACTCCATGCTGGCGAGCCCCCGCGCCCTGGACCTCGCCGGCATCGACGGCCCGCGCGACTTCGCGCAGTCGTCCCAGATCGTGTGCGACGACGAGGGGCGGCCCACCGGCCTGCTGCTGGAGGACGCGGCGTGCGAACTCGTCGAGGCCGTCATGCCGCGTCCCACCGCCGCCGAGATCCGGGCGCGGGCCGCCGCCGTCCTGCGCGGCATGGCCGCCGCGGGCCTGACCGGGGGCCACGCCATGGACGCCAACGGCGACAGCCTCTCCCTCTACGCCGCGCTGGAGGAGGCGGGCGACCTCGCGCTGCGCGTCCGCGTCGCCCCCTGGTGCCAGCCCGGCGCGGACGCCGGCGCGATCGCCGGACTCGTCCGGACCCAGGGGACGGGCGGCGACCTGTGGCGGGTCGCCGGCGTGAAACTGTTCATGGACGGCACCATCGACAACGGCACCGCCTGGCTCGAACGGCCCGACTGCCACGGCGAGTCCGCGCACGCCTTCTGGCCCGACCCGGACGCCTACACCCGGGCCGTCGCGGAGCTCCACCGCGAGGGCGTGCCCACCGCCACCCACGCCATCGGCGACGCCGCCGTCCGGCACGCGCTCGACTCCATCGAGAAGGCGCAGGCCGGAACGGGGGAGAGGGCGGGCTCGCCCCGGCACCGCATCGAGCACATCGAGACCGTCCCGGACGACACCGTGCGCCGCTTCGCCCGCCTCGGCGTCGCCGCGTCCATGCAGCCGACCCACTGCTGCGAGTTCACCCGCGCCGACCACACCGACAACTGGTCGCGCCGCCTCGGCGAGGAGCGCGCCGCCCGCGCCTTCCGCTGCCGCGACCTGTGGGACGCCGGCGCGACGGTCGTCCTCGGCTCGGACTGGCCCATCGCCCCCTACCAGCCCCTCGCCGTCATGGCGGGGGCCCGGCACCGCCGCCCGAGCCGCGACCTGACGCAGCCGCCGCACGGACCGGAGCAGGCGCTGACCCCGCTCCAGGCCCTCCAGGGCTACACCCTCAGCCCGGCCTGGGCCGCCGCCGAGGAGGACCGCGCGGGACGCCTCGCCCCGGGCCACCGGGCCGACCTGACGGTCTTCGCCGAGAACCCGCTCACCGTCCCGGACGAGGACCTCGCCGAGCTGCCCGTCCTCCTCACCGTGGTGAACGCCCGCCCCACCCACCGGGCGCCGTCCCTCTGACGACCGCGCCCTGGGCCGACCGGGCGAGGACGGCTCAGGCGGTGACCGTTCCCCAGCCTCCCGGCCATACGGTCACCGCCTGAACCGCCCATCCTACCGTCAAGATCAAAGAATGGCCACTGCGAGCGCGGAGACCATCGCGGACAGTGACATCCGCCCACGCTTCGAAAGCCGCTGCCGGAACGCCGGTCGCCAGGAACGGCGGCACCGATCCGGCCGCCGGTGCGTCTCGTTGTCAGCGGGGTCGGCACCGTGGCGGGGACCGGACGCGGTGCGGCTCGTCCGTACGACGGGGACGGGGTGGGATCGGGCGATGTTCGAAACGCTGGGCTGGCTCGGGCTGGTGGCGCTGTTCTTCTGGGGAGTGACCGTCTCCTCCGTGGTGGTGGATGACGTGCTGCACGGCTGGATCGCCCGCCGGGCGGGCGGTGTTCCGGGCGCCCTGGCGCGCGCCGCCGGCGCGCAGCTGCTCTGCGCGGCGGCCTTCCTCGGGCTCTGCAAGACGGGGGTGGAACTCGGCCACGAGATGGACCTGGCCTGGGTCGGCTCCTGCGCCATCGTGCTCGCCGCCGTGCTGTACACGCCCGTGGCCATGAGCATGCTGCCGGTCAGGCAGGCGCGGGAGGACCTGGAGGACGCCGGTGCCACGGCCGGGCAGGCACTCGCGGCCTCCTGGACGGCGGGTCCGCTCGGCCTCCTCGGCCTCCTGGTGGTCGTCGGGGCCTACATGGCGGGCGTGATGCCGTGACTCCCGTCGCCGAAGCGAATGCGGGCTGCCAACGCTCCGCCGCCCGCCCCGCCGGCGATGACGCGCGCAGGGGAACCGCTCGACGACCACCGGCCCGCCGTGACCGACACGCGCCACCTCCGTCCTGACCGGCGGCGTTGTGAGCGTCGACCCGCCGATCCGAGCCGCAGGGTCCCGCGACGGTCGCCGTCCACGCGGTCATGGCGACTCCCTGATCCGCCGGTTCACCGGCCTTCGACCGCGAGGGTGGCCAGGAAGTCGTCCAGGAGGCGGGTCTGCCGCTCGGGCGGGAACTCCTCCGGGCTGAACAGGGCCTGCACGATGAGGCCGAGCGCGAAGGACTGGATCGTCGCCGCGACGCCGTCCGGATCCGCGGGGGGCAGCTCTCCCAGGCGTTGCGCCGTCCGCACCTGGTGCCGGATCCGCTCGCGCGCACGCGCGTAGCGGGCCGCGTGTCCGGCGGCGAGATCCGGGTCGGCCAGCGCCGCGTCCCACGAGCTGACCCAGATCCGGTTGTCCGCGGCCGCCTGCGGCGTGCGCGGCAGGATGTCCAGCAGTGTCGCGCGCAGGGCGGCGAGCCCGTCGGGCCCGGCGTGTCCGGGCCGCGCGGCCCGGCGTTCGTCCAGCAACGTCAGCGCATGCGCGACCAGCGCCTTCTTGTTCGGAAAGTAGTGCGTGAGCAGGCCGGTCGTCGCGCCCATCTCGGTGGCGACCGCCCGCAGCGTCAGGCCGCCGAACCCGTGCGCGGCCAGCACCCGCCACACCGCCCCGGACACGTCGCGGCGTCGGGCGTCATGGTCTCCCTTGTGGCGTGGCATGCGGACAGGATATGTTCACACAACATCTGTTATGTGAATCGGAGGTTCCATGTCCGCCGACGTCAAGGCCGAACTCGACCGGATGATGCGCACCCTGTTCGGTGCGTTCGGCAACACCGGCGGCAGCCGGCCGAACCTCGACGTCATCCGTGAGGTGTTCATCCCGGAGGGGCTGATCATCAAGAACGTCGGGGGAAAGACCGAGATCTACGATCTCGACACGTTCATCGCGCCCCGGGAGAAGATGCTCACCGACGGGACGCTCACCGAGTTCTCCGAGTGGGAGGTCTCCGAACGCACCGAGATCTTCGGGTCGATCGCGCACCGGTTCAGCGAGTACGGCAAGTCCGGCTACCTCGACGGCGAGTGGTTCGAGGGGGCGGGCCGCCAGACCACCCAGTTCATCCGGACCGCGACCGGCTGGAAGATGTGCGCCGCGGCCTGGGACGACGTGTGAGAAGTGCCCGGCCGGTGAAGTCCCGTGACCTTCCGGCGCGCAGACGCCGCTGACCGGCCTGCCGCGACCGGGCCCGGTGACCTCTCGAACGGGCCCGGCGAGCCCCGCGATGACCGGCGCGGTTCGCCGGGCGGTGGCACCCACCGCCCCGACCGCCCGCACACGCGAACGGCCCCCGTCCCGAACAGGGAGGGGGCCGCATGCATGACACCCGTCAAGCCGCCGCTCTCACCGCCATGACCTCACACTCGCCATAGGGGTCGGCGATCACGACCGTTGCGGATCGGCGGCACCGTACAGCAGCTGTTTGAGGGTCAGCGGGTCGCCCACGAGGGCCACGCTCCCCTCGGCGAGCGCGGAGTCGAGCGACGCCGGGTCGTCCAGCAGGCCGCCGAGCGTCCTGGGGTCCGTGCGAAGCGAGATGTCGGCCGTGGCGGGTTCGCCGCTCCGCACCTGAACCTCTCCGGAGGAGGCGCGGACCGTCCAGACCGAGCCGTCGAGATCGAGGCGGCAGACGATCGGCGCCGCCGCCGGGTCGGGACGAAGACCGATCCGCAGGAAGATCAGCACCGAGGTGGCGCTGAGCGAGGTGGGCTCCGGAGGGCTCGGGGCGTCGATTCCCCACTCGCTCAGAGCCAGGACGATCGGTTCCAGCTTCCGGCCCCACTCTGTCAGCTCGTAGACGTGCGGCCCCGCCGACGCCAGTTTGCGGCGACGGATCACCCCGTGGTGCTCGAGCTCCCGAAGCCGGTCGGCGAGCAGGTTCGAGCTGGCGTTGGGCAGGGCGTGCCGCAGCTCGGAGAAGCGTTGGGGCACCAGGAGCAACTCCCGGACGACCAGCAGCGCCCACCGCTCCCCGACGACGTCGAGAGCCCGAGCCATCCCGCACGAATCCCGATAACTACGGCTGGTCGGCATGACCACTTCCCTCCTGTATCCCGCCTGATCCTAACTTGTCGCCCATGGAGGTTGTTTTTAACAACTAACAGTGGTTATGGTTTAGCGAAACAGCCGGGTGAAGCCCGGCGGACAGGAGCCCGCGGTGAGTAGTTCGCTTTCGAGACAGACCCAGACCTCGACCCAGAAGCCCCAGCACGCAACGGTCGTGGATCCCGACGCGCACCAGATCCTGTTCGAGAACGAACACGTTCGGGTGGTGCACGCGCGCGCCTCTCACGGTTGGGAGAGCGCGATGCACTCGCACCCGCCGATGCTCGTGGTCAACCTCGGCTCCGGGCGACAGAAGGTGACCTGGGCGGACGGGACGACCCAGATCGTGGATCTGAACCCCGGCGCGGTCGTCTGGCAGGAGGACGCCTTCGACCATGCCTGGGAGTTGCTGGCGGGAGAGGTGAACGTGGTCCTTGTCGAGGTCAAGTCGGCAAACGCCGGAGAGTGAGGACCCTGCGCGGACCTCGGGACTGACCCTGTTCGTACTGTGCTGTAGACGGTGGCGCGGACGACGCCGCCGCAACGCCACCGCCGACTCGAAGTGGTGACCGGCCGTCGCGAGTCACGGGGCATGATGACGGGGCGGCCGTCACGCTCCACCGCCTTGAGGCCGGTGAAGGGCGCCCGTTTGGCCGAAGGGCTCGCGTCGCGGCCCTGCTTCCGGGCAATACCGGGCGGCGCATCGCTGGTGATCCTGAACCCGGGCGGGCCGGGATCACCGACGCGAACGAGCATCAACCACAGCGTCTCCGCACAGCCGCCGCCCGCGGCGGCGTGCAAGGTGGACATTGCGCGCGGTGCGCCGCGGCGAACTCCGACGCGCCGATTGCCACCAGCAGAGGCTGCCGGTCGCCCGTGGGTCGGTGTCGATGTCGAGCGGCGCCCGCACCATCCTCACCGAGGGGCGGGGCCGGTCGATGCGGAAGGGGCTCCTGACGGTCGTCGGGAGCGATGTCATATCGCGCCCGATCCGCCCCGTCCCCGACATCACCGCGAAGCGCAACAGAGCCATCGCGGAGCGGTCGTCCTCGGCCGGTCCCAACGGGGCGCCCTCGCCGACCGTGGCGGCCACGGCTGTTGCTACTGGGCTTCTGCGTAGGTCCAGGGCGGGGTTTGGCGCACGATGCCGGTTGAGATCCTGCCTCTGGTGGTGACGGCGCGGACGGTCGCATCGAGACCAATTTCTGGACCGCCGCAGAAGGCTGGCACCAGCCGTTCAGCATCGCACCGCCCGGCAGTGCCGCCGAGCGGTCGTAGATGGCTTCACAGTGGCCGCGGTCGGGCCGCCGGGTGCTGGATCAGATCGGGGTGTGTGCGGGTTCCGGACACACCCCGATCACCTCGTGACCGACAAGGGGCGCGCCGGTTCGAGAGGTGCCGCCGCCACGACGGTCATCCGGGACTGTCCAGCGTTCTGGCCGGTGAGGGGCTCGCGGGCCGTTGAGGCATGTTGCATACGTCGGCGATACACCCTGCTGTCTAACCTCCAGATATGCGCGTACTGATCGTGGAGGACGAGCCTTTCCTGGCCGAAGCCGTGCGTGACGGTCTGCGGCTGGAGGCGATCGCCGCCGACATCGCCGGCGACGGTGACACCGCCCTGGAACTGCTCAGCGTCAACTCCTACGACCTCGCGGTCCTCGACCGCGACATCCCCGGCCCCTCCGGCGACGAGGTCGCCCGCCGGATCGTCGCCTCCGGCAGCGGCATCCCGATCCTGATGCTCACCGCCGCCGACCGGATCGACGACAAGGCCTCGGGTTTCGAGCTCGGCGCCGACGACTACCTCACCAAACCGTTCGAGCTGCGGGAGCTGGTCATGCGGTTGCGGGCGCTGGACCGCAGGCGCGCGCACGCCCGACCCCCGGTCCGCCAGCTCGCGGGGCTGCGGCTGGATCCCTTCCGCCGCGAGGTCTTCCGCGACGGACGCTACATCGCGCTCACCCGCAAGCAGTTCGCCGTGCTGGAGGTCCTGGTCGCCGCCGAAGGCGGTGTCGTCAGCGCCGAGGAGCTACTGGAGCGGGCCTGGGACGAGAACGCCGACCCCTTCACCAACGCCGTCCGCATCACCGTCTCGGCGCTGCGCAAACGACTCGGCGAGCCGGCGCTCATCTCCACGGTGCTCGGCGTCGGCTACCGCATCGACACCGGCGTCGCCCCCGCCCGCCCTGGCGACGCTCATGAATAGGCGCCCAGGGCTCAGCGTCCGGCTGAAACTCACCATCAGCTACGCCGGGTTCCTCCTGCTGGCCGGTGCTGTCCTGCTCGCCGTGTTCTGGGTGTTCGTGCTGCGCTGGCTCCCCACCGACGACCCCGGGGCCATCCGCCGGGCGGTCGGCAGCGTGATCATCATCGGGTACAACCGCTCCGACCTCCTGCGCGGCTTCGCCCCCGCCTCGGTCGCGGCACTGGCGTTCCTGCTGGTGTTCGGCCTGCTGGGAGGATGGGTCCTCGCCGGCCGGATGCTGGCGCCGCTCACACAGATCGCGGACGCGGCACGGCTGGCCTCCCACGGATCGCTGTCCCACCGGATCCGCCTGGAAGGCCCCAGGGACGAGTTCCGCGAACTCTCCGACGTGTTCGACACCATGCTCGAACAACTCGAATCCCATGTCGCCGAGCAGCAACGTTTCGCCGCCAACGCCTCCCACGAACTGCGCACCCCGCTGGCGATCTCGCAGTCACTCCTCGACGTCGCCCGCAACGACCCCGCACGGGATCAGGGAGAGCTCATCGAGCGCCTCCACACCGTCAACACGCGGGCGATCGAACTCACCGAGGCCCTGCTGCTGCTCAGCCGCAGTGGCCGCGGAACCTTCACCCGCGAGCCCGTCGACCTGTCCCTGGTCGCCGAAGAAGCCACCGAAACGCTGCTTCCCCTCGCCGAACGGCGTCAGATCACGCTCGATGTCACCGGCGAGCCCACGAGGGCCGTCGGCTCCGCGCCGCTCCTGCTGCGGATGGCGACCAACCTCGTCCAGAACGCCATCGTCCACAACCTCCCCACGGGAGGCACCGTGACGGTCCACACCGAATCCCAGCGCGACGCGAGCGTGCTGCGGGTCGAGAACACCGGCCATCGGCTCCCGCCGGAACTGGTGCCGACCCTCATCGAGCCCTTCCAGCGCGGAACGACACGCATCCGCACCGACGGGCACGTCGGCGTCGGCCTCGGGCTGGCCATCGTGCACAGCATCGTCCGGGCCCACGACGGGACCCTCGACCTCACCCCCCGCCCCACCGGCGGCCTCATCGTCACGGCCCGGCTTCCCGCCACGCCGCGGGCGGCGTCCCCGGACGAGGCCCACTAGGTTCCGTGCTCGTAGACCTCGACATCGAAGACCGGCTGGCGGCCACCGGCAGAGCCCGGCGGGCCCGGTTGCGCGCCTGGTCGGCACATCCCTGCGCTGCTTGACGAGTCACCTGCCGGTGTTGTCGCCCCACCATCGGGACCACCGCTCGTTGAGCAGGGTGTACGCGTCCTCGTCCTGGTGGTAGGTGCTCAACAGGGCCATCGACGTGCCCGCCGGTGCGGTCGTGGAGGGGCCGGTGCCCGCGATGATCAGCAGGCCTTCTCCCCAGGAGTCCACCGTGACCCCGAGCTGGTGCTCCGAGCGGAACCACACCTCGCCCTCGATCGGCTCGCCGGCGAGGGTCGCGGTGTAGCGGCTGCCCGGCTCGCTCGCCGCGGCCAGCCCCAGGCGTTCGATCACGGTGCCCGAGTACGTGTCCCGATCGCCGAGGAACAGCGTGCGCCGCCGCTCGCCGGGCTTGCGCTCGAGCGCGAAGCGCAGTTGGTGCAGGAAGGAGATCCAGCCCTCGGTGACGTCGTCGTAGTAGGCGTCCCATTCGGGATCGCCGCTCAGCGGTGCGCGGACGAGCGTGACGCGGACGAAACCCTCGCCGTCGCCGCGCACCTCGAACCGGTCGCCGCCGTTGGCGAGGAACGTGTGCGTCCCGGTGTCCTCGGTGACGTCGGTGAAGTAGATCGAGTCGATCTCGGCTTCGAGCTCACCGGACTGCCAACCGTGCCACTGCCTGATCAGGTCCTTGTCCCGCAGTGCCCGCCAGGCGGCGTCGACCGTGGCCGCCACCCGGATCTCCAGTCGCGGCGTGCCGGTGGGCTGGACATGGTTCATGGATTCTCTCCCTGGTCGATCTTCTCGCCGGTGGGTCTGGGGGTGGGGTGGCCGCCGACCACCACCCGGTACGGGCGACCGTCGCGCGTGTCGAACCGGGCCGCGATCTCCCGCAGCGCTTCGGTCAGCTCGTCGGTGAACCGGTGGACGTCCGCCGGGCTGGCGAACCGCACATCGGTCTCGGCGGTGAAGGTGAGCAGGCGCTTGCCGGCTTCGTCCGCCTTGACCTGCATCCGTGCGACGTCGCGGACGGTCGCCGCGGCGACGTCGACCAGGTGCTCGGCGGCGTACTGGTCCTGGATCAGGCTGAGCTGCTCCGCCGAGGAGTCCTGGTCGTGGCTCATCACCGTCGGATCCACCACGACCGCGCCGGGCCGGGCGCGCATGATGCGCTCCAGGCACCCGCGGCGCCGCCGCTCCTCGACCAGCTCGATCAGGCCCGCGGACTCCAGCGCCCGCAGGTGGTAGTTCACCTTCTGCCTCGGCAGGCCGAGCGCCGCCGCGAGCTGCGTCGCGGAGGCGGGTTCGCGCAGCTTGGCCAGCAGTTTCCTGCGCAACGGGGCCAGCACGGCCGCCACCGTGTCCGGCTCGTCGAGGTAGTTGATGCCGCTTTCCACGAAACCCATCGTCCATTTGACAGATAAATTTGTCAAATCGTTCGCATGAACACGCCGCGGGTGGAGACGGGGGTCGGCGAGCACCGGAACGAAGATCCGCGCTAGGTTCCGCCGCCAAAGTTCATGGCCACATCAGCAGGGCGGCCAGGGTGTCGGAGGCGCGTGGCGATGCGGCGCCGGCGTTTGAGCCGCGACGGGTCCGGCTGCCGTGACCCTGGCCGGCCACCATGTGGTCCGGTCGCGTTCGAGGCCGTCCCGGTCCGGCGCCGCGGTGAACACGGTGCGGTCATCCGCACCGCCACCGGTCACCACCAGCGCCGCCGGTCCACAGCGTCAACGGACAGCGGGTGGTCGAGCGCGCCGGTCTCATCCTCGGCCGCACGACGACCTGTCGTCCTGAGAGATCATCGAATGGAAGGCGCGGGCCATCACCGGCCGGCGCTGGCGCACGGCCACCGCGCCGGTAACTCCACTGCGGCCAACGCGGAGCGGGGTCCAGACGGGCGACCGGCACGTCTGTAGGGCATCAAAGAGATCGTCGTGGCCCGCGGCCGGACGGAGTGGGGGTGGCGTGCCCAGGGAGTGGCATGACCGGGTCGGCACGTTCACCGACGTGGCGGATGTCGCCGGCCAAAGTCGGCATCGTCTACGGGACGGCGCCGTCGACGGTCGGCTGAGCCTGGCACCGCCGCGGTTCGCTGCACCGGCGTCGGTGCCGCAGATCCTGGCGCTCGCGGCGGGCTGCTCAACACCGCCGGCGTCGCGCCGCTGGTGGCGCGCAACGGCCACGGCTTCGTCAGGTCGACCTCGATCGACCCCGGTGTCGGGACGCCGAGCCGCCGCCTGCGCCTGACCATTCTCGGCTTTGGGCCGGCCTGGCGAGCGAACCTCCGCCAGAGCCCCCGCCGCCGTGCTGTCCGGTGAGCGGCGCGGCCTGGTGGAGGTCGTCAACGCCCAGCGCGGGGGCCGGTCCGGGCGTGGCGGTCAGCTGGTGTCGATGGAGCGTTGCTGGCCGGGGTAGCCGGGCTTCTGCTCGGGAACGCCGACCATCTCCTCGTCGCGCGTGGCCACGGTGGCGGGGTCGGGCGGGCCGGAGGCGGGGGCGGTCGGGTCGTCGTCCGGCTCCCGGTCCGCGGGACGGTCGATCGCGCCTCCGGCGTTCACGCCCTGCGGCTCGATGAGGTTCTCGTCGCCGTTCGGCTCTGGATCGTTGCGGTGCGACATGATCCGCCCTTACCCGACGGCATGGAGGGAAACCCGCCCGAGCGCGTGCCCCGCAGGGAACGGGCGGCATCCCCGCGTCGCCGTCATCGGCACCGGCCGGAGCCGCGTCGCGTTCCTCTCGCAGGCTCCTGCTCCATGCAGCTTCCCCCTCCGGACGAGCGGCGCATTCGTCCGCGCATGTCGCAGGCGTTGGCCGAGGAGCTGCTGGGGTCGGGAGATCCCGAGGTCGCCTGTCACCTGGGCCACAACAACGCCCTTCCGACGTCCGCCTGTTGGCGGCTGGCCGCTCACCCCGACCCCCAGGTGCGGGTGACGGTGCCGCGCCGTGTCGCCGGGCATCTGGTCACACCGGACACCGAGGTCCCGGCCGACCTGCTGGTGGACCGATGCGCCCCCAAAGCCCACCACGTTCTGCGCACCGACGCGCAGCCGGCGGTCCGCGCTGCGGCATCCCCGGCCGCCGCAGGACCTGCACGAATCGCTGCTGGCGGACCCGGCCAACCGCGCCGGGGTCCTCCCTTCCGTGACGCTGACGCCACAGCGGGTGGAGGCTCTCGCCGCTTCCGGGGACGAGCGCGTTCGGGCGGCCCTCGCGGCCCGCCCCGTCCCGTCCATCCGCCGCCGGGCACCGGAACCTGCCGGTCTCCTGCATGCCGTCGCCGCTCACCGACGATGATCCGCAGGTGGTCGGCGCCTGCGCGGGCGGGGCATGACCGTTCTGGCGGCGGTCGTAGACTGCGGCCGGGGCGGGCGAATCGCCGGGACCGGTATCCGGCGGACGGCGCCCGCGTTCCAGGTTCCCGAGGCATCTCCGCCCGGCGCGGTGTCCGTGTCCCGACGACCCCACCGAATCGGATTCGGCCGTCGGAATCCATGATCGTACCGATGTGACGGCGGGGCCCCGGGCCAGCGTCAACTGATCCATCGCACAGATTTGGGCGGCAGAGGTTGGTGGGCGTCCACTGCCCACCGGCGTCCGCTGGTACATAGGGTCTGATCAAACATGTCTCCGGTGCCGGCCGCCGCCCTCGAGCACGTTCCTCCTGTCCGCGACCGAGTGAGGGGCACCGCGCTGTCGACGGAGCCGAGGGAGGTCTCGTGGTGGGAAGCGCGGTCAGCCGACTCCGGCGGGATCCAGACGACCAGCAGCGAGATCAGGGAGGGTTCGGCCGCGTGTTCCGTCGTGTCGCCATCGTCAACCGTGGTGAGGCAGCGATGCGCCTCATCCAAGGCGTTCGGGATCTGGTCTCCGAGACCGGGACGCCGATCGAGACCGTCGCGCTGCACACCGACGTCGACCGCGACGCGACGTTCGTGCGCGAGGCCGACCTCGCCTACGACCTCGGGCCCGCCGCCGCGCGTCCCTACCTGGACCTGAAGGTCCTGGAACGCGCCCTGGTGGAGACCGGGGCCGACGCCGCGTGGGTCGGCTGGGGCTTCGTCGCCGAGGACCCGGCGTTCGCGGAGCTGTGCGAGCGGATCGGGGTCGCCTTCGTCGGCCCGAGCCCCGAGGCCATGCGCCGGCTCGGCGACAAGATCGGCGCGAAGCTGATCGCCGAGGAGGTCGGGGTGCCGGTCGCGCCGTGGAGCCGGGGCGCGGTCGAGAGCCTGGACGCCGCGCTGGCGGCGGCCGGCCGGATCGGCTACCCGCTGATGCTCAAGGCGACCGCGGGCGGCGGCGGCCGGGGCATCCGCGTGATCAGGGACGGGTCCGAGCTGGCCGACGCCTACGAGCGCACCAGCCAGGAGGCCGCGCGGGCGTTCGGCAGCGGCGTGGTGTTCCTGGAACGCCTGGTCACCGGGGCCCGGCACGTCGAGGTCCAGGTGATCGCCGACGGCCAGGGCACCGCGTGGGCGCTGGGCGTGCGCGACTGCTCGGTGCAGCGCCGCAACCAGAAGATCATCGAGGAGTCGGCCTCGCCGGTGCTCGATCCCGAGCAGGTGGCCGAGCTCAAGGGCTCCGCCGAACGGCTGGCGATCGCGGTCGGCTACCGGGGCGCGGCGACCGTGGAGTTCCTCTACCACCCCGGTGACCGGCAGTTCGCGTTCCTGGAGGTCAACACCCGGCTTCAGGTCGAGCACCCGATCACCGAGGCCACCACCGGGTTCGACCTGGTGAAGGCCCAGCTCCACGTGGCGGCGGGCGGCCGCCTGGAGGGGGAGCGGCCGGTCGAGCGCGGCCACGCCGTCGAGGCCCGGCTCAACGCCGAGGACCCCGACCGCGACTTCGCGCCGTCCCCGGGCCGCATCGCGCGGCTGGAGCTGCCGGCCGGGCCCGGCATCCGCGTGGACACCGGGGTCAGCGAGGGCGACACCATCCCCGCCGAGTTCGACTCCATGATCGCGAAGATCATCGCCTACGGCCGCGACCGCGCCGAGGCGCTGGGACGGCTGCGCCGGGCGATGACCCAGACCAAGGTGGTCATCGAGGGCGGCACCACCAACAAGAGCTTCGTGCTGGACCTGCTCGACCGGCCCGAGGTGATCGACGCCAGCGCCGACACCGGCTGGATCGACCGCGTCCGCGCCGCGGGCGGGCTCGTGTCGCACCGGCACTCCGCCGTCGCGCTGGCGGCCGCGGCCATCGACGCCTACGAGGAGCAGGAACGCGCCGAGCAGCAGCGGCTGCTGTCGACGGCGTCCGGCGGGCGCCCGCAGGTGCAGCACGAGAGCGGCCGGCCGCTGGACCTCAAGCTGCGCGGCGTCGGCTACCGCGTGCGCGTGGCGCGGGTGGGGCCGCACCGGTTCCGCGTCGGCATCGAGGCGGGCGGCGACCCGCGCACCGCCGACGTCGAGCTCGCCCGTTTCGACCGGCACTCGGGGCAGATCGTCGTCAACGGCGTGCGCTACCGGCTGCTCACCGACACCCACGGGCCGGTCCACCTGATCGAGGTGAACGGCGTCACCCACCGCGTCAGCCGCGACGAGGGCGGCGTCGTCCGCTCGCCCGCGCCCGCGCTGGTCATCGCCACGCCGCTGGAGGTCGGCGACGAGGTCGAGGCGAACGCGCCGGTGCTGGTGCTGGAGAGCATGAAGATGGAGACGGTGCTGCGGGCGCCGTTCCGGGCGCGGGTGAAGGAGTGCGTCGTCTCCGTCGGCAGCCAGGTCGAGACGGGCGCGCCGCTGCTCCGGTTGGAGCCGGTCGGCGACGACGAGGTCGCCGAGGCCCCCGTCGCCGCCGTCGAGCTGGACCTGCCCGCCGCGCCCGCGGACGTCCCGGCGCGCGACCGCCTCGCGCGCGGCCTGGAGGACCTGCGCTCCCTGCTGCTGGGCTTCGACGTCGACCCGCACGACGAGCGCCGGATGCTCGACGACTACCTCGCCGCGCGCCGGGCGGCCACCGGTGAGGGCCGCCGGCCGCTGGCCGAGGAACTCGGCCTCATCGAGGCGTTCGCCGACCTGGCCGAGCTCGGCCGC
Source organism: Actinomadura kijaniata (assembly GCF_014138665.1). NCBI lineage: Bacteria > Bacillati > Actinomycetota > Actinomycetes > Streptosporangiales > Thermomonosporaceae > Actinomadura > Actinomadura kijaniata. The sequence goes on from NZ_JACJIA010000014.1 coordinate 92,477, forward strand.
AACCGGCCGAACGGCGAGGACGCCGGCGAGGGCCACCTGCACAGCGACCACGAGTACTTCCACACCTACCTGCAGAGCCTCGACGTGGAGCGGGCCGGGCTGCCCGAGGCGTTCCAGGGCAGGCTCGCCAGGGCCCTCGGGCACTACGGCGTCACCGGGCTGGACCGCTCTCCCGAGCTGGAGGCGGCGGTGTTCCGGATCTTCCTGGCCCGGCAGCGCGCCGCCGCCGACTCCGCGGTCGTCGCGGCGCTGCTGCGCTCGTGGCTGCGCGAGCCGCCGCCGGACGCGTTCGTGTACGAGTCGGCGGGCCTGGCCCTGGAACGGCTGGTGGCCGCCACGCAGGGCCGCTTCCCCGTGGTCGCCGACCTGGCGCGCGGCGTGGCGTTCACCTGGTTCGCGCAGCCGCTGCTGCGGCGCAACCGCGCCCGCGTCTACGCCCGGGTCCGCGAGCACCTGCGCCACCTGGACGCGCACCCGGACTCGCCGGACCGCGCCGAGCGCATCGCCGAGATGGTGCGCAGCACCGAGCCGCTGGTGCGGCTGCTGGGCCAGCGGCTGCTGCGCGGTGACCGCGACAACTCGGTCATGCTGGAGGTGCTGACCCGCCGCTACTACGGCAACAAGGGCCTCACCGGCGTCCGCGCCGTCGAGCACTCCGGCTGCCGGTTCGTGGTCGCCGAGCGCGAGGGCTCCCGGCTGGTCTCCTGCGCCGTCGGCTTCGACGCGCTGGGCGGGGCGCTGGACGGCCTGGCGGAGCTGGCCGACGGCGGCCACCCCGTCGACGCCGACATCTACGTGTCCTGGGAGAACCAGCCGGAGGACTCCGACGGGATGGCGGTCGCGCTCCAGGAGGTCGTCGGCGCGCGCCCGCTGCCGCCCCAGGTGCGGCGGATCACCGCCACCGTCGCCGGCAGCCGCCGCGCGGTGATGCACCACCACTTCACGTTCCGGCCGTCGAGCGCCGGGATGGCCGAGGAACGGCTGATCCGTGGCCTGCACCCCTACATCGCGCAGCGGATGCAGCTGGAGCGGCTGAACGCCTTCGACCTCACCCGGCTGCCCTCGTCGGACGAGGAGGTGTACCTGTACCGGTGCGTCGCGCGGGAGAACCCGTCCGACGAGCGCCTCGTCGCGTTCACCCAGGTACGCGACCTGACCGCGCTGCGCGACCACGACGGGCGGCTGGTGACGCTGCCGACCGCCGAGTACACCGTGGCGGCCTGCCTGGACTCGATCCGCCGGGCGCAGTCGCGGCGGCCGTCGAAGAAGCGGTTCAACACCAACCGGATCGTGGTCTACGTGTGGCCGCCGAGCGAGATGACCCGCGCGGAGCTGCAGACGATCGCCGACCGCGTGCTGCCGACGGCCCAGGGCGCCGGGCTGGAGGAGATCCTGTTCGTCGCGCGGCGGCGCGACCCGCGCACCGGCGAGCTGCACAAGGTCACCGCGCGGGTGTCGTTCGACGCCACCGGCGGGGCCGCGCTGACCGTCGGCGAGCCCGCCGACGAGCCGGTCCGGCCGCTCGACGACTACCGGCTGAAGGTGCTGCGCGCCGCCGCCCGCAACACGGTGTACCCGTACGAGCTGACCGGCCTGCTCGGCGACTTCGTCGAGCACGACCTCGACGGGGACCACGCGCTGGTGCCGGTCGACCGGCCGAGGGGGCGCAACACCGCGGCGATCGTCGCGGGCGTGGTCACCACCCGCACCCGGCGCCACCGGGAGGGCGTGACCCGGGTCGTGCTGCTCGGCGACCCGACCAAGGCGCTGGGCGCGCTGTCGGAGCCCGAGTGCCGCCGCGTGATCGCCGCGCTGGACCTGGCCGAGCGGATGGGCGTGCCGCTGGAGTGGTACGCGCTGTCGGCCGGGGCCCGGATCTCCATGGAGTCGGGCACCGAGAACATGGACTGGGTGGCCGCGGCGCTCAAGCGGATCGTGGAGTTCACCCAGGCCGGCGGTGAGATCAACATCGTGGTCGCGGGCATCAACGTCGGCGCGCAGCCGTACTGGAACGCCGAGGCGACGATGCTCATGCACACCAAGGGCGTCCTGGTGATGGTCCCCGAGTCGGCGATGGTGCTGACCGGCAAGCAGTCCCTGGACTTCTCCGGCGGCGTGTCGGCCGAGGACAACTTCGGCATCGGCGGCTACGACCGGGTCATGGGCCCCAACGGGCAGGCCCAGTACTGGGCCCCGGACCTGACCGCCGCCCGCGACGTGCTGATGGCGCACTACGACCACACCTACGTCGCCCCCGGCGAGGACGCTCCGCGGCGCGCGGAGACCACCGACCCCGTCGACCGCGACGTCCGCGACTTCCCGCACGCGGTGGAGGGCAGCGACTTCGCCACCGTCGGCGAGATCTTCTCCGCCGGGGCCAACCCGGACCGCAAGAAGCCGTTCGACATCCGCACCGTGATGCGGGCGCTGTCCGACCAGGACCACCCGGTGCTGGAGCGCTGGGCGGGCATGGCCGACGCCGAGACCGCGGTGGTGCAGGACGTCCACCTCGGCGGCATCCCGGTGTGCCTGGTCGGCATCGAGTCGCGGTCGGTTCCCCGGCGCGGCTTCCCGCCCACCGACGGGCCCGACGCCTACACGGCGGGCACGCTGTTCCCGCAGTCGTCGAAGAAGGTCGCGCGGGCGATCAACGCGGCGAGCGGGAACCGTCCGCTGGTGGTGCTGGCGAACCTGTCGGGCTTCGACGGCTCGCCGGAGTCGATGCGCAAGCTGCAGCTGGAGTACGGCGCGGAGATCGGGCGCGCGATCGTGAACTTCCGCGGCCCCATCGTGTTCTGCGTGATCTCGCGGTACCACGGCGGCGCTTTCGTGGTGTTCTCCAAGGCGCTGAACCCGAACATGACCGTGCTGGCGCTGGAGGGGTCGTTCGCCTCGGTGCTGGGCGGCGCGCCCGCCGCGGCGGTGGTGTTCTCCGGCGAGGTCAACGCCCGCACCGCCGACGATCCGCGCGTGCGCGACCTGGAGGCCCGGATCACGGCCGCCACCGACGCCGACCGCGCCGCGCTCACCGCCGAGCTGACCGCCGAGCTCGACGAGGTGCGCGCCTCGGTGCGCGCGGAGAAGCTCAGCGAGGTGGCCGCCGAGTTCGACCGCGTGCACAGCATCCGGCGCGCGGTCGAGGTCGGCTCGGTCGACGCGGTGATCGGCGCCGCCGAGATGCGTCCCCGGATCATCGAGGCCATCGCGTCGCGGCTGGGCTGAGCCCGGGCCGGGACCCGGGCCCGCCGCTCGCGGGAGCACCGTCCGGGTGCTCCCGCGAGCGGTTCCGGCGTCGCGCGTCAGGTGGGCCCGGTGGCCCAGCGGCTCAGGTACGCGGGGTGGTAGCTGCGGCTCCGGGTGGTCAGCCGGTGCCCCCGGCGGATGGGGGAGCCCCGGTGGGCGAGGTCGCTGTCGATGACCAGCAGGGTGCCCGCCGGGCCCTCGACGGGGACCTGGCCGGTCGTGAACTCCGGGGTCTCCAGGCGGGTCTCGGCCGAGGCCGGCAGCACGAGCCGCCGCCGGTTGCCGCGCTGGAGCTCCTTGGCGTGGTGGTGGGAGCCGGGCAGGCAGTGGAACGCGCCGTTGTCGGTGGTGGTGTCGGTCAGGTAGAGGAAGAACTTCAGCTGCGGCATGCGGTCGTAGTGGACCCGGTGGGCGAGGTGCTCGGTGCCCACCACGTCCATGACGATCATGAGGTCGTGGTTGAAGACGTACGGCTCGCCACCGAAGAACAGCTCGGCCACCCGCCGCATCCACGGTCGTTCGAACACGGAGGCCAGGGCGGGGTGGTCGGCGGCGGCGCGGGCGCGTTCCACCCGGATGCCGTTCCCGTCGGGATAGCCGCTCAGCGCCTGGGCGTGGCCGGGGTGCGCACGGAGCGCCTCGCGGGCCTCGTGCGCGGCGGCGGACAGCTCCCCGGCGTCGTCGAGGTAGCGCGGGAGGAGCGCGATGCCGTGTTCGGCCAGTGCCTCCGTCACGGCGCCGGGATCCGGTCCGGTGAGCTCGAACGGATGTCTCGTCATCCGCCCCACTCCTCTCTGGGGGTGAAGGGGTTCGGCCGGTGGGCCCGCGCGGGGGTCGCCGGGTCCAGCCGCATCAGGGTGAGGGGCTTGGCGGGGATCGGGGCGGTGAGCAGCGCCCGCCGGTCGGCGCGCGCGAAGGGCGTGCCGGGAAGGGCGTCGTAGGCGTGGCGGATCCGGGATCCGATCGCGTTCCACAGCCGTTCGGCCGGTGCGTGCGCGGCCAGGGTCGTGACCAGCCCGGCCAGTGTCGTGGCGACGAACGACCCGAACAGCTTGGCGTGCAGGCCGCGGGTGTCGGTACGGAGGCGTTCGGGGAGGTCGTGTCCGGCGAGCCCGGCGGCGTCCAGGCGTTCGGGGTGGACGCGGACGTCGGCCAGGTCGCGGTAGACCAGGCGCGCGGGACGGTCACCGTCGAGGACCAGCAGGAGGTTCTGTTCGTGCGCCTCCAGCGCGACGCCCCACGCCAGCAGGGTGACCAGCGGGGGAACCGCCAGCGCGGCGAAACCCGCCAGCCACGCGGCCGGGTCGTCGCCCGCCAGCGCGCACAGCGGCGGGCATCCGCCGTCGCGGGGCCGCGCGGTCAGGGCGGCGACCGGCAGGACGGTCTCGCCCGGGCGCGCCTCCGGGACGTCGCGGATCACGGCGGCCAGGTCGGGGCTCGGCTCGCCGCCGACCAGCACGGCGGCGGTGGCGCGGGTGGTCTGCAGCCGCAGCGGGCCGTCGAGGCGGTCCACCGCGTTCCGCAGGAAGTCCGACACCGCGACGCCGGACCGCGTCGAGCCCGCCGAGATGTCCCGCACCGACGAGGTGAGCCGGGTGCTCAGCGCGGTCTTGACCTGCCACGGCCGGCCGTCCAGGGCGAACGTCCGCAGGGCCATCAGCGGATGCGCGGGCAGGGCCCCCGGCCGGTGGGGTGCCAGACCGAGGCGGGGCAGGACGTGGCGTGACTGCCAGGGGTGGAGCGGGAGCAGGAGGGCGTCGCCCTCACGCAGCTCGGCGGGCCAGGAGCCGCGCGCCAGGCACGCGTCCGGCGGCACCGCGAGCAGGTCGAGCCCGACGACCGGGCCGTGCTCGGGGCCGTGGGCCAGATGGTCGGTGGCGAGGAAGCCGGTGCGGTTTCGGCAGCACGGGTGGAGGGGATGGCCGTCCACCACGCTCTGTTCGTGTTCGACCGGGGTTCGACGGGGGAACGGCGCCGCGGGGCCGACGGCGTTGGCGCGGGCCAGGGCGAGCCCGGCCACGCTGTGGTCGATCTCGGCCCGCAGGCGCTCGGCCTCGGGCCACGCCAGCGCCGACAGCAGCTCGGCGGGGTGCTCGTGACGGCGGCCGTCCAAGGTGACCGGCCGGTCCGCGGTCGGCTCGGGGAAGCGCCAGTCCCCGGACGGCCCGGCCAGGCGGCGGCCGTCGGTCAGCGTCAGGACGGTCTCCGCCCCGACCCGGCGGCGGCCGGCGACCCTGGGCAGCGGATCGACGCACAGCCCGCGCCACAGCCGGGCGAGCACGCCCGCGCGCGCCCCCGGGAGGGCCGCCCGGTAGGCGTCGGCCAGGTCCGGGCGCAGGTCCGCGGCGAACTCGGTCTCAAAGGGCCTCAACAACGCGCTCCCGGTGGGTCACAGGACATGATTGCGACAACGTACGACCTGCCGTCAAGGAGCCCGGAAGCGGTGAACCCACTGGAGCAGCACGCCGACACCATCACCGGCACAGCCATCCTCAACTGCCTCGGACGCGAGGCCTCCGCCGTGGAGGGGCGGGTGACGGTCGGCGACACCCATGTGACGATCGGACTTCCCCGTACCGGGACGGTGCTGCGCGCGCGCCGGGGACGGTGGATGTCGGATCCCGAACGGCGCGTCGGCGACCGCTGGCGGCCGCTCGACTGGCGGGAGCTCGTCACCCTGGTGTGCCGGGAGCTGACCCTGCACACGGGGGCGGCCCCGGAGGGGTTCGTCGCCGAGATCGCCCAGAGCCGGGCGGCGCTCGGCGCGATGCTGCGGGCGCGGGCGGAGGCGCCGCTGCCGGAGGAGCCCTACCGGCGCTCGGAGCAGGCGCTCGTCGCGGGGCACCGGTACCACCCGGCCCCCAAGGGGCGGGGCGGCGCCGCGGCGGAGCAGTGGCTGCCGTACACGCCCGAGGCGCACACGTGCTTCCCGCTCCGGCTGCTGGCGGTCCGCGCCGACGCCGTGGCGGAGGAGGGGACGGTCACGGGCCTGGACGGGGCGGCGGCCGCCGTGCCCGACGGATACCGGCCGCTGGTCGCGCACCCCTGGCAGCTCGGCCTGCTGGAGGAGCGGTTGCGCGGCCTGTTCGGCGCCGGCGTGCTGCGCTGGGTCGCGGCCCGGCACCGGCCGGTGTGGCCGACCTCGTCGGTGCGCACGGTGTACGACCCGGCGGCCGACGTGTTCCTCAAGTTCAGCCTCGACGTGCGGATCACCAACGACATCCGGCGCATGTGGCGGTACGACCTGCGCTGGACCTCCCCGCTCGCCGGGCTGCTGGGGGAGGTGTTCGCGGAGGTGGGCGCGGTGTTCCCCGGCGCGGCGTTCCTGGTCGACCGCGGGTACCGCACGGTCGACGTCGGGGACACCGACGTGTACGAGGGGCTGGCCGTCCTGCTCCGCGACGGGGTGCGCGCCCACGCGCGGCCGGGGGTGACGCCGCTGCTGGCGGCCGGGATCAGCGAGGGGTTCCCGGGGAACCCGCTGGACGGGCTGGACGCCGACGCGGCGCTGCGGTGGTGGCGGCGTTACCTGGAGGTCGTCGTCCCGCCCGCGCTGCACGCGTTCTTCCGGCACGGGGTGGTGCTGGAGTGCCACATGCAGAACGTCCTGGTCGGTGTCGACGGCGGCGGCATGCCCGTCCAGGCGTTCTTCCGCGACCAGGAGGGCGTCCGGCTGCTGGCCTCCCGCCACGCCGCGCTCCTGCGCGCGATCGACGGGCCGCACGCGGGGGACCGGGGCGTGGAGACCGCCCCCGGCTGGCGGCGCCTGCAGTACTGCCTGGTCGTCAACCACCTGAACGAGATCGCGGGCGCCGTCGTCGAACGCCACCCCGCGCTCGCCGCCGACGTGTGGGCCGAGGCGCGGGCCGCGTTCCTGGCCTACGGCCACGACCACGGCACCGCGCGCGAGCTCCACGACCTGCTCACCAGCCCGTGCGTCCCCGGGAAGACGAACATGCTGCTGCGCTGGACCCGGTCCCACGGCTCGGCCGCCACCTACATCGACCACCCCAACCCGCTGAGTCTCCCCGCCGCGGTCAGCGGGCGGTGACCGGGGCCCGCCGCGCCCGCAGGACGACGTCGCGGGTGTGGTGGGTGCCCGGCGGCGGGGGAACGGCCCGGGGACGGGTCTCGTCGACCAAAACGGTCCAGGTGTCGTCGAGCAGCGCGGCGTAGTCGGCGGGCTCGTAGTAGTCGTCGGCGTGGAAGCCGTGCTCGCCGTCCGGTATCTCGGTGCGGTCGTGGGCGACGACCAGGAGGGTGCCGCCGGGCGCGACGGCGGACAGCAGGGCGCGCGGCGCGGCGTGCCCGGCCCGGCGCGGCAGGGGGAAGTACTGGATCGACACCAGGTCGAACGACCCGGCGGGCGGGGGAGTCGCGGTCAGGTCGGCGCGGGCCCACGCCACGTTGGGGAAGTCGCTCCCGGCCTTGGCGACGGCGCGTTCGAGCGCCACGCGGGAGATGTCGATCGCGGTGACCCGCCAGCCGCGCCCGGCCAGCCAGAACGCGTCGCCGCCCTCGCCGCACCCCACGTCGAGCGCCTGCCCCGGCGGCAGGTCGGCCACCTCGGCGACGAGGACCCCGTTGGGCAGGCCGCTGAACAGCTGTTCGCGGCTGCCGTAGCGCTCGTCCCAGAACGTCGCGTCCGTCATCATCGTCCTCCTCGCAGGGGAAAGGCGTTGCCGACGGCCACGATCGCCCACCGCGTGCCAGTTTGACAAAGTTCTTTGCCGAACCTGCAATTGACGGATGACGGAGGAGTTCGACGCCGTGCTCGACGCGGTCGGCCCGCGCCTGCGCGAGCTGCGCCGGCGCAGCGAGATGACCCTGTCCGAGCTGTCGGAGGGCACCGGGATCTCGGTCAGCACCCTGTCGCGGCTGGAGTCCGGCCTGCGCAGGCCCAACCTGGAGCTGCTGCTGCCGCTGGCGAAGGCGTACCAGGTGCCGCTCGACGAGCTGGTCAACGCCCCGCCCAGCGGCGACCCCCGCGTCTACCCGCGGCCGATCGAACGGTGGGGCATGACCGTGATCCCGCTGACCCGCAAGCCGGGCGGGTTGCAGGCGTTCAAGCACATCCTGCCCGCGCGGGAGGCGCCCGCCGAGCCGGACCTGCGCTCACACGAGGGCTACCACTGGCTGTACGTCCTCAACGGGCGGCTGCGGCTGATCCTCGGCGACCAGGACCTCGTTCTGAAGGCAGGCGAGGTGGTCGAGTTCGACACCCATCTGCCCCACTGGTTCGGCAGCGCGGGTCCGGAGCCGGTCGAGTACCTGAGCATCCTCGGCCCGCAGGGCGAGCGCTTCCACGTGCGGGCCCGCTACCGGCCCGCACGCTGACGTCACCCGACCGCGAGGCGGAAACGCCCGGCGAGGTCGGCCAGCCGGTCGGTGCCCTCGTTGGCGAACACCAGCCGCAGGTAGCGTTCCCCGGACGGGCCCCAGCCGTCCATGGGGGTGGCGGCCACCTTGCCGCGCCGCAGCAGCCGTTCCGACAGCGCGGCGGGGGTGAGCCCGAGCGCGGCGGCGTCCACCAGCAGCGACCAGCCGCCGTGCGGGCGGACGACCGGGTAGTCCCGCAGCTGCCGCAGGACCGTCTCGCAGCGCCGCTGCCACTCGGCGGTCGCGGTGGCGACGTCGCGGTCGGCGTCCGGGGCCCGCAGCGCCGCCGCCACCGCGTCCTGGGCCAGGCCGACCTGGCAGACGACGTTGGTGAGGCCGACCAGGCGGACGTCGGCCAGGATCGGGGCGGGGCCGACGACCCAGCCGACCCGCCAGCCGATCATCCGCAGCTCCTTGGACGCCGACCCGACGGTGATGACGCGCCCGGCCAGCGCGTCGTGCCGCGCCGGGTGGGCGGGGGAGCGGCCGTCGAAGCGGAGGCGTTCCATGGCGGCGTCGTAGATCAGCCAGGCGTCGTGGCGGTCGCACGCCTCGGCCAGCGCCGCCCAGTGGCCGTCGTCCAGCACCAGCCCGGTCGGCATGGCCGGGCCCATCACCAGCACGGCGGCGGTGGCGGGCCCGACGGCGGCGGCCAGGCGTTCGGGGTCGACGGTCCAGCCCTCCGCGGTGGGGCGGGCGGGCACGAAGCGGGGAACGCCTCCCGCCAGCCGCACGCGGTTGACCAGGCCCGCGTAGACGGGGTCGCACAACACGACCTCCTGCCCCGGCTCGACGGTGGCGAGGAGGGTGTTGAGGACGCCGTTGAGCCCTCCGGCGACGCCGACGCACTCGGTCTCCGGGTCGTAGAGCCGCCCGGCGACGCGGCCGACGTGCTCCGCCGCCGCCTCCCGCAGCGGACGGTGCCCGTGGAAGGGCAGGTAGCTGTTGGCCGCGTCGTCGCCGACGGCGGCCCGCGTCGCCTCCAGGGCGACGGCCGGGGGAGACAGGTCGGTGTCCAGGTTCTCCAGGCGCAGCACGTCCGGATCGGCCAGGGCGTCGGCCGCCTCGCCGACGACGTCGACGCCGATCCCCGGGATGTCCCGCAACCGTGAGACCGGCATCCGCCCTCCAAGGTGTTCGCTTTACTGGAACGTGCGTCACACCATAGTGGTACGTCGATGCCGGGACAAGGCGTCAGGACTCCGGGTGCAGCATGAGCAGGACGGCGCGGTTCCGGCGGCCGCCCCCCTCGTACACGTGCGGGAACTCCGCCCGCATCAGCAGCGAGTCGCCCTCGCCCAGCTCGACCGGCTCCTCGGCGGGACCGGCCGTGACGCCGCCCTCGGTGACCACGAGGCATTCCATGACGCCGGGCAGATGGGGGTCCGAGCGCTGGCGGCGCTCGGCCACCTCGATGTCGTAGACCTCGACCGTGCCGCGCAGCCTGACCCGGTGCAGCAGGCGCGCGGTGACCGCGTCCCCCTCCACGCGCGGCACCTCGTCGTCGCCCCGCACGACCCGCGTGGCCGACGCGGGCGGATCCAGCAGGTCCCCGAGCGTGGCCCGCAGCGCCGTCGCCAGCGCCCACAGCGTGCTCAGCGTCGGATTGCCCGCGCCCTGCTCGATGCCGTGCAGCGTCGTCTTGCTCATGCCCGCGGCCTCGGCGAGGTCGGCCAGGGAGATCTTGGCGGCGGTCCGCAGCCGGCGCACGTTGTCGCCGACGGTCCGCGCCAGATCCTGTTGTGCCAGCACAGTGGTCTCCACATACCGGTCGGGTGGGTCGCCGGCCAGTATCCCGCGCGACGCGAGAGCGACCCACGGGCGGCCGGCCCATGGGTCGCTCTCGCGGTCGAAGGTCAGTCCGTGCCGGTCTCCATCGCGGCGCTGTCGAGCAGCTCCTCCTCGGAGGGGGCCACCCCGCGCGAGGCGATCGCCTCGGCGCCGCCCTCGGGCATCGCGCCGATCAGCCCGGTCGCGGCGGCCTGCGCGGCGCCGACCGGCGACGCGTCGGCCCCGCCGACCATGCCGAGCCCGACGTACTGCTCCAGCTTGGCGCGGGAGTCGGCGATGTCGAGGTTGCGCATGGTGAGCTGGCCGATCCGGTCGACCGGGCCGAACGCCGAGTCCTCGGTCCGCTCCATCGACAGCTTGTCCGGGTGGTAGCTGAGCGCGGGCCCGGAGGTGTCCAGGAGGGAGTAGTCCTCGCCGCGCCGCAGCCGCAGGGTCACCTCGCCGGTGATCGCGGCCCCGACCCAGCGCTGGAGCGACTCGCGCAGCATCAGCGCCTGCGGGTCCAGCCAGCGGCCCTCGTACATGAGCCGGCCGAGCCGCCGCCCCTCGGCGTGGTAGGTGGCGAGGGTGTCCTCGTTGTGGACGGCGTTGACCAGCCGCTCGTAGGCCGCGTGCAGCAGCGCCATGCCCGGCGCCTCGTAGATCCCCCGGCTCTTGGCCTCGATGATCCGGTTCTCGATCTGGTCGGACATGCCGAGCCCGTGGCGGCCGCCGATGGCGTTGGCCTCCAGCACCAGGTCGACGGCGGTGGGGAACTCCTTGCCGTTGATCGTCACCGGCCGGCCCCGCTCGAAGCCGATCGTGACGTCCTCGGTGGGGATTTCGACGTTCTGGTCCCAGAACCGCACCCCCATGATCGGCTCGACGATCTCGATGCCGGTGTCGAGGTGCTCCAGGGACTTGGCCTCGTGGGTCGCGCCCCAGATGTTCGCGTCGGTGGAGTAGGCCTTCTCGGTGCTGGCCCGGTAGGGGAGGTCGCGGGCCAGCAGCCACTCCGACATCTCCGTACGGCCGCCGAGCTCGTTGACGAACTCGGCGTCCAGCCACGGCTTGTAGATGCGCAGCGAGGGGTTGGCGAGCAGGCCGTACCGGTAGAACCGCTCGATGTCGTTGCCCTTGAAGGTGGACCCGTCGCCCCAGATCTGGACGTCGTCCTCCAGCATCGCCCGCACCAGCAGGGTGCCGGTCACCGCCCGCCCGAGCGGGGTGGTGTTGAAGTAGGCCCGGCCGCCGGACCGGATGTGGAACGCCCCGCAGGCCAGGGCCGCGAGACCCTCCTCCACCAGGGCCGCCCGGCAGTCGACCAGGCGGGCGACCTCGGCGCCGTACTCGGTGGCGCGCCCGGGCACGGAGGCGATGTCGGGCTCGTCGTACTGGCCGAGGTCGGCGGTGTAGGCGCACGGCACGGCGCCCTTCTCGCGCATCCACGCGACCGCGACCGAGGTGTCGAGACCGCCGGAGAAGGCAATGCCGACGCGTTCGCCGACAGGGAGGGAGGAGAGCACCTTGGACATGAGTAAGAGTATGCACACTAATGAATGAACATGCAACGCCGTTCTTGAAGACGGTGTGTTCCGCATGCGGGGGCACACGGCTCCGGCAGGCGGCGTGACATGCGCTCAGGGCCCATGGCAAAGGGGTTCGGGCCGCTCCACCCGGCCGACGGGACGAGGTCGGAGACGGGCTGATCGGGCGGATCGCCAAGCGGCGCCGCGCCCGCCCGGACGGCCGTTACCCCGGCCGGATGAGCGGCGTCGTCCGGCCTCGGCGGGCGAACGTGGGGAACGTCGGCCGCCACCTGCGGCGATCGCAAGATCAAGGCTGGAAGGTGTCGCCTGCCCGCGCCGTCGCCGTCGTCCTCGCTGGACGTTTCCTGGCCGTCACCGGTGACGATCACGCCGTTCGCTCGATGGGGCATCACCGCCGTGGCATGCGGCTCTGGGGCGGATCAGCGGGCGGTGTCCGCCTCGGGGCGGGTGGCGGCGACGACCAGGGAGATCAGTTCCTCGTGGACGTCCTGGAGCGGGCGGGCCGAGCTCTCGGCGCGGGCCAGGATCATCGCGCCCTCCACGGCCGCCAGCATCACGGTGGCCAGCCGGGGCGCGCGGGCCGGAGGCGTTCCGTAGTGGACCAGCGCCTCGGCCGCCGCCTCCTGCCAGGAACGGTAGGCCGCCCGGCACGCCTCGGTCAGCGCCGCCGAGGCCGGTACCGAGTCCAGGGTGACGGTGCTGACCGGGCAGCCGTTCAGGTAGCCCGTCTCGACCAGCCCGCCCGCCAGGTGCTCGACCATCAGGCCGCAGAACGTCTCGACGTCGGGCGACTCCTCGACGGAGGCGGCGATGAGCCCGGTGTACTCGGCGGCGGCCTCGGTGATCGCGGCGACCGCCAGCTCCTCCTTGCCACCGGGGAACAGGAAGTAGATCGAGCCGCGCGGGGCGCCGCTGGCGGCCACGATCTCGCTCATGCCGGTGGCCTGGTAGCCCTGGCGTTGCAGCAGCTCCCGGGCGGCCCTGATCAGGCGCTGGCGGGAGTCGGAACGCGGTCGGGCCATGGCCCCACAATACTATGATGACCGTTCCACTTAATGGGGGGAGAATGATGAAGGTCTTCGTCACCGGGGCCACCGGGTTCCTGGGCGGGCGTGTCGTCGACGGGCTGCTGGCCGAGGGGCACCGGGTACGGGCGCTGGTGCGGGACCCCTCCCGCGCTCCGCGGGGTGTCGAGGTGACCCGTGGCGGGCTGGCGGACGTGGCGGCGTGGGAGGCGGACCTGGCCGGTTGCGACGTGGTCGTCCACCTGGCGGCGGTCGTCTCCACCTGGGAACGCGGGGACGGGCTCTCGCGCGTCAACGTCGGGGGCACCCGCGACCTGATCGAGGCCGCGAAGCGGCACGGGGTGCGGCGTTTCGTCCACATGAGCAGCGAGTCGGTGCTCCAGGAGGGGCGGCCGCTGCTGGACATCGACGAGGGCCACCCGGCGGCGGACCGGCCGAGCTCCCGCTACGGCGCGGCCAAGCTGCTGGCCGAACGCGCCGTGCGCGCCCACGCGGGCGGGATCGAGACCATCACGCTGCGCCCGGCCTTCATCTGGGGCCCGGGATCGGCGCACGTCGCCGGGTTCGTCGCCCGCGCCCGGGCCGGGAGGCTGCCGCTGGTCGACAAGGGCCGGGCGGTCGTGGAGCACGTCCACGTCGACAACGTCGCCGCCGCGACCGTCGCGGCCCTCACCGAGGGCGCCCCCGGCGGGACCTACTTCATCACCAACGGCGAGCCCATGCCGGTCCGGGACCTGCTCGGCGGCATCCTCGGCGCCTTCGACACCGCGCTCCCCACCCGTTCGCTCCCCGGCCGCCTGGCCTACGCGGCGGCGGGCGCGGGGGAGCGGCTGTGGCGGACGCTGCCGCTGCCCGGCCGCCCCCCGGTCACCCGGTTCGAGGTGGAGTTCCTGGCGCTGCCGCGCCGCTACGACATCACCCGGGCCCGGACCGAGCTCGGTTACGTCCCGGCGGTCACCTTCGCCGACGGTCTGAAGACCCTCGGCACCGCGCGCTGAGCCGGACGGCCCGCCGCCCGCCGCCCCGGGCGGCGGGCGGCGCTTCTTCGAGATTGCCCGATCGGGACGGCCGCCTCTTCGCCGAGGCGTGCTGCCGTTATCTTCCGTTCATGGCGAACGCGTCCTGGAACGCGGCTCGCCCACGGCAGGGTGACCGAGATTCCGGGGAAGAGCCGATGGTCGTGCACATCACCGCCGACAACTGGGCGGAGACACGTGAGTACCTGCGGACACGCTCGGCGCGGTTCACCGCCCTGGCGGTCCAGGCCGCCGCGACGCGCCGCCGGGCCACGGCCGACTGGTCGGTGACCGACACCGCCGCCCATGTCGCGACCCTGGCGCGGACGTGCTCCGGCCTGGTCGACCCCGGCCACGCCCCCGGTCCGTTCACCGGCTTCGACGACCTGCTGGAGCGGACCGTCGTCGACACCGTGGACGAGTTCAACGAGGTCCTTCTCGAACGCCTCCCCGACCGGGCCCCCCGCGAGCTGGCCCGCGCGACACGGCACGACGTGGACCACATCCTGCGCGTCACCGAGGGCGCCGACCCCACGGCGCCGGTGTCCTGGCTAGGCGGATCCCGGGTGCCGCTCGCGGGGGTGCTGGCGCACCTGCTCAACGAGTTCCAGGTGCACGGCCGCGACATCGCGAACGCCGCCCGCCTCCCTTGGCGGGTCCCGCCCCGCGAGGCCGCGCCGTTCTTCGAGCAGTTCCTGGTCGGCGTGACCGACTACGGCTACGGGAGGCTGCTCGACGGCCACGGCCCGCCGCCCAGGGGCCGGGTGGCCGTCGAGTTCCGCTCGGAGCACACCACGCCCGTCACCATGGCGCTGACCGACGGGTTCGCCACGGTCGAACGTCCCGGCGGCGAGCCGGACGTCCGCCTGTCCTTCGACCCGACCGTCCTCAACCTGATGCTGTTCGGCCGCGTGAGCAAGGCCCGCGCCGTCCTGACCGGGAAGGTCGTCATACGGGGCCCGCGCCCGTGGAAGCTGCCCGGCTTCCTCCGCATCGTGCGCCTGCCGTCCTGAACGGCGGGGCCCCGCGCATCGCACCCCGTTACTTACCATGTGGTAAGAAAAGTGGATCCGGTGAAGTATGGCCCCGCCGTTCGGAGGCACCGTGAAGGAATCGACGCCCCTGGTCCCGCTCCCGCAGAGCGTGGAGACGTTCGACGGAGACGGGCTCCGGCTCGGGACGCGGCCACGCGTCGCGGTCTCCGGCGACGCGCCGCGCGGGCTGGGGGAGACCGTCGTCGAACTGCTGGCGCGGCTGCACGACGTGGAGCCCGTCCTGACCGGCGGGGACGCCGACCTGCGGCTGGTGCTGGCCGACCGGGTCCCGGTGAGCGGGATCGCGGACGTCCGGGGCGTCGATCCGCTGGACGGGGAACCGGGCGAGGCCGGTGTCCGGGAGCGCTACGAGCTGGTCGTGACCGGGGACGGGGCCACGGTGACCGCCCGCGCCGCCGAAGGGCTCTTCCGGGGGGCCACCACCTTCGCCCAGGCGCTGCGGCCGGGAGACGGCGGACCGGCCGCGCCCGCGATGCGGGTCGCCGACGGTCCCGCGCTCGCCTGGCGCGGCCTGTCGCTGGACGTGGTGCGCCGGTTCTTCACCGTCGCCGAGGTCAAGCGGGTCGTCGACCTGCTGGCGCTCTACAAGTTCAACGTGCTGCACCTGCACCTGAGCGACAGCCAGGCGTGGCGGCTGGAGCTTCCCGGATGGCCCCGCCTGACCGACCCGGCGCGCTGGCCCGGCGGGCCGCTGGCCGAGGACGGGGTGCGCCCGTACTACACCGAGGAGGACTTCCGGGAGATCGTCGCCTACGCGGCCGACCGGTTCGTCACCGTCGTGCCCGAACTCGACATGCCCGGTCACGTGCTCGCGGCCGTCCGCGCCTACCCGGAGTTGCAGGGCGAGGCGGAGCCGGCGCACGAGCTGCTGGCCTACCTCGACCCGCGCTCGGAGAAGGCCGCCCGGTTCGCGGCGGACGCGCTCGCCCGGCTCGCCGAGCTCACCCCCGGACGGTACCTGCACCTGGGCGGCGACGAGGCGTTCGGGATGCCCGACGAGCTGTACGCGGCGTTCGTCGCCCGCGCCCTGGAGATCGTCCGCGGCACCGGCAGGAAGGTCGTCGGCTGGCAGGAGACCGCCCGCTCCGGCGCGCTGACGCCGGACGACGTCGTGCAGGCGTGGATCGGCTCCGGCGACGAGTTCGACCTCGACGCCGCCCGCGAGACCACCCCGCCCGAGTACCACGGGCTGCTGGAGACCGTCGCCGAGACCTTCGCGCGGTCGGCGCACGACGTCCCGGCCGCCGTCGCCGCGGGCGTCCCGGTGCTCGCCTCGGCCAGCAGCTTCCTGTACCTGGACCGCCGTCACGCCGAGGAGTCGCTGGACGCCGACCAGAACGCCCGGCGCACGCGCGTCGGCTTCGGCGATTACCAGCCGCGGACCTGCCGCGGCCTGTTCGGCTGGACCCCCGACACCCTGGTCGAGATCCCGGGGGAGGCGCGGCTCGCCGGGGTGGAGGCCGCGGTCTGGTGCGAGACGGTCACCGGGTTCGAGGACCTGGCGTTCCTGCTGCTGCCCCGGTTGCCGGGGGTCGCCGAGAAGGCGTGGACCCCCGGCGGCACCGCGTGGGACGACTACCGGGGCCGGGTGGCCGGGCACCGCGGCTGGTGGGAGCGCCTGGGCTGGGGCGGCTACTTCCGCTCCGCCGAGCTGTTCTCCCGGTAGGCGGACCGCTCGAACGCCTCCCGGCGGTCCCGCTGCCGGGCGACGTCGGCCACCGGGGCGGCCAGCATCAGGCTGCGCGTGTAGGAATGCGCGGGACGCTCGGTCACCTCGGCGGTGTCCCCGGTCTCCACGATCGCGCCGCGCCGCAGGACCGCCACCCGGTGGCTGACGAAGCGGATCACCGCCAGGTCGTGCGAGACGAACAGGTAGGAGACCCCGGTGCGTTCCTGGATCTCCAGGAACAGGTCCAGCACCGTCCGCTGGGTCGTCAGGTCCAGCGCCGACACCGGCTCGTCGCACACGATCAGCTTCGGGTCCAGCGCGAGCGCGCGGGCGATCGCCACGCGCTGGCGCTGGCCGCCGGAGAACTCGCGGGGCAGCCGTTCGGCGGCGTCCGGCGGCAGCCGCACCCGGTCCAGCAGCCCGCCGACCCGGCGGCGCGCCTCGGCGGCGGGCACGCCCTGCGCCAGCAGCGGCTCGGCCAGGGTGTCGCCGATGGTCAGCGACGGGTTCAGCGAGGTGTAGGGGTCCTGGAACACCACCTGGAGGTCCCGGCTGAGCTCGCGGCGACGGCGGGCGGTGGCGCGTTCGATCCGCTCGCCCGCGAACGTGACCGTGCCCGAGCGCACCGGGACCAGGCCGAGGATCGCCCGGCCGAGGGTGGTCTTGCCCGACCCCGAGCCGCCGACCAGGCCCAGCGTCTCGCCGGGCCGCACCGCCAGCGACACGCCGTTCAGCACGTCGGCCGCCGGGGCGCGCCATCCCCGCCCGGGGAACGACACCCGCAGGTCGGCGACCTCCAGGAGGTTGCCGTCGGTCACGTCGTCGGTGGTCACGGGGTCCTTCCCTTCAACGGCGGCCGGGCGGGGGCCCGGTCCAGCACGGCGTCCAGCAGCGTGCGCGTGTAGGGCTCGCGGGGGTCGTGCAGGACCTGCTCGGCGGTGCCGGTCTCGACGACGCGGCCCTCGTGCATCACGGCGACCCGGTCGCACACGTCGGCGACGACGCCGAGGTTGTGGGTGACCAGCAGGACGCCGAGGCCGCGTTCGCGTTGCAGCCGCCGCAGCAGCCCCAGCACCTCGGCCTGCACCATGACGTCCAGCGCGGTCGTCGGCTCGTCGGCGACCAGCAGCCGGGGGCCGCACGACATCGCGCCCGCGATCAGCACGCGCTGCGCCATGCCGCCGGAGATCTGGTGCGGGTAGGAGGCCAGCACGCGTTCGGGGTCGGCGATCTCCACCTGGCGCAGCAGGTCCAGCGCGCGCCGCCGGGCCTCCGCCCGGGAGATCCCCAGCTTGTACCGCATCGGCTCGGTGAGCTGCGCGCCGATGGTGAACGAGGGGTCCAGGTTGCTCATCGGCTCCTGCGGAACGTAGGCGACCACGGTCCCGCGCAGCGCGCGGTGCTCGCGTTCGGGCAGCCCGACGACCTCCCGGCCGTCGACCGTGACGCTGCCCCGGCTGACATGCCCGCCCTCGGGCAGGATGCCGAGGATCGAGAACGCCGTCTGGGTCTTGCCCGACCCGGACTCGCCGACCAGCCCGACGATCTCCCCTTCGCGCACGTCGAGATCGACGCCGTGCACGACCTCCCGGACGGTGCCGTCGGGCAGGAGGTAGGAGACGGCGAGGTCGCGCACCGACAGCAGCCCCGCCCGGTCGTCGCCGTCCCCGGCGGGTGCGGTGGACGCGGCGGGCGCGGCGGCCGGGCGCCTGCGGCGGACCGGGTCGGCGCCCCGGTCCTCCAGCGCGTCGCGCAGCGCGGCGGCCAGCAGCACCAGCGAGGCGCTGGTCAGGCCGAGCGCCAGTCCCGGCCACACCATCATCGCCGGGGCGCGCTGGAGGTTGGCGAACGCCTCGTTCAGCATCGCGCCCCAGGTGGGCGTGTCGCCGCTGCCGATCCCCAGGAACTCCAGGCCCGCCTGCAACCCGATCGCGATCCCGGCGACCAGCGCGGTCTGCACGATGACGGGGGCGCGCACCACCACCAGCACGTGCCGGGCCACGATCCGCGCGTCCCGCAGTCCCGACACCCGCGCGGCGTCCACGTACAGCTCGTTCCGGACCCCGGCGACGGTGCCGCGCACCAGCCGGAAGAAGCTCGGTGCGATCAGCACGCCCAGCACGACCATCAGCACCCACACGGTGGGCCCGAGGATCGCGCGGGAGGCGAGCAGCACCACCATCGCGGGCAGCGCCATGACCAGGTTGGCGGTCCAGGACGCGGCGGCGTCGAACCGGCCGCCCCGGTACCCGGCCACCAGCCCGGACGGGACGCCGACCACCAGCGCGACCGCCAGCGCCAGCAGCGCTCCGCCCAGGGTGTTGCGGCCGCCGTGCAGCAGCCGCGCCAGCACGTCCCGGCCCGCCGAGTCGAAGCCCAGCGGATGCCCGCCGGTCGGGCCGCCGAACGAGTCGCGCAGGCTGGCCACGGCCGGGCCCTGCGGGCTGAGCAGCGGCGCGCACAGCACCGCCAGCACGATCAGGGCGAGCACCACCGCCGGGACCAGCCCGAGCGGGTTGCGCAGCACCCGGCGGGCGACCCTCCGCGCGCTCACGCCGTCCTCGCCTTCGGGTTGAGCCAGCCGACCAGCAGGTCCACCGCGAGGTTGACGGCGACGACCCCGACGACGGCGACCATCACCAACGCCATGATCACCGGGATGTCGCCGCGCGTGGTGTAGGTGACGGTCATCGCGCCGATCCCCGGCAGCCCGAAGATCTGCTCCACGATGACCGCGCCGCCCAGCAGCCCGACGAACTGCATGCCCAGCACCGTCAGCGCGGGGGCGGAGGCGTTGCGCAGCACGTGCCGGAACAGGATCCGCGACGGCGGCAGCCCGCGGGCGCGCAGCGTGCGCACGTAGTCCTGCCGCAGCACGTCGATCACCGCGCCGCGCACCTGCTGGGACACGCCCGCGATGGCGGCGACCGACAGCGACGCCACCGGCAGCGTGATCGTGGACAGCCAGCCGGGCACCGACTCGGTCAACCCGATGTAGCCGATGGCCGGGAACCAGCCGAGCCGCACCGCGAACACCACGACGATGACCAGCGTGACCAGGAAGCCGGGCAGGGCGTACCCGAGCACGCCGAGCACCTGCACCAGGCGGTCGGCCGCGCCGCGCCGGACCCCCGCCCACACCCCGAGCACCAGCGACAGCACGGCGGTGACGAGGGTGACACCGACCATGAGGCTGACGGTGACCGGCAGCCGGGTGGCGATGGCCCGCACCACGTTCTCGCCGGTGAACCAGGAGGTGCCGAAGTCGCCGCGCACGGCGTGCGCGAGCCAGTCGGCGTACTGGACGGGCGCCGGGCGGTCCAGGCCGAGTTCGCGGTTCTTGGCGGCGACGGTCTCGGCGGGCGCGCCGGAGCCGAGGATCTGGCGGCCCACGTCCGTGTCGGGCACCGACAGCAGGAGGTAGGACAGCGCGGAGACCACGAACAGGAGCACCGCCCCCGCCGCGACCCTGCGTACGACGAAGCTCACCATGTCACTTGGCGGGGGCGTAGTTGTAGATGGACGGGACGGCCATCCCGGACTGCGGGGTGACGCGGACGGTGCCGTCGCTGACGTGCAGGTAGCCCATGCGGTAGAAGGGCACGAACCACGCCTGCTCCACCAGGTGCCGGTTGAGCTTCCGCAGGTCCTCCCTCGCCTGCGCGCCCTCCGTCCGCTGGATCCTCGGCAGCAGTTCCCTCACCGTGTCGTCGGTGGTGCCGAACATGTTGAAGACGCCGGGCAGGACGTAGTCGTTGATGCCGATCCAGTCGACGGCGTGCTGCCCGAGGTTCATGACCATGGCGGGGTAGGCGCGGTCGGTGAAGATCTTCCGGATGGCGCCGGCGTCGACGTTCTCCCAGGCCAGCTTGACGCCGATGGCGTTCAGGTCGGTCTGCAGCGACGAGGCCAGCGCGTCGGGGACGATCGCCGTCACGCGCGGCAGCCGCAGCGTGAACCCCGAGGCGTACCCGGCCTGCCTGAGCAGGTCGCGGGCCTTGGCCGGGTCGTGGGCGTAGTGGGAGTCCAGCTCCTTGAGGTAGCCCGCCGCCTGGGTGCCGAAGATCTGGGCGGTGGCCTCGCCGCGCCCCTGCCGGATCTTGTCCAGCATCGTCCGGCGGTCGATGGCGTGGTTCAGGGCCTGCCGGACGCGGGGGTCGCGCAGCGCGGGGACCAGCGCGCCGCCCCGGTCGAACAGGACGATGCCCTGGAAGTCGAACTCCTGCTTGGCCTTGCTCAGCTTCCGGTCGTTCTCGACGGCGGCCTGCTGGTCGGCGGCCTGGAGCAGCGCGGCGTTGATCTGGCCGGTGCGCAGGCCGTTGACGATGGCGGTCTCGTTGTTGAAGTAGCTGATGGTGAGGTTCTCGTAGGGCAGGCGGGTGCCCCAGTAACCGCGGGCCCGCGTGTAGACCCACCGGGTGCCGATGGCGGACTTGGCGGAGTCCAGCTCGTAGGGGCCGGTGCCGTCGGGCCTGGTCTTCAACGGGTCGCCGGGCTTGTCGAACGCCTTCGGGTTCGCCATGAGACCGGCCGCGTCGCTCAGGAAGTAGAGCATCGCGGGGTTGGGCTGGGACAGCTTGAGCGTCACGTGCGTCTTGTCCACGACCTCGATGGACCTGACGTCCTTGAGCGTCTTGGCCTGCGCGCCGGCCTTCTTGCCGAAGCGCTCCATGTTCGCCTTGACGGCGGCGGCGTCGAACGGGGTGCCGTCGTCGAACGTCACGCCGTCGCGCAGCGTCAGCCTGAGTTCGGTGCGGTCGTCGTCGTACTTCCACCCGGTGGCGAGCATCGGACTGTAGGAGCCGTCGGGCTCGCGCTTGACGAGCGTGTCGTACACCGCCTGGAAGAACGGCAGCGCGCTGCCGTTGGCGTCGGCCGGGTCCAGGCTCTGGGGCAGCGTCATCGTGGCGATCGTCAGGGTCGTGGACCCCGCGCCGCCCTCGCCCCCGCTGCCGGCGCATCCGGTGAGGGCCGCCGCCGCGGTGACGCAGAACGCGGCGAGGGTGACGGCCCTGGTGCTCTTCTTCATGGATCCACTCCGTTATGCGGACGAAACCGCCGTCTCGGCGAGTTGCCGGGGAGCATACAGCCGAAACTAACCACGTGGTAGGTTTTGCCCGCGGCTTGTGGCGGAGACGGACGGCCGTACGGTGGGCGCAGGACCGGACCCGCCCACGGCGCGGTCCTGACGTGCCCGAACCCACCCGACGTCCCAGGAAGGCCCCGGCCCGTGACCGAGCAGTCCCCACGCCGCATGACCAAGGGCGAGCGCACCCGCGCGCGCATCCTCGACTCCGCGACCGAACTGTTCTCCCGTTCGGGCTTCCACGCGGTGTCGCTGCGCGACATCGCCGCGCACGCCGGGCTGACCCACGCGGGGCTGCTGCACCACTTCCCCGGCAAGGAGGAGCTGCTCGTCCAGGTGCTCGGCCGCCGCGACCGGGTCGACGCCCGGCTGCTGTTCGGCCCGGGCACCGCCACCCCCGAGGGCGTGCTGCGGACCGTCGTCGGGTTCGTGGCCCGCAACATGACCACGCCGGGACTGGTCGGCCTCTACGTGAAGATCTCCGGCGAGTCCGTCGCCCCCGAGCACCCCGCGCACGCCTACTTCGTCGACCGCTACCGGGTGCTGCGCGAGCAGCTCACCGGGGCGTTCGCCGCGCTGTTCGCCAGGGCCGACCCGCCGCCGGGGCACGACCCCGCCCTGGCGGCCCGGCAACTGCTGGCCCTGATGGACGGGCTGCAGACCCAGTGGCTGCTGGAACCCGACGCGGTCGACATGCACGCCGCGGTCACGGCGTTCATCCGCCAGCTCGGCCTGGACCTCGACCTGACCCCCGAACCCGCACCCGGCCCCTGACCTCCAGAGGGAGCACATGACCCGGTCCGACCTGACCCTCGCCGAAGCCGCCTCGCTGACCTCCGGCGCCGACACCTGGACCACCGCCGCCGTCCGCGACGCGGTCCCGCCCGTCACCCTCGCCGACGGCCCGCACGGCATCCGGCGGCAGGACCCCGAGGCGGGCGACGCCCTGGGCCTCACCCGCAGCGTCCCGGCCACCTGCTTCCCGCCCGCGGTCGCGCTCGGCTCCTCCTGGGACCCGGACCTGGCCCGCCGCGTCGGGGCGGCGCTGGCGGTGGAGGCGGCCGCGCTCGGGGCCGACGTGGTGCTCGGACCCGGCGTCAACATCAAGCGTTCGCCGCTGTGCGGCCGCAACTTCGAGTACT
Organism: Actinomadura kijaniata; assembly: GCF_014138665.1. NCBI lineage: Bacteria > Bacillati > Actinomycetota > Actinomycetes > Streptosporangiales > Thermomonosporaceae > Actinomadura > Actinomadura kijaniata. Next base: position 115,412 of record NZ_JACJIA010000014.1, read on the forward strand.
TCTCCGAGGACCCGCACCTGACCGGCGTCATGGGCGCGGGCGTCGTGTCCGGGATCCAGTCGCGCGGGATCGGCGCGTGCGTGAAGCACTTCGCGGTCAACAACCAGGAGACCGACCGGATGCGCGTCAGCGCCGACGTCGACGAGCGGACGCTGCGCGAGATCTACCTGCCCGCGTTCGAGCACATCGTGCGGCACGCCCGGCCGTTCATGGTCATGAGCGCCTACAACCGGATCAACGGCGTGCCCGCCAGCCAGAACCGGTGGCTGCTGACCGAGGTGCTCCGCGGGGAGTGGGGCTTCGACGGCGTGGTCGTCTCCGACTGGGGCGCGGTCGACGACCGGGTGGCGGCGCTCGCCGCCGGGCTCGACCTGGAGATGCCGCCGACCGGCACCGACCACGAGATCGTGGACGCCGTCCGCTCCGGCCGCCTGGACGAGGCGGCCGTGCACCGCGCCGCCGGCCGGGTGCGCGCGCTGGCCGAGCGCGTCGCCTCCGCCGAACGCCACGACGGCTGGGACGTCGAGGCCCACCACGAGCTGGCCCGCGAGGCGGCCCGCGCCTCGGCCGTGCTGCTGAAGAACGACGAGGACCTGCTGCCGCTCGACCCGGACGCCCGGCAGCGGATCGCCGTGGTCGGCGAGCTGGCCCGCACCCCGCGTTACCAGGGGAACGGCAGCTCGCACGTGGTGCCGACCCGGCTCGACAACGCCTGGGACGCCCTGACCGCCGCCGCCGGCGAGGCCACCACCCTGACCTTCGCCGCCGGATACCGCCTGGACGGCGCGGCCGACGACGACCTGGAACGCCGGGCCGCCGACGCGGCGGCGGACGCCGACGTCGCGCTGGTGTTCCTCGGCCTGCCCGACGAGGCCGAGTCCGAGGGCTTCGACCGCACCACCCTCGACCTCCCGGACGTCCAGGTGCGCCTGCTGCGCCGGATCGCCGGACGGTGCCCCCGGGTCGTGGTCGTGCTGGCCAACGGCGGCGTGGTGTCGGTGGCCGGGTGGCGGGACGCGGCCTCGGCGATCCTGGAGTGCTGGCTGCCGGGCCAGGCGGGCGGCTCGGCCGTCGCCGACCTGCTGCTGGGCGCGTGCAGCCCGTCGGGACGGCTCACCGAGACGATCCCGCTGCGCCTCGCCGACGTCCCCTCCCACCTGCACTTCCCGGGGAGCGACGGGCACGTGGTCTACGGCGAGGGCCGCTACGTCGGCTACCGGCACCACGACACGCTCGGGACCGAGGTCGCCTACCCGTTCGGGCACGGGCTGAGCTACACCCGCTTCGAGTACTCCGACCTGGAGGTCCGCGAGACCGGGGACAACACCTGGGACGTCGGCCTCACCGTCACCAACACGGGCGGGCGGGCGGCGCACGAGGTCGTCCAGCTCTACGTGGCCTTCGACGAGGAGCGCCCCACCCGGCCCCGGCACGAGCTGCGCGGCTTCGCCAAGGTCGCGCTGGAGCCCGGGCAGAGCGCCCCGGTGTCGTTCGGCCTCACCGGACGCGACCTCGCGCGGTGGTCGGTGGCGCGCGGCGGCCGGCGGATCGACCCGGGGCGGTTCACGGTCGAGGTGGGGGCGTCCTCCCGCGACATCCGGCTGCGCGCCGAGCTGAGCACGCCCGGCGACGGGTGGGTGCCCGCGCTGGACGGGATGTCCACGCTCGGCGAGTGGCTCGACCACCCGGTCGGCGGGCCGGTGCTGCGGGAACGGCTGGGCGGCGCGTTCGGCGGCCGGAACGGCGGCGGCCCGCCCCCGGCGCTGCTCGCCCTGGCGCGGGGCATCCCGCTGGTGAAGTTCCGCACCTTCGGGATCGGGCTGGACTTCGAGGTCGTGAACGAGCTGGTGGCGGCGGTGCGGAACACCCGGCACGACTGACGCGCGCCTCACCGACCCTGCCGTCGCGGGCGGCCACCAGGTAGAACGGACCCAGCCCCTCGGGCCCCTCGTACTCCTCGGCCCGAGAACGCGCGGGGAAACCCAGCCTGCGCGCGCCGTGGCCTTCGGGCAGGCGGTGGGTCTGGGGGTGCGCAGGCCGCCGTCCCCGGCAGCACCACGACCACCGGGACGATGAGCGCGGCGCGGCAGGCGTCCGGTGAGCCGCCGGTGCCGACCGCCGCGCCGGACTGGGTGAAGGTGTACAGCAGCCCGTAGGCCACCACCGCCAGCAGGAAGCCACCGAAGGTCACCCGACCGGTGCCGTAGCGGCGCCAGCACCGCGTCACAGCCCGTCAAGGATCGCCCCGGCGATCACAGCGGACCCGATCCGGCAGGCGGGTTCTCACCCACGGGGTGCCGGGGGGAACGGGCGGGGGTTTCGGAACGCGTGGGGAACGCCGCACGTCGGCGTCGCTGTCACACAACCTCATGACGGGTGGGCGCCGGTCAGCGGTCCTGGGATCGGACGATCTCGACGCCGAGGGCTGAACAGAAGGCACCGGTACGCCGCTATGCCCTCGGCGCCAGGACGAACCTCGTGGCCGTCGCAGCCCGGTCCATCGGAGGGCGGGGAAGCCGGGCATCCGCCTCACCGCGATCACCCAGCGTCCCACCACAACCGGCCGTACCCGGGGAGTTCTTGGTGACCGCTGTCATGGCCGCGCGGGAACCGTGATGTGCATGATCGCGTCCTACGCGGTGCACGTGGCGACCAGGACGAAGGAGACCGATGGGTTCGCAGTTCACGATCTACAGCGTGAGCATCGAGAAGATGGCCGCCTCGATCCGGCGTCCCGCGCCCGGCACGGTGGAGACGAGCCGGCAACGGGCCGCGGCCGTCGACGCGCGTTGGGAGCTGGAGGCGTCTCGGACGATGGTCGAGGCCGTGGACGACATCTTCGGCGATCGTCCCAAGGACCCGGAGGCCGGCCACGTCTATGCCCTCGTATGGCAGGACCTGATCGAGTACGACGAGTCGACCCGTTTCGATTTCGGGCCGCTGCGGCTGGGCGCGCAGTACCTGCGGGAGGCGAGCGAGGAGTTCGAGAGTGCCGGCGTGCCTCGTGAGCTCACGCCAGTGCGATTCATGTACGACCATCCGTTCGCCGGTACGCCGCTATCGAGGCACATGCCGGTCATCGGGCATGTGCCGGCCGCGCGGATGCCGCGGATGCGCCAGGTGTACGGCGGGATCGTTGACCAGGTGGTGGCGGCCGACCTGGTCAAGGTGCTGTTGGCCGCGGTGGACGAGACGCTCGACTTCAACGCGTTCGCACGCGAGGTCCCTGATGGACCGCTACCGCTGCGCGACCTGGTCACCTTCTACGGCTGACCGGCCATCGGGTGGCCGTCCCGCAGGGAGGAGGGGCGGTCCCTGGTCTGGATGGGGCGAGGTAGCGGCTGTCCACGACGTAGGAGGGCTCCACCTGTCAGCCACCAAGGTCAGGCCATGGCTTCGGCCTGTTCGCGGGTGCGGGCCGGGTCGGTGCCCGGTGTGTGGGCGGGGGCGACGGGGGCGCGGGTGGTGCCGGCGGGGACCCTGGCCTGCGCCTGCCGGAACTCCCTGATCGGACCGATGGTGGCGTGGACGCCGTTGAGGACCAGCCAGAGGGCGGTGCGGCGCGCCCGCAGCTCGACGGGGTTGGGCGGGCGGTGCATGACCATCGAGGCGGCCCAGCGGGGGAGGGTGTCGCGGATCGCCCAGTCCATGAACGGGCCGGTGAGCAGGGTGGTGGGGGCGTCGCGGAGGTTGGGGCCGGTGCGGGCGGCCTGGCCGTGGGTGAGCGCCAGGCAGGGCAGGTGCGCCTTGAGGCATTCGAGGGTCTCGGCCTTGGTGGTGGGCAGGTCGGTTCCGCCCAGGGCGTGCCCGACGCGGACGAACTCCCCGTAGTAGCGGTCCAGGTCCTTCCCGCGCAGCGGGCGGGGGTGGTAGCGCTCGTGGGCGGTGGCCAGCCCCCACACGACGGTGGCGTAGTTCCAGCGCAGCCATCGGGGGTCGTCGGCGTCGTAAGCCAGGCCGTCGGGACGGGTTCCCTTGACGGTGTGGTGCATGGCGCGCACGGTCCGGGCGAGGCGTTCGGCGGTGGCGGTGGAGCCGTAGGCGGTGCCGATGAAGAACGACAGGGAGTGCCCGAACCGAACGGCGGCCCCTTCCTGGTCGAGTCCGCCGGTCGGTCTTCCGTCGTCGTCCCTGGCGATGAGCCGGGAGTGGTGAACGCCCATCCAGTAGATGCTGGGGTCCAGCCCTTCCAGGAAGGCCGCGCACGCCAGCCCGAAGGACAGCAGGGGAGTGTGGGAGTGCACGTACCACACCGCGCTGTCGGGGCCGAACCATCCCGGGTCGCCCTCGGGCCCGGCGAACTCCAGCCCCCTGAAGAAGCGGGACCTGACCTGGGTGTCGAAGTGGTCGTCGAACCGTTCGGCGAGAGGCCGGACGAGCGTGCGGTGAGGCAGGGGGACCATGCCGACTCCCAACTCTGGCTACAGGTGTGACCAGAGTAGGGCATTTCTGGCTACGGGTGTAGCCAGAAGTGGGGCGGATAGGCTGGGCCGGTGGCGAACGACACGAGGACCGCGGCGACCCGATGGGCCGGCGTCCCGCTGGCCGCCCGGCGCGAGGAGCGCCGCGCCCGGCTGGTGGAGGCGGCGTTCGAGCTGTTCGGCACCCAGGGTGAGGCGGGGGTGTCGGTCCGCGCGGTGTGCCGGGCCTGCAGCCTGCACGCCCGCTACTTCTACGAGAGCTTCACCGACACCGACCAGCTCCTGGGGGCGGTCTACGACGCGGTCGCCGCCGAGCTGACCGGACGGCTCCTGGCGGCCTTGAAGGCGGCCGGTGACGACCCGGCGGAACGGATCCGGACCGGCATCCGCGGCGTGCTGGACTTCAGCTCGGCCGACCCGCGCCGGGGCCGGGTGCTGTTCACCGAGGCCCGCGCCAACCCGGTGCTGGCCGCCCGCCGCCAGGCCGCCCAGACCGCGCTGATGGACGAGGTCCTGCGCCAGGAGACGCGCACGCGTCCCGCCGTCGATCCGCGCCTGGCGCGCGTGGGCGCCGCGATGTTCACCGGAGCGATGGTGGAACTCGCCCAGCAGTGGCTGACCGGCGGCCTGGGCGATGACCTGGACGCCGTCGTCGACCACGCCGCCCTGCTGCTGGCACCGCACGCCCCGTGAAAGGGAGGCGCGGCGCTCTCGTGCTCCTGAGCGGGGATGAAAGCGATCTGACGCCGTGATGAAGGCGCCGGCTGGTTGGCTCTGAACCTCATCCCCGGGATCGGGCCTGACGGGAAGGGGCACGATGAGATATCCGAGAAGGTCGGCGGTGTTGGCTGTGCCGGTGGTCGCCGTTCTTCCGATGGGGGTCACCGCGAACGCCGCGTCGGCCTCGGCCGCCAGAGTGTGCGTGTCGGCGACCAGTTACATCAGCAACCAGGGTTCCGTCGGCGTCGGAGTGATGCACGACTGGAGGGGAACGGGCAACCTCTACGTCCAGGGGCTCTACGACAAGGTGCTGCCGGTCGGCCAGCGTACGGACTGCGCCGCCGGTTTCGGCTGGGGCCAGGCCAGGGGCTACTACATCGGCCCCGGGTGGTGCGCCGAGCTCAGGACCACCAACTCCGCGGGGAAGTGGTACACCTACGACATCGTCAGGTCCGGGCAGAGGGCCCGTCCCAACCTCGGCCGGACGATCGAGCGGTGGGAGGTCAACCCCGTGGCCTGCACCTAGAGGCCGGTCCGGATTCGAGGGCGGGGCACCGCGCCCCGTCCCCGAACGGCTCGTCACCTCCTCCGCCGTCCGATCGCCAGGGCGACGGCGGTCGTCGCGGCGAGCAGGCCCCAGGCCGGTGTGAAGCTGTGGGTGAGGTCCCGGACCAGGCCGAGGAGCGGCGGCGTCAGGATGATGACGACCTGGTTGGCGGACATGGCCAGGCCGAGGGCGAACCCGGTCCGTTCCGGGGGCGCCGACTCGGCCACGTACGCCACCCACGGGCCGTACCAGCCGAACCCGAAGAACCCGAGCCAGACGACCAGGACGCAGGCCGCCGTGGGGGAGCGGCCCAGCGGCGTCGTCAGCATCGCCGTTCCCGCGACCACGGCGACCATGCAGGTGACGACGCAGGCGTACCGTCCCGATCGCCGCCGGTCGCTCCAGGCCGCCAGCCCGATGCGACCGGCGACGCCCGCCACCTGGACCGCCACGAAGACGCCGACCGCGGTCCCGGCCGGGATCGCGGCGACGTCGTGCAGGTGCAGCACGGTCAGCACGAGCACGCCGGACTGGACGGAGATCAGGCTCGTCCCCGACAGCATGATCTTCACCATGGACGGCTCGCGGAGCATCCGCAGCCGGGCGCGGACCTGCGCCGCGAGCGGGGCGCGCGTCCCGCCCGCGGCGACGGCGCGGCCGGGCGGCCGGCGGTAGAGGCCGAGGAAGGCCCCGGCGCCCAGGAACGCGACGATCCCGCCCGCCACCAGCGTCGCGCGCCAGCCGTGGGTCGCGGCCAGCAAGGGCAGCACGGCCGCGGAGAACGCCCCGCCCAGCGGCGGGCCCGCCTGGCGGACGCCCATCGCGAGCCCCCGCCGCGAGCCGTCGAACCAGGTCGCCACCGACTTGCTCCCGCCGGGCTGGACGGTGCTGTACCCCGCGCCCACGACCAGCAGCACGAGGAGAAGGGCGGTGTACCCCGGCGCCAGGCTCCCCGCGCAGAGGGCGACGGCGACCAGGGAGAGACCGGCGCCGACGACCCAGCGCTCGTCGTGGCGGTCCAGCAGTTCCCCGGCCACCAGCAGCCCGACCAGCGGGACCAGCTGGGCCGCCGAGATCAGCAGCCCGAGCTGCGCCGTGCTCAGGTCGAGGTCGCGTTGCAGGTGGACGCCCATCGCCCCGATGCCCTGCACGAAGAAGCTGGCGGCGGCCTGGGTGAAGGTGGCGACGCCGAGGATGACCCAGCGGTAGCGGGACGCGTCGCGGGCGGGCCGGACGACGGTCATGGCCGCCAGTACAGGGCGGGGTCGGGATGGTCCACGAAGCCGAGTTCGCGGTAGAGCGGCGCGCCGTCGTGGGAGGCGTACAGGTCCACGCGGGCGACGTCCTGGTCCCGGAACCAGTCGAGCAGGCCGCGCATGATGGCGCGACCGTGCCCGCGCCGCCGGTGCGCCGGGTCGGTGACCATGCCGATCACGAGCCCGACCCGGCCGTTGCGCAGGTGCGGTCCGGGCAGCCGCGTCTCGACGCTGCCGATGCCGCAGGCGGCCAGGCCATCGCCGCCGTCGACGACGAGGATCCGCATGGTGCCGTCCGCCGGCCGTTCCTTCAGGACCACGGCCAGGGCGTCCCGCCACGCGCCGTCACCCGAGGCCGGGTTGAAGTAGTCACCGCCGAGGGTCTCGAACAGCAGCGCCCGCAGCCGCACGAGTTCCGCGACGTCGTCCTCCGTTGCCGGCCGTACGCCGGTGTGTTGTGCCATGCCGACCACCCTGCTGTAATGGTCTTGTGCATCTCAACCCTTACGGCGAGGACGCCGTGAACCTCGCCGCCGACCTCGCCAACCGGCGGCCGGAGACCCCCGGGGAACTCGCCGACCGCTGCCGCGCCGCCGGGCTGGTGCTGGAACGCCCGGTCTCGCAGGAGGACCTGGACCGTCTCGGGGCCGTGCTGGACGCCTGGGAGAAGGTCGTCGACGCCACCGGCGAACGCGAGCGCGCCGCCCTGGCCAACCGGATGCTGGCGGAGGCCGCCGCCTACCCGCGCCTGACCGACCACGCGGGCGGCTGGCACCTGCACTACCGCGACGACGGGCAGCCGCTCGGCGCGGTGCTGTTCTCCCTGATCTCCGTCGGCACGGCGCTGCACCTGGCGGGACGGGGCATGCACCGGCTGCGGCGCTGCGCCGTGACCGAGTGCGACACGATCTTCGCCGACACCTCCCGCACCGGCCGGCAGCGCTACTGCTCCCACCGCTGCGCCAACCGCGACGCGGTCCGCCGCCACCGCGCCCGGACCGCCGCCCCCTCGGGGGCCGCGACCGGCTGATGGCCACGATCGGACGGCCGGCCCGGTGAACGGTCCCCGCGCCGACGAAGGGCGGCGTCGCCATCGCCGGGGTTTGGGACGCCGCGAATGCGGCGGGGGGCGTGGCGTTCGGCGGCGACCTGCGCGATGTGATCGCGCGGCGCCGCCGGAGGCGTGACGTTACTTCGCATTGACCAATTAGGTCAATGTCCTGTTTCCCGTTATCTGAAATCGCCCCCGGCCGGTCGGGAAGGCCCGAAGCGGGCCGGTAACGTCGGCCCCCAGCCCTCCATCGAAAGTCCCCGCTGCGACCTCCGGCACTGTTCCCTCTGACGGAGAAGAAGGCGAATGCAAGTCCTGGTCGTCAGCCCGCCCAATTCCAACACCGTGATCGACGGTGCCTCGTGCACCGTCACCAGGCCCGAAGAGCACACCGACTGGTCCGACTTCCCCAACCTCGGGGTGCTCACCCTGGCCTCGGCGCTGCGCGCCGTGCCCGGCGTGGAGCCGGTCTACGTCGACGGCACCGTCGTGCCCTGGCCGGACGTCCTGGCGCACGTCGAGGCCAACGCCGGCGACATCCTCGCGATCTGCGTCAGCGCGCTGACCGCGACCTACGAGGCCGGCCTGCAACTGTGCGCCGCCGCCAAGAGGATCGACGAGCGGATCGTCACCGTCTTCGGCAACGACCACCTGACCGCGCTCACCCGCGAGTGCCTGACCTCCCGGACGCGCGTCATCGACTACGCGTTCGTCGGCAACGAGGTCGTGGGAGGTTTCGTCGACCTCATCCGAACGCTGAGCGCGGGCGGCGAGGTGTCCCCACCGGACCACCCGGGGCTCGTCGTCCTCGACGGGCAGAGGGTCGTGGCCACCCCGCAGCGCGAGGAGCCCATCCACACGGCGATCGACTACTCGCTGCTGGACCGCGTGTTCGAGCACTCCAAGCTGTACCACGAGAACTTCCACGGCCGGGTGGTGCCGACGTTCGCCCGCCTCACCGGCCGCACGGTCACCGCCGGGGCGCCGGTCGAGATCGGCCGGGGGTGCATCAAGTTCGCCCGCGACGACGCCTGCTCGTTCTGCTCGATCCAGTACGGCGGCATGTGGCGGAACTCGGTCCCCGACGCCCCCGCGGCGTGGGCGCTGGTGGAGGCGGCGTTCCGGGCGGGCTACGACTACCTCTACCTCACCGCCGACGAACTGCCGCTGACGTTCGGCAGGCTGCTCCGGGAGATGGCCGAGTCGCCTCCCGGCTGGTGGACGGACCTTCCCGAGGACGACCGGCCGGTGATGGTCGGTTACGCCCGCGCCGACGGCCTGTCCGACGAACGCCGCGCCGCCACGTTGCGCGGGCTCGGCGTCCGGCAGCTGATGGTGGGCCTCGACGCCGGGACGCCGGTGTCCCTGCAGGCCATGAGGAAGCCGCTGGTCCCGATCCGGGACGCCGCGTCGGGCTACCGGGCGGAGCTGATGTTCGAGCACAACGTCCGGGCCCTCCGGGTGGCCCGGGACCAGGGGCTGCTGCTCAAGGTCGGGTTCGTCGTCGGCCATCTCGGCATGGACGCGACGCTGCTGCGCGAGAACGTCGACTCGATGAAGGCGCTGCTCGACACCGCCGCGGGCGGCGTCGCGGCGCTGGACGTCGAGGTGCTGTCCCCCGAACCGGGCTCGCTGGACTTCACGATGCTGCTGGACCCCGACCGCGCCCGCGACCGCGCGGCCGGACTCGGGCTGCGGACGCCCGGCCGGCGCGTGCACGAGGCCCGGGCCCGCAAGTGGAGGGGCCGGGACGTCATCGACCGCGAGGAGGCGATGGCCGACTACGTCGAGTCGGTCATGCCCGGACTGACGCTCGACGACCTGGCGGCGGCGCGGGCGGAGGTCCGCGACCACGGCCGGAGCCTCGGGGTGACCATCGGCGCCTGAGCGGGCGCGTTCCCCACCCACTCCAGGGAGAAGCCCTCGTGACCGTCGCCGGACTGCTGGCCTTCGCGGGCCTGTGCCTGGTCCTCGCGATCACCCCGGGACCGGACACGTTCCTGGTGCTGCGCTGGGGGCTGTCGAGCGTGCGGGACGGGATGGCCTCGGCGGCGGGCTCGGGGGCCGGCTCGCTGCTGTGGGCGGCGACGGTCGCGTTCGGCCTGTCGGCGTTCCTCCAGCGGTCGGCGGCCACCTTCACCACACTCAAGATCGCCGGAGGGCTGTACCTGCTCTACCTCGGCGTCACGGGGCTGCGATACCGCGCGCGGCGCCACGGGCCGGACGAGGAGCCGCCCCGGGAACCCGCGGCGGCGGGCGTCGGCCCGGCGCTGCGGTCGGGGCTGCTGTCCTGCCTGCTGAACCCCAAGGTCGGACTGTTCTTCCTGGCGGTCGTCCCGCAGTTCCTCCCGGCGGGGGACGTCACCCCCTTCTCGATCATGGTGCTGGGGGTGATCGACGCCGTGGTGGCCTTCGTATGGCTGGCGCTGGTGGCCGTCGCCGCGGCCCGGGCGGCGGCCTGGCTGCGCCGCCCCGCGGTCACGCAGGGGCTGCACTGGACCAGCTCCGCCCTGCTCGCCCTGCTCGGCCTCGGGGTCGTGGCGGCGGCCATCTGAGACCGGCGCGGCACCGCGTTCCCGAACGGGTGCCGACGGCGCCTCGTAAGGGTTATAGTTTTATTACACCGGTTACGCGGAGGTGCCGTGAAGATCCCCATCAACGACTACGCCGCGGGCGCGGCGGTCGCGACCGACCTGGTCACCACCTCGCCCACCGTCCGGGTCACGGGGGACGCGCTGCCCGGTCCGGGCGCGCTGGCGGCCTTCCTCGCGGAGCGCGGCCTGCGCCTCGACGCCCTCGCCGGCGGCCGCCCGCCGACCGAGGAGGACGTCCGCGAGGTGCACTTCCTGCGCCGCGAGGTCCGGGGCGTCATCGAGACCGAGACCGCCGAGCAGACCGTCGCGGGCGCGTCGGTGCTGATCCGGCGCGCCGGGCAGGCCCCGGTGCTGGAGCGCGGGGACGACGGCCGGTGGCAGTGGCGGGTCCCCACCGCGCCGGACGCGCCGCTGGCCGACGAGCTGGCCGCGTTCGTCGCGGTCGGGCTGCTGGGCGCGGTGCGGGCACTGGGACACGACCGGTTCCGCGCGTGCGAGGCGCCGGGCTGCCGGGGCGTGTTCGTCGACACCAGCAGGGCGGGACGCCGCCGCTACTGCATGCCCGACCTCTGCGGCAACCGCGTCAACGTCGCCAACCACCGCGCACGACGACACCACCTGGAGGACGTGACCCGATGATCACATCGCCGCTGACCGACGCCATCCGGCTCCCCGACGGCACCTGGATCCGCGGCCGGGGCCTGCGCCGCCCCCTGCCCGAGGGCCCCGCCCCCGAGGTCGGGCTCTACCTCGGCTCCGCGCGGCTGCGCCGCCGCCACGAGGGGACGCTGTCCTGGCCGCACACCTGGATCGACTGGCCCGACTTCCTGCTGCCCCGCGACTCGGGCGAGGCGGTCCGGCAGATCCGCGCGCTGCACGAGAAGGCCCGGTCCGGCGCGGCGGCCGAGGTGGCCTGCGGGGGCGGCGTGGGCCGCACCGGCACGGTCATCGCCTGCCTCGCGATCCTGTCCGGGCTGGACCCGGCGGACGCGGTCGCGTGGGCCCGCCGGCACCACCACCCCAAGGCCGTGGAGACACCATGGCAGCGCCGCTGGGTGGCCCGCTTCCCGGCGGCCTGACCCTGCCCCGCGCCACCTCCGGGCCGAGGCGCCGCCGAAAGGACCGGGCCGTCGTGTTCGCCTGGCGGCCGGTCAGCCGTCGTCGGAACGGTCGGCGAGGGCGGTGGCCAGGACGCGGTGCAGGGCGGCCAGGTCCGCGGCCATGTCGATGTCCGGGTTCAGCAGCCACTGGAGTTGCAGGCCGTCGATGGCGGCCAGCAGCATCCGGGCGGCCCACGCGGCGTCGACCGGGGTGGCCCGCGCGGTGGGAACGGGCGGAGCCTCGGCGGAGGACTTCAGGAACGCGGCGGTCCCGTCCCGGTAGCGCTCGTAACGCTCGGCGAAGTACCCGTGGGCCGGATGGCCGGGCTCGGCCGCCGCGGCGGCGACGTCCAGGAACAGCTTGACCAGGCCCGGCGTGCCGGCGTTGTGGGCGATCACCTGGAGTGCCGCGCCCGGGTCCTCCCGCACGTCGCCGTACGCCTCCGCGTCGGCGCGGTCGCGGGCCTCCAGCACGGCGGTGAGCAGCGCCTCGCGGCTGCCGAAGTGGTGCAGCACACCGGCGTCGGTCATGCCGACGCGCTGGGCGATCTCCCGGACCGAGACCCCGCGGGTGCCCGCCTCCGCGTAGAGGGCCAGGGCCGCGTCCAGGATCTGCCGCCGTCTCGCCGTGGACTTGGCGTACGGGCCTCGCGGTCGGCGGGTGGTCACGCGGGGTAGTCTAGCCACCCCAAAACCTTGCGCTGCTAGGTTTTTGTTTCTAGGGTGGGGCGGCCGCGGACGCGGCGCCCGTTCGACGTCCCGACGCGAAGGACACCCGTGAGCACCGACCTCCGTCTTCCCGCCGACTTCCTGTGGGGCGCCTCCACCGCCGCCCACCAGATCGAGGGCGGCAACACCAACTCCGACTGGTGGGCCCTGGAGCACGGCGACCTCGGCTCGTCCCACATCAAGGAGCCCAGCGGGGACGCCTGCGACAGCTACCACCGCTGGCGCGAGGACATGGACCTGCTGGCCGGGCTCGGTTTCACCGACTACCGCTTCAGCGTCGAATGGGCGCGCGTCGAGCCCGCGCCCGGCGAGTTCTCCGCCGCCGCCATCGCCCACTACCGGCGGATGGTCGAGGGCGCGCTCGAACGCGGGCTGCGGCCGATGGTGACCCTGCACCACTTCACCTGCCCGCGCTGGTTCGCCGCGCGGGGCGGCTGGGCCGCCGACGACTCGGCCGAGCTGTTCGCCCGTTACGTCCGCGCGGCCGCACCGGTCTTCCAGGACGGCGTCGCGCACGTGTGCACCATCAACGAGCCCAACATCGTCGCCGTCATGGCCGCGACCCGGTCCCTGCTGGAGGGCGGCGGCGCGATCCCCGCCGTGGGGATGCCGCTCCCCGACGCCGCCGTCACCGAGGCGCTGGCCCGCGCCCACCGCGCCGCGACCGCGGCGGTGAAGGAGACCGCCCCGCACGTGCGCACCGGCTGGTCCGTGGCCAACCAGGTCTACCAGGCGCTTCCCGGGGCGGAGGACGTGGCGGCGGCCCTCCGGCACCCGCACGAGGACGTCTTCCTCGAGGCGGCCCGCCGGGACGACTGGATCGGCGTCCAGTCCTACACCCGCAACCTCATCGGACCGGACGGCCCGCTGCCGGTGCCCGAGGACGCCGAACGCACCCTCACCGGCTGGGAGTACTACCCCGAGGCGCTGGGGCACGCGCTGCGGCACACCGCCGCGACCGTTCCCGGCGTCCCGCTGATCGTCACCGAGAACGGCATCGCCACCGACGACGACGCGCGCCGCGTCGCCTACACCACCGGCGCGCTGGCGGCGCTGCGCTCGGCGATGGAGGACGGCGTCGACGTGCGCGGCTACTTCCACTGGAGCGCCCTGGACAACTACGAGTGGGGGTCCTACGCCCCGACGTTCGGCCTCATCGCCGTCGACCGCCGTACCTTCGCCCGAACGCCCAAACCGTCCGCCGCCTGGCTCGGAGCCTTCGCGCGGACCCGCACTCTGCCAGGGGCCGACTGACGACGCGGGCGGCGGCCTCTCCCCGTCCGGGTCAGCGGTCGGTCGCGGGCGCCGGCTCGACCCGGGCGTTGCGGCGGACGTCGCTCCAGGCGCTGTCGGCGCAGATCCCGCAGTCCTTGCCGTAGAAGACCCCTCTGGCCCGCGCGTCGTCCATCAGGTGGTAGCGGAACCACGCGGTGGTCACCCCGCGGAAGCCGCCGCCGTCGCCGGTGGGGGTGAAGTGGGTGGCGCCGGCGCGTTCGGCGTAGACCGCCGGAACGTGGCCGCTGGCGTCGTAGAAGCCGCGCACCAGCGACGGCGGGACGATGGAGTCGTTCTGCCCGGCCAGGTAGAGGACCGGGCCGTGCAGGGAGGAGGCGCCGGCCAGCGGGCCCGGCTGGATCGGCACGGTCGTGTCGACGCGGTCGTCGGCGGAGGCGTTGATCGCGCCTGCGCCGCCCTGCGAGTGGCCCGTCGCGCCCACGCGGTCCAGGTCGACCTTGCCGCGGAAGGGGCCGTCCGCGGCGTTCAGCGTGGTGAGCCGGTCGATGCCCGCGCGCATCTCCCGGCCCGAGTTGGAGGCGGGGGTGTTGGCGGCGGCGACGACGAAGCCGTGGCCGGCCCAGTGCCGGAGCAGCCCGTCGTACACGCCCGGGGTGGCCCCGGTGCCGTTGCCCCAGATGATGACGGGGTGCCGCCGCCCGCTCGACGCGATGTCGCCCGGGTAGTAGAGCGTCGTGACCAGGCCGGGCCGGACCGCGACGGGGTGGGGCCCGGGGGAGTTCCACCGGTCCGCGGCGTGAACGGCGGCGGGAGCGGTCCGGGCGTCGGCGGTCGCGGGGGAGCAGAGCAGCGCCGCGACGAGCGTCGCGGCGAGGGGCAGGGAGCGGCGCATGGGACATCCTCGGCTTCGTGAGAGGGACGAGGTCCTGGGTGGAAGCACAATCTGCCACGCGCCGGAAGCGCTGTCCCTGCGCATTCGGGGCAATGTCCGCGTGAGAACATTGGGCGATGTTCCGATTCGCGCAGCGCATGCTGGCCCGGCTGCCCGAGCTGTCGCGCGCGGCGGTCGAGCGGTGCGCCGCGGAGGTCCCGTTCTACCGGAACCTCCCCCGCGAATCGCTGGACGGCGAGGTGAGCGGGGCGTTCACCGCGTCGATCCGGCTGGTCGCCACGACGCTGCGGGAGGACCGCGCGCCCGACGCGGCCGAGCTGACCGAGGTCATCGACTGGTCGGCGCGGCGCGCGGCCGACGGGCTGCCGCTGGACGCCGCGCTGTCGGCGTACCTGGCCGGTTCGCTGGCCTGCTGGGAACGGCTCGCCGCCGACGCCACCGCCGACGAGCTGCGCCGGTACGGCGCCCACGCCCTGCGCTATCTGGCCGCGGTCCTGCCCGCCGTGGCGCTGGCCCACCTGCACGAGCAGCAGCAGCTCGAAGGCCAGCGCCGCGACATGCGCCACACCCTGATCTCCGCGCTGCTGGCCGGGGAACCGGCCGATGAGCTGGCCAAACAGTCCGGAGTGTCCCTCGCCCCCGCCTACCTGGTGCTGCTGCTCGCCCTGGAGCCCGGACCGTCCGATCCGCGCCGGACCGTCCGTCGCGTCCAGGCGGCCCTCGACGCCCACCAGCAGGCCGACGTGCTGGCCTCGCTCACCGCCGACGGCGGCACGGTCCTGCTGCCCGCCCCGCCCGCCGGCCCGGAGGGCCTGCCCGAGTTGCTGGCGCGCATCGCCGACGCGACCGCACGCCCGGTCACCGCCGCCGTCGCGACCGCGCCGGAACGGTCGGCCGTTCCCGGCGCGCTGGAGGAGGCCAGAGCGGTGGCCGACCTGGTCGGCCGCCTGGACCGGCCGCCCGGCCTCTATCGCCTGGACGACGTCCTGCTCGAATACCAGTTGGCCCGCCCCGGACGGGCCCTCGCCGGGCTCGCCGCCAAGCTGGACCCCCTGGACGCCCGCCCCGACCTGCTGACGACCGTCGAGGCGTTCGTCCGGCACGGCCACAACCGCAGCCGCGCCTCGGCGGAGCTGAGCATCCACCGCAACACCCTCGACTACCGCCTGGCCAGGATCGCCAAGCTGACCGGCCTGGACCTGGCCAGTCCCGAAGGGCTGCGCCTCCTCGACGCCGCCGTCACCGCCCGCGCCCTCGGCTGACGCCGCGGCTCCCGGTCACCGCGGCGGCTCGGCGCGCGGGGGAACGCCGGCGAACGACAGGACGGCGGCGACGGCGGCGACCGAGGCCAGGGCCAGGAACAGGGCGGGATGGCCGCCGAGGGCCGTGGCCAGCGCCGCGCCGCCGAAGGGCGCCAGGGCCCCGGCGATGGTGGCGGGCGCGGCGAGGACACCGGACAGGGCGCCGTAGTGGGCGGGACCCCAGCGGTCGGTGACGGCGGTGGCCTGGAGCAGCGTCGCGATGCCCCGGCCGGCACCGGCGAGCACGGCGATCGCGATGAGGGCGGCCGCCGGGCCCGGGACGGCCGCCAGCGCGGCCGTCGTCGCGGCCGAGACCGCCAGCACGCCCGCGGTGCGCGTGCGCACGCTGGTGCGGCGGGCGAGGAAGCCGTGTCCCAGACGTCCGGCGACCTGGCCGACGCCGCCCAGACCCAGCGCCCAGGCGGCGAGGGTGGGGCTGGCGCCCCGGTGGATGAGCAGCGGGATGAGGTTGGTCAGAACGGCGTACATCGCGAAGGCCGACAGGGCGAGGGCGACGCCCAGCAGCACGAAGGGACGGCTGCGGGTGATGGCGCGCACCTGACGATGCTCGGCCTCACCGGCCGCGTCGTGCCCGGCGGTGCGGTCGGCGGCGGGCCAGGGGCGGCGCAGGACGATGGCGTGCAGGGGGATGGTGACCAGCGCCAGCACGGCGGCGAGGACCAGGTAGGTGTGGCGCCAGGTCAGCCGGTCGGCCAGGGCGTCGGTGAGGGGCGCGAACACGGTGCTGGCCAGGCCCGCGACCAGGGTGAGGGTGGTCAGGGCGGCCAGGCGGCCGGGGCCGTGGTAGCGGGTGAGGGCGGCGAAGGCGGGCTGGTAGAGGACGGCCGCCATGGCGACGCCCGCCAGGGCCCAGGCGGCGGCGAACCAGGCCGGGCCGGGCGCGAGGGCGATCGCCGCGACGGCGGCGGTGGCCAGCACGGAGCCGCCGGTCATCAGCAGGTGGGGACCGCGACGGTCCAGCAGGCGGCCGACGGGGACGCCGACCACGGCGGAGAGGACCAGGGCGGCGGAGAACGCGGCGGTGATGGCGGGCGCGGACCAGCCGGTGTCGGCGGTGATCGTGGGGGCCAGCACGGGGAAGGCGTAGTAGAGGACGCCCCAGCTGGTGATCTCGGTGACGCACAGGGTGGTGAGCACGCCGCGCGGGCGGTCGCCGGTCCCGGCGGCGGGGCGGTCCGCCGCCGGGAGGGCGGGGGGAGTGCCGCTCACGGGTCAGGAGTCACCGCGTTCGGCGTCGCCGGAGTGGCCGTGGACGCGGCCGGTGGCGAACCCCACCCCGGCGGGCGCGCCGACGCCGAGGGCGACCGGCTCGGGCGACGACCCGCAGCAGGAGGCCGCCTCGACCGGTTCGGCGACGCCGCTCGGGGCGGCGTCGGTGCCGCAGGAGGTGCCGCAGCCGCCGTCCGCCTCACCGGCGGCGGTGTTCCCGGCCCGGTCCTCGGTGACCAGGTCGGTGGAGCACACGCCGGTCTCGGGCAGGTCGAGCCGGACGGTGTCGGCGGCCTCGCGGTTCCCGGCCAGGGCGGCGACGACGGAGCGGACCTGCTCGTAGCCGGTGGCCATCAGGAAGGTGGGGGCGCGGCCGTAGCTCTTCATGCCGACCAGGTAGAGGCCGGGTTCGGGGTGGGCCAGGTCGCGTTCGCCGTGCGGGGGCACGGTGCCGCAGGAGTGGAAGTTGGGGTCGATCAGCGGGGCGAGCCTGACCGGGGCCTCGGTGGCGGGGTCCAGTTCGACGCGGACCTCGCGCAGCATGTCCAGGTCGGGACGGAACCCGGTGGCGGCCACCACGGTGTCGGCGGTCAGGACGCGCTCGCCCTCGGGCGTGGTGCCGGTGACGGCGACCGGACCGCCGTCCGGGCCGCCGGGGGCGTCGAGGCGGGTGATGGTGAAGGAACGCACCAGTTCGATCGCGCCGCTCTGGACGGCCGCCTTGAGGCGGGTGCCCAGCGCGCCGCGCGCCGGGAGGCCGTCGGCGTCGCCGCCGCCGTACAGCCGCGCCACCGAGGAGCCGCGCACGGCCCAGGTGATGCGGGTGCCGGGCTCGGTCCGGGCGAGTTCGGCCAGGGCGAGCAGGGTGTTGGCGGCCGAGTGGCCCATGCCGACGACCAGGGTGTGGCGCCCGGCGAACCGGGAGCGGTCGCGGCCCAGCACGTCCGGCAGCGGTCCGGTGATGTGGGCGGCGGCCTCGCGCTCACCGACGGCGGGCAGTCCGGAATGCCCCAGCGGGTTGGGGCGGCCCCAGGTCCCCGAGGCGTCGATGACCGCGCGGGCGGTGATGTCCTGCACGCGGCCGTCCGCGTACCGGACGCGCACCAGCAGGGGACGGGACTCGCGGCCGATGGTGCGGGTGACGTCCACGCCCTGGCGGGTGACGGCCAGCACGCGGGCACCGGTGCGGATCCGGTCGGCCAACTGCGGGACGCGCGACAGCGGCAGCAGGTAGTCGCGGACCAGTTCGGCGCCGGTGGGCAGGTGGTCGGGGGCGGGCGCGGTCCAGCCGGTGGCCTCCAGCAGGCGGCGGGCGGCGGCGTCGGTGTCGTAGCGCCAGGGGGAGAACAGCCGCACGTGCCCCCACCCGGCGATGGCCGCTCCGGCCTGCGGCCCGGCCTCCAGGACCTGGAAGTCCAGGCCGCGTTCGGCCAGGTGCGCGGCGGCGGCCAGCCCGGTCGGCCCGGCTCCGATCACCACGACGGGCAGCCCGTCGTCCCGCCGGTCGGCGACGCAGCCGCATCCGGCGTCGGTCTTGGCCTCGATGACGGTGCGGGTGGGGTCCGTCGACCGCTCGGCGTCGGTGCAGCAGGCGTTCACCCCGCAGCAGCCGCCATCGGCGGCCTGGGGCGCGGCGGGGTCCTGTGGCTCGGTGGTGCTCATGGTCTCTCCTCGCGGTTGAGGTGGCGAACGGTTCGGAGGGGCGGGAGCCGGAGACGGGCGCGGCAGGCGGGCGATCCGGGTCGGCGAGGCGTTTCCCTCACCGACCTCACTGCTTTGAAGTTTGTCTAATCAGGGTCGAGTTTGCATCTCTGGATAGATGGATGTCAAATTAGAAGCATGTCGAAGTTGCTGGAGATCGAAGACGTCACCGCCGGCGGCGCGGCCTGCTGCGCGCCGCTGAGCGGCCCGACGCTCGGCGAGGCGGAGGCGGCCGAACTGGCGAGGGTGTTCAAGGCGCTGTCGGACCCGGTCCGGCTGCGGCTGCTGAACCTGATCGCCTCCAGCGAGGGCGGGGAGGCGTGCGTCTGCGATCTGACCGGTCCGTTCGAGCTGACCGCCCCGACCATCTCCCACCACCTGAAGGTGCTGCGCCAGGCCGGGCTGATCGACGGCGAACGGCGCGGGACCTGGGTCTACTACCGGGTCGTGCCCGAGAGGCTGACCCGCCTGTCGGGGTTGTTCGCCCTGCCCGCGTTCACGTCCTGAACCGTCCGGGGCGCCCCACGTCGATGGCGTGCGGTGGCCGTCACCGGGCGCGAGCCCGCCCGAGCAGCCGGGTCAGCACGTGGCGGGCGTCGGCGCCGACTCCGCGCAGCGTGGCCGAGGCGAACGAGCGCTGCCACTCCAGTCCCACGTAACCCAGCCCCGGATGGACGGTGGAGACCCCGCCGCGATGCAGCGGCCGCCCGGCGTCGTCCAGCGCGCCCAGGCCGCCGAGGTAGTCCACGCCGGGCCGGTACCCGGTGGCCAGCAGTACCACGTCCACCCGCTCGCGCGTTCCGTCGGACCACACGACGTGGTCCCCGTCGAGGCGGGTGAACATGGGGCGGCGGTCGGGGGCGCCGGTGGCGATCCGGGCCCGGTAGGCGCCGGTGTCGAACACCGGGGTGCCCTTGCCGCCGGTGAGCAGCGGCCGCGCCCATCCGGCCGAGTCCAGCCCCGTCCAGGCCAGCCACAGGTGCATGTCCCGGCCCAGCACCTTCTGCGCCACGAAGCGCAACGGACGCCGGGTGGCCAGGGTGACGCGGGCGACGGCGGCCAGCTCGACGCCGATCTGCACCGCCGAGTTCCCGCCGCCCACGATCACCACCCGCCGCCCCTCGAAGCCCTTCGGGGAGCGGTACCCGGCCGAGTGCAGGACCCGTCCGGTGAAGGTCGCCAGTCCCGGCGGCCGGGGGTGGTGCGGACGCGTGAAGGCGCCGGTCGCCGCCACGACCATCGGCGCGGCGAACCTCTCCCCGCCGGTGGTGAGGACGTCGAGGCCGCCGGGACCGGCGGTGACCCGCTCGACGCGCCGGCCGGTGCGGATGTCGGCGTCCAGCCGGGAGGCGTAGTCGCCCAGGTAGGTCACGACCTCGTCCCGGGCGGGGTAGCCGTCGGGATCGCCGGGGAACGGGAGGCCCGGCAGGGCGCTGCGGCGGGCCGGTGAGAACAGGGTCAGGCTGTCGTAGTAGTGCGGCCAGGACCCGGCGGGCCGGTCGGCGGCCTCCAGCACCAGCGGTTCCAGGCCCAGCGTGCGGGCGACGTGGGCGGCGGCCAGACCGGCCTGCCCGCCGCCCACGACGATCACGGAGGAGGGGGCGTCTGAGGACATGCCCACCAACATATTGTCATTTTATTATATGTCAATATGTTGATGGGCGGCGTAGGGTGGGAACGCGGACCCGGGGGAGGCGATGGTGACGGGAGGCCGGGGCATGGCCGAGGCGACGCGCCCGTCCGAGGAGACGACCGCCCGGCTGGGGGACGGGGCGCGGGAGTTCCTCAGGGCGCTGGCCAGTGAGCAACGCCAGAGGACGCTGGAGCTGTTCGCCGGCGGCGTCGAGCTGACCGTGGGCACCGTCGCCGGACGGCTGGGCATCTCCCAGCCCGCCGCCTCCCAGCAACTGGCCCTGCTGCGCCGCGGCGGCCTGCTGACCTCCCGCAAGGACGGCAAGCAGGTCCACTACCGCATCGACGCCACCGCCGTGGAGCGTTCCCTCACCGAACTCCAGGACTACCTGCGGACCTGCTGCCCGCCCGAGGGCTCCTGCTGACGTTCTGAGGGCGAACGTAGGGTGGTGGTGACGGCTGCGAAGGAGGTCCGCCCGCCCATGACCGAGCGCAAACCCATCGGTGTCAGCTTCGAGACCTGGATCGACAGGCAGATCCGTGAGGCGACCGAACGCGGCGAGTTCGACGACCTGCCCGGGGCGGGCAAGCCGATCCCCGGGGCCGGCCGGCCGCTGGAGGAGATGTGGTGGATCAAGCAGAAGCTGCGCAGTGAGAACCTGACCTACGTCCCCCCGTCGCTCGCCCTGCGCAAGGAGGCCGAGCGGGCGCGGGAGGAGGCGGCGCGGGCCCGTTCCGAGGACGAGGTCCGGGCGATCCTGGACCAGGTCAACAAGAAGATCGTGGAGGCCATCAGGACGCCGCCGCCCGGCCCTCCGCTCGCCCTGGTGCCCTTCAACGTCGAGCGCGCCGTCGAGGAGTGGCGCCGCTCGCGCCCCGAGCCCCCCGGCGGGCCCGAGCCGCGCGCCGAGCAGGCCGCCCCGCGGCCGGGCGGGTCACGGACCCGGTCGCCGTCGAACTGGTGGAAACGCCGGGCGAAGGGCTCCGCCTGAGCCGGTCGTTGGCCGCCGGTCAGTGGCTGCCGGCCAGCTCGCCCGACAGGGCGCCGTGCATGCGGGCGCTGGCCTCGTTGAGGCCGATGATCTCGACGGTCTTGCCGCGCTGGGCGTACCTGGTGGTGACGGCGTCCAGGGCGGCGACGCTGGAGGCGTCCCAGACGTGGGCGGCCGACAGGTCGATCACCACCTGGTCGGGGTCGCCGGTGTAGTCGAACCGGTACACCAGGTCGTTGCTGGAGGCGAAGAACAGCTCGCCGGTGACGCGGTAGACGACCTGGGCGCCGTCGGGGTCGGTGACGGCGGTGACCTCGGCCAGGTGCGCCACGCGCCGGGCGAAGACGACCATGGCGGTGACCGAGCCGACGACCACGCCGACTGCCAGGTTGTCGGTGGCGATCACGACCGCGACGGTGACGGCCATGACCATGGTCTCGCCCGGCGGCATGCGCTTGAGGGTGGCGGGGGCGACCGAGTGCCAGTCGAAGGTGCCCACCGACACCAGCACCATGACGGCGACCAGGGCGGCCATGGGGATGTCGGAGACCAGCGGGCCGAAGACGATGCACAGCACCATCAGGAAGGCTCCGGCCAGGAAGGTGGAGATGCGGGTGCGGGCGCCCGACACCTTCACGTTGATCATGGTCTGGCCGATCATCGCGCAGCCGCCCATGCCGCCGAAGAACCCGGTGACGATGTTGGCGACGCCCTGGCCGATCGACTCGCGGGTCTTGTTCGAGCGGGTGTCGGTGATGTCGTCGACCAGCTTGGCGGTCATCAGCGACTCCATCAGCCCCACCAGCGCCAGCGCCAGCGCGTAAGGCGCGATGGTGGTCAGGGTGCCGAGGGTGAACGGCACGTCCGGCAGGCCCGGCACCGGCAGCGACGAGGGCAGGGCGCCCTTGTCGCCGACGGTGGGGACGGCGATCCCGGCGGCGACGGTGATGGCGGTCAGGATGACGATCGACACCAGCGGCGCTGGAACGACCCTGGTGACCCTGGGGAACAGCACCATCAGGGTGAGACCGGCGGCGACCAGCGGGTAGACCGGCCAGGGCACGTCGACCAGTTCGGGGACCTGGGCCATGAAGATCAGGATGGCCAGGGCGTTGACGAACCCGACCATCACGCTGCGCGGCACGAACCGCATCAGCCGGGCCACGCCGAGCGCGCCCAGCGCGACCTGGAAGAGGCCGCCGAGGATGACGGCGGCGACCAGGTGGCCCAGGCCGTGTTCGCGGGCCAGGGGCGCCACCACCAGGGCGACCGCGCCGGTGGCGGCCGAGATCATGGCGGGGCGGCCGCCGACGATCGCGATGGTGACGGCCATGGTGAACGAGGCGAACAGCCCGATGCCGGGATCCACCCCGGCGATGATCGAGAACGAGATCGCCTCGGGGATCAGCGCCAGCGCCACCACCAGCCCGGCCAGCGCCTCGGTGCGCAGCAGCCTGGGAGTGACCGGGATCCCCGACGTCACGTAACGCGTCAGGACGGCAGGCAGGGACAAGTCTCTCCAGACATCGGTTCGTGCGCGCCCGGCGGGCGGGTGGCGGTGAGGGGGATGACGGTCGGGTGCGGGCCGGAGGCGCGCACCACGGCGTGCGCGCGTCAGGCGGTGCCGGGCGGGCCGGGGGACGCGGTCGGCCGGTGCGCCACCCGGAGAGCCCCGAGCCCGCGCCTGGCCGGGCGTTCCACCGAGGGATCGGCGGGGCCGTACGGCCGTGGATCACTCACCCGAGATCTCCAGCCTAACGTGACGGGGGAGGTGTGGAGACGGAGAGCGACCACCGTCACGCGGGCCGAGCCGTCACACGGGCCGAGCCGTCACCGCGGGACGGTCGTCAGCTCACTGATCAGCTTCTCGACGCGCCGGCGGATCTCGTCGCGGATCGGGCGCACGGCGTCCAGGCCCTGTCCGGCGGGATCGTCGAGGGTCCAGTCCAGGTAGCGCTTGCCGGGGAAGACCGGGCAGGTGTCGCCGCAGCCCATCGTGATGACCACGTCGGACGCCCGGACGGCGTCGACGGTGAGGATCTTGGGTGTCTCGGCGGAGATGTCGACGCCCTCCTCGGCCATGGCCTCCACCACCGCCGGGTTGACGGTGTCGGCGGGGGCCGATCCGGCCGAGCGGACCTCCACGGCGTCGCCGGCCAGGTGGGACAGGTAGGCGGCGGCCATCTGGGAGCGACCGGCGTTGTGGACGCACACGAACAGCACGCTGGGCTTCTCGGGCACGGGTTCTTCCCTTCCGGAGGATGCTCGTGGCGGAGGCGCCGGCCGCGGTACGCGACGCCCCGGCCCGGAGAGCGGGTGGTGGCGGTCGGCGGGGAGTCCGTCATGCGACACGGACGCCACCGCCTTTCCTGACCCGTTCCCTCACCGTAGGGCTTTGGCCTGCGGGTTCATCGGCTGCTAACGTATCAGCCCATGGTGATGTCAGTCGAGAATGATGTGATCCGACTGCTGGCCGATCCGCTGCGCGCCCGCATCGTGGAGCTGCTGGCCCGCGAGGCGCTGTGCGTGTGCCACCTGGTGGAGGAGACCGGCGCCAAGCAGACCAACATCTCCAACCACCTGCGCGCGCTGCGCGAGGCCGGGCTGGTGGAGACCGAGCCGTGCGGCCGTTTCGTCTACTACCGGCTGCGTCCCGAACCCCTGGAGCGGCTCGCCGCCCACTACGCCGAGCTGGCGGACGCGGTCCGCCGGACCTACACCCGAGACACCCGAAGGGCCTGCCCGTGACGCAGACCAGCCAGCCTGTCACCGGCGCCCCGCCCGCGGCCCCCGACCCGGTCGCCAGGCTGTCGACGCTGGACCGGTTCCTGCCGGTCTGGATCCTCGCGGCGATGATGCTCGGCCTGCTGCTGGGCCGCACCGTCCCCGGCCTGGACGACGTGCTGTCCAAGGTCGAGATCGGCGGTGTCTCCCTGCCGATCGGCCTGGGCCTGCTGGTCATGATGTACCCGGTGCTGGCCAAGGTCCGCTACGACCGCCTGGACACCGTCACCGGCGACCGCCGGTTGATGCTGTCGTCGCTGCTGCTGAACTGGATCGCCGGCCCGGCCGTGATGTTCGCCCTGGCCTGGCTCCTCCTGCCGGACCTGCCCGAGTACCGCACCGGCCTGATCATCGTGGGCCTGGCCCGCTGCATCGCGATGGTCATCATCTGGAACGACCTGGCCTGCGGCGACCGCGAGGCCGCCGCCGTGCTGGTGGCGCTCAACTCCCTCTTCCAGGTCGTCGCCTTCGGCGCGCTGGGCTGGTTCTACCTGGACCTCCTGCCCGGCTGGCTGGGCCTGGCCACCGGCGGCGTCGACTTCTCCGCCGGAGAGATCGTCGTCAACGTGCTGGTGTTCCTCGGCGTCCCGCTGCTGGCCGGATACCTGACCCGCCGCACCGGTGAGAAGGCCCGGGGCCGCGACTGGTACGAGTCCCGCCTCCTGCCCAGGCTCGGCCCGGTGGCGCTGTACGGGCTGCTGTTCACCATCGTCGTCCTGTTCGCCCTGCAGGGGAAGACGATCACCTCCCAGCCCGCCGACGTCGCCCGCATCGCGCTGCCGCTGCTGGTGTACTTCGCCGCCATGTGGGGCGGCTCGTTCGCGCTGGGCCGCGCCGTCGGCCTGCCCTACGACCGCACCGCCACCCTGGCGTTCACCGCCGCCGGCAACAACTTCGAACTCGCCATCGCCGTGGCCATCGCCACCTTCGGCGTCACGTCCGGTCAGGCCCTGGCCGGGGTCGTCGGCCCGCTCATCGAGGTCCCCGTCCTGGTGGCGCTGGTGTACGTGTCGCTGTGGCTGCGCCGCCGCATGTTCCCCACGGCACCCGGGCCACGGGCCGCTCGGCGCCGTCGAGGAGCCTCGATCACGTCGAAGACACCCGGTTCCAGGTCATAGGGGGCGATTATTCGATCTTGAAGAGTAGGGTCGGATCCGTCTGTCCCGGTCGCCGGCCGGACGGCGGCCCTGATCGGAGTTGAGCATGGCGGATTCTTCCCCGGTGACCTCACCGTTCGTCGAGGCCGCGCCGAGCGCGCGGCACGCCGCGTTCGCCGAGCTGGCGGCGGCCGGACCCGTGCGGCGGGTCACGTTGTTCACCGGTGTCCCGGTCTGGCTGATCACCGGTTACGCGGAGGCGCGGGAAGCGCTCGCCCATCCCGACGTCATCAAGGGCAAGGGCGGCGACGGCCCGCACCGCGACGCCGTCCCGGCCGACCTCGCCGCGGCGATGGACCAGCACCTGCTGGGCGCCGACCCGCCCGACCACACGCGGCTGCGCCGGCTGGTGTCCAGCGCGTTCACCCGGCGGCGGATCGACGGGCTGGAGCCGGGCATCCGGCGCGTCGTCGACCGCCTGCTGGACGACGTCGCGGCCGCGGGGGAGCACGGCGCGCCGGTCGACCTGCTGGCCGCCTTCGGCCTCCCCCTCCCGCTCACCGTGATCAGCGAGCTGCTCGGCGTGCCGGAGGAGCGCCGGCGCGACTTCCAGGAGTGGACGACGGTGGCCATCAACGGCTCGGTCCATCCCGCCGAGACCTTCGTCGCCGCCGCGACCTCGTTGATCGAGTACATCCGGGAGCTGGTCGGGCACAAGCGCGCCGACCCGGCCGACGATCTCATCTCGGGGCTGGTCGCGGCGCGCGCGGACGGCGACCGGCTGTCGGAGGACGAGCTGACCTCGATGGTCTTCCTGCTGCTCGTCGCCGGTTACGAGACCACGGCCCACCTGATCTGCGGCGGCCTGCAGGCACTGCTGACCCATCCCGACCAGCTCGACCTGCTGCGCGGCGACCCCGAACGGTGGCCCGCGGCCATCGAGGAACTGCTCCGTTTCAACGGCCCGGCGCAGGTGAGCATCCCCTACCGGACCGCGGCCCCGGTGCGGATCGGCGACGTCACCATCCCCGCCGGAGAGGTCGTGCTGCCCGCGCTGCTGGCCGCCGACCGCGATCCGCGGCGGTTCCCCGACCCGGAACGCCTCGACATCACCCGGCCCTCGCCATCGCACCTGGCCTTCGGCCACGGCATCCACCACTGCCTCGGCGCGCCGCTGGCCCGGCTGGAGGCCAGGATCGCGCTCGGCGCCCTCGTCGACCGTTTCCCCGAGCTGCGCCTGGCCGTCCCGCCGGAGGAGCTCACCGTGCAGGCGAGCATGCTCATCAACGGCCTGACCACCCTGCCCGTCACCGTGGCCTGACGGACCATCCGGTCGGGCCCGCACCGGTCCGCGGACCCGGCCCCCGGTCACCTGGCGCAGGCGACGAGCGCCAGGGCCCCGACGGTCTCGACCCAGAAGTAGAACCAGGACGGGTAGAACCCCGAAGGGCGTTCCACGCACCGGGCCACCAGCCGCCCGAACGCCATACCGCCCAGCGCCATCCCGACCGCCAGGACGACGCCGTCGCGCGCCTCCTCCCGCATCACGGCCAGGACCAGCGCGGCGGCGACGGCGACGCCGAAACCGCCGTACACGGCGCGGACCTCCGTCCGGGCGTCCGCCGTCGCGGCCTCCATCCCGAACGGCCTGACCAGCGCCGCGGGCGCCGCCAGCCCGTACAGCCCCATCGCCAGGAAGAACGCCGCCATACCGGCGACGACGATCTGCTCCATGAATTCCTCCTCGTTCCGCCCACCTGCTGGGATCATGGAGCGGTGCCGACCGACGCGCTTCCACGAACGTGCCGCCTGTGGCTGTGGCCCGGGCAGGCCGTCTACACCGGGCCCGCCCTGGACCTGACGTCCCACTCGGGTTCGGTCGCCTGCCTGGCGCTCGCCCTGGACGGCGGTTTCACGGTCGAGACCTCCGCGGGGATCACACCCCCGGTGCGCAGCGCCCTCATCGCGCCGCGCCAGGTCCACCGGTTGCGCGCCGACAGCGCCCGCATGCGGTTCTGCTACCTGGACCCCTCGACGGCCCGGCTGGCGGCGTGCGCCGCGTCGATGCGCGCGGGCGACGCCGCCGTCCGGACCGGCCACCGCCGCGAGGACGACCTGATCTCGCTGGACGCCCGCCCGGCCGAGTGGCTCGACATGGCCGCGCCGCCCGGACCCACCGTTCAGGACCCGCGCATCCGGGCGGCCGCCCGGCGCCTGCTGGACGACCCGTCCCTGACCGCCGCCGAGGCGGCCCGCCGGTGCGGACTGTCGACCTCGCGGTTCCTGCGCCTGTTCGCCGCGCACACCGGCACGACGTTCCGCCGCTACCGCCTGTGGGCCCGCATGCTGCTGGCCGCCCGCGCCATCGCCGAGCGGGCCACCCTGACCGACGCCGCCGCCGAGGCGGGCTTCGCCTCCCCCTCGCACTTCAGCGACGCCTTCGCCCGCATGTTCGGCCTGCGCCCCAGCCGCCTGCCCGCCCTCGACATCACCGTGATGCCCCCGGCCGCGCCGCGCTGACCGAAGGGGACCGGTGGTCGTTCCGGCCGGACGCCGACCCGACCGATACCCTCTGTGACCTGGGATCTTCAGGGCTTCGGTACGCGTTGTCATAGTCCCCGGAAGTGGCTGGAGCGCTCCAGCGGAGTGATGGAGGAACCGTGAACGTCTCTGTGGGCATGTGGGTGCTGACGGTGGCGGCCCTGTGCGTGCTCATCGCGGTGGATTTCGTCATCGGACGCAAGCCGCACGAGGTGTCGACCAGGGAGGCCGGCATCTGGTCGGCCGTGTGGGTGACCCTCGCCGCCGCCTTCGGGCTGGGACTGTTCGTCTTCGCGGGGGCGCAGCCCGCCGGGGAGTTCTTCGCGGGCTTCATCACCGAGAAGTCGCTGAGCGTGGACAACCTGTTCGTCTTCGTCCTGATCATGGCCAAGTTCGCGGTGCCGACCCAGTACCAGGCGCGGGTGCTGATGGTCGGCGTGCTGATGGCCCTGGTGATGCGGGCGGGCTTCATCGCCGCCGGCGCCGCGATCATCTCGGCCTTCTCGTGGGTGTTCTACCTCTTCGGCGCGTTCCTGATCTGGACGGCCTGGAAGCTCGTCCAGGACGCGCGCCACGACAGCCACGACGAGGAGTACGAGGAGAACAAGCTGCTGAAGGCCGTCGAGCGCCGCTTCGGCGTCGCCGACCGCTACCACGGGACCAAGCTGCTGGTCCGCCAGAACGGCCGGCGCGTGATGACCCCGATGATGGTGGTCATGCTGGCGATCGGCTCCACCGACCTGCTGTTCGCCCTGGACTCGATCCCGGCCATCTACGGCCTGACCGACGACCCCTACATCGTCTTCACCGCCAACGCCTTCGCGCTGATGGGGCTGCGCCAGCTGTACTTCCTGATCGGCGGGCTGCTCCGGAGGCTCGTCCACCTGTCCTACGGGCTGTCGGTCATCCTGGGCTTCATCGGCGTCAAGCTGGTGCTGCACGCCCTGCACGAGTCGGGGGTGCACGTCCCGGAGATCAGCATCGCGTTCTCGCTCGGCTTCATCGTCCTGGTGCTCGCGGTGACGACCGTCACCAGCCTCATCGCCTCCCGGAGGCGGGAGGCGGACCAGGGCACGAACACGCCTTCCCACTGATCAGCGACCCGGCTCCCGTTCACGCGTCCCCGGCGTGACGCGTGAGTCGTCCGGCGAACCCTCCGACGCCCGTCCGGGCCATACCGCACAAGGGCGCGGTGATCCGCCGCTCCCGCACCGGGGGCGTCCGGACATCCACGGGGGCGTGTGATGATGCTCAGAACAGCGGTCGTCGTGGCGGGACTGGCGGCCGGGCTCACGGGAACGGCAGGCGCCGCATCCGCTGGAACGGAACGGGCGCGGGACGTCCGGGTGGTGGTGGCGTCACCGACGCCACCACCGCCGACCGGGCCCGGCACCGGTCCTGCCTCCAGCGCGGGATCGACGGGCCCTCCGGCCGCGTCCCGGGGACCGGCCGGAAGCCACGCTCGCCTTCTCCGCTCCCGGCGGCGGCACCTCCCTGTCCCACCGCGTGGTCGTGATGCGCGGCCCGCACATCCGAGGCGCCTCCCCGACGTTCGCCATCCGCGTGAACCGACCTCCGTGAGACATGCGCTCCACCAGGGACATCGGCGACGCGCGTCGGGGCCGGGCTGGGAGCCCGGCCCCGGTGGTCACGGTGGGGAGGGCGCGGCGGTCAGGCGGGCGCGGGCCGTTCGCACGCCGCGCGGGTGGTTCCAGCCGATCGCGGCGGTGGTGCGGCCCTCGTCCGACTCGGTGAGTGCCACGAAGCGGTCGTCGGCCGCCGTGCCCTCCAGGTAGCGGACGCGGTCGCCGCCCCCCACCCTTCCGTGCACCTGGATCTTGGTGTCGTACTGGTCGGACCAGAAGTAGGGAACGGGGGTGTGCGCGCGCTCGTCGCCCAGGATGTTCGCGGCGACGACGAGGGCCTGTTCGGTGGCGTTGGTGCGGCTCTCCACCCGGATGCCGACGCCGGTCACCGGGTCGGGCCAGCGCGCCACGTCCCCGACCGCGTACACGCCCGGCGCGGCGCGGCAGCGGGCGTCGCACACGATCCCGTCGGCCAGCGCCAGGCCGCTGTTCTCCAGCCAGGCGGTCGCCGGAACGGACCCGATCGTCACCACCGCCAGGTCCGCCCGCACGACCGCGCCGTCGGCCAGCGCGACACCGCCCACCCGGCCCCGCTCGCCGACCAGGCCCGTCACGGCGGTTCCGAGGCGCAGCCGCACCCCGTGCCGCCGGTGCAGCGCGGCGACCCGTCCGCCCAGCTCCGGGCCGAGGTGGCGGGCCATCGGCACCGGCCCGGGATCGACCAGCGTCACCTCCCGGCCCAGCGCGCGGGCGGCCGCCGCGATCTCGCAGCCGAGGACGCCGGCCCCGACGACCGCGACGTGGTCCGCGTCCGGCAGGGCGTGGCGCAGCGCCAACGCCTCGTCCAGTGAACGCAGCGTGTGCCCCCCCGCCGGCTCCGGGCCGGGCAGGCGGCGCGGGACCAGCCCGGTCGCGATGACCAGCGTGTCGTACGCCAGCGCCCGGCCGCCGTCCAGCTCCACCGTGCGGGCGGCGGCGTCCAGGCGTTCGGCGCGGCCCCACACCCACTCGGCGTCCAGCGCCTCCAGCTGCTCGGGGGTGCGCAGGCGCACCCGGTCGGGCGGCCAGAGCCCGGTGAGGACCTGCTTGGACAGCGGCGGCCGGTCGTAGGGCGGGTGCGGGTCGGGTTCGACCAGCCGCAGGCGGCCGGTGTGGCCGCCGCGCCGCAGCGCCTCGGCGACGGTGAGGCCGCCGACCGACGCGCCGACGATCAGCACGTCGGACGTCATGTGTCCACCACGACGATCGCCGCGGCCGGGCACAGCATCGCCGCCTCGCGGACCGCGGCGGCGCGTTCGTGCGGCGGCGCCGGATCCAGCAGCACCACCACGCCGTCGTCGTCGCGCTGGTCGAACACGTCCGGCGCGGCCGCGACGCACTGCCCGCCGCCCACGCACCGCTCCTCGTCAACGATCACTTTCACGGGATTCCTCCTCACCAGGCCACCGGAAGCCGGTACAGCCCGTAGACGTTGGCGTACTCGTCGCGCATCGGGACGTCGCCGGGCTCGACGGCCAGCCGCAGCGTGGGGAACCGCGCGATGAGCTCCCGCAGCGCGACCCGCAGTTCCAGCCGCGCCAGGTGCTGCCCCAGGCACTGGTGGATGCCGTGCGTGAACGTCAGGTGCCCGGCGGCGTCGCGCCGCACGTCCAGCGTGTCGGGGTCGGGGAAGCGGGCCGGGTCGCGGTTGGCGGCGGGCTGGGAGATCGTGACGGTCTGCCCCGCGCGGATCAGCACACCGTCGACCTCGACGTCCTCCAGCGCGGTCCGCAGCCCGCACGGGCCGATGCTCAGGTAACGCAGCAGCTCCTCCACCGCCCCCTCGACCAGCCCGGGGTCGGAGCGCAGCAGGGCGAACTGCTCGGGGTGCGTCAGCAACGCGAACACGCCGCGCGCCAGCACGCTGCCGGTGGTGTCCAGCCCCGCCCCCAGCAGGAACACCCCCAGCCCCGTGATCTCCTCGTCGGTCAGGTCGCCGGCGGCGAGGTCGCTGATCAGGTCCTCGGCGGGCGCGGCGCGTTTGACCGGCACCAGCGCGCCGATGTGCTCCGACAGCGCCGCCCACGCCCGGTACGTGTCGTCGGGGGTGACGTCGGTGCCGAGGATCCCCGCGGCGGCGTGCCGCTGGAACCTCTCCCGTTCGGCGGCCGGGACGCCCAGCAGCTCGCAGATCATCAGACCCGGCAGGGGCTGGGCCAGCGCCGTCACCAGGTCGGCGGGCGGTCCCTGCCCGGCCATCGCGTCCAGCAGGCCGGCGGTGATCTCCTCGGCCCGTTCGGCCAGCAGCGCCATCCGGCGGACGGTGAACGCGCCGGCCAGCAGCCTCCGGTACCGGGTGTGCTCGGGCGGGTCGATCGCGCTGATGTCGCCGGCCGGGGCGGGCGGCAACCGCCCGAAGTCCCCGTAGGGGAGGTGCGCCAGCTCGTAGCGGGCGCTGAACCGGTTGTCGGCGAGCACCGCGCGGGCCTGGGCGTACCCGGTCACCAGCCATCCCTCATGCCCGCCGGGATAGGTCATCGGGCTGATCGGGGCACGGGCGCGGATCTCCGCCAGCTCGGGAGGCGGGTCCAGCGGGCGGCCCTCCGGCCGGGCCAGCGGCAGTCCGTTCACGGCCATGGTGGTCTCCTCTCGGCGGGTTCAGGCCGGGTCCCAGGCGACGGGCAGGCGCTCCACGCCGTACACGTCGGCCTCGGAGCGCACCGGCACCTCTTCGGCCGGGATCGCCAGCCGCAACGTCGGGAACCGGTTCAGCAGCGCGGGCAGCGCGATCCGCAGCTCCATCCGCGCGAGCTGCTGCCCCAGGCACTGGTGCGCGCCGTGCGCGAACGCCATCTGACCGGCCGCGTCCCGGCGCAGGTCCAGCGTGTCGGGGTCGGGGAAGACGGCGGGGTCGCGGTTGGCGGCGAGCAGCGAGATCGCGAGGGTCGCCCCCTTCCCGATCAGCACGCCGTCGATCTCGACGTCCTCCAGGGCCGTCCGGAAGTCGGTGTGCGCGATCGTCAGGTAGCGCAGCAGTTCCTCCACGCCCCGGTCGACGGCGTCGGGGTCGTCGCGCAGCACGGCCAGCTGGTCGGGGTGGGTCAGCAGCGCGAACGTCCCCAGCCCCAGCATGTTGGCGACGGTGTCCAGGCCCGCGGCCAGCAGCATCCCCCCGACCCCGACGTGCTCCTCCTCGGTGAGGTCGCTGTCGGTCAGTTCGCTGAGCAGGTCGTCGGTCGGTTCGGCGCGCTTGCGGCGCACCAGGTCGGTCATGTACTCGCCGATCGCGACGGCGGCGGCGGTCCGTTCCTCCAGCGTCACGTCCTGCCGGTTCAGGGTCCCGGCGAAGCGCTGGAAGTCACCGCGTTCGGCGTAGGGCACGCCCAGCAGCTCGCAGATCATCTGCGCCGGGACGGGGTGCGCGAACGTCTCCACCAGGTCCGCTCCGGGCCCCCGCCCGGCCATGTCGTCCAGGCACTCGGCGGTGAACGTCCGGACGCGTTCGGTCAGCAGGCCCATCCGGCGAACGCTGAACCGGCCCGCCAGCAGACGCCGGAAACGGGTGTGCTCGGGGGCGTCCATGCCGATGAACTCGCCGGGCCCGGCGGGCGGGATGTCGGTGTACTGGGGGTCGAGGTAGTGCGCGATCTCGTAACGGGAGGAGAACCGGGGGTCGGCGAGCACGGCCCGTGCCTGGGCGTGCCCGGTGACCAGCCATCTCTGGCGCCCGTCATCGTAGAGCAGCGGGGTGATCGGGCCCTGGGCGCGGATGCGCGCCAGCTCGGCGGGCGGGTCGAAGGGGCGGCCGGCGGGCCGACGCGTCGGCATCTCGGTGATGGCGGGGGGAAGCGCGTTCATGAGGTTTCCTTTCAGGAGGTGGTCACGGGGGTCTGCTCTTCGACGGGCGCGGTGCGGCCGGCCCCGCGCCCCCGGATCAGGACGAACGCCAGCACCGCCGCGCCCAGCACCGCGCACGCGCTCACCGAGCACGTGACGGCCAGCCCGTCGGTGAACGCCTGCCGCGCGGACGCCGCCAGCGCCTGGTCGCCGGTCCGTTCGGCGACCGCCAGGGCCTCGCCGATGGAGCGGCGCGCCACCTCGGGAGCCGAGCCGGGCATGGCCCCGGTGAACACGCCCGTCAGCAGGCTCCCGAGAACGGCGACCCCCAGCGCGGCCCCGGCCTGCTGCAGGGTGTCGTTGAGGGCCGGCCCGACCCCGGCGTACCGCGCGGGCACCGCCCCCATCAGCGCGGCGATGGCGGCGGGCTGCGCCAGCCCGGCCCCGATGCCGAACACCACCAGCGTGGCGGTCACCGTGGCGAACCCGTCGTCGGCCCGCAACGTCGACATCAGGGCGAACCCGCCCGCCAGCACCCCCAGTCCGGCGGTGGTCAGCACGCGGTTGCCGACCCGCTGGCCCAGGGCGGCGCCCACGCCGTTGGTGACGATCACGGCGAGCGCCAGCGGCACCATGGCCAGCCCCGCGCGGGTGGGCGTGAACCCGAGGACGAACTGCAGGTACTGGGTGATGACCAGGACGAGCCCGCCGTTGCCGATCTGCACCAGCACCAGTGACAGGCTGCCGCCGGTGAAGTCGCGGTTCCGGAACAGCGCCAGCGGCACCATCGGCTCGGCCACGCGCCGCTCCCACAGCACGAACGCCGTCAGCACGACCGCCGCGACCGCCAGCCCCGACAGCGTCGCGGGGTCGCCGAGCCCGCGCTGCGGAAGCTCGATGATCGCCCACACCAGCGCGACCATGCCGACCAGCGACAGCGCCGCGCCCAGCGGATCGAACCGGCGCGCCGGGGCCCGCGACTCGGGCATCAGCAGGTAGGCGGCGGCGATCGCCACCGCGACGACCGGCACGTTGATCAGGAAGACCGAGCCCCAGTGCAGGTGCGTGACCATCGCGCCGCCCAGGATCGGCCCGCCGATCAGGCCGGTGACGGCGGCCGCCGACCACGCCGAGGTCGCCTTGCGGCGTTCCTCCTCGTCGAACACGGTGATCAGGATCGACAGGGTGCTGGGCAGCACCAGCGCCGAGCCCACGCCCATCAGCGCGCGGGCGGCGATCAGCTGGGCCGGGCTGTCGGCGTAGGCGGCGGCCAGCGAGGCGGCCCCGAACGCGGCCAGCCCGACCACCATCACGCGGCGGCGGCCGAACCGGTCGGCCAGGCTGCCGGCGGTGAGCAGCAGCCCGGCCGCGACCAGGATGTAGGCGTCGGTGATCCACTGGATGTCGCGGGCGGTGGCGCCCAGGTCCCGCGTGAGCGCCGGGATCGCGACCATCAGCACGTTGTTGTCGATCACCAGGATCAGGGTGCTCAGGCAGAGCACCACCAGGATCAGCCAGCGGCGTGGATGTCGTTCCATGGTTCCTCCCTTCTTGGACGACGTTCCGATTCATGGACAACGTACAAGACTCATGGACGTCGTTCAAGAAGTGGACGTTGTGCGATAATCGCCCGGGATCGACGACGAACGGGGAGGCGACCGCGATGGCAGCCAGTGACCAGGCGTTTCCCTCGGTGTGGACCCGGCCGCCCCGGCGGAGGCGCGACCGTCCGGCGCTCACCCGGGACCAGATCGTCGCCGAGGCCGTCCGGCTCCTCGACGAGGAGGGCCTCGAGGCCCTGACCATGCGGCGGCTGGCCGCCCGCCTCGGCGCCGCCGCCAACGCCCTGTACTGGCACGTCACCAACAAGAGCGAGCTGATCGAACTCGTCGTCGACGAGATCTACGGTGAGATGCGGCTACCCGACACCGGCGACCCGGCCGACTGGCGCGCCACCGTCACCGAACTCGCCCACAGCGCGCGCGAGGCGATCCTGCGCCACCCGTGGACCTCCGGCCTGCTCGGCGAGGTGGGCATGGCCTACCTCGGTCCCAACCTGACGCACCTGTTCGACCGGGCGCTGACCGTGCTGCGGTCGGCGGACTTTCCCCTGCTGGCGGCCGACCGCGCCCTGAACGCCGTGTTCTCGTTCGTCATCGGCGCCGCCACCGTCGAGGCCGCCACCCTCAACAAGGTCCGGCAGGGCGGGCTCACCGAGGACGAGTGGCTGCGCTCGGTGCGACCGGCCCTGGAGGAGTCCACCCGGGACCACCCGCAGATGCGCGAACTGTACGTCGCCCTGGCCGGGAGCGAGCCGGAACGGACACGCCGCGAGCAGTTCGACTACGGCTTGCAGCGCATGCTCGACGGCATCGAGTCCCAACTGCCGGAACACCCCTGACGCCCGAAGAACAGCGGCTCCCCGAACCGACCGTGTCGCGACGCCTGGGAACCGACAGGGGCGGCTCTCCCGCAAGCTCCGTTGAGCTGGGGGTCACACCCGGCCTGTTTGATCACGGGACTGGCTTCCACCGTGAGTGCGGACAGAGGGGCGCTGGTGCACGACGCGGCCTCCGCGTACGGCCAGGCCGAGGCCGCGAGACGACCCTCCGCACCGCGGAGCACCTGTGGCGCGGAACCGGCCGTTCTGCTCACCGCTGACGACCCGGCGGCTGGGGAACGTGTCGCAGGTTGGACTCGACCTTTCCGCCTCGACCGCGAACACCATCGCGTTCACCAATCCCACCTTCGAGACGGACGCGCCCCACACTCAGGAGAACCGGGGCCTCACCCTTTCAGAGCCGCTCTTCCAAACGCTCTTGCAGGGGCGCGAAGTCGTGGCCGGGGAACATCTCCGGGAACACACGCAGCACGTCGGACAGATGCCGTGCGGCGTCGTGGAACTCCGGCTCGCTGAAATCGACGTCGGCGAAGAGGTACTGCCATCCGTAGGCACCCTTGGTGACCAGTAGGTTCTCCAGGTAACCCGCGTAGTCGAGGTCGAGCGGCTGGAGGCGTTCGTGGTTGGTGTCATAGAGCCACACTTGCGGGTCGTCCTCACCGGGTGTGATGCGCAGTGCGGTGAGCCGCCCCGTCCCGGCCATCGGCTCCTGGTCCAGGAAGCGCAGCTGACCGAGCACCTCCATCTTCGCGGGATCCTGGCTGACCGCCCCGAACGCGTTCTGCGGCACCTCGCCTCTCAAAAGCGCCCAGTGCAGGTGCTTGAGGCAGAACTCGCCTCTCAGATCAGGTTCGCTCGTGCTGTACCAGAAGACCTGCACCCGGTCGGCCGGGAAGAAGTATTCGCGAACGCCAGACGCCAAGGTCAGCCCGGTGCGCTCGGCGATGTCCGCGAAGACCCAGTCGGGATCTGCGAGCACATCGACGGCGGTCGCTTGGAGCTCGGCCTTCTCCACGTGGAGGAGGTCGCTGTTCTTGAGCTCATCGATCGCCCGTCCGCATCGGGCGAGATAGTCGTCCTGCACCGCCACCGCCACCGCCGCTCGTCGGGCCAACATGTCCCCGGCATCCTTCCAGCCGTTCGGCACCCTGTCCGGACGATCAAGTGAAATGCAGTGCGTCGAGCACCGATCGGCACGGCGCACACGCCGCAGGGCCGAACAGCGCGACAAGCTCCCATGGACGGTGGGCAGCGTCTGGTTTCTGATCGGGACTCACCCCGGTCTGCCCCTGCCCCACCCCCATAGAGGCACCACGCCACAAACCACCCGCCCACGACACCGCCGCCGGGCACCGGCTGCCCGTCGGTCAACAAGAACCGGGCAGGCCCCGGCCCGTTCGCCGTGACGGTGCAGGCAACAGGAACCGCGCACACCATCTACCGGCCCACCAGTCTGGGCGGCGTGTTCGCGGGCAGGGCCGACCTGGACAAGATCGGCTCGACCGGGCGCTCCCAGGGCGGGGACGGGGCCATCGCGGCAGGCGCATACCGACCACGACCTCGCCGGGCGGATGGAGGATGGGCGCAACCTCGATCCAACCCCCGGCGAGGCCCTTGTCAACGCACTCCCGCCCCAGCCACCTCACACCGGGATACACGCAGAACTTCTGGATACGCGCCTAGAAGGTGCGGTCGCTGATCCAGGTCGCCTGGCTGGAGGGGATGGTCAGGTCGTAGGCGGTGCCCGACAGGCGCCGGTCGGGGCCCAGCGAGCCGACGTACCGCCCTCGGGATCCGAAGGACCATCCGATGGTGAAGGAGATGCCGGTGCCCTCCACCGCCCCTTGCTCGATGGTCCCGGCCCCCGCGCTGCTGGACGCGGACCCGTAGAGCCTGCCGCTGCCGTCCTGGGTCACGTTGACCCTGGTGGTGCCGCCCCTGCTCTGGAAGAGCTGGTAGTCGCCGCTGGCGTTGAAGGCGGGCGCGGCCGCCGCCCCGCCCTGTGCCGGTGCCGCCGGGGCGGCGACGGCGGCGGGGGCCGGGCCCAGACCGCTGACCCCGAGAACGAGGGTGAGTCCGGCTGTCGTAGCTTGGTGAGCATGTCGCCTCCTGTGCGATGACGGATCGGTGCGGTACTCACACTCGCCCGGCGGCAGGCGGCCGCAGTATCCCCAGATTCAGGGGTTGCCAAGGTCCGACGAACGCCGTGCACGCGGACCGGGCGGCGGGATCCGCTGAACCACGGGGCTCGTGGAGCCCCTGGTGCACACGCGTGACCTGGCGGATGGGCGGGCGCTCAGGAGGTTGTTCCCGAACGTCCCATGAGCGTTGCGCCAGTGCAGGGAGCGGTGAATCCTTCCGGTCGCGTCACCATCCGGGCGGGAACCGGGGCGCGTTCGGGTACGTCACAGGTCCATGCCTTCCCCTACGCGCATCGCGACATTGGCTTTCGCCGCGCTCGCCCTGGCCGGCTGCGGCACGACGGGGCTGACGAACGGCAGAGAGTGCACGGCGATCGGCACCCCGCGGGGAATCGGCCTGACCGTCGAGCCGCCGCTGGCTGCCAAAGCGACCGACGCGACGGTGAAGACCTGCTGGAACGGCGTCTGCCGCACCGCGAGGACGGAGCTCAGGGACTCCACGACGGCGGTGCCCCAGGGCTGCGCCGACGGGCCCGACGGAGCCTGCGCCGCCACGGCCTCCCCGACCGGAGCCAAGAACGGGTTCGCCGACGTCAACGACCTGCCGGAGTCCCCGGTGCAGGTCACACTGACGCTCCGCGACGCGCAGGGCGAGAGCGTTCTGAAGCAGCAGATCACCACGACCCCGCAGGCCGTCTACGCGAACGGACCCCACTGCGGCAAAGGCGGCCCCCAGGTCTCCCTGGTGGCCGCCAACGGCCGAGTCACCGTCGCACGACCCTAGCTCCTGCCATCAACGCCGATGAGGGCGCTACGGACGCGGCGACCCGCAGGCTCAGGCGGTCAGGCGGGCGAGGAGCTCGACGGGACGGCCGCCCAGCAAGCGGCCGAAGGGGGTCCCGCTGCTCCCGGTCATGTTCTGGGGATCTTCAACGCGTGGCTGGCCTGGTTGCTGTAGCAGTCGCGCTGGGCGTACAGGCGGCCCGCCCGCGACAGCGGGTCCAGGATGATCATCTGGAAGCCGTCGTGGGGGACCCATCGGCCCAGCCGGCGGGCCGGTTCCGCGCCGAACTCGGCCGCGGTGCCGCCTGCGCCGCCGGTGCCAGCGCGTGGTCCACCGGACCTGTGGGCGGTGCCATGGAACCGAGTATGCGTCACGGTAGGAATCGACACCACTCCTCTCCGTCACACCGGGGTGGTCCGGGGTAGCTCCACGGTGACGCGGATGCCGCCGGCAGGGCGCGGGGTGAGGGTGAGCGTCCCGTCGTGCGCGTGGGTGATGGTCTTGACGATCGCCAGGCCGAGGCCGACGCCCGCGTGGTCGGTGTGGACGCGTTCGGTGCCGCGCTGGAAGGGTTCGGTGAGTGTCGAGGCCTGCTGTGGGGTGAGCTTCTCGCCGGTGTTCTCGACAGAGAGCACCACGGTCTCGGGGCGGACGCCGGTGTCGACCCGAACGGTGCCGTCTTCGGGCAGGTTGTGGACGATCGCGTTGTGCACGAGGTTCGTGGCCAGCTGGAGCAGGAGCGCTTGGGAGCCGACCGTGGGGGTGACGTCGCCGCTGGTCTCGACGGTGACGCCATGCTTCTCCGCCAGGGGGAGGAGCGTTTCGGTGGCTTCTTCCGCGACGAGCGACAGGTCGACGGGCTCTCGGGGGAAGGACCGCTGGTCGGCGCGGCTGAGCAGGAGCAACGCCTCGGTGAGGCCGATCGCCCGGGTGTTGACGGCGTGGAGGCGGTCGATGAGTTGGCCGGTGTCGTGGCCCGGGTCGGTGCGGGCCACGTCGAGGAGCGCCTTGGAGATCGCCAGCGGGGTGCGCAGCTCGTGCGAGGCGTTGGCCGCGAACCTCCGCTGCTCGGCGACGTGCGCTTCGAGGCGTGCGAGCATCGTGTCGAAGGCGTCGGCGAGTTCGCGGAACTCGTCCGTGCGGCCCGGTAGCCGGATCCGCTGGGAGAGCGACCCGGCCGAGGCCAGGCGGGTGGCGTTGGTGATGCGGGTCAGGGGAGTGAGCATCCGGCCGGCGAGGATCCACCCTCCCACCAGGCCGAACGCCAGCAGGAACGCCAGCACCGCGGCCGCCCTCGGGGCGAAGACGCGCAGAAGGTTGGACCGGACGGGGAAAACACCGTACGTGGGC
Organism: Actinomadura kijaniata; assembly: GCF_014138665.1. NCBI lineage: Bacteria > Bacillati > Actinomycetota > Actinomycetes > Streptosporangiales > Thermomonosporaceae > Actinomadura > Actinomadura kijaniata. Next base: position 155,314 of record NZ_JACJIA010000014.1, read on the forward strand.
GTGTCGGAGGAGACGAGGAGCGCGCGTTCGGGGACGTGACGCAGGAGGAACATCCACACCGCCGCGAGCAGCAGGACACCGGCGAGCATGAGGAATCCGGCGTAGCTGACGGTGAGTTTGAGACGAACGCTCAACCCGGGTGCCCTGTCCACGTTCGCCTCCCTCAGGCCCGGCCTCCGGCCGGGGGCGGATGCGGTGGCCGACGCCTGACACGGCGGCGATGTCGGCCGCGATCGCTTCGAGGCGCAGGCCCTCGCGGACGGCTCCCGCCATGGAGGGCCCGCCCGCGACGGCCGGCACGCGCATGCCGTCGATGCTACGAGCGGGCACATATCGTCGGCGTATCGAAAAACGCATACGTGCTGGCAACACCACGCCGCCTTGACTGGCGGCATGGCCCCAACCCCACCATCGGCACCAAGAGCGGCGCGCCGGATCCACCGGTTCCTCGCCGTCGGCCTGATGGTCGTCACAGCAGTGATCACCACGGCCCTCGGCTGCCGGGCGCAGGACTCCTCGACCGTCCTGCCCTCCTCGTCCTCGGCCGCGTCACCCTCGAACGCTCCCCGCGGTGAGCGCCGTGGCGCGCTCGGCGAGGCCGACGGTGCCGTTCCCGACGGCGTGACGGTCTTCGATGACGCGATTCCGGCCGTGGCCAACCTCGACCCGGCTCTGCTCAGGGCCCTCCGCCGGGCCGCGGCGGACGCCGCGGACGACGGAGTCGAGTTCCGCGTCAACAGCGGCTGGTGTTCCCCGGAGTACCAGAACCGGCTTCTTCGCGAGGCGGTCTCCCGGTACGGGTCGCAAGAGGCCGCCGCCCGATGGGTGGCCACCGCGGCGACATCTCCTCACGTGTCGGGGGACGCGGTCGACATCGGGCGCTCCGACGCGACGGCGTGGCTGTCCGAACACGGCGCTCGGTACGGGGTGTGCCCGATCTACCGCAACGAGCCCTGGCACTACGAACTACGCCCCGAAGCGATCGATCGCGGTTGCCCGTGTGTGTACGCCGACCCCACCCAGGACCCGAGGATGCAGCAGTGACCGACAGCGAGCGAGGACAGACGATGGTGCGGGTCGAGACGGCGGAGAGCGGCCAGGGCGACGCCGAACGTCCGGATACCGGTGCCGGTACCTGGCGCGCGGCCGTCCGCAGGGCGATCCGCAACGGCTCCCGGCCGGAGCCCTGGAGGCGCGGCCTGGTCCTCGCGGCACTGGCGCTGCTGCTGGGCCTGCTCATGCTGCTGCACGCGCGGATCCCGAACCGGGTCGGGAACCTCGGCAGCCTGGTGGAGTCGTTCCTGCCGTGGTTCGGCCTGTTCGTTCCCGTGCTGCTGGCCGGGGCCCTGTGGCGCCGCTCCGCCTCCGCCGTGGCCGCGTTGCTGCTGCCGGTCACGGTGTGGCTGAGCCTGTTCGGCGGGCTGCTCGGCGACAGGTCCCGGCCGGGCGGCGACCTCACCGTGGCCAGCCACAACGTCGGCGCCGACAACCCCGACCCGGCCGGCACCGCCCGCGACCTGGCCGCCTCCGGGGCGGACGTGCTGGCCGTGCAGGAGCTGAGCCACCAGGCCCGGGGCACCTACGAGAAGGAGCTGGCGAAGGCGTACCCGCACCACACGGTGCAGGGCACGGTCGGGCTGTGGAGCAGGCTGCCGCTGTCGGGCATCCGGCCGGTCGACATCCAGATGGACTACGGGCCGCTGGCGGCCACCAAGCCGACCGACGTCAAGATGACCTACAACCGGGCGCTGCGCGCCACCGTGGCCACGGACCGGGGCCCACTGGCGGTGTACGTGGCCCACCTGGGGTCCGTACGGGTGAATCCGAGGGCGGGCTTCGGGACGGCCCATCGGGACAGGGGCGTGCAGGCGCTCGGCAGGGCCATCGCCGCCGAGCGGAATGAGCGGGTGGTGCTGCTCGGCGACCTGAACGGCACCATGGACGACCGCGCGTTCGACGGCATCACCTCGCGGATGCGCTCGGCCCAGGAGGTGGCCGGGGACGGCTTCGGCTTCAGCTGGCCGGCGGGGTTCCCGGTGGTGCGGATCGACCAGATCCTGGTCAGGGGCGTGGAGCCGGTGAACGCGCGGGTGCTGCCGACCACCGGCAGCGACCACCGGCCGGTGGCGGCCGGGATCAGCTGGTGAACGCGAGGCTCCGCGCAGCCGCGCCTCGACGACGGCCGGCCGTGCGAGGGAACGCGCTCACTCGGCGGCCAGCTGTTGCTCCAGCCGTTCCAGACCACCCCGGATGAGCCGCCCGTAGCCGTCGTCGTCAAGCGCGCCGACCGTGGCCCGCGCCTGCTGGAGGTGCTCACGCGCACGGTCGAGCTCTCCCAGCTTGCGATAGCACTCGCCCAGGTTGAGGTGCAACGACGGGTACAGGGCGGCCACCGAGATCGTCACCCCGGCCCGCGCCACCCGCTCATCGGTGATCAGGTCGGCGGCGGCGAGCGCCCGCCGGTCCCAGACCAGCTCCTGACGCACGTCGTCCTGCACGTCGGCCATCGCATGGGAAAGGACGCAGACGTGCAACGGGTCGCCTTGTTCGCCGCCGACGTCGTCCCAGATCCGCGCGAAGAGTTCGCGAGCGTCCTCACGCCGGCCTTGCTGGTGGTGCAGTTCCACCCCTTGGCCGATTCGCATGATCGTTGGATCGGTGACCATCGGAGGTCCCCCTCACCGGCTCATGTCGCGACACTCAGACGATCGTAACCGTGCGACACGACGCGGGACGCAGATGAGGGATGTCATGGCCGATCAGTTCGTGGCCGGCGATCCGGGGATGTCGAGGCGGTATTCGGTGATGCGGTGGTGCAGCCGGAATCCCAGGTGGCGGTTGACGGCCAGCAGGGCGGCGTCGTGTTCGAGGTTGTCGGTGGCGACCTGGGTGACCTGCGGGTACCGGTCGTACAGCAGGCGTAGCATCGCCGCCTTGACCCACAGGTCCAGCCCCAGGTGGTGGCCGTCGACCGGAGGGCGGTCGTGCTGGGTCGCCTGGGGGCCGCTGTCCCTGGGGACCACCACCTCGGTGCAGCCGACGACCTTGCGGCCGTGCTCGGCGGCGACGGTCAGCAGCACGTCGCCCGGGACGGCGTCCTGGCGGCCGGGCGGAGCGATCCGCGCCGTCTCGGTCAGCCGGTAGCCGGGGTGCTCGACCGCGACCATCTCGTCCAGCCAGCCCGGGTGCAGCTCGCGCAGCGACAGCAGCAGATGGTGCAGCGTGCGCAGGCGGGTCAGGCCGCGGCGCAGGCAGAAGGCGTCGCCGGTCCCGCCCGCGGGCACGGCCATGATGACGCCGTACAGGCCGCGGGCGCGCGCCTCGGCGGTCAGCGCGGCCACCAGCCGGCCGCCGATGCCGCGACGTCGATGGGCCGGGTGGACGTGCACCTGCGCGCGCCCGGTGACGGTGGTGGACGGCAGGCGCAGCACCGCCAGTCCCACGACCTGTCCGGCGCGGGTGGCCGCCCAGACGACCGTCGTCCCGGCGTTCAGGTCGGCGTGGAACCGGCCGGGGGCCGCGGGCGCGGTACCGGGCGCGTCCTGGGCCATGGACGCGGCGACCACCGCGTGCCAGGCCCGCACGCGAGGCCCGTCCGGCTCCTCCCGCGCCGGCTCGACGCGGGAGACGCGCACCCGCGTCGGCCAGGGCCGGGCATTGATGGCGGTCTTCGTCATCCCCGGCGCCCGAGCCCCGCGTCGCCGGTGAACGAAACGGACCGCATGACCGGCGGGCCGTCGCCGATTCGCGGTGCCCGGCCCTCCTCCGACCGGCCCGTCCCCTCCAGCGCCGGATCGGCGAGATCCGCTCCCGGGGCCAACGCCCACCTGCTCATGTCCACTCCATCCCCGACAAGCCCGACCAGAGGCGCGCCGCCCCGCAGGGCGAGGGCGCCTGCCAACAGCCTGGCGGGAGGACCACCGTCGAACAACGGCGATGTCGGCAAGACAGCGTTGCCCGGCCGGTCATCGATGCGAGTTGTGCCGGCACAGCGATGACCATCAGGTTCACGATCAGGCCGAACGCCGCATCGGCGGGCCGCTGTTCGAACGCACCTCCCGCACGGTCCGCCTCACCCCGCTGGGCGAGCGGCTCCGCGACGACCTGCTCCCCGCCCACCTGCAAATCCAGCAGGCCGTCGACCGGGCCGTCGCCGAGGCGCGCGGCATCACCGGCGCCCTGCGCGTCGGCCACACCACCCCCTGGTGCGCCGACCTGGCCTTCCGGGCGGTCGAGGTGCTCCGGGGCAGGGACGACGACTGCGCCGTGCGGATCCAGGAGATCCAGTTCGACGACCCGTTCGGACCGCTGCGCCGCGGCGAACTGGACCTCCAGCTCAGCGAGTTCGTGCCCTTCCAGGAGGGGCCGACCCTCGACTACAGCGTCCTGTGGTCCGCCACCGGGCAGACGCCGCCCGCCCTGGCGTTCGTCGACCTGCTCGTCGACCTCGCCGACCCGACCACCGACGACGGGTGACCACGGAACCGCCGACTTTCCAGATCAGCAGCTCCCGGCTCTCCCCGATGAGCCGCTCGGAGGGCGAGGACACCACGGAACCGTCTGAAGCCGTAGCGCCGAACCAGATCCTTCGGGCGGCCCAGGAAGATGTGCCGGGCTACCTCGGAGGAGGACACCACGGAACCGTCTGAAGCCGTAGCGCCGAACCAGATCCTTCGGGCGGCCCAGGAAGATGTGCCGGGCTACCTCGGAGTCGGTGAACAGCTCCACGTAACGTTCGTGATCCTCGGGAAGCCGTCGGCGCGGGATCAGGCGCGGTGTGCGCAGTTCGATGTCGGCCCCCTCCAGCCTGACTTTGTTCGAGCCGGTCAGAGCAGCCCCTTCACCACCTGGACGTCACGGGCGTCCCGGGAAGGTGTCGCACCCGAACTCCGTTATGAGCCGTGAGCCGTTCGGGGGAGTGAAGGTGGGGTGGGCTGTTCCGCGGGAGCCTCCTCGACATCGATGGGGAAGCCGAACTCGTCCCGCAGGATGCGTGCGTGCTCGGGGGTGGCCAGAAGGTACATGAAGGGGACCTCTTCTGCTTCACCCACCGGGTGGAAGCAGCGCTGGTCGTCGCCGCCCGGTTCGAGATCGCTGAGATGGGACACGAGCGCCATATGGTCGATGTACTCGTCGGACAGGTGTTCCACCTCCCATGCACGGGGCTCGCCGTCGAGGTGGAAACGCAGGAGATCGACCTCGTGGGTTCCCCCGGTCTCCTGGTCCGCCGTCTCGGCGCTCTCGACCAGCTCGACGTCGGAGACGGTCAGGCCCGAGCACGCCGCGGCCTCCGTGAGGATGTCCTCGTATTCCTCCTGGAGGCTGTCCACGTCGCCGTGGTCGGTATGCACCCCCAGGCCATACTCGATGAGTTCGCCGACAAGGTGAACGGGAGACTGCTCGAGGTCGGCGTAGTCGGCCGACGCCAACGCGTTCTCGGCCTGCTGCGGCGTCACCAGACCCAACTCCACCAGCCGGGCCGTCAACGCCCGCAACGTCATTTCCGCCATGCGGCGATCATGCCAGCGGCGTCAAGCCTCCAATTTCGCCGGGTGGGCGCGCCATGGGTCGTCCGCGGACCCGGAGTGCGATGCAGGTCGCGCCGGACGGCACTGTGGATAGGCATCACCTACCGGACCCAGGGCCACGGTTCTGGCCGGTCCATCGCCACCAACGACAACCCTGCAGGGGACGTTCGAAGCGGTCCCTGCGGATGAAGCGCGGCCTGGCGGGGAACGCCTAGGGCCTGTTTCAAAGTGGGCCTCAGCCGCGCACGCGAGCGCGTTACCTGACCTGCGGGCCCGACGCCGGAGGCGAGGGCCCGCAGGTCAGATCGCGAAGCGATGTCGCGCTCGCCGAGCCCTGGTGAGGTGCGAGCCGCCAGGCGAGCGCCGTGGGCCAGGGCTTTGAAACACGGCCTAGGACCACCGGGCACAACGCCGGCCTCGAACGCGCCAGGCTCGGCGGTTCTCGTCCCTTCGCCGTCCCATGGGCGATAAAGCCTGACACAGGCTGTCAGGTTTCGATGCGAGGGTGGTTCCACCGGTCGGCGCCGCCGACGGACGCGGACCGGTCCCACGGACAGACACCGCACAGTCAGGCAAGGATTTCCATGCGCGAAACGCCGGAAGAGCTCAAGGAGCTCCAGGCCCTCCTCGACTCCTCCCTCTCCCGCTCCACCTCGCACCTTCGCTCGATCATCAACGCCGAGACGACCCTGACCGCGGAGCAGCTCACCGGGGTGCTGACCGGCATGTGCACCCTGGCGCTGTCCACCGTGACGGCGACGGGCGAACCGCGGATCAGCGCTGTGGACGGGCACTTCCTGCACGGCAGGTGGCACTTCGGCACGGCGCCCGGCGCCGCCAAGGCCCGCCACCTGGCCGCCCGTCCCGCCGTCAGTGCCGCGCACATGCGCGGTGAGGACCTGGGCGTGTTCACGCACGGCACGGTGGAGATCCTCAACCCCCGGGACGGCGAGCCGGCCGCCGACTGGCCCTACCTGCTCGCCTACTTCAAGGAGTTCTACGGTGACGACTCCTTCGACTGGGACGACGAGGTGGTCTACTACCGGCTGCGTCCGCACTGGATGAGCGTCTACGCCCCCGACATCGCGAGGATCACCGCGGCGTCCCGGTCCTGAGCGGCGGCCCGGTCCGGGGTCGGTGAGGGACGAGAGATCTGGTGAAGCGGCCACCGCGTGACGGTGTGACCGGTCCGTTCGGCATGGGTGGGGGCGTGCCAGCCCCCACCCCGTTGTGGTGCGAGAGGGTGGACGAAGGTTGACGGCATTCGTACGGGACGTCGCGAGCATGGGGTACGCGACCATCGACGTGGTGGGGGCCCGTACCAACAACCTGCGGGACGTGTCGGTGAGCATCCCCAAGGGGAGGCTCGTCGCGTTCACCGGAGTGAGCGGCAGCGGCAAGACCTCCCTGGCCATCGACACCCTGCACAACGAGGCCCAGCTACGGTACCTGGAGGGGCTCTCGCCGTTCGTGCGGCAGTACATCACCCAGCGCAACCGGCCTCGGGTCGACCGCATCCTGGGGCTCGGCGTGACGCTCGCGGTCGACCAGCGCCGCCTGAACCGCAACCCCCGCTCCACGGTCGCGACGATCACCGGCATCGACGGGCACCTGGGGCTGCTGTACTCCCGCCTTCCGCAGATCGGCGCGGACCCGGCGGCCGGGGGCGGGGACGGGCACCTGACGACCGCTCACTTCGACCGCGACACGCCGGAGGGGGGCTGCGGGGACTGCCACGGGGTGGGCGGACGCTGGCGGGCGCGGGAGGAGCTGGTCATCACCCGCCCGGAGCTCCCGCTGTTCGAGGGGGCCTCGCCCTGGTTCGCGAAGTGGCGGTCGGGGGAGCACGCGCTCGTACCGGCGCTCGCCGAGAAGCGGGGCGTGGATCTCGGCCTGCCGTGGCGGTCGCTGCCGGAGGGGTTCCGCCGCTGCGTGCTGTACGGCACGGGCGAGGAGAGGATCGAGGCGACCGTCGAGGTACCCAACAGGAACGAGACGGCCCGGATGACCTACACCTCGAACCAGCCGATGCGGGGCGCGCTCGCCGAGGTGGAACGGGTGTTCGTGAACGCCCAGACGGCCAGCGCCAAGCAGCGCTACCTGCCGTACATGCGCAAGCAGCCCTGCGGGACCTGCGGCGGCAGCGGGTACGACGAGGTGGCCCGGTCCGTGCGGCTCGGCGGGCTGGCCTACCCCGAGCTGATCGAGGTGGAGGTGCGGGAGGTGCGCGGCTGGGTGAAGCGCGTGGCGGACGCCCTGGACCCCCGGCAGCGCGAGGTGGGGGAGCCGCTGCTCCAGGACCTGGACCGCAGGCTCGGGATCCTGGACCGGCTCGGCCTGGCCCATCTCCAGCTCTCCCGGAGCGCGGCGACGCTGTCCGGGGGCGAGTCGCAGCGGACCCGGCTCGCCGCCCAGCTCAGCACCGAGCTGAGCGACGTCATCTTCGTCCTGGACGAGCCCGGGACCGGGCTGCATCCGGCGGACAAGGCGCACCTGCTCGACATCGCCCTGGAGCTGCGCGAGGCCGGCAACACGGTGCTGCTCGTCGAGCACGACCCCGAGCTGGTCGCGCGGGCCGACTGGGTGATCGACATGGGGCCCGGCGCGGGCCGTCTCGGCGGCGAGGTCCTGGTGTCGGGGCCGCCCGCCGACGCGGTCGCCCACCCGGAGTCGCTGACCGGGCGCTATCTGGCCGGTGAGGGACCGCGGCTGCGCCGGACCCGCCGCCCGGTCGGGGACGGCACCGGCTGGGTGGAGCTCCACGGCCTGCGCGCGCACAACGTGACCGCGGACCGGGTGCGTTTCCCCGTCGGCCGGCTCACCTGCCTGACCGGGGTGAGCGGCAGCGGCAAGAGCAGCCTGCTCGGCGCGCTCGGGACGGGCGTGGAGGCGGCCCTGAACGGGGCCGCGACCGACACCGTGGGGGAGGTCACCGGTCTCCAGGGGTTCGGCTGGGTGGCCGTCGTCGACCAGGAGCCGCTCGGACGCACGCCGCGGTCCAACCCGGCCACCTACAGCAAGGCGTTCGACATCGTCCGCAAGCTGTTCGCCGAGACCGGCCCGGCGCGCGCACGCGGCGTCAACGCCTCCTGGTTCAGCTTCAACACCGCCGGTGGCGGCCGCTGCGAGACCTGTACCGGCTACGGGCGCAAGCTCGTCGACATGCACTTCCTGCCGGACGTGTGGGTGGTCTGCGACGCGTGCGAGGGGCGGCGCTACGGGCCCGAGGCCCTGGAGATCAGGTATCGGGGGCTGGCCATCGACCAGGTGCTGGAGCTGACCGTCGCCGAGGCCGTGGAACGTTTCCCCGAGCCCCCGCAGCTCGCGGAGACCCTGGGGGCCCTGAACCGGGTCGGGCTCGGCTACCTCCAGCTCGGCCAGAGCGCCACGGAGCTGTCCGGCGGCGAGGCGCAGCGGCTGAAGCTGGCGTCGGCGATCCAGCGCGGCGCCGCGAGCCGCAGGGCCGGGCTCGTCGTCCTCGACGAGCCCGTCTCGGGCCTGCACCCCTCCGACGTCCAGCGCGTGGTGGACGCGCTCGACGTGCTGCTCGACTCGGGCAACACCGTCGTCGTGGCCGAACACGACATCCCCGTCGCCGCGTCCGCGGACTGGGTGATCGACCTGGGGCCGGGAGCCGGCCCGGACGGGGGAGCGGTGGTCGCGGAGGGCGCCCCGGACACCGTCGCGGCGGCGGACACCCCGACCGCCGGTTTCCTCCGCCGGTTCGCGGCGGGCCTGCCGCTCCTGGAGGCGCGGGAGGGCGCGCGCCGCTGAGCGCCGGGTCAGGGCCTCGGCGGGGAGCCCGGCCCGGCGCCCGTCTCCGCGGCCGGGGCCCCCGCCGGGCGGGCCTCGGCGAAGTGGCAGGCGACGGGGTGGGCCGTCCCGGGGCGCACCTCCAGGGCGGGGTCGCGTTCGGCGCACACGTCGGCGGCCTTCCAGCAGCGGGTGCGGAACCGGCAGCCGGACGGCGGGTCGATCGGCGACGGCGGCTCGCCCTCCAGCTCGATCCGGCCGGCCCAGGCGGCCTCGGGGTCGGGCACCGGCACCGCCGACAGCAGGGCCTGCGTGTAGGGGTGGGCGGGGCGTTCGTAGATCTCCCCGGCGGGCCCGGTCTCCACGATCCGGCCGAGGTACATGACCGCGACCCGGTCGGAGATGTGCCGGACGGCGGCCAGGTCGTGCGCGATGAACACGTAGGCGACGCCGAGGTCGCGTTGCAGCCTCGCCAGCAGGTTCATGACCTGGGCCTGCACCGACACGTCCAGCGCCGACACCGGCTCGTCGCACACGACCACGTCGGGGCCGAGCGCGAGGGCGCGGGCGATGCCGACGCGCTGGCGCTGGCCGCCGGAGAACTGGTGAGGGTAGCGGTTGACGTGGCCGGGGTCGAGCCCGACGAGCTCCAGCAGCTCCCGGACGCGGTCGCGGCGGCGCTCCTTCGGCACGACGTCGGGGTGGATCTCGAACGGCTCGCCGACGATGTCGCCGACCGTCATGCGCGGGTTGAGCGAGGAGTAGGGGTCCTGGAGGACGAGCTGGATACGGCGGCGCAGGGCGCGCAGCTCGCGGCGCGGCAGCGCGGAGACGTCGCGTCCGTCGAAGTCCACCGTGCCCGAGGTGGGCCGTTCGGCGGCCAGCAGCAGCCTGGCGAGGGTCGACTTGCCGCAGCCGGACTCGCCGACGAGCCCGAGGGTCTCCCCGGGCCGCAGTTCCAGGGAGACGCCGTCGACGGCCTTGACGGTCCCGACGCGGTGCCTGAACACCACGCCCCGGGTCACGGCATAGTGCTTGACCAGGTCGTCGACCCGCAGGATCGGCGCGTCACCGGGCACCGTGCACCTCCTCGGCGAAGTGGCAGGCCGCCGCGTGCCCGGGCGCGACGGTGACCAGCGGCGGCCGCTCGGCGGCGCAGACGGCCTCGGCGCGCGGGCAGCGCGGCCGGAACGGGCAGCCGGACGGCAGCGCCGCCGGGTCGGGCGGCGCGCCGGTGATCGGGGTGAGCGCGCCGCGGGGGCGGTCCAGGCGCGGCACCGAGGCGAGCAGCCCGGCGGTGTAGGGATGGGCGGGCCGGGCGTACAGGGCGCGGGCGGGCGCCTGCTCGGCGACGGCCCCGGCGTACATGACGACGATCCGGTCGGCGACGCCCGCGACGACGCCGAGGTCATGGGTGATCAGGACCATGCCCATGCGCAGCTCGTCGCGCATCCCGGCGAGCAGCCGCATGATCTGCGCCTGCACGGTGACGTCGAGCGCGGTGGTGGGCTCGTCGGCGATCAGCACGTCCGGCTCCAGCGCCAGCGCCATGGCGATCATGACGCGCTGCCGCATGCCGCCGGAGAACTGGTGCGGGTGGTCGGCCAGGCGGCCGCGCGCCGACGGGATGCGGACGCGCTCCATCAGCTCGACCGCGGCCTCGCGGGCGGCGGCGCGCTTCAGGCCCCGGTGCACGCGCAGCATCTCGGTGATCTGGTCGCCGACGGTCAGCACCGGGTTCAGCGCGGTCAGCGCGTCCTGGAAGATCATCGAGATGCGGTCGCCGCGGTAGGCGCGGCGCCGCTTCTCGGGCATGCCGAGCAGTTCCTCGCCGCGCAGCCGGACCGAGCCGCCGGTGATCCGGGCGGGCGGGCTGTCCAGGATGCCCATGACGGCCTGCGCCGCGACGCTCTTGCCCGACCCCGACTCTCCCAGGACCGCGAGCGTCTCGCCCTCGGCGAGGGTGTAGGACAGGCCGTCGACCGCGCGGAAGGTACGGCCCCGCACGGTGAACTCCACGCGCAGGTCGCTCACCTCCAGCAGCGGCGCGTCGCGCGGCGTCCTCTCCTTGTCGTCCATGGTCACCGCAGTTTCGGGTCGAGGGCGTCGCGGGCGGCGTCGCCGAGCAGCAGCAGGGCGAGCACCGTGGCCGTCAGGAACACCGCGGGGAACAGCAGCAGGTGCGGGTGGTCCAGCACGTACGACTGGGCCTGGTTGAGTTGCAGCCCCCACGACACCTGGGGGTACTGGAGGCCGACGCCCAGGAAGTCGAGCGTGGCCTCTCCCGCGATCACGTTGCCGACGTTGAGGGTGGCGACGACCAGCACCGGCGCGATCGCGTTCGGCAGCACGTGCCTGCGCATGATCCGCGGGTCGGACGCGCCGAGCAGCCGCGCGGCCTGCACGTAGTCGGCGTCCCGGACGGCGATGACCTGCCCGCGCATGATGCGGACCATCGTCGTCCAGCCGAGCAGCACCAGCACCAGCGTCATCGCGCCGACGCCGTGGCCGGGGAAGGCGACGAGGATGACGGTCGCGCCGAGCACGAACGGCAACCCGAAGAACACGTCGGTGATCCGCGCGATCACCGCGTCGAGCAGGCCGCCGTAGTAGCCCGCGAGCGAGCCGAGGACGACCGCGATGACCAGCGCGAACAGCGTCACCGTGAGGCCGATCAGCAGGGTCGGGCGGGCGCCGTGCACGACATGGGCGTAGTAGTCGCAGCCCGCGGTGTCGGTGCCGAACCAGTGCGCGCCCGACGGCCCGGCCTTGGCCTGGTTGGGGTCGCAGTCGGTGTTGACGGCCCGGCCGGTGAACAGCCGCGGCACCGCGGCCATCAGCCCGACGAGCGCGAGCTCCGCGACGCAGACCCAGAACAGGCGGCGCCGCCGCAGCTCGTACCAGGCGTCACTCCACAGCGAGGCGCGGCCGTCGGCGATGGGCCCGCCGGCCTCGGCGACCGCCGCCGTCTCGGGTTCCTGGACGGACATTCCCCTCCCTCACTGGTACCGGATGCGCGGGTCGAGCAGCCCGTACAGCAGGTCCACGAGCAGGTTGACCACGATGAACACCAGCACGAGCAGCGTCACGGCGCCGACCACGACCGGGCCCTCCTTGAGCTGGATCGACTGGAACACCTGCTGGCCGACGCCGGGCAGGTTGAAGATCCCCTCGGTGACGATGGCGCCGCCCATCAGCGAGCCGAAGTCGATGCCGAGATAGGTGACCACCGGGATCAGCGAGTTGCGCAGGGCGTGCCGGACGACGACGCGCCGCCACGGGAGGCCCTTGGCGCGGGCGGTGCGCACGTAGTCGGCGCGCAGGTTCTCGGCGAGGCTCGTGCGGGTGAGCCGGGCGACGTAGGACAGCCCGAGCGAGCCGAGCACGATGCCGGGCAGCAGGTAGCTGACCGGCCAGCCGTCGTCGGTGCCCGCCGACGGCAGGATCGGCCACTTCACGCCGAACAGCAGCTGCGCGCTGTAGCCCAGCACGAACACCGGCACCGCGATGATCAACGTGGTGCCGCCGAGCACGAGGGTGTCGGCGAGCCTGCCGCGCCGCAGCCCGGCCCACACCCCGAGCGCGACGCCGACGGCGAGTTCGAACAGCCAGGCGGTGACGGCGAGCCGCGCCGTCACCCCCCAGCGTCCGGTGAGCATGTCGGCCACGCGCTGCCCGTCGTAGTTCTCGCCGAGGTCGCCGTGCAGCAGGCCCCACATGTACTTGGCGTACTGGACGAGCAGCGGGTCGTTCAGGTTGTAGCGCTCCCGCAGCGCGTGCGCGACGGACGCGGGGATCGGCTTGTCCCCGGCGAGCGCGGTGATCGGGTCGCCCGGCAGGGTGAACACCATCAGGTAGATGAGCAGCGTGGTGCCGAGGAAGACCGGGACGGCCTGGAGGAGACGCCGCAGGGCGTAACGCCACATCCGCGGCTCACTTCACCGTCACGTCGTAGGCGAGCATGCCCGTGGCGTAGGGGGTGATGACGACGTTGTCGACGCGGGACGAGCGCCCGCCCTGGCCCGCCCACGTCCACAGCGGGATCTGCGGCATCTCGCGGATCGCGATGTCCTCGGCCTGGTTGTAGTACTTCAGCGCCTCGGCCTGGTCGGCGCTGGCGTTGCCCTTGGCGATGAGGTCGTTGAACTCCTTGTTGCGCCAGCCCATCTTGTTGCCCGCCTCGCCCCACATGTTCTGCAGGTAGTTCTGGGCGCTCGGGTAGTCGGCCTCCCAGTTCTGCCGGTAGGGGCCCTTCTGGGTGCGCTTGGACATCGCGGAGAAGTAGTCGGAGGCGGGCAGCTGCCGGAACTGGATGTCCTTGATGCCGAGGTTCTGCCGCAGCGAGTTCGCCACGATCTGCATCCACTGCGCGTAGCTGGGCTGCGCGTTGGAGAAGTACAGCTCCAGCGTGCCCTTGAAGCCGCCCGACCTGTCGTAGAGCTGCTTGGCCTTGACCGGGTCGTAGACGCAGGCCTCGCCGCAGGCGCCCGCCCGGTAGCCGGGGATGATCTTCGGCAGGAGCGAGTCGGCCGGGATGTAGTCGCCGTTGTAGACGGCCTTGTTGATGCCCTGCCGGTCGATGGCCATGGAGATGGCCCGGCGCAGGTCGGGGCTGTCGAACCTGCCGGTGAACAGCGGGAAGCCCAGGTAGTCGATGGTGCCCGTCGTCCGGGGCAGGAACCGGTCGCCGAGGACGCGCTTGGCCTCGGGGACCTTGTCGGCCGGGATGGTCTGCATCGCGTCGATGCGCCCGGCGCGCAGGTCCGTCCAGGTGGTGGCGGCGCTGGAGTAGCTCTTCCAGATGACGCCCTTGTTGCGCGGCTTGCGCGCGCCGGTGTAGCCGGGGAACGGCACCAGCTTGATCGGGCCGTTGCGGACCCACTGGCCGCTCATCTGGTACGGGCCGTTGCCGACGGGACTGTTCTCGTAGGCCTTGAGGTCCTTGAAGGCGGCCTTCGGCATCGGCGCGAACGCGGGGTAGGTGAGCAGCAGCGGGAACTGGCTGAAGGGCGCGCCCAGCGTGACCTTCAGCGTGGTGTCGTCGACGACCCGCAGGCCCGACAGCTTGTCGGTCTTCGGCTTGGCGTTCTCGTCCTCGGGGTTGAGGTCGCCGTACCCCTGGAAGTGCGAGAAGTAGTCGTTGGCCTCGTAGGCGTTCGGGCCGTAGGCGGCGTTGTTCCAGGCGTCGGCGAAGCTGGCGGCGGTGACCGGCTCCCCGTTGTGGAACTTCTGCCCGGGACGGATCTTGATGGTCCAGACCTTCTGGTCGGTGCTGGTGACCGACTCGGCGGCCGCCATGACCGGCTTGCCGTCGCGGCTCAGCCCGACCAGGTTCTCGAAGAGGTTGCCGATGACGTCGAAGGAGTAACTGCTGGTGGTGTTGCCGGGGATGAGATGGTCGGGTTCGGGGTGGCCGACGGTGAAGATCCCGTCGCTGGACTTGCCTCCTCCGCCGCCGCAGGCGACGGTCGAGCAGGCCACCATGAGCAGGATCGCGCTGAGGCCGGCGGCCTTGGGGTGGGCCATGATCCTCCCTCCGCCCTGCGCCGGCTTGGGGGGCGTCCGGCGCGGTCGCAGGAGTCGTACCCGCGTTGATGATCTCGGTTCGTTGTTGATCAATTCGCAATCCGATCGAGACCACGGCGCGGTGGCACGGGTTACGGAACCGGTCATGGTGCATTCAGACGGACGAACCGTACGGAAGGTGGCTCCATGCAGGAGGTAGCGGACGGTGAGGCGGGCGCGCTGTGCGCCGAGCTGATCCGGATCGACACGACCAACGAGGGCCAGGGGGAGGGACGTCCCGAACGCCCGGCCGCCGAGCACGTCGCGGCGCTGCTGGACGAGGTGGGCGTCGAACCGGTGGTCGTCGAGTCGGCGCCGGGCCGGGCGTCGGTGCTGGCGCGGATTCCCGGCACCGACCCGGACGCGCCCGCGTTCCTCGTCCACGGGCACCTGGACGTGGTGCCCGCCGACCCCGCCGACTGGAGCGTGCCGCCGCTGTCGGGCGAGGTCCGCGACGGGTGCGTGTGGGGGCGCGGCGCCGTCGACATGAAGGGGTCGGTGGCGATGACGCTGGCGGCCGTCCGGGCGCGGCTGCGCGCGGGCCGCCGCACGCGCGGCGACCTCGTGCTCGCCTTCCTCGCCGACGAGGAGTGCACCGGCGACTACGGGTCCCGGTACGTGACGCGCGAGCACCGGGAGTTCTTCGACGGCTGCACCGAGGCGATCAGCGAGTCCGGCGGGTACAGCGTGACGACGGGACCGGACACGCGCGTCTACCCGATCGCGGTCGGCGAGCGCGGCACCGCGTGGATGCGCCTGACGGCGCGCGGCACGGCCGGCCACGGGTCCAGGCCCGCGCCCGACAACGCCGTCGCCGAACTGTGCCACGCCCTCTCCCGCCTGGCCTCCCACGAGTGGCCGGTGCGGCTGACCCCGGGCGTGCGCGCGCTGCTGGACGGCCTCGCGGACGCCCTCGGCACCACGATCGACCACGACCGGCTCGACGAGGAGGCGCGGCGGCTCGGCCGGGTCGGCACGCTGTTCGCCGGGACCATCCGCAACTCGGCCAACCCGACCCGCCTGGACGCCGGATACAAGGTCAACGTCGTGCCGGGCTCGGCGACCGCGCAGGTCGACGGCCGTTTCCTGCCGGGTCTCGGCGAGGAGTTCCTCGCCACCGTGGACCGGCTGCTCGGGCCGAGGATCACCCGCGAGTTCGTCAACTTCGAGCAGGCGCCCTCGGCCGACCCGCAGGGGCCGACGTTCGCCGCGCTCTCCGACGCGCTGCGGGCCGAGGACGCGGCCGCGCGGCCGGTGCCGTACGTGATGTCGGGCGGCACCGACGCCAAGTCGTTCGCGGCGATCGGGATCCGCAGCTTCGGATTCGCGCCGCTCCTGCTGGACCCGTCCCTGGACTACCAGGCGATGTTCCACGGCGTGGACGAGCGGGTGCCACTGACGGGCCTGGAATTCGGCACGAGGGTGCTGGACCGGTTCCTCGACACCCGCTGACCCGCGGGCGACCAGCCGGTGCCGCCGCCTTCGCACACGCAGGACCGGAACGCGGCCCGGTCCTGCGGCCCGTCAGCGGTCAGGCGGGGGTCGCGAGTGCGAGTGTGATGTCCGCTGGTGACGGTTGCTAGCCTGTGGCCGACGTTAGTCGTGTTCGAGGAGCGACGGACATGGTGGGTGACGACGACATCTCCGGGTGATACCCGGACGTGATCGGCCAACGGCAGGAGCGCGGGAGCGCCGCCGTGGGGCCCGGTCGTCGTGCCGTCTTCCCTGTCCGTTCACGCAGAAGCGTCCTTCTGCTCTTCTCCTTCACGAGGGCTTCCCATGTCCAACGCCGCCATCGTCTGCTCCCACCCGTCCTTCTCCTGGCCCGACGACACCGTGGTCTTCGCGGACCTGTCGTTCACCGTGGGCACGGGCCGCACGGGCCTGGTGGCCCCCAACGGCTCGGGCAAGAGCACCCTGCTCAAGCTGATCGCCGGTGCGCTGCGCCCCGGCACCGGTTCGGTGTCGGTGGAGGGCACTCTCGGCTACCTGCCCCAGGACCTCCCGCTGACCGGCGATCTCACGGTGGCCGAGGTCCTGGGCGTGGCCGCGGTGATCCGGGCCATCGACGCCGTCGAGTCCGGGGACGTGGCCGAGGAGCACTTCACCACCATCGGTGGCGACTGGGACATCGAGGAACGCACCCGCGCCCAGCTCGACCGCCTGGGCCTCGGCGACCTCACCCTGGACCGGACGCTGGGCACGCTCAGCGGCGGCCAGGCCGTCTCCCTGGGGCTGGCGGCCCAGCTGCTCAAACGCCCCGACGTGCTGCTGCTCGACGAGCCCACCAACAACCTCGACCTGGAGGCCCGGCACAGGCTCTACGACGCGCTGGAAGACTTCAACGGGAGCCTGCTGCTGGTCAGCCATGACCGCGCGCTGCTCGACCGCATGGAACGCATCGCTGAACTCGACCGCGGGGAGCTGCGCCTGTACGGCGGCGACTTCACCGCGTACGAGGAGGCGGTGCGCGCCGAACAGGAGGCCGCCGAGAAGAACGTCCGCAACGCCGAGCAGGAGCTCAAGCGGGAGAAGCGGGAGATGCGGCAGGCCAGGGAACGCGCCGAGCGCCGTGCCGGCAACGCCGCCCGCAACCTCAAGAGCGCCGGCCTGCCGCGCATCTTCGCCGGAAACATGAAGCGGGGGGCGCAGGAGTCGGCGGGCCGGGCGGGGCAGATGCACGCCTCCCGGATCAGCGACGCCCAGGCACGGCTGGACGAGGCGGGGCGTGCGCTGCGCGACGACCAGCGCATCACCCTGGACCTGCCGGACACCGGCGTGCCCGCCGGACGCGACCTCTTCCTGGGCGGGCGGCTGTCGGTCAGGCTCGGTGGCAGGGCCGTTTTCGCCGGCCAGGGCGTCGACCTGACGATCCGCGGCCCGGAGCGCATCGCGCTGACCGGGCCCAACGGAGCGGGCGAGAGCACCCTGCTCCGCGTCATCAACGGCGACCTCACCCCGGACGGAGGCGAGGTCAGGCGGGCCGACGGCCGGATCGCCCATCTTTCGCAACGGCTGGACCTGCTGAACCCGGACAGGACCGTCGCCGAGAACTTCGCCGACCTCGTTCCGCACCGCACCGAGGCCGAGCGGATGAACCTGCTGGCCCGCTTCCTGTTCCGGGGAGCCCGTGTGCACCTGCCGGTGGGGGGCCTGTCCGGAGGGGAACGGCTGCGAGCGACGCTCGCCTGCGTCCTGTGCGCCGAACCGGCCCCGCAGCTGCTGCTCCTGGACGAGCCGACCAACAACCTGGACCTGGTCAGCGTGGGGCAGCTGGAAAGCGCGTTGGCCTCCTACCAGGGCGCGTTCGTGGTGGTCAGCCATGACGAGCGGTTCCTCGCGGAGGTCGGCGTCGACCGGTGGCTGCGGCTGGCCGACGGGCGGCTCACCGAGACGGGCGCGCCCCAGGCGTGAGCCGACCTGGCGGCGGGGGAGGGCGCATGGCCCTTCCCCGCCGCTCGGGCACCTGATCGACCCCGGCAGGGAACGGCGTCGCCTCGCTCCGGGAGCGGCGCCTTCGCAGCGAGTTCCGGATCAGGACAGGCTGAGGGCGCGGGTGTGTAGGGCGGAAGGCCGCGTTCGGCGAGAGCGTGGTCCAGAGCCGAACCGCGCTGGATCAGCGGGTCGTTCCAGTCCTCGAAAGCCACCTCGGTGATGTAGATGCCCACGGCCCGGAGCCTGACGGGCGCTCGGGCGGCGCTTGCCGCCTGCGCCGTGTTCAGGAGGACGTGTGGTCCGGGGCGTCACGGCCCGGGGCGCCGGGTAGGGCGAGGACGCGGGCCGCCAGGGTGTGCAGGTAGGCGCGGAACTCCTCGAGTTGCTGCCGGTTGACGTGCCCGTCCCCGAAGCGCCCGCCCCGGTCGGCGGAGTAGACCATGCCGTGCCCGAGGAACCCGGAGACCACCCAGGGAAAGGTCCACAACGCGTAGTCCAGGCCGGACGGGTCGGGAACGGCGTCCCGGACGGCGGCGGCGATCCAGGTGAGCTTGGCCCGGGAGTGGCGTTCGTCAAGGTCGGCGGTGTCCGCGGCGTCACCGGCGCGGCGGTGCAGCCACAGCCCGAGCATGTCGGGCTCGGAGGCGTAGAAGTCCAGGTAGGCGTCCAGGACGCGGACCATTCCCTGGTGGGTGGGGGTGAAGGCGTCCAGCGCGTCGGCCAGCGCTTTGCGCTCGGCTGCGGCGGCCCGCTCCATGACCTCCCGGTACAGATCGGTGTTGCTGCGGAAGTACCGGCGCGAGGTGCCGGGCGGGACGCCGGCGGCCTCGGCGATCAACTCGGTGGGGGTTCCGTCCAGCCCCAGCGCCGCGAACAACCGCGTGGCGGCGCGGACGATCCGCTGCCTGTCCTCCGCCGCTTCCTTCTCTGTGATCATGTCGTTACCTTATGTGGCCGCGTTCGCGCGGCCGGGCACCCCCCGGCGGACGCGGAGCGCCGGAGGGGCTCGGGACGGCCTGGAGGGAGGGCGGCCAGGCCGTCCCGGCACCGGCGATCACGTGCGGTGGTCAGTCCAGCAGTTCCCGGACCGCGGACCTGAAGGTGTCCAGCGCCCCGAAGTAGAAGCGGGGGCCGTAGGAGACCCGCGCCACTCCCAGCTCACGGAGCCTGGCCAGGTCCAGGCCGTCGGGCCGGGTGTTGCCGTTGACGGGGCCGGGTATCTGAGCGACCAGGGCGGCGACGTCCTGCTCGTCGCCGACGCCGATCGGGTAGACGCAGTCGGCCCCGGCCTCCAGGTAGAGGCGGCCCCGACGGACCGCCTCGGCGACCCGCTCCTGCGGGGGCACCCCGGACGACGCCACGAAGGTGTCGACACGTGCGTTGATGACGATCGGGACCCCGGCGTCGTCCGCGGCGGCCCGGACGGCGGCCAGCCGTTCGGCGTTCGCGCCGGCGTCGACCAGCCCGCCCGCGCGATGGTCGCTGTCCTCCAGGTTGCAGCCGACCGCGCCGACCTCCAGCAGCCGGTCGACCAGCTCCCGCGGCTCCAGGCCGTATCCCGCCTCGGCGTCCACGGTGACCGGGACCGGCACCGTCCGGGCGATCCGCCCGGCCGCGGCGAACATCTCCTGCCAGGGCGCGCCCTCGCCGTCCGGGAAGCCGAGCATCGCCGAGACCGCCGCGCTGGCGGTGGCGACCGCGGGGAAACCGGCCTCGACCACGATCCCGGCGCTGGCCGCGTCCCACACGTTCGGCAGGACGAGCATCTCGTCGGCGTGGTGCAGCGCGCGGAGGGTGTCGGCGTGCGCCTTCAGTTCACTGGTCATGGCGGGCTCCAATCCAAGGGGGTCTTCCGGGGCGGATGCGGTCATGCGGAGGGCTTCACGCGGGCTCGGGAGTCGGCTTCGGTCACCTCCTCGACCGTCGGCGGCCTGAGGAGGCCGGTGGCCCAGGAGACCGGGATGGCGACGACGGCGATGGCCAGCCCGGTGAGCACCGGCGCCGAGGCGGTGGAGCCGCCGAGCGCGGCCCCTCCGGCGGCCGATCCGACCGCGATGCCGATGTTGGCCGCGGAGGCGGGCAGCGAGGACGCCAGCCCGCCGCCGGGCCCGGCCAGGCTCACCACGCGGTACTGGAGCGAGGGCACCATGCCGAAGGCGAACAGGCCCCAGACGAGCAGCACCGGCGCCACGAGGACCGGGACCGCGCCGACGAGGTGGAGCGCCAGCAGGGCGACCGCCGTGCCGGTGGTGGCGACGGTCAGGGTGCGGGCGGCGTTCCGGTCGGCGAACCGGCCGCCGCCGAAGGATCCGACCGCCGCGGCCACCCCGTAGGCCAGCAGGAACGCGCTGGTCAGCGCACCGGAGATGCCCGTGACGCTCTCCAGGAACGGAACGATGTAGGTCAACGCCGAGTACAGCGCGGCGAACACCAGCACGTTCAGGCCCAGCACGGCCAGCACCCGGGGCGCGAGGGCATGTCTGACCTGGTCGCCCGCGCCGCCGCCGCTGCCGGGCACGGAGGGGACCAGCGCCAGGGTGGCGACCAGCGCGAGCGCGCTGAGCACGATGATCGCGGTGAACGAGCCGCGCCAGCCGAGCGTCTGGCCGACCAGCGTGCCCAGGGGCACGCCCAGCGCGGCCGACACCGCGACGCCGGAGACGACCACCGAGATCGCCCGGCCCATGCGCTCGGGCGGGACGACCGAGATGCCCGCCGCGAACGCGGCGGCGATGAACAGCCCCTGGAGCGCGCCGGTGAGGACGCGTACCGCCAGGAACAGGCCGTAGCCGTCGGTCAGCACCGCGACCAGGTTGCCCAGCGCGAACAGGGCGAGCGCGCCGGCGAGGACGGTCCGCCGGTCCAGCCTGATGGTGAGGGCGGTCAGGACCGGGCCGCCGATGGCCAGGCCCAGCGCGTAGGCGGTCACCAGCGTGCCCGCCGCGGGAAGGGAGACGTGGAGGTCGGCGGCGATCAGGTTCAGCACGCCGACCACGAGCAGCTCGGCGCTGCCCAGCACGAACATTCCCAGGAACAGCGTCGCCAGGGAGAGACCGGGCCTGCCCCGGCGTCGTACCGCCTGCGGGGTGCTCATACGCACCTTCCTTGTCATGTTGCGGGGATCCGGCCAGGAGGAGAGGGACGCCGTCCTGGAGCTAGACTTGAGGGAACGATCCCTAACAACGTAGGGAACGATCCCTAACATTGCAATACGGGAGGGGAACCGTGTACCGAACCGCCGCCGAGACCCGGGCGCACGTACTCGGGGTGGCCGGGGAGCTGTTCTACGGGAAGGGCATCCGGGCCACCGGGGTCGATCTCGTCGCGGCCGAGGCCGGTGTCGCCCCGACGACCCTGTACCGGCTGTTCTCCTCCAAGGACGGACTGGTCGGCGCGTACGTCGAGCACGCCGCCCAGGGGTTCGAGGAGAGGTTCGAGGCGGCGGTCGCGGGCGCGGGCCCCGATCCGCGCGACCAGATCCTGGCCGTCTTCGACGCGGTGTTCGCGCAGATCGACTCGGAGGGGTTCCGCGGCTGCGCGCTCCTGATGGCGTTGGCCGAGTTCCCCGACGTCGACCTGCCCGCCCACCGCAACGCGGTCGCGGCGAAGGTCTGGTTCCGCCGGAGGATGAGCGAGCTGACCGATCGACTCGGAGTCGAGGACCCGGCCGAGATGGCCGACCATCTCACGCTGGCCTTCGAGGGCCTGAACGCCTCCGCCCAGTCACTGGGCGCGGGCGGCCCCGCCAAGCGGGCGCGGACCCTGGTCGAGACCATCCTGTCATCCGCCGCGACCCCTCCCGCGGAGACACCGCGCGGATAGGGGGCGCCCCCGACGCGCTCCCAGGAGGTTCGTCCCGAGATCGCCAGCGCCAACGCCCATGCCGAACGTGCGCGACGAGCGGAACCCGCAAGCGCGGCATGGGCGAGGACAGCGTGCCCGGTCTGTGTCAACGTTCTCGTCCTTGCCGTAAGGGATCGTTCGGTTCCGATCCTCCGCACCTGTCGGCCCCGTGGCGGCTCCCGGAGAGGTGAGGAGCCTGCATCGAACCGGCCAGGTCGACAATGGGGCGGTGTACGTCTACAAGCTGGCCAACTGGATCGACGACTTCGGCTCGTTCACACCTCTGAACCGCTGGTCCACCTCGCCCGAGGACACCGCCTGGGCCCTGGCCGCCGTCCTCGCCCTCGCCGATGCCGCCGACACCCTCCGCTGGGAAGGCGACATGCGCCATCTGCCCGCCGTCGGTGTCCTGGCTTCCGGCACGCCGTTCCTCATCGTGAAGCAGGACTCCGGCGGGCTCACCTTCATCATCACCGAAGCCGAGCACCAGCAGATCGCAGGCGTGGCCGAGTCTCAGGGCGCCCATGCCTTTCCGGCGGGCGCGCGGTTCACCGCCCAGGTCTCCACGCGGGTCATCGGTGCCAGAGAGCCGGGCTCCCTCCCACCGCCAGGGCCCGCACGCCCCGGCCCGGACGAGCGTTGAACGCCGCACGTACTCGGGGACCAGGCGGTCCGGCCCGCACCGTGACGCGTGCGCGGACGGGTCTCAAGGAGACACCGCACGCGAAAAGGCATTGCGTTCCTGCCTCCGTGGCAGAAGCCTCGACGTGTGCTGATCAGGAATGCCACCGCCGACGACTGGCCCGCAATCTGGCCGTTCTTCCACCAGATCGTCGCAGCGGGTGAAACGTTTCCCTACCCCCTCGACCTCGACGAAGAGCAAGGACGCGCCATGTGGCTGGTCCCGGATCCGGGACGCGCGGTCGTCGCCACCGACGGCACCGGCACGGTGCTCGGCACGGCGAACATGTACGCCAACCGCTCGGGCAACGGCTCGCACATCGCCAGCGCCAGCTACATGGTCGACCCGCTCCACCAGGGGCGGGGGGTCGGCCGGGCGCTGTGCGCGGATTCGCTGGCGTGGGCGCGCGCGGCGGGCTTCCGGGCGATGGTGTTCAACGCCGTCGTCGAGACGAACCTGCACGCCGTGAGGCTGTACGAGTCACTCGGGTTCACGGTGCTGGGCACCGTGCCGGACGGCTTCCGGCATCCCGAGAAGGGCTACGTCGGTCTGCACATGATGCACCGCCCGCTGTGACGGTCACGCGCACCACCTGATCGCGTGACCGGCCTTCTCTTCCAGCAGGCTGCTGCGCCGTTCGACCGCCCTGTGCCGTGGCGGCCCCGAGTGCGTTCTCGGGGCCGCCCGTTCCGGCGCCGGCCTGCGCTCCGTTCGTGGATCAGGTGCTGCGCTGGTACTCGTACGCGCACGCCGCGTAGAGGGTGGTCGAGGCGGCGTTGATGGTGGTGTCGACGTTGGGCTTGATGTTGACGGCCGGTTGCTGCTCCCAGTCGCCGCCGCGCTTGACGAACGGGACCAGCCAGATGCCGTAGCTGACGTGGTTCGTGCCGGAGATGCCCGACTTGGCCCGCAGCAGGGTGAACCCGGAGAACATCCGGGCGGCCCCCGGATCACAGGTCAGGCCCTTGGAGCTGGAGATCGGGACGTCGGCGCCGGCGAGCTTGAGGGTGGCGCCGAGCCGGTAGTTGCCGGGAGCGCCGTTGAACAGGCACAGGTTGTTGGTGTTGCAGCTGGCGGCGGCGCTGGCCGGTGTGACGGCCAGGCCGCCGAGCGCGGCGCCGGCGATGGCGGCGACCACGGCGGTCCTGCGGGTGATGGTTCGCATGGGGAGGCTCCAGTCCAAAGGTGATCAGGTGGTGGCGGGTGACCGGGTCATGGGTGACGCGGCCACCCGGGGCGGCGCCATCCTGATGTCCGGCCGCCATCGGATCAGAAGTCGCTCAGGCAGATCCGGTGGAAGTACGCGGCGTCGAAGGTGTTGACGATCTGGTTGACGCCGACCTTGACGATGCCCACGGTGACGTTGCGGTTGGTCCGGTTGCGCACCATGTTGATGTTGCTGCTGAGCAACTGGCGGTTCGAGCTGCAGCCCGGAAGCTCGTCGGCGTGATGGGCCCACGTCCGCCGCCACACCTGCGAACCGCCGACGTACTTGTAGGCGCACACGCTGCCGGTGTTGCAGGCCGCCGCGGCGTGGGCGGGCACGGCCGGAGCCGCCAGCGCGAGCAGGCCGCCGGCGGCCACGGAGGCCAGCCCGGCGCCCGCCCGGCGGGTCGTCGATCGGGTCATCCTCTGTCTCCAATCCAGATGGTGATCCTGGTTGAGGCGCGAACGGAGAGCCGCACGGCGGGCGGCGTCCTGGCCGCCCCGGACCGCTCCTGTCGCGTCGGTCGAACGCCGTACGCCGCCACAGCCGGTGGAACGGTCCGGTCATCGAGGCCGTGGTCGGAGGCGATCATGGTGACAGCGTGGCCCGAGGTGCCCGCGCGAGGCGATGGGCTGGATCGCCATGTACGGGGGTGATCTCGCCAGAGAGCGCGGGGGTGTGGGCGGCCTACGTCTCGGCCGCGCCCATGCGCCCTGCCGGCCGATGGCCTTGGACGGGTCCGCGGTTCGGCCGCCGAGGGCGGATCCCGGTGCGCGATCCGCCGCGGCCGGCCCTCCGGGCGCATCATGCCCGGCATGCTGCCTGCCGCCTCGTTCGGTCAGTGTTTCGGCGCGTCGACTTAGGTTAGGTAGGCCTTACCTCGGCGGTGTAGGGTGAGGCGACTTCAACCAGGAGGGTCGGTTTGGCCGGGAAGGTCGTCCGTTGAGCGGGGGAGAGGCGCGGCTCGTCGCGCGTGGTCTCGACGTCGGCCACGCGGGAAGGCGCGTGCTCGGCTCCGTGGACCTGACGCTGCGGGCGGGTGAGGTGACCGTGCTCGCCGGGCCCAACGGCTGCGGCAAGTCCACGCTGCTGCGCACCGTGGCCGGACTGCAACCGGCGCTCGCGGGCGAGGTCCACGTCGACGGCGAACCGCTGCGCTCCCTGTCCCGCCGGACCCTCTCGCGCCGCCTGGCGTTCCTGCCGCAGACCCCGCTCGTCCCCGCCGGGGTGACGGTCCGCGAACTGGTCCGGCATGGCCGCTACGCCCACCGCGGCGCGTTCGCCCGGCACACCCGGGAGGACGCCGAGGCCGTCGACTGGGCTCTCGCCGTCACCGACGCGGCCCCGCTGGAGGGCAAGCGGCTGGACGAGCTGTCGGGCGGTGAACGCCAGCGGGCCTGGCTGGCGACCGTGCTGGCGCAGCGGGCCGACATCCTGCTCCTGGACGAGCCCACGACCTACCTCGACCTGCGCCATCAGTTCGAGGTCCTCGACGTGGTGGCCCGGCTGGCGGACGAGCACGGCATCGCCTGCGGGGTCGTGCTGCACGACCTCATGCAGGCCGCCGCGTACGGCGACCGGATCCTGGTCATCGCCGACGGCGCGGTCACCGCGACGGGCCCGCCCGACGAGGTGCTCACCCCGGAGACCATCGGCCGTGCCTTCGGGCTCGACGTCAGCGTCGTCCGCGACACCGAGACCGGCCATCTGGCGTGTTTCCCGCGGCGGCCGGCGGCCGCCGCGCGATGAGCCCCGCAGCACCACCTCCCGCATAACGCAGTACACGCATCACTAGGAGTCCCCCATGCAGAGCTTGTTCCGCGCGCTCGCGATCGGCTGCGCCGCCGTCGTCACGCTGAGCGCCGCCGCCTGCGGCGGCAGCGTCGGCGACCAGAACAAGGGCGGCCAGGGCGGCGGCGACAAGGGCGGCAGCGGGGGGATCACCATCGCCACCGCCCGCGGTCCGGTCACGCTCAGCAAGCCCGCCACCAAGGTGGTGTCGCTCGAATGGGTGCACACCGAGGAGCTGCTCGCCCTCGGCGTCACGCCCGTCGGCAACGCCGACAGCAAGGCCTACGGCGAGTGGGTCTCCGCGCCCGGTGCCAAGCTTCCGGCGGGCGTCACCGACGTCGGGACGCGGTCGGAGCCGAGCCTGGAGAAGATCCGCGCGCTGTCGCCCGACCTGATCGTCGTGGACGAGGCCCGTTCCAAGGCCAGCTACGACCAGCTCAAGGCCATCGCGCCGGTGGTGTCCTTCACCTACACCGACAAGCCGCAGCTCCAGCACCTCAGGACCACCTTCACCGAGCTGGCCAAGGCCGTCGGCAGGCAGGACAGGGCCGCCGAGGTGTTCTCCAGGATCGACACGACGGCGGCCGCCGTGAAGACGCGCCTGGAGAAGGCCGGCAAGGCGGGCTCCGAGTACGCCCTGGCCATGGGGTTCAGCGTCAACGGCACGCCGACCGTCCGCCTCCTCGGCGACGACGCGCTGGCCGCGCAGGTCCTCAACCTGGCCGGGCTGAAGAACGGCTGGAAGGGCAAGCCCGACGCCTGGGGCATGACCACCGTCGGCGTGGAGGGCCTCACCCAGGTCCCCGCGTCCGCCACGTTCCTCTACACCGCCCACCCCAAGGACGACCCGTTCACCGGTGAGCTGAAGGACAACGCCGTCTGGAAGGACCTCGGCTTCGTCAAGGGCGGCAAGGCCGTGCCGATCAACCCGGGCACGTGGTACTTCGGCGGCCCCCTGTCGGCCGCGCAGCTGCTGGAAGAGGCGGCCAAGGCCTTCAAGGCCTGACGCGCCCGGGCATTCGTTCTTCCATGGCAACGAAGGCCGCGGCCGTTCCCGCCCGCGCACGCCGCTCACCGGCACCGCTGGTGAGCGGCGCGGCGGCGCTCGCCCTGTTCGGGGTGGCCGTCGTCCACCTCGGCCTGGGCGCCGCCGGGGTGGGAGTGGGCGACGTACTGAACGCCCTCACGGGTGACGCCGACGAGCACACCCGAGCGGTGCTCGTCGGGAGCCGCATCCCGCGAACGCTCGCCGGGCTCGTCGCGGGCGTCGCCCTCGGCGTCTCGGGGGCGTTGATCCAGGGCGCCACGCGCAACCCGCTCGCCGCGCCCGAGACCCTGGGCGCCAACGCGGGCGCGTACCTCGCGGTGACCGCGCTGCTGTTCACGGGGGCGGGCGCCGGGCTGGTGGGCACCGGCGCCGCCGCGTTCGCCGGGGCGCTGCTCGCCGTCGGGATCGTGTACCTGCTCATCGCGGGAAGCGTGGCCACGCCCGGCAAGGTCCTGCTCGCGGGCGCGACCGTCCAGCTGGCCGCGACCTCCGTCGCCGAGTTCCTGCAGATGCTCGACGAGAGGCGGACGCAGGGGGTCTTCTTCTGGGGGAACGGCACGCTGCTCCAGGCGGGCCTGGACCGGCCGCTCATGGTCGGCGCCGTGGTCGCCGCCGCCGTGCTGGCGGCGCCGCTGCTGGCCAGGCCGCTCGACCTGATGGCGCTGGGCGACCAGACCGCCGAGGCGCTGGGCGTGCGCGTGGCGCGGGTCCGCCCGGCCGCGCTGACGCTGGCGGTGCTGCTCGCGGCGGCGGCGGTGACGGTCGCGGGCCCGATCGGCTTCGTGGGCCTGGTCGCCCCGGTGGCGGTCCGGCTGCTCGGCGTCCGGACGCACGCGGTGCTGCTGCCGCTGGCCGGGCTGCTGGGCGCCGCGCTGCTGCTGGCCGCCGACGCCGCCGCGCAGATCGTCCGGCCGCCGTCGGCGGGGTACGGCGAGCTGCCGGTCGGCGTGATCACGGCGCTGGTGGGCGGACCGGTGTTCATCCTGCTGGCCCGTCGCGTGGCCACCGGCGACGCCGACACCGGAGCCGCCGTCGCCGCCGCCTCGCCGGGACGCCTGCGCTTCCCGGCGGTCCTCGGCCTCGGCCTGGCGGCCCTGGCCGCCGCGATCCTCGTCGGGCTGCGGGTGGGCGACGTCGGCATCGGCTGGAACCAGCTGGCCGCCGTCCTGACCGGGTCCGGCGACACGATGGCGGAGTCCGTGGTGTCCTACCGGTTCCCCCGCGTCGTGGTGGCCGCCGTCGCGGGCGCCTGCCTGGCCGTCGCCGGGGTGGCCGTCCAGTCCGTCGTGCGCAACCCCCTGGCCGAACCGTCCCTGGTCGGGGTGACCGGCGGGGCCTCGGCCGGTGCGGTGCTGGTCATCCTGGCGATCCCGGCGGCTCCCGCGGTCATGCTGCCGGTCGCCGCCGCGGCCGGCGGCGCGCTGGCCCTCGCCCTGGTGGTCCTCATCGCGCGCGGCGGCGGAGGCCTGGACCCCACCCGCGTGGTGCTCGTCGGCATCGGCATGGCGGCCACCACGATGGCCCTCACCTACGTCATGGTCAGCAGCGCGCAGATGAACGTCGCCTCGGCGCTGACCTGGCTCGCCGGGAGCACCTACGCGCGCGGCTTCGACTCGCTCGCCTGGCTCGCTCTGCCCGTGCTCGCGGCGATCGCCGTCACGGCGTCCGCCCGCTCGGTCGACCTGCTCGAACTCGGCGACGACCTGCCGCGCGCACTCGGCCTGCCGCTGGGCCGCGCCCGGCTCCTGCTGCTGGCGGCCGGCGCGGCGCTCGCCGCCGGAACGGCCGCGGCCGTGGGCGCCATCGGGTTCGTGGGACTGGTCGCCCCGCACCTCGCGCGCCGGATCGCGGGCAACGGGACGGCCCGGGTCGCCCCGATGGCGGCGGTCCTGGGCGCCGTGCTCGTGGTGGTCGCCGACACGGTCGGCCGGTCGCTGCTCGCGCCGTCCGAGATCCCCGTGGGCGTGGTGACCGCGCTGATCGGCGCGCCGTACCTGGTGTGGCTGCTCCGCCGGACCCCACACGCCTGACCTCCGGCGCGCCGCAGGCGGGGCCACCGGCGACCGGCCCCGCCTGCCGGCCCCGCCTGCCCGGCCGGGAAGCGTGGTCAGACGCCCAGGACGGACGAGGCCAGCTCGGTGCCCCGGACGCGGGCGGCGATCTTGGCGAACGCGACGTCGCGGGAGGTGGAGGTGTCGTCGGCGAACGGGGAGAAGCCGCAGTCGTCGCAGGTGCCGAGACGCTCGACGGGCAGGTGGCGGGCCGCGGCCAGCACCCGGTCGCGCACCTGCTCGGGGGTCTCCACCACCGGGTCGATCGGGTCGGTCACCCCGACGAAGATCCGCGCCTGGGCGGGCAGGTGCTCGGCGACGATGGCCAGTGCCTTGTCCGGGTCGGGCTCGCTGGCCATCTGGACGTGGAACGCCCCCGCCTTGAGCTGGAACAGCCGGGGCAGCAGCCCGGCGTAGTCGATGTCCAGGCTGTGGGTGGAGTCGAGGTCGCCGCCCGGGCAGGTGTGCACCCCGATGCGGGCGCGTTCGTCGGCCGAGAAGCGTTCCAGCACCTGGTTGTTGAGGGCGATGAAGTCGTCCAGCACGCCCCCGCCGGGGTCGAGCTTGAGGGACAGCCGCGCCTCGGTGAAGTCGAGCTGGACCAGGTGGGCCCCGGCCTCCAGGCAGGAGCGGATGTCGGCTTCGGCCGCGTCGGCCAGGTCGTCCAGGAACGCCTGGCGCGGGTAACCGTCGATGCCCTCGGCGGGGTACAGCAGGCTGAGCGCCGATGGTGCGATCACCGCCTGTTTGACCGGCACGGCGGCATGGCGCTGGGCGGCGCGCAGGTAGTCCACGGCGTGGTGGGTGTAGCGGAACGGCCCGGCCGTCAGCCGGGGAAGGCGCCGCTGGTGCCCGTCGGCGAACGGGATCACGACGCCCTCGGGCGACAGGTCCGGCAGGCCCGCGATCGGGTAGGTGGCGAAACTCGGTTTGGACTGCTCGCCGTCGGTCACCACCGGTGATCCGAGCTCCTCCATGCGGCGGATCGTGTCCCGGACCGCCCGGTCCTGGGCGGCGGGAAGCTCGGACGGGGTGGCCTCAAGCAGGTCGGCGGGGCGAGGAACGCTTCCGATGGGTTCAGTGGGGAGTGGCATGCCACGAACGGTACGGAATCGTCTGTACCCGCTCAATCACCCTTCGTGACCACAGCCGGCCCCTCTCCTGTGGTCCTGGCCCATGGCGACTCCGACCTGGTTGTGCATCGCCCGGTCGCGGGCCCGTCGTCAGGCGGTGCCGCCCTCCCGCGGGGAGAGCATGGCCAGCTCCTTGGCGATGCCGTTGCGCTGGATCTCCGACGTTCCGGTCAGCACGCGGAACATGCGCACCTTGCGGAACAGGTACTCCACCTCGGTGCCCTGGGTGAGGCCCTCCTTGCCGTGGATCTGCACGGCCTCGTCCAGGATGCGGAACGCGGCCTCGGCGACGAACAGCTTGCACATGAACGCCTCCAGCCGGGGCCGCTCGCCCCGGTCCAGGGCGGCGACGGCGGTGTAGGTCATCGAGCGGGCCGCGTAGTAGTCGGTGGCCATGTCGGCGAGCTTGTGCTGGATGGCCTGGAGGCTCATCAGCGGGGCGCCCTGGACGGTCCGGGTGCGGGCGCGGTCCAGGGACAGCTCGATCGCGCGGCGGGCCATGCCGAGCAGCGTGGGGCAGTGCAGGAGGCGGTTGGTGGTGACGCGGCCGAGGCCGATGCGCATGCCCTCGCCCTCCCGGCCGAGGAGGTTGGCGGCGGGGACATGGCAGTCCTCCAGGACGACGTCGCTCTCGATGTGCTCGCCCGACATCGGGGTGGCCCCGTCGGTGACGCGGCAGCCGGGGCTGTCCAGGTCCACGATGAACGCCGAGAAGGACCGGTCGGTGCCGTCCATGCGGGCGATGACGATGGCGAAGTCGGCGAACGGCCCGGCCGTGCTGAACACCTTGTGGCCGGTGAGGCGGTAGCCGTCGCCGTCGCGGACCGCGACGGTGCCCATGGCGAACACGTCGGAGCCCGCGTCCGCCTCGGTGAGGGAGAAGCAGCAGGCGCGCTCGCCCCGGACCACCGGGAGCAGGTACTTGTGGAGCTGGTGCTCGGTGGCGTGCCGGAAGACGTCGCCCGCGCGCAGCGGGCCGCCCATCTCGCCGAGCACGCTGTGGCCGAGAACGCGGCCGCCCGCGCCGATCTCCTCCTTCAGCGCGGCGAGCCGGGTGTGCGTCAGGCCCCGGCCGCCGAGCTCCTCGGGAAGGTGGATGCCGTAGAAGCCGAGTTCGCGGCTGCGCCGCCAGACCGGTTCCAGCATCGCCCGGGTGAGCCTGGTCCGCCGGTCGATGTCGTGCTCGCGTTCGTAGTCGGCCAGCTCGCCCGACAGGTAGCCGCGCAGCTTCCCGACCAGGTCGTCGAGCTCGGGGTCGCCGTAGGCCGGGCGCAGGGAAAACGTCATGGGGTCGGTCTCCTCGTTCAGTTCACTCGCCGGTCGGAGCCGGCCCAGTAGGTCTCGCGCACGGCCCTGCGGTCGACCTTGCCGTTGCGGTTCAGCGGGAGCGCGGGCACGAAGTCGACCGAGCGGGGCTTCTTGAAGCGGTCGAGCCGTTCGGCGCAGAAGTCGATGAGCTCCCCGGCGGCGACGGACCGGCCGTCGTGGGTGACGACGACGGCCTTGACCGCCTCGCCCCAGCGTTCGTCGGGCACGCCGACCACGCAGACCTCGCGCACGGCGGGGTGCTCGTGCAGGGCGGCCTCGACCTCGGTGGAGTAGATGTTGAACCCGCCAGAGATGATCATGTCCTTCACGCGGTCGACGATGAACAGGTAGCCGTCCTCGCGCATCCACGCCAGGTCGCCGGTGTGCACCCAGCCGTCCCGGAACGTCCGCGCCGACAGCTCCGGCTCGCGCCAGTACTCCCGGACGCAGTCGGGGCCGCGCACCACGAGTTCGCCGACCTCGCGCGGGGCGAGTTCGCGCCCGTCCTCGCCGACGACCCGGACCTCGGTGTCGTAGCCGGGGCGGCCGCACGAGCGCAGCAGCTCGGGGTCGTGCTCCACGGCGTGCGCGATCTCGGCGCTGGACAGCCCGGCGACGACGCTGGTGGTCTCGCCCAGCCCGTAGCCCTGCGCGATGACCGGCCCGAACGCCGCGACGGCCTCGCGCAGCCGGCGCGGCGAGATCGGCGCGCCGCCGACGCGCAGGCTGGTGAGGCTGGACAGGTCGCGTCCGGCGCGGCCGGGGTGGTCCAGCAGCATGTTCAGCATGGTCGGGACCATGAACGCGGCGGTGATCCGCTCGCGTTCGACGGTGTCGAAGAAGGCCTCCGGGTCCCACGCCGGGAGGATGTGCGAGGTCGCGCCGCCGAACACCCCGGCCAAAAGGTTCATCCCGGCGGCGTGCGTGATGGGCCCGCAGGCGAGGTAGCGGACGCCCGGAACGGGCCGGGACTCGTCGCTCATGAGCTGCTTGCGCATGTTGGCCAGCCGGTTGCCGAACGTCTGGGTGGCGGCCTTGAGCGCCCCGGTCGAGCCGGAGGTGAAGTTCAGCACGCACGGGTCGTGCTCGCCGACCTCGACGCGGACCTGCTCGTCGCGGCCCTCGGCGAGCAGGTCCCGGTAGCCCAGTGGCCCGGTCTCGCGCAGGGGGCCGTCGGCGGCGTCCGGGTCGAGCAGGACGGCCAGGCGGTCGCCGCCGGCCCCGGCCAGGGCGGCGACGGCGTCGGCGCCGTGCGCCGCGTCGAAGATCAGGGCGCGGACCGGGGCGTAGCCCAGGATGTGCTCGATCTCGGCGCGGCCCAGCCGGGCGTTGATCGGGGCGCGGACCAGCCCGGCCTTGTACAGCGCGAACTCGGCCACGACCAGCTCGCCCCGGTTCCAGGCCAGGCTGCCGACCGCCTCGCCGGGCACCAGGCCCCGGCCGACCAGCGCCGAGGCCAGCCGGTTGGCCTCGGCCTCCAGCTCCCGGAACGTCCAGGAGCGGTCCGCGCACACGAGCGCGGTCTCGTCCGGCCAGTACCGGGCGCTGCGGGTCAGGTAGGCACCGAGGTTCACCGGCCACCTCCGAAAGTTAGACGACAGTAAGACTAATTCCAGACAGAATGTTCATTAACTGCTTCGACGTCAAGAGTCTCTACACTGGGACCTCCGGGCACGGACGCGTCCGGGGCTGCTCGAAGGGTGACGATGACCGAGGACAGGCGGACGCGGCGGACCCGGCGCGCGCTGCGCGACGCGCTGGTGGGCCTGGTGCTGGAGCGGGGCTTCGCGGCGATCACCGTGGAGGACATCACCGAGCGCGCCGACGTGGCGCGCGCGACCTTCTACAGCCACTGCCGCGACAAGGAGGACCTGTTCACGGCGGTGACCTCGGAGCTGCTGGACGAGCTCGGCGACCGGCTGCGCCCGCTGGTGGCCGAGGACGCCGTCGGCTTCACCGGCAAGCCGGTGCTGGAGCTGTTCCGGCACGCCCAGGAGCGCCGCGACCTGTACCGGGTCGTGCTGCGCGGCGAGGGCGACGGCAAGCCCCTGCGGCTGTTCGTGCAGCGGACCGTCGAGGTGGCGACCGAGGTGTTCCGCGAGCGCGCCGAGGTCAGCGGCGCGCGGCCGCGCCTGGCCCCCGACCTGCTGGCCCGCGCCTGGGTCGGCGAGCAGACCGCCGTGCTGCAGTGGTGGGTGGAGCACGACACGCCGCCGATGCCGGTCGAGGAGGTGGCCCGGATGCTGTTCGACCTGGCGATGCACGGCCGCTACTGGGCCAGCGGCTTCGACGTTCCGAAGTAACCCGGCCGCTCCCGCCCGGGCCCGTCCCGGGCTCCCTCATCCCGTACGCCGCGCGACGTGGACACGCCGCGCGGCTTTTTCGCGTGCGGGCACGGCACCCCGGCCGCCGGATCCGACCGTTCCTCCCCTCTTGAGCCGCCGACCGGTGTGACGTAGATTGCTGGCCACTCCGAACGTAAATGAACACTTTGTTCAGAAACGAGCGGTCGGGAGACGTCCGGGGAGCGACGGTCCCGCCCGCCATGAGAGGCGGTCACGTGGCACACGCCGCGCCCACAGCCGGCAGCGCCGGCCCCGCGAACAGGGGAACGCCCCGGTCCCGCCCGACCGGGACCCGCGCCCTCGACGTCTCGCGGCCGCTGCCCGGCCCGTTCGCCACCGCCCCGCCGACGGACCCCGGCACCGACGTGATCAAGGTGGAGGACGCGAGGCCCGGCGGCGACCCGGCGCGCGCCACGGGACGCCGCCGGCTCGCCCCGCACGACGCCGCGACCGCGTGGGCGGCCCCGGCGGCGCCGCTGCCTCCCCGCGGCGCCTCACCGGTGGACGGCCCCGCCGTCACGGGCGACGACGGCGTCCTCACCACCGCCGGCGGACGCCTGCCGTCCCCGGCGACGCCGGCCGGGACGTTCCCGGCGCTCGACACCGACGCCTTCGACGACCGCGCCGACCGGCCCGACCCCACAGGGAACTGACGTGAACCTCCCCGAAACCCTGTCCCTCGTCCTGCTGGTGGCGGTGTTCGCCCTGGCGATCTGGCGTGACGTCAACGTCGGCCTGGTGGCGCTGCCCGCCGCGTTCGTGCTCGGCGCGGTCGCGGGCATCCCCAGGGACAGGATCCTCGAAGGCTTCCCGGCCGCCATCGTCATCCTGATCATCGGCGTGATGTACATGTTCGGGCACGCCCAGCGCAGCGGGGCGATCGACCGCCTCGTCCACGGCGTGATCCGGCTGTCGGGCGGCCGCGACTGGGCCCTGCCGTGGGGCATGTTCCTGGTCGGCGCGGTGCTCAGCGCCATCGGCACGCTGCCCAGCGCGACCGTCGCGATCATCCTGCCGATCGCGATGCGGCTGGCCCGCAACCGGGACATCGACCCGGTGCTCATGGCGCTGGTCGCCTGCAGCGGCGCGGGCGTCGGCGGCTTCTCCCCGCTGTCCCCGTGGGGCCAGATCGTGCACACCCTCACCGCGAAGGCGCACGTGGCCTACTCCCCGGAACTGCTGTTCGCGGGACTGGCCGTCCTGAAGACCGTCACCACCGTCATCGCGTTCCTGTGCCTGGGCGGCATCGGACTGATCCGGCGCGGCAGGACCACCCCGGTCGTCGAGGACGACACGTCCGCCGACGTCGCGCCCGCCGTGCGGGGCGCCGCGCCGTGGACCCGTTACCAGATCGCCTCGCTGACCGGCATCGGCGTGTTCGTGGTCGCCGTGCTCGCCTTCGGCATGAACGTCGTGTTCGTCTCCCTGCTCGTCGGCCTGGTGCTGCACCTGGTCTTCAAGCCCGCGCCGCGCCGGGTCGTCGGCGAGATGCCCTGGGGCGTCATCCTGCTGACGTCCGGGATCATGATCTATGTCGCCAACCTGGAGCACGCCGGGACCCTCGAGGCGATCTCCGCCCGGCTCGGCGGCATCTCGGCGCCCGTCCTGGCGGTCCTCGCGGTGTCCTACCTGGCGGCGTTCTTCGCCACCATCGAGTCCTCCACGGTCGCGGTGCTCGGCGTCGTCGTCCCGCTCGCCGCCGCCGCGCTGCCGGGCCAGACCTCGACCCAGTTCACCATGCTGCTGATCGCGATCTGCGGCACCATCGGCACCGTCGCGATCAGCCCCCTCCACCTCGGCGGCGGCCTCGTCCTGGCCAACACCGAGGAGGCGCAGACCAAGCGCGTGTTCCGCTGGCTGCTGGGATGGTCCGTCGGCGCCGCGCTCGTGCTCCCCGCCGCCCTGCTGGTACTGCCCCTGGCCGCCGGGATATGAACCGGGCCCGGCGAGGCCGGGCGCGGCTTCCGGCGGTGACCCGGCCCGGCCCCGTGGGACCTCTACAATTCCGTAGGTGACCACCTACGATGACCATGACGCGTTCGAGGGTCTGGACGTCTCGACCCTGTCCCCACGCCAGCAGCGGATCCTGGTCACGATCCGGGACTGGGTGGTCAGGCACGGATATCCTCCGAGCACCCGCCAGATCGGCGATGCCGTCGGCCTGCGGTCCACCTCGTCGGTGTCGCGGCATCTGGCCGCCCTGGAGGAGCGGGGCTTCCTGAGCCGGGGGGCCTCGGTGACCCGGCCGATCGACGTGCGGATGTTCCTGCGCGAGCACCGGGGCCAGGAGCCCGCCGAGACCCTGGTGCCCGTGCCCGTGGTCGGCCGCATCGCCGCCGGCACTCCCATCGCCGCCGAGGAGCACGTCGACGACACGCTGTCGCTGCCCCGCGAGTTCACCGGACGCGGCACCGTCTTCGGCCTGCGGGTCCGCGGTGACTCGATGGTCGACGCCGCGATCTGCGACGGCGACATCGTCGTGGTCCGGCAGCAGCCCGAGGCGCACTCCGGGCAGATCGTCGCCGCGATGATCGACGATGAGGCCACCGTCAAGGTGTACCGGCGCCGCAACGGCCACGTTCACCTCGAACCGCGCAACCCCGCCTACGACGTCATCGACGGCGACGACGCGGTCATCCTGGGCGTCGTCGTCTCCGTGCTCCGCAGCGTCTGATGGAGGGCCTTTCTCACCGGTACCGGTGGCGTTCGGCCCCTGAATGACTCTCGGTGTCAGACCCTTCCGGCACTCTGGCCCTATGAGCGAGGACATGTCGGCGAAATCGGCGCCCTTCGGTCGACCCGCTGTCGTGGTCAGAGGCGTATGCCCTCAGGACGGTCATCTGCTGGTCGAGGTGGACGGCCAGGTCATGCATCTCATTCCGGGCAACCAGGCCTCTGACCGGCAACGGGCCCAGCGGTACATCGCCGAAGGGCACTCCCACGAGGTGGTCGTGGAGGCCGAACGGCTGCTGCGGGCGATGCCCGGGGACTGAGAGGGCGCGGTCCGGCGCCTTCTCGGGATCGGCGAAACGGCGGAAAGCCGTTAGCGGCACCCAGCGGCGGGAGGTCGTACGCCGCCGCCATGACCTTCTTTCGGCGTGCCCGCCGCGGCGACGGTGGAGTCCGATCCCGTCATCGGTGGAACAGATTCGGAGTCCTCGCCATGACCGATCTGTTCGAGGTCACGATCGGCGGTCCCAAGGACCGGAGCCTGTCCGGCTCACCGGAAGTGCCTGCACGACCCGGCCTTCGTGCCCCAGAACGTCGAGTTCCCGCTACCGCTGATCATGGACGCAGGCCGAGGACGGGACCTGGCGCCTCTTCCTCCGGCGGGCGGCCGACATCGTCACCTCCTACGAGGCGGAGAGGTGCCTCGACGGCGATGCGTTGCGCGCCGACGACCGGCCGAAGGCCGTCACCCGGTCGTACGGCGCCGGTCAGGGATGGCGGAAGATCGTGAACAGCACGCGCAGGATCAGCACCGAGCCGATGCCGAACAGGGCGTAGCCCATCAGCTGGAACAGGCTCACCGACGGCGTCACCTGGGGCCCTCCGGCCGTGCCCAGCAGGAGCGCGGCGACCACGGCGGCGGTCGCGCCGAGCACCGTCAGCAGGGTCTGGTGCAGCAGGGTCGTCACCAGGTGGCGGTCGCGGTCGTCGGCGAACAGGCGCACGTTCACGCTGAGCCGGCCGCGTTCCAGCGAGTGGGTGATCCGGTCGAGGCGGCGGGGCAGGCGGCGCAGGACCGGCAGCAGGTTCAGGGTCTCGTCGGCCAGGGCCTCCTGGAGGGAGGAGGGGTGGAGGCGCTCGGTGAACTGGCCGGAGGCGTGCTCCTGGGCCTCGGCGAACAGGTCGAACGACGGGTCCAGCCGCGTCAGCGTCCCCTCCAGGGTGGCCAGCGCCCGGAACACCGCCGCGATCTCCGGGTGGACGGCCAGGTCGTAGGCCGCGACCAGCCGGAACAGGTCGGTGAACATGTCCATGGCGGGGGCGGGACCGGCGTTCAGGTGGCGGGCGGTGAACTGGCCGAGCGCCCGTTCCAGGCTGGGCCGGTCGAGCTGTTCGGGGTGGGTGACGATCTCCAGCAGGGCGTCGGACATGGCGGCCGGGTCGTTGCGGCCGACGGCGACCAGCAGGTGTTCCAGCGAGGCGCGCAGCTGGCCGTCCAGCCGGCCGACCGAGCCGAAGTCCAGCAGGGCCAGGGTGCCGTCGCGCAGCAGCAGGATGTTGCCGGGGTGCGGGTCGGCGTGGAAGGTGCCGTCCCGCATGATCTGGATCAGCAGGCCCGTCAGCAGGTCGCGGGCCAGCCTGGCGCGGTCGAGGCCGTGCTCGGCGATGATGGGTTCGGCCTTGCTCAGCGGCACGCCGTCCAGCCACTCCTGGACGAGGACGCGTTCGGTGGTGAGTTCCTCGTGCAGGGCCGGGACGCGCAGCGCGGGCTGCGCGGCGGCGACCGTGGTCATGTTGCGCGCCTCGACCCGGAAGTCGAGCTCCTCCAGCAGCGCGGCGGAGAAGCCGCGGGCCAGCTCGACGGCGCCGAAGGCGCGGCCCCAGCGGGTGCGCTGCTGGAGGGTGGCGGCGAGCCGCTCGACGATGTCCAGGTCGCGTTCGACCAGGGGGCGGATGCCGGGCCGCTGCACCTTCACCACGACCTCGGCGCCCGAGTGCAGCCGGGCCCGGTGCACCTGGCCGATGGACGCCGCCGCCAGCGGCGTCCGGTCGAACTCGGCGAACACGGCATGGGGGGAGCCGCCCAGCTCCTCGGTCAGCACCCGCTCGATCTCGGTGGAGGAGGCGGGCTCCACCTTGTCCTGGAGGTGGGAGAGCTCGTCCAGGAACGCCGGGGACAGCAGGTCCCGGCGCGTCGACAGCACCTGGCCGAACTTCACGAACGTGACCCCGGCCTCCTGGAGGGCCAGGCGCAGCGACCGGGCGTGCGGGGTGCGGCCCCGGCGCCCGCGCAGCGCCGGGCCGAGGCCGTGCCGGACCGCGATCCGGGTGATCTGGTAGTAGCGGCGGCTGCGCGACACGCGGCGCACCGCCGACCGCACGATCTCGCTCGGATGCGGCAGCGAGCCGGTCGGCACCAGCGCCTCGGCGATCACGATGAACGTCATCGTGAGCAGTACGGCGCAGGCCACGGTCAGCGCCAGGTACAGGCCGGGGCTCTCCCGCCGCATCTGTTCGGCGAGGACGCTGCTGAGCGAGAAGGCGAGCAGGGCCCCGACGCAGGTCCGCACCGTTCCCACCGGCCGCCCGAGCAGCCGCCGGCTCGCCCAGACCAGCCCGCCCACCAGCAGGAAGCCCGTCAGCAGGGCGAGGGACAGCAGTGGCAGGCCGGACGACATGGGGGCTCCTCGAAGGCACGCGGACGCGGTGAAGATCACCGGGGGTGGGCCCAGTATGGCGGCCTGGCGGGTGGCCGGGTTCCCCCGGGTGGGGGAGCCGGTTCCCCCACCCGGCGGGGCGGGCCGCGCGTCAGGGCGCGGGGACGGCGGCCCGGCGGGACCGGCGCGCGTCGAGCAGGAAGAGCGCCAC
This sequence comes from Actinomadura kijaniata, assembly GCF_014138665.1. NCBI lineage: Bacteria > Bacillati > Actinomycetota > Actinomycetes > Streptosporangiales > Thermomonosporaceae > Actinomadura > Actinomadura kijaniata. The sequence goes on from NZ_JACJIA010000014.1 coordinate 194,541, forward strand.
CGGAACGAGGACCAGGAAGAAGCCGAACGTCGGGAAGCACACGTAGGCGCCGAAGACCGCCCAGGCCAGCAGGGCCAGCCCGACATGGCGGGGGAGCGTGCGACCTTCGCGGGCCTGGGCGACGGCCATCAGCCCGAGGAGGACCAGCGGGAGCGCGAAGCTGCCGGGCACGGCCCAGAAGGCGAGCTTGGACTCCGGCATCTCCGGCGACCCCAGGCCCCAGTGGAGATCCCCGGCCATCCAGCCCGCCCAGTGCCGCCAGGTCATGCTCGCGCCGAGGGCGCTGTGGCCGAGGCCGATCGCCACGCAGCTCCAGCCGCCCCATCTCGTCAGGGTCGCGGGTTCGGCCTCGTCCTGAGCCGTCGTCGTGGTCACGTTCATGTCCTTCGCTCGGGCGGAGACGGATGCGCGGTTCGGGCGGAACGTCACGGAGGCCCGGGTCATGAGAGCGCCCTTTCGGCCATCATCGTCATCAGCGTCATCTGGTCCAGCTCGGGTGCGGTGGCGGGGTCGAGTTCGCGGTAGCGGCGGTGGAGGTTGACCACGATCCGCTCCGCGTCCAGCCAGGCGGCGTACTCGCCCAGGTCCACCGCCTTGACCGCCTCGCCGAAGGGCAGGCCGCGGGCGTGCGCGGCGTCCGCCTGCTCGACCACGTGGGTGAGGTAGCCGCGCACCGCGCGGATCCCGTCGGGGTCGGTGACCGGGCCGTGACCGGGGACGATCGTGTCGGCGCCGGTGGCGATCATCCGGTCGCAGGCGGCGATCCAGTGGGAGATCGGGCCGCTCCACACGATCGGGGTGCAGCCCACGAACAGCAGGTCGCCGGCGAACAGCACGCCCGCGTCCGGCACGTGCACGACCGAGTCGGCGGCCGTGTGGGCGGGGCCGAGATTCATCACCCGCACCTCGCGGCCGCCGACGTCCAGCGTCAGCTCCCCGTCGAAGGTCAGGTCGGGCAGCCGCAGGCGGATGCCGCTGAAGTCGAAGGCGCCGAAGCGTTCGCGGAAGTAGGGGGTCGCCGGTCCGATGTCCACCACCTGGGTGGCGGTCAGCATCTCCGGCGGCATCTCGTGCCGCATCTCCGCGCACGTGGCCTCGGCGGCGATGATCTGGACCCGTTCGTCCAGCAGCTGGTTGCCGTGGGTGTGGTCGCCGTTGGCGTGGGTGATGACGGCGCGGGTGATCGGCCGGCGTCCGGTGACCGGGCGCATGGCGTCGAGCATCTCGGCGGTCAGCCGCAGGTCGAACAGGGTGTCCACCAGGAGGGAGGCGTCCTCGCCCGCGACCAGTCCGGCGTTGCTCCAGCCGTAGCCGCCGTCGGGCAGCAGCCAGGCCCACACGTCCGGGCCCACCTCGTGCAGTCCGCGTGTGTAGGGCAGCTTCGAGGGGGCGCGGTTGACGCGCGGGCGCGGCGGCCGCCGGTCGGGGTCGTGCCGGGGCGCCAGCGGGTACGGCGCGGCGGACGCGCGGACGGTCTGACGGGTGTGCCCCAGCCCCTCGACGGTCAGCTCGACGACGTCGCCGTCCCGCAGCCAGCCGGGGAACGCCGCCGGGTCGGAGAGCGACAGGTGCTCGACGAGGCAGCAGCCGGGCACCGTGCCCGACCCGAACACGTCGCCGGGCACCAGGTCCACACCGCGCGAGGCGTAGGAGATCACCTCGCCGAAGCTCCAGTCCATGGCGCCGGTGTCGCCCGAGCCGATGGTCGTGCCGTTGACCTTCGCCTCGACCCGCAGGGCGAGCCGGCCGTCGCGGCGGTGGGGGGCGAGCTCGTCCGGGGTGACCAGGAACGGGCCGAGCGTGGTCGCGCCGTCCTTGCCCTTGGCCTGGCCGATCGCCAGCGGCGCCTCGCGCATCTGCAGGTCGCGCGCCGACCAGTCGTTGTAGATGGTGTAGCCGATGATGTGCTCCTCGGCCCGCTCCGGCGTGAGGTCGCGTCCGCCGGGGCCGATGACCGCGGCGACCTCCAGTTCGAAGTCGAACCAGGCGCTGCCGGGCGAGATCGTCACCTCGTCGTACGGGCCGACGACCGTCGAGGGGCAGGCGAAGTAGAAGGCCGGGACCCGGTACCAGGCGTCGTTGAGCGTGCGTGGCGATCCGGTCGCCTGCTGGCAGTTGCGCATGTGGTCCAGGAAGCACAGGCAGTCGCGGACCGAGGGCGGACGGGGGACCGGAGCGCGCAGCCTCGCCCCGGCCAGCGGAACGGTCGGCTCCGCCGAGGCCAGGGCCGCCTCTCCGGCGGCCCGCAGCTCCTCCGCGCCCCGGCCGATGAGCTCGACCAGGCGGACGCCCGGCGCGAGCGGATGGATCCGGTCCCCGCCGATCACTCCGACGCGGTCCCCGATGTCGGTCGCGTAGGTCACCCAGCGCATGGGAGAACCCCCTCACTTCTATGTTGGTCAACATAGGTTATATCAGCCAACACAGAATCTGTCGTTTGACATACCTGCTTAGATGGCCTCCATGGCCACGCGACGTACCGAGAGGACCCAGGAGAGCCGCCGCCTGCTGGTGGCGGCCGCCGCGGAGCTCTTCGCCGAGAAGGGGTACCGGCAGACGAGCTTCCTCGACATCGCCGAGAAGGCCGGGATCAGCCGCGGCTCCATCCCCTGGCACTTCGGTAACAAGCTGGGCCTGCTGGAGGCGGTGATCGACGACCAGATCCAGGCCGTGCTGACCAGGTTCGCGCCGCCCTCGGGGGAGCGGCCTTCCGGTGACCCGCTGGACCAGGTCATGGGCTTCATCCGCATGCCGGTCACACGCCTGTTCATCACCCTGCTCGCCGAGGCCGTGGAGGTCGGCTCACCGATCCGCGAGCACTACGCGCAACTGCACGCCGCGCTCCGGCAGGGGGTGCGGTCCCGGATCCCGGCGGAGGCGCTGCCCCCGGGGACCACTCCGGAGGCGTTCACGGTCGTGCTGGTGGGGGCGGTCATCGGCGTTCACGCCCAGTGGCGGGTCGCCCCCGAGGCGGTGGATCTCGACGCCGTCCGCACCACGATCCGCGCCCTCCTGCCGGCGAGCCTCGAACGACCCTGACGCCGCCGACACGGCGGAGGCATCGACCAGCGGCCGACCGCAGGGCCCGGCTCACCTTGGTCCCTTACGACCTGGGCGGATACCTCGCTGAAAGGAGCTGCGCCCGTGTCGGTCGACGGCACGGCGGCATCTGCCGACCTCGCGGGGCCCTGCTTGCGGGCGGCCGTCCAGGTCGCTCAGGCCGCCGGCGCCGGGCGCCGTTCCGCGCGCAGGAGCCGGGTGGCGAAGCGGGCGGACGGGCTGGTCCGGCCGAGCGCGTCGACGAGGGCTCGGCCCGCCTTGTCGAGGCGGGCGTCGTCCATGGGGTGCAGGTCGTCGAGGATGAAGCCGGCGCGGGTGGTGGAGTGGGTCAGGCGGGTGCGGACGCACTGGCGCCAGTTCCAGCGCCGGCAGGTCACCCCTTCGGCGTCGGTCCAGACGACCTCGCCGGGCCGGGGATGCTCGGTGGACGCCTGGCCGCCGGACATGATCTCGAAGGGCTCGTCGCCCCGGGCGCGGACGAGGTGGGGCGGTCCGCTGTAGCGGTCGAGGTCCTCGCCGCCGATCGGCAGCGCGTGGGCGGCGGAGACCGCGTAGTAGAGGTCGGTGATGGCGTCGATGCGCGGCAGCCCGCCGGGCGCCCTGCGCAGGAGCGCGTCGACGCTGGGGCGGATGCGCTCGGGTTTGGCGCCGAAGGCGCGGAAGGCCTCGTGCCAGGCCGCGACGTGCGGGTTGACGGTCGGGTCCTCGGCCTCGCCGCGGGCGACGGCCTGCGCCTGGGCGTCGGCGAGCATCCTGTCGCCCGGCCCGGTGGACGGGCCGGGGACCAGGCCCTCGGCGGCGATGAGCAGGACGCGGTAGTCGGGTCGCACACCCTGGGCGTCTCGGTGTCGGCCCTGATGGAGGAGCTGCCCGAAGGGCGCGTCCGCGTGGCGGACGCCGACGCCGCGGCGCCCCTGTGAACGCGCCGGGTGCTGCGGCCGGGGGAGGGGGAGGCCCGGCCCGCCATGCCCTTGAGCCGGCAATTGGTGATCTACAATGTAAAGGCGGGCGGTTTTTTGATCATGACCACCAGAACGCGCTCAGCCGCTCCCCAACTGCGCGGAGGCCGGCGAAGAGTCTGAGAGTGCTTCCTCGGGGGTCAGCGTACGGCCGTGGCGGAAGGCGGCCTGGTAGGCGTCTTCGCTGAGATGCCGGTGTATCGCCTTGGTGATGCGGTCGACGTCGATCCGTTCGGCGGGGGGCAGTGGCATCCCCACCGAGTCCCTGGCCGCGTGGGCGGCTCCCAGCAGTACGGCGGCGTATGCGTGGCGTCCCGCGAGGGCGTGTGCTCCTGCCAGTCCTTCCAGGGCGAGTGCCATGGCCCGGGGGTCGCCTGTGGTGCGGGCTGCGGCCCATCCGTCCGTGTGAAGGCGTAGGGCTTCGTCCGCGTTGCCGCGGATCTCGGCGATGAAGCCGAGTTCGGCCGACACGAGGGCCAGGCCGGGGGCGAAGGCCATCGTGGTCTCCCATCGCAGCGCGCGGCGGAGGTGGGTCTCGGCGGTGTCGAGTTCTCCTTCGCGGCGGGCGCCGAGGCCGAGGCCGATCTCTGCGTGGATCTCGCCGGAGCGGTAGCTGTGTTCGGCGGCCAGGCGCATCGCCCGCTGGTGGAGTTCCCGTGCTCGGGTGTGGTCTCCGGTGAGTATCGCGATGGTGCCCAGGCTGGTGAGCCGTTCGGCGGCTTCGGGCCACAGCCCGAGGTCTTCGGCCGCTTGGAGTCCTTCCTGGTGGAGTCGGGTCGCGTGCGGGTAGTCGCCTGCCATCTCGGCGAGTGAGGCGAGTGGTTCGATGGTTTGCAGCCGTCCCCAGGCGTCGGCGAGTTCGGTGAACAGGTCGGCGCTGCGCTGTCCGTCGTGGGCGAGGCGGTGCAGGTCGCCGCGTACGTGGGCTTGGTTGGCGCGGACGCTCAGCGCGGCGGCGGTGCCCCAGGTGTCGTCGAGGGCCTGGAATTCGGTGAGGGCCTGGTCGATGAGTTCTTCGCTGGTGGCCTGGTCGCCGACGCCGAAGAGGGCGAAGCCGAGGAACCATCGTGCTCTGGCGCGTTCGCGCGGGTCGGTGATGTCCGGCAGCAGGTCGAGGGTGGTGTGGTGGTGCGCCTGCCTGGTGGTGTCGCCGACGAGGATGGTGAACGCCGTCTGCCAGGCGCGGGCGCGGGCCTGTGGTGAGGGCGTGCGGGGTGGGTTGCGCCGGGCCGTGGCGAGCGCCGCTTCGATGGAGCGTCCGGCTCCTCGTAGCCGGCCGCGGAGGAACCAGTACCAGGCGAGTGCGTTGACCAGTCTGAGGGCGTCTTCGGTGGCGTCGTTCTGGACGGCGTCGTCGAGCGCGCGGCGGAGGTTGGCGGCTTCCAGGTCCAGGAGGCGCAGGTGGCGGTGTTGGTGGGGGCCGTGGAGCAGTGGTGCGGTGCGTTCGGCGAGGTCGGTGTAGTAGCGGCGGTGCCGTCGGTGGGCGTCCGCGGTTTCGTTCGCTTCGTGGAGTCGGGCCAGGCTGTAGTCGGTGACCGATTCCAGGAGCCGGTAGCGGGGTTCGCCGGTGCTGTCGGTCATGACGACCAGTGAGCGGTCCACCAGGTGGGAGAGCAGGTCCAGGACGTCCTGGGGGTGGACCTCGGGTCCGGTGCAGAGGGTTTCGGCGGCGTCGAGTGTGCAGCCTTCGGCGTGGACGGCGAGGCGGCGGAGGACGGCGCGTTCGGGGCCGGTCAGCAGGTCCCAGCTCCAGTCGATCGTCGCGCGCAGGGTTCGCTGTCGGGGTGGTGCGCTCCGGTAGCCGGTGGCCAGGAGCCGGAAGCGGTCGTCCAGGCGGGTGACCAGTCCGCGTACGCCGAGCGTCCGGACGCGGGTGGCGGCCAGCTCCAGGGCGAGGGGGATCCCGTCGAGGCGGCGGCAGATCACCGCGATGTCGTGGGCGTTGCCGGTGTTGAGCGTGAATCCGGGGGTCGTGGCGGCGGCGCGGGTGACGAACAGTTCGACGGCGCTGGAACGCGCGATGGCCGTGGAGTCGGTGTCGTGGGTGGTGTCGGGGGTTTCCAGCGGCGGTACGGTCCAGGTCGTTTCGCCGGGGATGCCGACCGGTTCCTGGCTGGTGGCCAGGATGCGCAGGGCGGGGACGCGTCGCAGGAGGAGGGTGGCGAGTTCGGCGACCGCGTCGATGAGGTGTTCGCAGTTGTCGAGCACCAGCAGGAGCCGCTTGCCGGCGAGTGCCGTGGCGAGGTTGTCGGCGGGGGAGGCGGCGGGGGTGTCCTCCCGGAGGCCGAGCGCCGTCATGATGGCCTCGGCGGCGGCGTCGACCGTGTCGGTGCGGTGGGTGCGGCCGAGTGCGGCCAGTTCCACCAGCCAGGTGCCGTCGGGGAAGTCGTCGGTGAGGCGGGCCGCCGTTTCCAGGGCGAGCCTGGTCTTGCCGACTCCGCCGGGGCCGGTCAGCGTCACGTGCCGTGTGGTGGTGAGCAGCGCCGTCACTTCGGTGACGGCGTCGTTGCGGCCGATCAGTCCGGTCAGCGGGGCGGGCAGGTTCGTGGCGGGGCGGCGTGGGGGCGTCGGGGCGGTGGTGTCCGGGCCCGGGCTCGGGGCCGGGTTCAGTGCGGGGTCCTGCGTCAGGATGGCCTGGTGGAGGGCGGTGATCTCGGGGCCGGGGTCCAGGCCGAGTTCGTCGGCGAGCCGGTTTCGCAGTTCCCGGTAGCGGTCCAGGGCCTCGTTGGTCCGGCCCGCGGCGTGGAGCGCGCGCATGTGGAGGGCGTGGAGGCGTTCGCGCAGCGGGTGGCGGATGGCGAGTTCGTGGAGTCGCGCCGCCGCGTCGAGGGGGTCGCCGAGGGCGATCTGGGCTTCGGCGCGTGCTTCGAGGGCGGTCAGGCGGGCCTCGTTGAGCCGGTTGATGATCGGGAGTGCGAACGCGGTGTCCTCGAACCCGGTGAAGGCCTCGCCCCGCCACAGCGCCAGCGCGTCGGTCAGGAGCGCCAGGCGGGTTTCGGGGTCGCCGGCGGCGCGGGCCCGTGCCGTCAGCGCCTCGAACCGGGCCATGTCGACGCTTTCGGGGATGGTGCGTAGCAGGTAGCCGCCGTCTTGCAGTGTCAGCAGCGTGCGGCCGCCCGGCTCGGCGTCTTCCAGCAGTTTCCGCAGTTGCCAGATTCGGGTTTGCAGGGCGGCGGCGGGGTTGCCCGGGAGTTCGGTCCCCTCCCACAGGACGTCGACCAGGCGGTCGGCGGATACGGGGTGTCCCTCGTGTGCCAGCAGGGCCGCGAGCAGCGTGCGGGTCCTGGGCCCGGGGACGGGGACGGTGCCGCCGTCCGACCTCCACATGGCCAGCGGCCCCAGCACCCCGAATCGCATGGCCGTCACGGTAACGCAGCCCTGTGAGGCGTCGGGAATCGGCCGGGAGTGCCTGGTGAGTGCGGTGTGAGCGGCGCGTGAGTGGCGCGTCGCAGGCTGGGGTGTGCCCATCCGCCGGAGGGGCGGCGCTGTGCCGTTCCGTCCGGCTGTCCCCGTGGTGGGCGGTTCACGAACTCTGGAAGGTTTGGCATGACGATACGACCCCAGGCCCCGGCGGAGCACCGGGCCGGACCCCGGGAGTGGCTCGGGCTCTTCGTGCTCACGCTGCCCACGCTCCTGCTGGCCCTCGACGCGACCGTGCTGAACCTGGCGGTCCCGCGCATCAGCGCCGACCTCGGGCCCAGCGGCACCGAGCTGCTGTGGATCGTGGACATCTACGGCTTCATGATCGCGGGCTTTCTCGTGGTCATGGGGTCGCTGGGCGACCGCGTCGGTCGCCGCCGGCTGCTGATGGCCGGGGCGTTCGGCTTCGGCCTCGCCTCGGCCCTGGCCGCGTGGGCCACCGGCCCGGAGATGCTGATCGCGGCCCGCGCGCTGCTGGGGATCACCGGCGCCACGCTGATGCCCTCGACCCTGGCGCTGATCAGCAACATGTTCCAGGACGCCCGGCAGCGCGGGATCGCCATCAGCGTCTGGGTGACCTGCTTCTCGGTGGGCGTGGCCATCGGCCCGGTGGTGGGCGGCGTGCTGCTGCAGTGGTTCTGGTGGGGGTCGGTGTTCCTGCTCGCGGTGCCGGTGATGGTGGTGCTCCTGGTGGCGGCGCCGCTGCTGCTGCCCGAGTACCGGGACGCGGAGGCGGGCCGGATCGACCTGGCCAGCGTGGTGCTGTCGCTGGTGACGGTGCTGCCGGTGATCTACGGGATCAAGCGGCTGGCCGAACGCGGCGCGGACGTTCCCGCGGTGGCGGCGCTGCTGGTCGGCGCGGTGTTCGGAGCGGTGTTCGTGCTGCGCCAGCGCAGGCTGGCCGAACCGCTGCTGGACCTGCGGCTGTTCGCCGACCGGGCGTTCAGCGCCGCGCTGCTGGTCCTGCTGCTGGGCCTTGGCCTGATGGGCGGCCTGTACCTGTTCATCACGCAGTACCTCCAGCTGGTGGCGGGCCTGTCCCCGATCCGGGCGGGGCTGTGGCTGCTGCCCGCCGCCGCGACGCTGATCGTGGCGTCCTCGCTGACACCCGCGCTCACGCGGCGGGTGCGTCCCGGACGCGTCGTGGGCGGCGCGCTGCTGCTGTCGGCGCTGGGATACGCCCTGGTCACCCAGGTGAGCAGCGTCGGCGGGCTGCCGCTGCTGTTGACCGGTTTCGTGCTGATCTACACCGGGATCGGCCCGATGATGGCGCTGGGCACGGACCTGGTCGTCGGGTCGGCGCCGCCGGAGAAGGCGGGGGCGGCCGCGGCGATGTCGGAGACGGGCATGGAGTTCGGCATCGCGCTGGGTGTCGCGGGACTGGGCAGCGTCGTCACCGCCGTGTACCGCGACGAGATCGGCGAGGCTCTGCCCGGGGACCTTCCCGCGCCGGTCGCCGACACCGTCCGCGACACGTTCGCCGGCGCCGGGGATCTGCCCGCCCATGTCCTGGGGTCGGCGCGGGAGGCGTTCACCAGTGGGCTGAACGTCGCGAGCGGCGTGGCGGCGGTCATGGTCACGGCGCTGGCCGTCACCGCGATCGTGCTGCTCCGCCACGTACCGCCCAGCGACGGGGAGCCGGAGGCGGCCCCCTCGGCGGAGACGCCGGCCACCGCCGCGAACACCCCCTGATCTGCCCGGTGAGCGGGGGCGGCCCGGCCTTGAGGGGCGGGCCGCCCCCGCCGCGTTCCCCATCACCGGCGGCAGGGGTCACCCCTCCCCGGTGCCATCGACCTCCCAGCGCAGCAGATCGCCCGGCTGGCATTCCAGTACCTCGCACAGCGCGGCGAGCGTCGTGAAGCGCACCGCCTTGGCGCGGCCGTTCTTGAGCACCGCCAGGTTGGCGGGGGTGATCCCGACGCGGTCCGCGAGCTCGCCCACCGACATCTTCCGCTTGGCCAGCATCACGTCGATGTCGACGACGATCGGCATCAGATCACCTCGTCCAGCTCGGCCCGCATCCGCGCCGCCTCGGCATCGCGCGCGATGGCCTGGGCGAGCAGCATCCGCAGCACGAGCACGATGAGCGCGACCCCCAGCACCCCCACGGCGAACCCGCCCAGCAGCAGCACGACGCCCGGGGCCACGGCCTCACCCGGCGCCAGGAGCACCCCGAGCGCGAACACCAGCAGGGACGCCGCCACGAACGCCCCGATCACGACGTCCACGTACCGGAAGGCGGTGGGGGAGAACACCGTTCCGCGCCGGACCATCGTCACCAGCCGCCACACGCAGACGAGGACGACCTGGATCGTCACGATCCCCAGAACGATGATCACAAGGATCGGGGCGCGCAGATGCGCCATGTCCGCGTCGAGCCGCCTCAGGTCGACGGCCAGCAGCGGCACCATCACCGTCTGCACGAACACCGAGCCGGCGAGCAGCGCCACGAGCACGGCGCGCAGCGCCAGCACCGTCAGCTTTCCCATCGCCTCTCCTTCCATCGAACAACGATTGAAATCTATCGATATTCGATAGGTGAGACAAGGGGGCGCGGATGGCGGCCCCTGCCGCTCGCCTGGTCAGAGGCTGTCCCCATCCCCTCCGGCGGCCGTGCGGGGTGTGGCTGGACCTTCGATCGTGCCGCGCTCGCGGCGTCGTTTGTCACTCTCGGTGACGGAGAGCGCCTGACTCCACCCTGCTTGCCGACGGGCCTCGCTTGCGTCCATCCCAGGTGCGAGCGGGGGTTTTGGTATTGACTATCGAACAAAAATACGAAACTCCCATGCCGAACCATTCCGGAATGGTTTACTCTGTTCCGTTGCTGAGGCGAGCGAGAGGCGCGGTACAGAGTGAAGAGAGAGATCGCGGTGCGACGCCCTCTGTCGGCGTTGCTCGCGTTGGTGGCGGGAGCGGCCTTGGCGCTGTTCGTCCTTCCCGCCGCTTCCGCGCAGGCCGGGGTGTGGGGGGCCTACCCCACCGCCTACGGCACCAGGTCCTGTTCCGCCACCCGGCAGTACAACGGCGTCTCCTACCAGACCTGCCTGGACTACACCCACGACCGCACGCAGGTCCGGGCGATCGCGTTCATCAACCCGACCGCCTACACCAACTTCCAGGTCAACATGCGCATGTGGTACGGCGGGGGCGGCGCAAGCGTCTCCCAGTCGTGCCCCACGATGACCACCAACGGCAGCCGCGCCTGCTGGACGGGCTGGAGCCAGATGCGGCGGCCCTGCGTGGTCGCGGACGCGACCTTCGGCATCGCCGGGCACTGGATGCAGCCCGTCCGGGCCCTGGACGCCAAGCTGTCGGGCAAGGTCCAGGAGGAGTCGAACTACTGCGGTCCGGCCGCCATGCAGACGGTCATCGCCACCATGGGGATCTCGGCCCCCTCGCAGCGGACCCTGGCCGACCTGTCCGACGCCGGTGTCACGGGAACCTGGGCGCGCGACATCCCCCCGGCGTTGAACAAGTACGTTCCGCAGGACTTCCCCTACCACGTCATCTCCGTTGCGCAGAGCGGCGACGGCAGGCGGCGCGGGATCGGATTGATCGTCGACTCGGTGTCGCGCGGGCGCCCGGTCATGGCGATGGTCAAACCCGGCAACCTGCCCTGGTCCCCCGACAACCCCTGGTACTACCGGCACTACGTGGTGATCCACGGCGTCGGCGGGCACTTCTCGGGCGGCAGCTTCGTTCCGACGACGTTCAAGGTCTGGGACCCCAACGCCCTCAACTTCGCCCAAGAGCGGGGTCGTGAGGACCAGCTGTCCGAGGCCGAGCTCATGTACGCCGGTGAGGGCACAGTGGTTGATGACCTGTGGACCATCGCCAGCTGGGCGTGACCAGCACCGCGAACACGACGAGCCCCCGCTCGCGCCCGACGGCGCGGCGGGGGTTCGCCTCATCGGCGGAAACCCCAGCGGCACAGGCCAAGGCCATGCCGCGAGCGCCGGGGCGCTCGTCCGGCGGCGGATCGTCGATGATCGAGGCCAGGATCCGAGGCGGGTGGTGCCAGACGTGCTTGCGGCGCCGCCCGACCGGCCAGCGCGACGGGACCCACCGCAAAGTCAGCACAGCCGACGCCGGGCCCGACACGCCGCCGACCACACGTTCAGCGTGCGCCGCTCCGGACTCGAGAACAGGCACTCGGCCATGATGATCTCGCGTGGGCGCCACGGGATTCCGGAGTCGGCGCACGGCCCACACGAGCGCCGGGAGGCCGCATCGCGATGAGGAAGGCATGGACGGCCCCCACGGCGGCCCCGGTGGTCGCCTCACCGCTGCTGGCGGACGACGCCCTGATCGTGGCCGATGCGGGCGGCAACGTGCACTCCTTCGACGCGCGGACGGGCGCCGAACGCTGGCGGAGGAGCGACCCCGTCGAAGACTGGAGGGAGCACGGCGCGGCATTCTCCCTCACCCCGGCGACCTGGAACGGCTGGGTCTTCGTCGAGGCGGTAAGCGGACTCCACGTACGCGACGCGCGCTCGGGAGACCTCATCCGGGAACTCGACCATGGCTGCCCGACCGTCGTCGGCGACCTGCTCCTGGTGCACACGCTCAGCGCCGGGGTCAGGGCGTTCCGCCTGCCGGAGCTGACACCCGTCTGGTCGAGGGGCTGGAACGGGTGGATGCGCGTGAGCCCGGCGGTCGCCGAGGGCAAGGCCTACGCGACCCTGGGATTCGAGGAACAGCGCACGCACGGCGGGATCCTGGCGTTCGACCCCGTGACCGGTGACGAGGTGTTCCGCAGGTACGACGAGGATGAGAGCTGCCCGCTCCGCCAGGCCGGGGAGGCCGAGGACCGGCTGACCTTCTCCCCGGTCCACGCGGTCGCCGGTGAGGGGCTGGTGTGGCTGCCCCGCGACCGGGACCACCTGGACGAGGGCCACGACCCGGGGCCCTGGAACGCGCTGGAGATCGTCGGCCTGGATCCGCGCACGGGCGAGGATCGCTGGTGCCATCGGCTCGACCCCGCGCTGGAGTCGTATGAGGCCCACGCCGTCGCGGTGGCGGACGGCACCGTCTATTTCGGCGCCGCGCTGTGCGGCGAGCCGGCCGCGTCCATGGAAACGGACGCGGACCTGGTCCTGCACGCGGTCGACATCCCCTCGGGCGCGACGCGCTGGACGCGGCTGCTTCCAGGGCTCGCGGCGGCGCCCGAGGTCAGCGGGGGAACGGTGTACGCCGTCACCGACCTGGGCGAGGTCCACGCGCTCGACGCCGCCACAGGGAACGCCGTGTGGACCGCCGAGGCGGGTGCGGCGATCTCCCATCCCCACGCGTTCGTCGAGGAACCGTCCAACAGCTACGACGAAGGCGGCGCGGCCGTCGTGATGGGGGACCGGATGCTCTACGTCCGCACCGACGCCGGAGTGGTGGCGCTGCGCTGACGAACGTGACGCGCCGGGACCACCCCTCTGGTGTGTCCGACCTCACCGACCTGCGACGACACCGGTCCTTCGGCGGCGGAACCAAAGATCGGCACTGATCGTCGTAGGGGCGTGCCCGCAACACGTTCGCCGCGTTACCGCCCCGTCTACGTCCTGTGCATCGTCGTCGCCTGCGTCACCGGGATGTTCGCCGTCATCTGGGGTGGCGGCGCCGTATCGGGCTGGGTGCGGGACTTGGGGATGGCGCGGGCGACGGCGCGGGTCCTGGAGGTCGAGGAGGGCAACGCCAGGAGCGCGTCCGTCGTCTTCGAGTTCACCACGGGCGACGGCCGCAAGGTGCGGGCCTCGAAGAAGAAGCGCTACTTCGAGTCGGGGGCCAGGGTGGGAACCGAGGCGGGCGTCGTCTACGACCCCGAACGGCCGGCGAGCAGCGTCCGATACGACCAGAAGCCCGCAGAGCTCCTGCCCTGGTGTGCCCTGGCCGCAGTCGTGGCGGTTCTGTCGGGCATGGCCGCCTACCGCACCCGCCCCGACACGCAGCCCTGACCAAGGCCACCCAGGGGACAGTCTTCGTCGACAACACGCCCGGCCCACTGGGACCCGACCGCAAACCGCGACTACGCGGCGGGGGAGCCCGTGTCGAAGGAGTGGTCGCCCCGTCGCCCGCCCTTGCACCGCGGAGAACGTGGAGGCTCCCGCCATCTCCGTCATCCTGGAGTTCCCCGGCAAGCAGCACGTCGAGGCCTTCTACCACCCCGAGGAGTACACCCCGCCGAAGGAGTTCCGTCACTCCTTCGCCGACGCCGGCGCCCTGATCCTCGACGTCTGAACGGAGAACTCCCGGCACGGGGTCCGGCTGCGGCCCGCCTTATGGGCCGTGTCTGCCAGGGCTGACACCCCTCGACCGGCACGACACGAGACGTCAGCCATCGAATGAACGGTGAGGCCCCCGACCGCCGTGGCGGTCGGGGGCCTGGACCTGCTCGTTCAGCTGGGTCGCGCGGACCGTTCCGTCGTCGGGTCGCGCGCCGGTCGCAGCGGGGTGACGGTGGTCACCAGGCAGCGGGTTTGCCCGGGGTGTGGAGCCACACCTTGAAGAACGGGTCGAGATCCTGTCCGGAGATCTTCTCGGCGAGCGCCTCGAACTCCTCGGTGGAGCCGGTGCCGTACCTGTGGTCCGCCAGCCAGGTGCGGGTCAGCCGCAGGAACGGCTCGTCGCCGATCCTCTCCCGGAGCGCCTGCAGGGCCATTCCGCCGCGGAAGTAGACCGCGCGGTGGAACATCTGGTCGCGGGTCGGGTCGGCGACCACGATGTCCCAGAACGCGGGCCGCCCCGGCGGAATGGGCGGCGGGTTGTCATACAGCTGCCGGAACGCCGCCCGCGCGGACTGGCCGCCGTGCCTTTCGGCCCAGTACTTCTCCGTCCAGAGCGCGTAGCCCTCGTTCAGCCACACGTCCTTCCAGCGGTGGACCGAGACGCTGTTGCCGAACCACTGGTGGCTGATCTCGTGCACCACGCCCTTCTCGATGGGCTGCTTCTGGTAGGTGGGGCGGGTCTGGGTCTCCAGCGCGTTGTCGATGTTGAGCGGCGGGACGGCGTTGTTCTCGATGATGGAGCCGGCGCTGGTGAAGGGGTAGGCGCCGAAGAAGTCGGCCAGCTCGTCGGTCGCCCGCGTGGTGTGGCGCGGGGTGCTGAGCGCGTCGGGGTCCGACGCCACCTCCGGGTCGACCGCGTCCAGCTGCGGGACGCCCTTGCCGGTGGTGGTCGTGGAGACGTTGAACCGCCCGATCGAGGCGGTCGCCAGGTAGGGCGCCATCGGCCGGTCCTCCCGCCACAGGAAGGTGTCCTTGCCGCGGGCGCTCCACCGCTTGACCAGATGGCCGTTGGCGATCACCTTCAGGCCGCGCGGCACGGTCGTCTCGATCGTGAACAGCGCCTTGTCGCGCGGGTGGTCGTTGGCCGGGAACCAGGGGGAGGCGGCGTTGGGTTCGGAGACGACCGTGGCGCCGTCCCCGGTGTGCAGGAACCCGTACGGCAGGTCGAACACGATCGGGCCGCCCAGCGTCTGGGGCACGCCGTCGTACCGGACGACCACCTTGAACGGGGTCCGCTCCCGGAGACCCCGGCGCGGCGTGATCTCCAGCTCGCGTTCGCCGGTGCGGGCGAACGAGGCGTCGGCGCCGTTCACGCGCACCGACCGCACGTTCATCTTGTACAGGTCGAGGTTGAACCGGGACAGGTTCTGGGTGGCGGTGGCCGTGATGGTGGCCGTGCCGGTGAGCCGGTCGGTGTCGGGATCGTAGGCGGTCTTCAGGTGGTAGTGCCCGACGTCGTATCCGCCGTTGCCGAGATCGGGGAAGTAGGGGTCGCCGAGTCCGGCCGCGGACATGGGTCACCGGCGGTGAGACCGCCCGGCCCGTCGCGGCGCCGGGCCGTACGGCGCGCGCCCCACGCTCATCTGATCGCCTCGCGCGCCGGGCGCGGGGTCGACAGGGCCAGCACGGCCGCCAGGGGGAGCACCGCCAGGAGGAAGGCGGGCCGCAAACCGAGCGCGGTGTCGATCGCGGCGAGGGCCGCGGGTGCCCCCAGGACGGCGGTGCCCGAGGCGAGCGCCCCGTAGGCGGCGGAACGTTCCGGCAGCAGCCCGGGCGTCCGGACGAGGCGGGCGAGGGTGACCGGGTAGAGCGCGGCGACGCCCAGGCCCGCCAGCGCCAGCCCCGCGATGACCGGGACCGGGTGGGTGCCGAGCACGACGCCCAGCGTGCCCGCCACCGCCAGCCCGCAGCCCAGCCGGACGACCGGGACGTTCCGGGCGGCCGGGCGCGCCGCCGCCGCCCGGCCGACCGCCATCCCCACCAGGAAGACGGTCGCCGCCGCCGCGGCGGCGCCCACCGACAGCCCGGCGGCCTGGAGCCGCGCCGTCGACCAGATCGTGAAGCAGAACTCGATCGACACCGCCAGCACGATCGCGACCCAGGCCGCCGCGATCCGCCGACGGGACGCCGCCGTGCCGCGCGCCACCTCACCGTCCGGCGGCCTGGGGTCCGCCGGTGCCGCGGGCGCGGCGCCGCCGCGAGGCCGGGCGTCGAAGGCCAGGACCAGCAGCGGCGGGACGGCCAGCAGCAGCGCGAGGCGCCCGCTGATCCCCGCGATGGCGAGCACGCCGATGGCTGGCGGCCCCAGCAGCGCGCAGGCGCTCGCGGTGGCGTTGGCCCGCGCCAGCGCCGCGGCGGCGTCCGGGCCGCTCAGCAGCGCGGGCGTGACCAGGACGAATCCGGCCGCCCCCAGGCCGAGCAGCAGCGCGCCGACGGCCGCCGCGCCCGCGCCGCGCCCGGTCCCCAGCAGGACGGTGCCGGCCGCGGCGAGCAGCGCGGATCCGAGCAGCACCGGCTGCGTGCCCATCCGCAGGAGCCGTCGCCCCACGGCGCCGGCCACCAGCAGCCCGGCGCCGAACGACGACGACAGCCACGCCAGTTCCCCCGCCGGGCGGCCCAGGTCGGCGGCGAGCAGCGCCAGGCAGGCACCCAGGCTGTTGACGGTGAAACCGAGCGAGGCCTGCGCGAGGGCGACCTGCCGGACGACGCGGCCCCCGGTCATCGCGCCGCCAGCAGCAGCGCCTGCTGCGGGGCCAGGCGCATCGGGCCGGTGCGCGGCCGGTCGGGGGAGACGGCCGGGTCGTCGCTGTCGAACACCACGGGCGCGGGCGGCTCGATCTCGGCCGACGGCGCGTCGCGCAGGTTCGCCACCGCCCAGAGCCCCCCGCGCCGGTAGGCCGACAGGCCCGCGCCGAGGTCGACCCTGTCCACCTCCTGCGCGGCGGCCAGCAGGCCGGTCAGGCGCCGCCGCGTCGCCACCAGCCTGCGCACGGTGTTCAGGTGGGAGGCCGGGTCGGCGTCCTGCCCGGCGACGGTGTCGGCCTCGGCGCGCCCGCCCTCCGGCAGCCACGGCGTCCCGGCGGTGAAGCCGAGGCCCGGACCGGGCCGCCACGGCATGGGGGTGCGGGCGACGTCCCGGCTGCGCCCGGGCTGCGCGGCGCCGAGCGGATCGGTCCCCTCCCCGGGGGGGACGTGCCCGTCGGTCAGGCCCAGCTCCTCGCCCTGGTAGAGCCAGACGGTGCCGGGCAACGCCATCATCAGCACGTGCAGCGCCAGCGACCTGCGCCGGCCCCGCCGCCCGCCGCCGAACCTGGTGGCGGCCCTGGGCCTGTCGTGGTTGCCCTGCACCCAGGACAGCCGGGGCGAGGCGGCCGCCGCGGCGGCGAGCATCGCGTCGACGCGTTCGGCGTCCCAGGCCGACTCCACCAGCCCGAACCAGAAGGAGGAGTGCAGCCGTTCCCCCTCCACGAAGCGCGCCAGCGCGACGGGGTCCAGTTCGTAGACCTCGCCGACCAGGAACGCGTCGTGCCGGTCGGCGATGCGCCGCCAGCGTTCGTGGATGGCGTGCACGTCGGGCTGGTGGATGTCGTGGCGGTGATCCTGGCGGAGCCACTCGTCGGTCACCCCGCCCATCTGCCCCGGACGGTCGGCGGGCAGCGGCGGGTTGTCGCGCAGTTCGGCGTCCTTGACCAGGTAGGCGGCGGTGTCGATGCGGAATCCGTCCAGGCCCCGGGCGAGCCAGTACTCGACGATCTCGTCGATCCGCGCGACCAGGGCGGGGTCGCGCCAGTTGAGGTCGGGCTGCTCGGGCCGGAACAGGTGCAGGTAGTACTGCCCGGTGGCCGGGCTGAACGTCCAGGCGGGGCCGCCGAAGTGCGACAGCCAGTTGTTGGGCGGCCCGCCGTCCGGGCCGGGGTCGCGCCAGATGTAGTGGCCGCGCAACGGGTGGTCGCGGCTGGAGGAGGCCGCGACGAACCAGGGATGGGCGTCGCTGGTGTGGTTCACCACCAGGTCGCCCAGCACGCGCAGGCCCCGGCGGTGCGCCCGGTCCAGCAGGTCGTCCAGGGCGCCGTCACCGCCGAAGGAGGCGTCGACGGCGCGGTGGTCGGCGATGTCGTAGCCGTGGTCGCGCATCGGCGAGCGGAAGAACGGCGTCAGCCAGAGCACGTCGACGCCCAGGTCCACCAGATGGTCCAGACGCTCGCCGACCCCGGGCAGATCGCCCCAGCCGTCGCCGGTGCTGTCGGCGAAGGACGGCAGGTACACCTGGTAGCCGACGGCGTCGCGCCACCACGGCCGCACGCGTGCGCGGCGCAGCAGGTGCGCCAGGTGCCCCAGATCGGGCAGCAGCAGCCCTCCCTCCAATCCGCGCAATGCCGCGACGGGCATCCCGGCCGCCCGCCCGGCGGCCAGTCCCGGCTCGGAGTCCTCCACCACCAGGCAGGACCCGGGATCGACGCCGAGCTTGGCCGCGGCCTGAAGGTAGCCGTCGGGGGCGGGCTTGCCCTCGCGCACGTCCTCGACCGTGACCAGCAGCGGCGGGGCGATCCCGGCGGTCGCCAACCGCACCTCGGCCAGCCGCCGGTCGGCGCTGGTGACCACGGCCCAGGGCAGCTCCAGCTCCTCCAGCGCGGCGAGCAGGTCGGCCGCGCCGCGGGCGGCCACGACGTCGGACAGGTCGTCGTACTGCAGGGTGAGCTGCCGCTGCGCCGCGACCGCGACCGCCTCCTCGTCCAGGTGCGGCAGCACGTGCCGCACCGTGTGGTCCGACGGGCTGCCGTGGGCGACCGCCAGGACCGGCGCCGCGGGCAGTCCGCGCTCGCGGGCCCAGGTGGTCCAGGCGCGTTCGACGGAGGCGTCGGAATCGACGAGGGTGCCGTCCATGTCCAGCAGCACCGCCCGGATGGCGCCGAGATCCACGCGCTCGTGCATGTCGCCTCCCATTAAACTCGATCATCGAGTATAAAAGGGGGCATGCCGCCGACCGCAAGACCCGAACACCTTCGGACCGAGGACGCGCGCTGGCGCGGCGCGCTCGCCGTCCTGGGCGAGATGCGCCGCACGCCCGGCGTCACCCGGGCGGCGGTCGCCCAGCGGCTCGGCCTGAGCAGCGGCTCGGCCACCGACATCACCGCGCGCCTGCGGGACCTGGAACTGCTCGCCGAGACACCGGCTCCCGCGTCGGGACGGGGCCGCCCCACCACCGTGCTCACCCCCCACCTGAACGGCCCCCTGGTCGTCGTGGCCGACCTGCGGCTGGAGGACTGGCGCTGCGCCGTCGCCGCGCTCGACGGCGTCCCCCGCACCGTCGCGGCCGACGTGCACGCCAGCCGCGCGCCCGCCGACGTGGTCGGCGCGGTCGCCGAGGGGGTGCGCGGCGTCGTCGACCGGTACGGCGACCGGGTCCGCGCGGTCGGGGCGGCGGTCACGGCGACCGTGCAGCACGGCGAGGTCGTCCAGGCGTCCACCCTCGGCTGGGACGCGGTGGACCTCGGCGTGCTGGCCCGCGAACTGCCGCTGGTGATCGGCAACGACGCCACCCTGGAGGGCGTCGCCGAAGCGCGGGGTGGCGCCGCCGCCGGAGCCGCCACCGCCCTGCACGTCACGATCGAGGGCGGACTCGGCGGCAGCCTGGTGGTCGCCGGCCGCCCGGTCGACGGCGCGACCGGGGCGGGCGGCGAGTTCGGCCACCTCCCGTTCGGCGATCCCGGGCTGCGCTGCCCGTGCGGCGCGACCGGCTGCTGGGAACTGAACGTGGACGGGCGGGCCATCGCCCGGCACCTCGGCGACCCCGAACCCGCCGACCCCCGCACCTACCTGCTGACGGCCCTGTCGTCCCCGGACACCGGGGTGCGGGCGGCGGTCGCCCGCGCGGCCGCCGACTTCGGCCGGGGGCTGGCCGGGCTCGTCAACGCCCTGGACCCGGACGTGGTCACGCTCGGCGGCCTGGCCTGGCCGCTGCGGACGGCGGCCGGACCGGAGTTCGACTCGGCGTTCACCGGCGGACTCATGCGCTTCCGCCGGGCGGCCCCGCCCACGGTGCTGGCGGCCGCGCGCGGCGAGGACGGCGCCCTGCACGGCGCCGCGGCCGTCGCCCTGGACCTCTTCCTCACCGGGACCGGTCTGACCGCCTGGGCCGAACGCCACTAGAGAACCACCCCTACGCGAGGAGCAGCGATGGCAGAGGACACCACGCTCAGGCCGTTTCGCATCGCGGTCCCGCAGGCCGACCTGGACGACCTGCGTACACGGCTCGCCCGGACCCGCTGGCCCGCCGACGCCCCGGCCCCCGCCTGGTCGCACGGCGTTCCGGTCGACTACCTCAAGGACCTGGCCGAGTACTGGCGGACCGGATACGACTGGCGTGCCCACGAGGCGGCCCTCAACCGCCTCCCCCAGGTGACCACCGTGATCGACGGTGAACACCTGCACGCCCTGCACGTGCGCTCGCCCGAACCCGACGCCCTGCCGCTGGTCCTCAGCCACGGCTGGCCGGGCTCGATCGTGGAGTTCATGAAGGTCATCGGCCCGCTGACCGACCCGCGCGCCCACGGCGGCGACCCCGCCGACGCCTTCCACGTGGTGGCACCGTCCCTGCCGGGGTTCGCGTTCTCCGGCCCCGCCCGCACCACCGGCTGGACGCTGGAACGGATCGCGCGGGCCTGGGCCGAGTGGATGCGCCGGCTCGGCTACGAGCGCTACGGCGCGCAGGGCGGCGACACCGGCTCGCTGATCTCCCCCATGCTGGGCCGGATCGCCCCCGACCGCGTCGTGGGCGTCCACGTCAACGGGGCGCTCGGCTTCCCCGAAGGAGACCCCGCCGCCCTCACCGGCCTGACCCCGGCCGAGCGGGCCCGGCTGCGGCTCTACACCGACACCGCCGACCGTTCGGGATACTCGGCCATCCAGTCCACCCGGCCCCAGACCCTGGCCTACGG
The DNA here is from genome assembly GCF_014138665.1 of Actinomadura kijaniata. NCBI lineage: Bacteria > Bacillati > Actinomycetota > Actinomycetes > Streptosporangiales > Thermomonosporaceae > Actinomadura > Actinomadura kijaniata. The sequence continues at coordinate 215,193 of NZ_JACJIA010000014.1, forward strand.
CCTGCACGACTCACCCGCCGGTCAGCTCGCCTGGATCGCCGAGAAGTTCAAGGAGTGGACCGACCCGGCCGCCGACCTGCCCGAAGACGCCGTCGACCGGGACCAGATGCTCACCAACGTCTCGGTGTACTGGTTCACCGGCACCGCCGGCTCGGCCGCGCGCCTGTACAAGGACGGCGCGATGGACTGGTCGCAGCCGATGGGCTCCTCGCGCGTCCCCACCGGCGTGGCGGTCTTCCCCGGCGACGCCGGCATCCGCCGCATCGCCGAACGGAACGACGACGTCGTGCACTGGTCGGAGTTCGACCGCGGCGGCCACTTCGCCGCCATGGAGGCCCCGGACCTGCTGGTCACCGACATCCGGGCCTTCTTCCGCCCGCTGCGCTAGCCGTATGACCACCCGATCCCACAGGCGTGGAACATGCGACGCCTGCGGTTGCGCTGCTTACCTGATCTCTCAGACCGCCCCTGGAGGCATACGTAGACGAGTCGAGCCGATGGTTGCGGGACCTGGCTCCGCAGGAGCGTCAGGTCCTGGCGCTCATCTCCTACGGCGTTCCACCGGCGACGATCGCCCGAGCGACGCGCCGCTCCCTGTCGACGATCGCGCGCCAGAAGGGCGACGTCATGGCCAGACTCGGCATCACGAGCGACGCCGAACTGACCGCGTTTCTGGACGTCCACCTGCGCAGCGCCGGAGTGACCCCACGGCTGCGAGAGAGCGTCGCCCTGCGCTTCGAAAGGAACGCAGGAGGGTGAAGGGGATGCTCGCCGACGACGGGTCTGCCAGCCCGTGCCGGATGGAAGTGCGCCTTGGGCCCTGGTCGGAGCCCGCACTCGCTCTCCTGCGGCGGACCGACACGCCCGAGACGCCCCGTCACCTCGGCGGACCGGAGCCAGAGGACGAACCGCCGGCCCGGCGGGACGTTCTGGGCACAGATCCTCCTCGGGCGAAATCCCGGCGGGGCGTGGACGGCTGGGGCCTCGCGATAGCGTGATGCGTCTGGGCTGCCAAGGTGAAGAGAGTGGCGACGGCTGTGGACCTGAAGAGCTCGCGACGGTTGCTGCTGCGGGGCTGGCGCGCCATCGGCCAGGTGGAACAGCTGGCGGCGGCGTGGGGCTGGCCGCAGCGTGAGGTGTCGGTCTCGGCTCCCGACCCGTTCGAGGAGCCCTCCAGCGTCTCGTGGTGGGGCGACGGGCAGCGGCTGGTGATGACCCACTACGACGACTGGGATGTCCGGCTGTCGTATCTGATCTTCACCGGAGCGGACGCCGGGGAGGTGCGGGAGGCGTTCGAGAACGCCGAGGCGCGGTTGGACGCCTGGTCGCTGGACGAGCTGCTCGCCGAGGCGCGCAACGCCTCCGACCCCGGCGAGGTGGCCAAGGCGGTGGAGCGGGCCGCGTACGGCGCTCCGACGGAGTTCGACGAGCGCTTTTTCACCGTGATCGACGACGCCCTGCGGCACGACGACGCGCGCGTTCGCGAGGGCGGGATATGGGCGGCGTCGATGGCGCAGTACCCGCAGCTCCAACCGCAGCTCATGGCGATCGCCCGGACCGACGAGATGGAAAGGCTGCGGGAGATGGCCGCGGTACTCGTCAGGAGTGCGGACGACGACGCCAAGTGACCACCGACGCGGACCCTCTCGGAGAGCGGGTCCAGGCCACGGTGAGCCCGTAGTCGTTCTTGCCGTGGATGTGGAGCATCCCGCGCGACCTCACCATGATCGGCTGACCCGGCGAACCGGCACGGCTCGCCTTGCTAGCGTGGGCGGCATGCCGAACGATCTGCCCGACATGCGAGCTTCGCACGAGGATCGCGACCGTGCCGTGGAGGCCCTGCGGGTCGCCGGGGGAGACGGCCGACTCAGCGCCGAGGAGCTTGAGACCCGGGTGGAGAGCGCCCTGAACGCCCGGACGCTCGGCGAGCTGGCCGCGCTCACCGCCGACCTGCCGGCCGCGCCCGGGACCAGAGAGGTGCTCGTGATCAGGCAGGGAGGCGGCAAGTACGTGCAGGACGGGCGCTGGCCGGTGCCCGCGCGCATCGAGCTCCGCACGCAGCTGTGCCGGGTCACCCTCGACTTCACCCAGGCGGTGATCACCTCGAACGTCCTGCGCATCGACGCGGACATGGTGCACGGCAAGCTGTTCATCGTCAGCTCGCCGGGCATGGTGATCGACACCAGCGGGCTCAACCTGACCTTCTCCAAACTCAAGATCCGCTCCAGGGACTTCGCCGCCGATGCCCGCCTCCACGTCGAGCTCGCCGGCACGCTCCTGCACGCGAAGGTCATCGAACGCCGGTCACGCCGCTGAGAGCACGGAAAGCCCCGGCGGGCAGCCGCGCTCAGCGGGCTCTCCGGCCTCGCGCCACCTCCCTTCCAGAAGGCACGGTTGTGGCGATGGACATGATCGGTTTCATCGGAAGCCATCTAGGCGGAGGCGTTCAGTTCGGCCAGCAGCTCTCGTAGCGGCCCGTAGCCCTCGTCCCAGGGGCGTGTGTCGGTGCGCGTGCCGAGCATGAGGCACAGCCGGCGGCCCCGGGCGTGGCGCTCGTCGCTCCACTGCTTCAGCCGGTCCAGCGCGGCCCGCACTTCCGCGACGTCCCCCGGGAACACGTGCAGGCCGATCTCGTTGAGCGAGGGACGGCTGATGTCGTGGAAGTGCAACCCGGTCTCGAAGACGTCGCGGGTCCAGTACAGCTCGTTCATGCCGTTGTTCTCCATCCACTCCTCGACCACGCGGAGCCTGAACGTGCCCGCGAGGAGTTCGCCGAGCCGAAGATGCACCCATGGCATCAGCGCGTCGGTCTCGGTTTCGCGCGGGTGGGCGGTGATGCACGCCTTGAGCAGCGTGTCGGCGGCCTCGTCCAGTTCGCCGCGCACGATGAGAAGGTGGCCGAGCAGGTGACCGGCGTACGCGACGTACAGCGGGTCCTTCGCCCGCAACGCCCTGCGCAGCGGCCTCTCCGCCGCGTCGGGCTCGCCGTCGGCCAGGAGCAGGTCGCCCAGGAGCACGGCGGCGAGATCACGCCGCACCGCCCGGTCCGCGTCCGCCACCGCCTGGGCGAGGTGTTCCCGGGCGGCCTCCCGGGCCCCGGTCAGCCGGGCGGTGATCCCGGTCAGCAGCGGGTCCACGGCGGATGGACGGCGGCCCAGGACGTCGGACGGCCCCCGTGACTCCAGCACCGCGGCCAGCGGGCCCAGCCACGGGTCCTCTCCCTCCATCACCTGCCGCAGGGGAGCCCGGAACGGCTCGTCGAGGCTGATCGCGACGCCCGCCAGGGCCGCGGCGGCATGGCCCGCCAGGGAGGTGCGGCCCGACGCGGCGAGCGGGCGCAGCGCCGCGAGCGACGCGGCGGCGTCACCGGCACGGAACGGCTCCAGCGCGCTTTCGACCTCCTCCGGCACCGGGGGGACCGGATCGGCCGGGAGCGGGACCGGGAAGCCGTCGGGCTCGAACGCGGGGGAGTCGTACCCGGGGTGCGGGTCGTGCATCGCGGAACTCTTCTCTGACGAGGGCCTGCACGGAGAGCGTTCCATGATGATCACGTACGGGTCCGACAGAACGATCGGTTGCCCGGCGGCATATCGGGGCTGGCTGACAGCGTCGGGGTCGGCTCGCGCCGGCCCCGGGTCCGCAACCCGGCGATCGCGGGACCGCGCTCGTCTCCGACCGGGTTTCCGAACCGGCCGGCTCTCGTGCGGGCGGCCGGGAACGGCCCCGCTCAGCGCCCGCCCTCGGATCCCGCGTGCTCACCGGAGAGGCGCCGGACGCGCACCAGGTTGCGGACGGTGTTCCCGTCGCGCTGGTCGGTGTATTCGGCGACCGGGACGTAGCCGTGTTCGTGGTAGATGCGTCCGAGCTCGGGGCTGTCCGCCCAGTGGTCCAGGGCCAGGGCGGGAGCGTCGTGCGTTCCGGCGAGGCGCTCGGCGTGGGCCAGCAGGGCCGGACCCACGCCGCGGCCGTCGGGGCCGCGGTCGGTCATGACGGTGTGGATGAACATCGAGCCGTCGGGGACCACGCCGGCGGGGACGCGCGGCGGGAGCACGAACGCCGCGGCCAGGAGCCCGACGCGTCTGCCGTGTCGTTCGGCGACGGTGATGACGCCCTGGGAGGCCCAATCGGCGACGCGGTCGGCGAACCCCGGCTGTTGCGAGAACGGCACCGTTCCCCACTGCTGGGGCCGGTCTTGGGCCACCAGCCACTTCAGAACGGAGTCCATCAGCGCCAGCAGGGCCGGGACATCGTCCGTTGTCGCCTGCCGCAGGTGCGGCGGGTGGTTCGGCATGGCGGCCTCCAGAGGGATAGGGTGGGCCAACCCGATTGATTCAACTTTCTAAGGATTAGATTGTCAAAGGAAATCCGGGTCGGCGCCATCGCCAGGGCGGTTCAGGAGCTTCAGGACGCCACCGACCTGATCGACGAACTGGCGGCCCGGCGCCTGGGCGTCAACCGCACCGATCTGCGGTGCCTGAGCCGGCTGACCGCCCGCGGCCCGCTGACCGCGAGCGAGCTGGCGGCCGCCGCCGGACTGACCGGCGGCGCGACCACCACGGCCATCGACCGGCTGGAGCGGGCCGGTCTGGCCCGGCGCGTCCGCGACGCGGCGGACCGGCGGCGCGTCCTGGTCCACCTGACCGATCAGGCCCACGCGGTCAGCCAGGAGATCTGGGGGCCGATCGTGAGCGACGCCCTGGCCGAGTTGCGCGGGTTCACCCTCGCCGAGCTGGACGTCATCGAGACGTTTCTGCATCGCGCGCTGGACAACCAGACCCGGCACGCCGACCGCCTGCGTTCGCAGAGGCCACAGCGATGAGCTCGAAGAGCGACCTGGTGGTACTCGGCGATCATGCCGTAGCGGGTGGCGACACCGCGCCGGTGCGTGAGCTGGTCGAAGCGGCATTGGGAGCGCTCCGCGTCGAAAGCCGGTGGTCGTCCACCCCGTGAGCCGCGACGGGTCCGGCTCACCGCCTGACCGGCGCGTTCAGGGACGCCTCGACCCTGGGGCCGGCACCGCGGTGAAGGCAGTCAGCGGCGCTGCCGCCGGTCACCATCACTCGACATCGTGACGGGTTTCGGCCCGCTCCTCTCCCGTCGGCGGCCGAACTGTGTCGTCTCCCACACCGTGCCGGACGAGTCCGAGGTCAGCGCCGGCTCGTCGCCGGGATCGGGGATCGGCCGCCAACCGATGGCGTGGCCGGCACATCCAATAGAGACGATCATGTCTTTTTGGAGAAGGGAGCATCCCGGTGGCGATCGAACCCCTGGTGCCCGGCGAACCGTCGCGGCTGGGCGACTACTGGCTGGCCGGACGGTTGGGCGCGGGCGGGCAGGGGGTGGTGTACGAGGGGTACGGGCCGGACGGGGAACGGGTCGCGGTCAAGGCCCTGCACGCCGACCACTCCGCCGTGCACCGCGCGTTGTTCGTCCGGGAAGTGGAGGCGTTGCGGCGGGTGGCGCAGTTCTGCACGGCCCGGGTGCTGGCGGTCGATCTGGAGTCGACGCCGCCGTTCATCGTCAGCGAGTACATCCCGGGCCCGACGCTCAGGCAGGCGGTGGAGGCGAACGGCCCCTGCCGCGCCGGTGAGCTGTACCGGCTGGCGATCGGGATCGCCACGGCGCTGACCGCGATCCACCGGGCCGGGGTGGTCCACCGCGACCTCAAGCCTGCCAACGTGCTGCTGGGGCCGGACGGGCCGCGCGTGATCGACTTCGGTGTCGCCCGCACCGACGACACCTCGCGCAGCACGACCGGGGTGAAGGGAACGCTCCGGTACATGGCGCCGGAGGTCTTCGGCGGGCACAAGCCCACCTTCGCCGTCGACGTCTGGGCGTGGGGCGCGACCGTGTTCTTCGCCGCGACCGGACGGTACCCGTTCGAGGGCGGGACCCTGCCCCAGCTGATGCACGCGGTGCGGAACTCCGAGCCCGACACCTCCGCGCTGCCCGACGTGCTGGAACCCGTCGTCACCGCGGCGCTGGCCAAGGACCCCGCCCAGCGGCCGACCGCGCAGCGGCTGCTGATGGACCTGCTGATGGCCACCCCGGACACCGACCTGCTCCAGGAGGGCGTGCGGGCGGCCGCGGCGGTCCGCCCGCCGGTCGCGGCCGCTCCGACGCTCGGTGAACGCGCCGAGGCCGCGTTCCGGCAACTGGACGCGGCCGCGCAGGCGGCCGTCCCGTCGGTGCTGCTGCGCATGGTGTCGGGCGGGGACGACCTTCTGCGGCCCGCGGCGCGCGCCGAGTTCACCGACGGCCGGACGCCGGAGAACGCGATCGAGGCCGTGCTGTCCTCGTTCACCCGCGCGGGCGTGCTGACCTGGGACGGCCGGCACTTCACGATCGCCACGGCCGCGCTGCTACGGGCCTGGCCCCGGCTGCGCGACTGGGCCGAAGCCGAACGCGCCGGTCTGGCCACCCACCGGGAGCTCGCGGACGGGGCCCGGCTGTGGGACGCCCACGGACGCAAGAGCGGCGACCTGTTCCAGGGCACCCGGCTCGACCGCGCCACGGCCTGGGTCGCCGAAGGCCGCCGTCACCTCACCGTCAACACGGTCGAGCGCGCCTTCCTCAACGCCGCCGCCCGCCGCCGCTCCACCCGCCGCAGGGCCCTCCTCGGCGGGATGGCGCTGCTGCTGGTGGCGTCGATGGGCGCCGGAACCCTGATCCTCCTGCAGAGCCGGACCGTCGCCCGGCAACGCGACGCCGCCATCAGCAGGCAGCTGGTGGCCCAGGCCCTGCAGGTGCGGCGCACCGACCCGGGCCTGGCGCGCCGCCTGGCGGTGGCCGCCGCGGCGCTGGCCGGGGACACCCACGACACCCACCATGCGCTGCTCACCGTGTCGTCGCAGTGGGAACAGGACATCTGGCCGGCACCCGGCATCGACGGTTCGTGGTTCACCGTCCCGCCCGGCGGCGCCGGTCCGCAGATCTTCTTGAAGGGCAACACCCTCGCCCTGGTCGACCCCGAGGCCTGGCGGAGGGGACGCACGATCACCGTCACCGGCCCCAAGCTGACGGGGATGGACCCGACCCTGGACGGCAGGCGGATCCTCACCCTCCAGCAGGACGGGACCCTGGTGCTGTGGGACGTCGCCTCCGGCGCCCCCAGCCCCCTGCCCTACAAGCTGCCCCCCGAGCGGGCGGACCACTTCCGGCTCAGCCCGACCGGCGCGAAACTGGTGACCGGCGGCAAGGGGACGATCAGGGTGCTGGAGACCGCCACCGGCCGGGAACTGCGCAGCATCAAGGTCGACCACGAGCCGGACGGCCTGGCGTTGTCCCCCGACGACCGCTTCATGCTCGTACCCGTCGCCGACGGCAAGGACAAGCAGCGGCTGGCCTGGTGGGACCTGACCACCGGCCGGGAGCTGAGGACACCGCGCATGCCCCGGGGGATCCCGCGGAAGCCGAGGGTGTTCACCAACACGACGTTCAGCCCGGACGGACGGTTCGTCGCGACCCGCTACGGCGAGCAGATCGCCGTCTTCAACGCCCGCACCCATGAGATCCGAGCGACGCTGGAGATCCCCAAAGCGGACCGGTCGAGCTCCGACAAGTCCATGAGGTTCAGCCGCGACGGCGAGTACCTCGCCTCCAACATGACGTTGTGGAGCACCGAACCCAGCGGCCTCTCGCGGCCCCACCTGCGCCACAGGACCGACATCCCCTGCAGCGGCACCCGCTTCACCGCCAACGGGACGAGCCTGTCCTGTTTCGATACCTGGAGACGGTTCCAGACGATCGACGTGGCCGCGTTCGTCCGCCCGCGGAAGGTCGCCGGCGCCTTCAACCAGTCGGCGATCAGCCGCGACGGGACCACTCTGGCCGCCGGCGACACCGGCTCCGGCACCGTCCAGATCTGGGACACCGCGACCGGGACCCGCCGCGAGTCGATCACGCTTCCCTACGCACTCGGGGCCCCGGAGAACCCCACGATGTTCCTGTCGCCCGACGGGCGGCTGCTCGGTGTGGCCCGCCAGAACGGCTCGGTCGAGATCTGGGACGTGAAGGCGCGCACCAGACGTCTCACCCTGAACCCGGGGCCGCGGCCGTCGGGCATCGCGCCGACACCGTCGTTCTCCCCGGACGGCAGGGCGGTGGCCGTTCTCGCCCCGGGCCAGAAGAACAACCTCCCGACCGTGCTGACGTTCTGGGACACCGCCTCCGGACGATCCCTCGGCCAGGCCCGGAGCACGCCGGAGGCCGCCGGTTACGGCGGCTCCGAGGTCCGCACCGTCTGGAGCGAGGACGGCCGCCGGGTCATCTCCGCCACCGAACTCGGCGTGGTGGAGTTCCCGTCGGGGAGGACGCTGGTCCCGCCCGGCGCCCTGCGGTCCTCGGTGTCGCGGTCCGTGCAGGCCCTCAGCGCGGGCGGCGTTCTCGCCACGATCGACCAGCGCGCCCTGGTCTTCTGGGACGCCCGCACCCTCCGGCAGAGGGGCAACCCCATCTGGCTTCCGGCCGGCGGCACCCCGATCACCGCGTTCTCGCCGGACGGCCGGCTGGCCGCCACCACCGACGCCCAAGGAAAGATCGACATCTGGGACGTCGGGAAGCAGCGCCGGGTCGGGCTCCCGCTCACCGGCCACACCCACGACTCCGGCAGCAGCATGCTGATCGGCTCGCTGGCGTTCAGCGCCGACGGCTCCCGCGTTCACAGCGTGGGCCGGGACGACGGAAGGCTCCTCACCCACCTCCTCGCCCCCGACCTGCTCAAACAGAAGCTGTGCAAGACCTCCGGGCCGCTGACCGAACGGGAGTGGGCGGCCCACGTCCAGGACGTCGACTACCGGGAGACCTGCTAGCACCGCGCTCACGGCCGCGGCCGGAACGGCACCGGGAGCGGCGGGTCCGAGCCGATCCCGTTCGCAGTGACAGACCGAGAGGAGCTCACATGCCAGGCCCCCTGCTGTTCCTGCTCGTCATCGTCGGGTCCATCGCCGCCGTCATCGGCGCCCTCCTCGTCATCGGGGTCGCCTTCGCGGGGGTCGCGTCGCTGTTCTCCAGCGGCGGCAAGCCCGCCGTCGGGGGCGGCTCGTCCGCGAGCCGTCCCGATCCCTTCGGCCCGGGCGGCGGCTGCGGAGACGGGAGTTGCGATGCGAGCTGCGGCGACGGGGGCGGCTGCGGCTGCGGCGGCTGACCCCCGGCCCCTCCGCGGACAGCGCAGGAGGTCGGGACGCGGATCAGCGCGCGTCCCCGCGCCCGGGACCCTGCCCGGCCGCACCGCCGCGCGCGCCGTCCAGGTAAGCGAGCACCGCCCGCACGCGACGGTGGCCGGAGTCGTCCGGTGCCAGGCCGAGCTTGGCGAAGATGTTGCCGATGTGCTTGTGGACGGCGTTGTCGGAGATGCGCATCCGCTCGGCGATGGTGGCGTTGTCGTGCCCCTGCGCCATGAGGGCGAGGGCCTCCCGCTCGCGGGGCGTGAGGGCGTCCAGGGGGTCGCCGGTGCGGCGCGCGAGGAGCTGGGCGACCACCTCGGGGTCCATGGCGGTGCCCCCGGCCGCGACGCGCCGCAGGGCGTCGACGAACTCGGCCACCCGGCCGATGCGGTCCTTGAGGAGGTAACCGATGCCGCCGCGGCCGTCGGAGAGGAGCTCGCCGGCGTACTCGCGCTCGACGTACTGCGACAGCACCAGGATCGGCAGCGCGCCGTGCTCGCGGCGGGCCCGCAGCGCGGCGTGGATCCCCTCGTCGCGGAACGACGGCGGCAGCCGCACGTCGACGATGGCGATGTCGGGGCGGTGTTCGGCGACGGCGTCGAGGAACGCCTCGCCGTCGCCGACGACGGCCACGACCTCGCAGCCCTTGGCCGCCAGCAGCAGCTCCAGGCCGCTGGACAGCAGGACGTTGTCCTCGGCGATCACGACGCGCACGGAACCTCCCGAACGATCACTTGGCGCACGGCACCCGGACCGTGAGCGTGGTGGGCCCGCCCGCCGGGCTGTCGAGGCGGACCGCCCCGTCCAGGGCGGCGACCCGCCGGCGTATCCCGGCGATCCCGGTGCCGCGCGTCTCGTCGGCGCCGCCTGTTCCGTCGTCGGTGACCTCGATGGACAGCACGTCGCCGGCGCGTTCGACCCGGAGGGACGCCCGGGTGGCGGCGGCGTGCTTGGTCACGTTCGTCAGCGCCTCGGCGATCACGTAGTAGGCCACCGCCTCCACGGCCGCCGGGAGCGCGCCCGGCTCGGCGAGCTCGATGCGGACCGGCACGCCCGACCTGGCGGCCAGCGCCGCCAGCGCCCCGTCGAGCCCGCGGTCGGCGAGGATCGGCGGATAGATCGTCTGGAGCACCGTGCGGAGCTCGACCATCGCCTCCTCCGCCGTCTCGTGCGCCTGCCGGAGCAGCGTCGCCACCGTGTCCGGGTCGTCGGCGAGCGACTCCCGGGCGAGACCCACCTGCATGGCGATGGCCACCAGGCGCGCCTGCGTCCCGTCGTGCAGGTCGCGTTCGATGCGCTGGAGCTCAGCGCCATGGGCGTCGACGACCCCCACCCGGCTTCTGGTCAGGACCTCGACCCGCTCGGTGAGCCGCTCGCGGGCCGACGGCGCGAGCACCGCCAGGCACAGCCGCGCGTGGAGCCGCGCCAGCACCGGGAGCACCCACCAGGCCACCGCGCCGAGGACGGCGATCTGCACAGAGCCCCCGACCAGCGCGGTCGCCCAGCCGTCCACATGGACATCGAAAAAGGAGAACAGGGTGGGACGCGCGTCGGCGGGAAACGCCCACCAGAAGGACAGCGCCACCGCGGCGACCAGGATGTTGCCCAGGCACATCAGGGCGGCCAGCCCGAGCGGGAACCCGACCGCGACGTGCGCGAGCGCCCATGCGAGATTGCGCCATCCGCCCGGCCGCCCGCCGACCGGGACACCCAGCAGCCTTCCGGCCCGCTGACGGTGGCGGCCCGCCCAGCCCCGCGCCGCCGCCGGCACGAGCAGCACCGGCGACGCGAGCGCCGTGGCCACGGCCGTGGCCAGCGTGCCCAGCAGGTAGGCCGAGCCGGAGAAGGCCCGTTCACGCATGCGCACTCCCCGCGACACCGGCATGGAGATCATTATTCGCCACCGGCCCACGCCGGGCACTACAGCGGGCTGTACCAACGCGCGTGCGGCCGGCTGTATCGTGCCGGACGTCTGGCCTCCCTAGCGTCCTCGGTCATGAAGCCGACATTCGCGTGGACCACCCGACGCCTGCTCCCGGCCCTCGCCCTGCTCTCCCTGTCCGCCGCCGTCGCGCCCCTGACCAGGGCCGACGAAAGCCCGCGCCCACCGCTCGACTGGAAACCCTGCGTCCGGGTCTCCGACGACACCGTCGGCAGGGAACTCGACCAGGCAGGCGCGCGGTGCGCGAAGCTCACCGTCCCGCTCGACCACTCCAGGCCCGGCGGCCGCACCATCACGCTCGCGCTGTCCCGCCTGCCCGCCACCGACCGCGCCCACCGCATCGGCACCATGGTCCTCAACAGCGGCGGCCCCGGCGAGAGCACGCTGGGCATGCCTCTCCAGACGCGCGCGGCGATGAAGGACGTCGCCCGCCGCTACGACCTCATCGGCCTGGACCCGCGCTTCGTCGGACGCAGCACGCCGCTCGACTGCGGCTGGCCCATCGGCCTGTGGCTCCGCTCGGCCGGCACGACCCGCGCCCGGTTCGATCACCAGGTGGCGGTACAGCGCGACCTGGCCGAACGCTGCGCCCGGCGCCACGCCGACGTGCTCCCGTACGCCAACACGCGCGACACGGCCCGCGACATCGACCTCGTGCGCCGCGTCCTCGGGGAGCGCCGGATCTCCTTCCTCGGCTACTCCTACGGCAGCTACCTGGGCGCGGTCTACACCCAGATGTTCCCCGGCCGCACCGACCGCGTCGTCCTGGACAGCGCGGGCGACCCGCACGTGTGGGGCCCGAGGGCGACGCGGGGCAGCGAGGAGGAGGCGGAACGCGCGCTGCGCGGCTGGGCGGCCTGGGCCGCCGAACGCCACGGCGCCTACGGCCTCGGCGCCACCCCCGCCCGCGTGCTCGCCACCGTGAACGCGATCGTCGCTGCCGCGGAGAAGCGCCCGCTGCGCGTCGGGCGCTACGAGGTGGACGAGCAGACGGTCCCGTACATCGTCTCCGTCGGCTCCGGCGACGACCGCCCCGCCGGCCGCGCGGAGTTCGCCGCCACCGTCCGGACCCTGAACGAGGCCGCGCACCGCCGCCCGGCCGACCCCGACCCCAAGCTCAACGGGCTCCTCACGTTCATCCTGACCAGCGAGGGCTCCCCGCTCGCCAGCCCGGCCGCCGCGATCGTCTGCGGCGAGCGCGCCGCGCCCCGCGACCCCGACACCTACTGGAACGACATCCAGCGCAGCCGCGCGCGCCACCCCCTCTTCGGCCCCCTCAAGAACAACATCTGGCCCTGCGCCTTCTGGCCGAACCACCCGCGCGAGCACCCCACGCGCATCGGCAACCCCACCCCCGCGCTGATCGTGTCCGCCACCGGCGACACCTCCACCACCTACGAGGGCAGCAGGGCCATGCACCGGGCGCTGACCGGTTCGCGCCTGCTCACCCTGCGCGGCGTCACCGCCCACGGGATCTACGGCACCTACGGCAACGCCTGCGTGGACGCCAAGGTCAACGCCTACCTGGCCACCGGGGCCCTCCCCGCCACCAACCCGACCTGCCGTCCCTGACCCGCCGTCCGGGGCCGCGATGCCCCATCGCGGCCTCATACCGGCTTCGCGCCATGCGCATGTAGTGCACGGCAGGGACACGCGGCGGATGGCTGAACCGCTCCGGGTTCAGGGAAAACGCCAGTGGAGAATCGTGGCGCTCTCGCGGAACGCGTCGCGTTCGTGCCTCCGCCCAGACAGCCGGACTTCGGGAAACCGAGCCGGGACCAGGTGCCAGACGCGGGCCGGGGCCGCTCGGCACCACACGTCGAGTGGGAGAACCCGCCAGAGCGTTCGAGGCTCTGGCGGGAACGGACGAGCCGCAGCCGAATCGTTCGGCGCGTCACTCGGGATCAGCTAACGTCCGCCCCATGACAGCTTCCGATCTTCCCCCGCGTCTCGGCAGCCTGACCTTCCACGGACCGCTCTCCGAGGACCGCGCCGGGCGCGTCGTCGCGCGGCTCGCCGAGGCCTCGCCCGCCACCGTCCTCGACATCGGCTGCGGCTGGGGCGAACTACTGCTCCGCGTCCTGGAGGCCGTCCCGGGATCGACAGGCGTGGGCCTCGACATCAACGCCGAAGACCTGGCCAGGGGCAGGGACCTCGCGAAGGCACGCGGACTCGCCGAACGGGTCGAGTTCGCCGAGGAGTCGGCCCTGGGCACGTTCCGCGGGCCCGTGGACGCGGTGCTCTGCCTGGGATCCGGCCAGGCGCTGTGCGACCCCGGGCAGCCCTACGACCCGGGTGTCGTCCTACGCGAACTGCGCCGCCTGGTCCGTCCGGGCGGGCGCGTGGTCCTCGGCGAGGGTTTCTGGGAACGTTCCCCGACGGGCGACGAACTCGCGGCGATGTGGCCCGGGGCGCACGCAGGCGACCACCTGAGGCTCGGACCGCTGGTCGACCTCGCCGTCGAGTCGGGCTTCCGGCCGGCCTGGATCGAGTCGGCGAGCCGTGAGGAGTGGGAGGAGTTCGAGTCCGGCTACCGCCACGACACAGAGCTCTGGCTCGCCGCCCACCCCGACCACCCTCTGGCCGCCGAGACCCGCGAACGGGTCGACCGCCAGCGGTCCTCCTGGGCCGACGGCTACCGCGACGTCCTCGGCATCGCGTACCTGACCCTCGTACCGGTCGCCGGAACCTGAACGCTGCCGGCGCGGACCCGGTTCCCGCGGGTGGGTGACCGTGACATCGCCCTGCGTCTGGACCACTACCGCCCACGCCGCAGCTCGCGCGCGACCACGCCGTACAGGACCAGGTCGAACGCCAGCCACGCCGTCGAGGCGAACTGCCCGTACGTGAAGCCGAACATCCGGGTGATCAGCAGATCCGTCAGCACCGCCCAGCGCAGCCGGTCCAGCAGCACCCGCGGCCGACCGCGCGGCGCGAACGCGGCCGCGGCCGCGAGGCCCGCCGACACCAGCGCCGAGACCGCCGTGCCGATCGAGGTGATCTCCGAGACGGTGTCCAGCGAGGCGATCAGCGCGGGCGGATCGGTGACCCGCCCCAGGTAGGCCACCACCAGAGTGACGCCGGGCACGGCCTGCGCGACGAACACCAGCGCCGCCAGCGCCACGGCCCAGCGGCGCTGGAGCAGCCGGGCGGCGGCATCAGAGGCGCGGCGGGCCCACCGTACCGGCGCGGTGACCTCGTGGTGGGCGGGGGAGGAGGGCGAGCCGTCGCCGGAGTGCCGGGCCACCAGCAGCCGCACGATCGCCAGCACCACGAACGACAGGTAGATGACCGCTCCGGCCGGTTGGTAGAAGTAGTCGTTGTCGTTGGTGATGAACTTGCCGACCTCGTCCACGAACAGCCCGTAGCCGACGCCGCCGAGCAGCGCCACCCAGCGGCGGGCGCGGCTGCCGTCGTACAGCAGCGCCAGCACCAGCGCGACCAGCATCAGCAGGCCGCCCCACAGCACGTGCGAGATGTGCAGCCCGCCACCACCGATCCGCGGGTAGCCCGTCACCTCCAGATAGCCGCGGGTCAGCAGGACGGCGCTGATCCCGGCGAGGACGAACCACTCCAGCAGCTCGCCCCCGCGGTCGGCGCGCGGCAGCCTCCGATGTCCCCCCATGCCCCCAGGCTAGGGCAGACGCCCAGAGAAACCGCAGGTCAGCGTGGTGTCAGAGCGTCGCGGCATCGGGTGGGTCCCCGCCGACGCCGGTTCATGACACCTGAGCGGGGCCGTGAGGACCAACTGTCCGAGGACGAGCCCCCGCTTGCGCCCGGCAGCGCAACGGGGTGCTCGTCTCATCGGCGGTCGGAAAACTCAGCGGCACAGGCCGAAGCCGCGCCACGAACGCCGCACGAGTTCCGGATGCCCCCGTCCCCGAGGGCGAAGCGGTCTGGACCGGCGCGTCGGGCCGATCCAGAAGCCGGCATGTTCTGCGCGCACGGCAGAGCCGGGCCGCGCTCCAGACAACGATCGGCTGCGGGAGCCCGCCGGGCCGGCGACAGCCAGCGGCTGTGCGCGGAGCCGTGGTGAGGTCCGTTCGGGCGGTCCGGCGTTCAGTCTCCGGTGCCGAGCTCGGGAAGGTTCTTCGCCAGCGGCACGAACTCGGCCACCGACAGCAGCCCGTCCTGATCGGTGTCGTACTCGACGAACAGCGCCTTGACGATCCCGGACAGGTCGTTCACCTCGGCGGCCGGGAACATCCCCGCGATCGCCGCGGTCACCTCGTCCACGGTGAGCTGCCCATCCCCATCGGTGTCGTACTGAGCGAACACCGCCTCATACTGCTCGGACATGTTTCCCTTCCACACCGGCGACCGTGGATCCTGATCGTACTGCTCCTGGAGGGCGGCTGCTGCGGAGGCTGACGCTCCCTCCAGGGCGGACGGATTCCGCAATCTCGCCGTCCTCTCGCTTGCGTGCGCGCGGCATTGGTCGGGGGAGTGGGAGCAGGCGACCATCGCCTACCGTGAGGCGCTGCGCATCGACCCCTACGACGACGTTGTCAGGACCCGCGTGCAAGAGCTTGAGGACGTTGGACCTCCTGGTCCTCCGGCAAGGATCGTCACAGGTCCCCTACGGCTTCCACCTGCTGGAGACGACCCGGCTCGTCGGTCAAGGGTGAGCCGTGCCGTCGGATGGCGGTCATTGCTGTGTGCAGCCGCTCGCCGACAGGAAGCCGTTCCAGGAGAAAGCCGTGCGGCAGCGGTGACTGCCGGCGGCTGAGCCGCTCAGTACGGTGACTACGACATCGGCATAGCCTGTGCCGTCGCAGCTTTGAGCGGAGATCTCGTAGCCGCCCTGGGCGGCCGTGCGATTGCCGAAGAAACAGCTGTACGAGCCTGCCGCGCGCGCCGACGGGACAGACGCCAGCGGCCCCGCGAGCGCCGCTGCGGCAAGGGTGAGGGTGAGCCATCTGGCGAGGTGCATGATGCTCCCTTGGCCGTTGAGGACCGTCCCCACGCTAGAGAACCAGGGCACTGTCGCCTAGGGGTGTTCCTCACGACTTCCGGGTGTCGCCCTCACGAGGATCTCGCCGCGCCGGCCGGCGATGTCATGCCCGGGGATGGGCGGATGCCTCTCTGAGAACGGGCTACACCCAAGCTGGATCATCACTCACATTCCTTCTCGGCCCAGCAGCCCGGAGAGTGAACGTCGTCAGCGCCGAGTGCGAAGGCCACCGCACGAGAGCCGCGCCCACCGTTGATGGCAGTGGGGCTCGGATCCGGTCTTCTGGGCCCCCGATCGCCTTGTGGCAAGGTTTGCCATTCGCGACGATGTGCTCATCCGGTGATGCTGCTCGGAGCGGAGACGGGATGAACGGAACCAGCGGCGCGCTGCGGCTGCGCCCGAACGGGCGGAGCCCCCTGATCGTCGTTCCGGTGCTCATCACGGGTCCGGCGCTGCTGCTGGTCGGCTGGACCCAGCCGTCGGCCACCGCCTCCCTGGTCGGCTTCGGGATGACCATCTACGCGCTGCGCAATCTGCTGATCCTGTACCAGGGACGGCTGGAGGTCTGGCCCGATGGGCTGGTCAACCGGCTCGCCGGACAGCGCGCCGAGGTCACCTGGGAACGGGCCGACCGCCTCCTGGTCATCCGCACCCTGTTCGGCCGCTACGCGCAGCTGGAGGAACGCGGCGGCCCCCGCGTCAGCCTGGCCGCGCCCCGTACCAGCCTGATCATGCACACTCCGCGCTTCGACGCCGTTCTGAACGACCTCAGCCGCATGCCCGGCGGCTGCCGTAGCCCGGTGCCGGTCCACCGCACCGTTCCGCTGCCCGCGATCACGGTGCAGGGCATCCTGGTGCTGAGCGTGGTGGGCGCTGTCGTGGTGGCCGTTCTACGCTGATCAGCCTGGTCGGCGATAGAGCACAGCTCGTTTTCGCCGACCTGCCGGGCTTGACCGGACGAGGCGCTGAGCACGCCGAACATGTGTCGAATCCGCCGCATGCGAACCTGCGCGCTGACTGCCTTTCTTTGATGTCCATGAACCGGCCGAGAAGTCCCCGTTCCTCGGTGGAATCGGGCGCACAGTGGTGCCAGGCCCACCGGGAGAAGCTCCTCACCTCCCCTGACCAGGGGCGTTCCGCGGCACAGGATGGTGCCAGCCAAGGAACGGAGAACGCCGTGAACGAGACCCTCGCCCGCCGTTTCACCGGAACCGCCGGAGTGGCGGCGGCCGCCGCGCTGATCCTGGAGGTGCCTCTCTACTTCGTCTACTCGGGTGCGCCACCGGACTCCAACATCCTCAGCCGCCTCCTGGTCGGCATCTTCTCGATGGGATTCCTGCTCGTCCTCGTGACCGGACTCCGCGAGATCATCAAAACGGTGCACCCGGAGTACGAATGGGCCGGAACGCTGGCGTTCGCCGCCGGCCTGGCGTACACCACGATCACGCTGGTGTCCCACGGCCTGGAGGCGGGCGACGTCATCGCGACGGAGCAGCCGATCGACCCGACGATCACCGTTCACGGCACCTACATCCTGTACGGGTCGATCAGCCGGATGCTGCTGGCCCTGTTCCTGACGGCGCTGGGCTACGCGATCGCGCGCACCGGTGCGCTGCCCCGCTGGACCTCACGTTCCGCCTACGTTCTGGCGGCGGTCAACATCGCGTTCGTCCCGTCGCTGTTCTTCGGCAACACGCCCGCGAACTTCTACGCCGCCAACGGGTGGGGCACCACCGCTCTCATGGGCGCCGTGCTCAGCTACTGGCTGCTCGCGATGGGCATCACGACACTCAGAAGCGCCCGTACGGCACGCGCCCGTTGACCGCTCACCCCACGCCGCCGCCGGAACGATGAGGTGAGAGCCCTTACCGCCGTACCAGGCTGAGTGAGGCTCTTACCCATGGTCGTAAGGTCCGTCTGGAAGGGGTGCAGTGCGGCGTCGGAACCTGGCACGATGACGCGATGGACGGTCCTGAGAGAGTCACGCCTCCATACGAAGGAGCTGATGAGCGCACCTCGCTGACCCGCTTCCTGGACTACCAGCGGCAGACGTTGGCGATGAAGTGCTCGGGGCTGACGGCCGAACAGCTCAGGCGGCGGGCGGTCGCGCCGTCCGCCCTGTCGCTGCTCGGGCTGGTGCGGCATATGGCCGAGGTCGAGCGGGGCTGGTTCCAACTCGTGATGAACGGTGAGGACGTCAGCGGCTACTGGGGGCGGTGGGCCGAGGGCGAAGGCGCCGAGTTCGATGTGGAGGAGGCCGATCCGGCGCAGGCGTTCGAGGTGTGGAACGCGGCGTGTGAGAGATCCCGCGAGATCGTGGACGCCGCCGAATCGCTGGAGTCCGTCGGGCGCTATCGCGATATGCGGTTCTCGTTGCGCTACGTCCTCACCCACATGATCGAGGAGTACGCGCGCCACAACGGCCACGCGGATCTGCTCCGCGAACGGATCGACGGGACCACCGGCGAGTAGAGCCGCCCGGCCCGTCTGGCGAGGGTGTCTTCGCCCTGAGGACAGTGCGACTTCGATCCCGGCCACGGCGCGCGTCCGTTGGTGCCGAGGGCAGGCCGCGAAGCTGACTCGATGCTCGCGCTGGCGAAGGCCGCTGGGTGTGGAAGAAGGCGAGAACGGCGATCCCGCTCGCGGTGGGGAGTGGCTGCCGAAACTTCAGCGGGGACGTCGCCGGGCAAGCCCTATCCGCGTTCGACGCGGCATCCGCTTGTCGATCCACCTGCGTGCACCACTGTCTCCGCGCGACCACCTACCACGGGAAACCTTGCTGTTCTCCGCGTTGCGCGGGGAGGGCGTGGCACGTCAGCCGACCTGGGCGACGAAGAACGCGATCTGGTCGGCCAGGACCTTGTCCCTGATCGCGGGGTCGTTGTAGAAGCTGAAATGCGTTCCCGGGTAACGCCTCAGCTCACCGTCGGGGGCACGGTCGGCGAGGACGCGGGTCGTCTCCTCGGGCGTCTCGTGGTCCTCGGTCGCGATGCAGACCAGGAGCGGCGCGCGGAGACGTTCGGGCGCCGGGCGGTAGCGCGCCATGCGCAGGAACGCGCGGGGCGCGACGCTGTTGCGCCAGAGGGTCTGTCCGTTCTCCCCGGCGAGGGTCCTGATGTGCTGCTCGGCCTCGGCCGTCGCGGTCACGGCCATCTCTCCGGGCGCGCCGATCATGGGAATGTAGTACGGGCCCAACCCGAGCCGGCCGCGCAGGGCGTCCCACAGGATGGCGGCCTGGAGCCGGAACGTGGACCAGGCCGACCGGCCCTCGACCTTGCGGGGGAAACCGTTGAACGGGATCTGCGCGACCACGGCGGCGATGCGCGGATCGTCGGCGGCGACGTTGATGGCGTGCGCTCCTCCGAGCGAGTTGCCCCAGAGCAGGACGCGGTCCGGGTCGATCCGCCCGTGGCCGCGGACGAACGCGACCGCCGACCGGATGTCCTCCTGCTGGCCGTCGATGTCGACGAGCTGCCGGGGCTCCCCGGCGCTCTCGCCGAAGTTGCGGTAGTCGAAGACCAGGGCCGCCAGCCCGGCGGCGGCGAAGCTCTCGGCGTGGGGGAGGAGGCGGTCCATCGTTCCGCTGAACCCGTGGCAGAGGACCACGCAGGGAACCCGCTCCGTCCCGTCTTCGGGGGTGAAGAGGCGCCCCACGCATCCGGAACCGAACGTTACGCGATCGCCCATGCCCGCTCCCTTCATCCACTTACCGACGGTCAGCAGGCTAGCAGCTCGCTAGACTCCCGGTAAGGGAGGGTGATGAACGAGACGCCACGACGGATCCTGGACGCGGCGGGCGAGCTGTTCGCCGAACACGGCTACCGCGCGACCTCGATGCAGGCGATCGCGCAGAAGGTCGGCATCACCAAGGCCGCCCTCTATTACCACTTCGCGTCGAAGGACGAGATCCTGCGGAACCTCACGCTCCCCGTGCTGGACGAGCTGGAGGCGACGCTCGCCGAGGCGGAGCGGCACGGGGATCCGGAGACCGTTCGCCGGAGGGCCATCGAGGGGTACGTGGACGTCAGCCTCCGGCACCGGCACACCCTGGTCATGCTCGTCCGGGACATGACGCTGCTGGTCCAGGCCCCCGTGGCCGAACGCTTCAAGGCCATCCTGCTGCTGGCGAACGACCTGGTCTGCGGACCCGACCGGCGGCTGGAGCAGCGCGTCCGCGCCGCGCAGGTGGTGGCGGGCCTGGGGGATCCGATCGTGGCCTTCCACCATGTGCCGGCGCGAAGGCTCCGGCGCCTCATCCTGGACGGCGCGTGGGCGCTGCTGGACTCGCCGCCTCCGCCGCCCCGGCCGCGAGGACGCGGCGGGGGGCGGCCCGCGGCGTTGAGCGAGGACCAGATCGAGCAGGCGCGCGCCCTGCACGCGTCGGGTCACGCGGTCGAGGAGATCGCCGCCCGCTTCGGGGTCTCCCGCGCCACTGCCTATCGTATTCTCAAAACTTGATTGTGAGACAAGGTTTTGAGACGAGTCGCGGGCGGTGCGATCCCCTCCGGCCGGGCGCCGCCGGCGCCTGAGTACCTCCTCGCGACCCGGCAGAGGTGTTTGCCCGCTGGTGGCAGGACCGATCCCCGCACCCTGCCCTGCCTTGGGGCGCCGCGGGTATGGCCTCCGCGACCGGCTCGTCCAGGGGCCGGCCCGACGAAGGAGACATGCGATGGAACGGCGGCCGCAGGAGCCCGACGACAACGATCTGGGACTCGTCGGTGGCGAGGCGCAGCCACCCGTCCGCGACACCGTCCAGCCCGACGGCGGCGCGGGCGGTGCCGGGGGAGGCGGTGACGACGCCAACGGGACCGGCGCGAGCGGTCCAGGTTCCATGGGGCAGGACGACGAGCGGTGACCGCGGTGCTCGTCGCGACAGCAGCTCAGTGCGACGAGCACCCAGCCTCAACGGCCCAGGCACACCTGCGGTAGCTGGAACCGCTCGGCGACGGCCGCATCCGCCATCAGATGGCGGCCCACCCGACGCATGACCCGCCGTTCGCTTTCGAGCAGACGGGTGGGGCCGTTGCGAAACTGGCTACGGTGAAGCAATGTCTACCCCCGAAGACCCCATCACGCTCCGTCCTGCGGTTCCCGACGACGCTGAGGCGGTGGCGGACATCTGGCGGCAGGGATGGCGCGACGCCCATCTCGGCAATGTCCCCGACGAGCTGACCGCGGCGCGTACCCCGCAGTCGTTCTCCGCACGCGCCGCCCAGCACGTCGAGGACACGGTGGTCGCGGTCATCGACGACCAGGTCGCCGGATTCGTCATGGTCGTCGATGACGAAGTGGAACAGGTCTATGTCGCGAGCCATCATCGTGGGTCGAGGGTGGCGACGGTGCTGCTGGCCGAGGCCGAGCGGCTGGTCCGCGAGAACGGCCATGACCAGGCGTGGCTGGCGGTCGTGGCCGGCAACGGGCGCGCCCGCCGTTTCTACGAGCGGCAGGGGTGGACCGACCAAGGCCTGTTCGACCACAAGGCACCCGGCCCGACCGGCCCCATCTCCGTCCCCAGCCACCGCTACGTCAAGCAGGTCGCCAACCGCTGAGACGCCCCAGCTCAGCACCTAGGGGAGGAGTCTGACCGACCGCGGCTGCCCGATCTATCCCGCCAAAGCGACCCCAACGTAAGGAAGACGTGGATGAGGGCGCCGAAAGACGTTGAACTGGGCTCCCTTCTCCGCTCTCAGCACTTACCTTACAACGTCAAGGTGCTCGTTTTTTAAAATCAAAACACATACCAGCACAACCCCCTTCCCAACAACCAGCAAGAACATGAGCTGGCCAGTCGGCAGGTTTGATTGCGCCTGCCTGAGGTAGCTCATGCAAATCGTTGGAAGGAGCTCGATCGGTGGGGGAGGGGAGGCGGCCGCATCGCGTTCGGTGGGATGGCGGCGTTCGTAGTCTGGAGGCCGGTCGAGAGCACTCCGGCGGGCCGCTGGTGGTCATGGTGCCGGGGTTGGGCGCGCTGGGCTATCTGCTGGACGCGCTCTCCGGCTGCGCCGGCTGGGCTCGCTCGTTCCTGCTGGATGTGCCTGGCTTCGGGCATCGACCGCCACGTCCCTGTCCTGCCGAGGTCGGCTCGATCGCCGGAGCGGTGGCCGCGTGGCTCGAGGTGGTGGCGGAGGGTGAGCCGGTCGTTCTCGTCGGTCACTCCACTGGTGCCCAGGTCGCGCTGCAGGTGGCTGCTCGGCGTGCGGAGCGAGTGCAGGCTTTGGTGCTGATGGGGCCGACGTTCCCGCCGGAACAGCGGCGGGTTCTGGGTGTGCTGCGCGGATGTGCTGGTGCGCTTCGTCATGAGACGCCCAGGTTGCTGCCGGCCACGGTGCCGTATTACGTGCGCGGTGGTTGTCGGCAGCTGGCTCGGCTTCTGAGCTCCGCGTGGCAGGATGCGCCTGAGCGGACCATAGCGAGCGTTGGCTGCCCGGTCCTGCTGGTTCGCGGTGAGCACGACGGGTTCGCGCCGCAGAGGTGGGTTGATCGGCTCACCACGGCCGCTCCTGATGGTTGGTCCGTCACCGTGCCGGGGGCGCACAACTTCCCGTTTCGGCGTGGTGGCCTGGCCGGTGCGCTGGTCGCGCAGGCGGCGCGTCGCGCGGACCTGATCGGCTGAGGCGCGTCCGGCTCGCTGTCGGCTCGGGGGCCGTTGACTGGCCAGGGGGAGGGGGTCAGGAATGTGTTGAATGCGGTTTCCTTTGCCCGTCAGCAGCATGTTGACCTGGCTGATGCGCGAGCCCGGACGAATCGATCCAGGCACGCTGAACCTGCTGGCCGAGCACGCCACCCGGTTGGCCGAGCACGCCACCCGGTTGGCCGAGCGGGCCGCGCTGGTGCTGGACAGTCTCCCGCCGGATGTGGAGAACGTGATCGAGAAGGTGGGCTGGCGTCGTCTGCCCGGAATTGAACAGTGCGCGCCCGTCGGTTGACTGCTGGGCTTCGTCCTCATCCCCGGCCAAGCCGGAACGGCCTGCGGTTCGGTGCCGCTCTGAAGCGCGTCATGATCGGTTTGCTCATCGACCGTCCGCGTGCCGGGCCGGGCACGGTGGTCGACCGGTCGGTCGTGACGCCGGGCCGCTCCGTGCAGGGCAACGCGGCCAAATGGTGCATCAGGTGGGTCAAAAGGTGGCGTGGGCCAGCCTTCCGGTTCGGCAAGACGCCCGGCGGCCTCCGGGCCGGCCCGCCCCTATGCGGAGCCGTCCTGTGGGGCCCAAGCCCGCGACCGGTCCGAAGACCTGGACTTGGTACGGGCTTTGATCAGTTCGTCGGGCAGAACACCGCCTTGGTGGACTGCCAGACGGCCCGCTCGGCTTCCTGCCACTGCTTCTCGCGGCCGGCCACCGTGACGGAAACCGCGTACTGGAGACGGCCGTCGGAGGAGGTGTAGGTGGTGGTGGTGGTGAAGCCGGGGGCGGCTCCCGCGCGTCCGGGCAGCAGTTCGGGGTTGCCGGCGCAGGGTCCGCCGGGCGGCAGCGGGGCCTGGCCGGGCGGCGGGTCGGTGATGACCTTCTGCAGGTCCGCGGGCAGGAGCCTGCCCTGCTGGAACGCCTGCTGGAACGCCTGCTGGAAGCGGCTGACGTCGCGCGCGGTGGAGATCACGCCGCCGGTGCCGAGCAGGGTGCCGGCGTTGAACCGGTCGACATCGCGCAGCGTGCCGGTCTCATCGGCCCAGTAGCCGTGCCCGTGCGGACCCTTGATCCCCTGCGGTGGCCTGGTCGGCAGGTAGCTGTCGGTCATCTGCAACGGGGTGAACAGGCGCCGGTCGAACTCGGCGGCCAGGCCGCGATCGCGGCGGCCACCATGGCCGCCGTCACCGCCATCCTCGCGATCACCGGCCCCCACCTGGCCGATCTCCCTGGCCAGGACAATCCTTTCCGCGAGAACCTCACCGCCGCCGGCGGTGCGCTGTATTACGGCAGCGCGGCGCTGGTCTATGCGCTGCCCGCGGTGGTCGGCATCTTCTGGGGCGCGCCGCTGGTCACCCGCGAACTGGAGACCGGCACACACCGCCTGGTGTGAGCCAGACTGTCACCCGCACCCGGTGGCTGGTCACCAAGCTGGGCGTCGTCGGCGTGACCGCGGCGGCCGTGGCGGGGCTGCTCAGCCTCGCGGTCACCTGGTGGGCCGATCCCATCGACACCGCGGCCGGCGCCGGCGGTGGCGGTCCGTTCCCCGCGCGCGTCTCTCCGCTGGTCTTCGGTGCGCGCGGGATCGTTCCGGCCGGTTATGCCGCCTTCGCTTTCGTGCTCGGCGTCGCCCTGGGGATCGTGCTGCGGCGGACCGTGACCACCATGGCCCTGACGTCGGCCGTCTTCATCGCCGTCCAGATCGCCGTCCCGTTCACGGTGCGCCCGCACGTCCTGCCCCCGGTCCAGCAGACCGTCACGATCGACAGAACCAACATCAAGTCGTTCCGGACCGACAGCTCCGGTCAGCCCCGGCGACTGACGGTCTCCAGCCCGCCGGGCGCCTGGGTCACGGCCAACCAGACCGTCGACGCCAACGGCCGCGCCGTCGCCACGTTGCCCTCATGGTTGACGGACTGCATGCCACCGCCGCCAGGGCGGAGGACCCACCCCCGACCCGACGGGCCCGCCGCGCGGGCATGTTTCGCCAAGCTCAACGATCTCGGCTACGAGCAGTCGCTGACCTATCAGCCCGCCGACCGCTTCTGGGCTCTGCAATGGGCCGAGACCATGACCTTCCTTGTCCTGTCGGCCCTGCTGACCGGCTTCTGTCTCTGGTGGACCCGCCACCGCCTGTCCTGACCCCACGCCGCCCCGGCAGGTCCGCACGACGGCTCTCGTCGCGCCCCTTCCCCCAACGAACGGACACCTCCATGAACCATGTGGACCAGCCGCGCAAGTCGCCCACGCACGGCGGCCTGGCCGTCATCGGAATGCTCGCCCTGGCTCTGCCCGTCCTCGGCCTGTCCGCCTGCGGCGGGTCCGCCCCCGCGACCACTCCCGCCGCCGTGGCCACGCCCACTCCCACCCCCCGTCTGCCCGAACCGACCGGCCCTCATCCGGTCGGCACCAGCTCCCTGCACCTGAAGGACACCTCGCGCCCCGACCCCTGGGTCCCCGAGGCCAAAGCCAGAGAGCTCATGGTCTCCCTGTGGTATCCGGCCGTCTCGCCGGGACGACGGCGAGCACCGTACATGACCGCCAAGGAGTCGCAGCTCCTCCTGGAAAGCGCGCAGATCACCGGCGTGCCCCAGGACGCGTTGAGCAGGACCCGGACCCGCGCCTTCACCGACGCCCGGCCGACCCGCGAACGCCGCCTGCCCCTGGTGATACTGTCCCCGGGTTTCAGCGAGCCCCGCAGCACGCTCACCTCCCTGGCCGAGGAACTGGCCAGCAGGGGGTACGCGGTGGCCGCGATCGACCACACCTACGAGAGCCTGGCGACCACCTTCCCCGACGGCCGCACCACCACGTGCGCCGTCTGCGGAGCCGACAAGGACGAGCATTTCCGGAGCAAACTGGCCAACAGCCGGGCAGCCGACGTCTCCTTCGTGCTCGACGAACTGACCAGAAGACGCCTGGCAGGCAAGCGCGTCCCGCCGATCGCCCCTTCCCGGATCGCGATGGCAGGGCACTCGGCGGGAGGCGCCGGCGCCATCCCCGCCATGCTGAAGGACAAGCGCGTACGCGCGGGAATCGACATGGACGGCACCACGCTCACCCCGATCCCCGGCAGCGGGCAGCCGCGGCCGTTCATGTTCCTGGGCACCCAGGACAAGCACAGTCCGGGCGGCAGGGACACCACCTGGGAACGCGACTGGGAACACGACTGGGAACACCTGACCGGGTGGAAACGCTGGCTCGTGGTGGCCGGAGCAGAGCACGCCTCCTTCACCGACACTCCACTGCTACTGGAACAACTGGGCATCCACCGCAACCCCCGCCTGGCCGGAGCCCGCGCCGTGGAACTCACCCGCAGCTACGTCCGAGCCTTCTTCGACCTGCACCTGCGCAACAAAACCCAACCCCGACTGGACGCCCCGTCCACGCACCACCCCGAGGTCAGGCGCTGCTCGGTGAAGACCAAACGCTGCCAGTAACCGACCACCACCAGCCAACCGAACAAAAAGCACCACCCCCGGACCTGATCGCATCACCGCCCCGCATCACTGAACGGCATGAAGATGAAAGCCCACCACCAAGACCTCGCCCCGGTGGCCGCGGCGTGGCCCCGCCTCGGCAAGGTCGACGCACGCGAGGCCGTCGCTCATGGGAGCCCGCATCTCAGCCTCGGTCGACGTCCCGGAGAGCCGTAGGATGCCGGGATGAGTGACGATGAGTGGGATCACATCATCCGTTCGGCGAGGCAGGGTGAGTCCGGCCCTTGGACGTGCCCTGAGTGCGACGAGTACACCGTCGAGTTGGGTCAGCGGTTCGAGCAGGGCCAGGTGGTGGAGCACACACTGATGTGCCTCGCCTGCGAGGCGGAGGTCGTCGCACCTGCCTGAGACGCGTCAGGCGGGTAGCCAGTGAGCCGGCGCCGCATCCGACGTCCAGGACACGTTCTGCGCCATCGGGAACTTAGCGAAGCAGCAACCGCTGGTAGTACTCGTTGTGGTCGCAGGCGAACGTGGCCGGATCGCCGTGGTCGTCGACGCTCGTCGACAACGTCGTTGGTCGGCAGGCTGCGCGGCATGGATGCCCGTTGCGCTGCTCTGGAACGACCAGCCATCGTGACCGGGCCAAAGTGTGCGGATGAGTCGCTCACCTGGGTGTGACGACCACGCAAGGGGCGCGGCTGGCGCCCGCCGGGCGTTCGACGGGCTTCGGGGTGTCCCATCTCCGGCTGGCAGGGGTCCATCATGCGGAGGGCCCGCCCCAGCGGCTGAGGTCAACGGTTTCGAGCGTGGGGGATTGTCGGGTCTCGCCGTCTTTGTAGGGCGGGACGTTCGCCACCATGGGGTGGCGGAACCGCAGCGTTCCGGTGCACGGGCCGGGTGAGTCCAGGCGTGCGGTCAGCCGCAAGGACTCCCGGTCCACGCTGAGGGCGGCGAACTGAACCTGGTGGGTCAGCGGTAGCCGATCCCGCTGTCTGTTCAGCCGCCACTCGATCCGGGCGCTGGACGCGCAGGGCCGGTCGGTGCGGAATTCCACGGCGCCGTGCAGGTAGTAGGAGCCGGCGTTGAGCCGATCAGTCCACCGCCGTTTCAGGCGCGGCAGCCTGTAGGTGGAATCGATCGCCTGCCCGGCCGACATCCGATAGGCGAACCCTGGTCCGTCGGGAAACAGGACGGGTGAGGGACGGTCGCCGGCGGTGACCGAGTCGATGGGCAACCGGTCATCGTCGTAGCCCTGGAGGTGAAGGATCGCGAAGGCCGCGACCACCACCGCCACCAGTGCGACCTTCATGCCATCGCCGCCCTCAACGACCTCGCGGCATCCACGTCTCCACGACGATCTCACGCGGATGAGTTCCAGCGGTAGGCGTCCTGGGCGTGGACGCGCGCCTTAACTGACGCCGCTCCTCGCACGACATCGGGGGTGGAGACTCGCCCTGTCGGCCGGCAGGGGCATGTCCCCCTTCTGGTGGCCTGGCCGGAGGGCGGCGTAGGCCGCATCGTGCTCTGGCCGAGTGGCGTGCATCCGGCCTGCGTTGCCGTGACGCGCAGCTACTGCGAATCCCGGTCGGGCGTGGACTGGAGGCGGTGGATCTCGGCGGCGGTGCTGTGCTCGGCGGTTCTGATGAACCGCAGGAGGGTGGTGAGCGCCGCTTCGTCGAAGTCGTCGAGGTCGTCCCGGGTGCGGGCGATGAGTCCGGAGTAGGCGGCGGTCACTCGCTCAAGGCCTTCCTGGGTGGGTTCGATGAGGACCCGGCGGCGGTCGTCGGGGTCGGGGACCCGCCGGACGCAGCCCGCGGCGACGAGCCGGTCGATCATGCGTGAGGCCGATCCGGTCGTGAGGTTCACGTGCTTGGCCAGGACGCCCGGGGTCGTCGGGCCGTGACGTCCCAGGACGTGCAGGCACTGCACGTCGGTGTCGGTGACGCCCAGCCGGTCGGCGACGAGGCTGTTGAGCTGCACGACCCGGATCGCCCAGCCGGGCACCGCTTCGGTGAGCAGCGCGGTGAGCAGTGTCTCCCTCGTCGGGTCCGGCTTCGTCATGGTGGTCCCTCACCCCTCCAACTTGCTGCGTCGCGCAGAGATTTTGCGCTATGTTCTCTGTGCGGCGCAGCATCTGTGTGATGCAGCGATATTACCGCATCCCTTCCCTCCAAGGAGCGCGATCCAGCATGCCCACCTCTACACGACCACATCGCGACGCGACGGCCCCCGCCCCGCTGTCGGGACGCGCGGCCGCCGCCGTCCTGGCCGTGATCCTCCTGGCGGCCTTCATGGAGCTCCTCGACGCCACGATCGTCAGTGTGGCGGCCGCGGCGATCGCCGCGGACCTGCGCGCCGGCGAGGCCGCGCTGCAGTGGATCGTCGCCGGGTACACGCTGGCCGTCGGAGCCGGCCTGATCACCGGCGGCCGTATCGGCGACCAGTTCGGCCGCCGCCGCGTCTTCCTGCTCGGGCTGGCCGCGTTCCTGCTGGCCTCGGCCGGCTGCGGGCTGGCGCCCGACCCCGGCGCGCTGGTCGGCATGCGGGTCGCGCAGGGACTGGGCGGCGGGCTGATGATCCCGCAGGTGTTCGGCATCATCCGGGCCTCCTTCGAACCCGGCGCGCGCGCCAGGGCGCTCGGCGCCTACGGCGCCGTGCTCGGCCTGGCCTCGGTGGCCGGGCCGCTGCTCGGCGGGGTGCTGGTCGAGGCCGACCTGCTCGGCCTGGGCTGGCGGGCGATCTTCTGGGTGAACGTGCCGATCGCGGTCGTCGGGCTGATCGTGGGAGCCCGCTTCATGCCCGAGTCCCGCGCGCCCGGCGGCGCCCGGCTGGACCTGCCCGGCGCCGCCCTGGCCGCCACCGCCGCGGTGCTGCTGCTCCTGCCCCTGGTGCAGGGGCGCGAGTGGGGCTGGCCCTGGTGGGGCTTCGCCCTGCTGGCGCTGGTGGTGCCGGTGGTGGCGCTGTTCCTGGCTCGGGAACGGCGGCTGGTCGCCGCCGGCGGGCAGCCCGTCCTCGACCCCGCCCTGCTTCGCGTCCGGGCCTTCGCCGGTGGCCTGTCGGCCTCCCTGCTGTTCTTCGGGGCGCTCGGCTCCTTCTTCCTGCTGCTGTCCCTCTACCTCCAGCTCGGCACCGCCCGCACCGCGCTCGAAACCGGCCTGGTGATCCTGCCCTACGCCATCGGCTCGATCATCACCTCGGGGATCGGCGTCCAGCTCGCCCACCGCGCCGGCCGCGCGCTGCTGGTGTCCGGCGCGCTGGTGCTGGCCGCGTCCCAGCTCGTCCTGCTCCTCGTGGTCCGCGACGGCGCCGACCCCTCCTACCGGGCACTGGCCGCGCCGCTGTTCCTGGGAGGCCTGGGCCTGGGGCTCACCGCCCCGTCCCTGATCAACGTCGTGCTCGCCGGTGTCCCCGCCAAGGACGCCGGCGCCTCGGGCGGGGTCCTCACCACCGTCACCCAGATCGGCAACGCGCTCGGTGTCGCCGTGCTCGGCATCGTGTTCTTCGCCCGGCTGGAGGACTCCATGGCCGGTGGAGCCACCGGCCGCATCGCCTACGGCGACGCCCTGACCGCGATTCTGCCCTGGCAGGCCATCTGCTACATCGCCGCGGCCGCACTCATGTTCCTGCTCCCCA
Source organism: Actinomadura kijaniata (assembly GCF_014138665.1). Taxonomy (NCBI): domain Bacteria; kingdom Bacillati; phylum Actinomycetota; class Actinomycetes; order Streptosporangiales; family Thermomonosporaceae; genus Actinomadura; species Actinomadura kijaniata. The sequence continues at coordinate 244,949 of NZ_JACJIA010000014.1, forward strand.
AGCGGGCGAACGCACCCCAGGCGTGAGCCCCCGCGCACAACCGGACCAACGTGCTGGACGACCACGGTCCCGGTACCGAGGAAACGGGACCTGGCAGGTCAGCGCACTGCCCCCGGTGAACGACGCACGGCGGCGCCGGGGGCAGTCCAGCTCCCGTCGTCCGCCGCCGCTCCGCGTCCGGCCGGGCCGCCAAGGCCGCTGAGGCGGAGCAGCACCGGAGCGAGGGCGAACAAGGCGACCGCGAGGCCCGCGACCGCGACCATGGCCCCGCGCAGCCCCACGGCGTCGGCCCACAGCCCGACATAGACCGGGCCAAGGAGAAACCCCAGGTAGGACACGGTCGTGACGGCCGACGTCGCGCGGCCGCGGCGGGACTCCCCGACGTTCCGCGAGACGATGCCGAGCAGGGTCGGAAACAGCACCGCGGTCCCGGCGGCGGCCACCGCGAGACCCAGACCCGCGATCAACAGCGTGGGGGAGACGGCGATGAGGACCGCCCCGGCCGCGGCGGTCGCCGCACCCGCCAGGAGAACGGCGCGGGCGTGGGCGGCCTTGAGACCGCCGAGGGCGAACCGCGTGAACGCCACCGTCCCGGCGAACACCGCGGGCGCGACGGCGCTCAGCCCCGTCCCCGACCGCAGCTCGCCATGGGCGAAGACCGCGCTCCAACTCTGGTGCGCGTTCTCACTGGCGAACGCCAGCGCACCCAGCACCCCGATGAGCAGGAACGGCACGGTCCCGCGCCGGTCGAACGGCGCCGGATCCGCCGCCGGAGCGCGATCACGCTCCGGCTCGGCGGCGCCGGCGGGCAGCGCCTTGACCAGGAAGGCGCCCGCCGCCAGGCAGATAACCGCCACGGCCGCGAACGGGACCGCCAGCGGCAGCGACGCGGCCGACGCCAGCCCGGTGGCGAGGCTCGCCAGGACCACCAGGCTGGAGAACACGCCGTGGGCGCGGGTGATGACGGGCCGGCCGGCGACCTTCTCGGCCCGCCCGGCGACCGCGTTCATGGCCACGTCCGCCGCTCCGCTGGTGGCGCCGACCAGGGCCAGCCCGGCGCACAGGGCCACCAGGTCCACCGCGGTCAGCGCCAACCCGGCGCCGGCGCCGCCAAGGGCGGCGACGGCCACGGCCGTGACCCGCAGCCCCCACCGGTCGAGCGCCCGGCCCACCAGCAGCATCGCGGGAAGGGCCCCCGCGCCCACGAACAGCAGCGCCAGCCCGAGCCGGCCGTCATCGACGCCGGCCTGGTGCTGGACCCGCGGCACGGAGGCGCCCCACACCCCCCAGAACGCGCCGAAGGCCGCAAAGGCCACCACCGACGAAACGACCATGCGGCGCGACGGGCCGGCAGGAGTCCACCTCATCTGTGTAACGATACACAACCCGCTAGGCTGGCCCCCATGGAATCGTCCGCGGGCCCGAGGCGGGTGACCCTCGCGCAGGTGGCCGAACTGGCCGGCGTGTCGGTCATGACCGCCTCCTACACCTACAACCGGCCGAGCCGCGTCTCGGACCAGGCCCGGTCCAAGGTGCTCGCCGCGGCCGCCCGGCTGGGATACGCCGGCCCCGATCCCAGCGCCCGGTCGCTGCGCCGGGGCAGCACCCGCACGCTCGGCGTCGTGATGGGCGAGCACCTGAGCTATGCGTTCGAGGACCCCGAGGCGGTGTCCTTCCTGGCCGGGATCGCCGACATCTGCGCAGGCCACGGCTATGGCATGACCATCTTGCCGATCACCGGCGCCGCCGACGACGTGCAGCGGATCAAAAGCGCCGCCGTCGACGGGTTCATCGTCTGGACCACCTCCGACGACGATCCGGTCCTGGCGGCCGTCCGGGCGATGAGGCGCCCCGCGGTGGTCCACGGCGGACCGGCCGTCCAGGGGATGGGGCTGGTGGGCATCGACGACCGCGCCGCGGCACACGCGGTGGGCACCGTCGCGTTCGCGGGCGCCGAACGCCCGGCGATAGTGAGCTTCCCGCTGTCCCGGGACCGGACCAGCGCGATCGTCGGCGGCGCGGACATCACGGAGGTGCTGTTCCCGGTGACGCGGGAGCGGCTGGAGGGCTACCGGCGGGCGGCCGAGGACGCCGGCATCGCCTGGCGCGACGTGCCCGTCGCGGTGTGCGCCCGCAACGACGCGGCCGAGGCCGAGCGGGCCGCGGCGGCCCTGCTGGCGTCCGCCGAGCCGCCCGACGCGATCGCCGCGATGAGCGACCAGCAGGCGGCCGGGGTCGTCCACGCGATCCGCGCCGCCGGTCGCGCCATCCCCGAGGAGGTGGCGGTGACCGGATGGGACGACGCGGCGGTGGCGGCGCGGCTCGGGCTGACGACGGTCGCCCAGTCACTGCGCGACCAGGGCGCGGCGTGCGCGCACGCCGCGCTCGGGCGGGAACCGGACTCGCGGACCGCGCCCTGGTCGATCGTCCGCAGAGCCAGCACACGCCGGTGACCGCTTCGCGAGCGCGACACGGTCACCACGTCCGACGCCCGGCCGACGGGACGGCCGGCGTCGGCGAGGGGCAAGCCTCAGGGTTCGCGGAGGGGGGCCGCGCCGATCCAGCGGTGATAGGCGTCGATGTCGACGTTGCCGCCGCACACGATGGTGGCCACGTGCCGGCCGGCGAAGCGGTCACGGTCCTCCAGGATCGCCGCGACGCCGAGCGCGGCCGACGGTTCGACGACGAGGCCCGCGCGGTCGAGGAGCATCCGCATACCGGCGATGATCGACGCCTCCTGGACCAGCACGGCGTCGTCGGCCACCAGCAGGAGGTCGTCCAGGACCGCCGGGATGGGACGCCGGCCGGCGACGCCGTCGGCGATGGTGTCGGTCGAGTCGGTGGTGACGACGCGCCGCTGACGCCACGAGCGCGTCATCGCCGGTGCGCCCAGCGGCTGGACGCAGATCACCTCGACCCCGGGGGCCAGGGCCTTCACCACATGCCCCACGCCGGTGGCCAGCGCCCCGCCGCCGAGGGCGACCAGGACGGCGTCGAACGAGGGCGCGGCGTCCACCAGTTCCAGGCCGATGGTCGCCGCGCCCTCGCAGGTCTCGATGTCCAGGCTGTCCTCGACCAGCCGGACGCCCTCGTGCCGCGCGATGTCCGCCGCCCGCTCGCGGGCCATGTCGAAGTCGCCGTCCACCAGCTCCAACCCGGCGCCCAACGCGCGGATGCGCTCCAGCTTGGCCGCCGGCGCGAAGCGGGACGCCACGACGGTGATGTCGAGACCCCGGTCGCGGCCGGACCAGGCCAGGGCCTGGCCGAGGTTGCCCGCGCTGGCGCACACCGCGGCCCGCGAGCCGTTGGCGGCGAGCAGGCCGGTGACCACCTCGGTGCCGCGGGCCTTGAAACTGCGGACCGGGTTCGCCGTTTCCAGCTTGATGCTCACCGCGCACCCGAGGTCGGGCTCCAGCGCCTCGCAGAGGTACAGCGGGGTGTCGAGGAAGAGCGGATCGATCATCTGGCGGGCCGCCCGGATCCGGGCGGTGTCGAGGCGCGTCTCCTGCACGACACAGCAGCGTAGCGCCACCGGCGGCCACCGCCCGAAAACACATCAAACTATTTTGAATCAAATTGGCTTGATGTAATGTGATGGAGGTGAGGACGCCCGACCGAGTGCCGATCCCGCTGCTGATGCGCATGGCGGCGCACCCGCTGCGCTGGGCCCTGATGACCGGGCTGGCGTCCAGCGATCGGCGGGTACGGGAGCTGGCCGCCGCCGTCGGCGAACCACAGAACCTGGTCTCCTACCACCTGCGGCTGCTGCGCAAGGCCGGGCTGGTCACCGCGCGCCGCAGCAACTTCGACGGCCGCGACACCTACTACCACCTCGACCTGGCCCGCTGCGCGAGCGCGTTCGGCGACGCGGCCGCCGCCCTGCACCCGGCGCTGGCGCCCGCGAACCGCGCGGTGGCGAAAAAGGGCTCGGTGCTGTTCCTGTGCACCGGCAACAGCGCGCGTTCCCCGATGGCCGAGGCGCTGCTGCGGCACCGCGTCGCGGGCGTCCGGGTCGCCAGCGCGGGCAGCCACCCCGCGCCGCGGCTGCATCCGAACGCGGTGCGGGTCCTGCGCGAGGACTACGGCATCGACCTCGAACCCCGGCGGCCGCGGTCACTGGACGCGCTCACCGGACGGCGCTTCGACCACGTGATCACCCTGTGCGACAGGATCCGCGAGATCCCTCGTGACCACGGACCGGCCGCCACCGCGCACTGGAGCCTGCCCGACCCGTCCGCCGCCGGGGACACCGACCGCGCGACCTACCCGGAGTTCCGGCGTGTCGCAAAGGAACTCGACACCCGTATCGCATTCCTGCCCCTGTGACCGCGACAAGGAGGGCTGACCATGACGACCCCGACCAACGAGCCGGCCGGCGTCCGCTACCTCACCGAGGACGTGCGGGCAGCCGTCGACTTCTACACCACCCACCTCGGCTTCACCGTCGCCTTCGACGCCACGCCCGCCTTCGCCGACGTCAGGCGCGGCGCGCTGCGGCTGCTGCTGTCGGGGCCGGCCTCCTCCGGCGCCCGCGCCACGCCCGACGACGCCGCCACCGCCGGCCGCAACCGCATCCACCTCGTCGTCGACGACCTCGACGCCGAGATCGACCGCCTGCGCGACGCCGGGCTGACCTTCCGAAGCGAGCCGGTGTCCGGCCCCGGCGGACGCCAGATCCTGATCGCCGACCCCGCCGGCAACCTCGTCGAGCTGTTCCAGCCCGCGCCCCGCTGACACCCCCCATGCCGACAGGCCGCCCAGCGGACGACCGGCGCCCCGGCGCTCGTCGCGGCGTTCCCGTCCGCCCCGAGAACGCACGCTGTGAGGAGCCCCCCTTGACCAAGAACGTCTCGGCCGGACCGAACGGGACGGCGAGCGCTCCGCCCGCGCTGAGCCGGCGGCTCGGCCTCGCCGACGCCGTCGTCATCGGGCTGGGCTCGATGATCGGCGCGGGGGTCTTCGCCGCGTTCGCGCCCGCCGCGCGCGCGGCCGGGTCGGGACTGCTGCTCGGGCTGGCGATCGCGGCGGTGGTCGCCTACTGCAACGCGACCTCCTCGGCGCGGCTGGCGGCCCGCTACCCCGCCTCGGGGGGAACCTACGTCTACGGCCGCGAGCGCCTGGGCCCGTTCTGGGGTTATCTGGCGGGCTGGAGCTTCGTGGTCGGCAAGACCGCCTCCTGCGCCGCGATGGCGCTGACCGTCGGCACCTACCTCTGGCCCGGGCACGCGCACGCCGTCGCGGTGGGAGCGGTGGTGCTGCTGACCGCGGTGAACTACAGCGGCGTGCAGAAGTCGGCCCGGCTGACCCGGGCCATCGTCGCCGTGGTCCTCGCGGTCCTCGCCGCCGTCCCCGTCGCGTCGTTCACCACCGGCGAGGCCGACTGGACCCGCCTGGAGATCGGCACCGGTGCCACCGCCACCGGCGTCCTGCAGGCCGCCGGGCTGCTGTTCTTCGCCTTCGCCGGATACGCGCGCATCGCCACCCTGGGCGAGGAGGTCCGCGACCCGGCACGCACCCTTCCCCGGGCGATCCCGCTCGCGCTGGCGATCACCCTGGTGGTGTACGCCGCGGTCGCGGTGGCCGCGCTGGGCGTGCTGGGCCCGCAACGGCTGGCCGCGGCGACGGCGCCGCTGTCGGACCTGGCGCACGCCACCGGCCTCGGCCCCCTGCGACCGGCCGTCCGCGTCGCGGCGGCGGTCGCCGCGCTGGGGTCGCTGCTCGCGCTGATCCTCGGGGTGTCCCGCACGACCCTGGCCATGGCCCGCGACCGGCACCTGCCGCACGCGCTGGCCGCGGTGCACCCCCGTTTCCAGGTCCCCCACCGCGCCGAACTGGCCGTCGGAGCGGTCGTCGCCGTCGCCGCTGCGACCGCCGACCTGCGTTCGGCGATCGGGTTCTCCTCCTTCGGCGTCCTGCTCTACTACGCCATCGCCAACGCCTCGGCCTGGACCCTGACCCCCGCCGAGAACCGGCCGCCGCGAGCGATCCCCGCCGTCGGACTGCTCGGCTGCCTGCTGCTGGCCTTCACCCTGCCCCGGCCGTCGATCCTCACCGGCGCCGCGGTCATCGCCCTCGGCGCCGCCGTCTACGCCGTCCGGAACCGCCTCACCCGCCGATGAGACCGGCGCCGGGCGGGGACCGGGAAGACCCCCGCGGGCCGGTCACCGCTCAGGCTCGGGGATGGCGACGGCGTTGTACCACGTGCGCCGGGGGTCCGGCGCGTCGAAACGGGCGTTGGGGAGGTACAGCCGGGAGCCGAACGCGGCCACGGTCGCCGGCACGTCGAACCGGTCATCGCCCACCCGCCGGACGACGCGTCCCTCGGTCCCCGTCGCGTTCAGTCGCAGGACGGCCACGACGTTGCGCCGGTTCTGCACCGCGAACAGCGTCCGGCCGCGCAGCAACAGGCCATCGCCTTCCGGCAGCGACTCGCCGCGCAGGTCCACCCGGCGGGTCGCGCCGGTCGCCGGGTCGACGCGGAACAGCCCGCCGGTGTTGGACTGCACGACGAGCAGGCCCCGGCCGTCCGGGGTCGGCGTGATGCCGTTGGCGTTGAAGCCGGGGCCGTACACCAGGTCGCCGGTCAGCGGGATCCGCACCGCGGCGGCGGGCAGCCGTCCCCCGCGCAGCGGCAGCTTGTAGAGCACCGGGTTGGTGGAGTCGGTGATCCACACCGCGCCCCGGGCGATGATGACGTCGTTGACGAACGCCGGGCCGGTGGCCAGCCGGTAGGAGGCCAGCACCCGGCCGGTGCGGACGTCGACGACCCGCGCGTCACCGCCCGTGCCGCCCGCCACGAACAGCCGCCCGCGCCCGTCGGTCCTCATCCCGAGGGACGGGGTGCCGGGCCCGCGACTGAAGATCGCGCCGCGTCCGGTGCGCAGGTCGGCGCGGTAGAGGGAGCCGTCGGCCATGGAGCCGAAGTAGGCCACCGGGCCGGGCCCGATCGCGATGCCCTCGGGGCGGAACCCGTTCGGAAGCCGGATCGTGGCCGGCGCGACCGCCGGGCCGGGTCGCGGGCCGGGGGTGTGCCGGTCGGGGGCGGGAGGGTCGACGGCCGCCCGCGCCGGTGCGCTCACCGTGGCGACCAGCCCGAGCACCAGCACGGCCGTCGCCTTCTGGCGTCGCATGATGCGTTCTCCTTTGTTCCGCGAGGTCGGTAGGGGGTTGGTAGGGGGTCAGTAGGCGACCGTGAACCGGGTCCGGTGGTGCCGGGGCCGCTCGGCCTCGTCCAGCAGGGCGACCGCGAAGTCCTCGATGGAGATCCGGGACTGGCCCCGGGCGTCGAGGAGCAGCTCGTCGGTTCCCAGCCGGTAGGCGCCGGTGCGCTCGCCGGGTTTCAGCAGCGCCGGGGGGCTCAGGTAGGCCCAGTCCACCTCGGTCTCGGCGCGGCAGACCGCGTGCTGGTCGGCGCACGCGAGCGCGATGTCGCGGATCTCGGCCGGGAGCGCCGGGTCCTCGACCACCGTCATGCCGTTCCCGCCGGGGACGGTCAGGGTCGCGGCGCCGCCGACGACGAGCAGCCGCACGCCGGTCCCGGCCAGCCCGGCCAGCAGCGCCCTGGTGGCCATGGCCAGCTCGTGCTCCCGGCCCGGCACCGGCCGGGTCGCGGTGATCACCACGTCCTGGCCGGCGGCGAGTGCGGCCACCTGCCCGGGGTCGCGCGCGTCGCCGGTGCGGTGGAGGGCCGCGGCGGGCAGTTCCCGGAACCGGGCCGGGTCCCGTACGACGGCGGTGACCCGGTGGCCGCGCGACAGCGCCTCGGCCACCACCCGGGCGCCGACGCCGCCGGCCGCTCCGAACACGGTGATACGCATGATCATGAACTCCTCGGTGTCGTGACGAGAGTGCCCGCGGTGGTCGGGGTGTCCGGGCCCGGCGGCCGGGGGCGCGGTCGGGGGCGCGGCCGGGCCGGGCGCTGGCCGGCCAGGGTGCCGCCGAGGGCGAGGGCCATGCCGAGCAGTTGCAGCGGGGTCAGGGCCTGGCCGAGCGCGGCCCAGCCGATGACGGCCGCCGACAGCGGGCTGAGCAGCAGCAGGAAGGCCACCGAGGTGGCGGGCAGGCGGGAGATGCCCCGGAACCACAGCCAGTACGCGGCGGCCGTACCGATCGCTCCGAGGTACAGGTAGCCGCCGACGGCGCGTCCGTCCAGGGCGGGGGGCGCGCCCTCGGCGAGCAGGGCGACCGGGACGAGCAGCAGCCCGCCGGCGGTCAGTTGCCAGGCGGTGAAGGCCAGCGGGCCCACCCCCTCGGGACGGCCCCAGCGCTTGGTGAGCACGGTGCCCGCCGACAGCAGCGCGGCCCCGGCCAGCCCGGCGAGCACGCCGACGGTGTCGAGCCGCGCGTCGGCGCGCAGGACCACGAGCGCCACCCCGGCCAGCCCCGTGAGACCGGCCAGCAGCCCGCGCGCGGTCGGCCGTTCGGCGAGCAGCAGGGCCGCGAACGCCAGCGCGAACAGCGGACCGACCGCGGCGAGCACCGCCGCGACCCCGCCGGGCAGCCGGTAGGCGGCCAGGAACAGCAGCGGGGTGAACGCCCCGATGTTCAGCGCGCCGAGCACCGCCGAGCGCCACAGCCACGCGCCGCGCGGGAGGACCCGCGTGACGGCGAACAGCGCCAGACCCGCCGGCAGCACCCGCATCACCGCGGTGAACAGCGGACGCCCCGGCGGCAGGAACTCGGTGGTGACGGCGTAGGTCGACCCCCACGTGAGCGGGGCGAGCGCGGTGAGGGCCAGGTCGCGGACGTTCGGCGGGGGACCGCCGCGCCGGGCCTTGAAGACGGCCAACAGATCACTCCTCATTAAGAATCTCAACATTGAGATACCAGCATGGGAGTATGCTCACCGTCAAGTTGGTCAACGTTGAGATTGTTCACGCCGAGAGAGGCCGCCGATGAGCGACGCGGTGGATCAGATCCTCGCCCAGTGGCAGAAGGAACGCCCCGACATCGACGTCTGGCCCATGGGGGTCGTCGGGCGGATCACCCGGCTGTCCCGGCTCCTGGACCGGGAGCTGAAGGACTTCTTCGCCGGGTACGGCCTGGAACGCTGGGAGTTCGACGTGCTGGCCACCCTCCGCCGGGCCGGGCCGCCCTACGCGCTGACGGCGGGCGCGCTCAACCGGGCCGCCATGGTGACCTCCGGCGCCATCACCAACCGGATCGACCGGCTGGCGGCCCGGGGACTCGTCGAACGCGTGCCCGACGAGGAGGACCGGCGTTCCGTGCGCGTCCGCCTGACCGACGAGGGCCGCGCGCTGGTCGACGAGATCCTGGAGCCGCACGTGGCGAACGAGACGCGCCTGCTCGCCACGCTGGCCCCACCGGAACGGGACCTGCTGACCGGCCTGCTGCGCGGCCTCCTGGAGTCACTGGACGACACCGCGATCAACTAGGACACCCTCAGGGACGCGCAGACCGTCGCGGTGCACCGGATCCGAACCCGCGAGGGAGAGGCGGTGGAGTGCTGGGCTGTGCCGGAGCGGCTCTGGAGAGCGGGCCGCATCACCGCTCCGTCCGCTCCGGCTCAGGTCGGTCGTCCGGCCGCTTCAGTGATGCCGGTCAGCGGCTTCCGGGGATAGGCGCGCAGCACGAGCGACGTGGTGACCGGGCCGTAACGGGCCAGCACGTCGACGACCTCCTCAAGCCGTCCCGCCTGCGGACAGTGGACCTCGAAGATGAGGCAGTCCTCCCCGGTGACCCGCAGGACGGAGGCGACCTCGGGGGTCTGGGAAGCGAAGTCCAGGGCGGGGGCGAGCCGGGCGTGCGTGGTGCGCAGCCGGACGACCGCGTGAATGTTCAGACCGAGCGCCACCGGATCGACGACGGCCCTGTAGCCGGTGATGACGCCGCTCCTCTCCAGCCGCTGGATGCGCGCGCCGGCCGCGGGCTGCGAGAGCCCGACGCGGCGGCCCACCTCGGCGCCGGTCAACCGGCCCTCGGCCTGGAGCAGGGCGAGGATGTCCCGGTCGATCCGGTCGAGTGATTCCATCGTTGTCCGCACCATCTTCTTTGAGATCACTTGCGCCGCTGTCACCGTTCCGCCGCTTCCCGCACAATCTGCGCCAGGCGTCCCCGGAACCGCCGGGGGCGGCGAGGGAAACGGTGGCAGGCCATGGTCGCGTACCTCATCATCCCCGGCATCGACGGCTCCGACGAACGGCACTGGCAGACCCTGTGGGAGCGGCGGTGGGGCGCCGCGGCGGTCAGGATCGCCCCCGCCTCGTGGTCCGCCCCCGATCTCGACGACTGGGTCGGCGCCGTGCAGAGGGCGTACGACGATGCCTCCCGGCGGGACGGCCCGGTCGTGCTGGTGGCCCACAGCCTGGGCTGCTGGGCGGCGTCCACCTGGCTGAACACCGGCCCGTCGAACCCGGCGGGCGCGTTCCTGGTCGCGCCGCCCGACCCGCAGGGACCGGCGTTCCCGCGCGAGGCGGCCGCGACGTTCGCCGAGGTGTCCGCACAGCCGTTGCCGTGCCCGGCCCTGGTGGTGGGCAGCGCCAACGACCCGTACTGCACCCCCGGGACGGCCCGCGGCCTCGCGGCCCGATGGAAGGCGCGATGGCATCTGGCCGGCGCGTGCGGGCACCTGAACTCCGCCAGCGGCCTGGGCTCATGGCCACGCGGCCGGGAGCTCCTGGACTCGCTGACCCGGTAGTGGTCGGCCACCGCGCGGGACGCGCCGCCGCCCCGGCTCATTGCCCGCTCAGCAGGACGGCCCGGGAGATGGGTGAGGACGGCGACCCCGCCCAGGCCCGCGCCCCCTCCGCGAGGGGCGAGGGCACGGGGCTCCGGGCAGCCGGGCACGGTGACACCGGCCCAAAGGTTCGGGAAGCCCCGCGACATGGCGGTGACCGCATGATGTTCGCCGCGGTGCCGGACCGGGGCCGGGGGGCCGCGCCCGAGGCGGAGCCCGTCCCGAAAGGGCCTGGTCGTGAGGTTGCTGCGAGGGCGCGAACCGCCCACCGGACGACAACACGCCGTCGATACGGAGAGTGATCAATCGATCGCGCATGATCATCTATGGTGGCGGCACGAACGTCGATCACCGGAGGTACCCATGAGTGTGATCAAACCGGCCCTGACGGGCCAGGTCGCCAGGACAGCAGGAATCACGGCGGCCGCGACGGCCATGGCGCTCGGCGCGCTGAGCGCGCCGGCGGCCGCCGATTCCGCCGACCCATCCACCTCGCTGGAGCTGTGTTCCACGTTTCCCGAGGACCTCCACCGGACGATGAAGGTGGAGCTGCCCGCCGTTGACGAGAAGCAGGTGAAGTGCATGTCCACCCTGGTGGAGGGAGTGCACAGGCCCCTGCACCAGACCCTGGACGGGATCAACCGCGGTCTGGGCGGCCCTGACCGCGGCCTGGACACGCCCCAGCACGACCCGAGCAAGGCCTCCAACGGCCCGGAGGAGACCGGTCCCAAGCCGGACGACACCACTCGCGACCAGACCAGCGACGCTGAACTGGAGGACGAGGAGGAGACGGACGAGGAGGACGAGGACGTCCTCCGCCTGGTCGAGCGTGCCCTCGATCTGTTCCTCTGAGCCCCCGCCTTCGGAAACCTCACCGGCGGGACCTCACCGCTCAGCGGCTCCGGCCGTCCGAGAGCCCCGCGTGCGGGGAGCGCCCCTCTTCACGGCGAAGGAACGAAGGACCTCGGGGACATCTCCACGCGGCGCCCGGGACCGCGGATTTCGGAAGCCGCCCTCGTCCGCGCGGGACCAGGACATCACCGAGACGCCGAACGCGACGGCCGGAACCAGGCTGAAGAACCCGCCGTCCGGCCGCCGCGTTCGGCGTCCTCGTCGCCGCCCGCACTGATGGGCGGCGCGCATCGGACGGACCGTCCGCACCGGGCCGGCCGCCGTCGATCTCGGGTACCTCGCGGGAAGCGCCCTACGCTCTCGTCGCCCGGGGGAAAAGGGGGTGGGTGCGGCGCGAGCGGACTCCTCTGCTCCGTCGGCTCCGGCCGCACCGCCCCAGATCTTCGTGCTACCCATCGGCTGGACCGGGCGCGCCGGTGGCGGCGTCGGCGTAGCGGCGGGCCAGGGACGCGAAGGCGTCCTTGAGCTCGGCCGGGCCCACGACCTCGATGTCGGCGTCGAACCTTCCGATGGCGGCGGCCAGACCGGCCCACGACCACGAGCCCAGGACGAGCCGGCAGCGGTCCGGCCCCAGTTCCTCGACGACTCCGTCGCGGAGGTGAGGGGACACGGCGGCGGCGGGGAGGCCGAGGACGACCTCGCCGCGGCAGGGCCAGTCGCCGGAGCCGTCGGAGCCCCGGAACCTGCCGGTCACGAAGGCCGCCACCTCGCCTCCGGGCAACTCGCGCGGGGTGAAGCGGGGGCCCGTGGGGGAGCGCGGGATGATCCGATCGGCTCGGAAGGTGCGCCAGTCCTCGCGGTCGAGATCCCACGCGACCAGGTACCAGCGTCCGTCCCAGGTGACGAGATGGTGCGGCTGCACCCGGCGCGGAGGGACCGGCACGCCACCGTCGTCCGCCCCCGGTAGGGACGCGCGGTAATCGAACCGCAGCACTTCACGGGCGTGAACGGCGGCACCGAGCGCCACGAGCACGCCGCTGTCGACCTGCGGGACCGGCCGGGACGCGGGCCGCTCGACGGCGGTGACCCGGAGCGCGTCGACACGACGGCGCAGGCGTGCGGGCATGACCTGCCGGACGGTGTTCAGCGCGCGCGCCGCGCCCTCCTCGACGCCGGCACCGGAGACGGTGGCGATCTGGAGCGCCACCGCCAGGGCGACGGCCTGCTCGTCGTCGAACAGCAACGGAGGCAGTTCCGCGCCGGCGTCGAGCCGATACCCGCCCTCAGGCCCCTTGAAGGCCGCGATGGGATAGCCGAGCTCGCGCAGGCGGTCGACATCGCGGCGCACGGTGCGCGGGCTGACGTCCAGCCGTTCGGCCAGCAGGGCCCCCGGCCAGTCCCGGCGCGCCTGAAGCAGCGACAACAACAGCAGCAACCGCGCGGAAGTCTTCGGCATGACCGCCATGGTGCCCCGAGAAGCGGCCACGACCTGGCCGCTTCCCCTGCGACTGTGATCACGAAGCAGGGCCGGGCGAGCCGATCGCCACCGGCGCCGCGACCGGAAAGCCTGGTGCGAAGACCGCACGGGCAAAAGAAACCGAAGGACAAGGAGCAAGCATGTCCGTCAACGCCGTGACCCACCTGAACTTCCGAGGGGACGCCCGCGAAGCGCTCACGTTCTACCAGTCCGTGTTCGGAGGGGACATGGTCGCGGTCACCTACGAGGAAGCCGGAAACGTCGAGGACCCCTCCGAAGCCGACCAGGTCATGTGGGGCCAGGTGGCCGCTGGAAACGGCTTTCGCGTGATGGCCTACGACGTGCCTTCGCGCACGCCGTGGAACCAGGGCGAGAACGCGTTCTTCCTTTCGCTCCGCGGCGAAACGGCCGAGGAGATCACCGGGTACTGGCGCAAGCTCTCCGAGGGCGCGACCGTCCTGCAACCGCTGGCGCCCGCGGGGTGGGCGCCCCTCTACGGGATGCTGAAGGACCGGTTCGGCATCACCTGGGTCCTGGACGTCGCCGGCGAGTACAACGCGCCCTGAGCCGTCGTCAGTACCGGCCGAGACGTCGGAGACGGACGACTCGGCGGGCGGCTGGTGCGGTGGTCGGGTGCGGTGGCCGGGTGCTCGGTCCGAGCATCGACGCCAGGGCCGGCTGTCGGGGCGCATCCGCCGTCCCGAGCAGGCCCGGACATGCCGCACCCGCCCCCTTCCGGAAGATCGTCAGTGCGGTGGAAGGACGCCGGTAGGGTGCTCTGTTGTGGACGCGGGGGCAGGAGGCGGAATGGTCGCCGTTCCGCCGGGACGGGTGACCCTGTCGGACCGGCGGACGCAGGCCAGCTGGTCGGTGGAGGTCGCGCCGTTCCAGATGTCGGCGTTCCCGGTCACGCAGTCGTGGTACGCGCAGGTGACCGGTCAGCGACCGAGTAGCGCCCAAGGTGACCGGCTGCCCGTTGAGGGCGTCTCGTGGTGGGATGCGGTCCGGTTCTGCAACGCGCTGTCCCGGCGCGAGGGAGCGACGCCCGCATACCGCCTCCATGCCGATTCTGAGGCACCCGAATGGGACGCCTCCGCAGATGGGTACCGGCTGCCGACCGAGGCCGAATGGGAGCATGCCTGCCGTGCGGGCACCACCGGCCCGCGATACGGCCAGCTTGATGAGATCGCCTGGTACCAGGGCAACTCGGGTGGGCGGATCCACCCTGTCGGTGACAAGCGACCCAACGCCTGGGGCCTGTACGACATGCTGGGCAACGCGTGGGACTGGTGCTGGGACGTCTACGACGCCGAGGTGTACGGCACCTACCGGGTGCTGCGCGGTGGTGGATGGGCCGACGAGCACTGGAGCTGTAGGGCGTCGGTGCGGCGACGCAGCCACCCGACCTTCCGGATCGACGACGTGGGATTCCGCGTCGCACGTTCCACACCGCCACCCCGGCCCTGACAGCCCCGCCGGCTTTAGGGCAACCGTTCGACCGACACCCAGCGGCGCACCGACAACCGCCAACGCAGAGTGCCCTTATGGCCGAAGTGGCCGTGGTCCACGATGTCCGCCTCGACCACGACCTTGAACCGCGCGTAGGCGCGCCGACCCGGCTCCCGCGCCTGTTCGATCAGGTCCGGCCACGGCACCGCCTCGGACTCCAGTTGACACAGCACCCGACGACGACGCCAACGCGAACGGACCACCAATTCCAACCGGGTCCACTCCCAGTGCAGGTAATGGACACCCTCGAAACGCCCCGAGCGTCCGACCTGCAACTCCTCATGCTTTAGCTCACCGCTGTCATCCACCGCTCGATCAAAGCAAACGCACCGGGCTCGCGCGCCGCCTGGAGGTGGTCTCCGGGATGGGTGCGCACCCGGCCGAGCAGAAGTTCAGGACCCCCCTCAAGTGACTTTTGTGAGTGCGGCTTGACGATTTCCATGTGGGCATGCGATCCTGATTACGGGATCGAGGTTGACAATCAATATAGGTGTGGACATTTGTCTGCACATTGATTTATGCTGCCCTTTCGCGCTTGCCCTCGACGTCCCTCCCTCGCATCGGCTGTGATGTCGTCCGGCGTGCGTGCCGTCAGTCCGTCGCGAGCCCTCGGAAGGACATCTGTTGGCAGCCTCGCGCAACCCCTCCGCCGTACCCTCTGGTCCCCGTCGCGTTTCTTTCGCGCGCATCAAGGAGCCGCTCGAAGTCCCGGACCTCCTTGCTCTGCAGACCAACTCTTTTGACTGGCTGCTGGGCAACGAGAGGTGGAAGGC
>NZ_JACJIA010000015.1:0-233309 GCF_014138665.1 Actinomadura kijaniata
AGCCGGACGGGGCGATCAGGACCTTGCCTGATCGATAAAGGCACTGGCTTTTAACACGCTGTTGAGTTCTCAAGAAACGGACACCCACCGCGCTCGATCCGCTTACGCGTCTCTCGCCCCGGGGCAACCCTTCAAGCTTATCCGTTTCGTCCGGTTTGTCAACTTCCGGGCGATTCGGCCCCCGCGCAGCTCCGGGACGTGACGATGCCGTCTCGTTCGGGTCTGTGGAGGTTCCCCTGAGGTCGGCCGCCGATCGGCGTCCCGCTCCCTCGTGGGGCAGGAAGAACACTAGGTCGCTTCCGCAGGACCGTCAAATCGGCACTGTGGACGACATCATCGCAGGTCAGAGCCCTCTTTTGCACTCTGCGCTGGGCTTCTGGGGCCGCTGTGTGTCTTCACTGTGACGTGGATCTACCGAAACTTTCCCGTCGATCGCCCGTCGACGGCGCTTCGCATCGGTGTCCGGCCGTCTGGCGGGACCCGGTCACGGTCTTCCCCGGCGTTCCGGCTCTTGGGATCTTGGGAGGTACGAGAGAAAGGACCACCGTCGTGCCCCGAATCGGACTCGTCGCCCCGCTCGCCGTCCTCATGCTCGCCGCGGGTGCGCCGCCCGCGCAGGCGGCCCCCGCCGTCGCCTCGAAGCCGCGGGCCTTTCCCACGACCATCCCCTTGCCGAACGGGTTCCGCCCGGAGGGCATCGCCATCGGCCGGGCTCCTTACGCCTATGTCGGCTCGCTCGCCGACGGTGACGTCTACCGCGCCGATCTGCGCACCGGGCGCGGTTCCGTGATCAGCCAAGGGCCGGGCACCCCGACGGTGGGGATCAAGGTGGACCGGGCCGGACGCCTGTTCGCCGCCGGGGGCAGCGGTGGTGACGCCCGTGTGATCGACACCCGTACCGGGCGGATCGTCGCGACCTACCGGCTGGCCACCGGGACCACGTTCGTCAACGACGTGGTGCTCACCCGGGACGCGGCCTGGTTCACCGACTCCGCCGCTCCGCAGCCGGTCCTCTACCGGCTGCGTCTGGGGCGTCATGGCAGGCCGCCCGCCGCCGCGCGGCGGCTGCCCCTCAAGGGTGACCTGGTCTACAACCCCAACGGGCCGAACGCCAACGGCATCGTCCAGACGCCCGACCGCAGGGGCCTGCTCATCGTGCAGAGCAACAGCGGCAAGCTCTTCCGCGTCGATCCCCGGACGGGGGTGACCCGCACGGTGGATCTCGGCGGGGAGGCGCTGCCCAACGGTGACGGCATGCTCCTCCAGGGCAACACGCTCTACGTCGTGCAGAACCGCACCAACGCGGTGGCCGTGCTGAAGGTGAACGACGCGGGTACCTCCGCCCGTGTCGTCCGCCGCATCATCGACCCCCGGTTCGACGTGCCCACCACGGTGGCCGCGTACAAGGGCCGCCTCTACCTGCCCAACGCGCGCTTCACCACGACTCCCACGCCGACCACCCCCTACAACGTCGTCGCCGTCACGCCCCACCGGGACTGAACCCATGCGCAGAGCGTTCGCCCACGAGGCGGTCGTCGCCATGGATCCCGGCGAGGACATCCGGGCGCCGGGCGCGGCCGTCACGGTCGCGTTGTGCGGGCACTGGGAGCACCGGCCGCCCTGCCCGCTGGCCCCGCACCACACCGACGCGCGGCGTTCCGGAGCCCGGGTGCGGCTACGGGTGCTGTTCGCCAGCGAACCCGAGGCCGAGGCCGGTGTCCGCGCCCGCATCGAGCAGGCCCTGTCCGGGCCCGGTCTCACCGGACCGGACGGGGTGACCACGCGCTGGCGGCTGCTGAGCGCCCGGCCCAGCGCCGTCCGCGCCGGTGAGGCCGGGCACGCCGAACGGCTCGTCCGGGGATGAGCGGTCTTCGGGGTCCTCGGTCTCCGGGATCAGGGGCGCGCGACCTCCGCGTCCTCGATGCCACGATTGGCGTCGCCGACGTACGCGCCGCCCTGCCGGATGGTGCGGCGGTCAGCGGGGGCCGGCCTCGCTACTGCGAGTCCTGATCCGCTGGATCCGATCAAGAGGCGGCGTCCCTCCGGGCACGACGCGGCCCGTTCCGGCTGCTTCACGCTCCCTGGGGTCTTCGTGGACCGGCGGGAGCAGCCCGGCCGCGGTCGGGCTGCTCCCGGGGTGGCGTGTTACGGCTTGCCGGGGAGTTCACCGGCCTTGTTCACCACGCCGCGTTGGAGGACCGCGGTGGTAGCGGTGGTCATTCCCTTTCTGGCCGACTCGGTGTCCTGCACCATGTAGCCGCGTTCGCCCAGGTAGGTCAGTGTCCTCCTGTCGAAGATCCATTCGCTGCGCTCGCCGTGGGCGACCAGCGCGACGGCCACGCCGTGCCGGCCCGCCGCGTCGACCGAGTCGGGCACCACGCGCACGCCGGGGATCTTGGCGGCGGCACGGTAGATGGCGGCGGCGAGCTTGGGCGGCAGGATCTGCTCGGTCAGGAGCTCGCCGAGCTCTTGGAAGGCCGCGGCGTTCCGGGCGGCCGGGGTGGCGGTCTTGCCGGACTTGGGGATCTTCGCGTAGATACCGGCCAGCAGGGCGCCCGGCTCGGTCGGCAGGGCGGCGAGCTTGCGGTAGGTCAGATCCTGCTCCCTGCCGACCAGCACCACCGCCTTGCCCTTCCCGCCCGCCTCCCGGAGCAGGCCGCGCCTCCCGGGGCTCTGCGGCAGCCAGATCTCCCGCTCCCGCAGTCGCTGCGGAACCCGCGGCCCGTCGTCCGTCTGGGTGGTCCACGCGACCTTGCTCTTGATGTAGACGAACTGGTCCTTGCGCACGGGCAGGGCGGGCTGGTGCCCGGCGGCCAGCGAGATGCGGTCCAGCAGCACGGCGGCGCTGTTCTGGTCGCCGGGCTTGGCCGCGGGCGGGGACGGGATGTCACCGCCGCGCGGGACGGCGAACAGGCCCGCCGCCACCGCCGCAGCGGCCAGCGGGACCGCCAGCAGCGCGAACCGGCGGCGCTTCGGGCGGGGCGGGGCGGTCGCGGGCTCTTGGATCTGCAGCATCAGGTGCTCCTTGAGGAGATGGTGCCGGCCGGCGGAGAGCTCAGGGTCGCCCGGGGGCGGCAGGAGCCGCACGAGCTCGGCGAGCTCGCCGGGTTCGGGTCCGCGCCGTGGGGTGCCGTTCATGAGTGCCTCTCCTGCTTCGACCGGACCGCGTTCGCGCGGTCGTCACCAACGAGCTGTCCGCCGCCGGACGGGGGTTCCCGTTCGGCGGCGGTGAGTTTGCGCAGCCGGGTGCGGGCTCGCGACAACCGCGAGCGCACGGTGCCTTCCGGAACGCCGAGCGCCTCGGCGGCCTCGGCGTAGTTCAGGCCCGCCCACACGCAGAGCGTGAACACCTCGCGTTCGGCCTTGCGCAGCCGGCCGAGCGCGACGCGCGCGGCGGCCAGCTCCTCGGCGTCGGCGAGACGGCCCACGAGTTCGTCGGAGAAGTCCGGCACCATGTCCCGGCCGGGCATCCGCTTCATCGCCGCCTCGTGCCGCCTCGTGCCGCCTCGTGCCGCCGCGCGGACCGGGCCGCGTTGCGCAGGACGTTGGTCGCGATACCCAGCAGCCAGGGCCGCAGCGACTCGCCCTCCGGCCGGATCCTCGCCCGCAGGCGCCACGCCTCCAGGAAGGTGAGCGACACGATGTCCTCGGCCGTCGCCCAGTCCCCGGTGACCCGGACCGCGTAGCGGTACACCACCCGTGCGTGCTCATCGAAAAGGTCCCCGAACGCGGCGGGGTCACCTGCCCGTATCCGGGCTCGCGCTGACAACTCCACATCCCGCCCTGTCCGGCGGCCCCGCCGGGTTCCCTGTGACCCAGGTCACGGAGGCGAACGCCGGAAGGTGGTCAGGGGGCGGCCTGTGGGCCGGCCGCGGGCTCGATGAGGCTGGTGAGGTCGGTGAGGATCTCGGAGAGGACGGCGGGGTCGAGTTCGCTGAACGGATGCAGCACGCCGGAGCCCAGGCCCGTCCACAGGGTCACCCGGACGGTCCGCTGCTCGGCGTGCTCGCCGGGGGCGGAGACCCGGATGCCGGGGTCGAGGAAGACCATCACGTGCCGGCCGTGGGGGCCGGCCGTCCGCGTCACCTGGCGCCGGAAGCCGCTGTACTCCTTGCCGCGGAGTTCCCAGCCGCGCCGCGTGAGGGCGAGGACCCGGCCGAAGTCCGTGGCGCGCCCCTCGAACCTCGCCAGCTCCGCCAGGCCGTGCTCCTCCTCGGCGAGCGTGTGCGTCGGGCGGGCGAGCTGGAGGAACGGCTGCTGGATCTCGTAGTCGGCGAAGATCTGCCTCCAGGGTCGGAGGGCCTCCTCGCCGAGGGTGATCGGGTGCGGCAGGCAGACGGTGGCGTCGTCGGGAAGGGTGAGCGCCGCGTCGTCGACGCCGGCGAGGGTGCGGTCCTCGGCGACGCGGAAGGTGGTGGTCCGCTCGTCCGTGGTGGCGCTCCAGACCAGACGGCGGACGATGTGCCACAGCAGCGGGTGGGCGACGAAGACGTCACGGAACTCCCCGGCGGTCCAGGTCCGCCCGGTGATCATGGCGTCCTCCAGCCGTGTGAGCTGTTCGGTGGTGGCGGTCCTGACCTCCTTCCTGAGCTCGGCGAACCGCCGGTGGGCGGCCGGGGCCAGCGTGGCGTCGTCCCTGACGCCGGGCTTGGGCAGGGTCTTGCGGCGCTTGCCGGACTCGTCGATCACGAAGGGCATGAGCCGCTCGTCGAAGCCCACCGTGAACCGGCGCGGTCCGTAGTCGAGGACCGTGGTCCCGCCGGCGTCCAGTCCGAGACCGGGAACGAGCCGGTCGATGAGCTGCTCGACGGTCAGCCCGCGCTCGCCGGCGATGCGGCCCAGCAGGTACCTCGCGTGCCATCGGGTCCGCTCCCGGTCCCGTGCCGTGGTGGAGAGCCGGTGCAGATGCCGAAGCGCGCCGTCGGTCCCGAGCCGGGCGAACAGTTCCAGGGCGGTCGTCCCGTCCCGGTCCCCGACGTACGACTTGTTCCAGGCCGCCACGACCGGGGCGAGCCGGTCGGCGGTCCGGTCGTCGCCCCAGGAGAGCAGCGCGTACCGCACCCCGTCGGAGGCCCAGTGCCTGGCGCCCCGTTCGGCGGTGTAGAGCGCCCAGGCCAGCTCGGCGAGCGAGGCGGGGTCGAGGAGTTCCTCCACCTGTCGCAGGCCCGGGTACGGTTCCCTGACGCTGGAGGCGCACACCATCGCCACGAGGTTCCGGGTCGCCGTCGCGGGAAGCGCGAGCCGTCCCCCGCGCAGCAGGACCTGTGGCAGCAGCTCCGTGTCCGCCCACGCGGGGACCTCGGGCGGCGGACCGGAGTGGGGGTTCAGCGCGCCGATCGCCGCCACCGCCTCCTCGCCGTAGGGCCGGGCGGCCTCGACGACCGTCTCCTCGCCGTGCACCCTGATGACGAAACGCAGGGCCTCCTCGGCGTGCCGGCGCCGGGGACCGGGCTCGCCCAGGGCGTGCGGCACGGCCAGCCGGGCGGCCTCCCGCCCGTGCCTGCGGAACCATGCCTTCGCCGGGGCCTCCTCCCGCATGGCCCGGTCGGCGATTCTGTCGATCATGATCTGGGCGACCTCGGGGCCGAGGAAGGGCGGCGACAGGTCGGGGGCGGTGCGCTCCATGAGGCGCAGCGCCACCGGACCGGCCGCTTGCCCGTGCCGGGCCACCGCGCCCCGCAGGACGTGCTGACCGGCGAATGTGCTCAGTGCCTTCCAGTAACGCTCGTCCGCCAGCAGCCGCTCCCCGTACTCGGGCGGCGCCTGCATGAGCAGGCCCGCGGCCCGTTCCAGGAGACGATCCCCCTCCAGCGACAGTGCCTCGCCACTGGCGAAGGTCTCGGCCACCTCGTCCCAGTCGGTGTCGTCCGGCAGGGGCTCGACCCGCTTCCAGCCGTAGGGCTCCTTCAGCCACTTCTCCTGCTCGCCCGGTGCCCAGACGAGGGTGACGGGTTCCCGGGGCGCCGCGAGCCCGAGGACGACCGGCTCGGTGTCGGGCCAGGTCCACGGCGGGTTCACCAGCGGGGAGGGCAGGGCGCTGCCGGGAGCGTCCTTGACGCGGGAGGGAAGGGGCTGCGCCATCGCGGTCGGTCCTCCAGATGGTCGGGGCGGCGGGTCCTGGGGGTTTCGACTCGGCGCGGCAGATGATCGTTCCGGTCGGGTCCGGTGAGGAGGGCGCCCCGGACGCGAGGACGCCCGCCCGGAGCGGTCCGGGCGGGCGTCCTCGGGGTCTGCGGGGTCAGGGGCGGGTGACCTCCACGCCCCCGATGTTGCGCTTGCCGCGGCGCAGCACCAGGAAGCGGCCGTGCAGCAGGTCCCCGGCCGCCGGGACGGCGTCCTCGGACTCGACCTTGGCGTTGTTGACGTACGCGCCGCCCTGCTGGATGGTGCGGCGGGCCTCGGACTTGCTCTTGCACAGGCCCGACGCGGCCAGCAGGTCCGCCACCGGCGGCAGCTCGCCGGGGGCGACCTTCGCGCGCGGGACCTCGGCGAGCGCCGCCTGGAGGGTGCGCTCGTCGAGGTCGCGCAGCTCGCCCTGGCCGAACAGGGCCTTGGAGGCCGCGATGGCGCGGGCGGTCTCGTCGGCGCCGTGCACCAGGGTGGTGACCTCCTCGGCCAGCGCGCGCTGGGCGACGCGGGCGGCGGGGCGTTCCTGGCCCTGCTTGAGCAGGTCCTCGATCTCCTCGCGGGGACGGAAGGAGAAGACCTTCAGCAGCTTCTCCACGTCCCGGTCGTCCGCGTTGATCCAGAACTGGAAGAACGCGTACGGCGAGGTCATCTCGGGGTCGAGCCAGTAGGTCTCGCCACCGGCGGTCTTGCCGAACTTGGTGCCGTCGGCCTTGGTGAGCAGCGGCGTGGTCAGCGCGTGCGCCGCGGCGCCCTCGACGCGGCGGATCAGGTCCACCCCGGCGGTCAGGTTGCCCCACTGGTCGCTGCCGCCGGTCTGGAGGCGGCAGCCGTGGCGGCGGTACAGCTCCAGGTAGTCCATGGACTGGAGCAGCACGTAGCTGAACTCGGTGTAGCTCATCCCGGTCGTGTCGAGCCGGTTCCTGACGGTGTCGCGGGCCAGCATCCTGTTGACCGGGAAGTGCTTGCCGATGTCGCGCAGGAACTCGATGGCCGTCATGGGGCCGGTCCAGTCGAGGTTGCTGACCATGGTCGCGCCGGTCGGGCCGTCGTTGAAGTCCAGGAACCTCGACACCTGGCCGCGGATGCGCTCCACCCAGCCCGCGACGGTCTCCTCGGAGTTCAGCACGCGCTCGGCGCTCTTGCCGCTGGGGTCGCCGATCAGGCCGGTGGCCCCGCCGACCAGGCCGAGCGGGCGGTGGCCCGCCTGCTGGAAGCGGCGCAGGGTGAAGATCTGGATCAGGTTGCCCAGGTGCAGGGACGGCGCCGTCGGGTCGAAGCCGCAATAGAGGGTGACCGGCCCCGCGGCGAGCAACGCCCGCAGTTCGTCCAGGTCAGTGGACTGCGCGATCTGGTCGCGCCACGCGAGATCATCCAGGATGTCGGTCACGTTCTCCCTCGTCTCCGGCTTGCTCTGCGGTACGTCCACCAGGGTGCCCGATGGACCACCGATCACGGTAACGGGTTTCGGGGGCGGGGCGCTGGTCAGGGAGCGGTTTCGCGGCGGGTCACCTGCCGCCGAGGAACTTCCCGGCGGGGACGCGCACCTCGTGCCCGGTGGTGAAGCGGACCCGGACGCCGTCGTGCCGCCAGTCGGCGGAGGCGATGCGGGGCCGCTCGCCGTGGCCGAGCCCGCCGATCGTGATGCTGTGCCCGTAGGTGGGCTCGGGGCCGCGGGCGATCCACAGTTCGTAGGGGCGGTCGCGGCGCAGCAGCCAGGTCTCGACGCGGACGACCGAGGCGCTGTAGCGGGCCCTGCCGGGGTAGGTCGGCGCGGGCTGGTAGGCCGTGCTGACCACGCCGGTGCGGCGGAGCTGCCCGTCCACGCCGACCAGGGTGAACGCGCCCAGGGCCCCGACCGCGAGCCCGGCGGCCAGGAAGAGGGGCCGGTGGTCAGCCATCGGCCTTGGCGGCGCGCTTGCGGGGGACGTGGAGCCGGTAGGGGGAGACGGTGGGGTCGCCGTCGATCCAGAAGCGCCAGGGGGTGTCCTTGGCGGCGTTGACGCCGGTGCGGGGGCCGGTGCGGATGGCGGCCGGGTCGGCGGGGGCGCCCCGGTGGACGCGCAGGGACGAGTCCGGGACGCAGACGTCCAGGCCGTTCTGGTCGCGGGCGACGCCGAGGGACTGGCACAGGCGGGCCGGGCCGCGGGCCAGGTCGCGGACGGTGGAGCGGGGGCGGCGTTCCCGCGCCAGCCCCTCCCCCTCGATGATCTCCCCGGCGCGCAGCAGGACGGCCGAGGCGGTGCCGTCGGGGCCGCAGACCAGGTTCATGCAGTAGTGCATGCCGTAGGTGAAGTACACGTAGGCGTGGCCGGGCGGGCCCCACATGACGTCGTTGCGGGCGGTGCGGCCACGGTAGGAGTGGGAGGCCGGGTCGAGGGGGCCGGCGTAGGCCTCCACCTCGGTCAGGCGGACGGCGACCTCGCCGTCGGGGGTGGCGTGGAGGAGGACGTGGCCGAGGAGGGCGGGGGCGACCTCCTCCACGGGCGCGTCGAAGAAGTCGCGGGGCAGCAGGGGTGTGTCGGTCATCGCCTCGTTGGTGGGTCGTTCCCGGCCGGACCGGTCACACGGTACCGGTCCGGCCGGGGACGCGCGTCAGTGGCCGTTCCCGGCCGCCCAGGCGGCGTGCTCGTTGACCTGGGCGCGCAGCGTCTCGATCTGCTCGCGGACGCGGTCGGGGGCGGTGCCGCCGAACGCCTTGCGGGAGGCCAGCGCGCCGGGGACGTTCAGGATCTCGCGGACGTCGGGGGTCAGGTGCGGGGACACCTTGGCCAGCTCGTCGTCGGTGAGGTCGTCGAAGTCCTTGTCGTTGACCTGGCACCACACGACGAGGTGGCCGACGATCTCGTGGGCGTCGCGGAACGCCACGCCGCGCCGCACCAGCAGCTCGGCCAGGTCGGTGGCCAGGGCGAAGCCCTGCGGGGCCAGCTCCTCCATGCGCTCGCGGTTGACGCGCATGGTGGCGATCAGGCCGGACATGGCGGGCAGGACGAGCAGGAGGGTGTCGACGGCGTCGAACGCGCCCTCCTTGTCCTCCTGGAGGTCGCGGTTGTAGGTGAGCGGCAGGCCCTTGAGGGTGGTGAGCAGGCCGACCAGGTGGCCGATGAGGCGGCCGGCCTTGCCGCGCGCCAGCTCGGCGACGTCGGGGTTCTTCTTCTGCGGCATGATCGACGACCCCGTGGCGTAGGTGTCGTCCATCTCGATCCAGTTGAACTCCTGCGACGCCCACAGGATGACCTCCTCGCCCAGGCGGGAGAGGTGGACGCCGATCAGGGCGGCGGCGAACAGGAACTCGGCGACGAAGTCGCGGTCGGCGACGGCGTCCATGGAGTTGGGCGCGGCGGAGTCGAAGCCGAGCTCGGCGGCGGTGGCCTGGGGGTCCAGCGGCAGCGACGACCCGGCGAGGGCGCCCGAGCCCAGCGGCGAGACGGCGGCGCGCCGGTCCCAGTCGCGCAGGCGGGCGATGTCGCGGGTGAGCGGCTGGACGTGCGCGAGCAGCTGGTGGGAGAACAGCACCGGCTGGGCGTGCTGGAGGTGGGTCATGCCGGGCGCGGCGACGCCCATGTTGTGCTCGGCCTGCGCGATGAGGGCGGTCTCCAGCTCCACCAGCCGCGACACGATCTGGCGGGCGTGGTCGCGCAGGTACAGGCGCAGGTCGGTGGCGACCTGGTCGTTGCGGCTGCGGCCGGCGCGGAGCTTGCCGCCGAGCGCGCCCAGGCGCTCCAGCAGGCCGCGTTCCAGGGCGGTGTGGACGTCCTCGTCGGCGACGGCCGGGCGGAACTCGCCGGACCGGCACGCCTCCTCCAGGTCGTCGAGGGCGCCGATCATGCGGTCGAGCTCGTCGTCGGTGAGCAGCCCGGCGCGGTTGAGGACGCGGGCGTGCGCGCGCGAGCCCATCAGGTCGTAGGGGGCGAGCCGCCAGTCGAACTGGACGCTCACCGACAGCCGCGCGAGCGCGTCCGACGGGCCGCCTTCGAACCGGCCGCCCCACAGCCGCGTCGGTGCCTTGGTCACAGGAATCCTCTTCTTTCCACCGCGTTGTGAGTACGTTCTTACCCCGCACGGATACACCCCGTGCGGCGGGTCCGCCAAACCGCGTGGCGGGATCGCGTGTCAGGGACCGGCCGGATCGCCGGTCACTGGCTTCGCCGTTCGCGGCCGGTGGTCAGGCGCAGCAGCGCCTGGGCCACCTCCTCCCCGCCCCGCGGGTCGCGGGAGATGACCAGGATCGAGTCGTCGCCGGCGACGGTGCCGAGGATGGTGGGCCACTCGGCGTGGTCGATGGCCGAGGCGAGGTACTGCGCGGCCCCGGGCGGGGTGCGCACGATGACCAGGTTGGCCGACGCCTCCGCCGAGACCAGCAGTTCGGCGGCCAGCCGGGTGAGGCGGCCGTCGAAGGTCTCGGCGGCGCCGGTGCGGGCGCGCCTGATGCGTTCGCCGCCCTCACCGGGCACGGCGTAGATCAGGCTGCCGTCGTCGGCGCGCAGCTTCACCGCGCCGATCTCCACCAGGTCCCGGGACAGGGTGGCCTGGGTGACCTCGACGCCCTCGTCCAGCAGGAGCTTGGCCAGCTCGCCCTGGGAGTGGACGGGGTGCCGGGTCAGCAGCTCGATCACCCGGGCCTGCCGGGCCGCCTTGGTCATCGGAGTGGTCATGGCGCCGCCTGGTCTGGACTGAGGAGCGTCAAGATCGGGAGCTCGCGAGCGATCTTGTAAGCGACGAGGGAAGACCCGGCGTCAAAGCGCCAGGGCCGGCCGCGCGGAGGCGCGGCAATGGGCAGGGTCATGGCGCCGCCCGGTCTGGACCGAGGAGCGTCAAGATCGGGAGCTTGCGAGCGAACGAGCAGGTCATGCCGGGTTCTCCAACAGCCAGGTGAGCAGGGCCTTCTGGGCGTGCAGGCGGTTCTCCGCCTCGTCCCAGACGCGGCTGCGCGGGCCGTCCAGGACGTTCGCGGCGATCTCCTTGCCCCGGTAGGCGGGCAGGCAGTGCAGGACGATCGCGTCGGGGGCGGCCAGCGCGAGCAGCGCCTCGTCCACAGCGTAGGGCTCGTAGAGCGAGGTGTCCTTGCCCTCCTGCCCCATCGACACCCACGTGTCGGTGGCGAGGACGTCGGCTCCGGCGGCGGCGTGCTTGGCGTCGGCGGTGACCAGGACCGACCCGCCGGTGGCGGCGGCGATCTCGGTGGCGCGGGCGACGACGGCCGGGTCGGGCGGCAGGGACTCGGGGGCGGCGACGCGGACGTGCATCCCGGCGGTGGCGCAGCCCAGCAGGTAGGAGTGGGCCATGTTGTTGGCGCCGTCGCCGAAGTAGGCGAGGGTGGCGCCGGCCAGGTCGCCGCGGTGCTCCCTGACGGTCTGCAGGTCGGCGAGGATCTGGCAGGGGTGGAACCGGTCGGTGAGGGCGTTGACGACCGGGACGGCGGTGCCCTCCGCCATCTCCTCGATGCGCTCCTGCCCGGTGGTGCGCCACACGATGGCGCTGACCTGGCGTTCCAGGACGCGCGCGGTGTCGGCGACGGTCTCGCCGCGGCCGAGCTGGCTGGTGCCGGAGTCCAGGACCAGGGCGTGGCCGCCGAGTTCGGCGATGCCGACGGCGAACGAGATCCGGGTGCGGGTGGAGGGCTTGTCGAACAGCACCGCGACCGTCCTCGGGCCGTCCAGGGGGCGGCGGGCGAACCGGTCGGCCTTCATGGCGGCGGCCAGGTCCAGGACCTCGGCCTGCTCGGCGGGGGTGAGGTCGTCGTCGCGGAGGAAGTGCCGGACCATCAGCTGCGGTTCTCCTTCTGGGCGGCGTCGAGGACGCCGGGCAGGGCGTCGACGAACAGGCGGGCCTGTCCGGCGGTGAGGATCAGCGGCGGGGCGATCCGGATCGCGTCGGGCTGGACGGCGTTGACGAGGAACCCGGCGGCGCGGGCGGCGCTCTCGACGGCGGCCGACCTCTCGGCGGTCAGGACCAGGGCGCGCCACAGGCCTCGGCCCCGGATGCCCTTCAGGAGCGGGTGGTCGATGGCGGCGACGCCGTTGGCGAGGATCTCGCCGACGGACTGGGCGTTGGCGAGCAGGTCGTCCTTCTCGACGGTGGTCAGCACGGCGAGCGCGGCGGCGGCGGCGATCGGGTTGCCGCCGAAGGTGCTGCCGTGGTCGCCCTTGGCGAAGGTGTCGGCGTGCTCGCCGAACGCCAGGCACGCGCCGACCGGCAGCCCGCCGCCCAGGCCCTTGGCGAGGGTGAGGACGTCGGGGCGGGCGCCCTCGTGCTGGAAGGCGAACCAGGCGCCGGTCCGGCCGATGCCCGACTGGATCTCGTCGCCGACCAGCAGCGCGCCGGTGGCGTCGCAGATCCGGCGGGCGGCGGCGAAGTAGCCCTCCGGGGGCGGGACCACGCCGGCCTCGCCCTGGGTGGGTTCCAGGAACACCGCGACGCAGTCGCCGGTGACGGCCTTCTCCAGCGCGTCGGCGTCGCCGTAGGGCACGAACCGCACGTCGAGGGCGAACGGCCCGAACGGCTCGCGGATCGACTCCTTGCCGGTGAGCGACAGCGCGCCCATGCTGCGGCCGTGGAAGCCGTTGCGGGTGGCCACGAAGTAGGAGCGGCCGGTCCGCCTGCCGTACTTGATGGCCAGCTTGAGGGCGCACTCGTTGGCCTCGGTGCCGCTGCTGGTGAGGAACGCCTTGCCGTCGCCGCCCGCCAGGTCCAGCAGCCTCTCGGCGAGCCGGATCTCCGGTTCGTGCAGGAACAGGTTGGAGGTGTGGGCGAGGGCGGCGGCCTGGGCCGACACGGCCTCCACCAGGGCGGGGTGGCCGTGGCCGAGGGAGGAGACGGCGATGCCCGCGATCAGGTCGAGGTAGGCGTTGCCGTCGGCGTCCCAGACCTTCACCCCCTCCCCCCGGGCCAGGGCCAGCGGCGGGACGCCGTAGTTGGGCATGAACGCGGCCTGGTACCGCGCCCGGAGTTCGTCGTTTCGGCTCATGAGTGGGGCGCTCCAGCGGGGGCGGGCAGGACCATCGTTCCGATGCCCTCGTCAGTGAAGATCTCCAGCAGCAGGGAGTGCGGGACGCGGCCGTCCAGCACGTGCGCCTGCGGGACGCCGCCGCGGACCGCGTGCAGGCAGGCCTCCATCTTGGGGACCATGCCCGACGTCAGGTCCGGCAGCAGCGCGGCCAGCTCGTCGGTGGTGAGGTGGTCGATGACGTCGTCGCTGTCGGGCCAGTCGGCGTACAGGCCCTCCACGTCGGTGAGGACCACCAGCTTCTGGG
Source organism: Actinomadura kijaniata (assembly GCF_014138665.1). NCBI lineage: Bacteria > Bacillati > Actinomycetota > Actinomycetes > Streptosporangiales > Thermomonosporaceae > Actinomadura > Actinomadura kijaniata. Next base: position 13,380 of record NZ_JACJIA010000015.1, read on the forward strand.
CGTCCAGCGCGACGGCGAGGGCGGCGGCGGCGGTGTCGGCGTTGACGTTGTAGACCTCGCCGTCGTCGCCGCGCGCCACCGACGACACCACGGGGATGCGGCCGTCGTCCAGCAGCGCGCGGACCGCGCCGACCTGCACCTCGACGATCTCGCCGACCTGGCCGATGTCGACGGGGGCGCCGTCGACGATGGCGGGCTTGCGCTCGGCGGTGAACAGGTTGGCGTCCTCGCCGGACATGCCGACCGCGAACGGCCCGTGCCGGTTGATGAGGCCGACCACGTCCCGCTGGACCTGGCCGACCAGCACCATCCGCACGACCTCCATCGCCTCGGGCGTGGTGACGCGCAGCCCGGCGGTGAAGCTGGACTCGATCCCGGCCCGGTCGAGCGCGGCGTTGATCTGCGGGCCGCCGCCGTGCACGATCACCGGCTTCAGCCCGGCGTAGCGCAGGAACACCACGTCCTCGGCGAACTGGGCGCGCAGTTCCGGGTCGGCCATGGCGTGGCCGCCGTACTTGATGACGACGGTCGTGCCGTGGAAGCGCTCCAGCCAGGGCAGCGCCTTGATGAGGGTCTCGGCCTTGTCCATCACCCCGGCGCGGTTCTTGCGCATCCGGGCGTTCGAGATGGTCTCGCTCATGTGCTGTACGCCGAGTTCTCGTGGACGTAGTCCGCGGTCAGGTCGGTGGTCCAGACGGTCGCGCTGTGGGGGCCCGCCGACAGGTCGACGGTGATGGACACGTCGCGCGGGCGCAGGTCCACCTTGTCGCGGTCGTCGCCGAACGAGCCGTCGCGGCACACCCACACGCCGTTGATGGCGACGTTGATCTGGTCGGGTTCGAAGACCGCGTCGGTGGTGCCGACCGCCGACAGCACCCGGCCCCAGTTGGGGTCCTCGCCGTGGATGGCGCACTTGAGCAGGCTGTTGCGGGCGATCTCGCGGCCGACCACGACGGCGTCGCGTTCGCTGGCGGCGCCGATCACCTCGATGGCGATGGCCTTGGACGCGCCCTCGGCGTCCACCAGCAGCTGGCGGGTGAGGTCGTGGCAGACCTCGGTGAGCAGCCGGGTGAACTCCTCCTCCTCGGGGGTGATGCCAGTCGCGCCCGAGGCCAGCAGCAGGACGGTGTCGTTGGTGGACAGGCAGCCGTCGGCGTCCAGGCGGTCGAACGACACGCCGGTGGCGGCGCGCAGCGCCCGGTCCAGGGCCTGCGCGGGCAGGTCGGCGTCGGTGGTGAGGACGCAGAGCATGGTCGCCAGGGACGGGGCGAGCATGCCCGCGCCCTTGGCCATGCCGCCGATCATGTAGCCGTGCTCGCTCTGCCGGAACGCGATCTTGGCGACGGTGTCGGTGGTGCGGATCGCGTCGGCGGCGGCCAGGCCCCCGTCGCCGCGGGTGAGCTCGTTCGCGGCGGCGTCGACGCCGGGCAGCAGCCGGTCCATCGGCAGCCGTTCGCCGATCAGGCCGGTGGAGCACACCGCGACCTCCCCGGCGGAGGTGTCCAGGACCGCGGCGACCCGCTCGGCGGTGGCGTGGGTGTCCTGGAACCCGGCGGGCCCGGTGCAGGCGTTCGCGCCGCCGGAGTTCAGCACGACGGCGTGCAGGCGGCCGCCCGTGAGGACCTGCTGCGACCACAGCACCGGCGCGGCCTTCACGCGGTTGGTGGTGAAGACCCCGGCGGCCGCGCGGGAGGGCCCGTCGTTGACGACCAGGGCCAGGTCGCGGGCTCCGCTGTCCTTCAGTCCGGCGACGACGCCGGCGGCACGGAACCCCTGGGGGGCGGTGACGCTCACGGGGCAACTCCGATCGTGGTGAGGCCGAGCTGTTCGGGCAGGCCGAGGGCGAGGTTGGCGCTCTGCACCGCGCCGCCCCCGGTGCCCTTGGTGAGGTTGTCGATGGCGATGACGGCGACGACGCGTCCGGCGTCCTCGTCCAGGGCGACCTGGACGAGCGCGGTGTTCGCGCCGAGGGTCATGGAGGTGGCGGGCCACCGTCCCTCGGGCAGCAGGCCCACGAACGGCTCGCCGTCGTAGGCGGCGGTGTAGGCGTCGCGCAGCGCGGCGGCGGTCAGGCCCGGCGCGGCCTTGGCGGTGCAGGTGGCCAGGATGCCGCGGCTCATCGGCGCGAGCGTCGGGGTGAACGAGACGGTGACCGGCTCTCCGGCGACGGCGCTGAGGTTCTGGATCATCTCGGGGGTGTGGCGGTGGACGCCGCCGACGCCGTAGGCGCTGACCGAGCCCATGACCTCGCTGCCCAGCAGGTGCGGCTTGAGGGCGCGGCCCGCGCCGGAGGTGCCGGAGGCGGCGACCACGACGACGTCGCTGCCGACGATCCCGGCGGCGAACGCGGGGAACAGCGCGAGCGTCACGGCGGTCGGGTAGCAGCCGGGGACGGCGATCCTCCCGGCTCCGGCGAGCGCCTCGCGCTGGCCCGGCAGCTCGGGCAGGCCGTAGGGCCAGGTCCCGGCGTGCGGGGAGCCGTAGAACCGCTCCCAGTCGGCGGCGTTCCGCAGCCGGAAGTCCGCGCCGCAGTCCACGACCAGCACGTCGTCGCCGAGTTGCTCGGCGATCGGGCCGGACTGCCCGTGCGGCAGGGCCAGGAAGACCGCGTCGTGGCCGGCGAGGGTGTCGGGGGTGGTCTCCTCCAGCACGCGGTCGGCCAGGGATCGCAGGTGCGGTTGGTGCGTTCCCAGCTCGGTGCCCGCGTTGGAGCCCGCCGTCAGCGTCCCGATCTCGAACTCTGGATGGCCGGCGAGGATGCGCAGCACCTCGCCGCCCGCGTACCCGCTGGCGCCGGCCACGGCGACCCGGATTCCCATGCTCTGCCCGCCCTTTCTGGAGGTGAGCAAGAGTATGCACGACACTGCATGAACATGCAATACGGGCGCCCGTCACTCTCACCATACGGACAAGCCTCCCTACCGTCCGCTATTTAGGCCTCTAAAGATTTGACACCTAAAAATCAGGGGGTTAAGAAGGTGGGCATGGTGATCGTGCGACGGCCGCGTCCATACTCCGAAGACCCCCGCCTCGCGGCCGGCCGCGACGGTCCGCCGACCGAGGCCGCCTCCCGCCGGGACGGCGGCTCCCCCCGATCCGGTCTCCCTCCGGAAGGAGCCGGCGCATGACGCCACCCTCCCCCGGGCCCGCCATCCGCACGGTGGGCCTGCGCAAGACCTACTCCAGCCCGCGCGGCGACGTGCGCGCCGTCCGCGGCGTCGACCTCGAGGTCGCCCCCGGCGAGTTCTTCGGGCTGCTCGGCCCCAACGGCGCGGGCAAGTCCACGACCATCGGCATGCTCACCACGCTGGTCGTCCCGACCGGCGGGACCGCCGAGGTGTGCGGCTTCGACGTCGTGCGGCGGCCCGTCGAGGTCAAGCGGCGCATCGGCATGGTGTCGCAGAACAACACCCTCGACAACGACCTCAGCGCGTTCGAGAACCTGGAGTTCCGCGGGCGCTACTTCGGCCTGTCGGCCAGGGACGCGCGGCGGCGCGCCGACCAGCTGCTGGAGATGTTCAATCTCACCGACCGCCGCAAGGGCAAGCCGCTGGAGATGTCGGGCGGCCAGGCCAAACGCCTGATGATCTGCCGGGCGCTGGTGCACCGGCCCGAGGTGCTGTTCCTGGACGAGCCCACCGCCGGGCTCGACCCGCAGACCCGCGTCAACCTGTGGGAGGTGCTGCGCGGCCTGCAACGCGAGGGGCAGACGATCCTGCTCACCACCCACTACATGGAGGAGGCCGAGGCCCTGTGCGACCGGGTCGCGGTCGTCGACCACGGCGAGGTCCTCGCCGAGGGCACCGTCGCGGGCCTGACCGAGACCGCCGGGGCCGACACCGTCATCACCGTCGTCTACGACGGCCCGGTCCCCGCCGCCGTCAGGACGCTGCGCGACCGTGACGGCGTCGGGAAGGTCGAGGTCAACGGCGCGCAGGTGCGGGTGTTCGCCCACTCCCCCGACGGGCTGCTCGGCGAGCTGGTCGCCGCCGGGTCGGCCGCCGGGATCGGCGTCACCGACGCCTCCCAGCTCCGGCCCAGCCTGGAGACCGTCTTCCTCACCCTCACCGGACGGGAGTACCGCGAATGAGCGCCGTTTCCCCCACCGACACCTCCGCCCTGGCCGCGCCGCCCGCGCGGCCGACGCTGGCCCGCACGTTCTGGGCGATGATGGCCCGCGAGGTGCGGGTGATGCGCAAGAACTTCGTGTCCACCTTCACCCGCGTCATCGCCCAGCCGCTGCTGTTCGTGTTCGTGTTCGCCTACGTGCTGCCGAAGATCGGCACCGGTGGCGCGATGTTCGCCCAGCAGGGGGGCGGGCCGACGTTCTCCACCATCCTGGTGCCCGGCATGGTCGCCTCCTCGATCGTCATGCAGGGCATCATGGCGGCGATCTTCCCGCTGATGATGGAGCTGACCTGGCAGCGCTCCATCACCGACCGGGCGCTGGCCCCGGTGCCGGTCCCGCTGCTGGGCGTGCAGAAGATCATCGCGGCGGCGACCCAGGCGTTCGTCGCCGGGCTGCTGGTGTTCCCGGCGGTGCTGTTCATCCACGCCGAGGGCCAGGGACCGAGCGTGCACATCGACAACTGGCCGCTGTTCCTGCTGATGATGGTCACCGGCTCGCTGCTGTCGGGGGCGGGCGGGCTGCTGCTCGGCACGCTCATCGACCCGCAGAAGTCGCAGGTGCTGTTCACGGTCGTCCTGCTGCCGATGACGATGCTCGGGTGCGTCTACTACCCGTGGGCCGCCATGGACGGCATCCGCTGGCTCCAGATCGCCACCCTCGCCAACCCGATGGTGTACCTGAGCGAGGGGCTGCGCGCGGCGCTGACCCCGCAGGTCGAGCACATGCCGTTCTGGGCGTACGGATCGGTGCTGGTGCTGGGCACGGCCGTGGTGGTCTGGTGGGCGACGCGGACGTTCACCAAGCGGGTCCTCACCTGACGGGGTGTCGCCAGGCCCACCCCGTGGGCGGTGTCCAGGCCCATGGGAGCGAGCGCGGCCGGTTCCTAGCGTCGAGGGCATGAAGCCCTCCACACCGGCCGCGCTCCTGGGCGCGGGTCTCCTCCTGCCCTTCGCGCCCTCCCCGGCCTCCGCGCCGCCCGCCGCCGCGCCGCCCGCCGCCGCGTCCCCCGCGCGCGGCGCGGTGGTGTCCTCCGAACGGGTCGCGCGCATGAACGCCGACCAGGTACGCGCCTACCTCGCGCGCGCCCACCCCGCCTTCGCCTCCCCGCTCCCCCGCCACGCGGTGGACGTCCACCGCGTCGTCCACCGCACCGTCGACCACCGGGGGCGGCCCACGACCGCCAGCGGGGTGGTCGCGCTGCCCGCCGGGCGCGGCGGGGTCCGGCCCGTCAGCTACGGGCACGGCACCCACGCCGCCCGCCACATCGCCGGGTCCGTCGCCGAGGACGGGCAGGGCCGGGTAGCGGCCGTCTACTTCGCCGGGGCCGGGTACGCGGGCGTCGCGTCCGACTACCTGGGGCTCGGCCGGGGACCGGGGTTCCATCCCTACGGGCACGCGGCGTCGGAGGCGAGCGCGTCGCTGGACATGCTGCGGGCCGCACGCGCGGTGGCCGCCGCACGCGGGCGGACGCTGGACCGGCGGGTGCTGGTCACCGGGTTCTCGCAGGGCGGGCACGCCGCGATGGCGCTGGGCCGGGAACTCCAGCGCGGGACCGACCCGTACCTGCGGCTGAGCGCGCTGGCCCCGATCAGCGGGCCGTTCGACCTGCGGCGCGTGCAGATCCCCGAGGCGCTCCGGGAGGACACGCGGCTGAACGGGCGGGCGTCCGCCTTCTACACCGCCTACCTCACGGTGACCTGGAAACGGATGTACCGGCTGTACCGGTCGCCGTCGGAGGTGTTCCGGGCCCCCTACGACCGGACCGTGGAAGGGCTGTTCGACGGACGCGGGGACTTCGAGGAGATCGCCCCGCACCTGCCCGCCCGGCCGGCGGACCTGCTCACGCCCGGCTACCTGGCCAGGCTGCGCGAACCCGGCGGGGTGCTGCTGACGGCGATGCGGGCCACCGACGGGACCTGCTCGTGGCGGCCGCGCGTGCCGGTGCGGCTGATCGGCGCGTCCGGGGACGAGCAGGTCCCGTTCGGCAACACCGGCTCCTGCGCGCGGGACCTGCGGAAACGGGGCGCCGAGCCGGCCGTCGTGGACTACGGCCGGGCGACCGACCACTTCGGGACCGCGTTCCGCGGCCTGCCCGACGCCCTGCGATGGTTCCGCTCCCTGCGCTAGCCGCCACGGCGCCGGTCACATCGGTTCCACCTCCGTCAGCCCGGTCCGCCGGTCGACGCGCAGCCAGCGGGTGATCCCCAGGGTGCGCAGGAACGGCAGGTCGTGGCTGACCACGACCAGCGCCCCCCGGTAGGCGTCCAGCGCCTGGGACAGCTGCCGGACGCTGGCCATGTCGAGGTTGTTGGTCGGCTCGTCCAGCATCAGCAGCCGCGGGGCGGGCTCGGCCAGCAGCAGCGACGCCAGCACCGCGCGGAACCGCTCCCCTCCCGACAGCGTCCCGGCGGGCCGGTCGGCGCGGTCGCCCCGGAACAGGAAGCGGGCCAGCCCGGCGCGGACCGCGTTCACCGACGCCGCCGGGGCCTGGGCGCGCACGTTGTCCACGACGCTGCGGGCGTCGTCGAGCACGTCGAGGCGCTGGGGCAGGTAGCGGACTCCGTCCACGCCCCGCCTCACCGCCACCCCCTCGGGCGCGGCCGGCCCCGCGAACGCGCGCAGCAGCGTGGTCTTGCCCGCGCCGTTCGGCCCGACCAGCGCGATCCGTTCCGGCCCCCGGACGACCAGCTCCGCCAGGGTGCCGGGCTCGGGCTCGGGCGCGGTCAGCCCGGTGACGGTGAGGACGGTGCGGCCCGCCGGGACCTCGGTGGCGGGCAGCTCGATCCGGATCGCGGCGTCCTCGCGGACCGCCTCCTCGGCCTCGGTCAGGCGTTCACGGGCGCCGGCGAGCCGTTCCTCGTGCAGGAGGCGGTGCTTGCCCGCCGAGACCTGCGCGGCGCGCTTGCGGGCGCCGACGAGGATCTTCGGCAGGCTTCCGCTCTCGCCCACCTTGTCGCCGTAGCGGGCCCGCCGGGCCAGCTTCGCCCGGGCCTCCTCCAGCTCGCGCTTCTGCTTGCGCAGGTCGGCTCCGGCGGTGCGGACGGCCTGCTCGGCGGCCCGCCGCTCCACCTCCAGCAGCTCCCGGTAGGCCGACAGGTTGCCGCCGAACACGCGGACGCCGCCCTCGCGCAGGTCGGCGATCTCGTCCACGCGGTCCAGCAGCTCCCGGTCGTGGCTGACGACGACCAGCACCCCGGTCCAGGAGTCGACCGCCTCGTACAGGCGGCGGCGCGCGTCCAGGTCCAGGTTGTTGGTCGGCTCGTCCAGCAGCAGCACGTCGGGGCGGGCCAGCAGCAGCGCGGCCAGCCCGACCATGGTGGTCTCGCCGCCCGACAGCGTCGCCACGGTGCGGTCCAGGTCCAGGTGGCGCAGGCCGAGGCGGTCGAGCCCGGCGCGGGCGCGCTCCTCCACGTCCCAGTCGTCGCCGACGGCGGTGAAGTTCTCCTCGGTGGCCTCACCGCGTTCGATGGCGTGCAGCGCGGCGCGGGCCTCGCTGATGCCGAGCAGGTCGGCGACGGTGCGGGCGGTGCCGAGCGGGAGGTCCTGCGGCAGGTGGCCGACGCTCCCGGCGACGTCGACCGAGCCCGACGCGGGACTCAGCTCCCCCGCGATCAGCTTCAGGAGCGTGGACTTGCCCGCCCCGTTGGCACCGACCAGGCCGGTGCGGCCGGTGCCGAACGCGGCGTTCAGCCCCTCCAGCACGAGCGTGCCGTCCGGCCAGCCGAAGGTGAGGTCGGAACAGACGACGGCGAAAGACATGGGCGGCCTCCATGATGGTTCGGGACTTGCGGGAACACATGGAGACACCGCGGAACGCGTAGCGCGTCCGGAAGGCATGGGAAAGCCCGGTGAACGAGAGTCCACTGAGGTTCGAGGATGCGCGAGCCGAAAGCGGCTACGGCGCGGTGTCTCGACCTCAGATCTCCAAGGGACTCCCCTACCGGGCGGCGATGTGACCCGGCCACTCTACCTCCGGCCGCTAACGCAACGCAAGGAGCGATTAGCGGGCCAGGTCGCGGATGCCGACGGCGACGCGGGGTGGCGGGGCGGACTCGCCGGTCGACGCGAACCAGTCCCACAGCTCCAGGGTGCGGTAGAGCCGGTAGAGGCGCAGCCGCTCGCACCCGTCGGCGTGCCCACCGATCCGCGCACACCTTCACGATCACCGCGTGCGGGGGTCCGTCGCAGCGCGCCTCGAACACCGCGCTCAACCGCCCTCCGGTGCGGGGGACGACCTCGTTCACGGTGGCCTCGGGCCAGGCCCGTTCCAGGGCCGTGCGGGCGCGGGAGGGTGGGGACATGCCCGCCGCGCCAGGCACGGTCACGCCGGAAGTTCTCCGGTTTTCACGGGGGTGCCCCCGCGCGCGGCGGCGCGGGGGCACGTGCCGGGTGTTCTAGAAGAAGCCGACGACGCGGCGCAGCCGCCCGTCCGCCGCGATCTCGGCGGCGTCGTAGCCGGTGGCGGCCGGTTCCGCGCCGGGCGCGCCGAGCCGCCAGGTGAACAGCACGTGGCCGTGGTGCGCGCCGAGCACCTCGCCCAGCTCGAAGCGCAGGTCACCGAACCGCTCCTGCGCCCGGTCGATCGCCTCCGACAGCGCGGCGTGGCCTTGCAGGCCCTCGTAGTCGGGGTCGCTGTAGACGGAGTCCCCGGTGAGGGCGGCCTCCATCGCGGCGGCGCGGCGGGCGGCGTCCCGCTCGTTCCAGATCTCGATGTAGCGACGGACGACGGCGGTGGTCTCGGTGGTGACGGTCATGACGCGATCTCCTCGGGAACGGAGGTGGACGGAGTGGACGGAAGGGGTTCGGGTGCGGGGTCGCCGGGGCGGGGCAGCAGCAGGGCCACCAGCGCTCCGGCGGCGGTGAGGGCGGCGGCGGCCCAGCCCGCGGCGCGCAGCCCGTCCAGGACGTCGGCGACCGGACGCGACGCGCCCGCGTCCACGGCCAGGCCCGCGTTGGCGACCGCCACGAACAGGGCCAGGAACAGCGCGCCACCGATCTCCTTGGCGGTGGTCGCCAGGCCGGAGGCGACGCCCTGCTCGGCCGGGGCGATGCCGGAGCCCGCCGCCACGAACAGCGCGACGAACGCGACGCCGCCGGACACGCCCCACACGACGCTGCCGGGCAGCAGCGCCCAGAACGGGCCGTCGGCCGACATCCCGGCGGTGAGCGCGGCGAGCCCGGCGGCCGTGCCGAGCATGCCCGCCGCCAGCGTGGCGCGGTGCCCCCACCGGCCGACCATCGCGGGGGCGACCCACAGCGCCGCCACCATGCACACCAGGGTCAGCGGCAGGAACGCCAGACCGGCCTTCAGCGCGCCGTAGCCGAGGACCGGCTGGAGGTGGTTGGTCAGCACGTAGTAGCCGCCGCCGAGCGTTCCCATGAACACCGCGATCACCACCATGGTCGTGACGAGCCCCCGGTCGCGCAGCAGGCGCGGCGGCACCAGCGGGTCCCGGGTCCGCGTCTCCACGACCGCCAGCGCCGCCAGCAGCAGCGCCCCGGCGGTCAGCGCCCCGGCCGCGCGCGCCGACCCCCATCCGGCCTCCGGGCCGCTGACCAGCCCGAACACCAGGAGCGTCGCGCCCGCGGTGGCCAGCAGCGCGCCGGGCAGGTCGAAGGAGGCGCCGCCCGCCGGGCGGGTCGGGTCGGCGGGCAGCAGGCGCGGCGCGGCCAGCACGGCGAGCAGGGCCAGCGGGACGTTGACGAAGAACACCCACTGCCAGCCGAGGTAGCCGGTGAGCACGCCGCCCAGCAGCGATCCGGCGGCCAGGCCCGCGCTGCCCGCCATGCCCCAGGCGCCCATGGCCCGGTTGCGCTGCGGGCCCTCGGCGAAGCCCCGGTAGATCAGCGCCAGCGTCGCCGGGGTGAGCAGCGCGCCGCCGACGCCCTGCACGGCGCGGGCCGCCACCAGCGGGCCGGGCGAGGTGGCCAGGCCGCCCGCCAGCGAGGCGACGCCGTAGAGGGCCAGGCCGAGCACGAACATCCGGCGCGCGCCGAGCCGGTCCACGGCCCGGCCGCCGAACAGCAGCAGCCCGCCGAGGCCGACGGCGTAGGCGCTGACCACCCACTGCACCGACTGGGCGCTGAAGCCGAGCGCCGACCCGAGATCGGGCAGCGCCACGTACACGATGTTGTAGTCCAAAGCCACGATGAGCTGCGTGAACGCCAGCAGGGCCAGCCTCGGCCCGGCGCGTCCGGAGGGGGATTGCACAGCGAAAATCTCCTGTACGGCAGACAATTACTACACGGCGTTCAGAGTTGCCACGCCGAACAGTAGCGCAACGCTGTAAACTGTCAAGGGTGAACGAGCCGAAGATGAGCCGCCGCGACCGGCTGCGCGCCGAGACCAGCGCCGAGATCAAGAAGATCGCGCTGGACCTCATGGCGGCGGGCGGCACCGACGCGATCTCGCTGCGCGCCATCGCCCGCGAGATGGGCATGACGGCCGGGGCGATCTACAGCTACTACGCCACCCGCGACGACCTGATCACCACGCTGATCAGCGACGTCTACACCTCGCTGGTGGACGCCGCCGAGGCCGCGCGCGACGCCGTCCCGCCCGACGACCCCGGCGGCCGCATCACGGCCTGGGGCCGGACCGTGCGCGAATGGGCGCTGGCCAACCCCGAGGGGTTCCGCCTCATCTACGGCGACCCGGTCGCCGGGTACCGCCCGCCCGAGGGCGGACCGGCGCGCGAGGCGCACCACCGCGCCTGCGCCGGGCTCACCGGGCTCGTCGCCGCCGCCTGGCCGCACGCCCGGGAGCGCCAGGACGGCGATCACAGCTGGGACGACTTCTCCCCCGACCTGGTCGCCGAGACGCAGGCGGCCTTCCCCGGCCTGCCGCCCGCCGCCCTCGCCCTGACCCTGCGGGTGTGGGGGCGCATGCACGGGCTCGTGGCGCTGGAGCTGTACGGCCACCTGTCGCTCGCCAACGACCCGGCCGCGCTGCACCGCGCCGAGATGCTCGACCTCGTCCGCTCCCTGGGGCTGCCTGACCCCTCCTGAGACGACGAAGCGGCCCGCACCCCCGGGAAGGGGATGCGGGCCGCCTCGGCGTGTCGCGTCGCTACGCGCCGCGCAGGACCGCCCCGGTGCGCTCGGCGGCCGTCACGACCGCCGTGTCACGGGCCTGCGTCGCCTCCTCGGCCGTCAGGGTGCGGTCGGAGGCGCGGAAGCGCAGCGCGTAGGCCAGGGACTTGCGGCCCTCGCCCACCTGCTCGCCGGTGTAGACGTCGAACAGCCGGACCGACTCCAGCAGCTCGCCCGCGCCCTCGCGCAGCGCCGCCTCCACCTCGGCGGCCGCGACGGAGGCGTCCACCACCAGCGCCACGTCCTGGGTGGCGACCGGATAGGTCGACACCGGCCGGGCCGCCACGTCGCGGGGTTCGCCCAGACCGCGCAGCTCCAGCTCCATCGCGCAGGTGCGCGGCGGCAGGCCGTACGCCTTGACCACGCGCGGGTGCAGCTCGCCGGCGTGCCCAACCAGGGTGTCGCCCGCGTACAGCGCCGCGCAGCGGCCCGGGTGCCACGGCTCGTGCCGGTCGGCCCGCACCGTCAGCTCCACGCCCGCCTCGGCGGCCACCACGCGGGCGGCCTCCACCGCGTCGGCCCAGTTCGCGGGACGGCCCCTGCCCCACCAGCCGGACGGCTCGCGCTCGCCCGCCAGCACGACCGCCACCCGGCGCGGCTGGTCCGGCAGCGCGGCGTCCACCGAGGCGATCTCCTCGACGGACGGGCCGCGGTCCACCGGCAGCCGCGGCGCGGCCTTCGGCGCGTCCGGGCGGGGCCGGAACACCACGCCCAGCTCGAACAGCGCCAGATCGCCGAAGCCGCGGCCCACGTTGCGGGTCAGGGTCTTCAGCAGCCCCGGCAGCAGCGTGGTGCGCAGCAGCGGCTCGTCCTCCGACAGCGGGTTCGCCAGCCGCAGGGCGTCGCGGCGCGCGTCGCCCGCCGGAAGCTGGAGCGCGTCCCAGTCCTTCTCGGAGGCGAACGGGTAGTTCAGCACCTCGACATAGCCCGCCCCGGCCAGGGCGCGGCCGACGCGGCGGCGCAGCCGCTGGCCGGCGGTCAGCCCGCGACCGGCGGCCGGGCGCGGCGCGCGGGACGGGATGTTGCGGTAGCCCTCCAGCCGGATGACCTCTTCGGCCAGGTCGTTGGGGTCGTTCAGGTCGGGACGCCACGACGGCGGCGTCACCGTCAGCGTCTCCTCCCCCTCGACCCGGCAGCCGACCTGCTCCAGGCGGCGCACGACCGTGGCGCGGTCGTAGTCCACGCCCGCGACCTTCGCCGGGTGGGCGGCGGCCATCGTGACCGTGCGGGTCTCCACCGGGGCCTCGGCGTGCGTGACCCCCGGAACGATCTCCGCGCCGCCCAGCTCGGCCAGCATCCGCGCCGCCCGGTAGGACGCGTACAGCGGCAGCTCGCGGTCCACGCCGCGCTCGAACCGGTAGGACGCCTCGCTGTGCAGCTTGTGCCGCCGCGCCATGCGGGCGACGCCGACCTCGTCGAAGTGCGCCGCCTCGACGACCATGTCGGTCGAGGCGTCGTCGATCTCGGTGGCCAGCCCGCCCATCGTGCCCGCCAGGGAGATCGCGCCCGATCCGTCGGTGATCAGGACGTCCTCGGGGTCGAGGGCGCGCTTGACGTGGTCGAGGGTCTCCAGCCTCTCGCCCGGCTCGGCGCGCCGCACCACGATCGGGCCGGTCAGCTTGGTCCGGTCGAACGCGTGCAGCGGCTGCCCCAGCTCCAGCATCAGGTAGTTGGTGACGTCCACCGCCAGCGACACCGGGCGCACGCCCGCGCGGAACAGGCGGACCCGCATCCACAGCGGGGTCGTGGCGTTCGGGTCGAAGCCGCGGACCTCGCGCAGCACGAACCGGTCGCAGGCGGTCGGGTCGGCGATCGACGCCGGGTACGACCCGCCCTCGCCGGTCGGCAGCTCCACGTCGGCCGGGTCCCGGAACGGCACCCCGTACGCGATGGCCGCCTCGCGCGCCAGGCCGCGGATCGACAGCGCGTAGCCGCGGTCCGGGGTGACGGCGATGTCCAGCACGTCCTCGCGCAGCCCGAGCAGCCCGATCGCGTCGGTGCCGGGCTCGGCGGTGCCCTCCGGCAGCACCAGGATGCCGGAGTGGTCGTCGCCGATGCCCAGCTCGGTCACCGAGCAGATCATGCCCTCGGACATGCGGCCGTAGGTCTTGCGCGCGCCGATCTTGAACCCGCCGGGCAGCTCGCCGCCCGGCAGGATCACCACGACCAGGTCGCCGACGGCGAAGTTGGTCGCGCCGCACACGATGTTCTGCGGCTCGCCGGTGCCGTTGGCCGCGCCCACGTCCACGGTGCAGAACCGGATCGGCTTCTTGAAACCGGTCAGCTCCTCGACGGTCAGCACCCGGCCGACCACGATCGGGCCGGTGATGTCGATCCCGGCCCGCTCGACCGTCTCGACCTCCAGACCCGCGTCGATGAGCTTGGCCGCCAGCTCGCGGCCGGTGACTCCCTCGGGCAGCTCGACGTACTCGCGCAGCCAGGAAAGCGGGGCCCGCATCAGATCTCCGTCCCGAACGGGAGGGTGAACCGCACGTCGCCCTCCACCATGTCGTGCATGTCCTCAACACCGTGGCGGAACATCAGCGTCCGCTCCACGCCCAGGCCGAACGCCCAGCCGCTGTACCGCTCGGGGTCGATGCCGCAGGCCGCCAGCACCCGCGGGTTGACCATGCCGCAGCCGCCCAGCTCGATCCAGCCCTCCGAGGAGCAGGTCCGGCAGGCGGGCGCGCCCACCTCCACCGACCGCCCGTGGCACACGAAGCACAACATGTCGACCTCGGCCGACGGCTCGGTGAACGGGAAGTACGACGGCCGCATCCGGGTCTTCAGGCCCTCGCCGAACATGCCGTTGACGAACGCGTCGATCGCGCCGCGCAGGTCGGCCATCGTCAGGCCCTCGTCGACGGCCAGGCCCTCCAGCTGGTGGAACACCGGCGTGTGGGTGGCGTCCAGCTCGTCGGTGCGGAACGTGCGGCCCGGCGCGATCACGTAGACCGGCAGCTCCCGCGACAGCATCGCGCGGACCTGCACCGGCGAGGTGTGCGTGCGCAGCACCACGTCGGTGTCCTCCGACTCCACGAAGAACGTGTCCTGCATGGAGCGGGCCGGGTGGTCGGGCTTGAAGTTCAGGGCGTCGAAGTTGAACCAGCCCGCCTCGACCTCCGGGCCCTCGGCGACCTCGAAGCCCATGGACACGAACACGTCGGCCATGCGGTCCTGGAGGGTGGTCAGCGGGTGCCGGGCGCCGCGCGGGGCGCGGTCCCAGGGCAGGGTGACGTCGACGGTCTCCTCGACCAGGACGCGCTGGTCGCGCTCCTCCTCCAGCTCGGCCTGGCGCTTCTTGAGGGCCTGGGCGACCGCGCCGCGGGACGCGCCGATGCGCTTGCCCGCCTCGGCGCGGGCCTGCGGGGGCAGCGCGCCGATCTCGCGGTTGGCCAGCGCCAGCGGGGAGCGGTCCCCCGCGTGGGCGAGGCGGACCTGCTTCAGCTCGTCGAGGTCGCCCGCGGCGGCGATCGCCGCCAGGGCCTCGTCGCGGGCGCGTTCGAGCGCTTCGGGCTGCAACGCGGACACCTCGACGGGGTCGTAGGACTTGTTGGGTGCAGACATGGTGGTGTGAGAACTCCGGTCGGCGTGGGACGTCCGCAGTCTAGTGCTCGGACGGTGAGGATCCGGAAAGCGTGCGCGGTACGCGCCGCCCGCCCGGGGCCCGGCGACGAGGGTGGAGCAGTCGTGTGGACTGGCTCGGCTAGCTCGTCACGTAGTCGGGGGCCCCTGCGGGCAGGGTAAATCGGAACTCGGCGCCGCCCCCGGGGGCGCGCTGCACGGTGATGGTGCCGCCGTGCGCCTCGACCAGGCCCTTCACGATGTACAGGCCCAGGCCGGTGCCGCCGCGGCGGTTGCCGCCGGGACCGCGCCAGAACTGCCGGAAGACGCGCTGGGCGGCCTCGGGCGGAATGCCCTCGCCCTCGTCGCGCACCGACACGGCGGCCCCCTCCTTATGCGCGTCCGGCTCCACCACAATGGTGACAGTACCAGCGCCGTGCCGCACCGCGTTTTCGACCAGGTTGGAGAGGATCTGGTCGACCTTGTCGGGGTCCAGCCACATCTCCGGCAGCTCGCCGCGCGTCTCGAAGTGGAAGCGGTCCTCGGGGTCCCCGGCCGCGACCCGGCCCGCGATGACCTTGCGGACCTCCTCGGCCAGGTCCACCACCTGCCGGTGCATCTCCAGCCGCCCCGCCTCGATGCGGGACACGTCGAGCAGCTCGGTGATCAGGCGGGTGACGCGGTCGGCGTCGGCGTTGACGGTCTCCAGCATCACGCGCTTCTGGTCGTCGTTGAAGCGGTGCCACTTGGCCAGCAGCGTGGCGGTGAAGCCCTTGACGCTGGTCAGCGGCGAGCGCAGCTCGTGCGCGACGGTGGAGACCAGGTCGGCGCGGTCGCGTTCCTGGCGGGCGCGGTGCGCGGCGTCCCGCAGCGCGATCGTGAACCGCTCCACGCGGCCCCCCGCGCCGCGCCGGTAGCGGGCGGTGACCAGCAGCTCGGTGCCGCCGGGCAGGAACAGGGAGCGTTCGGGGTGGCGGGTGCGGGTGGCCAGGCCCTCGTAGGGGGCCAGGCACTTCCACCAGTCGCGGCCCTCGGCGTCGTGCAGCGGCAGCACGTCGCGGAAGTCGCGGCCCAGCGCGTCGGCCGGGTCGACACCGGTCATCCGGGCGGCGGCGGCGTTGAACGCCACGACCCGCGCGCCGTCGTCGGCGACCACCAGGCCGTCGGGCAGGTCGTCGATCCCCACCTCGCCGCCCGGCATCTCGTCATCCGGCACCGGGGGACCACCGGCGGGCGCGCGCGGCGGCACGTCGGGGGATTCCTCTCCGCCCACAACGGCCTCCCGAACACCGGTGCAACACGCCGCCTGTCGACAACAGACTCTATCCGGAGTCGGCGGCGTTACGGGACCCGACGAACCCCTACCGGGAAGCCTTTTGTGACCTCCGCGTCGTCCCGTCCCCGCCGCGGCGCCCCCACGGTCCCCGTACTCCCCGCCGTCACCGGCGCCGGACCACGGCCGCACTCACAGGCGCGGCCACGAGTGCACTCACGGCGCACTCACGGACGCCGCCACGGACGCGCTCACGGGCGCGGTCACGGACGCGGGGAGGAGGCGGGTGCGTCGGCCGCGTCGTGCCGGTCGGTGACGAACAGCCGGTGCAGTCCGGTGACGCGCAGCAGCTTGAGCTGGGCGGGCCGCACCCGGACGAGCCGGACCTCGCCGTCCTGCTCCCGCACCAGGTTGTGCACCGCGACCAGGGCTCCCAGCCCGGTCGCGTCGCAGAACGACACCTCGGCGAAGTCCACGACCAGGCGGCGGAAGCCGGCGGCGTGCAGCTCGGTCAGGCGGGTGCGCAGCGTGTCGGCGGTGCGCAGGTCGATCTCCCCCGAGACCGCGGCCACGGCCGTGTCGCCCTGCGCGCGGGCCAGCACGACCCGCAGGTCGCCGGGCTCGCCCAGCTCCCGCGCGTCGCGCACCGGGAGCGCGGCGCGCGCCCGCAGGTGCGCCGACGGCCACTGCGTCGACGACCACTGCGCCGGTCGCGGCGCCTGCCGCTGGGCCGGGTGCGGCCGGCAGCGCACTCCCGGGCTCCGTCGGCCCGGCCGTCCGGCCGCCCCGTTGTCGTCGGTCATCACGTCAGCCCCCACTTCGCACGGCGTGTTCGCCGCCTTCACCAACACCGTAGGCAACCCGTGTGACACTCGGATCCGCCAGCGGGTTGGTCTGCGCTCCTACTTTGGTACGAGCTTTGGAACGGGCTTTACCGGGACTTGGCGTCTCCGGGGTCCCGCGGCCGTTCCGGCGCGGTCCCGCCACCGCGCGCGAACCATCCTTCCAGGTCACATGCCAGAAAAGGAGGTCCGTCGCGACCGCTTGTGGTCAGATGGACACGTAACGTCCCTGCGGCGTTCCCGCGCACGCCCCCCGCGCGCCGCTCAGGAACGCTGGGCGCGGGCCGAGGCGTACAGGCAGACGGCGGCGGCGGTCGCCAGGTTCAGGCTCTCGGCGCGGCCGTAGATGGGAACGCGGACGACCTCGTCGACGTTGTCGAGGATCTCCTCGGGCAGCCCCCACGCCTCGTTGCCGAACACCCAGGCGGTGGGCCGGGCCAGCAGCCCGTCGTCGATGGAGTCGTCCAGGGTGCGCTTGCCCGCGCCGTCGGCCGCCAGCACCGTCAGGCCGGTGCGCCGCAGCTCGGGGATGAGCGTGTCGAACCGGGGCCCGGTCACCACCGGCAGGTGGAACAGGCTGCCCGCCGAGGCGCGCACGCACTTGCCGTTGTAGGGGTCCACCGAGGCGTCGGTGAACACCACCGAGTCGGACCCGGCGGCGTCGGCGGTGCGCAGGACCGTTCCGGCGTTGCCCGGGTCGCGCACGTGCGCCAGCACCGTGACCAGCCGGGGCGTGGTCGCCAGCGCGGCGTCCAGGGAGACGTCGAGGAACTCGCAGACCGCCAGCAGCCCCTGCGGGGTGACGGTCTGGGCGAGCTCGGCCATGACCTCGCCGCTGACCCGCAGCACCGGGACCTCGGCGCGCTCGGCGGCCGCCACCAGGTCGGCGTGGCGGGTCTCGGCCTCGGCGGTGGTGAACAGCTCGGCCAGCCCGCCGGGGATCGCCAGCGCCTCCCGCACCGCCTGCGGCCCCTCGGCCAGGAACCGGCGCTCCCGGCGGCGGAAAGCGCGTTTGGCGAGCCGTCGAGCCGCCTTCACCCGGGGTGATCGGACAGAGGTCAGCTCGCGGCCCGCCATACGTTGTTACTCGCTATCTGTCTCGCTGTCGGAGAGGCCGGGTTCAGGCGGCCTCGCTGCCCTCGGCGGGCAGCGCGTCCTTGGCGACCTGGACCAGGGCGGCGAACGCCGCGGCGTCGTTGACGGCCATCTCGGCCAGCATGCGACGGTCGACCTCGACCTCGGCCAGGCGCAGGCCCTGGATGAGGCGGTTGTAGGTCATGCCGTTGGCGCGGGCGGCGGCGTTGATCCGCTGGATCCACAGCCGACGGAACTGGCCCTTGCGGTCCTTGCGGTCCCGGAAGGCGTAGGTCATGGAGTGGAGCTGCTGCTCCTTGGCCTTGCGGTACAGGCGCGACCGCTGGCCGCGGTAGCCGCTCGACCGCTCCAGGACGACCCGACGCTTCTTGGCGGAGTTGACCGCCCGCTTCACGCGTGCCACGTGTTGGACTCCTTCGTGGGGGCCGGTGACTCGGGCACCGGCCGGTCGTACGGATTGCTGGTCGGAGAGCTACTTACTTGCGCAGCAGCTTCTTGATGTTCTTGGCGTCGGCCGGGGCCACGACCGCCGGGCCGTCCAGGCGACGGGTGCGCTTGGTCGGCTTGTGCTCGAGCAGGTGGTTCTTGTTGGCGCGGCGGCGCATCACCTTGCCGGAGCCGGTCAGCTTGAAGCGCTTCTTGGCACCGCTGTGGGTCTTGGTCTTCGGCATGGTCGCCGTCGTCTCCTCTACTCCTGGCCTCCGCGCGGCGGCACGGAGGCGCGCCTGAACGGACGCGCTGCTACATGTCACGCGGCACCGCGCCTGGACAGGCTCAATGTACGTGCGTCTCGGACCCGCTCGGGGCGGGGCCGTCGGGAACGGAGGCGGCCCCCGGTCGACGTCGCGACCGTGTCGCGGCGTCCGGCGGGCCGTCTCCGGTGGCCCGGCGGGACCGCTCAGGCGGTCCCGGCGTCCGACTGCTGCTGAGCGCGGCTGTCGCGCTCGGCCTTGGCCTCGGCCTTGGCCTCGGCCTTCTTCTTGTGCGGGCCGATCACCATGATCATGTTCCGGCCGTCCTGCTTGGGACGGGACTCCACGAAGCCCAGCTCCTGGACGTCCTCGGCGAGCCGGTTCAGCAGGCGGAAGCCCAGTTCGGGTCGCGACTGCTCACGACCGCGGAACATGATCGTCACCTTGACCTTGTCCCCGGCCTTCAGGAACCGCACCACGTGACCCTTCTTGGTCTCGTAGTCGTGCGGGTCGATCTTCGGCCGGAGCTTGATCTCCTTGATGATCGTGTGCGCCTGGTTCTTCCGCGCCTCACGCGCCTTCATCGCGGACTCGTACTTGAACTTGCCGTAGTCCATGAGCTTCGCGACGGGCGGGCGCGCGGTGGGCGCCACCTCGACGAGGTCGAGGTCCGACTCACGCGCGAGTTCAAGGGCCTTGGCGATGGGCACGATGCCCACCTGTTCGCCGTTCGGGCCGACGAGCCGGACCTCTGGCACGCGAATGCGGTCGTTGATACGCGGTTCGGCGCTGATGGGACCTCCCTGGGGCCATGACTTGGAGCGTTGCGCTGTGGGACCGGTCGTACCCCGGGCAGTCCATGCGAAAAGCCCCGTACGACTCGCATACGGGGCCACCTTCGGTCGCCGCGACGCCGGAGGCGACGCGAACGGAACGTCGCCGACGAGGGCGACGCCGGACCGAGACCCGCCAACCTGTACGGCCGGCTAGGTGGGAGGTGGCCTCCGCTTGAGCGCCTGGGGCGGTCCGTCGGTGAGGACGGTCCTTCCAGGCCGGTCGACCACCAAGACTATCACCTCGTCGCCGGTGCGGCGAACGGCGTCCGTGGCGCCCGCGCCCGGCCCGTCCGAGGCCCCCGCCGGGCCTCCCGACCGGCCGGTCCGCGCCGGGCGGGCGGGGTGACGGTCTTGTGCCCGCGGGGAGCGTTCCGGGGGCGGGCGCGCGGGTTACGTTGAGGTCAGGACCGCCTACCGGAGGCGCCAGCGATGCCCTTTCCCAGGACCGTGCCGCCGCTCCGGCTGGAGTTCGCGCAGAAGGCGTTCATCGTCGACGGCGGCCGACTGCTGATGGTCCGCAAGACCGCCGCCGACCCCCGCCATCCCGGGCGCTGGGAGGTGCCCGGCGGGCGGCTGGAACCGGCCGGTGACCTGGGGCTGGACGACCACATCCGGCGCGAGGTGTGGGAGGAGGTCGGGCTGAAGGTCGATCCGGGCCCGCCGTTCCACCTGTGGCAGTGGTTCATGCCCGACGAGCGCTCCGGGGACCGGGTGCGGGTGGTGGCCGCCGCACGGGTGTGCCGCCCCCGCTCGCTGGAGCCGACCGTGCGGAACCAGACCCCCACCGACCACCTCGCCGACCCCTCCTGGGTGCCGCTGGACGAGGTGTGGGGCTACGACCTGATCCCGGACCTGCGGCCGGTGGTGCGGGCGTTCCTGCGACTGCACGCGGGAGGCTGAGTGGACCTCGTCCGTCCCGCGGGGACGCCGGTGGACCGCCCCGGGCTCGACGGCGTCGTGGAACGGCGGTTCGGCCTGGTGGTGATGGGCGACGTGCGGATCGAGGTGCGCGCCGCGCTGCCGGAGGTGCGGTTCACCGAGCTGACCGCCGACCGCCTCACCTACGCGCCCGCGCGGATCATGGTGGCCGGGACGGCGGTCAACCTGGCGCGGCGGGCCACCGGCTACTTCCGGCGGATCGCGGTCACCGGGAAGATCGGCGACGACGACTTCACGCCGTTGATCCGGCGCGAGCTGCGGCGGCTGGGCGTGCGGGACCTGCTGCGGGCCGAGCCGGGGGCCGCCAACGCCGTGTCGGTGATGCTGCGCGACCGCGCCACCGCGGACGGGCCGGGGGTGCGGCTGCTGGTGGCCGAGGAGCACGCGCCGTCGCGGCGGCTGACCGAGGCCGACGTGCGGCGCGCCGCCGGGGAGATCCGCCGGGCCGACGTGCTGTTCACCGACGGGTACTCGCTGCTGTCGCCGATCTCGGCGGCGGCGCTGCGGCGGGCGGCGGCGATCGCGCGGCGGGCCGGGACGCTGGTGGCCTTCGACGTGGTCCCGCACGACGTGGACGCGCGGCTGCCCGCCGCCGAGGTGACGCCGGTGCTGGAGCTGGCCGACATCGTGATCACCGAGGCGGCGACGGTGGCGCGGCTGCTGGGGCGGCCGGCGCCGGTGGAGGGCGGGGAGGTCCGGGAGCTGCTGCCCGCGCTGGACGCGCTGGTCCCGGGGCGGCCGCTGTGGCTGCTGCGGTTCGGGCCCGGCTGCCTGGAACGGGTGCTGGCCCACCAGCGCGGCCGGCTGGAGCTGGAGTACGCCACCGGGTACGGGGAGGGCGTGGAGCGCGCCGGGTTCGGCGACCGGCTGACGGCCGGGGAGCTCTACTGGTGGCTGTCGGCGCGCTCGGGCTGACCGACGAGTTCGGGCCGAGCGACGGGTTCGGGCCGGCCGGCGCACAGCGGGCGCAGCGTCTCCAGGGTGCGGCGGAAGCGGGCGCGGCTCTCGGGCAGCCCGAACGTCTCCTGCCAGCGCCACGTCCCGGGGCCGTACAGCGCGGTCGTCACCGCCCAGCGCAGGAACTGGCCCGGCACGCCGTCGCCGGGGTGGACGGTGGCGGTGTCGTCCTCCTCCACCAGCAGGTAGGAGCGGCCCGCCCGGTGGCGTTCGCGGAGCGCGTCGTGCGATCCGGTCTCGCCGCGCAGGCCCCGGCCCTCCAGCACGGCGCGGACCCCGGCGGTGCCGGGCACCAGGTGCCAGTGCGCGTGGTCGATGCAGGCGCCACCGCCCTGCGGGCTTCCCGGGCCGTGCTCGAACAGCACCAGGTCGGCACTGCCGTAGGCGGCCAGGTACAGCCCCGCCACATGGTCGCGCCAGCGCCGGGCGCGGGCCCACAGCCCGGGGTCGAACGTGCCCGCGCACGCGTGGTGCTCGGCGGTGACCAGCAGCAGGTGCCCCTCGGCCAGCGGCGCCAGGTCCGGCATCAGGAACAGCCGGTCGTCGGCGGCGAGCACCCCGTCCGCGCCGGGCAGGTCGACCATGGCGTTGAGCCGGAAGCGCAGCGGCGGGCACAGCACGCAGTCCGCGCCCGCCCGGCCGTCGTTGTCCCTGACCTCCATGACGGCGGCCTCCTCGCGATCGGTTACCGAACGTGTCCCCCCAGAACCGGCGGCGATCTGTGCGGCCGGGGTCAGACCACCGGGACCCCGAGGTTGCGAAAAGTGGCCTGACGGGAACAAATCCCTTGGAAGGCAGGCCCCGTGAACACTCCCCCTCTCATCCCCCCGGCGATCCGACCGGCGCCGCCCGTCGCCGATCCCGCGCCCGGTGTCGCCGTGCTCGACACGGCCGTGCTGTCCGCCCGTCTGGACGAGTCGTTCGACGTGCTGCGCGACACCTACGCCAGCGCGCAGGGCACGGGCGGCGGCTGGTACCACGAGCTGACCCGGCCCGAGCCGGGCGCGACCGCCACCGCGCTGGGACTGCTGGCGTTCGTCGAGGCCAGACGGCCGTTCGAGCACTTCGACGAGGGCCTGGCGTTCCTGGCGGCGCGGCAGTCGGTGTCCACCGAGCCGCTGCGCGACGGCGGCTGGGCCACCAAGACCAGCCTGGGCATGCCGGTGGTGGAGGCCACCGCGTGGATCGCGCGGTTCCTGGCGTCGGCCCGCTGCGACCTGCGGCCGGGCGCGCCCGACCTGCGGCGCGCCCACCGCTGGCTGCTGCGCAACCAGAACGCCGACGGCGGCTGGGGCTCGATGCACGGCTGCCCGTCGCGGACCTGGCTGACCTGCCTGGCGCTGCGGGCGCTGGTGCGCCTGGACCCGTTCGAGCCCGCCGTCACGCACGGCGTGGAGTGGCTGACCGCCGACCGCACCCTGCACCGGCCCGCCTGGGGGCCGACGCCGACCGCCGCGCCGACGGTCACGCACACCGCGTTCACGCTGCTGACGCTGGTCGAGGCGGCCCCGGACCGGCGCGACGAGCGGGTGCTGGCCGCCTACGACTGGCTGCGCGAGCACCTGGACCCCGCCGACAGCGACGTGTGGATCGAGACCTACGACGTCGCCCCGCACGGGCCCGCCGCCAAGCCGGTGTGGCGGCTGGCGCTGTGGCACTACGGGCTTCCGCTGGCGCTGGCCGCTCTGTTGCAGGACCCGCGCGGCGTGCCGGGGCCGCTGGTGGGGCGGGCGTTCCGGACGCTGATGCGCGAGGAGGTCGTCGATCCGCGCCTCGGCGGCCTCGGTGGGGACGGCCTGTCGTCGCTGTGGACGCTGTGGTGGCGGCTGGAGGCGCTCAACGCGCTGTCGCGGCCGCCGCTGCTGCGCGACGGGGACCTGGTGTACTGGCTGCCGGACGCGACGGTGGTCCAGCACGCCCACGCCCGGGGGCGGCCGCTGAGCAGCGTGCTGCCGGGCCGCGCCCACCGGCACGTCCTGCGGCTGCTGCGACGGCACTGGGCGGCGCTGGCGCTGGCGCTGGTCGCGCTGGGCAGCCTGGTCGGGGTGGCCGTCGACCTGTGGAACTGGCGCGACTTCTGGCTCAGCGTCATCCTGCCGATCATGCTGACGGTCATGCAGGAGGCGATGAAACGCCGCCGGACGCAGCAGCGGCCGCCGCCCGCGGTGCGCTAGCCGCCCGCCCGGCGGGCGAGCTCGGCCTCGCCGGCGGCGCGCATCGCCGCCACCGGGACGTCGTCGCGGCCGGTCATCAGCGTCACCTGCCGCACGGCCTGGTGCAGCAGCATCGCGAACCCGCCGACGACCGTCGCGCCCGCCGCCGTGGCGGCCTCGGCCAGCGGTGTCGGCCACGGCGCGTACACCACGTCGAACAGGGCCGCGCCGGAGGCGGCGACCGGCTCGGCGAACGCGTCGGCGGCGGCGCCCGGCAGCGTGTTGACCACCAGCGCGGACGGCGGCAGCTCCGGCACCCGGTCCAGGGTCTCCACCCGCACCGCCAGCCCGAACCGCTCCCCCACCGCGGCCGTGTCGGCGGTGCGTTCGGGGCTGCGCACCGCCAGGGTCGCCCCGGTCAGGCCCATCCGGGCCAGCGCCGCCAGCGCGGAGGCGGCGGTCGCGCCCCCGCCCAGCACCAGCGCCGAGGCGGGCGCGGCCACGCCCGCCTCGGTCAGCGCGGCCTCGATCCCGTACACGTCGGTGTTGTCGGCGTGCCGCCGCCCGTCGCGCAGCACCAGCGTGTTGGCCCCGCCGACGCCCGCCGCCAGGTCCGTCACCGTGTCGGCCAGCTTCAGCGCGACCCGCTTGAGCGGCATCGTCAGCGACAGCCCCGCCCACTCGGGGCCCAGGCCGTCCAGGAAGCCCGCCAGCCCGTCCTCGCCGCACTCGAACGCGTCGTAGCTCCACCCGTCCAGGCCCATCGCCGCGTACGCCGCCCGGTGCAGCACCGGCGACAGCGAGTGCGCGATCGGCGAGCCGAGCACCGCCGCCCGTGAGGTCATCGTGTATTCACCCGGTCACCCATTGTAGTTACGCCTGCACGGGGCCTAGGATCGCTGTTCGCGCCGTGGCCCCGCACGTGTACCCCCCGCGAAGGAGACATGATGACACGCCCCCGGCTCGCCGCCCTCACCGCCGCCTCCGTCCCGGCGGTGGGGCTGGCCGTCGCGCTGCTGGCCCCGTCGGCGGCCCAGCCCCCGCCCGCCGGGCGGTCCCTGGCGGCCGACCGGCCGCGCGAGGCGGGGCGGCAGGCGGTCCGGCCGTGCCACTGGGCGGCCCGGACCACCACCCGGCTGCGCGAGGCGCCCCGGGTGACGGCGACGCCGGTGCGGCAGCTGGCCGAGGGCGAGGCGCACCCCTGCAGGAGCGCGGCCCCGGTCAGGGGCGGGCGGTACCGGGACTGCGGCGGCGCCGGGGACCGGTGGGCGGCGGTGTACTGGGGCCCGCCGGGCGGGCCCGCCGACCGCGTCGGCTACCTCGCGGCGCGCTGCGTCACCCTCCGGAACGGGTGAACCGGCTCCGGAACGCCGGACGGCGCGGCGGGTGTCCCCGCCGCGCCGCCCTCGCCGTCGTGCCGGTCCCCGGATCAGTTGCCGGGGTTGTTCCTCTGCCATGCCCGGAACTCTTCGACGAACTTGTTGAACTCGGCCTCGGAGTGGGTGAACTTGGTGACGTTGTTGGTGGGATCGGTCGTCACGAAGAACAGCCACTCGCCGGGCTCGGGACGCAGCGCCGCCTGGATCGCCTTCACACCGGGGTTGCCGATCGGCCCCGGGGGCAGGCCCTGGTTCTTGTAGGTGTTGTACGGGTGCGGCGTGCTGTAGTCGCTTTCCGTCACGTTCAGGGTGCGCTTGTTGAGGAAGTACACGACCGTGCTGTCGAACCGCAGATGCATGTTGATCTTGAGGCGGTTGCGGATCACCCGCGAGACCTTGGGCAGGTCGCTGTCGGTCCCGCCCTCGCCCTGGATCAGGCTCGCCAGCGTGATCACCGTTTCGGGCTTCAGGCCGGCCTTCCTCGCCTCGCCCTCCAGGTCGATCTCCCGCGCCACCTGGTTGAACCGGGTGACCATCTGCTTGAGGATCTTCGCCGCGCCGTCCTTGGGGTTGACGTCGTAGCGGCCGGGGTACAGGTAGCCCTCGATCCGGTTGAGCGCCGAGGAGGGCGGTCTGGCCCACGAGGGCGCGCCGAGCGCCCGCGGGTCGCGCGAGGCCTTCACGAAGTCGTTCACCGGGATGCCGGTCTTCTTCGACAGGTCCTGGAAGATCTCGATGGCGCGCTTGCCCTCGCTGATGATGATCTGGTTGCCCGCCCTGGACTTGGGGTCCAGCAGCCGCGCCATGGCCGCCTTGGACGACATGCGCAACCGCATCGCGTAGTAGCCGGGCTGGATGGCCCCGGCCCTCTTCTCCTCCGCGTAGACCTTCAGGAAGCCGCGCACGCTCTTGACGACGTCGTGGCGTTGCAGCGTCGCCGCGATCGTCGAGCCGCCGTCGCCCTCCTTGATCTGGACCGTGACGCTCCCGGCGCCCTCGCCCTCGTAGTCGGGCGGGTTCATCCGGTGGTCCAGCCAGGCGACGCCGAACACGCCGCCGGTGCCCACGACGGCGACCAGGAACGCCAGCGAGAACAGCAGCGCCGCGCGGCTGTTGCGCTTCTTGCGGCGCTGCTGGCGGCGCGCCTGCCGCTGGGCGCGGCGGGGCGGGGGCCGCTCGTCGGACCACTGCTGTCCGTCGTCGGCCCACTGCCGGTTGCGGTCGGGCTCTGAGAAAAGGTCCAAGTCGTTCATGTCTTCCCCCGGACGATCTCGCCTGGGGGTCGTCCCGTCAACCGTTCCCCGTCCAGCGCCGCCTGGAGCAGGACCGCCGCGGCGGCCTGATCGACGACCCTGCGACGGGCCTGGCCGTGGACCCCCCCGGCACGCAGGCCGCTCTCGGCCGTGACGGTGGTGAGTCTTTCGTCGTACAGCCGCACCATCCCCGGGGGAAGGCGGTCGGCCAGCATGCGGGCGAACCTGCGGGCGGACGCCGCCGCCGGGCCCTCGCGGCCCGACAGCGACGTCGGCAGTCCCACGACCACCTCGATGGCCTCGTTCTCGGCGACGAGCGCCACCAGGCGGTCGACGTCCCCCCGGCCGCTCTTCACGGTCTCCAGGGGGGAGGCGAGGATCCCGCCGGGGTCGCTGCGGGCCACGCCGATCCGGACGCTGCCCACATCGACCCCGAGCCGGGCGCCGTGCCTCATCGTTCCCGCGCCGCTCTCGGCGGGCCCGTCGCTCACGCGGCCCCTACGGCTCGTTCGACGGCGGCCAGCGCCTCACCGATCTTCCCGGTGTCGGCGCCTCCGCCCTGGGCGAGGTCGTCCTTGCCGCCACCGCCGCCGCCGAGGGTCTTGGCGGCCAGGCCGACCAGCGCGCCGGCCTTCAGGCCGCGCTCGCGGGCGCCCTCGCTGACGGCGATCACCACGACGGGACGGTCCTTGGGCGCGCCCGCCACCATCACGACGGCGGGGCGGCCCCGCAGGCGGCCGCGCACGTCCACGGCCAGCTTGCGCAGGTCGTCGGCGCCGGTGCCGTCGGGGGCGCGGTGCCCCACGAACGCGACGCCGTTCACGTCCGCGGCGCCCTCGGCCAGGGACCCGGCGACGGCCAGGACCTGCTGGGAGCGCAGCTTCTCCAGCTCCCGCTCGGCGTCGCGCAGCCGCGTGACCAGGCCGCTGACCCGCTCGGGCAGCTCCTCCTTGCGGGTCTTCAGCTGCTCGGCCAGCTGGCTGACCAGCACGTTCTCCTTGGCCAGGAAGCGGAAGGCGTCGATGCCGACCAGCGCCTCGACCCGGCGCACGCCCGCGCCGATCGACGACTCGCCCAGCACCTTGACCAGGCCGAGCTGGCCGGACTTGGCGACGTGGGTGCCGCCGCACAGCTCCAGCGAGTAGTCGCCGATCTCCACGACGCGGACCTCGTCGCCGTACTTCTCGCCGAACAGGGCGAGCGCGCCCATCGAGCGGGCCTCGTCGATGGAGGTGTGGAACGCCCGCACGTCCAGGTCGTTGATCAGGACCGCGTTGACCTCGTCCTCGACGTCGCGCAGCACGCTGGCCGGGACCGCGCCGGAGGCGGTGAAGTCGAACCGGAAGCGGCCGGGCGAGTTCTCCGAACCGGCCTGCGCGGCCGACTCGCCGAGGGCCCGCCGGAACCCGGCGTGCACCATGTGGGTCGCCGAGTGGGAGCGGGAGATCGCGTGCCGGCGCTCGATGTCGATCTCGGCCTGGGCCTGGTCGCCGACCTGGACCTCGCCGACGCGGACCCGGCCGCGGTGCACGATCAGCCCGGTCAGCGGGGACTGCACGTCGTGGACGTCGACGACCGCGCCGTTGCCGAACCGGATCCGGCCGTGGTCGGCGAGCTGGCCGCCGCCCTCGGCGTAGAACGGGGTGCGGTCCAGCACGATCTCGACGTCGGCGCCCTCCCCGGCGGCGGGGACGTTGGCGCCGTTGACCAGCACGCCGACCAGGCGGGCCTCGCCGTGCACGCTGTTGTAGCCGATGAAGTCGACCTTGCCGCCCGCCGAGGTGAGCAGCTCGTCCAGGACCGAGACGTCCAGGTTGCCGGTCTTCTTCTCGCGGGCGTCCTTCTTGGCGCGTTCCCGCTGCTCGGTCATGAGGCGGCGGAAGCCGTCCTCGTCGACCTTCAGGCCCTGCTCGGCGGCCATCTCCAGGGTCAGGTCGATGGGGAAGCCGTAGGTGTCGTGCAGCTTGAACGCCTGGTCGCCCGCCAGCACCTTCCCGCCGGTCCGCCGGGTCTCCTCGACGGCCGTGTCGAAGATCGTGGTGCCGGTGCGCAGCGTCTGGAGGAAGGCCTCCTCCTCGGCGTCGATGACGGTGTGGATGTTGGCGGCGGTGCGGATCAGGTCGGTGTACTGCTCGCCCATCGCCTTGATGGCGACGTCGGTGAGCTCGTGCATCAGCCCGGCGTCCTGGCCGCCCAGCAGCCGCAGGTTGCGGATCGAGCGGCGCAGCAGGCGGCGCAGCACGTAGCCGCGGCCCTCGTTGCCGGGGCGCACGCCGTCGGAGACCAGCATGGTGCCCGCGCGGACGTGGTCGGCGATGACGCGCAGCGACACGTCGGCGCGCCCGTCGGAGCCGTAGCGGGTGCCGGTCAGCTCGGCGGCGCGGTCGAGGATGCGGCGCAGGGTGTCGGTCTCGTAGATGTTGTCGACGCCCTGCAGGATCGCCGCCATGCGCTCCAGGCCCATGCCGGTGTCGATGTTCTTGGCCGGCAGCGGCGCCTCGACGTCGAAGTCGACCTTGGAGCGGACCTCGCTCAGCATCTCCTGCATGAAGACCAGGTTCCAGACCTCCAGGTACCGGTCCTCGTCGGCCTCGGGGCCGCCCTCGCGGCCGAACTCAGGGCCCCGGTCGTAGTAGATCTCCGAGCAGGGGCCGCCGGGGCCGGGCACGCCCATGTGCCAGTAGTTGTCGGCCAGGCCGCGGCGCTGGATGCGCTCCAGCGGCACGCCGACCTTGTTGTGCCAGATGTCGATGGCCTCGTCGTCGACCTTGTCGCCGTCCTGCAGGACGGTGACCCACAGCTTCTCCTCGGGGAAGCCGAACCCGCCCTCGGCCTGGGGCCGCGTCAGCAGCTCCCAGGCGAACGGGATCGCGCCCTCCTTGAAGTAGTCGCCGATGGAGAAGTTCCCCAGCATCTGGAAGAACGTGGCGTGCCGCGTGGTCTTGCCGACCTCGTCGATGTCCGGGGTCCGCACGCACTTCTGCGCGCTGGTCATGCGCGGGGCGGGCGGGGTGCGCTGGCCCAGGAAGTACGGCTTGAACGGCACCATCCCGGCCGGAACCAGCAGCAGGGTCGGGTCCTCGGCGACCAGGCTGGCCGAGGGCATCACGGTGTGCCCGTTCTCTTCGAAGAACTTGAGGAAGCGGCGGGCGACCTCTGCCGACTCCATGATCAGTGGCCATCCTTGTCGTCGTCGATGATCGTGTATCGCGCCTTCAGGACCCGGCGCGGCCGGGGTCCGTCGGGCGGCTCGGGCGGGGCCTGGTCCATCTGGACGGCCTCGCGCAGTTCCTGTTCCCGCGCCCGCATCTCGGTACGGACGTCCGTGGCGAAAAGTTTCAACCGCTGCCCGGTCGTCTGCCCGGCGGTGACCGCGCGGGCGGCGACGCCCTCGGGGGACCAGGCCTCCACCACGCGTTCCACCTTCTTCTTCACGCGGTGGGTGGCGTAGACGCCGGCGCCGGCGCCGACCGACAGCCAGAACAGCCGCTTCACCTGCGCCCCTTCCCGTTCTGCCGGCCGGTGAGCTCGGGACGGCCCGAGTGGCCGCCGTCCCTGGTGTTGCCCAGCGCCCTGCGCACGCCGTAGGAGAAGGCGGCGGCCTTCACCAGGGGCCCGCCGACGACCGAGGTCATCACGGTGGTGACGGCCGAGACGTTCTGGGTGACGCCGGCGACCTGCTTGGTGATCACGTCGGTGCGGCCGAGCTGCTCGTTGGCGCGCCGCACCGTGCGGTTCATGTCGTCCAGCAGCGGCCCGGCCTGCTCGCCGATGTCGCGGACCACCTCGCTGGCCTCGCCGAGCAGCCGGGCCAGGCGCAGCAGGGTGTAGGCGACGAAGGACACGAGCACGGCCCAGAACACGGCCACGATGAGGCCTGCCAGTTGTCCACCAGTAAGCATCAGGGCTTTTCCGTTCGCTGTGTCGAGTCCGGCCGGGCCGGTCCGGTCGGTCCGTTCCGTGGGGAACGACCTTACCGTGGGCGACGGTCGGGACCGTGCCGGGCTCGGACCGGCGTGGGGAAGGTTATCGGTCCATGGTCCCCGATGGCGGGACCGCGCTCAGCCCTTTTTCCCGCCGGGCTCCGCGCTCCGCGCTCCGCGCAGCACCGACCGGATGCGGGCCAGGACCTCGGTGAAACGGGACTCCGCGCCGTGCCGGGTGGGGCGGTAGTACTCGCGTCCGTGCACCGCGTCGGGCGCGTACCGCTGGCGGACCACGCCACCGGGGTGGTCGTGGGGGTACTTGTACCCCTCGCCGTGCCCGACGCGCGCCGCCCCCTTGTAATGCGCGTCACGCAGGTGGCCCGGCACGGGCCCGGCCAGGCCCTTGCGGACGTCGCCCAGCGCCCCGTCCACCGCCATGATCACCGCGTTGGACTTGGGGGCCAGCGCCAGGTGGATCACGGCCTGGGCCAGGTTGATGCGGGCCTCGGGCAGCCCGACGAACTCCACGGCCTGGGCGGCGGCCACGGCGGTCTGCAGCGCGGTGGGGTCGGCCATGCCGACGTCCTCGCTGGCGTGCACGATCAGCCGCCGGGCGATGAACCGGGGGTCCTCCCCCGCCTCGATCATGCGGGCCAGGTAGTGCAGCGCGGCGTCCACGTCGCTGCCCCGGATGCTCTTGATGAACGCGCTGATGACGTCGTAGTGCTGGTCGCCCTCGCGGTCGTAGCGGACGGCGGCCCGGTCCACGGCCCGCTCCAGCACGTCCGCGTCGATCACGCCGCCGTCGGGGACGACCAGGGCGGCGGCCTCCAGGTAGGTGAGCGCGCGGCGGGCGTCGCCCCCGGCCAGCCGGATCAGGTGGTCCTCGGCGGCCGGGTCGAGGGTGGCCGCGCCGTTCAGCCCGCGCTCGTCGGCCAGCGCGCGGCGGACCACCTCGCGCAGGTCGTCCTCGTCCAGCGGCTCCAGGGTGAGCAGCAGCGACCGGGACAGCAGCGGGCTGATCACCGAGAAGAACGGGTTCTCGGTGGTCGCGCCGATGAAGGAGACCCAGCGGTTCTCCACGGCGGGCAGCAGCGCGTCCTGCTGGGCCTTGCTGAACCGGTGGATCTCGTCGACGAACAGCACCGTCTGCCGCCCGGCCACGCCCAGCTCGCGGCGGGCCAGGTCGATCTCGGCGCGGACCCGCTTGACGCCGTCGCTGACGGCGGAGATCTCCACGAAGCGGCGGCTGGTGACCTGGCTCACCACGGTCGCCAGGGTGGTCTTGCCGGTGCCGGGCGGGCCCCACAGCACCAGCGACATCGGCGCGTCGCGGTCCACCAGCTGGCGGATGGGGGTGCCGGGGCCGAGCAGGTGCGCCTGGCCGACGACCTCGTCCAGGGAACGGGGCCGCATCCGCACCGCCAGGGGCTGCCGCTCGGGGGCGGGCCGGCCGGAGGGCGCGTCCGGGGCGGGCGGCGCCTCCCGGTCGCCGTCCCCGGTCGGGTCGTCGAAGAGCGTGCCGGTCACGGTCCGACACTATCTCGCCGCACCGACACTGCCGGTAATCTCCTCTTCGTTCCGATCGCCGGGAACCTCCCGGCGGGGCGCGGCGTTGAAACCGCGCGGAACCCTTCGACCAGAGGTGATCACAGGACGTGACGGGACCGGCGTCTCGGCTGCGGCACAGCCGGCGCCACGGGCTGGCGGGACTGCTCGTGGCGCTGTTCGTCGTGGGCGGGCTGGTCTTCAGCTACGGCCTGGAGCACGCCCCGACGATCCGCTGGTGCACCGCGCACTCGCTGGACGCCCCGTTCGGGGCCGACGCCCCCTCCGGCCACCGGGCGGAGGGGGCCGGACCGGCGCTCGGGGCGGTCGCGGCGGCCGGTCTCCCGACGCTGCACGAGCCGCCGGTCCCGGTGCCCGCCGACCCCGTGGACGCCTGCCTGTGCCTGGCGGTGCTGCTGTCGATCATGGTGATCGGGATGGCGGCGCTCCCCCGCCGGATCCGGTCCCGGCTCCCGGCCCTCGCCGGCCCGCGGGCGGCTCCCCCGGCGCGGGGCGCCCCGCTCCCGCCGTCCCTCAGTTCCCTCCAGGTGCTCCGGCTGTGACGGGCCGCGCCGCACGGCGCCCCGTCCCGTCCGAACGAGCACCCATGAGGGGATCACCATGTCCAACGCCAAGCTGTCCAAGAACAACAAGCCGTCCAAGAACGCCAAGCCGTCCAAGAACACCGGGTCGGCCAAGAACACCGGGTCGGCCGGGAGCAAGCGCCCGGCCAACCGCAACGGCCGCCCGGCCAAGAACGCCCTGAACCAGCGGCACGTGCCCTGGGGCGGCATCGCCTTCTTCACCGTGATCGGCCTGGTCGCCGCCGTGGCGATCACCTTCGCGTTCCTGCAGTCGCGGCCCTCCTCCGGCGGCTCGATCGCCGGGCTGGTCGAGAAGGGCGACCTGAGCCGCGACCACACCCAGAACGCCGTCACCTACGACACCGCCCCGCCGATGGGCGGCGCGCACGACCCCATGTGGCAGAACTGCGACGCCCGCGTCTACGACCGGCCGCTGCGCAACGAGAACGCCGTCCACTCCCTGGAGCACGGCGCGGTGTGGATCACCTACCGGCCCGGCCTCGCCGCCGACCAGGTCGAGCGGCTGGCCACGAAGGTGCGGACCACCGACTACACGCTGATGAGCCCCTACCCGGGCCTGGACGCGCCGATCGCGCTGTCGGCGTGGGGCAGGCAGGTCAAGGTCCAGGACGCCGCCGACCCGCGCGTGGACGCGTTCCTGAAGGCCTACGTCAAGGGCCCGCAGACCCCCGAACCGGGCGCGGCCTGCACCGGCGCCAAGGACCAGGCGTGAGCGGGCCGCGGGGACGCGGCGCCGTCCGGACCGACCCGCGAGCACAGCGGGCCGGGTGGGAGCCGAGCGACCGGAGCGACGAGGGAAGGCGGCGCCCACCCGGCGTTCCGGAGGCGAGCGGGAAGCACGGCGTGAGGCGGCGGGCCAACGTGATCGTGGCCGTCGTCGTCCTGGTGGCGGCGGCCGTGTTCGCCGGGATGGCGGCGTTGCGATCCGGGGGGCCGGCGGCCGACGGTCCGGAGGCCGGGTTCGCGCGCGACATGAGCGCCCACCACGCCCAGGCGGTGCGGATGGCGTTCACGGTCCGCGACAAGACCCGCGACCCTGGTCTGCGGACCCTGGCCTACGACATCGCCACCACCCAGCAGGCGCAGATCGGCATGATGACGGCCTGGCTGGACGAGTGGGGGCTGCCCAAGACCGACCCGGCCGGGCCGATGCGCTGGATGCGGGGCCACTCCGGGCACCCGGCCGCCCCGGCCGCGGCACCGGCCGCCATGCCGGGGATGGCCACCCGCGAGCAGCTCGACGGGCTGGAGCGGGCCTCCGGCCGGGACGCCGAGATCCGCTTCCTGCGCCTGATGGTCGTCCACCACCGGGCCGGGGTGGACATGGCGCGCGCCGTGCTCGACCGCACCGGCCACGAGCGCGTGCGGCGGCTGGCCCGGAGCATGGTGGACGGCCAGCGCTCCGAGATCGACCTGATGACCGCGATGCTGCGCGAACGCGGGGTGAACGGCGCCTGAGGGTTTCGGTGACCCGTGACCGGCTTGCCCATTGCGCTTGACAGGAGGGGCCGGTCGCGGGTCACTGGGCGCCATGGGTCAGGAACCAGGCGGTTACCGGAGGGCGCTGGATCTGTTCGAAGGGGTGGTGTGCGGCGTGCCCCGGGACGGCTGGGACGCCCCCTCGCCCTGCGAGGGGTGGACGGCGCTGGACGTGGCGGGGCACGTCATCGCGGGGCAGTACCGGATCAGGGCGCTGGCGCTCGGGGCGCCGCCGCCCGGTCCGGCCGACGACCCGCGCCGCCATGTGGCCGGGGACGCGCTCATGGCCTGGCGGACCGCCCGCAAGGAGTGCGCGGCGGCGCTGACGCCCGAGGCGCTGCGCCGGCCCGTCCCGGTCGGCTCCCTGGGGGAGCTGCCGCTCGGCGACTACCTGGGCGCCTACATCCTGGAGCCGCTGGTGCACGCCTGGGACCTGGCGCGCGCCACCGGG
The DNA here is from genome assembly GCF_014138665.1 of Actinomadura kijaniata. Classification (NCBI taxonomy): domain Bacteria; kingdom Bacillati; phylum Actinomycetota; class Actinomycetes; order Streptosporangiales; family Thermomonosporaceae; genus Actinomadura; species Actinomadura kijaniata. The sequence continues at coordinate 47,593 of NZ_JACJIA010000015.1, forward strand.
CAGCCGACCCGGCTGGACCCCGACCTGGTGCACCACGCGTTCGCGACCGCGCACGTGGTCGCCGCGCCGCTGCGGGCGGCCGGCCGGCTGGGTCCGGCGCTGCCCGCGCCGCCCGGCGCCGACGAGCAGACCCGGCTGCTCGCCTTCCTCGGGCGGAGCGCCTGAGGGGGCGGGCGGCCGGGCCCGGGAGAGCGGATCAGGAGAACTCGGCGAGCGTGCGCTCGGCCTCCTCCAGCCAGGCACGACGGGCGGTCAGCGCCTCCTCGGCGTCCCGCACGTCCTTGTCGCGTCCGGCCTCGCGGGCCTTGGCCAGCCGCTTCTCCAGCTGCTCGATGGAGCTGCGCAGCTGGTTGACGGTGGCCTCGGCGCGGGCGCGGGCCTCGGGGTTGGTGCGCCGCCACTCGTTCTCCTCGGCGGTGCGCACGGCCTCCTCGATCTTGCGCAGCCGGCCCTCCAGGCGGTCGCGCTGGTCGCGCGGCACCATCCCGGCGGCCTCCCAGCGCTCGTGGATGCCGCGCAGCGCGGCGCGGGCGGCGCGCACGTCGGTGACCGGCAGCAGCTTCTCGGCCTCGGCCAGCAGCTGCTCCTTGACCTCGGCGTTGCCCTGGAACTCGGCGTCGCGCTCGGCGAACGCGGCCGACCGGGCGGCGAAGAAGGTGTCCTGCGCGCCCTTGAACCGGGCCCACAGCTCCTCCTCCACGTCCCGCGCGGCGCGGCCGGCGGTCTTCCAGCGGCGCATCAGCTCGCGGTAGGCGGCGGCGGTCTCGCCCCAGTCGGTGGAGCCGCTCATCGCCTCGGCCTCGGCGACCAGGCGCTCCTTCTCCTTGCGGGCCTGGTCGCGCTGGTCGTCCAGGGTGGCGAAGTAGGCCTTGCGGCGCTTGGTGAACGCGTTGCGCGCGGCCGACAGCCGCTTCCACAGCGCGGTCTCGGTCGGCCGGTCGATGCGGTCGGCGGCCTTCCACTCCTCCACCAGCTGGCGCAGCCGCTCGCCGCCGTTCTTCCAGTGCGTCTCCTCGGCCGCGATGCGCTCGGCCTCGGCGACGATGCGCTCCTTGACCTCGCGCGCCTCGTGCCGGGCGTGCTCGCGCTGGGCCCGCACCTCCTCGCGGCGGCGGTCGACCAGCGCGGTCAGCGCGTCCAGCCGCCGGGCCAGGGACTCCAGGTCGCCGACCGCGTGCGCGTCGGAGACCTGCTCGCGCAGCCGGTCGATGCTGTGCTGGGCCTGCTGGGGCTGGAGGTCGGTGGTCTTGACCCGCTGTTCCAGCAGCCCGATCTCGGTGGCCAGCGAGTCGTACTTGCGCTTGAAGTAGGCCAGGGCCTCCTCCGGAGCGCCGGCCTGCCAGGACCCCACGACGCGCTCGCCGTCCGACGTCTTCACGTAGACGGTGCCGTCCTCGTCCACCCGGCCCCAGGGATCGGTCGCGCTGGACACGCTTGCCTCCTGTATCGCAGGTCCGATCGTGTTGGAGATCGTGCTCACATCCATCGGACCCTCCACACCTTAGTATCCCGTTCGCCTATTTCCCGACGATCGAGACGTCCTGGATCGTGACCTTCTTCTTCGGAGCGCCGGTTCCGTCCGGGCCGGGCTTGTCGATCCCGCCGGCGGCGACCTTCTCCAGTACGTCCATACCCTTGGTGATCTTGCCGAACACCGTGTAGTCGGGCGACAGCTGCGAGTCCCCGTACACGAGGAAGAACTGGCTGCCGTTGGTGCCGGGGCCGGCATTGGCCATGGCGAGGGTGCCCTTCTTGTAGGTGGCGCCCTCGGTGTTCTCGTTGCCGAACTGGTACCCGGGCCCGCCCTGGCCGGTGCCGGTCGGGTCGCCGCACTGGAGCATCTTCAGCCCCTCGCCGGTGGACAGGCGGTGGCAGAAGGTGTTCTTCCAGAAGCCCTTCTCGGCCAGGAACGCGAACGAGTTGGTCGCGCACGGCGCCTTGGCCCCGTCCAGCTCCAGCCCCACGTCGCCCTGGGCCGTCTTGATCGTGGCCTGCACCGGTCCGGTGTGGACGGGCTTGGCGGGCGGGGTGCCGAGGTTCTTGGGGGCGCCCTTCTCCTCCGCCCTGGTGTAGGTGCAGGCGCCCGCGGCCGCGGTGGTGTCCTTCTTGTCCTTCTTGTCGTCGCTCCTGGTCATCGCGTAGGCGACGCCGCCGCCGACGGCGATCACCGCGACCGCCACGCCCGCGCCGACGATCTTCACCCGGCGGGCGCGCGCGGCCTCGGCCTGCCGTCGCGCCTGCTGGCGCTCGTAGCGCTGCCGTGCGAGTTCCTTCTTGCGGTCCTTGGCCGCCACGGTGCCTGCCCTCCGCTGTGATCAGGTGAACGTGCAGCGCATAGTAGCGGTACCGGACGTTCCGCGCGCCGCGAGGTCCGGCGCGTTACCGATCCGGGGACGCCGCGGGCCGGGGCGCCCCGGCCGGCGGCGTCGACACGGCGATCGGCCTATCTCGTTCGCGGTGGCCAGGGCGGCGCCGGTACGCTCGGTGGACACCGCGCGCGGCCGGGCGCGACGGGGCCCGACGGGGCGCCGGGTCCCGGGCCCAGGGCGCGAGGTCCCCATCTGCTCGCCACAAGGAAGGACGACCGTGCTCGTCGCCGGGTTCCCCGCCGGATCGTTCGCCGCGAACTGCTATGTCGTGGCGCCCGCCGCGGGTGAGGAGTGCGTGATCATCGATCCGGGCCAGGACGCCGAGGCCGGGATCGAGGAGCTGCTGCGCGAGCACCGGCTGCGGCCGGTGGCGGTGCTGCTCACGCACGGCCATATCGACCACGTGTGGTCGGTGGCCCCGGTCTGCGGCGCCAGGGACGTGCCCGCCTACATCCATCCCGGCGACCGCGACCTGCTCACCGATCCGGCCAAGGGGCTGTCGCTGAACGTGGGGCAGCAGCTGTTCGGCGGCATCACGCTGAGCGAGCCGGACGACGTGCGGGAGCTGTCGGACGGGCAGGCGGTCGAGCTGGCCGGGATGTCCTTCACCGTCGACCACGCCCCGGGCCACACCCCCGGGTCGGTGACCTTCCGGACGCCCCCGAGCGCCGACGTCCCCGACGTGATGTTCACCGGGGACCTGCTGTTCGCCGGGTCGATCGGCCGCACCGACCTGCCGGGCGGATCGTACGAGGAGATCCTGCGCAGCCTGTCGCGGGTGTGCCTGACGATGCCGGACGAGACCGTCGTGCTGCCCGGCCACGGCCAGCAGACGACCATCGGGCGGGAACGCGCGACCAACCCGTTCCTGTCGGACCTCACGCCCGAGCACGGGCCCAACCAGGGATTCTGAGCCTAGAGATCATGAGTTCGAGCTTTCAGGCCCCCAAGGGGGTCAGCGAGTACGTCCCGCCGCGCGCGGACCTGTTCTACGCCATCCGCGAGGCGTTCGCCGAGCAGGCCCGGCTGGCCGGTTACGGCTATCTGGAGCTGGCGGTCTTCGAGGACACCAACCTGTTCCGGCGCGGCGTCGGCGAGTCCACCGACGTGGTGTCCAAGGAGATGTACACCTTCGAGGACCGCGGCGGCCGGTCGCTGACGCTGCGGCCGGAGTTCACCGCCTCGGTGCTGCGCGCGGTGCTGGAGAACGGCCTGCACAAGGAGGGCGCCCTGCCGGTCAAGGTCTGGACGACCGGCCCGGCGTTCCGCGCCGAACGCCCGCAGAAGGGCCGCTACCGGCAGTTCTACCAGCTCGACCTGGAGGCGATCGGCAGCGAGGACCCGCAGGTCGACGCCGAGACGATCGCCATCGCCGCCGGCTGGTACCGCAGTCTCGGCCTGACGCGGGTGCGGCTGCTGCTGAACTCGCTGGGCTGCAGGGAGTGCCGCCCCGCCTACCGGGCCCGGTTGCAGGAGTTCCTGCGCGGCCTGGACCTGGACGAGGCCACCCGCGCCCGCATCGAGATCAACCCGTTGCGGGTGCTGGACGACAAGCGCCCGCGGGTGCAGGAGCAGCTCGCCGACGCGCCGCTGATGGCCGACCACCTGTGCGCCGCCTGCAAGGCCCACCACGACCGGGTACGCGAGCTGCTGGCCGACCTCGGCGTCGAGTGGGAGGACACGCCGCGGCTGGTGCGGGGCCTGGACTACTACACCCGCACCACCTACGAGTTCGACCACCCGCTGCTGGGCGCGCAGTCCGGCATCGGCGGCGGCGGGCGCTACGACGGCCTGTCGGAGGACATCGGCGGCCCCGCGCTGCCGGGCATCGGCTTCGGGCTGGGCCTCGACCGCACCATCCTGGCGCTGGAGGCCGAGGGCGCGGAGTTCGCGCCCAAGCCTCGCTGCGAGGTGTTCGGGGTCGCGCTCGGCGAGACCGCCGAGCGCCGGCTGTTCGGTCTGGTCGCCGAGCTGCGCCGGGCCGGGGTCGCGGCGGACATGGCGTTCGGCGGGAAGAAGCTCAAGGGCGCGATGAAGGACGCCGACCGGTCGGGGGCCCGGTTCGCGATCATCCTGGGCGAGCGGGACCTCGCCGACGGCGTCGCCCAGGTCAAGGAGCTGGGCAGCGGCGAGCAGAGCGCCGTGTCTCTGAACAATGTCGCATCGGTCTTGAAGGAAAGGCTTTCACGATGATCCGCTCGCACGAGGCGGGGACCCTCCGCAGGGAGCACGCCGGGCAGCAGGTGACGCTGGCCGGCTGGGTGGCGCGCCGCCGTGACCACGGGGGTGTCACCTTCATCGACCTGCGCGACGCCTCCGGGGTCGCCCAGGTCGTCTTCCGCGAGGAGGACACCGCCCACGACCTGCGCGCGGAGTTCTGCGTGAAGATCACCGGCGAGGTGCGGGTCCGGCCCGCGGGCAACGAGAACCCCGAGATCCCCACCGGGGAGATCGAGGTCGCCGCCGCCGAGATCGAGGTGCTGTCGGAGGCCGCGCCGCTGCCGTTCCCGATCGAGGGCGACGCCAACGTCAACGAGGAGGTCCGGCTCAAGTACCGGTACCTCGACATGCGCCGCGAGCAGGTCTCCCGGGCGCTGCGCATCCGCTCCCAGGGCGCGCAGATCGTCAACCGGGTACTGGGCGAGCAGGGCTTCGTCAACGTCGAGACCCCTACCCTGACCCGCTCCACCCCCGAGGGCGCGCGCGACTTCCTGGTACCGGTGCGGCTGAAGCCGGGCCACTGGTACGCGCTGCCGCAGTCGCCGCAGCTGTTCAAGCAGCTGCTGATGGTCGGCGGGCTGGAGCGGTACTACCAGATCGCCCGCTGCTACCGCGACGAGGACTTCCGCGCCGACCGGCAGCCGGAGTTCACCCAGATCGACATCGAGATGTCGTTCGCCGAGCAGGACGACGTCATCAGGGTCGGCGAGGACATCGTGCGGGCGCTGTGGAAGGAGATCCTCGGCCACGAGATCGGGGAGATCCCGCACATCACCTACGCCGACGCCCTGGCGCGGTACGGCTCGGACAAGCCGGACCTGCGGTTCGGCAACGAGCTGACCGACATGACCGGGTACTTCGCCGACACCTCGTTCCGGGTGTTCCAGGCCCCCTACGTGGGCGCGGTGGTCATGCCGGGCGGCGCGTCGCAGACCCGCAAGGAGCTGGACGGCTGGCAGGACTGGGCCAAGGCGCGCGGCGCTCGCGGCCTGGCCTACGTGCTGGTGCAGGAGGACGGCTCGCTGGGCGGCCCGGTCGCCAAGAACCTGTCGGACGCGGAGAAGGCCGGCCTGGCCGCGAAGGTCGGCGCCGCGCCCGGCGACGCGATCTTCTTCGGCGCCGGCCGGCCGCACGCGACCCGCGAGCTGCTGGGCGCGGCGCGGCTGGAGATCGGCCACCGCTGCGGCCTGATCGACGAGAGCGCCTGGGCGTTCTGCTGGGTCGTGGACGCCCCGGTGTTCGAGCCGGTGGAGGACGAGAAGGGCGAGCGGATCGGCTGGACGGCGGTGCACCACCCGTTCACCGCGCCCAAGCCGGAGTTCGCCGACACGTTCGTGAACGACCCGGGCTCGGCGTTGGCCAACGCCTACGACATCGTCTGCAACGGCAACGAGATCGGCGGCGGCTCGATCCGTATCCACCGCGCCGAGATGCAGCAGCGCGTGTTCGACGTGCTGGGACTGAGCAAGCAGGAGGCCGAGTCCAAGTTCGGTTTCCTGCTGGAGGCGTTCAAGTACGGCCCGCCGCCGCACGGCGGCATCGCGTTCGGCTGGGACCGGACCGCCATGCTGCTGGCGGGCGGCGAGTCGATCCGCGACGTGATCGCCTTCCCGAAGGCCGCGTCCGGCTACGACCCGCTGACCGCCGCGCCGACGCCGATCACCGAGCAGCAGCGCGCGGAGGCCGGGGTGGACTTCGTCCCGGAGGAGGACGCCGCCGGGGCGTGATCCCGGGCGCGTGACGCGGAAAAGGGCCGGTCCCCTCCGGGGGGACCGGCCCTCTCGCGTTCCGGCCGGGTCACACCGGCTGGCGCTCGCCGAGCGCGATCAGATGCCGGACCAGGGCGGTCAGCACGCGTTTGGCCGAGTCGCGGTCGCGCGCGTCGCACATCAGCACCGGCGTCTGCGGGCCCAGGTCCAGCGCCTCGGCGACCTCCCGCTCGGTGTAGTCGTAGCCGTCGTCGAAGCGGTTGACCGCGACCAGGAACGGCACCTCGCGGCTCTCGAAGTAGTCCACCGCCGGGAAGCAGTCGGTCAGCCGCCGGGTGTCGGCCAGCACGACCGCCCCGAGCGCGCCGTGCGCCAGCTCGTCCCACATGAACCAGAACCGGTCCTGGCCGGGGGTGCCGAACAGGTACAGGACCAGGCCCTCGCGGATGGTGATGCGGCCGAAGTCCATCGCGACGGTGGTGGTGGTCTTGCGGTCCACGCCGGAGGTGTCGTCCACGCCGACGCCGCGTTCGGTCAGCACCTCCTCGGTGCGCAGCGGGCGGATCTCGCTCACCGCGCCGACGAACGTGGTCTTGCCGACCCCGAACCCGCCCGCCACCAGGATCTTGACGGCCAGCGGCATCAGCGTGGCGTCGGAGCCCGGGTCAGAGCCTTTCGAGTCCATGGAGCACCTCCCTCAGCAGCTTCTGGGTGACGTCCGGGGCGCGTTCCTCGGGCCGTCGCACGGCGATGTGGCCCCGGGTGAGCAGGTCGCCCAGCAGCACCCGCACCACGACCAGCGGCAGCCCGAGCCGCGCCGAGATCTCGGCGACCGACTGCGCGGTCCGGCACAGGTCGAGGATCGCCAGGTGCTCGGGGCCGATCTCGGGGCTGGGGGCGGGCCGTCCCACGGTCACCACCACAGTGATCATTTCGAGGTCCTCGCCGCGGGTGGCGGGCCGGGCGCGGCCCCCGGTCAGCGCGTACGCGCGCACCAGGGGTCCCGCCTCCTCGTCGAGCCATTCGCTGCCCGGACCGGTCATGGCCGATCACGTCTCCTCGTCGGGTCCGGCGTGCTCGGCGAACCCCGGGGTTCCCGGGACCCCCGGGGATCCCGGGGACTCCACGGACTCGGCGCGGCCCCGCCGGGTGCCGCGCTGGATCGCCGACATCATGGACCGCAGTTCCTCGGGCGACCGCTGGACCCGCGGGGGCTGCGGCCGGTCGGGGGCGGGCGGTGGTTCGGCCTCCCGGCGCAGCTGCGGCGCCATGCTGGCGCGCCGGACGCGCCGGGGCAGGTCGGGACGGGGGGCGTCGTCGCGCCGGGTGACGGCCGGGGGCCGGTTGCGGCGGGTGGGCCGGGACGGTGTGGAGATCTCGGGCGGCTCGTGCGGCTCGGAGCGCTCGGGCTGACCGGGGGTCTCCCCGGGTCCGGAGAACCCGGTGTTCTCGGGGTACGCGGCGGGCTCGTGGTACGCGGCGGGCTCGGGGTGTCCGGCCGGTTCGCGGTACCCGGGCGGTTCGGGGTATCCGGTGCTCTCGGGATACGCGGCCGGTTCGGGGAGTCCGGCCGGTTCGGGGAGTCCGGCGGGCTCGGAGAACGCGGTGACGTACCGCTCCGGGGGCGCGGCGGGCAGCTCGGGCGCGTGCCGGCGCCCGCGCACCACCCCGGCGGGGATCAGGGCGTCGGCGCCGCGCCGGGTCAGCGCGAACGGCGTGCGGTCCGCGCCGGGCCGCTCCGACAGCACGACCAGCTCGTCCGGCAGCAGCACGATCGCGGTGGTCCCGCCGAACGGCGAGGTCCGCAGCGTCACCCGGATGTTGTGGCGCTGCGCCAGCCGCCCGACCACGAACAGGCCGAGCTGGGCGCTGTCGGACAGGTCGAACTCCGGCGGCGCGGCGAGCCGGGCGTTGGCGGCGGCCAGCGCCGCCTCGTCCATGCCAAGGCCCCGGTCCTCGATCTCGATGCTGAACCCGTGGCCGACCAGCTCCCCGGTGACCTGCACGGTGGTGTGCGGCGGGGAGAACGCGGTGGCGTTCTCGACCAGCTCGGCCAGCAGGTGCACCACGTCGGTGACCGCCACCCCGGCGATCGCGGCCTCGGGCATCGGCGCGACCGACACCCGCGTGTAGTCCTCCACCTCCGAGGCGGCGGCGCGGGTCACGTCGATCACCTTCACCGGGTTGCGCCATCCCCGGCCGGGCGGCTGCCCGGACAGGATGATCAGGCCCTCGGCGTGCCGCCGCATGCGGGTGGCCAGGTGGTCGACGCGGAACAGGTCCTCCAGGTCGTCGGGGTCGGAGATGCGGCGTTCCATGGAGTCCAGCAGCTTGAGCTGCCGGTGCAGCAGCGTCTGGCTGCGGCGGGCCAGGTTGACGAACACCTCGCTGATGCCGCGGCGCAGCGCCGCCTCCTCGACCGCGCCCTGGATGGCGGTGCGGCGGGCGGCGTTGAACGCCTGCCCGACCTCGTCGATCTCGCCGGTGGGGAACGACAGCGGCGGGGCCTCGGCGGCCACGTCCACCTGCTCGCCGCGGCGCAGCCGGGAGATCACGCCGGGCAGGCGGCGGTCGGCCAGGTCCTGGGCCTCGCGGCGCAGCCCGGCCAGGTCGCGGATGACCGAGCGGGCCACCCACACCGCCAGCGCGACGGTCGCGACCACCGCCAGCAGGCCGAGCGCCCCGGCCAGCACCACGCGCAGCAGGATCGCGTCGGAGATCGGGCGGGCGCGGCGTTCGGCCTGCTCGGTCAGCGACAGCTCCAGGCCGCGCAGGCGGGTGAGGTTGGCGTCGGCGGTGGTCTTCCACCGCACCGGCAGGTCGGCGGCGACCTTGTTCATGCGGGCCGCGCCGACGATGCGGTCCTCCAGGTCGCGCAGCCGGGCGTACTCGGGGGCGCCGGTGACGCGGCCGAAGTAGGCGCGGTCGCCGGGCCGCAGCTCGGGCGCGGCCAGGCCGAACAGGGCGCGCTGGGTGCCGACGAGCTTGACGAACTCGGCGTGCTCGGCGCGGGTCAGCCGTCCGGCGGCCAGCGCCCCGGCCAGGTGGGCGTCCTCCTGGGACAGCGCCTCGCGGGCGCGGGCCAGGGCGAGCTGGTCGCGGGCGTCCTTGGCGACCTCGGGGTTGCCGATCGTGGACAGCGAGCCCTGGAGCGCGCCGATCCCCCCGATCAGCCCCGTGTAGTCGGCGAACGCCTGCGGCCGGGCGGCCGCGCCGGTGTCGATGGCCGCGCGCTTGTTGGCCAGGCCGTTCAGGCCGCCCAGGACCTCGTCGGCGAGCCGCCGGGCCTGCGCGGGCGCGGCCTCCCGCGCGCCCTGGTCGCCCACCAGCCGGCGGAACAGCGCGGCCTGCCGGTCGGTGACCAGGCGGCCCGACTCCATCGCGGCGCGGTCACCGGGGGTGCGGCTGCCGAGGAACACCAGCGTCAGGCGGCGTTCGACCTGCAGCGCGCTGCCGAGCGCGCCGGAGGGGTAGCCGAAGTGGTCCTGGACGGTCTTGACGTTGCGCAGGTTGAGGCCCTCGCCGAGGGTCACGCTCGCCGCGAACGCCCACAGCGTGGCGAGCGAGACCAGCGAGACCAGAACCAGCGAGACGACCTTGAAGCGGACGGTACGGAAGCGGGCGGCCCATGAGCGGGGCCGCCGACGAGTGTTGCGTGATCCCACTCAACGGTCCCTTGGCGGTTACGGAGACGGGGGGTACTGGGAGCTGTCGGTCACGAGAGACGAGAGCAGACCCTAGCAACAGTCCGTCCGTTTTTGGGACGATACACGGAGAGAGATCGATCATGCGATTCGGGTGACACGACCACCCCCCTTACCTCTACAATCCGGTCCGATGATCTTCCGGACCCCGCCCGAAGCCCGTGCACGTGTCGTCCCCTCCCGGCTCCCCCGGGGGCGACGCGTCCGACGACACCCCGCGCACGGAGCCGGCCGCGCCATCCGCCTGGCGGCGTTGCTCACGCTGCTGACGGCGGTGACCGCGAGCGCATGCGATGATTCCCCCGACGAGCAGGGCTCCTCCCCGCCCCGGCTCCCCGCCCAGCAGAGCATCGGCCCCGGTGAGGGCAAGCTGTCGCTGGTGGTGTGGGCCGGGTACGCCGAGGACGGCTCCACCGACCGGAAGGTGGACTGGGTGACGCCGTTCACCCGGGCCACCGGCTGCCGGGTGGAAGCCAAGATCGCCGACACGTCGGACGCGATGGTCGCGCTGATGCGGACCGGACGCTACGACGGTGTGTCGGCGTCCGGCGACGCCAGCGTGCGGCTGATCTACAACGGCGACGTCGCGCCCGTGAACACCGCGCTGCTCAGCAACTACGGCGACATCGCCGCGTACCTGAAGGACCAGCCCTACAACTCGGCGGGCGGCCAGATGTACGGCGTGCCGCACGGCTACGGCGCGAACATGCTGATGTACCGCACCGACCGGTTCCCCCAGGGCCTGGACTCCTGGAAGGTGATGTGGGATCCCAAGTCCCCCGCCGCCGGGAACCTGGCGGCCTACGACTCGCCGATCTACATCGCCGACGCCGCGCTGTACCTGAAGGCCCACCGCCCCGACCTCAAGATCACCGACCCGTACGCCCTGTCGGAGGAGCAGTTCGCGGCGGCGGTGGACCTGCTGAAGAAGCAGCGGCCGAACGTGGTGCAGTACTGGCACAGTTACCTGGACGAGATCCAGTCGTTCAAGGTCGGTGACATCCACGCCGGCACCGCCTGGCAGGTGACCGCCAACCTGGCCCGCGACGCCCGGGCCCCGGTCGCCACGGTGATCCCCCGCGAGGGGGCCACCGGCTGGTCCGACACCTGGATGGTCTCCTCCCGGGCCCAGCATCCCAACTGCATGTACCGGTGGATGAACTGGATCACCACGCCGAAGGTGCAGGCGCAGGTCGGGCAGTGGTTCGGCCAGGCCCCCGCCAACCCCAAGGCGTGCCGGTACACCGCCCCCGGCTTCTGCCGGGACTTCCATGTCGGCGACGCCGAGTTCTACCGGCGCATCTCGTTCTGGAAGACCCCCGTCAGGAACTGCGGCGACGACCGGGGCGACGCGTGCGTGGACTACGCCCGCTGGTCCCAGGCGTGGACGCAGATCAAGGGCTAGACCCCCTCCCATTCCCCCTACGAGGAAGGTCCCTTTCGTGAAGTTCAGCTACGCCATGCTTCCCGACTACCCGCTCACCGAGTCGCTGGCGTCGATCCGGCTGGCCGACGAGCTCGGCTACCACGCCGTCTACGCGGCCGACGAGCCCTGGCACAAGGACCTGTGGCTGCTGTTCGCGGCGGCCGCGGCGCAGACCGAGCAGATCAAGATGGGGCCGAGCGTGTCGGCGGTGACGCTGCGCGAGCCCACTCTGATCGCCCAGGCCGCCGCCACCCTGGACGAGCTGACCGGCGGCCGCGCCGAGGTCGTGCTCGGCTCGGGCAACTTCGGGGTGCTCGCCCAGTACAAGATCGACTGGACGAAGACCAAGCCGCTGACCCGCGTCAAGGAGGCCGTCGGGGTCGTCCGGACCCTGCTGGACGAGGGCACGATCACCCGCGACGGGGAGTTCTACTCCTACGACGGCCTGTTCACCTTCGCCCGCCCGGTGCAGGAGCACCTGCCCGTCAAGATCGGCGCGATGCGGGGGCCGAAGTCGTTCGAGGCCGCCGGTGAGCTGTCCGACGGCGTCCACCACGCCCTCAGCTACTCGCGGGAGGCCTACGAGTACGCCGTCAAGCACTTCCGGATCGGCGCCGAGCGGGCGGGCAAGGACTGGAAGAGCCTCGACATCGGCGCGTGGGTCGTGTTCGCGACCGGCCCCGACTCCGAGGCCGCCAAGCAGGCCGCGCGCAGCATGGTCGGCCTGTACGCCTCGGCGATGCCCGCCGAGCAGCTGGAGCGCAACGGCGTCTCCCCCGCCGACGTCGCCCCGATCATCGAGGCGATCGGCGCCGGCGACCTGGCCCGCGGCATCGAGCTGACCACCCCGGAGATCACCGAGAAGCTGTCGATCTCCGGCACGCCCGAGGAGGTCCGCGAGAAGATCGCCAAGGACATCGCGCCGACCGGCGTGAACCACATGATCCTGGCGATCACCGACTCGGCGCTGGTCAAGTCGTTCACCGGCCGCGAGCTGGCGGGCGTCCCCGACGTCGACACCCAGCTGCGGCTGGTGCACGAGCACGTGATGCCCGCGTTCCGGTAACGGGAGCACGGGAGGGAGCGCGCCCCGCCGGTCCTCCGGCGGGGCGTCGCCGCTCGAGGAGCGCTCAGGTGGCGCTCAGCGGTGCGCGCCGCTGGTGACGCGGTACACGTCGTACACGCCGTCGATCGACCGCACCGCCTTGAGCACGTGGCCCAGGTGCTTGGGGTCGCCCATCTCGAACGTGAACCGGCTGACCGCCACCCGGTCGCGGGTGGTGGTGACCGACGCCGACAGGATGTTCACGTGCTGGTCCGACAGGACGCGGGTGACGTCCGACAGCAGCCGCGGCCGGTCCAGCGCCTCCACCTGGATCGCCACCAGAAACACCGAGTCCTCGCCCGGCGACCACTTGACGTCGACGAGCCGGTCCGGCTGCTCCTTGAGCTGGGTGACGTTCGCGCAGTCGTTGCGGTGCACCGACACGCCGTGGCCGCGCGTCACGAAGCCCACGATGTCGTCGCCGGGGACCGGGGTGCAACATCGCGACAGCCGCACCCACACGTCCGCGTCGCCGTCCACGACCACGCCCGGGTCGGCGGACGGACGGCTGCGCTTGCGGCGCGTGGGGACCGCGATCTCGGCCAGGTCCTCCTCGGCGCTCTCCACGCCGCCCAGGGCCTCCACCAGGCGGTGCACGACCGCCTGCGCCGAGATGTGGCCCTCCCCCACCGCCGCGTACAGCGACGACACGTCCGGGTAGCGCATGTCGCGGGCCAGCGCCAGCAGCGCCTCCCCCGACATCATGCGTTGCAACGGCATGTTCTGCTTGCGCATCGCGCGGGCGATGGAGTCCTTGCCCGACTCGATGGCGGTGTCGCGGCGCTCCTTGGAGAACCAGTGCTTGATCTTGTTGCGGGCGCGGGCGGACTTGACGAAGTTCAGCCAGTCGCGGCTGGGCCCGGCGTCCTGCGACTTGGAGGTGAAGATCTCGACGGCGTCGCCGTTGTCGAGGGTGGACTCCAGCGGCACCAGGCGGCCGTTGACGCGCGCCCCGATGGTGCGGTGCCCGACCTCGGTGTGGATGGCGTAGGCGAAGTCGACCGGGGTCGCGCCCTGCGGCAGCGCCATCACGTCGCCCTTGGGCGTGAAGACGAAGACCTCCGACACCGACAGGTCGAAGCGCAGCGACTCCAGGAACTCGGCCGGGTCGGCGGTCTCCTTCTGCCAGTCCAGCAGCTGGCGCAGCCACTGCATGTCGCCGGCCTTGCGGCCGCCGACCGTCTCCTCCTTGTACTTCCAGTGCGCCGCGACGCCGTACTCGGCCCGCCGGTGCATGCCCCAGGTGCGGATCTGCAGCTCCACCGGCTTGCCCTCGGGCCCTATCACGGTGGTGTGCAGCGACTGGTACATGTTGAACTTCGGCATCGCGATGTAGTCCTTGAACCGGCCGGGGACCGGGTTCCATCGCGCGTGGATCGTGCCGAGGGCGGCGTAGCAGTCGCGGACGCTGTCGACCAGGACCCGGATGCCGACCAGGTCGTAGATGTCGTCGAACGACACGTCCCGGGCGATCATCTTCTGGTAGATCGAGTAGTAGTGCTTGGGCCGTCCGGTGACGGTGGCCTTGATCCGCGAGTCGCGCAGGTCCGCCGACACGTTCTCGATCACTTCCTGGAGGAAGATGTCGCGGCGGGGGGCGCGTTCGGAGACCAGCCGGGCGATCTCGTCGAAGCGTTTGGGGAACAGGGTGGCGAACGCCAGGTCCTCCAGCTCCCACTTGAGGGTGTTCATGCCCAGGCGGTGGGCCAGCGGCGCGAACACCTCCAGGGTCTCGCGGGCCTTCTTCTCCTGCTTGTGCCGGGGCATGTAGCGCAGGGTGCGCATGTTGTGCAGCCGGTCCGCCAGCTTGATCACCAGGACGCGGATGTCGCGGGACATCGCCACGACCATCTTGCGGACGGTCTCGGCCTCGGCGGCGTCGCCGTACTTGACCTTGTCGAGCTTGGTGACCCCGTCCACCAGCGCCGCGATCTCGTCACCGAAGTCGGAGCGCAGCTCCTCCAGGGTGTACTCGGTGTCCTCGACGGTGTCGTGCAGCAGCGCCGCGCACAGCGTCTCGGTGTTCATGCCGAGCTCGGCGAGGATGGTGGCGACGGCGAGCGGGTGGGTGATGTAGGGGTCGCCGCTCTTGCGCTTCTGGTGGCGGTGGTAGTGGGCGGCGACGTCGTAGGCGCGTTCGATCAGTCGCAGGTCCGCCTTGGGATGCGTGTTGCGGACCGTCTTGATCAGTGGTTCGAGTACCGGGTTCATGGTGGGTCCGCGTTGGGCGCCCAGCCTGGCGAGCCTGCGGCGCACCCGGGCGGCGGAAGGTGGGGTCGTGCCCGGCGTCGGCCGGGCCTGGTCGGCGGAGGACGCCGGAGACTGGGCCGGTGGCTTCGCCGGCGGCCGGGGCCGGGGCTGCTGCGTCGACTGCTGCGGGGGCTGCTCCGGTGGCGACTCCGCCGCCCGGGCCGGTGGTGGCTGGTCCGGTGGCCGCTGGTCCGGTGGCTGCTGGTCTGGCGCCGGGGCCGGTTCGGCGGGCGCGGGGGAACGCTCCGGCGCCCTTTCCGCCGGAGGCGCGGCCCCGTTCACCGCGTCGGTCGATACCACCTCACCGGGCACCCAGCCTCCCCAGACTGTGTGGGCGCGCGGCCCTGTCCCCCCGGCGGGTAGCGCCCGTCCCCACCGGACCCTGCTGGCGCCAGTCTATCCGGCGCCTTTTTCGCACTAGACCGTAACCAGTGAATGGACGTCCAAATCACCCAGACGGTCCCGGCCGTGGAGGAACGAGAGCTCGATCAGCACCGACAGCCCCACGACCTCGCCGCCGCCGCGCCGGACCAGCTCGGCGGCCGCCTTCGCGGTACCGCCGGTGGCCAGCACGTCATCGACGATCAGTACCCGGTCGCCGGGCGAGAACGCGTCGACATGCATCTGGATCGTCTCGGTCCCGTACTCGAGATCATAGGTCTCCTCGTACGTCCGCGCGGGCAGCTTTCCCTTTTTCCGCACCGGGACGAAGCCCGCGCCGAAGTGGTAGGCGACCGGGGCGGCCAGGATGAACCCGCGCGCCTCGATCCCGACGATCTTGTCGATGGTGCCCCGGCCGTGGTGGTTGACGATGGCGTCCACCACCCCGGCGAACGCGACGTGGTCGGCCAGCAGCGGCGTGATGTCCTTGAACATCACGCCGGGCTTGGGGTAGTCGGCGATGTCGCGGATGCGGTCGTTGATGAGGCGGTCGAGGTCCATCGGGCGCGCTCCCCCAGGGGGTCGGTGGTGGTCGGTGTTCGGGAACCGCGACGGCCGCGCCCACCGGGGTGGGCGCGGCCGTCGGTGATCCTTCCTGCACAGAGCCTACGGCGTCACTTGCCGCGGCGCTGCGTCCGGGTGCCGCGTTTGGGCTGCTGGCGCGGCCCGGTCTGGACGACCTTGCGGACGGTGACGCCCGCCGCGGCGTCGTCCCGCTCGTCCGCGGCCGGGCCGGCCGGGGTGGTCGCGGGCTCGGCGACCGGCGCGTCGGGCTCGGTCCCCTCCCCGGCGCCGGTCGCCTTGGCCAGCCTGCCCTGCCGCTTGCCGCTGGCCTCGCGGCGGGCGATGTTCTGGCGGAGCTGGACGTACCTGGGCTCGCGCTCCTTGAGCTGGACCAGCAGCGGCGTCGCCACGCAGATCGACGAGTAGGTACCGACGATCATGCCGACGAACAGCGACAGCGACAGGTCCTTCAGCGTGCCCGCGCCGAACAGCGTGGTGCCGATGAACAGGATCGCCGCGACCGGCAGGATCGCCACCAGCGAGGTGTTCAGCGAACGCACCAGCGTGGACGACAGCGCCTGGTTGGCGGCCTCGCTGTAGGTGATCTTGGAGGTCGGGGTGAGCGGTTTGGTGACCTCCTTGATCATGTCGAAGACCACGACCGCGTCGTACAGCGAGTAGCCCAGAATCGTCAGGAAGCCCAGCAGGGTCGCCGGGGTGACCTCGAACCCGGACCAGGCGTAGATGCCCGCCGTGATCACCAGGTCGTGGACCAGCGCGACGATCGCGGCCAGCGCCATCCGCCACTCGAAGGCGACCGACAGGTAGGCGATGATCAAGATCATGAAGACGATCAGCGCCTGCCAGGCCTTGTTGGAGATCTCACCGCCCCACGAGGCCCCGACGACCTGGGTGCTGACCTTGTCGGCCGGAACGTTCAGTTCCTTGGCGATGTTCTCCTTGACCTCGGTGACCTTCTGCGAGGGGAGGCTCTCGGTGGTCACCCGCCAGTCGCCGCCGGCCTGCTGCACGATCGCCTGGTGCGCGCCGCCGCCGGTGACGGCGCCGCGGACCTGCTCGATCGACTGGCCGGAGTTGCCGAAGGTGAAGACCGAGCCGCCCTTGAACTCCACCCCGAGGTTCAGGCCCTGGAAGACCAGTCCCGCGATGGAGAACACCAGCAGCAGGCCGGAGATCGAGTACCACAGCTTGGGCTTGCCGACGATGTCGGCGCTGACCTCGCCCCGGTAGACGCGGGCGAGTACCGCGCGAAACGCCATGATCAGGCCTCCTGACCGGTCGGGCGGACGGACGCCGCCGGGGTCGCCTTGTGCAGCCGGCGCGGGTCGAGGCCGGACATCGGGTGCCCCTTGCCGAAGAACTTGGTCCGCGACAGCAGCGCCACCAGCGGCTTGGTGAAGAAGAACACCACGACGATGTCGATCAGGGTGGTCAGGCCCATCGCGAACGCGAAGCCCGCCACACCGCCGACGGCCAGGAAGAACAGCACCAGCGCGGCCAGGAACGTCACGGCGTCGGCGACCAGGATGGTGCGCCGGGCCCGCTTCCAGGCCGTCTCCACCGAGGGCCGCAGCTTGCGTCCGGCGCGCAGCTCGTCACGCAGCCGTTCGAAGTAGACGATGAACGAGTCGGCGGTGATGCCGATCGACACGATCAGACCGATGATGTGCGGCAGCGACAGCCGGAAGCCCATGTTCTCACCGAGGATCACCACCGACAGGTAGGTGATGCCCGCCGCGACCACGAGGCTGGCCACCGCGACCACGCCGAGGCCCCGGTAGTAGAACAGGCAGTACAGCACGACCAGCACCAGGCCGATCGCGCCGGCGATCAGACCGCCGCGCAGCTGGTCCGAGCCCAGCGTGGAGGACACCTCGTCGATGGAGGACTGGGTGAACTCCAGCGGCAGCGCGCCGTACTTCAGCACGTTGGCCAGGTCGGTGGCGTAGGTCTGGGTGAAGCTCTCGGGCGGGCCGTCGATGCTGGCGGTGCCGCCGGTGATCGCGCCCCGCTCGATGGTGGGCGCCGAGACGACCTTGCCGTCCAGCACGATCGCGACCTGCGAGCGCGGGGTGCCCTGGCCCTGCTCCTGGAACGCCTTGTAGGCGTCGGTGGTGACCTCGCCGAACTCGCGGGCGCCCTGGGACTTGAAGCGCAGCTGCACCGACCAGCTCGCCTGGCCCTGGGTGGCGTCCGGCGGCATCGCGTTGGCCTCGGCGACCTGCTCGCCCAGCACCCGGACCGGGCCGAGGATGTACTTGGCGACCTGCCCGCGCTCCTCCTTCTGGTCGCAGGCGGCGACCCACTTGCGGTTGGGGTCGTTGGCGCCGGACACCGTCTTGTCGGACCGGTAGCAGTTCAGTTCCTCGAACTGCTTGATCACGGCCTTGTCGTCGATGCCGGTGTAGTCCTGGCCGGGGTTGGCGATCGGCGGGACCTGGAGGTTCGGCGTGCCGGACGGCGACGGCGAGGCCTTCGGCGTGCCGGACGGCTTGGGCGTGCCCGTGCCGGACGGCGACGCGCTCGACGACGGGGACGGCGCGGCGGCGGTCAGCGCCTCCGACAGCGCCCGCCCGCGCGGCGTCGAGGAGGCCGACGGCGTCGCGCTCGGCGAGGGCGACGCCTTCTTGTCGTTCTTCTTCTTGCCGTCGGTCGGGGTCGGCGCCGGCGCCGCCGTGAGCGGCTTGCCGTCGGCGGCCGCGTACACCTGCCGGAACTGGAGCTTCGCCGTGGTTCCGATGAGCTGGACGACGCGGTCCTGCCCCTCGCCGGGCACGTTCACGACGATGTTGCTGCTGCCCTGCTTGGCGACCTCGGCGTCGGACACGCCCAGACCGTTGACGCGCTGCGTCATGATCTTGACGGCCTGGTCCATCTGGGTCGCGGGCGGGGCGCCGCCGCTCCCGGTCTTGGCGGTGAGGGTGACGGTCGTGCCGCCGGCGAGGTCCAGGCCGAGCTTCGGGGTCAACTGCCCCTGCATGACCATCACACCGGTCAGGACCGCCAGGACCGCGAAGAGGGCGAGGAGGGTGCGCCCGGGCCTGGGGACATTGCTACGAGGCGGAGCCACTGGTCGTCATACTTCCCGTCTGAGTTCGGTGCCGGCGCGACGTCAGGCCGACGGCTTCTCCGTCGCCTTGCTCTCCGCCTTCCCGGCCTTCTCGACCTGCTCGACCTGCTCGGTGTCGTCGGCACCCTTGTCGTCCTTGGACAGGTCGATCGACTCGCCCGCGGGCTTGCCCTCGTCGCCGTCGAGGGCGTCGGCGTCGCCGGCCACGGCGTCCTCCCGGACGACCTGCATGATGGCCTGCCTGACGAAACGGGCGTGCACGCCCGGGGAGATCTCCAGCACCACGCCGTCGTCGTCGACCTCGACCACGGTGGCGTGCATGCCGGCGGTGGTGACCACCTTGGCGCCCGGCGAGACGGAGTTCTGCATCCGCAACTGCTCCTTGCGCCGCTTGTTCTGCGGGCGGATGAGCAGGAAGTAGAACACGACGGGCACCGCGAGGAGCAGCAGCAGGTTGAAGGCGCCGCTGCCGGAGTTCTGTGCCGCGAGAATCATTTCGTTGCCCATGATCGGGCGTCCTTCCGATGTGGTTTGCCCCAGCCCGTCGCCGGTACCGGCCGTTCACGGGCCCGTCGGCTGGGAGACGGTGACCAAGTCCCGGAGTTTAGAGAGTACGCCAGGGCCCGGCAACGACGGGACGAGCGGCGACGCCGGGAAGTTCCCAACCCGTTACCGGAAGATCACTGTTGTGGGTCCGCCCCCTCGTCGAGGTCGAACAGCGTGCCCGCCAGCGGCGCCGTCGGGGGCGGCGTGAGGCCCAGGTGGGCCCAGGCGGCGGGGGTCGCGATCCGGCCGCGCGGGGTGCGGGCCAGCAGCCCCTGCCGGACCAGGAACGGCTCGGCCACCACCTCCACGGTCTCGGGCTCCTCCCCCACCGACACCGCCAGCGTGGACAGGCCGACCGGGCCGCCGCCGAACTTGCGCAGCAGCGCCCCCAGCACCGCCCGGTCCAGGCGGTCCAGGCCGCGTTCGTCCACCTCGTACAGGCGCAGGGCGGCCTTGGCGAGCTCCTCGGTGACCACGCCGTCGGCGCGGACCTCGGCGTAGTCGCGGACCCGGCGCAGCAGCCGGTTGGCGATCCGGGGCGTGCCCCGGGACCGGCCCGCCACCTCGGCGGCCCCCTCGTCGGTGATCTCCACGTCGAGCAGCCGCGCGGACCGCCGGACGATCACCTCCAGCTCGGCGGGGGCGTAGAAGTCCATGTGCGCCACGAACCCGAACCGGTCGCGCAGCGGGCCCGGCAGCATCCCGGCGCGGGTGGTCGCGCCGACCAGGGTGAACGGGGCGATGTCGAGGGGGATCGCGGTCGCGCCGGGGCCCTTGCCGACCACGACGTCGACGCGGAAGTCCTCCATCGCCATGTAGAGCATCTCCTCGGCGGGGCGGGCCATCCGGTGGATCTCGTCCAGGAACAGCACCTCCCCCTCCTGGAGGGTGGACAGGATCGCCGCCAGGTCCCCGGCGCGCTCGATGGCCGGGCCGGAGGAGATCCGCAGCGGCTGCCCCAGCTCCGCCGCGATGATCATCGCGAGGGTGGTCTTGCCGAGGCCCGGGCCGCCCGACAGCAGCACGTGGTCGGGGGTGCGGCCGCGCCGCAGCGCGCTGTGCAGCACCAGCGAGAGCTGCTCGCGCACGCGGTCCTGGCCGACGAAGTCGTCGAGCTTCTTGGGCCGCAGCGCGGCCTCGATGACCTGTTCCTCGGCGCTCTCGGCGCCGCCGGACACCAGCCGGTCGGTGTAGTCGTCGTCGTTCACTTGCTCAGCTTCTTCAGCGCGGCCTTCAGCAGGACCGGAACGGGCGGGGTGGCGCCGTCGCCCAGGTCGGCGGCGACCGCGTCCACGGCGGCGTCGGCGTCCCGGGCGGACCAGCCCAGGTTGATCAGACCGGCCTGGACCTGCTCGCGCCACGCCGCGCCCGCGGCGGCGGGCCGCGCCCTCGGCGCGTCCCCGCTGGGCGCGCCGAGCCGGTCCCTCAGCTCCAGCACGATCCGCTGGGCGCCCTTCTTGCCGATGCCGGGCACCTTGGTCAGGGCGGTGACGTCCTCGGAGGCCACCGCGTGCCGCAGCGCGTCGGGGCTGTGCACCGCCAGCATCGCCAGCGCCAGCCGGGGGCCGACGCCGCTGGCGGTCTGCAGCAGCTCGAACACCTGCCGCTCGTCGTCGTCGGCGAACCCGAACAGCGTCATCGAGTCCTCGCGCACCACCAGCGAGGTCGGGACCTTCGCCTCCTCGCCGACCCGCAGCCCGGCGAGCGTGGCCGGGGCGCACTGCACCGCGTACCCGACGCCACCGACGTCGATCACGGCGCCGTCCGGTCCGGCCGCGGCCACCCGGCCGCTGACGAAGGCGATCACTGTCCGTATCCTCCCTTGCCCCGGGCGGCCCGGCGGGCCGCCGCCAGCTTCGCCGCGTTGATCTCGGCCTGCGTCATCCCCGCGCCGCCGGGCGCCGCCGCCCGCCGGGCCCGCGCCAGCCTCGACTGCGCCCCGCCCCGCCACACATGGCAGATCGCCAGCGCGAGCGCGTCGGCGGCGTCGGCGGGCTTCGGCGGCGTCTCCAGCCCCAGCAGGCGGGTCACCATCGCGGTGACCTGCGCCTTGTCGGCCCGGCCGTTGCCGGTGACGGCGGCCTTGGCCTCGCTGGGGGTGTGCATCCCCACCGGCAGGCCGCGCCGCGCCGCCGCGACCAGCGCGATCCCGGCCGCCTGCGCGGTGCCCATCACGGTGCTGACGTTGTGCTGGGCGAACACCCGCTCCACCGCGATCGCGTCCGGCCGCCACTCGTCGATCAGGGCGTTGATCCCCTGGTCGATGCCCAGCAGCCGGAGCGCGATGTCGTCGTCGGGGCTGGTGCGCACCACGCTGACGTGGAGCATCCGCAACGGCCTGCCGGGCACGCCCTCCACGACGCCGACGCCGCACCGGGTGAGCCCCGGGTCCACGCCCATGACCCGCA
The DNA here is from genome assembly GCF_014138665.1 of Actinomadura kijaniata. Lineage (NCBI taxonomy): Bacteria > Bacillati > Actinomycetota > Actinomycetes > Streptosporangiales > Thermomonosporaceae > Actinomadura > Actinomadura kijaniata. The sequence continues at coordinate 69,366 of NZ_JACJIA010000015.1, forward strand.
CGACCCACTCCTTCGATCATCTGTTCGGCTGCCGCTCCACGCTACCGAACCCCGGCGACATCCTCGCGCACGGCGTGCCGTGTCCGGAACGGTCCGGCGTCAGAAGTGGTCCAGCGAGAACGGGACCGCCGCGAACACCGCCCCCAGGGCCGCCAGGTCGGCGGCGCCGCCCTCCAGCAGCCCGGCGCGCCGCAACGTCGCCACCGGAACGCCCGCATACAGGGCCGACAGGCCGCGCGTCCCCACCCGCACCGGATCGGCCGCGCCGCCGGAGGGCTCCAGCACGCCCCGCCCCTCCTTCACCGACAGCAGCCAGTCCCCGGAGTTGGCGGGCAGGTGCGGATCGTCGATCCGCAGCGGGACGCTCGCGTGCACCGCCGCCGGGAACCCGCGCGCCCCGATCGCGGCGGGGGCGTCCACCACCCGCAGCATCCAGCGGGTGCGCTCCACCCTCTCGGCGGTCCGCTCCCCCAGCAGCCACAGCACCGGGTCGTCCGGCGCGACATGGGCCCGCACGGTGTCCGCCGTCGAGGACGTCGAGCCGACGATCGCCCACAGCGCCCGCAGCGTCGCCTCCGACGCCGCCACGACCCGCTCGACCTCCAGCTCGCTCGGCCCCGACCACTGGTACGCCAGGTACCCGTCCTCGGCGAGGTAGAAGAAGCGGTCGTCCTCGGCGAGGAAGGCGCGCCACACCTCCTCCCGCCAGCCGACCGGACCGCAGTCCCCGGCCGCCCCGTGCACCCGCGCGATCACCGCGGCGACCTCCGCCGCGTCCCCGGCCCCGGCACGGCGCACCGCGACCCGCTCCCCGCCGACCCCGCGCAACGCCTCGGTCCGCAACTCGGCCACGTGCAGCGCGCCCGCGTGCTCCCAGCCCAGCGAACGGTAGAGCGGCGTCGTGGCCGGATACAGCATCGACAGCGGATGCCCGTACTCGGCGCAGCGCCGCAGCACCTCGGTCATCATCCGGCGGCCGAGCCCCCGGCCGCGCTCCTCCGGCGCGACCGCGACGCCGCCGACCCCGCCCATCGACACCGGCCGCCCGTGCCACCACTGCGTCATGTCGTGCAGCCGGGCCGTCGCGACCAGCCGGTCCCCGTCGAACCCCCCGTACTGCCGCCCCGCCTCGACCACGGGCCGCGCCACCCGCAGCGTCTCCGCCCAGTCCGCGTCCGAGAACCGGCCGAACGCCTGGGAGCGGATCGTGCGGGTGACGTCCATCTCGTCGAAGGTCAGCGAACGAATCTCCATACGCCGACCGTAACGGCCTTCCCGCTCGCGGGCACACGGGCCGGAACACGAGCCGGAAACACGAGCCGAAAACACGACGCCGCCGCGTCCCCGGGGGGGATGCGGCGGCGTTCGACCGTGCGTTCGTCAGGCGTCGACCGCAGCCATGACCTCGTCGCTGACGTCGAAGTTGGCGTAGACCTCCTGGACGTCGTCGGAGTCCTCCAACGCGTCCAGCAGCTTGAACACCTTCCTGGCGTTGTCGGCGTCCAGGGGCACGCTCATCGTCGGCAGGAACTTGCTCTCCGCCGAGTCGTAGTCGATGTCCGAGTCCTGCAACGCCTTGCGGACCGCCAGCAGGTCGCTCGCCTCGGAGACCACCTCGAAGGAGTCGCCGATGTCGTTGACCTCCTCGGCGCCCGCCTCCAGGACCGCCATCATGACGTCGTCCTCGGTGGTGCCCGCCTTGGGGACGATCACGACGCCCTTGCGGTTGAACATGTACGACACCGAGCCGGGGTCGGCCAGCGAGCCGCCGTTGCGGGTCAGCGCGACGCGGACCTCGGAGGCCGCGCGGTTGCGGTTGTCGGTGAGGCACTCGATGAGCACCGCGACGCCGCCGGGCGCGTAGCCCTCGTACATGATCGTCTGCCAGTCGGCGCCGCCCGCCTCCTCACCGGCGCCGCGCTTGCGCGCGCGCTCGATGTTGTCGTTGGGCACCGAGCTCTTCTTCGCCTTGTAGATGGCGTCGTAGAGGGTCGGGTTGGCGTCGGGGTCACCGCCGCCGGTGCGGGCCGCGACCTCGATGTTCTTGATCAGCTTGGCGAAGAGCTTGCCCCGCTTGGCGTCCAGGGCCGCCTTCTTGTGCTTGGTCGTCGCCCATTTGGAATGGCCGGACATCCGTCAATCCTCCTGATCCATCGCCCGGCGCACCAGATCGGCGAAGTAGTGGTGCACGCGGAAGTCGCCCGTCAGTTCCGGGTGGAAGGAGGTCGCCATGAGGCGGCCCTGACGGACGGCGACGATCCTACCGACGTTCGGGCCGGTCTCGGCACGACCGAGGATCTCGACGCCCTCGCCGACGTTCTCCACCCAGGGGGCGCGGATGAAAACGGCGTGGTACGGCGTGTCCCCCATGCCGGTCAGCGGCACCTCGGCCTCGAAGGAGTCCACCTGGCGGCCGAAGGCGTTGCGGCGCACGGTCATGTCGATGCCGCCGATGGTCTGCTGGCCCTCGATGCCGCCGGTGATCCGGTCCGCCAGCATGATCATTCCGGCGCAGGTGCCGTAGGCGGGCATGCCCGCCTCCACGCGCTTGCGCAGCGGCTCCATCAGCTCGAAGGCGGTGGCGAGCTTCCACATCGTGGTGGACTCCCCGCCGGGGATGACCAGCGCGTCGACGGCCTCCAGCTCCGCGGGTCGGCGCACCGTCGCGGTGCGGACGCCGGCGCCCGCCAGGGCCCGCAGATGCTCGCGCACGTCGCCCTGCAGGGCGAGCACGCCGATGGTCGGCTCAGCAGTCACCAATGGTCCTTCCGGGATGCGCGCGGGGGGTCGGTCGCCACCACCCTAGACGCTCCTTACAACGCGCCCGAACCGGGCCGTTCTTCCCCGGACAGGGGCGGGTCAGCCCAGCTTGAAGCGCCTGACGGGCAGCTCCAGCGGCAGGAAGCCGTCGGCGCCGCGCTCGCCGATGCCGCGGCCGAACATGTGGGTCTCGGCCAGCGCCAGGCCGAACGCCTCGGGGGCGAACGGCAGCGGGACGTCGGGTTCGCCCTCGTCGATGGCCTTCCAGAACGGGTACTCGGCGGGCAGCCGCGCCCCCTGGTCGACCACGACGCCGTCCTCGGCGGTGACGAACACGTCGCGGCGCAGCTCGCCGCCGGTGTACCAGCGGAACCAGCAGCCGGGCACGACGCTGTTGATCACCAGCACGCCGCAGCGCGCGTCGGGCAGGGCGGTGGCGACGGTGTCGGCGATGCGGCGGGCGTCGTCGTCGGGGCGGAACAGCCGCCGGTCGCACACCAGCAGCGCCCGGTCGAACGCGCCGACGAACAGCTCGTCCTCGTAGGGCCACAGCCCGAAGTCGAGGACGGTCTCGCCGGTCTCGGTGAGCCCGGCCGACGGGTGCAGGCGGCGCGCCAGACCGGCGGCGGCCGCGGGGTCGGGCGCCAGTCCCGGCCGGAAGACCTCGGCGGGATCCCCCGCGCTCGCGCACGCCAGTGCGACCGACCACCCCATGCTCGTTTCCCCTCCCGCGGCCGTACGCGCCCTGGGGGCCCGGCACCCCCCTTCGGCCGCGCGGCCAGCGTAAACCCTGCGGCCCGGCGGTGTGGAGGGGGCGCGAAAATAAACCGCCCGGTCGCTTGACCGGGCGGTCTCACACCGTGTCAGGCGGCCTCTCGGGAAGGGGTCACCAGCCGCGGTGGGCGAACTTCTGGTCCTCGCCCAGGGAGGCGACGTTGATGCCGACCATGGCCTCGCCGAGGCCGCGGGAGACCTTGGCGATGACGTCGGGGTCGTCGTGGAAGGTGGTGGCCTTCACGATGGCCTCGGCGCGCTGGGCCGGGTTGCCGGACTTGAAGATGCCGGAGCCGACGAACACGCCCTCGGCGCCGAGCTGCATCATCATCGCGGCGTCGGCCGGGGTGGCGATGCCGCCGGCGGTGAACAGCACCACCGGGAGCTTGCCCTTCTCGGCGATCTCCTTGACCAGCTCGTAGGGGGCCTGGAGCTCCTTGGCCGCCACGTACAGCTCGTCCTCGGGCAGGCCCTGCAGGCGCTTGATCTCCTGGCGGATCTTGCGCATGTGGGTGGTGGCGTTGGAGACGTCCCCGGTGCCGGCCTCGCCCTTGGAGCGGATCATCGCCGCGCCCTCGGTGATGCGGCGCAGGGCCTCGCCCAGGTTCACGGCGCCGCAGACGAAGGGGACGGTGAACTTCCACTTGTCGATGTGGTTGGTGTAGTCGGCGGGGGTGAGCACCTCCGACTCGTCGATGTAGTCGACGCCGAGCGACTGGAGCACCTGGGCCTCGACGAAGTGGCCGATGCGGGCCTTGGCCATGACCGGGATCGACACCGCGTTGATGATGCCGTCGATCATGTCGGGGTCGCTCATCCGGGAGATGCCGCCCTCGACGCGGATGTCGGCGGGGACGCGCTCCAGGGCCATGACGGCGACGGCGCCGGCGTCTTCGGCGATCTTGGCCTGGTCGGGGGTGACGACGTCCATGATCACGCCGCCCTTGAGCTGCTCCGCCATGCCGCGCTTGACGCGGGCGGTCCCCGTCGCGGGCACGGTGTTCTCGGTGGCGGCACTGGGAGTGGACACGGGCATTCCTCACGTGGCGGACGATAAGTCGGTCCCATGATATTGCCTGCTAGCGCCCGTTACGGACCCGGCAGAGTGTCAGCGGGGGCCGCGCTCGCCTTACGGAGTGACCGATCGGAGATCGTCCGGGGGCGGTCAGGGGATGCGGGGCTTGCCGTCGTTGACGAGGACGACCCAGACCTGGCCGGGCGCGAAGGTCATCGGCTTTCCGTCGGCGGTGGTGAACGTGGTGCCCTTGTCCTCGGCGGGCCGGGACCAGCGGGCGTCGTAGGCCCTGCCGTCGCGCAGCACGACGGCGCGGCCGGTGCCGGTGGTGTGGATCAGCGGCGTGTAGGAGCCGAGGAAGTCGTGGAACCTCGACCGCGTGGTCCTGGCGTACTGGACGACGACGGTCCGGCCGCCGAGCCGCCCGCCCTCGGCGGCCGTGTGCGGGCTTCCGCCCCACGACGACAGCCAGCGCTTCTCCCTGGCCGACCAGGTGAACGCCATCGTCGCGGCGGGCCACCTGGCGGTGAAGCTCCTGGTCGGCCTGCCGCCCTCGGGCGCGGGGCCGAAGCGGAAGCCGATGTCGCGGGGGCCCTGGGCCTTGGGCGCCTGCTTCAGCAGGACCTTGGGGTCGGCGTAGAGGTTGTAGGGGATCTGCTTGGGCCCCCGGCGGTAGTAGGCGCGGCCGGCGTTCTCCTGCGAGATGTCGTACACCGGGGCCCGGCGGACGTACTTCTTCATCTTGCCCTGCACGCCGGAGAACGCGAACGCCGGGCGGCCGAACTGCGGCAGGATGTGCAGGTCGGAGATGCGGGCGCTGCGGACCGGGCCCACCTGCCCCGGCAGCCTGGAGGAGTAGACGGCCATCAGGCGGGTCTCGCCGCCCTCGACCTGCTCGACGTAGACGATGTCGGCGGCCGACACCCCGTGCTGCGGCATGGCGGGCCGGGTGTTCTCGATCTTGACGGCGAGTACCGGGTTGCGCAGCCCGGTGCGGCCCCCGGTGAACGGGTGGACGGCCGGCGTGGGGCTCGGAGACGCGGGGGCGGCGGCGTTGCCCGGCGGCGGGACCACCTTCGTCCCCTCCCCGCCGGAGCAGGCGCCCAGGCTTCCGCCGAGGACGGCGGCCCCCAGGACGAGGGCCGTCCGGCCCCGGGTCGAGCACTCCCAGACCAGGCGCACGGCGTCCTTCCCTCCGGTCGGCGACGTGCCCGAGGGTAGCCAACCCCTTGTCGCCCTTTGTCCAGATTCGCGGCAAAGGTGGCTGCGGTCGCTCACCACTTGGGCGGATCGTCGTCGATCTCGAAGAAGTCCGGCAGCGGGGCCTTGCCCGCCAGCGGCAGCACCCGGATCAGCAGCTTGGAGCGGGCGATCCGGGCGGCGGCGACGGCGTCGTTGTAGAAGTTGCGGGCATAGACGACCTTGGCCGCCGCGGCGGCCAGCTCGTCCAGCACCGCCTTGCCGTCGCCGCGGTCCTCCAGCGTCGCGGCGAACTCGGGCTGGTCCACCACCGCCCGCAGCGCCCGCGACAGGTCGCTCTCGGCGAACTCGCGGCCGTCGGCGTCGGCGGTGCGCGCCTCGTGGGCGGCGGTGGCCAGCACCAGGCTCGTGGCCGGGTCCAGCAGCCGGGAGGCGGCCAGCTCCAGCGCCACGGCGGCGCGGCGCACCAGCGCGGCGTCCAGCGCGGCGCGGGCGGTCTCGACGCGCACGTGCAGCCGGTCCAGCCGGGTCGCGCGCCACGACACGTACACGCCGACCAGGAACAGCAGCGCGACCCAGAACAGGATGTCGATGATCCAACCGGGGAACACGGGTCCTCCCTCACCCGCCCCGGCCGGAGGCCGTCACGGTCAGTCCGTCCAGCGCGACGGTCTCGTAGACGCGCAGCACGTCGCGGGCCACCGCCGACCAGTCGTAGACGCGCACGGCGGCGCGGGCCTCGGCCGACAGCTGCTTGCGGCGGGCCGGGTCGTCCAGCAGCTCCCCGGCGGCGGCGGCCAGGGCCTCGTGGTCGCCGACCGGGAACAGCGCCCCGGCGCGGCCGCCGCGCAGCACCCGGTCGAACGCCTCGATGTCGCTGGCCAGGATCGGCGCGCCCGCGCTCATCGCCTCGGCCAGCACGATCCCGAAGCTCTCGCCGCCGAGGTTGGGGGCCACGAACACGTCCACCGAGTGGTAGGCGCGGACCTTGTCCTCCTCGCTGACCATGCCGAGGACCACCACGCGGTCGCGCAGCTCCGGGGAGACCTTGGCGGCCACGTCGTCGGCGTCGCCGGGCCCGGCCAGCAGCAGCCGCAGGCCGGGGCGCTCGCGGCCGAGGGTCTCGAAGGCGCGCAGCAGCACCGGCAGGCCCTTGCGGGGCTCGTCCATGCGGCCGAGGAAGCCCAGTGTGCCGCCGCCCTCGACGGTCTGGTCCACGCCGTTGCGGCCGGGCCAGCCCGGCAGCGGGTCGGCCATGGCGTACTTCTCGGTGGCGACGCCGTTGGGGATCAGGACGGCGTCGCCGCCCAGGTGCTCCACCAGCGTCTTGCGGGCCGCCTCCGACACCGCGATCCGCCCGGTGATCTTCTCCAGGGCGCTCTGCAGGATCGGCGCGGTCACCGACACCATGCGGGACTTCTCGTAGGAGGCGTGGAAGGTGCCCACGATCGGCCCGTCGGCGGTCCAGCAGGCCAGCAGGCCCAGCGACGGCGCGGCGGGCTCGTGGACGTGCAGGACGTCGAAGTCGCCCTCGTTGATCCAGCGGCGGACGCGGGAGGCCGACAGGAACCCGAACGCCAGCCGCGCCACCGACCCGTTGTAGGGCACCGGGACGGCGCGGCCCGCCGGGACCACGTAGTCGGGCAGCGGGGCGTCGTCGTCGGCCGGGGTGATCACCGACACGTGGTGGCCGAACCCCAGCAGGGCCTCGGCCAGGTCGCGGATGTGCTGCTGGACGCCGCCGGGGACGTTCCAGGTGTAGGGGCAGACGATGCCGACCCTCACCGGCCGGCCTCCGCGCCGTCCCCGCCCCGCGGGGACAGGTCGGCCACCCACACCTTCTGCAGCATGTGCCAGTCCTCGGGGTGCGCGGCGATGCCCTCCTCGAAGACGCGCGCGAGCTCCTGGGTCATGACCTGGATCTTCTCCTGTCTGACGCCCTCGTCAGGCACCGGAATCTCCTCGTGGACACGTGCCGCCCAGTACTCGCCTTCGTACCACAGGGTGACCGGGTACAGGGCGGCGCCGGTCTGCATCGCCAGCGCCGCCGACACCGCGGGCATCCGGGCGGTCTCCCCGAAGAACTCGACGTCGACGCCGCTGTCGGTGAGGTCGCGGTCCACGACCAGGCACACCGGGCGGCCCGACCGCAGCCGCCGGGCGAGCTGCCCGAACGCCGCGGCCCCCCGGTGCGGCAGCACCTCCATCCCCAGGCTCTCACGGAATGCGACAAACCGGTCAAAAAGCGACTCGGGCTTGAGGCGTTCGGCCACGGTGGTGAACGGGTGGCCGTTGTGGACCAGCCACGCCCCGGCCTGCTCGTAGTTGCCCATGTGGGGCAGGGCGATGACCGCGCCGCGCCCGGAGTCGAGGGTGGCGAACAGCTTCTCGTGCCCGGTGATGCGCATCCTCCCGAGGATGCGGTCGCGGTCGTACTCGGGCAGCCGGAAGACCTCCAGCCAGTAGCGGAAGTAGGAGCGCAGCACCTTCCTGCTCAGCGCGCGGATCTCGTCGTCCACCTCCTTCTTGCCGGTGACGCGCAGCAGGTTGCGCTCCAGCTGCCGCACGCCCCGGCCGTGCCGCTGCCAGGTGCGGTCGGCCAGGGCGGTGAACGCCAGGCGGGCGGCGCGCTCGGGCATCTTGCGGACGACCGTCCAGCCCAGGGCGTAGGCGGCGTCGGTCACCTCGTCGCGCAGTCCACCGGTGTGGATCATGATTGCCTCTCCGGCTCGGGGGCGGCGCCGCCCGCCTCGGCGAGGGCCTGCCTGCGCACGACGGCGAACCGCTGGCCGACGGTGTAGGTGCTGAGGACCGCCAGCAGCCACAGCGCGGCGGTGAGGACGTAGGGGACGCCCAGGCCGTCGAGCCCGGCGGCGACCAGCGCGATGACCAGGCGTTCGGAACGCTCGGCGATACCGACGTCGCAGGTGAAGCCCAGTCCCTCGGCGCGGGCCTTGGCGTAGGACACCACCACGCCCGCCACCAGGCAGTACAGCGCGACCCCGGCCAGGGTCTCCTGGCCGCCGGCGTACAGCCCGATCGCCAGCCCGGAGAAGATCGCGGCGTCGGCGACCCGGTCCATCGTGGAGTCCAGGAACGCGCCCCACTTGGAGCCCTTGCCGGTGACCCGCGCCACCGCGCCGTCGAGCATGTCGAACAGCACGAACACCGTGATCACCATGGTGCCCCAGAAGAACGAGCCGCGCGGGAAGAAGCCCAGCGCGCCCGCGACCACACCGGCGGTGCCGATGACGGTGATGGCGTTGGGCGAGATCCCGGTCCGCGCGACCGCCTGGCCGATCGGGGTCAGGACTCGTCCCAGCGCGGGCCGCAGTTTGTTGAGCATCGCCGTCCGTTCTCGTGGTGTGGGGAGCCGGTCGGGCCCGCGGGCCGTGCGGCGCGCCCATCGTAGTGGGAGCGCCCGCCGGGCCGGGCCCGGACCGGGCGGGCCCGGCCGCCCGCCCCGCCGCCGGGGGGCCGGCGGCGCTTCTTCTGCCGTCCGCCTCTTGTGATCTGGCCCGTACCGGGAAAGGGTGGGTGGCACGGGTGTGACGTCGGTCACGCACGTCGCAGGCCGGGCGCCGCACTCGGACGTCAGGGCCGGGCCGATCCCTCGGCCGGGCCCGGAAGCCGCACGCGGGCTCCGGCGTGGGGGCCCGTCCGAGGAGGTTAGTCATGGCGGACAAGGGAGGCCACCCGGGGGGCCCCGGCAGGGCGCCGGAGGTCGGCCGGCCCGACGGGGTGCGCAACGTCGTGCTGGTCGGCCATTCGGGAGCCGGGAAGACGACGCTGGTGGAGGCGCTGCTGGCGGCCACCGGCACGATCCAGCGGCGGGGCCGCGTCGAGGACGGAACGACGGTCAGCGACTTCGACGATGTGGAGATGCGCCAGCAGCGCTCGGTGAACCTGGCGCTCGCCCCCCTCCGCTTCGGCGACGTCAAGGTCAATCTCATCGACACCCCCGGCTACGCCGACTTCGTCGGCGACCTGCGGGCCGGGCTGCGCGCGGCCGACGCGGCGCTGTTCGTCGTCTCGGCGGTGGACGGCATCGACGGGCTGACCCGGATGCTGTGGGAGGAGTGCGCGGCGGTCCAGATGCCCCGCGCCGTCGTCATCACCAAGATCGACCAGGCCCGGGGGGACTTCGACGACACCCTGATGACCTGCCAGGACGCGTTCGGGGAGGGCGTGCTGCCCTGCTACTTCCCGGTCGCCGACGGCGACCGGGTCAGCGGGCTGATCGGGCTGCTGACCCAGCGGTGCTTCGACTACTCCTCGGGCGAGCGCGTCGAGCGCGAGCCCGACCCCGAGTTCCTGGAGCGCATCGCCGAGCAGCGCGGCGCCCTGATCGAGGGCATCATCCAGGAGTCCGAGGACGAGTCCCTGATGGAGCGCTATCTGACCGGCGAGGACATCGAGGTCAAGGGGCTGATCGCGGACCTGGAGACCGCGGTGGCGCGCGGCAGCTTCTACCCGGTGCTGACCACCTCGGTGCCGCACGGCGACCACCCCGGCCCGGTGATCGGGATGGCCGAGCTGCTGGAGGTGATCACGCAGGCGTTCCCCTGCCCGCTGGAGCACACCGTCCCGCCGGTCACCGCCGTCACCGGCGGCCCGCCCCAGCGGATCGAGTGCGACCCGGAGGGCCCGCTGGTCGCCGAGGTGGTCAAGACCACCTCCGACCCGTACGTGGGGCGCATCTCGCTGGTGCGGGTGTTCTCCGGGACGCTGCGGCCCGACACCGTGGTGCACGTGTCCGGCCACGGCCTGGCCGACCGCGGGCACGAGGACCACGACGTGGACGAGCGCGTCGGCGCGCTGTCCTCCCCGCTGGGCAAGCAGCAGCGCACCATCGCCGAGTGCCGCGCCGGGGACGTCTGCGCGGTCGCCAAGCTGGCGCGCGCCGAGACCGGCGACACCCTGTCGGACCCGGACCGGCCGCTGCTGATGGCGCCGTGGACGATGCCCGACCCGCTGCTGCCGGTGGCGGTCCGCGCCCGGTCCAAGGCCGACGAGGACAAGCTCGGCCAGGCGCTGAACCGGCTGGTCGCCGAGGACCCGACGCTGCGGCTGGAGAACAACTCCGAGACCCGCCAGCTCGTGCTGTGGTGCATGGGCGAGGCGCACGCCGACGTGCTCATCGACCGGCTGTCCGCCCGCTACGGGGTGGAGGTCGAGCGCGTCGAGCTGCGGGTGCCGCTGCGCGAGACGTTCGGCGGCAGGGCCCAGGGCCTCGGGCGGCACGTCAAGCAGAGCGGCGGGCACGGCCAGTACGGGATCTGCCACATCGAGGTCGAGCCGCTGCCGTCCGGGGAGGGCTTCGAGTTCGTCGACAAGATCGTCGGCGGGGTGGTCCCCCGGCAGTTCATCCCGTCGGTGGAGAAGGGCGTGCGCCAGCAGATGACGCGCGGCGTGTCCGCCGGATACCCGCTGGTCGACATCCGCGTCACCCTGTACGACGGCAAGGCCCACTCGGTGGACTCCTCCGACATGGCGTTCCAGGCGGCCGGGGCGCTGGCGCTCAAGGAGGCGGCGACCAAGGTGCCGGTCCTGCTGCTGGAGCCGGTCGACGAGGTCGCGGTGCTGGTCGCCGACGAGTACGTGGGCTCGGTGATGTCGGACCTGTCCTCGCGGCGCGGCCGGGTGCTCGGCTCCGAGTCGGTGCCGGGCGGGCGCACGCTGGTCCGGGCGGAGGTGCCGCAACTGGAGATCATCCGGTACGCGGTGGACCTGCGGTCGATGTCGCAGGGCACCGGGACGTTCAGCCGGACGTTCCTGCGCTACGAGCCGCTGCCGACCCATCTGGCGGACAAGGTCGCCGCCGAGGAGCGCGTCGACTGAGACCGGCCGGCGGCAGGGCCGCCGCTGATCGTCTCGGCGCGGGCGCCCCGGCCCGGAGCGGCCGTGGGCGGGGCGTCCGCGCTCTACGCTTGTCCCCGTGCAGACGACCCCTCCGGCCCTCGGCCGCGCCCCCCGCCTGTGGCGGTCGCTGGCCGCCGCCGCGGTGACCGCGACCCTGGTGTGGACCACGGTCGCCGGGACCGACGACGACTTCCCGCTGGGCCCGATGACCCAGTTCGCCTTCTCGGTGTCCGACGACGGCGGCCAGATCCAGTCGCACTGGCTGGAGGCCGAGACCAGGGACGGGACGCGCTTCCGGCTCCCGATGGACGCGATGGGCGCCGGGCTGAAGCGCGCCGAGGTCGAGGGCCAGATCAAGCGGTTCGTCGCCGACCCCTCGCTGCTGGAGGGCATCGCCCGGCAGCAGAACGCGCGCCGTCCCGACCGGCCCCTGGCCCGGATCATCGTGGTGCGGGAGATCAAGCAGCTGCGGCGCGGCCGCGTGGTGTCGACCACCACGGCGCCCCGCGTCACCTGGGAGGTGCGATGAGGTCCCCGGCGAGCCTGTGGGACGGATGGTGGTTCACGCCGGTGCCCCGGGCGCGGATCGCGTGGCTGCGGCTGCTGGGGTACGGCTTCCTGCCGTTCGACATGCTGCTGCTGACCAACAGCGCGCTGGCGCACGCCGGGCTGCCGGCCGACCTGTACCAGCCGGTGCGGCTGGCGCGCTGGCTGCACCTGCCCGCGCCGACGCCGGTGGCGATGTACCTGCTGCTGGCGGTGACGCTGGTGAGCGCCGCCGTCGCCGCCGCTGGACGGCTGCCGCGCGCCGCCGGGCTCGTCACCGCCGCCGGGTACCTGTGGTGGGTCACCGTCGGCATGTCCTACGGCAAGGTCGACCACGACCACCTGGCGCTGGTGGTGGCGCTGTTCGTGCTGCCGACCGTCGGACGCGCGTCGATCCGCGACCGCGAGGGGTGCCACGCCTCGGGCTGGTCGGTGCGGTGCGTCCAGATCGCGGTGGTGGCCGCCTACTTCCTGTCGGCCTGGGCGAAGGTCCGCATCGGCGGGTTCCCCCAGTGGCCCAACGGCGCGACCATCCAGTGGGCGCTCAGCCGCCGGGGAACGCCGCTGGGGCGACTGCTGATCGACCAGTCGGCGGCGCTGCGGGTCGGCCAGTGGGGACTGCTGATCGCGGAGATGGTCTCCCCCGCGCTGCTGTTCCTGCGCGGGCGGGCGCTGTACGTGGGCGTCGCGATGTGCGTCGCGTTCCACGTCGTGACCTGGGCGATCCTGAGCATCCACTTCCTGCCGCACGCCATCTGGCTGGCGGCGTTCCTGCCGCTGGAGCGGCTCGGCGACCGCGTCGGCGCGCGCCGCGGGGAGAGGGAGCGGGTCGCCGTCGGCTGACGCCGGGAGGGGTCAGTCGCGGGGCCGCTGCCGCGCGGGCAGGGCGCACGCGGCGGTGCCGCCGGGCAGCCGGGAACGGTTGTTGGCGACCAGCCGGTACACGCCGTGGGCCAGCCACCGGAACGGCGGCACCCGCACCACCGCGCCCAGCGGCCACCACACCCCGCCCGCGTCCATCAGCAGCCGCGCCACCGCCTGCGCGCCACCGGCGACCCGGCCGCGCCGGTCGATCCACAGCACCTCGTAGTCGGCGCGTTCGGCGGTGGTGCCGAGCGCGTCCAGGTCGGCGAACTGGTAGGCGACGATCTCCGCCTGGGTGGGGATGTGGCGCTCCAGGAAGCGCACCGAGACGGTGCAGAAGCCGCAGTCGCCGTCGTAGAGCAGGACGGGACGGTCGTCGGCGGGGGCGTCCGCGGGGGTGCCGGTGGGGGTGGTGGGGGGCATGGTCCTCAGTCCTCGTCCGGCCAGGCTTCGGCGATCATCCGGCGGGTGTCGCGCAGCAGCTGCGGCAGCACCTTGGTCTGCCCGACCACCGGCATGAAGTTGGTGTCGCCGCCCCAGCGCGGGACGACGTGCTGGTGCAGGTGCGCGGCGATCCCGGCCCCGGCGACGTGGCCGAGGTTCATGCCGACGTTGAACCCCTGCGCGCCGCTGGCCTTGCGCAGCGCGGTCAGGGCGCGGCGGGTCAGCACGGCCAGCTCGGTGTACTCGGCGTCGTCGAGCTCGGTGTAGTCGGCGACGTGCCGGTAGGGCACGACCATCAGGTGGCCGGAGTTGTAGGGGTAGAGGTTCAGCACGGCGAACACCGCCGTGCCGCGCGCCACGACCAGGCCGTCCTCGTCGGACATCGCCGGGATCTCGCAGAACGGGCAGCCGTCCCCCCGGCCCGCCCCGGTCGGCTTGTTCTCGCCCTTGATGTAGGCCATCCGGTGCGGGGTCCACAGCCGCTGGAAGTTGTCGGGAGCGCCCGCGCCGCCCCGCTCCTCTTCGAGCTGGGGCTCTCGCACGCCCTGTCCAGGCGCTCGTTCGTGCACCACGGGCTTGTCCGGCTCTACGCTCAAGGCGGCGGTCTCCTTTTGTTCACGGCCTGTCCAGCAGCATAGAGAGCCGGGGCGCGCGCCCTGAAGTCGGGATGGCCGCCGAACAACGATCTTCACTCGGAAAACCGGGGGTCCCTGACACCCCGCGCGTCCCTCCTGCATCATGGGCACCAGCCGAACCGTGGGGAGCCGACCGATGTCCGACCTCGACAGCAGTTACTCCGGAGGCGCCGGGCCCGACCCGCGCCCCGAGGTCCGGTCCATGCCCTACCTGCCGGGGCCGCCGAGCGGCCCGTCCGCGCCGCCGGGACCGGGCGCGCCGACCGGGGCGACCGGGCCGCTGGCGGCCCCCACCGTCGCCCCGCCCCGCGAGCCCGCGCAGAGCGCGCAGTACGCCCCGAAGCGCGACTACTCCGAACCGGTCCCCGGGGGCTCCCGGGACCCCCAGGCGGCACAGGGACGGATCGTGATCGAGGACGCGGTCGTCGAGAGGATCGCGACGCTGGCGGCGCTGGAGGTCAGCGGGGTCGCCGGGCTGGGCGGGGAGGGCCCGCCCGCCGGGGAGGCCCCCGGCGGCGTTCCCGGCGGCCCGTCCGCCCGGCCGCCGGTGCGGGCGATGATCCGCGACGACGAGATCACCGTCGACCTGCGGGTGGCCGTGGAGTACGGCAGCGTGATCATGGAGGTGGCGCGGGTGGTGCGCGGCAACGTGGCGCGCGTGCTGGGGCTGATGCTCGGCATGCGGGTCGCGGCGGTGAACGTCACCGTCGAGGACGTCCGGATGCCCGCCGCCGACCGCGGCTGAGCCGTTCGCGGGCCTTCACCGGAAACCTCGCTCGAAAGCGCATAACCCCGTCCCTGACGGCCATAACACGGCAGTGGCGGAACTCTGGCTGTCCACTCGTCTGGTCGGGCCGCTGGCCGTGGTCCTGGCCGGCGGCGAGGTGGACCTGGGATCATCTCCCGACCTGCGCGACCACCTGCTGGCCGTGCTCTGCCACCTGGGTCCCTGGCTGGTGCTGGACCTGACGCGGGTGACGTTCGTCGACTCGTCGGGGCTGGCGGTGCTGGTCGACTTCTGGCGGCGGGCCCGCGCCGCGGGCGGGGAGCTGTTCCTGGTCGGGCCGAGCGGCGCGGTCGCCCGCAAGCTGGAGGTCACCGGGCTGGACCGGCGGCTGGCCGTCTGCCCCGACGTGGACTCGGTGCTGGAGTCGCTGCCCGCGTCCTGCTCCGGTCCCCACCGGAGCGCCGGTCAGGAGCCGGGCGGCGCGTAGCAGGTGTCGGAGGACAGGCCGGTCGACAGCGTGGTGATCTTCACGCGCTGTACCTGGAGCGGGGCCACGCCCGGGAAGCGGAACGTGTGCGGGCGCCCGCCCCGCACGGTGGTCTGCTGGGTCTTCGACCCGCCGGGCGTGATCACCTCGGCCTTGACCGCGCCGTTGCCCGACACCCGCACCACGACCTCCACGCCCCGGCTGTCGCCGGTGGGCCGGTAGAAGGCGGTGCCCTGGGGGCACCAGGTGAAGCCGACGTCGCCGGTGGTGGGCGACAGCCCGTCCTGCCGGCCCTGGCCGCCCTGCCGCCCCTGGTCGCCGCGCTGGCGGGGCTGGGTGGTCGGGTAGGGCCGGCCGCCCTGGTCCTGCTGGGGCGTGGGGTTGGTGGGGGCGGCGCTCGGGCCGCCCGCGCCGGGCGGCGCCGGGTCGGAGGGCCGCCCGGTGGCCCCTGCGTTCCGGCCTCCCGCCCGCGCGCCGTCGTTCCCGTCGAACAGCGGCATCAGCAGCACCACGACGGCCGCCACCACCAGCAGCACGGCGCCGCCGT
Organism: Actinomadura kijaniata; assembly: GCF_014138665.1. Lineage (NCBI taxonomy): Bacteria > Bacillati > Actinomycetota > Actinomycetes > Streptosporangiales > Thermomonosporaceae > Actinomadura > Actinomadura kijaniata. Next base: position 85,227 of record NZ_JACJIA010000015.1, read on the forward strand.
AGCCGGCGACCCGGCTCCAGCCCGGCCGGGCCCCCATGGTCGGCTTCGTGGTCCTCATCCGCTGTCTCCCCGGTTGTGCCAAGTGACCGTTGAGGCTAACAGGTCGTCCCGGGGCGCTCCGACCTCGCTCGCCGCGTGGTCACGGTCCCTCGCCGGCCGCCTCGCCGCCCGTTTCGCCGCCGGCCTCGCCGCCCGTCTCGCCGGCGGCCGCGTCGAGGCGGGCGAACATCTCCGCGACCGCCGGATCGCCGCCGTCGCAGGCCCGGCAGTAGGTGATCGCGATCGCCGCGACCCCGATCGTGTCGGGGTCCAGCGGCACCGCCGCGGTGAGCACCTCCCGGCCGCCGCAGAGCTCGCAGGCCCGCGGGCCCCGCGCATCCGCCCGGGCGATGAGCCTGGCCACTTCCTGGATGTAGCGATCGTCCATGACGGCGCGACCCTTCGAGGGGAATCACCTACCACGAGTGTCCCGCACCGCCCGGCGCCCCGCCCGCCGAACGGCGCAAGTCGCCGCCCCGCCGCGGCGGGGGGAACCGGCCGGGGGCGCGGTTCCCGCCGTCGCGGCGGCCGGTCCCGGGGTCAGACCTGGACGCGGTCCTCGACCGCCCTGACGATCTCCTCGACCGCCTCGTCGATCGAGACGCCGTTCTTCTGCTCGCCGTCGCGGTAGCGGAACGACACCGCGTCCTTGGCGACGTCGTCGTCCCCGGCCAGCAGCATGAAGGGGATCTTCTGCTTCTGCGCGTTGCGGATCTTCTTCTGCATCCGGTCGGCGGAGGCGTCCACCTCGATCCGGACGCCGCGCCCGCGCAGCCGCTCGGCGACCTTCTCCAGGTGCGGCACGTGCGCGTCGCCGATCGGGATGCCGACCACCTGGACGGGGGCCAGCCACGGCGGCATCGCGCCCGCGTAGTGCTCGATCAGCACGCCCATGAACCGCTCGATCGACCCGAACAGCGCCCGGTGGATCATCGCGGGGGTCTGCCGGGTGCCGTCGGCGGCCTGGTACTCCAGCCCGAACCGCTTGGGCTGGTTGAAGTCGAGCTGGATGGTCGACAGCTGCCAGGTGCGGCCGATGGCGTCCTTGGCCTGCACCGAGATCTTCGGGCCGTAGAACGCCGCGCCGCCCGGGTCGTCCACCAGCTCCAGCCCGGACTCCAGGGCGGCCTGGCGCAGCGCCTCGGTCGCCTCCTCCCAGTCCGCGGCCTCGCCGATGAACTTGTCGGAGTCGTCGCGGGTGGACAGCTCCAGGTGGAACTCGCTGAGACCGAAGTCGCGCAGCACGCTGAGCACGAAGTTCAGCAGCGACTTGATCTCGTCGCCCATCTGCTCCTTGGTGGTGTAGATGTGCGAGTCGTCCTGGGTCATGCCGCGCACGCGGGTGAGGCCGTGCACCACGCCGGACTTCTCGTACCGGTACACCGACCCGAACTCGCAGAGGCGCAGCGGCAGCTCGCGGTAGGACCGGCCGCGCGCCCGGAAGATCAGGTTGTGCATCGGGCAGTTCATCGGCTTGACCCGGTAGTCGGTGCCGTCCACCTCGAACGCCGGGAACATGTCCTCGCCGTAGTAGGGCAGGTGACCGGAGATCTCGAACAGCGACGACTTGGTCAGGTGCGGGGTGTTGACGAACTCGTAGCCCGCCTCCATCTGCCGCTGCCGCATGTAGTCCTCCATCACCTTGCGGATGATGCCGCCCTTGGGGTGGAAGACCGGGAGCCCGGAGCCCAGCTCCGGCGGGAAGGAGAACAGGTCGAGCTCGGCGCCGAGCCTGCGGTGGTCGCGCTTCTCGGCCTCCTCCAGGAGCTTCAGGTACTCGTCCTGCTTGTCCCTGGACTCCCAGGCGGTGCCGTAGATGCGCTGGAGCTGCGGGTTCTTCTCGCTGCCGCGCCAGTAGGCGCCGCCGGTGCGCATCAGCTTGAACGCCGGGATGACGCGGGTGCTGGGCAGGTGCGGGCCGCGGCACAGGTCCTTCCAGCGCAGCTCGCCGGACTTGGCGTCGAGGTTGTCGTAGATGGTCAGCTCGCCCGCGCCGACCTCGACGTTCGCGCCGTCCTCGGAGCCCGCCGACCCCTTGAGGCCGATCAGCTCCAGCTTGTAGGGCTCGCCGGCCAGCTCCTCGCGGGCGTCCTCGTCCGACACCGGGCGGCGGGAGAACCGCTGGCCCTGCTTGACGATCTCGCGCATCCGCTTCTCGATGCGCTTGAGGTCGTCGGGGGTGAACGGCTCGGCCACGTCGAAGTCGTAGTAGAAGCCGTTCTCGACCGGCGGGCCGATGCCCAGCTTGGCCTCGGGGAACAGCTCCTGGACGGCCTGGGCCATGACGTGCGCGGCCGAGTGCCGCATGATCGCGCGGCCGTCGTCGGAGCCGATCTCGACGGGCTCGACGGCGTCGCCGTCGCCCAGCACGTGCTCCAGGTCGCGCAGCTCGCCGTTGACCCGGGCGGCGATCACGGTGCGGCCGTCCGCTTCGAGGGCCTGTCCGGCGGTCGCGCCGGCGGGCACCACTCGTTCGCTCCCGTCGAGGGTGACGCGCAGCTCAGACGACACGGTGGACACGGGTTCTCCTCGCGGTGGTGGGACGGGTTCAGGGTTTTCCGATGCTATCGAGTCGGGATCGTCGCCGGACGCATCCGGGGGCATGGGGCGCTCCTGTCGGCCGGGCGGCGCGCCCCGGACGCGACCCCGGAAAGCGGTGAGGCCCCGGGATCGCTCCCGGGGCCTCACCGCGTGTCAGGTTCTAGGGCGTGCGGTGATCGCGCCGGGGCGTCCCCGGCGTCGTCGTGCTCAGCACCGCCGCCATGCCCCCATGGTAGCCCAGCCGTCAGGCCCGGACGCGGGGGGTTTCGAGCTGGTCCATGTCCTCCAGCTCGCGGCCCCTGGTCTCGGGCACGTCGCGCAGCACGAACACGAACGCGATCGCCGCGCACAGCGCGTAGAAGCCGTAGGCGAACCCGAGTCCCAGCGAGGCCATGCCGGGGAACGACACGGTGATCAGCCAGTTGGCGATCCACTGGGCGGCGGCCGCCACCGCCAGCGCGGAGGCGCGGATGAAGTTGGTGAACATCTCGCCGAGCATCACCCACACCACCGGGCCCCAGGTGGCGCCGAAGAACAGCACGTAGAGGTTGGCGGCGATCAGCGCGAGGGGCCCGGCGACCTCGCCGAGGTGCGGTTCGCCGCCCACGACCGGCGCGGTGGCGAAGCAGACCGTCATGGTGCCGAGGGTGACCGCCATCCCGGCCGCGCCGACGAGCAGGAGCCTCCTCCGTCCGATCTTGTCGACCAGGGCGATGGCGATCAGCGTGGTCACCACGTTGGTGACCGACGTGATCACCGAGGTGATCATGGCGTCGTCCTCGCTGAAGCCGACCGACTGCCACAGCGTGGAGGAGTAGTAGAAGATCACGTTGATGCCGACGAACTGCTGGAAGACCGACAGCAGGATGCCGACCCACACGATCGGCCTGAGGCCGAGCCGGGGGCCCCGCAGGTCCGACAGCTTCACCTGGCGTTCGGTGGTCAGCGACCGGACGATGTCGCGGATCTTCAGGTCCACGTCGCCGCCCCGGCCGGTGACCTTGAGCAGGACCTGCCGGGCCTGGTCCAGCTTGCGCTTCTTGACCAGGTAGCGGGGCGACTCGGGGATGGTCGAGGCGATCACCCCGTAGATCACCGCGGGCACGACCGCGCTGGCGAACATCCACCGCCAGGCGGTGCCGCCCCAGGGGAACTCCCCGGCCGCTCCCCCGTCGGAGACCCGGGCGATCATGTAGTCCACCACCAGGGCGGCGAAGATGCCCAGCACGATCGCCATCTGCTGGAGCGAGCCGAGGCGGCCGCGCAGGTCGGCGGGGGCGATCTCGGCGATGTAGGCGGGGGCGATCACCGAGGCGGCGCCGATGGCCAGGCCGCCGACCACCCGCCAGAAGGTCAGGTCCCAGGCGTTGAACGCCAGCGCCGAGCCCAGCGCGCTGACCACGAACAGCAGCGCCGCGGCCTGCATCACCCGGACGCGGCCGAACCGGTCGGCCAGCGGGCCGGCGAACCAGGCCCCCACCGCGCAGCCCAGCAGCGCCGAGGACACCACCAGGCCCACCACGAAGGAGTTCAGATGGAACTGCGACTTCAGCGCCTCGACGGTGCCGTTGATCACCGATGTGTCGTAGCCGAACAGGAACCCGCCCAGGGCCGCCGCCCCCGCCAGCAGTGCGGCGATCGCGGCCGAGTGCGAGGGTTCGGCCTGCGGCCGGCCGACCGCGTCACCACCCTCTGTAGTCATGCACGGTGATCTTCCCTACCGAGCTGGGCTTATGCCGGAAACCGGATGCGGCGTCAGTCACGCACCGCAACGCCGATCACATGCGGGGCGGCGGGGTTGGGCAGCCGCGACGGAGGGAAGGAGAAGCGCCGCTCGCGCAGCACGGTGAAGCCGGAGCGGGCGATCCACTCGTCGGTGGGGCGGGAGCTGCGGCATCCGGCGGCCAGGTAGGGCCACACCAGGTCGGCGTAGCGCTGGAACCGCACGCCGCCGGGGTCGCGGTGCCGCACGTGCTCGTAGTAGCGCAGCTCCCCGCCGGGGCGCAGCACCCGGCGGATCTCGGCCAGCGCCCGGACGGGGTTGCGGACCGAGCACAGCACCAGCGAGGCCACGGCCACGTCGAAGGAGGCGTCGTCGAGGTCCAGGTCCTCGGCGACGCCCGCGCGCACCGTGACCGGGACGGGCGCGACGGCGGCGGCCTCCTCGGCGCGGCGGCGCAGCGTCGGCTCCGGCTCCAGCGCGACCACCTCGCCGACGGTCTTGGGATAGTGCGCGAAGTTCGCCCCGTATCCGGCGCCGATCTCCAGCACCCGGCCGGAGGCGCCGTCGAGGAGTTCGTCGCGGTGGGCCGCGCCGCCGATCCGCGCGGTGGCGGCGTCCATCCGGGGATAGAGCCGGGCGAAGATCGGGTGTCTGAGATCACCAGCCATTTCCGCAGTGTCCGTCGCCGCCGCGAACGGATCAAGCTTTCGGGGCGCCCGGCCGCCGCGCGGCGACCGCTACCTGGGGCGGTGGTCGCGATCTCCTCCTCCGGGGTCATTACGGGTGGCGGTCCGGCGGCCTAGGCTCGCGGACGATGAACGAGTCCTCCCCCGCCCCGTGGCCGCACGGCCTGAGCGACGGCCTGCGCGATGCGCTGACGCCCCGGCGCGGCGAGCCCGCCGGCCCGCTGATGTCGGTGCGCGGCCGCTACCGGTACCCGGCGTTGGGGGTGCTGGCGGTGCTGGGCGCCGGGTTCACCGCCGGGTCCATCGCGCTCCTGGCCGGGAGCGCGAAGGTGAACGCCGACGTGGCCTGGCCGATCGGGGTGCTGATGGCGGGGCCGCTGGCGGTCGCGGCGCGGTGGCCCCTGCACGCCTGGCGGGCGTCGGCGTTCGGGTTCGTGCTGTGCCTGCTGGCGGTGGGCGGGCGGGGGTTCTGGCCGTGGCCGGTGCCCGCGTTCCTGGCCCTGCTGGCGATCCTGTTCGGGGTGGGCGCCTCGGTGCCGCGCCGGACGACGGTGGCGGTCGGCGCGGTCACCACCGTGGTCCTGGGCGCGGCGGTCGCGCACGGGACGGCCGCCTGGTTCGCGGCGATCCTGGTCGCGCTGACGGTGGTGGCGCTGGCGTTCGGCGACGCGATCGGCGCGCGGCGCACGCTGGTGGCGGACCTGGCCGAGCAGACCGAGCTGCGCCGCCGCGACCTGGCCCGGCAGGCGGTGCTGGAGGAGCGCGCCCGCATCGCCCGCGAGCTGCACGACGTGGTCGCCCACCACATGTCGGTGATCGCGATGCAGGCCGAGGCCGCCCCCTACAAGATCCCCGACCTGCCGGACGCGGCGCGCGACACGTTCGTGGTGGTGCGGGACGCCGCCCGCGAGGCGCTCACCGAGACCCGGCGGGTGGTGGGGCTGCTGCGCGCCGACGACGAGGGCGCCGAGCGCGCCCCGCAGCCCGGCCTGGACCGCCTGGACGACCTGCTGGTGTCGGCCGAGCACCACGGGCTGGCGGTGAACGTCGCGATCGTGGGGGTCCCCCGGCCGCTGGAGGCGGGGGTGGACCTGTCGGCGTTCCGGATCGTGCAGGAGTCGCTGAGCAACGCCGGCCGCCACGCGCCCGGCGCGCGCGTGGCGGTCGAGCTGCGCTACGGCCGCGACCGGCTCACGATCACGGTCGCCGACGGCGGCGCGCGGCGGGACCGGGAGGAGTGGCGCGGCGGCGGCCACGGCCTGGTCGGGATGCGCGAGCGCGTCACGATGCTGGGCGGGGCCCTGGAGGCCGGGCCCGCGCCGGACGGCGGGTGGTTCGTGCGGGCCGAGATCCCCTACGAGGCCTCGACGTAGGGCCCCTTCCCCGTAAAGTGCCTCCGTGACGATTCGGGTGCTCATCGCCGACGACCAGATCATGATCCGCGACGGCCTCGCCGCGCTGCTGTCCTCCGCCCCCGAGATCGAGGTGGTGGGGCAGGCCGGTGACGGCCGCCAAGCCGTGGAGATGGCCCGGGAGCTCGACCCCGACGTGGTGGTCATGGACATCCGGATGCCGGAGCTGGACGGGCTGGCCGCCACCGGCGAGCTGGTCGGCGCCCGCGCCGCCGCCGGGGCCGACCCCGCCGAGCTGCGGCCGAAGGTGCTGATCCTGACGACGTTCGACCTCGACGAGTACGTCTACGAGGCCCTCGCCGCGGGCGCCAGCGGGTTCCTGCTCAAGGACGCCTCGGCCGCCGACCTGGTCAACGGGGTGCGGGTGGTCGCCTCCGGGGAGGCGCTGCTGGCCCCCTCGGTCACCCGGCGGCTGATCGGCGACTTCGCGCGGCGGCGGCACCACCAGCGGCCCAGCCCCGCCGCGACGGCCTCGCTGACCCCGCGCGAGATGGACGTGCTGCGGCTCATCGCCAAGGGCCTGTCCAACGCCGAGATCGCCGCCGAGCTGGTGCTGGCCGAGCAGACCATCAAGACCCACGTCGGCCACGTGCTGACGAAGCTGGCCCTGCGCGACCGCACCCAGGCGGTCGTGTTCGCCTACGAGAACGGCCTGGCCGGGTAGGGCCGGGCCGTCGCCCGTCGGCGTCCCGGGGTCGGCGGGACGGGTCAGCGGGAGGGGTCCAGCAGCAGCTTGCCGGTGGTGCGGCGGGCCCGCAGGTCCTCGTGCGCCCGGCGGACCTCGGTGAGGCCGTACTCGCCGCCGGGCACCGCCTTCAGCCGGCCCTCGGCGACCAGGCCGAACAGCTCGTCCAGCGCCTGCCCCATCACGTCGCCGGGGAGCTGGAAGACGTGCGCGAGCCACATCCCGGCGACGGTGGTGGAGTACTTCATCAGGTTGGCGGGCTGCACCGGCTTCGGCGCCTGCCGCGACGCCATGCCGTAGAACGCCAGCCGCCCGAACGGCGCCAGCGCCTGGAGGCTCTGGTCGGTGACGGTGCCGCCGGTCATCTCCAGCACCACGTCCACGCGGCGGCCGCCGTTGGCCTCGATGAGGGCGGACTTCATGTCGGGCTCGCCCGCGTCGACCGCGGCGTCCGCGCCCAGCGACAGCGCCAGGTCCCGCTTCTCCTTCGAGGACGCGGTGGCGATGACGCGGCCCGCGCCCCATGCCCTGGCCAGCTGCACGGCCAGGGTGCCCACTCCCCCGGCGGCGGCGTGCACGACGACCGACTCGCCCGGGGCCAGGTGGACGCTGCGGCGCAGCAGCAGCCACGCCGACGCGCCCTGCACGACCATGGCGAGCGCGGTGGCGTCGTCGACGCCCTCGGGCACGTTCCAGGCCATCGCCTCGGGGGCCACGGCCTTCTCGGCGTAGCCGCCGGTGCCGACCAGCGCGACGACGCGGCGGCCGTCGGGGGTGCGGCCGACGACCTCGCCGCCGGGCACCAGCGGCAGCTCGGCGGCGGACAGGTAGCTGTTCTCGGCCTGGTGGGTGTCGGCGTAGTTGATCCCGGCGCGGGAGACGTCGACCAGGACCTGGCCGGGCCCGGCGACCGGGTCGGGCAGGTCGGCGAGGGTCAGGACCTCGGGGCCGCCGAACTCGGTGATCTGGATGGCGCGCATTTCTCCCTCTCTGGTTCAGCGCGGGCCGGGGACGCCGCGGAACTTGAACGGTTCGCTGGGACGACCTGGCACAACGAACCATGCCTCACCCGTTCCCTCCGCGTTCAGGATTCCCAGGAACGCGTCGACGACGGCGGAGACCTCCAGGATCGGGAAGTTCGTGGAGACCAGGTGGTCCCTGATGTGGTCGATGATGTCGGTGTGCGCGAACGACGGGCACAGCGCGTTGACCCGGATGTTCTCGGCGGCGTAGGCGGGGCCGAGGGAGCGGACCAGGCCGACCACGGCCGTCTTGTTCGCCCCGTAGACGGGGTCGAGCGGGATGGGCGTGAGCCCGGCCATGCTCGCGGTGGCGATGATGTCGCCGCCGCCCCGGGCGCGCAGCGCGGGCAGCGCGGCGTGGACGCCGTAGACGACGCCGTCGAGGTTGACGGCCATCGCGCGGCGGTACCGCTCGACGTCGAAGTCGTCGCCGAGGGTGAAGCCGCTGGCGACCCCGGCGTTGAGGAACGCGAGGTCCAGGCCGCCGAAGCGCTCCACGGCCGTGGCGACCGCCGCCTTGCTGTCGTCGGGTTCGCGCACGTCGCAGCGGACGAAGGCCGCGTCCAGCTCCTTCGCCAGCGCGCCGCCGCGTTCCCGGTCGACGTCGGCGAGCACCAGGTGCGCGCCCTGTTCGGCCAGCCTCCGGGCGACCGCCGCCCCGATGCCGTTGGACCCGCCCGTGATCAGAGCGACCTTGCCCGCGCCCTCGAATGCCATGGGACCCTCCACAAGTAACTGACTCGTCAGTTACTCTAGCGGAATGGACTTCGGTTTGAGCGAACGGGCCCAGGACTACCTCGGCCGCCTGACGGACTTCATGGACTCCCACATCTACCCCGCCGAGCCGGTCTACGCCCGGCAGCGGGCCGACCTGATCGCCAAGGGCGAGGAGCACACCGTCCCGCCGATCGTGGAGGAGCTGAAGGCCGAGGCCCGGTCGCGGGGCCTGTGGAACCTGTTCCTGCCCGGCAGCACCGACCCCGAGCACGGGCTGAGCGTCACCGACTACGCCTCGTTGGCCGAGGTGACCGGGCGCTCGCCGCTGCTGGCCCCGGAGGCGACCAACTGCGCCGCCCCCGACACCGGCAACATGGAAGTCCTGCACATGTTCGGCACGCCCGAGCAGAAGAAGCGGTGGCTGGAACCGCTGCTGGACGGCGAGATCCGGTCGGCGTTCGCGATGACCGAGCCGGAGGTGGCCTCCTCCGACGCCACCAACATCGCCACCCGCATCGAGCGCGACGGCGATCACTACGTCATCAACGGCCGCAAGTGGTGGATCACCGGCTCCGCCGACCCGCGCTGCAAGATCATGATCGTGATGGGCAAGACCGACCCCGACGGCCACCCCTACCGGCAGCAGTCGATGGTGCTGGTGCCGATGGACACCCCCGGCGTGGAGGTCGTCCGGGCGCTGCCCGTGTTCGGCTACCGCGACCAGGAGGGCCACTGCGAGATCCGCTTCACCGACGTGCGCGTCCCGGTGGAGAACCTGATCGCGCAGGAGGGCGACGGCTTCATGATCGCCCAAGCGCGGCTCGGGCCCGGCCGCATCCACCACTGCATGCGCGCCATCGGCATGGCCGAGCGGGCGCTGGAGCTGATGTGCCGGCGCGCGGTGTCGCGGGTGGCGTTCGGCAAGCCCCTGGCCGCGCAGGGCGTGGTGCGCGAGCAGATCGCCGAGTCCCGCATGGCGATCGAGCAGGCCCGGCTGCTGACCCTCAAGACCGCCTGGCTGATCGACGAGCAGGGCGTGAAGGCCGCCCGCTCCGAGGTCGCCGCGATCAAGGTGGTGGTGCCGCGCGCCGCCCTCCAGGTCGTGGACCGCGCGATCCAGGTCCACGGCGGCATGGGGGTGTCGGAGGACACGCCGCTGGCCGCGATGTGGGCGGGCCTGCGCACCCTGCGCCTGGCCGACGGCCCCGACGAGGTGCACGTGCGGTCCGTCGCGCGCGCGGAACTGGGTAAGTTCACCGGTTGATGGCTAACGCAACGGGGGACGCGGCTCCGGGCGTGCGGCGGCGCATGCCGCACGCCCGCCGCCGCGAGCAGCTGCTGAGGGTCGCGCTCGGCGAGTTCGGGCGGCGCGGCTATCACCTGACCCAGATGGAGCACGTGGCCGCCGCCGCGCAGGTCTCCAAGGCCCTGCTGTACCAGCACTTCGACTCCAAGGAGGCGCTGTTCGCGCAGGTCACCGAGGCGATCGTGGCGGATCTGACGGCCCGGCTGAACGCGGCGGTGCTGGCCGAGCAGTCCTCGATGGACGGCATCCGCGCGATGGTGCGGGTGCTGTTCGACTACGCCACCGACGAGCCGGACGCCTACAACCTGGTGATCACGCACCTCGACAAGCCCGAGGTGGGGCTGGAGCTGCGGGACCTGCGCGACCGGCTCGGGGAGGCGTTCGCCGACCTGCTGCTGCGCCGCCGCCGCTCGGACCCGACCCTGTCCCCCGCCGAGCTGGCCGCCAACGAGCGCCGCGCCCGGCTGCTGGTCCCGCTGATGTACGGGTCGATGCTGTCGATGGTGTCGTGGTGGCTGGAGCACCCCGACACCGCGCGCGAGCGCGCCGAGCAGATGGCGGTCGAGTTCATCTGGCTCGGGCTGGACCGGCTCCGCTCGGGGGAACGCCTGCCCGCGCCGGACAGGGACCCGGCGGGCAAAGACTCCCCCATGGCCACCGATCCCCGCTGATCCGCGCCGCCGCGCTGGTTAGGCTCCACCGGCGTGACGGCCGAGTCGGGGGACACGAGCGACGCGGGCACCGGCCCGGGAGGCCCCGGGACCGAGCCCGGCGTCGGCGAGGACGCCTACGCCACGATGGACCTGGCGCTGCGGGTCGGCGAGCTGATGCTGGCGGGCGGCGACACCGCCGAGGCCGCCGACCTGGCGATGGCCCGGCTGGGCCGCGCCTACGGGCTGCCGCACCCCGAGACCAACGTGACCCTCGCCGCCGTCGGCCTGTCCTACCTGCCGCGCGGCGGCCGCCCCCCGGTCACCGCCGAACGCCGCGTCCGCCGCCGCCAGCCCAACTACACGCGCCTGGCCGCCATCCACGACCTGGTACGCGACGCCGCCGCCGGGGGGCTCAGCCTCCAGCAGGCCAAGTACGGGCTGGGCGACATCATCGGGCGGCGGCCCGCCTATCCGGGGTGGGCGCAGGCGGGCGCGCTGTCGCTGCTGGGAGCGGCCGGGGCGGTGCTGGTCGGCGGCGGGTTCGTCGCGGCGTGCGCGGCGTTCCTGGCGACGCTGGTGGGCGACCGGACCGGCGCCTGGCTGGGGCGGCGCGGCATCGCCGACTTCTTCCAGATGGCGGTGGCCGCGGCGATCGGCACGCTGGTCACGGTGCTGCTGCTGGCGGTGGACGCCCCGGTGCGGTCGGGCACGGTGATCGTCGGCGTGGTGATCGCGCTGATCCCCGGCCGCGCGCTGGTGGTGGCGATGCAGGACGGCATCGCCGGGGACCTGGTCACCGGCACCACCCGGCTGGTGGAGGTGCTGTTCCTGATCACCGCGATCCTCAGCGGGATCGGTGCGGTGACCTATGTGGCGGCCCGGCAGGGCGTTCCGATCTCGCTCCAGAACCTGCCGTCGGCGCCGTCGTCGGTGGCCGCGCCGCAGACGCTGGGCGCGGCGGCCATCGCGGCGGCGTTCGCGGTGTACCACCTGGTGCCACGGCGCTGGCTGCCGCCGGTCGCGCTGGGCGGGATGCTGAGCTGGGGCGCCTACGTGGAGCTGCGCGCCCTGGACCTGCCGTCGGCGCCGGCCACGTTCCTGGCCGCCACGCTGGTCGGCGCGCTCGGGGCGACCGCCGCCCGGCTGCGCCGCGTCCCGGCGCTGATCCTGGTGACGCCGTGCGTGGCGCCGCTGATGCCCGGGACGCTGATGTACCGCGGGATGATCCAGCTCACCGGCGGCAACGCGGGCCGGGGCGGGCTGATCCTGCTCGAGTCCCTGGCCACGGCGCTGGCGATCGGCGCGGGCGTCTACATCGGCGGCGAGCTGCTGCGGGTGGTGCGCCCGGCCCGCCGGATGCTGCGGCCCCGCCGCCGCGTCGGGGTCTGAGGGCTCGCTCCGGAGCGGTCAGGAATCGAGAAGCACCGGCCCCCCGGCCGTCCTAGCGTGACGGGAGGACGACGACAGGGAGGCGACCGTGCCATTGCAGGTGAGCGTCATCATGCTCGGCGTGCGGGATGTGGATCGCGCCAGGAGGTTCTATGTCGAGGGCATGGGCTGCGAGGTCGACCAGGACTTCCCCGGCTTCGTCCGGTGCCGCCTGGGCGACGGGTCCTCGATGCTCGCGCTCTACGAGTGGGAGGCCGTGGCTCAGGACGCCGGCGTCCCGGCGGAGGGGACGGGGTTCCGCGGCGTGTCGTACCACTTCATCACCGAATCCAGGGACGAGGTCGACGGGGTCATGCGGGCCGCGGAGGCCGCCGGCGGCACCGTGGTCGCGGCGGCGGCCGCCGCCGACTGGGGCGGGTACTCCGGCTGCTTCAGCGACCCGGACGGCCACCTGTGGAAGGTCACCACCGCCGCCTGACCGCCCGGGAAAGGCGAACGGCGCCCGGGGGCGGATGCCCCCGGGCGCCGTTCGAAGCTCAGGAATTAGAGCGGCATGACGTTCTCAGCCTGCGGGCCCTTCTGGCCCTGGGTGATGTCGAACGACACGCGCTGGTTCTCGTCGAGGCTACGGTAGCCCTGGGTGGCGATGGCCGAGTAGTGGACGAACACGTCCGGGCCGCCACCGTCGGGCGCGATGAAGCCGAAGCCCTTTTCGCCGTTGAACCACTTCACGGTACCTTCAGCCATGATCTTTCTCCTTGCGATGAAGCCTCACCGGCCGCCACCTCGGTGGCCGGGGCTGCGTGCGGACCCTTCTGCGATCCACCCGTTTCACCGGGAGAAAGCGAAAACGCCCGCCGTCCAGAACTTCCGCGGGCGCTTCGTCGAGCGAAACTACGAGGAACTGCTAAGACTGCAACGAGGTTGAGCCTACCCCATGGATCCGCGGTTGGCACGGATCCATGGGACAGGTGGCGCAAGTCACAGCCAGGAGTTGCGGAACGGGGTCCGCGGCCTGCCCAGGTTGGGCTCGCCGATCAGCTTCCGGGAGGAGACGGCGTAGACGCCGTCGTTGGTGAACACCCAGACGATCTTCCGGTCCCACTCGACGTAGGTGCCGTGGGTCTGGTTGCCCAGCGCCCAGTCCGGGACGCGCGGGCTGTAGCCCTGCGGGACGAACTGGCCGGCGATCCGGGGCCAGCGGACGTCCCGCACGTCGAAGAACTGCACCCCGGCGTTGTAGAAGCCGTAGGCGAGCAGGCCGTTCGGCGGGTTGCCGGGCGAGGTGTAGTAGCCGGAGCGCTTGGGACCGAACGAGCCGCCGCGCTGGCAGTAGTCGGTGAACCCGGCCCCCTTGGGCGGCACCGGGCGGGGCAGCGCGCCGACGATGCGCGGCCGGGCCGGGTCGCGGACGTCGATCTGGAAGATCTCCTTGTACGGCTCGTGGCAGTCCTCGCCGAGGGGGTAGCCGCTGACGTACACCATGCCGGTCTTCGCGTACTGGGAGACGTCGACGTTGTCGGCCTCGGTGCCGCCGACCGACGGCGGCAGGTCCAGGTGGCCCACGGTCCGCATGCGGGCCGGGTCGGAGATGTCCAGCACGGTGAACCCGAACCCGCCCTGCGCGGCGAACGCGTACCGGCCGCCCCGCTCGACGGGCCTGGGGATGAACAGCGGCATGCGCGCGCCGTTCCAGGAGGTCCGGTTGCCGCACCGGGGGTTCTTCCGGTAGGCGGCCTCCTCGCCCTCGACCTGGCCGGGCAGGTGCCACTCGCCGAGCTTGCGCGGGTGCGCGGGGTCGGACATGTCCCAGGACTGGTAGCCGGGCGAGTACAGGTACGTGGGGACCTCGGTGTTGCCCCACGAGTCGCGGGGCGCGGTCGCGATGAACATGTACTTGTCGCCGGTGTAGTACGGCACGTCCAGCGACCCCGACCCCTGCTGGGGCCTGGTCATGTCGGGCTTGAGCGGGTCGGCCGCGGCCGCGTCGGTGGTGACCGTGGCCAGCAGCTTCCAGTCCTTCTTGCGCGGCCCGTCCAGCCGGTAGACCTTGAAGCCCTTCAGCGCGATCTTCTTGCGGAGCGCGGCGACCCCGGCGGGATTGTTGAACTTGCTCCTGTCCACGCCGTCGCCCAGCTCGGAGACCTGCCGCCGCGCCTCGAAGCTCTGGACCATGACGTAGGCGTTGAGCCTCTTGTTCCACTGGATCGTGGACGCGCCCCACATGTCGTGCGGGGCCCAGGACGCGTTGCCCTTGCTCTCGTCGCCGTCGACGTCGTTGCGGGTCAGCTTCTCGACGACCTTCACCTTGCGGACGTCGGTGACGTCGTAGACGCGGCCCTCGCTCCGGTCGTACTGGAACAGATAACGCCGCCCCTTGAAGTCGACGACGTTCTGCCAGGAGTGGAAGTAGTCGGGCGTGAATTCCGGCCCACGGTAAGCGGCCTCGACTTTCACCGGGCCGGAGGTGTGGGACTTCGGGTCATAACCCTTGGTCTTCGGGAACAGGTCCTGCGCCCCGCCGGGGAACGAGTGCCGTTCCTCGCCCGGCGGGGTGAGCGCGGGGTGCCGGAAGGTGCCGTCGAACTGCATCCCGAAGCTGCCCGGATCCGGCTCCGAGGGCCGCCGGTCACCGCAGACGACGGGGACGTAGGGGTCGGGGGGCGCGGCCTGGGCCGCGGTGGACCCGTTCACCGCGAGCGGCGCGACGACCACGGCCAGCGAACCGGCCGCCGCCAGGCGGATTTTCCTCATACGGAATTCCCTTCGTCGTCCCCCGCTTTTCAGGTAGGCGAGATCATCACGTTCGGCAGGGCATAACCGCCAATACCTTTGCTCGCGTCCGCTATAGCGAACCGGTTATCCGGCGCGCGGCCCGCTCGAACGCCGCCGGGTCCGCCCCCGCCAGATGCCCGACCAGCCCCTCGACCGTGGAGGAGCTGACCAGCGTGAACCCGGCCGCCCGCCACACGCCCCGGTCGCACACCCAGATCTCCCAGGCGGGGAACAGATCCCGAAGGATCACCAGCAGAACGCCCCGGGGCGTCACGGCGCGCCGCCGTTCAGAACGGCGTACACGGCCTTGCCCCCGGACGAGAGCCGCCGGAACCCCCACGCGGCGGTGAGTTCGGAGACGATCGCAAGCCCGCGCCCGGCGAACGCGTCGAGCGTCAGCGGCTTCACCCGCGGCTCGGCGTCACTCCCGTCCCGAACCTCGACGACAGGCCCGTCCTCCGACAGGTAGAGCCGCAGGGAGATGACGTCACCGGGCTCACTGCCGTGTTTGTAGGCGTTGGTGACGAGCTCGGTGACGACGAGAGCGGCGACCGCGACCATTTCGTCCGCATATCCCTTGGCGCGCAGCCAACCCCGAGCGAAATCCCGCGCACTCTTGATCGACTCCGCCACCGAAGCGACCACCAACATCGACGGATCCGTCGTCGCGACGGGCGGCTTTTCGATCATTTCTCGCGCCATGTCGACCCCTGTCACCGATTCCACTGTGTCGCACATCACACTTCGCTAGGATCGGCCTTAACGCCACTTGACGGGACAAGTTGTCTACAGATGTCCAACGATCAAGAAAAAGCGGAAAGCCTGACAACAAGGAGATCTTCATGGCCCCCCGCCGTCACTTCCCCCAGAACTCCCCTGCGCTCAAAGCGTTCGGTGCGCAGCTACGCCGAGCCCGAGAGGCCAAGAAGATCAAACAGACGACGCTCGCCGAGCTCACCAACACGCACGGCTCGTTCGTCTCCAAGGTCGAGAACGGCTTCCGGCGCTGCAACGCCGACTTCGTCAGACAGGCCGACGCCTACCTGGAAACCAACGGGGCACTCATCGAGCTCTGGGAGGACCTCAACAGGGAGGGACATCCCGTTCCCCTGTGGTTCGACTGGCCAGAAATCGAGAAGGACGCCGTGGAGTTGACGGCATGGCAACCGAATGTCATCCCTGGACTGCTCCAGCACGAAGATTACGCTCGCACCTTCTTCACCGATGACGAGTCAGCCGCAGCCCGCATCGAAAGACAGAAAATCATCACACGCGCCGAGAATCCCACAAAACTCGTCGCACTCATCAAGAAAGAGGTTCTCTACTATCTCGTAAACTCAAAGGAAGCCATGTCCAAACAGCTTGAGTATCTACTGGAGATGAGCGAGCGCCCCAACGTCACGATCCAAATCGTGATGAACGATGGCCTGCCCGCTGGGGTCGACGGAGCCTGTGTGGTGGCATTTCTCGAGGATAGAAGCCAGGTGGCCTACATCGACACGATGATCAGAGGAATTACGACCGATGCTCCGGAGGACCTTGCCGCCATAGCGGACAAACTGATAAAGATAAGAGGAAAGGCGCTGCCCGTGAGCATGTCGCGTGATGCGATCAGAGAGGCGATTCAAGCATGGACCTGAGCGCTGTCCAGTGGCGGAAGTCGTCACACAGTGGCGACAACCAAGGCGACTGCATCGAGCTCGCGAACGTGCCGGGCGTCGTGGCCATTCGCGACAGTAAGAGCCCGGACGGCCCCGTGCTTCTCATAGAGCGCCATGAGTTCCGTCGGATCACCGCCACCATCAAGGGCTACTAACCCGACACGATCCAGCGAGGAGCCTCAGCCATGGAGCTACGCACTCTCGGCTGGCGCAAGTCTTCACGCAGCGCCGGGCAGGGCGGCAACTGCGTCGAGCTGGCGAACGTGCCGGGTGTCGTTGCCGTTCGTGACAGCAAGAGCCCGGACGGTCCCGTCCTCCTCATGGAACGGCACGAGTTTCGCCAGGTCACCAACGCCATCAAGCGTTTCTAGTGCTTCATCGCGCGGGAGATCGTTCCGGCCCGTTGGCCTCAAGCGAGGAGGGGCGATCCGCTCCGTAGGTTGAACGGCAAGCTCTGGGGCCGCGCCCGGCTCGCTTCACGAGCCGGGCGCGGGATGCTCACTTACGGCCGCGTCATCAGCCGAGGCCTCTGATCGAGACGCCCGGCCGGCCGGCGAAGCAGACGCCGCCGTTCGCCAGGTGCGCGGCGCCCTTCTCCACGTGGTCGAAGGTCCAGCCGTACTGGTTCAGATTGCTCCAGGTGCGGGCCCATTGGGTCCGGGCGGCGAGCGCGCCGCCGGCCGACTGGGCGGAGGTGCCGTTCCTGTCGCTCAGCTTGATCTTCCAGCCGTAGCTGATGGCCGGGGACGAGACCGTGAAGCCGGTGCCGACCTGGACCTTGTTCCGCGCGGTCTGCCTGACCGCGATCCAGGCGGTGCCGCAGTTGCCCACGACCTTGTCGTAGTCGGAGTTCGCGGCCTTCACGCCCTTGCCGTGGCGCAGGATCGGGCTCTTGGGCTTCTTGGAGTTACGGGCGATCGGGACCGACTGCTGGTCACCGTTGGCGTAGGTGACGATCTTGTATCCGTTGGCCTTGGCGACGGCCGCGTCGAAGCGGACGAGGGTCATGCCCCGCTTCATCTCGCGCTTGACGACGGGCGCCGCGTTGCCGTCCTTGGCGACGGGCGCCGCATGGCCGCCCGTGGAGGCGAAGGCCGCCGAGGAGCTGCAGACCGCCCCCAGCACGAGGGCGGGCACCAGGACGGTTCTGGCCAGATTCCGGTTCGCGAGCATGTACGTGTGTTCCTTCCCCGATGACAGTAGTGATCCGGACGAACGCCCGGGCCCGACGCGCCGCCTTGATCACCTGACGACTTGAACGCTAGGGAGCGGAAGCAGGGTCAGGTATGATCATTTTTGGTCATTTGGGTCGGCCAAAACGGTTATAGGGCCTGGTTTTAACCGGACCAAACAGCCCTGCCGTGGGACATACGGCTCTGATAGGGTGATCATCCCAAGCAGCTCGTGATTTGGCCGTAATAGGGGCCTCTGTCGGCTTTTATTGGTGATTAAAGTGGGGCGCATGGACGTCGCCACCCGGCATCGACCGCCCCCCGAGACCCTGGGTCATCCGGTACCGGTCCAGCAGTTCGTCACCAGGACCGACCGTGCCGTCGTCGCGTTGCGGCATGTGATCGCCTTCCGCGAGGGGTGCGCCCTCGTCCTGCACCTGGCCGCCCGGCGAGGCTCGATGGAAGAGCGGGAGTGGAAGGATCTCCTGGCCCGCCAGGTCGACGGGGATCCCGCCCGCACGCCGGACGACGGCGACCTGAGGTTCGGCGTCCGCTTCCCCGACGGCACCGGGGCCACGACCGCCGGCACCGTTCCACACGGCCGGGGGCCTGCCGCCGACCGGCCCGAACCTCCCCTGCTCACCGAGACCGACGCCACCTCCAGCAGCAGCGAACGGCTTTACGAGGGCGAGCGGCGACTCTGGCTGTGGCCGCTTCCCCCGCCCGTCCCCTTCGAGTTCGTCATCGACTGGCGGGCATTGGGCATCGACACCGCCACCGCCACCGTCGACGGAAGCGCCATCCGCCGCGCAGCCGAGCAGGCCATGCCGTATTGGACATGACCACCGCGCCCACCCACGGAGCCTCCGGCCTCCCGACCGAGTGGTGAGCGAAAAGCGTCAGCGCCGGTCGAACGGCCGTAGCGCGTGACCACTCCGCGTTTGTCGACACGAGGTTTGTGACACCGACGTTGACGCGCCGAGTTCCCCGCCTGCCACCTCCGGTGTGGTCCGAGGGAGAGAACGCGACCAAGCCCCCGGATGCGGTGGCTGTCACTGCTCGTCGTATCGCAGGCGTGACTGCGCCACGTAGTCGCGGTGGGCCTCCGCCCAGCGGATCAGCGAGCCGACCTCGGTGGACAGCGTCCGGCCGACCGGTGTCAGGGAGTAGTCCACGCGCGGCGGCGAGCTCGGGGTGACGGTGCGCACCACCAGGCCGTCGCGTTCCAGGCTGCGCAACGTCAGCGTGAGCATGCGCTGGGAGATCCCCTCGATGCCGCGCTGCAGCTCGGAGTAGCGTCGCGGGCCGTCGCCGAGCAGCGCCATGACCAGCACGCTCCACTTGTCCCCCACCCGGTCCAGGACGTCGCGCAACTGGCAGGTCGGGGTCGCCGCGCCCACCGGACCGGCCGCGGAACGAACATCGATGTTCGTTCCGTAGGCCAAAGTGCCTTCTTCCGTCATGACGGCATTGTCGATCAGACTCTCGGTGCGCACAACACGTAACCAACGCACAGAAAGTGCGGTACCGATGATCCTGAATCTCGGCGCGCCGCCGCGCCGGTCCGGGCCCCGCCCGACGACCACCGGCCGCGAGATCCCGCACGACCAGCTCGACCAGTTCTCCCCGCCGGAGATCAGGGCCG
Source organism: Actinomadura kijaniata (assembly GCF_014138665.1). Classification (NCBI taxonomy): domain Bacteria; kingdom Bacillati; phylum Actinomycetota; class Actinomycetes; order Streptosporangiales; family Thermomonosporaceae; genus Actinomadura; species Actinomadura kijaniata. The sequence goes on from NZ_JACJIA010000015.1 coordinate 104,653, forward strand.
CGCTGGTCCGCGAGGCCGAGTCGCTGCCGGGGGTGTTCACCGGGCCGAGCCAGGTGTCGGAGCCGTCCTCGCTGGCCCTGCGGCTGCACCGGCCGGCCGGCCCGTGGGAGGCGTTCCTGCATCCGAGCCCCGACGAGTTCGGCCACATCCATCGTGCCGGGTTCCTGCACCTCACGGTGCCGCCGCCGCTGGTGGCGGCGCTCACCGGCGGCGGGTGGGCCGAGCGGCATCCGATCAGCCTCCGGCCGCAGTGGCCCGACACGATCGTGATGCTCTACGCGCCGCGCGACGAGGCCGAGCTCGCCGTCGCCGTCGCGGTCCTCCGCGCCTCCTGGCGGCAGGCGTCCGTTTCCCCTGACGAGAAGGAATGAGAGAAGACATGCGCGCAGTGGCGTTCCACGACTTCGGTAAGGCCCCGGCCCTGTCCGACCTGCCCGTTCCCGAGCCGGGAGCCGGCGAGGTGCTGGTGCGGGTCGGCGCCTCCTCGCTCAACGGCTTCGACCTCGGGGCGATGGGCGGGTTCCTCAAGGGGGTGTACGAGTACGAGTTCCCGGTGGTCGTCGGCAAGGACTTCGCCGGAACGGTGGCCGCCGTGGGCGAGGGCGTGAGCGACCTGGCCGTCGGTGAGGCGGTGTTCGGCGTCGTGATGCGCCCGACGCTGGGCCAGGGCGCCTTCGCCGAATACGTCGCGGTGAACGCGGCCTACGGCGTCGCCCGGATCCCCGAGGGTCTCGACGCGACCCGCGCGGGCGCGCTGGGCCTGGCGGGCACGGCCGCGCTCAACGCGGTGGACGCGGTCTCCCCCGCCCCGGGCGAGACCGTCCTGATCTCGGGCGCGACCGGCGGTGTCGGCGCGTTCGCGGTGCAGCTCGCGGCGGCCCGCGGGGCCCGCGTCATCGCGACCGCCGAACCCGGGGCCGAGGCCGCGTTCGTCACCGCCCTCGGCGCGGCCCACACGGTCGACCGCACCGGCCTGGCCGCACGGGTCCGGGAGATCGCGCCCGGCGGTGTCCACGCGGCCGTGCATCTCGCCGGTGACGGCCCGACCGTGTCCGGGCTGGTCGCCGATGGCGGGCGGTTCACGTCCACCGTGCACTTCGCGCCGCGGGACGCCGGCGCGCGCGGCGTCAAGGCCACCACCATCATGTCCGACCCGGCCCCCGAGGCCCTCGCCCGGCTCGCCGCCGACGTGGTCGCGGGCCGCCTGCGCGTCCCGATCGCCCGCGGCTACGCGCTGCCCGAGGTCGCACAGGCGATCACCGACTTCACCGACGGGACCCTCGGCAAGCTCGCCGTCACCGTCTGAGCGGGGACCCCCGTGTTCGTCGCCGTCGCCGTCCTGCTGTCGCTGGTGCTGGTCGGCTCCGGACGCGCCAAGCTCGTCCGGGATGAGAGGGCCGTCGCGGGCATGACCGCGATCGGCGTCCCGGACGGCTGGTTCCCCGGCTCGCCGCGCTGGAGATCGCCGGGGCGGTCGGCCTGCTCGCCGGTATCGCCTTCCGCCCCTTCGGGACGGCGGCGGGGATCGGCGTCGCGCTCTACTCGACCGGCGCGGTGCCGACGCACCTGCGCGCCCGCGACGTCAAGGAAGCGCCCCTCCCCGTCGTCCTCCTCGTGGTGGCCATCGCCCCGATCGCCCCGGGAGTGACCACGTTCTGACCGAGGCGACGCCTCACAGGTCGTCTTCGATCCTCCCGGTGACCGCCGGGGAAGGTCGAAGACGGCCTCCCGGGGGCGTGCGGCCTGTGTGGGCGCCGACGGCCTCCGCAGATCATGGTCCTGTCGGGGCCGGTCTCGCTTGCGGTCTCCCTCCACCCGGTTCCGGTCAGCCCTGTGGACACCGTCGCGGCCGACGGCCGCGCAGTGGACCGGAGGAACACCATGTTCATCGCTTACGTCGTCGTCGCAGTGCCGGCCGGAACGTTGCTGACCGTTTCCGGCGGCCTCCTGCCGGCCAGGGAGAAGGGCGTCACCACGACCCTGACCGAGCTGGGGGGTTCCGTTGTGCTGGCTCCCGCTGCCGGCTGCGGCGAAGTTCGCGGGGGCGCTGGGGTCGCTGGCCGGGATCGCCTACCGGCCGCTCGGGGTGGCGGCCGCGATCGGCACGGTGCTGCACTTCGCCGGTGCCGTGGCCGTCGCGGCGTCCCGCTCGGATGCCACAACGGCGATAATTGACGCCATTGACTCCAAGTAGTCAATCAGTTACGTTGAGTGCTGAACAGGGTCGGTCAACCCCCCCCTCACCATGAAAGGGCGGAAAGACATGACCCCAACCACCCAGACGGCGCCCGCAGCGGGCACCGGCGTGGCCACCGCGATCCTGACGGTGGAGAACCATACCGAGCACGACCTGCAACTGCGTCCCCACGGCAAGCCGTACTACAACGGCGCCGAGAACACCGACTACACGTTCGTGGCGGGCAACTCGCCCGGCCTGGACCGCGCCAAGGGCGCGCTGCTGCGCGGCAAGCACCTGCAACTGGAGGTCCACTTCAACGACGGGCTCCACCTGTTGGTCGACCACCGGCCGCTGCAGTCGGGGCCCTGGCAGGAGAACCAGGCGGCGCACCTGCACTTCGAGCGGTACGGAAATGCCGCGCAGATCTACGACTTCACCGGCCAGTACCGCTCACCGATCGACTCCAGGCTGCTCATCGGCGGCAAGGAGATCCCGACCGGCGGCCGGTACCCGGTCGACCTGTCCAGCGGCACGCCGGTCGCGGTCAGCTACGTGATCGGCAAGCGCGACCACGTCCCCGACCCGTCGCAGAAGATGATCGCGGTGTCCTACCAGCGCGTGAAGACCTGGTCCGCGGGCTGGTCCAACCGATACAACAAGGAGGTCAACGGCGCCATCACCACCTGGAGATTCACCCTCCAGCCCGAGGAGTTCGACATCAAGAACTGGAAGATCATGTTCGAGATGCCCGACGGGGCGTTCGTGGAGCAGACCGCCGCGAACCACACCGAGAACGGGCGGCAGGTCACCCTCAGCAACAAGACCGGCGAGATCCTGCTCAAGGGCCACACCCGCGACGTCGACGTCCAGATCTTCTCCACCAAGGACCCCGGCAACGCCGGCAAGCTCACCGACATCACCAAGCTGCGCGCCGAGGGCTGGAGCTAACAGCCCTCGGAGTGCGCCACCGTGACCCGCCGTGGTCACGCGGGCGCGGCCACCAGCGACGAGGTGCCGCCGGAAACCACCGGCGGCACCGCTCACGACACAACGTGCGTAGGCCCGGACGGCTCCCGCCGTCGAGCACCTCGGCGGCTTCCGGGAGGTGGCCCCGGCTCGACCGCCGGGGCGGGCAGAGGCCAAGGATGTCTACCGGGCGGGTCGCCTCGCCCCCACGCCGTACACCAACGCGAGTTTCAGGTGGTGGTCGGGCAGGCGCCACCAGCCGGGCACCGCACGGACCATCTCGTCCCAGCGGCGCGTGTCGGGGAGCCAGATCAGGGCCCCGCGTCCGGTGTACACCACGTCGAAGGCGCGCCCGGCCAGGGCGTCCAGGGCGTCGTGGACATCGGCGCACACCCACTCGATGTCGGCTCCGTGGCCGTCGGCGTTGCGGCGGGCCTCGCGCAGGCCGGCGGCGGAGAAGTCCGGCCGGTGACGTGGGCGCCCCGCTGGGCGAACGCGAGGGTCTCGGCGCCGTTGTGGCATTGCAGGTGCAGGACCGCGCGCCCGCCCAGCGGCTCCAGGTCCTGCCACTCCCGAGGATGGAACCGGGTGTGGGCCGGTCGCCGGTCCAGGTCGTAGAACTCGCTGTCGGCGTGGACGCGGGCGTCCCGGTCGGCCTGGTCGTCGGCCATGCGCTGCGCGGTGACGCCGTCGCCGGTCATGGTTCACCTCCATGTCGCCACAGGTGGTCGGCCGGACGGGGCGCGGACGGGGTGGTGGCCCAGGTGAGGGTGCGGCGGGCGATCACGGCCAGGGCGTGGCGGCGGTAGGCGGCGCCGGGGTCGTCGGCCGGGTCGGCGGCCCGGGCCACCAGATCGGCGAAGTGCCGCACGACGTCCGCCGCCAGGGGCCGGGGACGGTCGGGGCCGCACCCCCAGTCGATGTGGGCGGCGGCGAACTCCTCGGCCGCCCGGGCGCGCGACGGGACCGGCCCGGCGGCGCCGATACCGACCCCCACCCGGCGCCGGTCGTGGTCCACCGTCAGGGCCAGCGAGCAGATCGCGGTGGTCATCGCGTTGCGGACACCGACCTTGGCGAAGTACTGCGGCCCGCACGCCGGGCGCAGCCACACCGCACGGATCAGTTCGGTGTCGGCCAGCGCGGTGCGGCGCTCACCCCGGTAGAAGCCGTCCGCCTCGACCAGGCGCGTGCCGCCGGTGGCCCCGGCCAGCTCGATGCGGGCATCGCAGGCCAGCAGCACCGGGTGGCACACGCCCTTGGTCGCGGCGGTCCCCAGGTTGCCGCCCAGGGTGCCGCGGTTGCGGATCTGCCGGGAGCCGACGGTGCGCGCGGCCTGGGCCAGCCCCGGCAGCCGGGCTCCCAGCTCCTCGATCAACCGGGTGTAGGTGACCCCCGCCCCCACCCGCAGCCACCCGTCCACCGGCTCCCACCCGGTCAGCTCGGCCACCGGTCCCAGGTCCAGCAACATCGCCGGGCGCAGCCGCCCGGCGTTGAGCTCCACCATCACGTCGGTGCCGCCGGACACCGGAACCGCGCGCGGGCAGGCGGCCCTGGCCTCCAGCGCCTCCGTCCACCTCGACACCCGCACGAACTCCACGCCCCACCCCTGCCCGCGTCCAGGCCAACCCTCCACCACCGCCGCGCCAATCCCCGGTCAGCGCCGCCGTGGCCCGCGGAGTTCCCATCCGTCCAAGACGCGAACGTGACCCGGGGCGACGATGGCCTGCACGGAGCGGGCCCGCCGCGCCGTTTTCCCGATGGGAGTTCTCGATGGCCGTTCGCCGTGTCGTTCCCAACGTCCGGTCAGAGGCCGTGCGGGAGAGCCGGGAGTTCTACGGGCTGCTGGGGTTGGAGGAGGTCATGGACCTCGGCTGGATCGTGACGCTCGCCTCCCCGTCCGCCCCGACGGCGCAGGTCAGCTTGATGACCGGCGACAGGACCGCCCCGGTCACCCCCGACATGAGCGTCGAGGTGGACGATGTGGACGCCGCCTACGCGGTCATGCGCCGGAGCGGCGCGGAGATCGTGCACCCCTTGCGGGACGAGGAGTGGGGAGTGCGCCGGTTCTTCGTCCGCGATCCCGACGGCCGGGTGGTCAACGTCCTGGCCCACCGCTGAACGCGCCGGTCGCCGACGGTCGCGACCGATGCGACCGGCCGGGTCCCGGACGGCCTCGAACACCACCGCCCGCATCCGCCGCGCGGTTGAGCGTCGTGACCGCCCCGGGACGCGGCCACGGCGCCCGGCACCGCCGCCGGTCTCGACCACGAAGCCACACGTCCCCGCTCATACCGCGCCCGCGCAGTGCCGCGACACCTGCCGCAACGCCTCCAACAGCGCGGCCGGCCCCTCCACGGTGAAAGGCAGGCCGAGCGCGGCGAGGTAGACCGCCAGGGTCAGTGGCGTGGCCGCGCCGATGTGCAGCAGGCACCGCTCGTCGTCGAGGTGCTCGACCCTGGCCACCGGCGGTATCCGGTCGCTGACGACCGCGGCCGGGGCGTGCACGGTCGCGACCGTGCGGCAGGGACCCAGCGTCGAGGCCACACCCTTGGTCACGACATCGATCGCCTCGTCCGGCGGCAGTCGGCGGCCGGGAAAGGGCGGCCCCGGGGGCGTGCGCGGCGCGAGCCGGTCGATGCGGAACGTCCGCCAGTCCTCGCGGTCGACGTCCCAGGCCACCAGGTACCAGCGTCTCCCGGTCGCCACCAGCCGGTGCGGCTCGGTGTCGCGCAGGGTGGCGTTCCCGCCGTGGTCGCGATAGTCGAACCGTATCCGCCGCCGGTCCCGGCAGGCGGCGGCCAGGGTGGCCAGCACGTCGGCGTCCACGGCCGGGCCGTTCCCGGGCAGAGGCACCGTGGAGGCCGCCAGCGCGGCCACCCGGGAGCGCAGCCGGGCCGGCAGCACCTGGTCGAGCTTGGCCAGCGCACGCAGCGATGTCTCCTCGATACCCCCCACCGTCTGGGCCGCCGCAGTGCGCAGGCCGATCGCCACCGCGACGGCCTCCTCGTCGTCCAGCAGCAGCGGCGGCAGCCGGGCACCGGCTCCCAGCCGGTAGCCGCCCGCTGTGCCGGAGGTGGCCGAGACCGGATAGCCCAGGTCGCGGAGCCGTTCGATGTCGGAGCGGATGGTCCTGGTGCTGACGCCGAGCCGGTCCGCCAGTTCCGGCCCCGGCCAGTCGGTGCGGGACTGCAGCAGCGACAGCAGCCGCAGCAGCCGCGCCGCAGGATCTTTGGTGACCACGCCGTCCAGCATTTCGCACCTCGCGGAAGTCCTGCTTCCGCAAGGGCTGCCATGGTGGGGCCTCCTCGAACCGAAAGGGAGATCATCCATGCATGCGGCAGTGGTGACGGGCGGATCGCGCGGGATCGGGCGGGCCGTGGTCGAGCGGCTGGCCGACGGCGGCGCCACGGTGGTGTTCAGCTACGTCGCCGACGAGCGGGCGGCCCGGCAGGTGGAACGGGGGTGCGGCGGGCGGGCCGTCGCCGTGCGCGCGGACGCGGCCGATCTGGACCAGGTGAAGCGGCTGCTGGCCACGGCGGACGAGGTGTTCGCCGACAGGGCCGCGGGTCCGCTGTCGGCACTGGTGAACAACGCGGGTGTCATCGACCATACGCCGATCGACCGGTTGACCCTCCAGGCGTACGAGCGGGTGATGGCGGTCAACGTGCGTGGTGCGTTCTTCACCGTGCAGGAGGCGGCGCGCAGGATGACCGAGGGCGGCCGGATCGTGAGCGTCTCCTCCACCGGCACCGCCTGGCCCAGCGCGGGCGAGTCGGTGTACGCCGCCAGCAAGGCGGCGATCGAGCAGCTCACCCGGGTCGCCTCCCGGGAACTGGGGCGGCGCGGGATCACGGTCAACGCGGTGTCACCCGGCCCCACCGACACCGACATGCTGCGCGCCGGCGCCCCGCCGGAGGCGGTGGCCGGAGTGGCGCGGATGACGGCCCTCGGCCGGGTGGGCACGCCCGCTGACATCGCCGCCGTCGTCATGCTGCTGCTCAGCCCGGACGCCGCGTGGCTGACCGGCCAGAACCTCGTCGCCGACGGCGGCCTGGTGTAGGGGCCGAACGGGACGTCACCGGCCGTACCGCAGGGCGTGGATGGTGATCGACCATTCGCACGCGCGGGCGATCAAGGCGGCCCACGACCGGTCCGAGCCCGGGCGGGGCGTGCCTGGGCTCGCTCCAGGCGCCATGCGATCCGGGATGGCGACGGCATCCCGCTCGCGGCCTCGCGGACCGGGTGGGCCGACCAGGGTGACGTCCGCGAGGCGTTCCCGGCCCTGGCCGCCGCCATCATCTGCCGGCACCGCCTCCGACGCACACCGGGCCAGGAGTTCCAAGACCGCCAAGCGGTCGGCCGAGCACACCGCCCTCGTCCTCAAAGCTCCGTCCGACGCGCCCGCCACCGCTGGGGAGGCTCCCGTCACCGAACTCGTTCGCCGGCAGACCGCGCACCGGGATGAGCATCGCCCGGCGGCCGACGTGTGCCCGATCATGAGCGGGCATGTGCGTTCGGTTCGAGTCCCCCACCGGCACCACCCGCTTCCGCCGGGTGGAACCAGGTCCCGCATCGGGGGGACAACGGACGGTCAGGCGAAGTCGGCCGCTGTCATACCGGCGGGGTGACCGGGTGGCCACTGCACGAGCTCGATCCGGTAGCCGTCGGGGTCGGTCAGCCACGACGTTCGCATGCCCGGTCCCAGGTCCGCCGGGGGCTCGGCCGTGACGCCCCCGGCCGCGAGGTCGGCGACCGTGGCGTCGAGGTCGTCGACCTGGACGACCAGGTGGTTGACGGCGCCGGTGTCCTTGACCGGACGCGCCGGGTCGTGGACGAGTTCGAGGCTGACGAACGGGTCGTCGGGCAGCTTGAGCATGGTCAGACTGCCGAACTCCGTCTCGGGGACACTGCCGAGAACGGCGTATCCGAGCGCGGTGTAGAAGGCGAGCGAGCGTTCCAGGTCGGTGACCCGCAGCCCGAGATGCAGCATGCGCATGCCCGGCAAGCTAGCGTCCCCGCACAACGGCGTCACCATCCGCCACTGTCGCGCGGAGCCGGTGGACAGCGCGTTATGGGCGGGTGCCGACCTCGAACGTGTCCACGGGGCCGCGACCTTCCTGTGGTCGGTCTTCACCATGATCCGGGGGCCGTGGGCTTCTTCGCCGGAGCCGCCGTCGTTCCCCAGCGTCTCCGCATCGTCGCCGCCTGGTCCCCCACCAGGGAACGCGCGGAAGGCAGGTGTCATCACGCCGGGGCGGAGCCGAGCCCGCGGACGATCGCCCGGGCGACGGGTGAGGGGTCGCCGCCGTCCAGGGCGAAGCCTTCGGGAACGGCGACGCCCGGCTGGGACATCATCCGCGGTGTCGTCCCGGTGTGCGGCCAGGTCGCGGTGTGGACCATGAACGGGTGCAGCAGGTACACGTCACCGGCCCGGCCGGTGACGTGGGCGACCGGCCGGTGCAGCACGGAAGGCCGCAGCCGCCGGGCCGCGGCGCCGCCGCTCATCCCGGCCGGGCCGGCGGCGGCCAGGATCGGGGGGATGTACAGGTGGGAGCCGGCGACGAGCCGCGTGGGCGCGTCGCCGGGGCCGATGTCGGAGAACAGGAAGAAGGCGGTCAGGCCGCGCCCGGTGGAACGCACGTCGGTCCAGTAGTCCTCGCCGCCCCACCGGTTGCCCTCGATGTGCCAGCCGGTGTCGCCCGGCCAGTCCGGGGAGGGGAACCGCACCGGCATCCCGCCGTGCGCGGGGATCGGAGCCTCCCGGCGGCCGGGGCCGATCAGCGTGTCGACGGCGTCGAGGAGGGCCGCGCCGCCCGCCGCGGCGGCGAACGGACCTCCCGGCGGGCACTCGGCCTCGACCTTGGGGCTCCGCCACGTGCCGCGGTCCGCCCGGTCGATCCCGTGGGACTCCAGCGCCGACCAGATCACCTCGCGGCACGCCGCGGCGGTGTCGGCGTCGAACGCCCGGCGGATCACCGCGTAGCCGTCGCGCACGAAGCCCTCAACGTCCATCCGACCAGCATCCCGGACGTCCTCGCCACGTCAACCGGATATCGGGGCGGAACAGGAGGGCGCCCGCCTCGGCGGGTCCGTGTCCGCGGAAGTCCCCGAACGTTATTCCAGGCGACGTTCGGCCCGAGGAGGTCCCATGAGGCCCCGCACGGAACACGCGCTCATCGGCCGGAGCGGCGAGTGCCGCCGGCTCGCCGAACTGGTCGGGCAGGCACGCGGCGGGGAGGGCGGCGCGCTGGTCCTGACCGGCGAACCCGGGATCGGCAAGAGCGAGCTGCTGGAGCACGCCGTGCGGCTGGCCGGGGGTTTCCGCGTGATCCGCGCCGGTGGGGTCCCCTCGGAGGAGGATCTGACCTACGGGGCGGTGCACCGGCTGGTGCGGCCGCTGGCCGAGGGGGTCCCCCACCTGCCCCCGGCGGCCCGCCAGGCCCTGGAACGGGTGCTGGGGCGGCGCACCCCGCCGCCCCGGGAACGGCTGCGGGTCGCCGTCGCGACGCTCGGGCTGCTGACGCGGGCCGCCGCCCGGCGTCCCCTGCTGGTCCTGCTGGACGACCTGCGGTGGATCGACGCCGAGTCCCGGCGGGTCCTCGGGTTCGTCGCCCGCCGCGTCGGCGCGGAACGGGCGCTGGTCCTGGCCGCCACCGACGGCGACCCCGCCGCGCTGATGCCGGGCGTGCCGGTGCTGCCGCTGCGCGGCCTGGACGAGGGCGACTGCCTGCGGCTGATCGCCGAACGCTGCCCGACGCCGGTGGCGCCGGGCACGCGCGAGGTGCTGGCGCACGCCGCCGACGGCAACCCGCTGGCGCTGCTGGAGCTGCTGCGCACGCTGAGCCCCGCGCAGCTCGGGCAGCCCGCCCTGCTGCCCGATCCGCTGCCGCTCGGTCCCCGGCTCACCGCCGCGCGCCTGGACCGGTTCCGCCGCCTGCCCGCCGGGTGCCGCCGCCTGCTGGTGCTGCTGGCGGCCGAACCCCGGCTGGAACCGCTCGCGCTGGTCCACGTCACGCGCCGGGCCGGGCTCGACCCGGTGGCGCTGGCGCCCGCCGCCGACGCCGGGCTGGTGACGCTGTCGGCCACCGCCGTGCGCTTCCGGCGCCCCGACCTCGGCCGGGTGATCTACCAGACGGCCGACCTGGCCGAACGGCACTGGGCGCACCAGGCGCTGGCGCGGGCGTTCGCCGAGACCGGCGACGAGCGGCGGACCTGGCACGAGGCGGCGCTGGCGCCCGGCGCCGACGACGGGCTCGCCGACGAGCTGGAACGCCAGGGCACCGCGGCCCGCCGGCGGGGCGAGCAGGCGCGGGCCGCCGCGCTGCTGGAGCGTTCGGCGTGGCTGGGCCGGGACGGGGAGCGCCGCGCGCGCCGGTTGCTGGGCGCCGCCGACTGCGACCTGCGGGCGGGCCGCCCGCGGCGCGCCGCGCGGCTCCTGGACCGCGCGACGCCCCTGGCCGGCCCGGACCTGCTCGGCCGTCTCCAGTACCTCCAGGGCGTCATCGCGCTCCGCCAGGCCGCCGCCCCCGACGCCTTCGACGCGCTGCTGTCGGCCGCCGGGCACCTCGCCGGGCACGACCGGCCGCTCGCGGTCAAGGCCCTGGTCGCGGCCGGGGAGGCCGGGCTGTACGCGGGCGACGCCGCGCTGCCGGTGCGGGCGGGACGGCGGCTGCGGGCGCTGCTCGGCGACGCCCCCGGGCCCGACCGCGCGGAGATCGGGTTCGCCGCCGACTTCCTGCTGGGCGTGGCCGGTTCGTTCGAGGGGCGCCTCGCCGAGGCGGTGCCGCGGCTGCGCCGGCTGCTCGACACGGCGGACCGGATCACCGACCCGCAGCTGCTCACCTGGGGCGCCTACGGGGCGCTGTTCGCCGCCGACGACGCGCGCGCCCGCGCGCTGGCGTCCCGGGCGGTGGCGCTGGCGCGCGCGGCGGGCGACACCGCCGCGATGGCGCACGCCATGCAGTACCAGGCGTATCCGGAGTGCTGGCTGGGCGGGCCCGCCGCCGCGACGCGCACCGCCGTGGAGGGGCTGCGGCTCGCCCGCGAGACCGGGCAGCTCAACTGCGCCCGCACCCTGATGGGAACGCTGATGCTGGCCGCGGGCCTGACCGGCGACGCCCGCGCCTGCGGCCGGTACGCCGACCGCGTGGTGGACGAGGCGTCCGAGCACGGCCTGGGCCTGGCGTCGTCGCTGGGGCTGTGGGGGCTGGCGCTGCTGAGCCTGGCCGAGGGCGACTGGGCGCGGGCCGCCGAGCGGCTCGGCCAGGTCACCCGCCCGGACGGAGGGCATCCCGGCGTCGCGGTGGAGGCCGTGCCGACCTATGTCGAGGCCGCGGTGCGGGCCGGGCGGCGCGAGCGCGCCGAGCGCGCCGCGGCGGCGTTCGACCGGTGGGCCGGTCAGATCGGCCGGGGCTGGCCCGCCGCGCTGGCGGCGCGCTGCCGGGCCCTGCTGGACACCGGCGACCCCGACCGGCACTACCGGGAGGCCCTGCGGCTGCACCGCTCCGGCGGCCGGGAGCTGGAACGGGCCCGGACCGCGCTGCTGTACGGGGAGCACCTCAACCGGGAGCGCCGGCGCGGGGAGGCCCGCGTCCAGCTGCGGGACGCGGCGGAGGTGTTCCGGCGGCACCGGGCCGGGCCCTGGCTGGAACGCGCGCGGGCCGAGCTGCGCGCGGGCGGCGACGGCGGACCCGACCCGGCCGCCACCGACGCCGTGCTGACGTCCCGCCAGCGCCAGATCGCGCGGCTGGTGGCGGAGGGCGCGACCAACAAGGAGGTGGCGGCCCGGCTGTCGCTGAGCCCGCGCACGGTGGACCACCATCTGCGGCACGTCTTCGAGCGGCTCGGCATCACCTCGCGCACCGACCTGGTCCGCCGCTTCGCGACCGGGAACGACACCCGCTGAGAACGGGTCTCTGATGCGCACCGGGGCGGCGGAGGCACCGTCGGCATCCCACCCCCCGCCACCGCCCGATCGGTGGGGGCATCGGTGACATCGCCGGGTCCGGAGCGCCGGGTCGAACGGCCCGCCGGCGCCCGTCGCGCCGAAACCACTGCCAGGCACGCGTCCCGCACGGCGCTCCCGCGATTCGGACCGCCGAGGCGTATCGGGGTGCCACGGTCCCGGCTTTACTGGCGCGTCCCGCCCCCCAAGGAGGCCTCATGCGCCTGTCCCCCGCCCTCCCCGTCGCCATCGCGGCGCTCGCCGCCGCCCTGCTGCCCGCTCCGGCCGCCGCCGCGCAGGTCCGCGAGTACGTCGCCATGGGCGACTCCTACTCGTCGGGCACCGGCGCCGGCGACTACACCGACATCGCGTGCACCCGCAGCCGCAACGCCTATCCGGCGCGGTGGGCCGCGGCCAACGCCCCGGGCGCCTTCAGGTTCGTCGCCTGCGGGGGCGCGCGGATCCCCGACGTCCAGAACGCCCAGCTCCCGGCCCTGACCTCCACCACCGAACTGGTCAGCATCAGCATCGGCGGCAACGACTCCGGCTTCGCCAGCACCATGATCAGTTGCCGGTACTTCTCGACCACCGCCTGCCAGAACGCGCTGCGCAACGCGGCCGTCTTCGTCCGCACCGAGCTGCCCGGACGCCTCGACGGGCTCTACACCGCGATCAGGACCCGCGCGCCCCGCGCCCGGGTCGTCGTGCTCGGCTACCCCTACCTGTACCGGGAGGGCGGCGTCTGCGCCGGCATGAACGCCACCAAGCGGGAGCTGATCAACGACGGGTCCGACCAGCTCAACGCCGTCATCGCCGACCGCGCCCGCGCCGCCGGCTTCGCGTTCGCCGACGCCCGCCCGGCGTTCGCCGGACACGAGATCTGCACCGCCGACGAGTGGATCGACGGCGGCAACGTCCACCCCACGGCGGAGGGCCACGCCAAGGGCTACCTGCCGGCCTTCGCCGCCGCGACCGGCGGCTGATCACCGAACGCGACGGCGGCGCTCCCCGGGACCGGGGGGGCGCCGCCGTCGCGTGGCGCGGGTCAGGCCGTCACGGCGGCCAGGGCCTCGGCGGCCCGGTGGCAGTCGTGGAAGGTGCAGTACAGCGGGACCGGCGCGAAGCGGATCACGTCGGGTTCGCGGGCGTCGGCGATCACGCCGTGCTCCCTGGCCAGCCGGGTCACGGTCGCGCGGGCGTCGGCGACGCGCACCGAGAGCTGGGTGCCGCGCGCGGCCGGGTCCGGCGGCGTGAGCACCTCGATCGTGCCGATCTCCGCGAACCGGTCGGCCAGGTAGCCGGTCAGCCGCAGGCTCTTGGCGCGCAGCGCGTCCATGCCGACCCGGTCGAAGATCTCCAGCGAGACCAGCACCGGGGCCAGCGACAGGATCGGCGGGTTCGACAGCGCCCAGGCGTCGGCGGACGCGGGATGGGCGATCTCGGGGTCCATGCGGAAGCGGACCGCCGGGTCGGTGCCCCACCAGCCCGACAGCCGGGGGATCTCCGGGTTCCCGACGTGGCGTTCGTGGACGAAGCAGCCCGCGACCGCGCCGGGGCCGCTGTTGAGGTACTTGTAGGTGCACCAGGCCGCGAAGTCCACGTCCCAGTCGTGCAGGCGCAGCGGGACGTTCCCGGCCGCGTGCGCCAGGTCCCAGCCGACCACCGCCCCGGCGGCGTGGCCCGCCTTGGTGAGGGTCTCCATGTCCATGAGCTGGCCGGTCAGGTAGTTGACGCCGCCGAGCATCAGCAGCGCCACCGTGTCGCCCTCGCGTTCCAGGAACGCCACGACGTCCTCGGTGCGCAGGTTCTCCTCTCCGTCGCGGGGGCGCAGCCGCACGACCGCCGCCGCCGGGTCCAGGCCGTGGTGGACGGCCTGGCTCGCGACGGCGTAGGAGTCGGAGGGGAACGCCGTGTCCTCGATGACGATGCGGGTCCGCGCGCCGGAGGGCCGGTAGAAGCTGGCCATCATCAGGTGCAGGTTGACCGTGAGGGTGTTCATCGCCACGACCTCGTGCGGCAGCGCGCCGACCAGGCGGGCGGCGGGCTCGCGCAGCAGCTCGTGGTAGCTCACCCAGGGGCGGCGGGCGTCGGTGTGGCCCTCCACCCCGTACTCGGCCCAGTCCTGGAGCTCCTCGGCGACGCGGGCCGCGGTGGCGCGCGGCTGGAGGCCCAGGGAGTTGCCCGCGAAGTAGGCGCACTCCTCGTGGTCGCCGCCGGGGGCCGACGGGATCAGGAACTCCTCGCGCAGCGTCGGCAGCGGGTCGTTCGCGTCGAGGCTCCGGGCCTCCCGCTCTCTGGTGCTCATCGCTCGTTCTTTCCTTCGACCAGGTCCAGCGCGATGTCCACGATCATGTCCTCCTGGCCGCCGACCATGCCGCGGCGGCCGACCTCGACGAGGATGTCCCGGGTGTCCAGGCCGTAGCGCCGGGCGGCGTCCTCGGCGTGCCGCAGGAAGCTGGAGTACACGCCCGCGTAGCCGAGGGTCAGGGTCTCCCGGTCCACCTGGACGGGCCGGTCCTGGAGCGGGCGCACGATGTCGTCGGCCGCGTCCATCAGGCCGAACACGTCGCAGCGGTGCTTCCAGCCCATCAGGTCGGCGACCGCGACGAACGCCTCCAGCGGGCAGTTGCCCGCGCCCGCGCCCATCCCGGCCAGGGAGGCGTCCACGCGGCGCACGCCGTTCTCGACGGCGACGACGGAGTTGGCGACGCCCAGGCCGAGGTTGTGGTGGGCGTGGATCCCGATCTCGGTCGCGTCGTCCAGCACGTCGCGGTAGGCGCGCACGCGGTCGCGGACGCCGTCCATCGTCAGCCGCCCGCCGGAGTCGGTGACGTACACGCAGTGCGCGCCGTAGGACTCCATCAGCCTGGCCTGCCCCGCGAGGGTCTCCGGGTCGGCCATGTGCGACATCATCAGGAACCCGGCGACGTCCATGCCCAGCTCGCGGGCGGTGGCGATGTGCTGGGCGGAGATGTCGGCCTCGGTGCAGTGGGTGGCCACGCGCACCGAGCGCACGCCCAGCTCGTAGGCGCGCCTCAGCTCGGCGATGGTGCCGATGCCGGGCAGCAGCAGCGTGGTGAGGACGGCGTTCTCCATCACCTCGGCGGCGGCGGCGATCCACTCCTCGTCCAGGTGCGCGCCGGGCCCGTAGTTGACGCTGGACCCGGCGAGGCCGTCGCCGTGGGCGACCTCGATCGCGTCGACCCCGGCGGCGTCGAGCGCCCGGGCGATCTCGCGGACCTGGTCGACGGTGTAGCGGTGCCGGATGGCGTGCATCCCGTCCCGCAGGGTCACGTCCTGCACGTACAGCTCGTGCGTCATCGCAGGGCCAGCCTTTCTGCCACGCGGAGGGCGGCCGAGGTCATGATGTCGAGGTTCCCGGCGTAGGCGGGCAGGTAGTGGGCCGCGCCCTCGACCTCCAGGAAGACCGAGACCAGGTTCCCGCCGCCCCCGGCCAGCCCGGCGAGCGGGTCGTCGTCGGCGACGGGGCGGATCTGCACCCGCTGCTTGAGCCGGTAGCCCGGGACGTAGGCGGCGACCTCGGCGACCATCTTCTCCACCGAGGCGCGCACCTGGTCGTGGTCGCAGTCGCCGACCACGCAGTACACGGTGTCCCGCATGATCAGCGGGGGCTCCGCCGGGTTCAGGACGATGATCGCCTTGCCCCGGGCGGCCCCGCCGACCTCCTCCAGCGCCCGGGAGGTGGTCTCGGTGAACTCGTCGATGTTGGCGCGGGTGCCGGGCCCGGCCGACTTAGAGGCGATCGAGGCGACGATCTCGGCGTAGCGGACCGGGGTCACCCGGGACACGGCCGCGACGATCGGCACGGTGGCCTGTCCGCCGCAGGTGACCATGTTGACGTTGGGGGCGTCCAGGTGCTCGTCGAGGTTGACCGGCGGCACCACGTACGGGCCGATCGCCGCCGGGGTCAGGTCCACGACCCGCTTGCCGTGCGGGGCCAGCACCTTCGCGTTGTGCCGGTGCGCCTGGGCGGAGGTGGCGTCCAGCACCACCGCCACGTCGGCGAACTCCGGCATCCGCACCAGGCCCTCGACGCCCTCGGCGGTCGTGGCGACGCCGAGGCGGCGGGCGCGGGCCAGGCCGTCGGAGTCCGGGTCGATGCCCGCCATGACGGCCATGTCGAGGGACTTCGAGGTCCGGATCACCTTGATCATCAGGTCGGTGCCGATGTTGCCCGATCCTAGGATCGCGACACGCTGCGCGTCCGGCATGGCCGTCCCTCCCTTCGGTCGTGGGTTTCGCTGTGGTGGTCGGTCTGCGCGCGGTGGTCGCCGCCGTGGCAGAACGCGGCGAACGCCGCCGTGGCGCGCCCGGCCAGCGCCACGGCCTCCGGGCCGGTCCCGGTGAGCGGCGCCACGCGCCGGTCGTGCAGGGTCCCGAACCGGAACGGCAGGTCCACCAGGTGCGCCGCGCCCAGCGGGACGCCCCGGCGGGCCAGCGGCGAGCGGTGTTCGAAGAGTTCCCGCAGCACCGGGGAGCCGTGCGTACGGTGCCAGCGGGCCAGCTCGTTGGCGGGCCGGGTGAACACCACCTCGGTGCGCACGTCGGCCCGCGACAGGCTCCCGGGGTCGTCGGCCGCCCACAGCCGCGTCTCCTCGGCGGTGGTGGCGACCAGCAGCGGGACCCGCGCGGCCGTGCCGGAGCGGACGGCGTCCATCGGGTGGCGCGGCAGGATCTCGCCGTCGACGACCGGGGCGACCGGCAGCACGCCCTCGACGGGCGGCAGGGCCGCGACCGCCCTGGCCTCGGCGTCCAGCACCGCGCGCAGCGGGGCCGAGCGGGGCAGCGCGCGGCCGAGGGCGCGGCGGAACGCGGCGGTCCGCACGCGGGCCCCGCGTTCGGTGGCGAACCCGTACGGCAGCGCGCTCAGCAGCGCGGCCCGGTGGAACAGCCCGTGCGCGGCCGGGCTCGCCGTCAGCGCCAGCGCGGCGGTGGCGCCCGTGCCGTGCCCGGCGAGGGTGACGCGGGCGGGGTCGCCGCCGAACGCGGCGATGGTGTCGCGCACCCACTCCAGCGCGGCGATCTGGTCGCGGAGCCCGAGGTTGGCGGGGATCTCGTCGTCGTACCCGAACCCGAGCAGGCCGAGGCGGTGGTCGACGGTGACGACGACCAGGCCGTGGTCGCGGGCCAGGACCTCGCCGCGGTGGATCGGCTGCGCGCCGGACCCGGACACGAACCCGCCGCCGTGCAGGAACACCAGCACCGGGTGCGGGCCGGTGCCGGGGCCGGGCGTCCAGACGTTGAGGGTCAGGCGGTTCTCGCGGGCCGGGCCGGGCGGCGGCCCCAGGCCGGGCACCCACGCCAGGTGGCCGGGGCGTTGCGGGACCGGCGGGCCGAACGCGCGCGTCTCGCGCAGCCCGTTCCACGGCGCCGGCGGCGCGGGCGGGGCGAACCGCCGCGCGACCGAGGCGTAGGGGACGCCCCGGTAGACGGTGACGCCGTTCTCGCGGCCGCCGCGCACCGGGCCCGCGCCGGTCCGCACGACGGCGGACGCGGCGGTGGCGGTCACGCCCCGCCCCCCACCGCGCCGACCGGGGCGGGGGCGGGCGCGAAGAACGCCGCGGCGTTGCCGCCCAGCACCTTCGCCCGGTCGGCGTCGTCCAGCTCGGGGCAGGCGCGCACGACGGCGCCGGGCTCCTTCTCCCCCAGCGGGAACGGGTAGTCGGTGCCCAGCATCACCCGGTCGGCGCCCATGACCTCCACCAGCAGCCGCAGCGCGCGGGGGTCGAACACGGCCGAGTCGACGTGGAAGCGGTCGGTGTACTCCGACGGCGGGCGCGGGGAGTCGGCGCGGACGATGTCGCGGTTGCGCCAGGCGTTGTCGGCGCGGCCCAGCAGGAACGCGAAGCTGCCGCCGCCGTGGCAGAAGCACAGCCGCAGCGACGCGGGGATCCGTTCGAACGCCCCCGACAGCATCAGCCCGAGGATGCCGAGCTGGGTCTCGGCGGGCATCCCCACCAGCCAGGGCAGCATGTGCCCGCGCATCCGCTCGGCCGCCATCATGTCCCACGGGTGGGCCAGGACCGGCAGGCCGATCCGCGCGCAGTGGGCCAGGAACTCCACGATGCCGGGGTCGTCGAGGTTGCGGTCGCCGACGTGGTTGCCGATGTGGACGCCGCGGTGCCCGGCGGCCAGGGCGCGGGTGGCGACCTCGCAGGCGCGCCCGGTGTCCTGCAACGGCACCTGGCACAGCGGCAGCAGCCGGTCGGGGGCGGCGGCGCAGTAGGCGAGGATGCGGTCGTTGACCAGGTCGCACCAGTCGGCGGCGCGGGCGGGGTCGGCGTCGTAGCCGAACATCAGCGGGGTCGAGGACACCGCCTGCACGTCGACGCCGAGGGCGTCCATGTCGGCGACGCGCCGGGCCGGGTCCCACAGCGCCTCGGTGACGGGCCGGTACTCCTCGTCGCCGCTCATCATCATCCCGGTGCCGTCGCCGTTGACGCGCAGCCACGGCTCTCCCGCGTCGGTCAGCACGCGGCCCTCGGCGCGGGTCAGGCGCGGGAAGACGTGGGCGTGGACGTCGATGACAGTCACGGTTCCCTGCTTTCTGCTGGGTGGGTCGCGGGCACGCTCCCGCCCGCCGGTCCCCGGCGGAGGGGTCCGGCGGCGTCGGCGGCGGCCTCGGGAGCTGGGGTCAGGCGCGGGGCGCGGTGGTCGGGACCATGTGGTCGGGCCACTGCCTGCCCGGGTGGGTCGCGCCGCAGTGCGGGCACTCGCGGTCGCTGTCGTAGAACGCCTGGAAGGCCGGCGGCAGGTCGTCCACGATGGAGCGGACCTGGAGCGTGGAGCGGCGCACCAGGTGGTGGCACTCCATGCAGTACCACTCGAACGACTCCAGCTCGCCCTCGGCGCGGGGGATCTCCACGACCAGGCCGATGGAGCCCTCCTCGGGCCGCTGCGGGGAGTGCCGCACGTGCGGGGGCAGCAGGAACACGTCGCCCTCGTTGATCTGGACGTCGACCGGCGGCTTGCCCTCCTCCTCCATCACGCGCAGGACCATGTTGCCCTTGAGCTGGTAGAAGAACTCCTCGCGCGGGTCGTCGTGGAAGTCGGTGCGGCGGTTGGGGCCGCCGACCACCATGACGATGAGCCCGGACTCGTCCCAGACCTGCACGTTGCCGACCGGCGGCTTGAGCAGGTCGCGGTGCTCGTCGATCCACTTGTCGAAGTTGAACGGCTGCCCGTGGGTCAGCTTGGGCAGGGTCATGAGCGGTCCTCCTTGCCTGGGGCGGTGCCCCGGGGGATGTGGGCCACGCAGGAGATCTCGATGAGAAGGTGGGGGTGCGGCAGCTGGTGGACGGCCACGGTGGTGCGCGCGGGGCCCGTCTCGTCGAAGTAGGAGCCGTAGACCTCGTTGTAGCCGCCGAAGTCGTTCATGTTCACCAGGTAGGTGGTGATGTTGACGATGTCGGGCAGGTCGCCGCCGGCGGCCCTCAGCAGGTCGCGGATGTTCTCGATGACGGCGCGGGTCTGCTCGCGGATGTCGAGGTCGGTGACGCCCATGGGGTCGGCGCTCGCCCCGGCGAACGTGCCGTCGGGGCGGCGCGAGCTGGTCCCGGACACGAACACGAGGTCCCCGGCCCGCTTCACGTGCGGGAACCTCCCGCGCGGTCTCGCCTTCCCCTCGACCAGGATCGCGTCACTCATCTCGTGGTCACCTCCACGCTGCCGAGGCCCGCGCAGGTGACGCGGACGTGGGCGTCCTTGGGGAGCGGCACGGCGGCGGTGGCGGCCCCGGCCAGCACGACCGCGCCGGGCCGGAGCGGGACGCCCGCCGCCAGCGCCAGGCGGGCGGCGGCGCGCAGCGACCGGTAGGGGTCGCCGAGGATCGCCGCCGACGAGCCGGTCTGCGCGACCCGGCCGTCGATCTCCATGACGATGCCGAGGTTGGCCAGCTCGCGCGGCGGGTGCCAGGTGCCGAACCCGAACGCGGCGGCCGAGGCGTTGTCGGCGATCACGTCGGGCAGCGTGAAGCTGAAGCCGGTGTAGCGGGAGTCCAGCACCTCGAACCCGACCGCGACCCCGGCGACGGCGGTGGCCGCCTCGGCGGGGTTGTGGATCTCCGCGCCGACCAGGAAGGCGATCTCGGGTTCGACGCGCGGGTGGATGAGCGCGGCGGTGTCCACCACCGACTCCACGAGCATCCCGTCGGTGAGCAGGCCCCAGATGACGTCGTCGACACCCATCTGGACCATCTTGGCGCGGCTGGTGAAGCCCATCTTGACCCCGGCGGGGCGTTCCCCGGCGGCGATCCGCCGCGCGATGCCCTCGCGCTGCACCTCGTAGGCGGTCGGCACGTCGAACGCGACGGTGTCGGTCAGCCTCGGGATGGCCGTGCGGTCGGCGGTGGCCCGCTCCAGGGCGTCGGCCAGGGCCTTGACGTCGGGGGTGCTCACGCTTCCTCCTTGGCGAACGCCACGCGCACGTCGCCGAGCCCGTCGACGCGGGCCTCCAGCACGTCGCCGGGCACGGCGGGGACCATGGGGCCGAGCGCCCCGGTCAGGACGGTGTCGCCCGCGCGCAGGGGGCGGCCGACCCTGACGAGGGTGTCGGCGAGCCACAGCGCGGCGTTGAGGGGGTGGCCGAGGCAGGCCGCGCCGGTGCCGGTGGACAGCTGCTCGCCGCGCCGTTCCACGACCATGCCGCACAGCCGCAGGTCCACGTCGGACAGCCGGGCGGGCCGGTTGCCGAGGACGTACATGCCGCAGGAGGCGTTGTCGGCGACGGTGTCGGCGAGGGTGATGTCCCAGTCGCGGATGCGGCTGCCGACGACCTCGATGGCGGGCAGGACGAACGCGACCGCGCGGATCAGGTCGGCGACGGTGTGGCGCTCGTGGGTCAGGTCGTGCTCCAGCACGAGGGCGACCTCGGCCTCGGCCCTGGCCTGGAGCACGGCCCCGGCGGGGATCTCCGCGCCGTCGGGCACGGCCATGTCGGCGAACAGCATCCCGAAGTCGGGGCTGTCCACGCCGAGCTGCTCCTGCACGGCGGCCGACGTCAGGCCGATCTTGCGGCCGACCAGGCGGCGCCCCTGCGCCAGCCAGTGCCCGGTCAGCCGGTCCTGGACGGCGTAGGCGGCGTCGGTCGAGGTGATCAGGTCGCGGACGGGTTCGCACGGCACGCCGGTGGCGTAGGCGTCCAGGATGCGGTCGGCCGCCTGGTCGATCGGGGAAACGGTGGTCTCGGTCAAGGGTTCGCTCTCAGATCTGGATGCAGACGTTGACGGGCTCGGAGAAGAAGTCCAGGGAGTACTCTCCGCCCTCCCGGCCGATCCCGGAAGCCTTCACCCCGCCGAACGGGGTCCGCAGGTCCCGCAGGTTCCAGCAGTTCACCCACACGATGCCGGTCTCGACGCGGGGCGCGACGCGGTGGGCGCGCGACAGGTCGCGGGTCCACACGGTCGCGGCCAGGCCGTAGGGGCTGTCGTTGGCGAGCCGGACCGCCTCGTCCTCGGTGTCGAACGGCGCGACGTGGCAGACCGGCCCGAACACCTCCTCGCGGACCAGGCGCGCGGTCTCCGGCAGCCCGGTGAGCACGGTGGGCTCGACGTGGAAGCCGTTGTCGCGGTCGTCGCCGAAGGTGGGGACGCCGCCGCCCGCCACGACCGTCGCGCCCTCCTCGACGGCGAGCCGGTAGTACGACAGCACCTTGTCGCGGTGCTGCGCCGAGATCATGGGGCCGTAGCCCTCCAGCGCGCGGGCCCGCTCCCCCAGCGCCGCGACGAACTCCTCGAAGACGGGGCGTTCGACGTAGACGCGCTCGGTGCACAGGCAGATCTGGCCGGAGTGGGTGAAGCAGGAGCGCACGGTGCCGTCGAGGGCGGCGTCGAGGTCGGCGTCGGCGAAGATCAGCGCCGGGTTCTTGCCGCCCAGCTCGAACGAGACCGGGGTGATGTGGTCGGCGGCGTTGCGCATGATGGCCGCGCCGGTGGCCGACTCGCCGGTGAACGCGATGGCGTCCACGCCCGGGTGCCGGGTCAGCCACTCCCCGGCGGCGTCGGTGCCGTGCCCGTGGACCAGGTTGAACACGCCGTCCGGCAGCCCGGCCTGGTCGATGACCGAGGCGAGCAGGGTGGCGGTGGAGGGGGTCTCCTCCGAGGGCTTGGCGACCACGGCGTTCCCGGCGGCCAGCGCGGGGGCGACCTTCCAGGTGAGCAGCAGCAGCGGCAGGTTCCACGGGGAGATGATCGCGACGACGCCGAGCGGGCGGCGCACCGAGTAGTTGAGGGCCTGGCCGGTGCCCGCGCCGGGGGTGGCGCTCCAGCCGGGGACGTCGGTGGTGTAGGCGCGCTCGGGGCGGCCGTACAGCAGGTCGGCGTAGGCGCGGAAGTTGCCGATCGCCCGGGGGATGTCGACGGTGGCGGCCAGCTCGCGGGGCTTGCCGGTGTCGGCGACCTCGGCGTCCACGAACTCGTCGAAGCGGGCCTGGATGCCGTCGGCGATCCGGCGCAGCGCGGCGGCGCGCTCGGTCGCGCCGGTGCGGCCCCAGCCGTCCTCCAGCGCGGCGCGGGCGGCGCGCACCGCCTCGTCGACGATCTGGCGGGTGGCCTCGGGAACGTCACCGACCCGGCGGCCGTCGACCGGATCGACCAGGGCGAAGGCGGCGCCGTCCGTCCGGAAGCCTCCGCCGACGTAGTGCGCGGCCTTCATGCCGTTCCTTCCGTCGCGATGGTGGGGGACACACCAGCGATGATGGCGCGCGACGCTATGCCTGACAAATACCATTCGCCAAGGTTGATATAGCAGAATGGCGATACCCGCTCCGGTCGGGCGCTCCCCGGCCGCGAGCCATGATCGATTCGTCGTCGGACGGCGGCGGATATGACCGTTCCGTGATAGGAAGTCGCCATGCGCGCGATCGATCTGCTCAACGGACGGCTGAAGCTGCGGCACCTGGTGCTGGTGGTCGCCATCGCCGACCAGGGCAGCGTGCTGCGCGCCGCCGAGCACCTGCACCTGGCCCAGCCCGCCGTGACGCGCAGCCTGCGGGAGGTCGAGCACATCCTGGGCGTGGAGCTGTTCACGCGCGGGCCGCGCGGGGTGACGCCGACGCTGTTCGGGGAGGCGTTCGTCGAGCACGCGCGGGCGGTGCTGGCCGAGCTGCGGCGCGCCGGGGAGCGCATCACCGGGCTGGCCGACGCCGAGGTCGGCACCGTCACCATCGGAACGCTGCTGGCCGGGTCGAACGTGCTGCTGCCGCGCGCCATCGCCGCGCTCAAGCAGGACCGGCCGGGCATCACCGTGATCGTGCAGGAGGCGACGTTCGACGCGCAGGTCCCCCGCCTGCTGGACGGCGAGATCGACCTGATCCTGGGCCGCCTCAACCCGATCGACGACATGCGCGGGCTGCGGCAGATCACCCTCTACAGCGAGCCGGTGCGGCTGGTGGCGCGCAAGGGGCACCCGGCGCGCGACCGGGCCGATCTGGAACTGGCCGACCTGCTGGCCTATCCCTGGGTGCTGCCGCTGGAGCAGACCGCGCTGCGGCGGGAGCTGGAGCAGGTGTTCCGCGCCGCGGGGCTGCGGCTGCCGACCGACCTGGTGGAGTGCACCTCGATCCTGACCGTGCGCACCCTGGTCCAGGACACCGACATGATCGCGGCGCTGCCGGAGCTGGTGGCCCGCACCGACGAGCAGATCGCGCCGCTGCCGGTGCCGCTGGACCCGGTGCGCCGCCAGGTGGGGGTGACCCTGCCGGACCAGCGGCCGCTGACCCCGTCGGCGCAGCTGATGCTGGACCACCTGCGCGAGCAGGCGTCCATGGTCACCCGCGCCGGGGCGGCCTGAGCCCGGTCAGACCGACCGGATCAGGTCGAGCAGGGCGCGGCTCATCGCGGTGCCGGGGTCGGTCCAGTCGAGGACGACGTCGAAGTGGTCGCGGCCCGGCACCACCAACGGCGCGCCCCCGCCCCAGTGGTCCCCGAAGCGCCGGGTCTGCTCCAGGAAGCCCGCGCCGTCGTGCTCGGCGACGGCGACCACCGCCGGGCAGCGGCGTTCGGCGGGCAGCAGCAGCGGGCTGAGCGCCGCCGCGCGGTCCAGGTCCAGCCCGACGGTCCTGTTCACGTAGACCCGGGTGATGGGCCGCAGGTCGAACAGGCCGCTGACGGGCATCGCGGCCTTGACGGCGTCGGCGGGCAGGCCCAGCTCCGCCTGCCAGCCGCCGACCATCGTCATGCCGGTCAGGTGGCCGCCCGCCGAGCTGCCGCCCACCACGATCCGGTCGGGGTCCAGGCCGTGGTCGCGGCCGTGCCGGTGCACCCAGGCGACCGCCGCGCGCACCTGGCGGACGATCTCCTCCAGGGTCGCCCTCGGCGCCAGCGTGTAGTCGGGGACGACGGTCGCGATCCCCTGCTCGTGCAGCATCCGCGCCATGAACGCCGACTCGTGGCGGGACAGCGCCATCCAGTAGCCCCCGTGGACGAACAGGAACACCGGCCGCGGCCCGTCGCCGGTCCCCCACACGTCGAGGCGCTCGCCGCTCGCCTCGTCGTAGACGACGCCGGGCGTTCCGGGCAGGCCCGCCACCGCCTTGCCGGACTCGGCGCGGTAGCGCTCCATGTGCCGGTCGAAGAGCTCGGGGCCCGCCTTGCGCCGCACGT
Organism: Actinomadura kijaniata; assembly: GCF_014138665.1. NCBI lineage: Bacteria > Bacillati > Actinomycetota > Actinomycetes > Streptosporangiales > Thermomonosporaceae > Actinomadura > Actinomadura kijaniata. The sequence goes on from NZ_JACJIA010000015.1 coordinate 129,361, forward strand.
TGTAGGCGACGTCCAGTTCCTCGTCGGTGAGTTCGTCACCGGGAAAGCCGCTGTGCACTGCCATCCCCCCAGGCTCGCCCCCGCGCTCCGTGTCGATCAAATACCGGCCTCGGCGCGAGTTATCACCGCCCGGTCATACCGGCGCCGGGCTTCAAGATCCGCGACCCGGGTAGCAACACAGTGCGATGACGGTGTGACGCACCGTGTGGAACGGGCGACGGGAGAGGCGGAGGTGGCGATGGCCGACACCGAGCTCCTGCCGACGACGCACCCGGACGATCTGGCGCGTCCGCACCGCCGCTGGGCCGCGGCGGCCGCCGGGGCGGCCGCGGTGGGTCTGGCCGGCGCGCTCGTGCAGGTGTACGGGATCGCCGACCTCCTCCGGCACGCGCTGACGGACGACGCGTCCCTGGCGACCGCGCGGTGGGGGGTGGGGCTGCTGGCGCTGGGCACGCTGGTCCGCGTCGCCGCCGCCCGCGCCCGGTCGCGCCTGGCCGCCGTGGGAGCGCGACGGGCCGCGCGCGACCTGGGCAGGCGGCTGGTCGGGGAGGCGGCGGACCGCGGGGAACGGTCCGGGGCGGCGTCGGCCCGGCTCGTCGCGGAGGCCGGGCGGGTCGAGCCGTACCTGCACCGCTACCTGCCCGCGCGGCTGGCGGTCGTGCCGGGGATGCTGGTGGTGCTGGCGGCGGTCCTGCCGGTCAGCCCGGTGATGGGGATCGTGCTGCTGGCGGCCGCGCCGCCGGTCCTGCTGCGCCCCTCCCGCGCCGGGGCCGCGACCGCGATGGCCGTCGTGGCGGCGGCGGTCTGCGTGACGCTGGCGCTCGTGCTGTCGCCGGTCCTGCCGGCGCTGGGACTCCAGCCCGAGATGGACCTGCGCGACGGGCTGTTCGTGCTGCTGGCCACGCCGCTGTACTTCCGGCCGTCCCGCCGGTTCGCCGCCGTCTCCCGCGCGGCGGACGAGATGCGGGCGGCGGCCGACGGCCCGGGCGGCGCGGTCGTCCTGGACGGGGTGACCGTGCGCCATCCGGGCGGGGGCCGCCCCGCTCTCCAGGGCGTCTCGCTGTTCGCCCGGCCGGGCGCGCTGACGGTCGTGGCCGGGCCTCCCGGCAGCGGCAAGACCACCCTGCTGGCGGTCGCCGCCGGGCGGGTCGCCCCGTCCGGGGGCCATGTCGTCCCCGCCGTCCGGCACGCCTGGGTCGGACGGCGCCCGCACCTGTTCCCCGGCACGATCGCCGACAACGTCGCGCTGCCCGTCCCGGACGCCGGCCGCCGGGAGATCGTCGCGGCGATGCGGACGGCGGGCCTGTACCTGCGTCCCGACCTGCGGGTCGGCGAGGGCGGCGTGCTCCTGTCGGACATCGACGTCCAGCGCGTGGCGCTGGCCAGGGCCGTGCTGACGGACGCGCCGGTCCTGCTCGTGGACGAGCCGACCGCCGATCTGGACATCAACGCCGAGGCGGAGTTCGCGACGTCGCTGACGCGGCTGGCGCGGACCCGCACCGTGCTGGTCGCCTCCCACTCCCCCGTGCTGCGCGCCGCCGCCGACCACCTGCTGGAGCTGGACGGGGGCAGGCCGCGCGGGACCGGCCGGTGGAGGGCGCCGGAGGCGGTGGGGTTCCGTCCCTCGCACGTCGCGGCGGCCGGGCGCGCCGTCCTCCGGCGGGTCATGGGCGCCCTGCGGCGCGAGTTCGGCCGGAACTGAGGCCGGCGCGGCGTCAGCTCCCCTTGCCGGCCTTGACCTTGGCGGGCTTCTTCGCCCTCTTGTCGGTCTTGTCAGGCTTGTCAGGCTTGACGGACTTTTTGGCATCCGTCTTCTTGGCGCCGGATTTCTTGGTGTCGGTCTTCTTTTTCTTCTTCGGCTTCTTCGTCTTCTCGGCGGCCGGTTCGGCGGGCGCCCGCTCGGCGATTTCCTCGACCGCCGGGTCCGCGCCCCGCGCGACGCGGTTCTTGAAGGTCTGGCCGATGCGGAACCGCGGCGCGTCGCCGGCGGGCACCTCGACCGGCAGGCCGGTGCGCGGGTTGCGGGCGGTGCGGGCCGGGCGGGCGACGCGGTCGAACGTGCCGAAGCCCGTGACCAGCACGCGGTCACCGGACGCGACGCTCTCCATGATGGCCTCGAAGACGGCGTCCACATGGCGGCGCGCGGCCGCGGGGTCGCTTCCGGCGCGGGCCGCGACGGCCTCGACGAGTTCGGTTCTGTTCATGCGGGAATTCCCTTCGGCCCTGCCGCCCGTTGTGTTGCGCAAAGGCTAGACCAGCGGGCTTTCCCTGGACAGGGGAGGCCGGGGCCGTTTTTCCCGCCAGACCGGCTCGGGGGACTCGCGGACCGTGCCGTCGGCGCCGAAAACCAGGTACCGGTCGAAGTCGGCGGCGAACCACCGGTCGTGGGTGACGGCCAGCACGGTGCCCGCGAACCCGGCCAGCCCCTCCTGGAGGGCGTCGGCGCTGGCCAGGTCGAGGTTGTCGGTGGGTTCGTCGAGGAGCAGCAGGGTCGCGCCCGACAGTTCCAGCAGCAGGATCTGCAACCGGGCCTGCTGGCCGCCCGACAGCGTCTCGAACGGGCGGGCCCCGGCGGGCGCCAGCTCGTAGCGGGCCAGCGCCGCCATCGCGTCGTTGCGGGTCAGGGCGTGCTCGGTCGTGACGATGTCGGCGAGGGCGCGGCCGTGCAGGTCGGGGCGGGCGTGGGTCTGCACGAAGTGGCCGGGCACGACGCGCGCGCCGAGCCGGGCCTCGCCGGTGTGCGGGACGTCCTCGCCCGCCAGCAGGCGCAGGAACGCGGACTTGCCCGACCCGTTGGAGCCGAGGACCGCGACGCGTTCGCCGTAGCGGACCTCCAGGTCGAACGGGCGCATCAGGCCGGTCAGCCCGAGCCGTTCGCAGACCAGGGCGCGCTTGCCGGTGCGGCCGCCGCGCAGCCGCATGCGGACGTTCTGCTCCCTGGGCGCGGCGCGCGGCGGCCCGGCCTCCTCGAAGCGCCGCAGGCGGGGGCCGGCGACGACCTGCGCGACACCGTCGACGCGATGCTCCGCGAACGGCACGACCGCTACCCCAGCCTCGCCGAGCACGGCCACACCAGCGGCCACGACTGGGACGAGGTGTTCGCCCGGGGCCTGGCCTACCTGCTGGACGGCATGACCCCGCACGCGGCCCCGGGTTCGGGCCCGGCCCCGGGCTAGAGCGTGTTTCAAAGCGGACCTCAACCACGCACGCGAGCGCGTGACCTGACCGGCGGGCCCGAAGCCGAAGGCGAGGGCCCGCCGGTCAGATCGCGAAGCGATGCCGCGCTCGCCAAGCCCTGGTAAGAAGCGAGCCCCCAGGGCGAGCGCCGTAGACCAGGGCTTTTGCAACACAGCCTAGGAGTTGAGGTAGGCGAGTACCGCCAGCACGCGGCGGTGGCCGCTGTCGCTGGGCGGCAGGCCGAGCTTGGCGAAGATCGAGCCGATGTGCTTGCTGACCGAGCGTTCGGTGATGACCAGCGACGCGGCGATGGTGGCGTTGTCGAGGCCCTGCGCCATCAGCGACAGCACCTCGCGTTCGCGCGGGGTCAGGGCGGCCAGCGGGTCGCTGCGCGAGGTCATCAGCTGGGAGACGACCTCGGGGTCCAGCGCGGTGCCGCCGGTCGCCACCCGGTGCAGCGCGTCCAGGAACTGGTCGACGCGGCTCACCCGGTCCTTCAGCAGGTAGCCCACGCCCTCGGCGCCGCCCGCGAGCAGCTCGGCGGCGTAGGTCTCCTCCACGTACTGCGACAGCACCAGGATCGGCAGGCCGGGCAGTTCCCTGCGGGCCTCGATCGCCGCGCGCAGCCCCTCGTCGCGGAAGCCCGGCGGCAGGCGCACGTCCAGCACGGCGGCGTCGGGCCGGTGCTCCAGCAGCGCGGGCAGCACGTCGGGGCCGTTGTCGGGCGCGGCCACGACCTCGTGGCCCTCGGTCGACAGCAGGAGGGACAGGCCCTCGCGCAGCAGGGCGTTGTCCTCGGCGATCACGATCCGCACGGCAGCTCCACGGTGAGCGTCGTTCCTTCCCCATCGGGGCTGTCCAGGCTGGTGGTGCCGTCGAGGGCGGCGACGCGGCGGCGGATGCCGGCCAGGCCGCTGCCGCGCGCGGGGTCCGCGCCGCCCTTGCCGTCGTCGCGGGCCGTCAGGCGCAGCACGGGCCCGTCGCGGCGGACCGAGATCCAGGCGTGCGAGGCGCCGCTGTGCTTGGCGATGTTGGTCAGCGACTCGGCGACGACGAAGTAGGCGGCGGCCTCGACGGCGGCGGGGGCGCGCGGGTCGGCGTCCGGCAGGTCCAGCGTGACCGGGATCGGCTGGGCCGCCGCCAGCGCGCGGACCGCGCCGCCCAGCCCCCGGTCCGACAGGATCGGCGGGTAGATCCCGCGGATCACCGAGCGGAGCTGCGCCAGCGCGTCCTCCACGCCCTCGCGGGCCTCCAGGAACAGGGTCCGGGCCGCCGCCGGGTCGGCGTCGAAGCGGCGGTCGGCCAGGCCGAGGCGCAGCGCGACGGCGACCAGCTGGGCCTGGGTGCCGTCGTGCAGGTCGCGTTCGATGCGGCGCAGCTCCGCGCCGTGCGCCTCCAGGGCCTCGGCGCGGGTCTCGGTGAGCTGCTCGACGCGTTCGCTGAGGCTGATGCGGCGGGTGGGGCGCAGCAGCACCTCGGCGAGCCGGGCCTGCCAGTGCGCGCAGCGGGGGATGAACCAGACCAGTACCGCGGTGTTCAGGCCCGCCTGCGCGAGCGGCAGCGTCAGCGCCTTCGGCCAGCCGTCCAGGGGCACGAACGCCGACACCGACCCCTCCGGCGCGGCCCACCACCACAGCGGCATCGACAGCGCGTACAGCGTGCCCGGTACCAGCGCGATCGCCAGGGCCCCCATCGTGAGGCCCGTCACCCCGTGCGCGGCCATCCACGCCGCGTCCCGCCAGGTGGAGGCCGAACGCAGCAGGGCCACCGACCGCTCGACGGAGGTTCCCCGCAGCTCGGGATAGGGCTCGGGGATCTCCCGGCCGAGCGCCCGTCCGGCGCGGCGGCGCTCGGCGTTGGCCAGGGCCCGCATCGGGCGGACCAGGAACGGCAGCCACGGCAGCAGGACCACCAGCACCACCAGCAGGAAGAGCGCGTAGGGCAGCAGGCACATGCCGAGCAGCGCGGGCAGCGCGGTGCGCAGCCCCAGGATCAGGTACACCGTCGCGTCGCGGACGTGGTGGAGGGTCGGTCTCATGTCGGGAAGCACGTTACGGGGCGTCCGGCCGGTACGCATCCGGGCCCGCCCCCGGTCCGGTGGTGGAGCTGGCTACACCACCCTTTCGGGAGATCACCCCGATGTGCCCGCCCCCTCCCCGAACCTAGCTTCGACCAGGTGAAGCAGACGATGACAATGACGGCCAAGGCCACCGCGGACGCGGTGCGGCTGGAGTCGGTGACCAGGACCTACGGGAACGTGAGGGCGCTGGACGGGGTGTCGTGGACGTTCCCGCGCGGCGCGTTCACCGCGGTGATGGGGCCGTCGGGGTCGGGCAAGAGCACGTTCCTGCAGTGCGCGTCCGGGCTGGACCGGCCCGACGCGGGGACGGTGCGGATCGGCGGCGTGGACCTCGGGGAGCTCGGTGAGGCGAAGCGGACGCGGCTGCGGCGCGAGCGCGTGGGGTTCGTGTTCCAGGCGTTCAACCTGGTCCCGTCGATGGACGTCGAGCAGAACATCACGCTGCCGCTGCAGCTGGGCGGCGCGGAGGTCGACCGCGCGTGGCTGCGCGAGGTGGTGACCCGCGTCGGGCTCGCCGACCGGCTGCGGCACCGGCCCGCCGAGCTGTCGGGCGGGCAGCAGCAGCGCGCCGCCGTGGCCCGCGCGCTGGTCACGCGCCCGGAGGTGGTGTTCGCCGACGAGCCGACCGGCGCGCTGGACCCCCGCACCGCGCGCGAGGTGCTGCGGCTGCTGCGCGAGGCGGCGGACCTGACCGGGCAGACGGTGGTGCTGGTGACCCACGATCCGGTGGCCGCCGCCTGGGCCGACTCGGTGGTGTTCCTGAACGCCGGGCGCATCGTGGACGAGCTGGTCTCCCCGACGGTCGCGGCCGTCATGAACCGTTGGGAGGCCCTGTGAGGGAGCCGGAGGGGCGCGGTGTCGCCTGGACTGAGGAGCGCCGGGAGCGAAGCGACCAGAGCGACGAAGGAAGGCGGCACCCCCTGGCGCCCCGCAGGCGACCGGGAAACACAGCGAGGGAGCCGGAGGGGCGCGGTGTCGCCTGGACTGAGGAACGCCGGGAGCGAAGCGACCAGAGCGACGAAGGAAGGCGGCACCCCCTGGCGCCCCGCAGGCGATCGGGGGACAGCATGAGGAAGGGGAAGGGGCGCGGTGCCGCGGGGAGCATGTGGGGTGTGTTCGCGGCGTTGCTGTTCGCGGCGGTGCTGGTCGGGTCGTGCGGGGTGCTGCTGGAGTCGGCGCTGCGGGCGCACGCGCCGGTGGAGCGCTACGGGGCGGCGTCCGCCGTGGTCACCGCGCCCCACCGGGTCCAGGAACGCATCAAGCCGCTCGGCGACGCTCCCGAGGTGCAGAGCCGCCCGTTGACGGAGCCGGGGCGCGTTCCGGTCGCGCTCGCCGGGAGGCTGCGGGGCCTTCCCGGGGTGCGGGCGGTGGTCGCGGACGTGTCGTTCCCCGTGGTGTCGGATGCCGGGCGGGCGATGCGGGGGCACGGCTGGGAGTCGGCGGCGCTGGGGCCGTTCCCGCTCCGGCAGGGGCGGGCTCCGCGGGCGCCCGGCGAGGTGGCGCTGGACGCGGCGTCGGGGGCGCGGGTCGGCGACGCGGTGCGGCTCCAGACCACCGGGGCGCCGCGGCCGTTCCGGGTGACGGGGCTGGTCGCCGGTCCTCCGGCCGCCTACTTCGCCGCCGCCACGGCCGAGGCGCTCGGCGGGCGTCCCGGCCACGCCGACGCGCTGGCCGTGCTCGGCGACGCCGACGCGGACGCGCTGCGCCGGGCCGTTCCGGGGCTGCGGGTCGCCACCGGGGCCGACCGCGGCGACGCCGAGAACCTCGCGGTCGCCGCCGCCCGCCCCGACATGATCGAGCTGTCGGCGTCGCTCGGCGGCGTCGCCGTCATGATCGCGCTGCTGGTGGTCGGCGGGCTGGTCGCGCTGTCGGTCCGGGAACGCACCCGCGAGCTGGCGCTGCTGCGCGCGGTCGGCGCGACGCCCGGCCAGGTGCGCGGGCGGATCGTCCGGCAGGCCCTCGCGGCGGCGGTGCCCGCCGGGGTCGCCGGCGGCGCGCTGTCGCTCGCCGCGGGGGCCGGGCTGCACGCGGTGATGGCCTCCGCGCACGTGCTGCCCGACGGGTACCGGCTGTCGCTGAGCGTGCTGCCCGCGCTGGCGGCGTTCCTGGTCACCGTGCTGGCCGCCGCCGTCACCTCGCTGCTGGCGTCGCTGCGCGTCGCCCGGATCCGCCCGGCGCGGGCGCTCGGCGAGGCGGAGCTGGAACCGGCCGCGCTGCCCCGCTGGCGGGTCGTGACCGGGGTGGTCTTCCTGATCCTCGGGCTGAACTCGCTCGGGCTGTCGTTCGCGGTCTCCGGCCAGGCGGCGGCCGCGTCGGTCAGCGGGCTGGTCCTCACGCTGGTCACGGCGACGGCGCTGCTCGGACCGCTGATCGCCCGGCGCGGCGGCCGGATCCTCGGGCGGCTCGCCCGCGCCCTGTCCCCCGTCCCGGGGCGGCTGGCGCAGCACAACGCGGCCGCCGCCGCCCTGCGCGCGGGGTCGATGCTCACGCCGGTGGCGCTGGCGGTGGCGTTCGCCGGGACGCAGCTGTTCGCCTCCTCCACCGTCGCCCGCGCGACCACGGCCGAGGCCGCCGCCGGGAACCGCGCCGACCAGGTGCTGGTGTCCACCGGCCCCGGCCTGCCGTCCGAGGCCGCCGCCGCCGTGCGCGCCGTCCCCGGCGTGACGGCCGCGACGGCGGTCGCCCGCACCACCGTGGTCATGACGGTCCGCGAGCTGGGCGAGCGGCGGCTTCGTTCCCTCCACGGCCAGGGCGTCACCCCCGGAGACGCCGCCCGCGTCCTCGACCCGAAGGTCTCCGCAGGGCGGCTCGGCGACCTCGCCGACGGCACCGTGGCGCTCAGCGAGAACGTCGCCGGCGGCGTCCGCCTCGGCTCCCCGGTCACCCTGTGGCTGGCCGACGGCACGCGGATCCGGCCCCGCGTGGTGGCGCTCTACGAGCGGGGGCTCGGCTTCGGCGACGTGCTGCTGCCGCGTTCGGCGGTCACCGCGCCGCTCGACGACCACGTCCTGGTCAGGGGCGACGCCGACCTGCGGCCCGTCGCCGCCCGCTACGCCGGGGCCCGCGTGGCGGGGCCGGAGGCGCTCGGCGTCGCGCTCGCGCGGGAGCTGCGGCTGCAGAACCTCCTGTCGTGGGTCGTGGTCGCTGCCATCCTCGGGTTCGTCGTCATCGGCCTGGTCACCACCCTGGCGCTGGCCACCGGGGCGCGCCGCCGCGAGTTCGGGCTGCTGCGCGACATCGGCGCGACCCGGCGGCAGGTGCTGGCGATGGTGCGGCTGGAGGCGCTGGTCGTGCTCGGCACCGGACTGGCCGTCGGCACGCTGATCGCCGCGGTGACGCTGCTGGCGTTCGCGGCGGGCGTCACCGGGCTGCCGCTGCCCGCGGTGTCCCCGGTGACGGCCCTGGCGGTCCTGGCGTTCGTCGCGGTCTCCGGCACGGCCGCCATGATGCTGCCCGCGCGCCGGGCGACCGCACCCGGTACCGGATCGTGATCGGTTCCGTCCCGGGGCTCGGCGACCGGGACGGACCATCGAAGCGCAGGTCCGGGGCGTGACGGCGAACGCGCGGCCCCCGGGACCGGGCCGGGAGGGATGACCTAACCGGGAGGCCCGTCCCCCGCGCGGTCCCGACGCCGTTAACATCTCCGGAGTGCCAAGATCCTGTGTTGGCATGCTCTGTACCGGAACGGCGTGAAATGGATGACCTCGACCTTCGCTCGGGACTGCCGGGCGACCTGCCGCAGCTCTTCGGGGGCGAGTCCGCCCACCGCGCGCTGTCGGTGCCGCTGCCGGCGGGCGAGGTGGTCTGGCCCGACCCCGGTTTCCCGCAGCGGCAACTGCTGCTGCGCCCCGCGTTCTGGGTGAGCGAGGAGCCTGTGTCGGGCGATCTGTGGGCGCGGCTGCGCGCCGAGCACCCCCGCTCGGGGCTGTGGCCGCTGCTGCTGGACGAGTCCGACCAGCCGTGGTCGGCCGGGCAGGTCGCGCCCGAGCCCGTCAGCGAGATCGACAACTACGCGCCGCACGCGTTCATGTCCGAGGTCTGGAGCGACTGGGCCGAGCAGGCGGGCGACGAGGAGGTCGAGGACCTGGCCCCGTTCGGGCGGCAGTGCCCGGGCCCCGCCCCGCGCGGCGCGGCGTTGCAGGACCCCGACGCGGTCGCCGACCGGCACGCCCGCGCCATCGCCGCGCGCGGCCTGTCCCTCGGCCTGGTCGCGGTGGACCGGGGCGCCGACGCGCTGACCGCCGTCGGCTGGCAGGGCGCGCTCAACCACAACGAGTGGACCGCGCCGCTGTCGGCGGTGGTGCGCGGCTGGGAGGACCGGTTCGGGGCGCGGGTGATCGGGCTCGGCTTCAACACCCTGGAGCTGAGCGTGGCCGCGCCGCCGGTCACCATCCGGCACGCGCTCCAGGTGGCCGCCGAGCACTGGGCGTTCTGCCCCGACATCCTGTTCCAGGGGCCCGGCACGCTCGCCGGGTACGCCGAGGAGATCCGGGGCAAGCACTGGTGGTCGTTCTGGTGGGACTGACCGCGGGCGGCTCCCGACCCGCCAGTAAGGTGACCGGCTAGTCACCTCGAGTTCGGGAGGAAGCATGCGCCGCACCGTCTTCGACCAGGACCACGAGCTGTTCCGGGAGTCCGTGCGCGGGTTCGTCGAGCGCACCCTGCTGCCGCTGGACGAGACCATCCGCGACGAGCGCATGCTGCGGCGCGAGGTGTGGCTGGAGGCGGGCCGCCAGGGCCTCCTCGGCATGCAGGTGCCCGAGGAGTACGGCGGCCAGGGCGCCGGCGACTTCCGATTCAACGCCGTCATCGGCGAGGAGCTGGCCCGCGTCGCCGCCGCCTACAACTCGATCGTCGCCATCCACATCGACGTCTGCGCCCCCTACCTTCTCGAACTGGCCACCGAGGAGGCGCGCGAAAGGTGGCTGCCGCGCTTCTGCACCGGCGAGCTGGTCACCGCGATCGGGATGACCGAGCCGTCCGGCGGCTCGGACCTGGCGGGCCTGAGGACCACCGCCGTCCGCGACGGCGACCACTGGGTGATCAACGGCTCGAAGACGTTCATCACCAACGGCGGCCACGCCGACCTGGTCATCGTCGCCGCCAAGACCACGCCGGACCGGGGCGCCAAGGGCATCACGCTGTTCGGCGTGGAGGCCGACACCCCCGGTTTCACCCGGGGCGCCAGGCTCGACAAGGTCGGCCAGCCCGAGGCCGACACCTCCGAGCTGTTCTTCGAGAACGTCCGCGTCCCCGGCTCCCGCGTCCTCGGCGAGGTGGACCGCGGGTTCATCCACATGATGGAGCGCCTGCCGCAGGAGCGCCTGTCCTGCGCCATCGCCAACGTCGCCCACGCCCGCGGCGTCCTGGAGGAGACCGTCGCCTACGTGAAGGAGCGGCAGGCGTTCGGCCGGCCGATCGGCCGCTTCCAGCACAACAAGTTCCTGGTCGCCGAGCTGGTCACCAAGCTGGACGTGGCGCAGGCGTTCGTCGACCAGTGCCTGGCCGCCCATGTGGCCGGGGAGCTCGACACCACCGACGCCTCCAAGGCCAAGTGGTGGACCTCCGACGTCCAGAACGAGATCATCGACGGCTGCGTGCAGCTGTTCGGCGGCTACGGCTACATGCGCGAGTACCGGGTGGCCCGCGCCTGGATGGACGCCCGCGTGACCCGCATCTGGGCCGGCTCCAACGAGATCATGAAAGAGATCATCGGCCGCTCCGTGGGCCTGTAGCCCTGACCCGCGCCCCCATGATCTGGGACGCACGCACACGACGGCGAGGCGATGCGGACCGAGGACCGGCGCGCGGCCGACGTCCGCCCGGCTCTGGTGATGGCGACCTGCGACACGAGAGGCGCCCGTCCGCCGGGGAAGCCCTGGGCGGATCTCCTCAGCGGTTGTTGTAGTAGGCCAGGAACATGTCGACGCCGGTCTCGTTGAGGGCGGCGGTCTGGTCGTGCGGCAACGCGACAGGCCCAGATCACCACGCTGCTGGTCCGCCACGGCGACCGGGCGCTGGAACTGACGTTCCGCAGCCTGGCGGCCGAGCCCGGCGGCCCCGAGGCGGCCCGGCTGAGCACCGCGATGGCGGGATCCCTCGAACTGGCCCCGGCGAAGTTCCTGGGCCTGACGGTCGGCTAGACACTCGCCCACCACGCAGGCCCCGGCCAGGAACGTCGCGTTCCAGCCGGGGCCTTCATGGCGTCGAACACACGGGGTACCGAGCGGGGCGAGGCGATCGGAGCGGTCGATGCCGCGACGGGCGACGTGTGGGGCGGTCCCGCGACCGCGCAGCCACCGGCGCAGGTCGGGCAGTCGTCCCCCTGCCCACCACCGGTCTGCCGCCGGGCGACTAACATCGTCTACTTCCTGCACGACGACGGGTACGCCTGGCTGGCTCAGCCGAGGCGGCTGAAGCTGGCCGACTCCTCGCCGACGCGCTGGGCGTCCGCCTCGTTCTTCCTGCGCAACGGTCAGGTCGGCAGCTCCTACGGCGCCACCGTCAAGGGGCTGGTGCGCGGTGACACCGCCGGCCTGACCTTCCGCAAGACCTCCGGCCCCGCCTGGGCCTCGGTCTCCCCCACCGGCACGGTCGGTGGCACGCCCACCGCGCCCGGCACCGCCACGATCGGGATCGAGGCCGCCAACAGCGCCGGGCTGAAGGCGGCCGCCTCGGTCGGCGTCCGCGTCCAGGCGGCCGGAGCGCCGCTGGTGCCGGAGCTGAAGGTGCTGTCCTACAACCTGTGGCACGGCGGCACGCCCATCGGCGGCCACCGCGACAAACAGCTGAAGTTCCTGCTGGACCGCGACGTCGACGTCGTCGGGATCCAGGAGAACGAGGGGACCTCGGCGCAGGCCCTGGCCCAGGCGCTGGGCTGGTCCTACCACCAGACCGCCGACCTCGGCGTCATCAGCCGCTACCCCATCACCCGGACCACCCCGGCCGTCGCGGGCGCGGCCATCGCCGCCAGGATCCGGCTCGGCTCCAGGGCCGCCGTGGTGTGGAACGCCCACCTGGGCCACACCCCCTACGGGCCCTACGACGCCTGCTTCGGCCGCCTGCCGGTCCAGCAGCTCTTCGACCGCGAGGCCCGGTCGGGACGCACCGGGCAGATCAACGACATCCTCAAGGCCATGAGCGCGGACCTGGCCTCCGCCTCCACCACGCCGGTCTTCCTGGTGGGCGACTTCAACGCCCCCTCCCACCTGGACTGGACGGCGGCCACCAGGCGGTGCGGCTACGGGGCCGTCAACTGGCCCACCTCGGCGGCCGTGGCCAACGCCGGGCTGACCGACTCCTACCGCGCCGCCCACCCCGACCCCCTCGCCTCCCCCGGCGCGACCTGGTCGCCGGTCTACAAGACCTTCACCGGCGGCTATGGCCACGACTCCCACAAGGGCGAGCCCGAACCGCAGGACCGCATCGACTTCGTGCACTTCAAGGGACCGGCGACCGTCCTGACGTCGAACGCGGTCGTCGAGGGCACACCCGCGCCCTACCCCGGCCACACCGGCAACGCCTGGACCTCCGACCACGCCGCGGTGCTGACCGCCTTCCGCCTGCCGTAGCCGAAGGCCGGCCGGTGGCGCTGCGCGCTCTGCCCGCACCCCATGTGGAGTCCCGGGCCGCCGCTTCCGCGACCGTGACGCGGGGGTATCGGGGATGGGGGACGGGCGGGGAGGCGTAAAGGGATCCACGAGATCTCTCGGCCTGGGGCGCGGCCGGCGCGTGCCGGTAAGGCCGGGTGGCGAAGTTCGGCAATGGCCGATCTCGTCGGCGTGCGGCGCCGTGGAAGCGCGTTCGGGGTCCAGGCCGATGCCGGCCAGGGCACCGCTGGTCAGGGCGGTGCCGACACCCTCTTTGATCTTGCTGAAAGGTATATAGTTCTTGCACGTCTGTACATACATATACTAAAGTTCATCAGTACACTTTGGTACATTTTTCCCTCGGAAAGCGGGACGGGAAAGGGATCGACATGGTCGAGGAAGAGGTCGAGGAAGCGCCCGCGATAGGACGTCGGGAACGCAACAAGCAGCGGGTCCGGGAACGGATCTACGCCTCGGCCATCAGCCTGTTCGCGGAGGAGGGCTACGACCAGGCGACCGTGGACGCGATCGCCGACCGGGCCGACGTCGCGCGCGGCACGTTCTTCAACTACTTCCAGCACAAGGAAGACATCATCAACGCCTGGGAGGAGCGGAGGGGGGCGAAGTTGCGCACCCGTCTGGAGGAGAGCCTCTCGTCCAAGGAGATGAGCGCCGCACTCCTCATGCGCATGTGCCTGTCCATCCTCGCCGAGCTCAACGAGGAGGAGCGCGACGTCGCCCCGGCGCTGGTGACGGCCTGGGTCAAGACGGGCAAGCCGATCCTCGCCGAGCCGCACATCGCCGCGATATTCACCGAGCTCGTGGAACGCGGCCAGCGGCGGGGCGAGATCCGGGCCGACGTGGAAGCGGAGCGCGTGGGGAACCTTCTTCGCGACGCGTATCTCGGGATCCTGTTCCGCTGGTCCCGGGTGGGCCCGTCCGGCATGGACATCGACCAGGAACTGCAGTACGTGCTGAAGATCTGCCTTCGCGGCATCCTGGCGTAGGGCGGGTCCGGGGGCGGGGCCGCCCGTGCCGGTGGGGGCACGGGCGGCGGCCCGACCGGTCGGAGACCTGATCACGCTCCCCGGCCCGCGGGGACGCGGGGCTCGCCGGTGAACGCCGTGGCGAGCCGCCCCGCGCTCTCGGCCGACAGCAGCCGGGCGGCGCCGAGGGAGTGCGGTCCACGGGCACGTTCCAGACGCCTGCTGAGGTCGACGGCCATCAGCGAGTCCAGGCCGAGGGCCCGCAGCGGCCGCTGTTCGTCGACGCGCTCGACCGGCAGCCCGAGGACGGCCGCCGCCTGCTTCAGGAAGACCTCCCGCGCGTCATCCGGGCGAGTGCGCCCGGCGCGTTCGGCGGCCTTCGGAGGCGCCGTCACGGCGCGGGGCCCGGGGGGCGATGGACGGCGGGACGGGACGCACGCGTCCGCCGCGGGGGAACGCCGCCCGCCCGGGGGGAGGCGGCGCAGCGTCATCCCCACGAACTCGGCGACGGCCCGGCCGTCGCGGTCGAGCAGGAGCACGTCGGCGTGGACCCGGTCACGCGCCCGGGTGGCCCGGGCCACCGCCCAGACCTCGGTGTCCAGCGCGGCGGCGAGCCGCACCCTCGCGAAGGAGACCGGAACGTGGGTCGCGCGGGCCGCCCTGCCCGGCAGCGCCGCGAGGACGAGGTGCAGCGCGCTCTCGACGGCGAGCGGACGCGGCAGGCCCGTCAGGTCCAGCCGCACGACGGCCTCCCCGTTCCTGCGCCAGACCCGGCCGTCGACCGCCGGTGTCGCGCCGTAGTCGGTCCCGGACGCCGCCACGACGGCGCGGAACCCGTCCATCGGCAGGTACTCGCGGCACCGGGCCAGGGCCGCGTCGAGGAGCGCCCGGTGGTCGCGCGCGGGTCCGGCGGGAACCGCGCGCGGGCGGCCCGTCAGGCAGGGGACGGCGGTCCGGTGGCCGCCGGTCCCGCGCCACGCCGTCACCTCGACGTCCTCGTCCGGCGCGCCCACGGTGACGCGCAGGCCGGTGGACGGCGCGTCGGCGGCGTCCACCGGCTCGTCACCGAGCCGGACGTCCTCCAGGGCGAAGTCGGGCGCGTCGCCGAACCGCCGGGCGGTGTCGAGCGCGGCGTCGAGGTAGACGACCGGCGGCACGGGGGTGACGCCGCGCACCGCGATCCCGCCGACCGCCCCGCACTCGTCCGGTCCGATCTCCCGGCTGCGCCGGGACGGGCCGGCGGTCCCGGTGAAGTCGCGCTGGAAGCGCTGTTCGTCCCAGGTGTAGGGCGGCAGCGGCGCGTATCCGCCCCCGCCCTGGAAGAGGCGGTCCCACCGGACCGTGCCGCCGCGGCCGAAGATCCGGCCCAGGGCGCGCAGCAGCGAGCGCCGTTCGTCCTGCCGCCGGACCAGGCTCGCCACGGCCGTCCCCGGCAGTCCGGCGGCGGCCCGCGTCTGCTCGACGGCGCCGGTGAGCACGGGGTGCGGGCCGATCTCCACGAAGAGGGAGTGGTCGGCGTCGAGACCGGCGACGGCGTCGGCGAACAGCACCGGCCGGCGCAGGTTCTCGGCCCAGTACCCGGCGTCCAGGTCCCCGCCCGCGACCGGTCCGGGGCGGACGGTGGAACGCAGGGGGTCCGCGCCGGCACGGGGCTCAGCCCGCGCAGGCGGTCGAGGAGATCGTCGCGGATCTCGTCCACCAGCGGGCAGTGCGAGGCCACGTCGACCGGGACGCGGCGGGCCAGGACGCCGCGGGCCTCCAGCGCGCGGGCGATCGCCGCCAGGGCGTCGGGGTCGCCCGCCAGGAGCGTGGCGTGCGGCGAGTTCACCGCCGCGACGGACACCGCCGGGGCGTGCTCGGCGGCCAGGGCCGCCGCCTCCTCGGCCGCCAGGCCGACCAGGAGCATCGCGCCACGCCCGGCCAGCCGGGACAGCAGGCGGCTGCGCTCGCAGATCACGGTGGCGGCGTCCTCCAGCGTGAGCGCGCCCGCCAGATGCGCGGCGGCCACCTCGCCCATGCTGTGCCCGACGCACAGGTCGGGCTCGACGCCCAGTTCCCGCCACAGCCGCGCGAGCGCGACCTGCACCGCCCACGGCACGGGCTGACGCCCAGCAGCGGCGGCGGGCCCTCCGCCGGCAGGGGCGTGTTCTCCCGGACCAGCTCGACGGGCAGGGCGCCGTCGCTCAGCAGCGCGTTGGGGACCGGGGCGTGCAGGGACGCCGGGATCAGCCGGTGCCGGGCCATCAGCACGACCTTGATGAGCCCGGCGATCCCGGCGGCCTCGGCGTGCCCGATGTTGCTCTTCACCGATCCGACGCGCAGCGGGACGCCCTCGGGGCGGGTCCGGTGGCCGCCGGGGCCGTCGGGGCCGCCGGTCGCCGCCTCGGCGAGGGCGCGCAGCTCGACGCCGTCCCCGACCTGGGTCCCCGATCCGTGCGCCTCCACGTAGTCCAGGCCCGCCGGGTGCACGCCCGCGCTGCGCGCCGCCTCCCGCAGCACCGCGACCTGGCCGCTCACCGCGAAGCGGAGCAGCAGCCCGCCGCCCCGGCCGTCGTTGGTGACGGCGCTCCCCCGGATCACCGCCTGCACGGGGTCGCCGGCGTCCTCGGCGTCGCGCAGCCGCCGGAGCACCACCACGCCGACGCCGTCGCTGCGCACGAAGCCGTCGGCGTCCGCGGAACCGAACTTGCAGCGGCCGTCGGGGGCGAGCATCCCGCCGCGCGAGTAGGCCAGGGAGTCGACCGGCGACAGCACGAGGTCGACCCCGGCGGCGATGGCGATGTCGCTCTCCCCCGTCAGCAGGCTCTGCCGGGCCATGTGCACCGCGACCAGCGAGGACGAGCAGGCGGTGTCCACCATGACGCTGGGGCCGCGCAGGTCGAGGGCGTAGGAGACGCGGCCCGCGCCGACCGCTCTGAGGCGGCTGCCGGCGGTGTACCTGACGTCGTCGTTCTCCGGGTCCTGGGTGCGTTCGCCGTACTCGGCGGTCACCTGGCCGACGAAGACCCCGGTGCGGCTGCCGGCGAGCGCCGACGGCCGGATCCCGGCGTCCTCCAGGGCCTCCCAGACGACCTGGAGGAGCAGGCGCTGCTGGGGGTCCATCCCGCGGGCCTCGGTGGGCGAGATCCCGAAGAAGCCCGCGTCGAAGTGGAACGGGTCCCCGACGAACCCGCCGTGCCGGGACACGGTCCGGCCCGGGGCGCCGGGCACCGGATCGTGGAAGGCGTCGACGTTGCCGACGAGGAGCCGCCAGAACTCCTCGACACCGCGGGCCCCGGGGAACCTGCCTCCCATGCCGATGACCGCGACGAGTTCCTGACCAGCCTGTTCGACGTTGGCTCCGAGCATCCTCGCTCCCTTCCACGACGGCGATCCCAGGGGGTCCGGCACCACCCGCGCATCACGGGCCGGGTACAAGAATCAATCGGAGATCAATTTTGATCTATAGACCAAGATCTTGTGGCCGCATCCGGCCACGCGTGCGAAACCCGGCCGTGCCACGACAGGGGCGGATCGCCATGCGGCACGTCATCGAACGATCACGGAAAGCCGCCTCATCCCTGGTCGCGGGGAGCCGTCCGATACGACTTTCGTTCCATCGGGCACCCTGGGGCGTCGATCATCGAAACCAGCTCTGACCTGCGTCAATCGCGTCCCATGATCCTCATGACGGCCTCGTCGCCGACACCCCGGCTCCTGCACGGGGATGATCCGGGGCCGCCGGACAGGACGAAGGCGGTTCATCCTGCCGGAGGTTCCTCTTCGCATCCGACTCGATGCAGTCTGTGATTGACGGCCACCGAGAGGAGAGTCCCCCGCGGACACCCAGCGTCGCCTGGCCACCGGGACGCCCATCACGGCCGCCGCCCGAACCGGACTCGGGCGGAATACCACAAATGTACCGGAGTTCAAATATAGATCTTCATTGATCTTTGGCTCATGATCGATGCTGCGGACATCACATGATCACCAGAGCTCCCAGCAGTGAGGTGCCTCATGGTTACATCAGTACGACCGAGACGGATGCGCCCCCTCGACCGCAAGGCCACCACGACGCGGACGAGCCTCTCGCTCCCGCCGGCCATGCCCATCGACGAGTGGCGGAGCATCGGCGAGCAGATCCACGCCCTCTCCGACGCCTCGACGTGGTGGCTGGGCGACTGGCTCGTCTACGGGCAGAACCGCTACCCCGACCGCTACAAGCGGGCGATCGAGAAGACCGGGCTCGACCACCAGACGCTGCGCAACTACGCCTGGGTCGCCCGCAAGTTCCCGCCCGAGCGGCGTCACGGCGGCCTCAGCATGCAGCACCACCTGGAGGTCGCGGCGCTGCCGGAGCAGGAGCAGGACGCCTGGCTGGAACGGGCCGAGCGCTTCGGCTGGTCCAAGGCCACGCTCCGGCAGTACCTGAGGGCCAGCAGGGGGGCGCTGCCCGACGGGGAGCGCCGCGAGGAGACCGTCGTCGTCATAAAGATCGACTCGGACCGGCGGCGGCTCTGGCAGCAGCAGGCGGCCCGCGCGGGACGCCAGCTCGACGAGTGGATGCAGGCCGTCCTGGACGAGGCGTGCTCCGCCGACGGCGCGATCCCCGCCTGACCCCGCCTCCCCCGGAGTGATGATGAAGACGCGTGCCCTGTCCGTGGAACCCGCCCTGGAGTTCCGCCCCGACGTCCACCACGACGCGCGAGGGTGCTTCCTCTCCCCCTACGAGAGCACGGCGTTCACGGAGCGGACCGGCGGCCCCGCCTTCCCCGTGGCCCAGGTCAGTCACGGCGTGTCCCGGAATGGAACGGTCCGCGGGGTCCACTTCACCCGCACCCCGCCGGGCATGGCCAAGTACGTGTACTGCCTGCGCGGCAGGGCGCGCGACTTCGTCGTCGACCTGCGGGTCGGGTCGCCGACGTTCGGCCGCCACGACGTCGTCGAGCTGGACGCGGCGGTCCCCCGCGCCCTGTACGTCCCGGCGGGGCTCGGCCACGCGTTCGTGGCCCTTGAGGACGAGACCGTCATGACCTATCTGATGTCGGGCGGCTACGTGCCCGAGAACGAGCTGGCCGTCTCGCCGCTCTGCCCCTCGGCGGCGTGCCCGGCCCCTACCTGTCCGACCGGGACCGGGCGGCGCTGGCGCTGACCGAGGCCGCCGAACGCGGCCTGCTCCCGGACTACGCCGAGTGCGGACCGGCGGGGGGCGCGCCATGCCGGCGCGTGACCCCCGGCCGCTGGTGGTCGTCCTGGGCGCGGCGGGGTACGTCGGCTCGGCGGTCACCGCCGAGCTCGCGCGCCGCCCCGTCCGGCTGCGGACGGCGGCGCGCCGCCCGGTCCGGCTGCCGCCCGGCGCGGTGGCCGAGCACGAGCCCCTGACCGTCGACCTCGCCGAGGACGGCGGGGTCGCGGCGGCCGTCGCCGGCGCCGGCGCGGTGCTGCACCTGGCCGCGCGCATCGGCGGCCCGGCCTCCTGGCGCGTGGCCGAGCACGACGACGGGGCCGAGCGCGTCAACGTCGGCCTGGCCCGCGACCTGGTCGAGGCGCTGCGGCGCGACCGGCGCGAGCGCCCGCCGGCCGTCCTGTTCGCGGGCACGGCGATGCAGCGGGGCCCGTCGCGTTCGGCGCGGCTCGGCGGCGGTGAGCCCGACGAGCCCGTGGACCCCTACGCGCGGCAGAAGCTGGCCGCCGAGCTGATCCTGAAGGAGGCGAGCGGCGAGGGGGTGCTGCGCGGCGTCTCGCTGCGCCTGAGCACGGTCTACGGGGACGGCCCCGGCGGCGCGGGCCGGGGCGTCGTCGCGGCGATGGCCCGCCGGGCGCTGGCGGGCCGGCCGCTGACCGTGTGGCACGACGGGTCCGTCCGGCGCGACCTCGTCCACGTGCGGGACATCGCGCGGGCCTTCACGGCGGCGCTCGACCACGCCGACGCGCCGGCGGGACGGCACTGGCTCGTGGGCGCCGGCCGCAGCCTGCCGCTGCGGGAGATCTTCGCGGAGATCGCCGGGGCCGCCGCCGCGCGGAACCGGCGCCCGCCGGTCCCGGTCGAGTCGGTGCGCCCACCGGACCACGCCATGACCGCCGACTTCCACGACATGGAGATCGCCCCTTCGGCGTTCCGGCGGGCCACCGGATGGCGGCCGCGGATCGCGCTGCGCGAGGGACTGGCCCGCACCGTCGCCGCCCTGGCGGAGGACCCGTCAGTCGATTGCCGGGCGGTGCAGCTCGTGCTGACCCGGGGACGGCCGGGCGAGGTCTACCACGTCGGCGGTCAGGAGCTCACCAACAAGGAGCTCACCGGACGCCTGCTGGAGCTGTGCGGCGCCGGCTGGGAACGGGTCCGCTTCGTCACCGACCGCAAGGGCCACGACCTGCGCTACTCCGTGGACGACAGCAAGACCAGGAGGGAGCTCGGCTACGCCCCCGCGATCGGTCTCGACCAGGGCCTGCCCGAGGTCGTGCGCTGGTACCGGGAGAACCGCTGCTGGTGGAACGGGCTGCGGGACAGCGTCGGCTCGGTCTGAGCCGGCCCTGGACGGCGGGCCGCCGGTCCTCTCCCGGACCGGCGGCCCGTTCGCGTGCCCGCTGGGCTCACCAGGTGGCGGCGCTCGCCAGTTCGCCGGCGAGGGCGCCGGCCAGGCGCGCGGCGTACCCGGCGTCCACGGCGCCCGGCAGGAAGTTCACGACGAGCCGCAGCCCGCCGTCGGCGCCGGGCCACACCTCGGTCTGGAGGGGCGTGGACAGGCCCTGGTAGGGCGGCCGGAGCAGACGGGTGCGCAGCCCCGGCAGGTCCAGGGCGGCGGGCGCGACGTTCTGGTAGGCGAAGTTCGTCTGGAAGACCGGGGCGTGCGGCGGGCGGCCGGGCATCGCGGCCCGCAGCTCGCCGATCAGCTCGCCGAACTCGACGTACTGGGCCGCCAGGGCCGCGCGGACGAGCGGCACCGCCTCGGCGACCGTGACCCGGGCGGCGTTCCGGAACCGGACGCAGACCATGTTGACGTGGCACCCGACGGCCCGTTCCATCTCCCGGTCCAGCCGCTGCGCCACCGGGACGACCACGGCGAGATCGTCCTGCCCGGTGGTGGCGGACAGGGCCCGCGCGTAGCCGGCCAGCAGCACGGTGAACTCCGAGCAGCCCTCGGCCGCGGCCGCCTTCCGGACCGCCGCGGCCGCCTCGGCGGGCAGCGCGTGCTCCACGCGGTCCGGGGGCAGGTCCCGCCCGGCGGCGGGCCCGGCGGGGAGCGGCAGCTCGGGGGTGTCGCGCAGCTCCGCGACCCGGCCCGCCAGCAGCGCGGCCGTCTCCGCCGCGTCGGCGCGCTGCGCGTCCCAGAGAGCGCGGGCCCGCGCCAGGGTCGCGGCCGGGGGGCGCTCCCGCCCGCCGCCGCCCCGGACGATGGACGCGTAGGCGCGGGAGAGGTCCCGCGCGAGCACGGCCTCGGACCAGCCGTCGAAGGCGATGTGGTGGACGACGTGGCCGATCGCCGCGCCCCCGCCGCGCACCGGGGCCAGCGCCAGCCGCCAGACCCGTCCCCGCGTGACGTCCAGCGGTCCGTCCAGCGCGGCCCGGACGGCCGCGACGGCCGCCGCCTCCGTCGCCGCCTCGGGAAGGACCACCGGTCGCGGGGCGGGGACGTCGCCCGCGCGGGCCGCCGGGACGTCGCCGCCGCGGTACTCGGCGCGCAGCGCCTCGTGTCGGCGGTGGGTCTCGGCGGCCGCCCCGGCCAGCGCCCCGGCGTCCACGGGGCCGTCCGCCAGCCAGACGCCCACGCAGTGCGCCGTCCGGTCGCCCGGGTCCCGCAGGTGCCGGGCGAGGAAGTTCGCCTGCACGGGGGTGAGCGGCACCGCCCCGTCCGCCTCCCCTTCCGGGAGCGGCGCGGCGGGGTGCTCGCGCAGCCAGCGGGCCAGCGCCTCCGCGGTGCGCAGGCCGAGCAGGCGCGCGACCGGCACGGGCCGGCGCAGTTCCGTGGTCAGCCGGGCGCAGACCCGCCCGGCGTCCAGCGAGGACCCGCCGAGTTCGTCGAAGGCCGCTTCCGCCGGAACCGCCGGGCGGTCCAGGACCTCGGCGCAGACGCGGGCCACCAGGGCGGTGAGCGGGTCGTCCGGTCCGGCGGCGGACCGCCCGGGGCCCGACGGCGCGGGGTCGGGGGTGACGGTGTCGAGCAGGGCCAGCAGCGCCGTCTCGTCGACCTTGCCCCGGACGGTCAGCGGGATCGCGTCGACGCTGACCACGGCGTCGGGCAGGTGGTAGTGGACCAGGACGTCGCGCAGCGTCCCGAGCGCGTCCGGCAGGCGGTCGCCGGGGGTCGCCGGGACGCAGAACGCCACCAGCCCCCCGACCGCGCCGTCCGGGCCGCGCCTGGGGAGCGCGACGCAGCGCCGCACGCCGAGGATCCGCTCGATCTGGCGTTCCACCTCGGCGGGCTCGACGCGGTGCCCGCGGATCTTCACCTGGCGGTCGAGCCGCCCCAGGTAGTGCAGCAGACCGTCCTCGTCCCACCGCGCGAGGTCGCCGGTGCGGTAGATCCGCGTCGGTCCGCCGTCGATCTCCACCACGGGGAACCTCTCCGCCGTCAGCCCGGGGGACCCCAGGTAGCCGAGCGCCAGCCCGTCGCCGGAGACGCACAGCTCTCCGCGCTCTCCCACGGCGCACGGCCGGGTCCCGTCGAGGACGTGGACGGCCGTGTCGGGCACCGGGCGCCCGATCGGGACGCCGTCCGGCCGTTCGCAGTCGGCCGGGGCGATCCGGTGCGCGGTCACCACGACCGTGCTCTCCACCGGGCCGTAGCCGTTGACGAGCGGCACGTCGGGATACCGGCGCAGGAACTCCCGGACGTGGGGGACCGACAGCCGCTCGCCGCCGCTCATGACCTGGCGGACGCCCTCGAACGCCCCCGGGTCCTCGTCGACGAACAGGTTGAACAGCCCGCTGCTCAGGAACACCGTGTTGACCCCGTGCTCGCGCACGCCCCGGCGCAGCGCCTCCGGCGTCAGGTAGGGCTCGCGCACGACCACCGACGTGCCGCCGTTCAGCAGGACCGACCACAGTTCGAGGGTGAAGCCGTCCCAGGGAGGGGGCGCCGCGAGCGGCTTGACGGTCCGCTCGTCGAACAGCGCGAACGACGCCCCCGGCCGGAACAGCCGGACGGTCGCCCGGTGCGGGGACAGCACGGCCTTGGGCCGCCCGGTGGTGCCGGAGGTGACGAACACGCAGCACGGGTCCCCGCCCGCAACCTCGGCGGGCACGAACCCGTCCGGCCTCCCGGCGGCGTGGACGCCCGGCGGCGTCCACCGCCGCACCGGCGCCCCGGCGGGCCGGTCGCCGCCGACCAGCAGCCCGGCGCCCAGCTCCGCGACGACCTCGCCGAGGCGGGCGTCCGACCAGCGCTCGTCCAGCACCGCGTACGCCGCCCCGGCCTTGAGCAGCCCCAGGATGACGACGACCAGCTCGGTGCTGCGGGGCAGCAGCACCGGGACCACGTCCCCGGGGCGCACGCCCGCGCCGCGGAGCAGGTGCGCGTACGCGTCGGAGGCGCGTTCGAGCTCCCGGTAGGTGGTCCGCTCGGCTCCGTCGATCAGCGCGACGGCGTCGGGTCGCTCCGCCGCGACCCGGCTCACGACGCCGTGCACGCTCTGGCCCGCCGGGTAGGGCAGGCGGGTGTCGTTCCACACCGGGTCAGGTCGCACGCCGATGCACCCGTCCTTTCCTGTACGAGTCCTGTACGGGTCCTGTACGAGTCGCGGTCGGCGTTCTAGGAGAGCCGCACCGTCGGGGAGTAGCGGTCGAACCAGGCCGCGAAGTCCAGGGCCCGCTCCAGCAGGCTCCGGCTGCCCTGGGTGGTCGCGGCGCCGGTCCGCGCGGCCTCGGTGGCCAGCAGCTGCCGGTCGAGCAGCTCGAACACCGGATGCGCGTGGTCGGCGAGCAGCGCGCGGGCCTGGCGGCGCAGCGCGTCGGCGTAGCCGGGGTCCTGGGTGGAGGGGTAGGGGGACTTGACCCGTTCGACGACCGACCGGGGCAGCACGTCCCGCGCGGCGGCGCGCAGCAGGCTCTTCTCCCGGCCGTCGAAGACCTTCATCCGCCACGGCACGTTGTACACGTACTCGACCAGCCGGTGGTCGCAGTACGGCACCCGCACCTCCAGGCCGGCCGCCATGCTCATCCGGTCCTTGCGGTCCAGCAGCAACTGCATGAAGCGGGTGAGGTGCAGGTACGACACCTTGCGCATCATGCGGTCGTGGTCGCTCTCGCCGGGCAGCGGCTCGATCCGCGCGGCGGCGGCGCGGTACTCGTCGCGCGCGAACGCGGCCAGGTCGAGCGCCTTCTCCGCCTCCGGGGTGAAGACCTTCTCGAACGGGTCCACGGTCTGGTCGCCCGGCCCCTGCACCAGCCACGGGAACAGGTCGGCCTCCACCGCCTCGGACTCGTGGTACCACTTGTAGCCACCGAAGACCTCGTCGGCGCACTCCCCCGACAGGGCCACCGTCGAGTTCCGGCGCACCTCCCCGGACAGCAGGTACAGCGAGGCGTTCATGTCGCCGACGCCGGGCGGGATGTCGTAGGCGGCCACCACGGCGCCGCGGACCTCGGGGTCGGCCAGCGCGTCGGCGTCCAGGACGAGGTCGCGGTGGTCGGTCCCGGCGTGGGCGACCAGGTCGCGCACGTACGGCGCGTCCGGGGACACGCGGATGCCGTCGCTGACGAAGTTCTCGGTGTAGCCGCGGAAGTCGACCGAGTAGCTGCGCAGCCGGACGCCGTCGCGTTCCAGGCGCCGCGCCGCCAGCGCGGTCAGCACCGAGGAGTCGAGCCCGCCCGACAGCAGCGTGCAGCGCGGCACGTCCGCGATGAGCTGCCGGTCCACGGTGTCGTCGAGCAGCTCGCGGACCCGCGCCACGGTGGTGTCGAGGTCGTCGGTGTGCTCCAGGGTGCGCAGCGTCCAGTAGACGCGGGTGCGGACGCCCTCGCGCGTGACCGTGGTCACCGATCCGGGCAGCACCTCGCGCATGCCCTCCCAGATCGCGTGGCCCGGCGTCTTCACGAACGCGAACAGCTCGCGCAGCCCGCCGAGGCCCACCACCGGTTCGGCGAGGGGGTTGGCCAGGATCGCCTTCTGCTCGGATCCGAACAGCGCGCCGTCGTCGGTGGGGTGGTAGAACAGCGGCTTGATCCCCAGCCGGTCGCGGACCAGGACGAGTTTCGCGTCGCGTTCGTCCCAGACGGCGAAGGCGAACATTCCGTTGAGGCGCTCGGCGACGCTCTCGCCCCATTCCAGGTAACCGCGCAGCACCACCTCGGTATCGGAGTCGGTCCGGAAGCGGTGGCCGCGGGAACGCAGTTCCGCGCGCAACTCGCGAAAATTGTAGACCTCGCCGGTGTGGACCAGGACCACCGTTCCGGCGTCGGTCTCGGCCGTCATCGGCTGCCGCCCGTCGGCCAGGTCGATCACGGACAACCTGCGGTTTCCCAGCGCGGCGTGCCGTCCCACCCAGACGCCCTCGTCGTCGGGGCCCCGGGCCGCCATGGTCCCGGTCATCGCGTCGACCGTCTCGCGGGCGGTGGTCAGATCGCGGCCGTAGGAGACCCATCCAGCGATTCCGCACATGCCAGTTCCCCATTTCTCTCGGCGTTCCGCACCGCAATGGCACGCCGCCCTGAAATGCGTACTGGAACAGCGTCGCCGATCGTTATGGGGCATTCAAGGAAAAGGCGTTCACGGCGCCGCCGCCGGGACGCGCGCGAAACGGCGCGGCCCGGCGGCGGCTCTCCGGTCAGGCGGAGGTCAGGGTCCGCGCGGCCTCCTCGGCCGCCAGCGTCAGCGCCCGGTCCAGGTGCTCCACCTCGCGTCCGCCGGCGTCGGCGACCGCGCCCCGGCCGCCCGCGCCGCCCCCGACCGCCCTGGCGGCGGCGGTGAGCAGGTCGCGCGCCGCGACACCGCGTTCCCGCAGCTCCGGGCTGACCGTGGCGGCCAGCGCCGCCTTGCCGTCGACCCGCGCCGCGAGCACGACGGCGGCGGGCCCGGGGCCGCGCCGCGCGAGCACCGACTGCGCCAGGGCGCGCAGCTCGGCGCGGTCGGCGCCGGGCGCGTGCGTGGCGACCAGCCAGCCGGGGCCGACGCCGCGCGCGGTCGCGGCCAGCCGTTCGGCGGTCGCCTCCAGCTCGGCGCGGCGCAGCCCGGCCAGCCTGCGCTCGGCGTCGGCGAGGGCGTCCAGCCGGGTGGTGAGCGTGCCGAGCGCCTGGTCGCGGGGGACGCCGAGGGCCGCGGTGAGCTGGTCCAGCAGCTGCCGTTCCCGGTCGATGTGCCGCAGCGCGTCCAGTCCGGTCAGCGCCTCGACGCGGCGCAGGTTCGCGCCGACGGAGGACTCCCCGACCAGGTGCACCGGGCCCGCCGCCGAGCCGTGGCCGACGTGCGTGCCGCCGCACAGCTCGCGGGAGACGTCGCCGATGTCGACGATCCGGACCGTCTCGCCGTACTTCTCGCCGAACATCGCGATCGCCCCCGCCGCCTCGGCCTCGGCCCGGCTCGCGTGCCAGACGCGGACCTCCGGGTCGGCCGCCAGCGCCTCGTTGACCAGCGAGGAGACCAGCCGCAGCTCCTCGTCGGAGACGGCGGGGAAGTGCGCGAAGTCGAACCGCAGGCGGCCCGCCTCCACCAGCGAGCCCTGCTGGCGGACGTGCCCGCCCAGCACCCGGCGCAGCATCGCGTGCAGGACGTGGGTGGCCGAGTGCGAGCGGGCGACCGCGGCGCGGCGGTCGGCGTCGACCCGCGCCAGGACCTCCTCGCCCACGCCGACCTCGCCGGCGCCGACCCGGCCGGTGTGGACGTGCAGCCCGTCGATCCCCGGACGCGTCCCGGTGATCTCGATGACCGCGCCGTCGCGGGTGGTGACGGTCCCGGAGTCGCCGACCTGGCCGCCGCCCTCGGCGTAGAACGGGGTGCGGTCGAGGACCACCTCGACCTCCCGCCCCTCCCCGGCGCGCGCGGCGGGGACGCCGCCGGCCAGCAGCGCGACGACCGTGCCGTCCGCCTCGGTGGTGCCGTAGCCGACGAAGTCGGTGAGCCCGGACCGCGCGGAGATCTCCCGGTAGGTCTCCAGCCGCGCCAGCGCGGCGGCGGTGCGCCCCCTGCCGTGGGACTTGGCGCGGCGGCGCTGCTCCTCCAGCAGGGCCCCGAACCGGTCCTCGTCGACGGTCAGCCCGGCCGCGTGCGCCGCCTCCAGCGTCAGGTCGAGCGGGAAGCCGTAGGTGTCGTGCAGCTCGAACGCGGTCTCGCCGGGCAGGGTGGGCGAGCCCGCGCCGCGGGCGCGGTCGATCGCGCCGTCCAGCAGGCGGGTGCCCTGGCGCAGGGTGCGGTCGAACGACTCCTCCTCGGCCGCCGTGACCTGCTCGATCAGCGCGGCGTGGGCGGTCAGCTCCGGCCAGTCCGCGCCCAGGCCCGCCACCACCGCGCCGGTCGCCGGCGGCAGCACCGGGCCGTCGATCCCCAGCAGGCGGGCGTGCCGGAGCGCGCGGCGCATGAGCCGGCGCAGGACGTAGCCGCGCCCCTCGTTGCCGGGCAGCACCCCGTCGGCGACCAGGAAGGCGATCGAGCGGGCGTGCTCGGTCACCACCTGGAACGACACCGACCCGGCCGAGCCGTCCCGGCCGGGGAAGGGGCGTCCGGCCAGCTCCTGCACCGTCTCCAGGACCGGGGCCAGCAGGTCGGTCTGGCAGACGGTGTCGACGCCCTGCAGGATCGCGGCGAGCCGGTCCATGCCGAGGCCGGTGTCGATGTTCCTCTTCGGCAGCTCGCCGACGATCGGGTAGCCCTCCTTCGGCGGTCCCTCGCCGCGCAGGTTCTGCATGAAGACCAGGTTCCACAGCTCGACGTAGCGCTCGTCGTCGGCGGCCGGGCCGCCCTCCGCGCCGAACGCCGGCCCCCGGTCGTAGCACAGCTCGGTGGACGGGCCGCAGGGCCCCGGCACGCCCATCGACCAGTAGTTGTCCGCCATGCCGAGCCGCTGGATCCGCGCGGCCGGGACGCCGATGGAGCGCCAGATCCGCTCGCTCTCGTCGTCGAGGTAGACGGTGACCCACAGCCGCCCGGGGTCCAGGCCGTACCCCTCGGTGAGCAGCTCCCACGCCCAGGCGATGGCCTCGCGCTTGAAGTAGTCGCCGAAGGAGAAGTTGCCGAGCATCTCGAAGAACGTCGCGTGCCGCGTGGTGCGGCCGACGTTCTCGATGTCGGAGGTGCGCACGCACTTCTGGACCGACATCGCCCGCCGGAACGCGGGCTCGGCCCCGTCCAGGAAGTAGGGCTTGAACTGGTTCATGCCCGCGTTGGCGAGCAGCAGCGTGGGGTCGGACGGGACCAGCGGGCTGGACGGGACGCGCCGGTGGCCGCGCGCGGCGAAGAAGTCGAAGAAGGTCCTGCGGATCTCGGTGGAACGCATGGGGCGATCTCCCGGTGGAGGCCGAACGCCGGCCGGGCCGTTCCGCGCGCGGGCGCGCGGGCCCGGTCCCCGGTCGGGGCTGCGGCCCGGACGGCGTTCGGGGGACGGTACGGTGACGGTCCTCGCCGGGCCGGGTGCGACGGAAGGGGACGACCGCGCTAGCTGACCAGCCCGGCGCGGCTAGCTCGCTGCCGAACGGTCCAGAACATGGTCGCTTCCGTGGTCGCTGATCGCTGTCGGTGAGCGTTCATTGTAGGAACGGCCCGCGCCCGGGGCGCAACCGTTCAGCGGTCGGGGGCGTCCCGCCGGCGGGACGCCCCCGCCGGCGTCAGCGGACGGCGCTGAAGATCCAGCCGCGTGGCGGGCCGTCGTCCAGGCGCGTCCGGTCCAGGTCGGCCAGCCGCCCGTGGTGGACGGCCGGGTCGGTCAGGTCCGGCATCCCGGCGCGCCACCCGTACGCGCCGAGCCACCGGCCGGCGTCCTCGACGCCCGACCGCCACGGCGCGCCGACCGACTCCAGCGCGTCGAGCATCGGCCGGGCCACCGGGTCGTCGAACACCCGCAGGCTCACGTGCTCGCCCGCCAGGGTGCTGCCCGGCGCCGACAGCCGCGACACCGTGGACAGCACGTGGTCGGCCTCCGGGCCGGTGAGGTAGCAGAGCACCCCCTCGATGAGCCAGGCGGTGGGGCGGTCGGGCCGCGGGCCCGCCGCCAGCAGCGGCTCCGCCCAGTCGTCGGCCAGGTCCGACCGCAGCGCGCTCCGCCGGCACCGGGCCCGCGCCCCGGCCGCGGTGACCACGGACTCCTTGAAGTCGAGCACGCCGGGCGGGTCGACCTCGGACAGCCGCACCCCGTCCGGCCAGTCCGGCCGGAAGGCGCGGGTGTCGAGCCCGGCGCCGAGCAGGACCACCTGGTCGCGGCCGGCCGGGTCCGGATCGCGAAGTAGTGCTCCATCGGATGCCGGATGGTCTCGACGGCGGGCTGCTGGCCGTGCTCGGCGGCGGCCACGAAGCGGGCCGCCGGCGGATCGTCGAACAGCCGGTCGGGCCGGGCGCTCTCGGCGGCGCGCGCGGCCGCGATCACCAGGGCGGTGGCGCTCACGCCCAGGGCGGGTGCCGTCATCGGTCCCCCTCCGGGTCGCTCAGCGCAGGCTCGCGGCGTGGTCGGCCAGGACCGCCTGCAGGTCGGGGTGGCCCGGTCCCCACTCGCCGGTGCTGGCGTGGGTCGTGGTCACCGTCGCCGGCTCGCCGACGCCGCGGACCGTCATGCAGCCGTGCTCGGCGGTGATCACGCAGGCCGCGCCGACGGGGTTCAGCGCCTCCTGCACGGCGTTCGCGACCTGGTGCCCGATGCGTTCCTGCACCTGGAGCCGCCGCGCGTACCCGTGCACGACCCGGGCCAGCTTCGACAGCCCGACGATCTGGTCGCCGGGGTGCGGCCGGTAGGCGACGGTGGCGGTGCCGGTGACCGGCAGCAGGTGGTGGGCGCAGGTCGAGTTCAGCCGGATCCCCGCCACGATGATCAGGCCGGGGTCGTGGGTGGTGCTGAACCGCCGGGCCAGGTGCCGGGCGGGGTCGTCGTTGTATCCGGCGAGGGTCTCGGCCCACGCCTTGGCGACGCGTCGCGGGGTCTCGCGGGTGTGCTCGCCCTCGTCCACGCCGAGCGCGAGCAGCAGGTCCGCGACGGCGTTCTCGGCCTTGTCCAGGTTGATCATCGGTCAGTGCCCTCTCTCGTCGCCCCACGCGAGCACGTGGAGCCGGTGGGTGGCGTTGATGCCGTGCCGTGCGGCGGCCTCGGCGACGACGCGCCAGCGCTCGTCGAGTTCGGCCGTGGTGACGCCCAGGGGCATGACCCACACCTGGCCCGCGGGCCAGGTGTGGGCCGCGGCGAGCGCCCGGGTGGCCCCGACGTCGGCGGCGGTCGCGCACACGACCTTCAGGTGCGCCTGCCCCGCCCGCGCGGCCGCGGCCCAGCCCCGGTGCAGCGCCGGGTTCTGGTGCCCGCGGTGCCGGCCGGCGTTGGGCAGCTTGGGCGAGACCACGAAGGTCTCGACGAGCTCGCGGGTCGTCGCGGTGGGCGCGATCGTCCCGTTGGTCTCCACGTGCGGGACGCAGCCGCGCGCCCGCAGCAGGGTGAGCAGTTCGCGCCACCCCTCGGTCTCCTGCTGGAGCAGCGGCTCTCCCCCGGTCAGGATCACCAGCGCGCCGTCGGGGACGCTCGCGGCGATCTCGCCGGCCGGGGTGTGCCGGATCTCCTCGCGCAGGGTGTAGCGGGAGGAGTCCCAGGTGTAGGCCGAGTCGCACCAGGAGCACGACAGGTTGCAGCCGCCCAGCCGGACGAACCAGGCGGTGCGCCCGGCGGCCGGGCCCTCGCCCTGGATGGTGGGGCCGAACGTCTCGGCCAGCGGCAGCCAGGTGGCCGCCGAGGGGGCCGGCGACGCGGTCGAGGGTGGGCTCGGCGCGGTCATCGGACCACCTCGGCGGCGTTGACGTGCGTCTCGGTGACCCGGACCCGCGTCACCGCGACCCCCCGCCATCCGGCCGCGTCGATGCAGTCGTCGGTCACCCGCGCGAGCAGCTCGGCGACGTTCTCGACCGTCGGCCAGTCCAGCCCCTTGGAGGGCTCGGCCACCCCGAACCGGAACAGCTTGCCGCCGTCCTCCTCCAGCGCCGGGACGAGCGGGTCCAGGTCGCCGAGCATCGCCCCGTGGTCGAGATGGGTGTCGATCCACTCGCGCAGGTGGCGCTTGAGCGTGCCGAAGTCGACGACGATCCCCTGGTCGTTCAGGTCCCCGGCGACGGTGACCTCCGCCCACCAGGAGTGGCCGTGCAGGTTCTGGCACTTTCCGCCCAGGTGGGGAAGCCGGTGGGCGGTCTCGAAGTTGTGGCGTACGGTGACCTGGTTCATGCCGCCTCCTGCGACTCGGCGTACCGGCGCTCGATCAGGTCCAGCACGGCGCGGTTGGGGATCTCCTGCACGTCGGGCGGGAGCGCGCCCCAGCCGGGGACGACGTTGACCTCCATGACGACGGGACCCTCGTCGGTCTCCACGATGTCCACCCCGGCGTAGCTCAGCCCCATCGCCTTGGTCGCGCGGATCCCGATGTCGGCCATCTCGGGCGAGGGGGTGACGATCTCGATGTCCACGTCCCAGTCCGCGCCGGACGGCAGCCCGTCGCCGGGGAACGGCTTCCACGCCTCTCCCCCGGTGTGGAACCGCGTGCAGATCGACGGCTCGTCCCCGATGACCAGGACGCGGTGGTCGCCCTCGTGCGGGTAGTAGGGCTGGCAGATCAGCACGCCGTACCGGTCGAGCATGGCCGCGGCCCGGTCCCGCTCCCCGCCGGTGATCCCGCCGAGGAACCGTTCCACGTCGATGCCCCGGAACCCGACCGACGGCTTGAGGACGATCGGCCCCCACGCGCGGCCCGCCTCCTCCACCTCCGGCAGGCTGCGGACCGAGCGCGTCGGCGGGACGTTGATCCCGTTCAGCGTGAGCTGGTGCAGCATGGCGAACTTGCCGGCGGTCCTGACATGCACGTCGACCGGGTCCAGCATCAGCACGCGGGGGATCCCGGACAGCAGGTGCAGCCGCTCCACGGTGTCCCGCCAGCCGTCGTGGCCCACGTGCGCCCGGGACAGGATCACGTCGAAGTCGGCGGCGTCCCGTCCCGCGACGGTCGGGACCGTGCCGTACCGGGTCGCCGCGCAGCCGACGTCGGCGATGTCGAAGACGGTGACCTCGTGGCCTCGGGTGCGGCCGAGCTCGGCGATCCCGACGGACTCGGCCTCACCTGGCTCCCAGCCGAGAATTCCTAGCCTCATACACCCTCCAGTGCCGGGAAGTTTCCCTGGAATTACAGGGTCCAGCGCAATGTATTCCGATGCCACGGGCGCGGCAATAAAAGCCCGGCAATGCCGGCGAGGGACCGGTGGCGCATGCCGTCAGCCTTCTCAATGCCAACGTTCTAGCAGGTGACGGTCTTGGAACGTCTCGCCGGCGGGACGGTTGACGGCCACCGCGACGCCTTTCCGTTGCCCTCTCCAATTCGCGGTGTGAGACTCGGTCCGCACGTTCGGATGGTTTTTGGTTCGCCGTGTACGGCGAAAGTCGAAAGGGGTGATGCGCGGTGACGAGCGAAACCCTCGACCTGATCGTCGCCAACGGGACGGTGGTCCTCGGAGACGGGCGGCACCGGCTGGCGGTCGGTGTCAAGGACGGCAAGGTGGTGGCGCTGGCCCCCGAGGAGCTGATGCCCCCGGCGCGCCGGCGGATCGACGCGCGGGGCCACTACGTGCTGCCCGGGATCGTCGACTCCGAGGCCCACCCCGGCTGCTACGTCCCGTTCAAGGACGACATCCGCACCGAGTCGCGGGCCGCCGCCTGCGCCGGGGTCACCACCTGGGGCATCCAGGCCCCGGTGACCCGGATGGGCACCGAGCCGTTCCACGAGGTGGTGCGCCGGGCCGACGTGGTGTCGTTCCACGAGTCGTTCCCGGCCGCGCGCAAGGTCATCGAGACCTACTCGCAGGTCGACGCCTACCTGACCTACATGCTGGAGACCGACGAGCAGGCCCGCGAGATCCCCGAGTACGCCGAGGAGCACGGCGTCACCTCGTTCAAGCTGTACCTGCAGACGCGCAGCCTCAAGGGCATGGCGGACGACGACGACAGCAACTGGCCCTCGCGCCGGGCCGGTCTCGGCACCGGCCTCGACGACGGCACCGTCTACCTGGCCATGGAGCAGACCGCCCACCTCGGCTACCCGGGCATGGTGCACATCCACCCGGAGAACTGGGAGATCGGCCGGATCTTCGAGGACCGGCTGCGGGCCGCCGGGCGCACCGACTTCGGCGCCTGGACCGACCGCTCGCCGGACTTCCTGGAGGCCCAGCACATCGCCGCCTACGCCTACCTCGCCAAGCAGACGCCCGGCCGGGTGCCGCTGTACCTCCAGCACTGCACGACCGCGCTGAGCTTCCAGGAGGTCCTCAAGGCGCGCGCCGAGGGTGTGGACCTGTACGCGCAGACGGGGCCGGCGTGGCTGTGGGCGCAGCCCGAGGACGGCCGCGGCTGGCGCATCAACGTCCCGCTGCGCCGCCGCGAGAACGTCGAGGCGCTGTGGGCCGCGCTCGCCGACGGGATCGTCGACGTCGTCGGCTCCGACCACGTCGTCGGCTGGGAGCCCTCCTCCTACGAGGAGATGTACAACGCCAACATCTGGGACTGCCGCACCGGCTTCAGCCGGGTCGAGCTGTTCCTGCCCGTCCTGCTGTCGGAAGGGGTCAACAAGGGCCGCATCAGCATGGAACGGCTCGTGCAGGTGAGCTGCGAGAACCCCGCCAAGACCAGCGGGCTGTGGGGCCGCAAGGGCTCGCTGCTGCCGGGCTTCGACGCGGACATGGTGATCGTCGACGCGGGCCGCGAGGTGACGGTCGGCAAGGAGCACCTCAACACCCGCTCCGGCTGGTCGATCATGGAGGGGCACACCTTCACCGGCTGGCCGATCAAGACCATCCTGCGCGGCGAGGTCACCGCCGAGTGGGCCGACGGCTCGCCCGGCATGCGCCCGGTCGGCGACCCGCGCGGCGGGTACCTGCCCCGGCGGCTGCACGGCACGCGCACCGGCCACGACGCCGCCGAGCCGCCGCGCGTCGCCCGCTCGGGCCGCTGGTCGCCGCCGGTCTTCGAGCGCCCGGGGTTCTGCGCCGAGACCACCGTGCACACCACCGTCCGGCAGCCCGGCGGCGAGGGGGCCCGATGAGCGGCGCGATCTGGGACGACGTGCTCGACGACGTCGACCGGGCGGTGTTCGAGGCCGCGGGCTGGGGCCGGCGCGCCGGGTTCGGCCGGCGACCGGTGATCATGGTGATCGACGTCAACTACAACTTCTGCGGCGACCGGCCCGAGCCGATCCTGGACTCGATCCGCCGCTGGCGCTACTCGTGCGGCGAGGTCGCCTGGACCACCGGGATCCCGGCGATCGCCCGGATCCTGGAGGTGGCGCGGCGCAAGCGGCTGCCGGTCGTCTACACCACCAACCCGCGCCGGGCCGACGGCTTCGACCTCGGCGTGTGGACGCTCAAGAGCCACCGCAGCGACGACACCGTGGACGTGCGGGGCCACCTGGGCAACGAGATCGTGGCCGAGGTCGCCCCGCGCGAGGGCGACATCCTGCTGGAGAAGCGCAAGCCCTCGGCGTTCTTCGGCACCCCGCTGATCAGCCATCTGACGATGCTGCGCGCCGACTCGCTCATCCTGACCGGGACGACGACCAGCGGCTGCGTCCGGGCCACCGCCGTCGACGGCATCTCCCACGACCTGCGGGTCACCGTCCCGCACGAGGCCGTGTTCGACCGGTCCCGCCTGGCGCACAAGGCGACCCTGCTCGACCTGCACATGAAGTACGCCGACGTCACCGACACCGCCGACGTCCTGGCCCACCTGGAGGGCCTGGAGGCCGGGCTGTTCGACGCGGAGTTCCCCCCGGCGGCCCTGGCCGCCGGGGCGGCCGCCGAGAGGGCGGCGCCGTGAACGCCGCCCCCGGCACCCTGGTCCGCGGCCGCCACGTGCTCACCTCGGCCTCCCCGGAGGTCCTGGCCGACGGGGCCGTGCGGATCGTCGGCGAGCGCATCGCCGACGTCGGCCCCTACGCCGAGCTGGCCGCGCGGTACCCGGCCGACCGGGTGTCGGGCGGGCCGCGGGACATCGTGACGCCCGGCTTCGTCAACACGCACGGCCACTTCTCCGAGGCGCTCATCGCCGGGATGGGCGAGGAGTACGCGCTCGGGGACTGGATCCGCGAGCTCATCGCCCCGGTCGCGCCGCACCTCGGCCCGGAGGCGGCCTACGTCGGGACGCTGCTGGCGGGCGTGCAGCTGCTGCGCACCGGGGTGACGCTCACCGGTGACATGTTCGTGTGCGACCCGGCGGCCGACGGGCCGCCGGTGACCCCGGGGGTCGTGCGGGCCCTGGACGAGCTGGGGCTGCGCGGCGTGGTGGCGTTCGGCGCGGGCGACCGGCGGCCGGGCGTGACCGTCGCCGGCGTCCTGCGCGAGCACGAGGCGCTGCGGCGGGCGGCCGGGGCCAGCCGGCTCAGCCGCTTCCGGGTGGGGATCACCGTCCTGGCGGCGCAGTCGCCCGAGCTGTTCGCGCGCACCGTCCGGCTGGCCGTCGACGGCGGCCACGGCGTCCACGTCCACCTGCACGAGGTCCGGGACGAGGTGCGCGCGGCGCGCGCCGAGCACGGCGTGAGCCCGGTGGAGTACTGCGCGCGGCACGGCCTGTTCGAGGCGCCGACCCTGGCCGCGCACTGCGTGTGGAGCGACGAGCGCGACATCGCGCTGCTGGCCGGGCACGGGGTCGCGGTCGCGCACAACCCGGTCGCCAACATGGTCCTCGCCTCGGGCGTGTGCCCGGTGGGGGACCTGCGGCGCGCCGGCGTCGAGGTCGGGCTGGGCGTGGACGGCGCGGCCAGCAACGACCGGCAGGACATGCTGGAGGTCATCAAGAGCGCGGTCCTGCTCCAGCGGGTGCACCGGCTGAGCACCGCGGCCCTGTCGGCGCGCGACGCCCTGCGCATGGCGACCCTCGGCGGGGCCCGCGCGCTCGGGCTGGGCGACGAGCTGGGCTCGCTGGAGCCGGGCAAGTCCGCCGACCTGGTGGTCTTCGACGGGGACTCCCCCGCGCTGGCGAACGTGCACGACCCGTTCCAGTCGGTCGTCTACTGCGCGGGCCCGCGCGAGGTCAGGGACGTGTGGGTGGCGGGACGCCGGTCGGTCGCCGGCGGCGGGGTGACCGGCGTCCCGGTGCCGGAGGTCGTCGAACGGTCGCGGGAGCTGGCGGCCGACCTGGTGCGGCGGGCCGGTCTCGACCGGCTCCGCCACCCCGCGGTGGCCCCGGCGGTCCCGGCGGCGCCCGAGCCGGTCGGAGGTGCCGCATGACCGCGGCCGTGACCCACGACCGGCTGCCGACCCTGACCGGGCTGCGGTTCGCCGCCGCGTTCGGGGTGCTCATCGGGCACGTCTACGTGTCGCCGCCGCTGCTGTCGGTGGCGATGGCGTCGGTGACCTTCTTCTTCGTGCTGAGCGGGTTCGTGCTGACCTGGTCGGCCCGGCGACGCGCCCGCCGCGTTCTGGTGCCGCCGCTTCTGGAAGATCTACCCCAACCGCGCCGTCACCTGGGCGACCGCGCTGATCATGCTGGCGGTCACCGGGACCTCGGCCGCGCCCGGCTTCGTCCGGGAGGGCGTGACGCCCCCGCCGCAGGCCGTGGCGAACCTGTTCCTGGTGCACACCTGGGTGCCCGCCCGCGACTTCGTCTACAGCGCCAACCCCGCGAGCTGGTCGCTGGGCAGCGAGGCGTTCTTCTACCTGCTGTTCCCGCTGGTCCGGCGGATCCCGCGATCCCGGCTGCCGGTGGCGGCGGGCGCCACGGTCGCGCTGGTCGTCGCGGTGCCGTCGGCCGCCCTGGCGCTGACCGGACCGGCGGTCGCGCCCGGCGTGCTGGACGAGCCCATGGTCCGCTTCTGGTTCGCCTGCTACCTGCCGGTGTGCCGGCTGCCGGAGTTCGTCCTGGGCATGGTGCTGGCGCGGATGGTGCGCGAGGGGTGGCGGCCGCGCGTCGGCGTGGCCGCGCCGCTCGCCGCCGCGCTGGCGGTCTGCCTGTGGTCAGCCCCCGGCTGCCGATCACGTTCTCCTACGCCGCGCTCGCGGTGGTCCCGGTGGCGCTGACCGTGGTGGGCGGCGCCTCGGCGGACCTGCGCGGCGCCCGCTCCTGGTGGCGGAGCCCGGCGATGCTCCTGCTCGGCGAGATCTCCTACGCCCTCTACCTGCCCCACTACCAGGTGATCCTCCTGTTCGACCACCTGGTCGGCGGGCGGGTGCGCGCCGCGGTCGGACAGGCGGCGACGGCGGCGCTGCTGACCGCGGTCTGCCTGGGCGTGGCGTGGCTGCTGTACCGCCTCGTCGAGCGCCCGCTGACCCGCCGGTTCGGCTCCCGGTCGGGCCGGCGTGCCGACAAGTCCCCGCCCGAGCCCTCCGGCGCCGTCCGGAACGCGGTTCGGGCCACCCAGACAGGGGGAAGCCCATGACCAGGCTGACACCGACCGACGTCGGAGTGATCGGAACCGGATCGTGCCTGCCCGAGCGGCGGGTGGACAGCCGGGAGGTCGCCGCGACGCTCGGCGTGGAGCACCGGTGGATCGTCGAGCGCGTCGGCGTGCTGGAGCGCCGGTTCGCCGGGACCGGGGAGACCGGCACGGGGCTGGCGGCCCGGGCCGCGGCGCGGGCCCTCGACCGGGCGGGCGTCGCGCCCGAGGACGTCGACGCGATCGTCCTGGCCACCTCCACACCCGAGACCCCGATCCCCGGCGTCGCGGCCCGCGTGCAGGAGGCGGTCGGGGCGCGCAACGCGTTCGCCTTCGACGTCAACGCGGCCTGCGCCGGGTGGCTCGTCGGGATCGAGACGGCCCGCGGGTTCCTGCGCGCCGACGAGCGCCGCCGGTACGTCCTGGTCGTCGGCGCCGACACCTACTCCCGCATCCTGAACCCGGGCGACCGCAGGACCTATCCCCTGTTCGGGGACGGCGCGGGCGCCGTCGTCGTGGCGCGGGTCCCCGCCGGCGAGGGCATCGGCCGGATCGAGATCAGGACCGACGGGCGGCTCGGGCACTACGCCGTCGGCGGCCACGGCAACCTCCTCACCCCCGACGGCCTGGCCGGCGGGGCGCACCACCTGACGATGCTCGGGCGCGACATCGCCGCGCTCGTCCGGACCGAGTTCCCGGCGCTGGTCGAGGACGCGGTGAAGGAGGAGGGCCTGACCGTCGCCGACGTCGACCACCTGGTGTGCCACCAGGCCAACCCGAGGCTGGTCCGGGAGGTCGCCGAGAACGCCGGGTTCCGGCCCGGCCAGGTCGTGCTCACCGGCGACGTGATCGGCAACACCGCCGCGGCGTCCCTGCCCATCGGGCTGGACACCGCGGTGCGGGACGGGCGGATCCGGGCCGGCGACACCGTGCTGATGATCACCTTCGGCGCCGGGATGACCTGGGGCCGCGCGCTGATGCGGTGGCCGTCGGCCGCCCGGCCCTGACGAACCACTCCCAGGAGGAGCACATGGATCTGACGTGGACGGACAAGCAGCAGGAGCTGCGCCGCCGGTTCGCCCGGTTCGCGCGGGAGCGGATCGCTCCGGGCGGCGCCGAGCGCGACCGCGACGAGACCTTCGACCTGGCGGTGTGGCGCGAGCTCGCCGACGCCGGTTTCTGGCGCGTCCACGTGCCGAAGCGGCTCGGCGGCGACGGCGGCGACCTGTGGGACCACGTGGCGGCGTTCGAGGGCCTGGCCGCCGGGGCCGACGACTGCGCGTTCGTGCTGTCGGCCGCCGCGCACGCCGGGCTCCTGCAACTGCTCCTGCGGTGGGGCACCGAGGAGCAGCGGCGGCGGTTCGTCCCCGGTCTGCTGGCGGGGCGGCTCGGCTCGACGGCGGCCACCGAGGCCACCGGAGGGTCGCACGTGTCGGCCGTCCGCACCACGGCGCGGCGGACCCCCGACGGGGGCTTCCTGCTGACCGGGGACAAGAGCCACATCACCAACGCCCCGCTGGCCGACCTGATGATGGTCGTGGGCCGCGTCGCCGGCATCGGCGGGCGCGACATCACGCTGTTCCTCGTCGACAAGGACCAGGAGGGCGTGACCCGGGGCGGCCACGAGAGCCTGCTGGGGCTGCGGGGCAGCCCGCTCGGCCCGATCGCCCTGCGGGACGTGGCCGTCGGGCCCGACCGGGTGCTCGGCGAGGTCGGCGAGGGGCTGGACGTCCTGTACTGGTGCCTGGCCTTCGACCGGCTCATCTACGGGATCGTGGTCGCCGCGCACGTGGAGGCGCTGCTGCCCCGCGCCGTCGCGCGCATCCGCGAACGGGAGGCGTTCGGCGTCCCGCTGGCCGAGCACCAGTACGTCCAGGAGAAGGTCGTCGACATGCAGACGACGATCGAGGCGTCCCGCGGCCTGGCGTACGCGGCCGCCGCCGCGCTCCAGCGCGAGGACGGCACCGACCGGGCGAGCCTGCTGGCCTCCTGCGTGAAGCTGCTGTCGGCCGACGGCCTGGTCCGCGCCGCCCTCGAACTGGTCCAGATCTTCGGCCACCTCGGGTTCGAGCGGGGCACCGGGATCGAGCGCCACCTGCGCGACGCGGTCGCCTTCCGCATCGCGGGCGGCACCAACGAGATGCAGAAGAAGAACATCTTCACCCAGGTCATGCGCGCGCACGGCGGCGGCCTGGTGAGCGGAGGGACCACGCGATGACCCGGACGGAGACCACCCCGCTGCGGGCGACCGCCTCCCGCGTCGTCCTCCCCGAGGACTGCGCGACGCGGTGGGGCAACGAGGGGCTGGAGGTACTGTCCACCCCGGCGATCCTCGGCGACATGGAGCGGCTGTGCGCCGAGGGGATGGGCCGTTTCCTGAAGCCCGGCCAGATGTCGGTGGGCGTGACGGTGACCATGAACCACCGCGCGGCCGCGCCGGTCGGCGCCACCGTCCACTACGAGGTCACGGCCGCGGCGGTGGACCGCAGGACCGAGTTCGCGTTCACCGTCCGGGACGAGGCGGGGACCGTGCTGTGCGACGGGAGCCACCTGCGCGCCGTCGTCGACCTGGAGCGCTTCCGCGCCCGGGTCGCCGCGTCCCGGAAGGGGGAGCGGTGAGCGCGGTCACCGCGGCGGACGCGGCGGCGCCGGCCGCTCCCCCGCCGCGGCGGCCGGTGGCGGTACGGGCCCGGGGCGCGCGCGTCTGGGACGAGCGGGGCCGCGAGTACATCGACGGCAGCTCGGGCGCGGTCTGCGTGAACCTGGGCCACGGCGTCCCGGAGGTCCTGGACGCGATGCGCGCGCAGGCCGAACGGATCACCTTCGTCCACCGCAGCCAGTTCGCGCACCACGCCGTCCAGGACCTCAGCGCCGAGATCCTGTCGATCGCGGGCCCCGGACACCGCGAGGTCGTCTACACCAACTCCGGTTCGGAGGCGACCGAGACCGCCCTGCGGCTCGCCCTGCACCACCACGCCGCCGACCCGGCCCGCGCGGTCGTGCTGACCCAGTTCCCCAGCTACCACGGGATGACGGCGGGCGCGCTCGGCGTCTCCGGCCATCCGCCGCGCCGCCGCCATCTGGACGCCCTGCACGACGGCTCGGCGACCACGGTGCCGGTCGCGTCCGGTGACCCCGGCCGCCTGCTGCCCGGCCTGGCGGACTGGCGCGCGGCGTTCGCCCGCACCGGGCCCGAACGCGTCGCCGCGGTCCTGCTGGAACCGGTCGGCGGGGCCGCAAGCGGGGCGTGCGAGGTGCCCGACGAGGTCCTGCGCGGACTGCGCGACCTGTGTGACGCCAGCGGCGCGCTGCTGGCCGTCGACGAGGTCATGACGGGATTCGGCCGCACCGGATGGTGGTTCGGGCACTCCAGGTCCGGCGTCACCCCGGACCTGGTCGTCACCGGCAAGGGGCTCAGCGCGGGCTACACCCCGATCGGCGCATGCCTGGTCGGCGACCGGGTGCTGCCCAACCGGCCCGCGACGGACCTGGCGTTCGGGCACACCATGGGCGGCAACCCCCTGTCGGCGGCGACGGCCCTGGCCGTCCTGGCCTACACGCGCGAGCACGACCTGCCCGGCCGCGCCGAACGCGCCGGAGCGGTCCTGCGCGAGGGACTGGCCGAGACGGCCGCGTCCGTGCCGTTCCTCGGCGCTCCCCGGGGGCGCGGGCTCCTGCTCGCCCTGCCCGTCCACCAGGACGCCGAGGGTTTCGCGCGCGCCCCGCTGGCCGCGCGGATCTGCGCCGCCGCCGAACGGAACGGGCTGATCGTCTACCCCGCCGGGGTCGACCACCGCTACCAGGCCGTCCTGGTCACCCCGCCCCTCACCGTCGACGACGCCGACCTGCGGGAGCTGCTGGCCCGGCTGCGCGCCGCCGTGGCGGAGGTGGACGCGTGAGCACGCTGCTGATCGGCAACCCGTTCAACGAGCACCTGATCGGCGACCTGGCCGCGCTGCCGCCCGGGGCCCGCCGAACAGGCGGCAACAGCGCCCTGCGCATGGCGTGGCTGGCCGAACCCGGCGACGTCGTCGTGGTGGCCCAGCACGTCGACCCCGTGTACCTGCGCTACCTGCTGGAGCTGAAGGGCCTGGACCCCGGCTCGGTGACCGTCCTGGTGCCGCCGCCCGGGCCGTTCGGGGACGACGTCCTGACCCGGGAGCGGCTCCTGCACGCCGACTTCCTGGAGAAGGCGCGCCGCCTGGTGCAGGACAACGGCATCGACCGGGTCCTGCCGTACTCGTTCAACCCCACCGTGGCGGCCCTGACCCGGGAGCTCGACCTGCGGGACGGCACGCCCGGCTTCGGGTTCCTCGACGCGGGCGGGCACGACCTGCTCAACAGCAAGAGCGCCTTCCGCGCCCTCGGCGCGGGACTCGGCCTGCCCCTGCCGGAGGGCGTGGCGACCAGGTCGCGGGCCGAGGCCGAGGCGTTCGCCGCGACCATGCTGTCGGCCGGTGAGCCGGTCATCGTCAAGCAGGACTACAACGCGGCCGCGCACGGCAACGAGATCCTCGCCCCCCGGCCGGGCGTCCCCCAGGTCGGCGCGCCCCGCCTCGCCGTGCTCGGGGGACCGGGCGAGGTGACCCGGCACTTCGACGCGGCATGGCCCTTCTACACCAACGGCGACCGCGACAAGGTGGTCGTCGAGCACTACCTGGCCGGATCGGTCCCGCTGGGCTCGGAGTTCGAGATCACCGCCGGGGACGTCGTCGAGCGGCACGCCTGCGAGATGCGGATGGAGCCGGTCTTCTCGGGGATCGTCATCCCCGGCATGGAGACGTCCCCGGACGCGCGGCGGGCGTTCCTGGACCAGGCGCGGGCGCTGTGCGAGCCGATCCGGGCGATGGGCTACCGGGGTTTGATCAACATCGACGGCCTGGCCGCCCCCGACGGCCGGGTGCTGGTCGGCGAGTTCAACGGCCGCCTCGGCGGCACCACGCACCTGCACTGGCTCGGCGAGCGCCTGGTGGGCCCCGGCTACCTGGACGAGCGCCTGCTGGTGACCCGCAACAGGTGGAGCGTCCCCGCGCTGGACGCCGCCCTGTCGGCGCTCCGCGCCGGGGGCCTGGCCTTCGACACCGCCGACCGGCGCGGCGTGGTCATCATGTGCGACCACACGCGCGCGTCCGGAGCCGTCGAGTACTGCGTCGTCGCCGAGGACGCCGGGGACGCGCGGGAGATGGAGGGAAGGCTGGCCGGGCTGTTCGGCCCCGCGAGCCGCTGACACCTCCGGCGCGGCCGCGGGGCCGCGCCGGAGGGGGCGCGGTCAGCGGGCCGGGACCGGCGGTTCGGCCTTCAGGTGGTCGACGATCGCGGTGTGCTTCGGCGTCCAGTCCAGGAGCCGCCGCGTCCGGTCCGAGGAGATGTCCTGGTCGAGGACGAACAGCCCGGCGAGGGGGCCCAGCTCGGCGGTCGCCTCCTCCAGCGGCCACGGGACCGCCGTGCCGCCGCCGAGCGCCCGGGCGATCTCGTCGAGGCGGGCGGTCTCGCCCGTCCCGTGCCAGACCGTGCCCGGCCCGGCGCGCTCGACCACCGCGACGTACAGGGCGGCCAGGTCCGCCACGTGCACGACCGGCCAGCGCACGCCGGGCTCGCCGATGTAGACGCCGGTGCCGCGCTCGGCGGCCTTGGCCGCCAGCAGGGCCGGGACGGCGCCACCGCCCCCGCCGTACACCATGCCGGGCCGGACCACCCGGCCGCCGGCCGCGCGGACCCGGCGTTCGACCTCGGCCCGCCAGGAGACGAAGGGGTGCGGGCGGGGCTCGGTGTCCTCGTCCGCGGTGCCGCCGCCGAGCACGGCGGCGCCGGTGGTGTAGACGAGCGGGCTGCCGGCGTCCACCAGCGCGTCCACCCCGGCCAGGTCGAGTTCCTCGCCCAGCGGCGCTCCGATGTGCACGACCCGGTCGAACCCGGCGGCGGCCCGTTTCAGCGAGGCCGGGTCGGTCAGGTCGCCGGGCACGGAGCGGTAGGGCAGCTCGCGGCCGCCCGGGCGCCGCAGCACGGCGACGTCGTGCCCGGCCTCGGCCAGGGCGGCGGCGACGGCCGAGCCGACGAACCCGGTGGCGCCGATGATCAGGACGTTCATGGGATCTCCTTGGTGACGCCGCCGTCGGCGGCGGACTCCTCGATGGCGGTGAGCAGGCGGTGGTGGCGGGCGGCGGTGGCGAAGTCGGGACGCGCGGGGCGGTCCTCGGCGACGGCCCGCGCGACCTCGGCGTAGACGGCCGCGACGCTGGCGACCGGTCCGGCGGGCAGGTCGGCGGGGACGGTCCGGTAGGCGTCCGGCACCGGCAGCGGTCCGCCCGACAGGTCGATGGCCCAGTCGGCCCAGTTGAGGTACATGCCGGGCTGGACGGGGGTGATGGTGAGGGTGCCGCGCTCCCCCACGATCCGCAGGTGGAAGGGGTCGGGGGCCGGTGCGCCGCCGCCGTGGACCGTGACCGACGCCGAGGCGCCGCCCTCCAGCAGGCCGTGCAGCAGCACCTGCCCGGGGACGCCGTTGGGAACGGTCCGCCCGGTGTCGCCGACGGCGACCCGGTCGTGGTGGCGGGGCAGCCGCGCCGAGACCTCGGTGAACGGGGCCACCAGGCGGTCCAGGGTCGCCAGCGAGTGCCCGGCCATGATCGTCAGGAGGGAGGTGCCGCCGGCCGGGTCGGTGCTCCACTCCATGCCCTCGGGGATGCGGCCGCCGCCGAGCGGGGCCCCGGAGGCGACCAGCGCGAGCGACTCGACCCGGCCGATCCGGCCCTCGGCGAGCAGGTCCGCCACGAAGCGGGCGCCGGGCAGGTGGTGCCCCTGCAGGACCACGGCGTTGAGCACGCCCGCCCGCGCCGCGGCGGCGGCCAGCTCCTCGGCCTCGGGGGTGTCGGCGCCGAGCGGCCACTCCGACAGCACGTGCTTGCCCGCGTCGAGCGCGGCCCGGATGGCCTTGGCGTGCTCGGGCGCCTTGACCGACACCACGACCAGGTCCACCTCGGGATGGGCGGCCATCGCCTCGACGCCGGCGAAGGCGTGCCGGACGCCGTGCGCGGCGGCCGCCCGTTCGGCGCTCTCGCGGCGGGTGGTGGCCACCGCCGTCACCTCGAACTCCGGCAACCGCCGCAACGCGGGCAGAT
This sequence comes from Actinomadura kijaniata, assembly GCF_014138665.1. Classification (NCBI taxonomy): domain Bacteria; kingdom Bacillati; phylum Actinomycetota; class Actinomycetes; order Streptosporangiales; family Thermomonosporaceae; genus Actinomadura; species Actinomadura kijaniata. The sequence continues at coordinate 173,802 of NZ_JACJIA010000015.1, forward strand.
GCGACGCCCCCGCCCAGCCGCCGGCCCCGGCCACGCCTACTCGGATCATGTGTCCCACCCCAGTTCTGTACCGATTGGTATTGAACTTAGCCGCACGCCGCCGCCGGGGCAAGGGGTAATGTACCGATAGGTATGAAATTGGAGGTCGCAGCATGCCCGGTGGTCGTCCCCGCGGGTTCGACGCGGAAGCCGCGCTCGATCGCGCGCTGGAGGTGTTCTGGCGGCAGGGGTACGAGGGGACCTCGCTGGCCGACCTGACCGCGGCGATGGGCATCAACAAGCCCAGCCTCTACGCCGCCTTCGGCAACAAGGAGGAGCTGTTCGCCCGGGCGCTCGACCGCTACCTCACCGGTCCCGGGGCCTTCGCGGCCGAGGCGCTGGAGGCGCCCACCGCCCGCGAGATCGTGGAGCGGATGGTGTACGGCGCGATCGAGCTGGTCGCCGGGGAGGGCGCGGTGGGCGGCTGCCTGAGCGTGGGCGGCCTGCACGCCTGCGGCCCGGACGCCGAGCCGGTGCGCCGCGAGGTCGCCGCCCGCCGCCGGGCCGGCGACCTGGCCCTGGCCCGGCGCCTGGAGGAGGTCGGCGACCTGCCGTCCGGCCGCGCGCCCACCGACCTGGTCCGCCTGGTCACCACCCTCGCCGACGGGTTCGCCGTGCAGGCCCGCGCCGGCCACGACCGCGAGAGCATGCGCCGCACCGCCGCCATGGTCCTGGCCTCCCTCGGCTGGTGACCCGGGGGCCGGGACGCCCCCGGGCCATGCCGGCGGGCCCGTCGGCTACGCGCCCGTGAAGCCGTCCCACAGGACGCGCAGGAGGCGGCGGGCGTCGTCCGGACCGCCGGCGGCGACGGCGGTCGCGCCCGCCAGGGCGAGCATGTCCTCCACGGTCAGACCGGAACCGACCGCGCCGGCCTCCCGGGCGCGGTCGAGCAGCTTCCGCGCGGTCGAGCGCATGGACTCGTGCCACCGGTCGAACAGCTCGGAGCGGCGCCGGTCGTCGCCCTCGGTCCCCGCCAGGGCCAGGGCGCGCTTGGTGGCGACGTGGACGACGAAGCCGTCCAGCCAGGCGAACAGCGCCTCACCGGCCTCCTCGGATCCGAGCAGGGCGGCCCCCCGCTCGCCGAGCGCGGCGACCTCGTCGGCGTAGACCGCCACGATCAGGTCCTGGCGGGTGGGGAAATGGCGGTAGAGCGTGGCGTTGCCGACGCCCGCCCGGCGCGCCACCTCGTCCAGCACGATGCCGGTGCCCCGCTCGTCGAAGAGCTCCCGGGCCGCCGCCAGGAGCAGCCGGGCGTTCCTGGCCGCGTCCGCCCTGCGCGGCCGCGGGTCCGCGGGCCGGTCCGTTCGCCTCATCGTCCGCTTTCCGGTTGCCAAACGGGGAGTTCCCCGCTTACCGTAGCGCAGCATGAACCGGGGAGTTCCCCACTTTCTCCCCCCGCCGACGGGACGAAGGAGCGGCATGCCCCTCACCTGCGAAGACCGCGCCGTCATCACCGAGCTGATCGCGATGCACGGGCACCTGTGCGACGCCGGGGAACTGGACCGCCTGGACGAGGTGTTCACCACCGACGTCGTCTACGACGTCACCGACTTCGGGCAGGAGGCCCTGCGCGGGGTCGCGGCCTGCGCCGAGGCGGGACGCGCCCTGGGCGAGCTGAACCCCGTCGGGCACCACGTCACCAACATCGTCCTGGACGAGCAGGCCGACGGCCGGGTGCGCGCCCGTTCCAAGGGGATCGGCGTCAACGCCGACGGCACGACCGCGAGCGTGACCTACGAGGACGTCGTCGTGCGCGTGGACCGGGGCTGGCGGATCAGCCACCGGACGGTGCGCGCGCGGCGCGTCCCGCTGGGCGGGTGACCGCCCGGCCGTCGGCGGCCCGTGAGTAACAGATCACCGGGCGATCTGAGTACGGCTACTCATGTGCGGCTCCAGCGCCCTTCCTACGGTGTGATCATGTTCCTGAAGCTGACCGCGGTCGCGGCCGCCGCCCTCACCGCCACCGGCCTCGGGCTCTGGGGCGCCGCCCCCTGGGCCGACGGCAACGTCCACTGGAGGCTGACGCTCGACCAGGGGTCGGTCGCCCACGGGAAGGTCATCGCCACCGGCGAGCGGGAGGCCTGGGCCTTCGGCTGGAAGGTCCTGGGCCTCGGCGCCTGGGTCCCCATGGTCGACGGCCCGCACCGCCCCACGGCCTTCCGCTGGGACGGCACGCGCTGGCGAAGGAGCGACCTGCCGGTCGAGCGCGGCCACATCACGGCGGTCGCCGCGTCCTCGCCCTCCCGTGTCTGGGCGCTCGCCGGGACCGACGGCGGCCCCTCCGTCCTGCGCTGGGACGGGCGCGCCTGGACCGTCGTCAGGAGGCTGCCCGGCACGGCCGGGATGGGCGGCCTCGTCGCCGCCGGCGACGACCTGTGGGTCTTCGGCGACCGCCGGGCCTGGCACTACGACGGCGCCACCTGGTCGGAGCGGGCCCTCCCCTTCCAGGCCTCGCGGGCCGCCGCCCGCTCCGCCTCCGACATCTGGGCCCTCGACGCCGAGGCCCCGAGGGTGCACCACTTCGACGGCAGGGGCTGGACCCCGACCGACCTCGCCCCGGCGCTGCCGAAGGGCTCCCGCCCGTCCGGCGGTCCCCCGCCCGGCCTGACCGGCCCCCGGCTCACCGCCGTCACCGCCGGCCCGTCCGGCGTCTGGATCACCGGGGAGGCCGGGGTGTCGTCGTTCGTGCTCTCCCGGACCGGCGCGGGCTGGCGCGGCGAGGACACCTCCGCGACGGCGGGCCGCATGGGCGACCGCGCCGCGCCCGTTCCCGACGGCCGGGGAGGCCACTGGTTCCTCGGCTCCACCGACGTCAACGGGGACGACTCCGCCCTCGCCCACCGCGACGCCTCCGGCCGCTGGACCAGGACCCCCGTCGGCGGCGAGCTGACCTCGCTGGCGGCCGTCCCCGGCGGCCCGCTGCTGGCCACCGGAAGGGTCGGCAGGGCCTCCGGCGTCTTCCGCCACCTGCGCTGAGACCGGCCGCGTCGTCAGCCGGGCGGGGCTCCCCCGATCTCCGCCGGCCGCGCGGACCAGCGGGCCGCCTCCCCGGGCCGGCCGAAGTCCCGCTCGCATGCGATCTGGAGGCGGCAGGCGAGCGCGGCGCGTTCCGGCAGGCGGTGCCGGGCGGCCTCGACGATCGTCTCCACCTGGCCGCCCGGGGCCGGGTCGACGAGTGATCCGAGGAGGCGGGCGCCGATCTCCGTGGCGAGCTCCGGCGGACGGGCCGAGCCGTTCTCCAGCGCGTACCGCAGGGCCCGGGCCGACAGGTCGGCGGCCTCCAGCAGGTCCAGCGGCCTTCCGGCGGTGCCCGCGTCGCCGGTGCGGGCGTGCTGGAACGCCAGGTCGACGGCCACCTCGGCGGCCCAGGACCGCACCAGGTCACCGCCGAGGCCCGCCATGACCTGCTCGGCGCGGGCGAGGTCGCCCCGGTACACCGCCAGGCCGAACGAGGCGACGCTCGCCGAGCCGTCGTCGTAGGCGGCGCGCAGCTCGGCGGCCGCCCGGGAGAGGGCGCCCGTGGCGGCGAGCCGGTGGCCGCGCTCGGCGGGGCTCTCCATGCCCGCGCGGCGACGGGCCTCGGCCATCGTCGCGGCGTCGCCGTGCGGGACCGCCAGGTGGTACGCGGCGCGCGTCCTCGTGCAACCCGTCGGAGGCCAGACGCACGCACAGCTCCAGGGCGGCGCGGGGCGACGAGGTCGTCGCCGACCGGGCGGTTGCGCACGGCCGTCCGCTCGACGCGTCGCACGAAGCGTCCGGCGTCGGCCTCGATCCAGGAGGCGTCGAGCGACCGCTCCAGGGTGATCGCCTCTCCGAGCGGCCCGGCGGGCCTGCCGGCGAAGCCGTCCGCCGCCTCCCGCAGCACCTGGACGAAGAAGCCCGGCCCGGCCGGCGGCAGCAGATCCTCCTGGTCCGGCTCCCCCGGTTCCAGCACGTGCACCCGGTACAGGTTTCCCGCCATAACGGGTGATCGTGCCGAACCGGGTGGCGGTCCGCGGCCCGAACGCGGGGATCCGGCGCCGTTCACAGGCGGCCCGCCGGCTGGAATGATTTCGGCGAGTCAGGCAAACGCGCGTGTTCTCTGGGTGGGGTGCGTTCGATGGCGTCGTTGCGGCCGGGTGATCCGCGCCGGGTCGGGCCGTACCGGTTGGAACGGAGGCTGGGCGGGACGGGGCGGGTGTTCCTCGGCCGCTCGCGGGACGGGCGGCCGGTGGCGGTGAGGGTGGTGCGCGGGGAACCGGCCGGGGAGGCGGGGTTCCGGCGCCGGTTCGCCGCGGAGGCGCGGGCGGCCCGCCGGGTCGTCGGGCCCCGCACCGCGCGGGTCCTGGACGCCGATCCGGCCGCCGACCCGCCGTGGCTGGCCACCGCCTACGTTCCCGGCCCCTCGCTGCGCGACGCCGTGCGGGAGCGCGGCCCGCTGCCGCCCGCCGAGGTCACCGTCCTGGGCGCGGGTCTGACCGAGGGGCTGGCCGCGATCCACGGCGCGGGGATCGCGCACGGCGGCCTCACCCCCGACGACGTGATCCTGGCCGAGGACGGCCCCCTGATCGTCGGCTTCGGCGCGCCCCGCGCGCGGGACGCGGTGGGGAGCCCGCCGTTCCTGTCCCCCGAGCAGGCCGGCGGCGGGCCGGCCGGTCCGCCCGGCGACGTGTTCTCCCTGGCCTCGGTGCTGGTGTTCGCGGCCACCGGCCGCGGCCCGTTCGGCGACGGCCCGGGCCGCGAGGTCCTCGACCGCGTCGTCCACGGCGACCCCGACCTGATCGGCCTGCCCGCCCACCTCGCCGAGCAGCTCGCCGACTGCCTGGCCAAGGAGCCCGCCGACCGGCCGGCCCCCTCCCGCCTGCTCGGGCGGTTCGCCGTCCGCGCCGGGGCCGAACGGCGGTCCGTCCTGTCGGCGCCCGACGTCGCCGGGCGGCCGCGGCGCGTCCGGGCGCACATGGGAGGCCGCGTCGCGGGACAGGCTCAGGTGGTCCTGCCGTGGCTTCCGGGTGAGGCGTCCGGCGCGCGGAGGGTGACCGTCACCCGCTGGCGCGGGCGGGTGGGAGACACCGTCGCCGTGGACGATCCGCTGCTGGAGGTCTCCACCGGCCGGGACGACGTCGTGATCACCTCGCCGGCCGGCGGCACCCTGTCCCTCGTCCGCTCCCGCGCGGGCGATTCCGTGCGCACCGGTCATGTGATCGCGCTGGTCGGCGCGCCGGGGACCGTTCCACGGCGGCCCTCCCCGCTGGAGCGGATCGGCGGGGTGGCCGTCGTGGCCCTCCTCTTCGCGATCGTCGCCCTGACGGCGGCGACCGGGACCTCGCTGTTCGCCGAGGACGCGCGCGGCGCCCGCCCCGGTGACTGCGTCGCCCGCGAGTACCTCGTGAACGGCGACGTGGCCGACGCGCGATGGCTCAAGATGCCGTGCGCGCTCATAGAGGTGCGCGCGGCCCTCAGTTCCGGGAGCGGATACAGCGGCTACTACCGAGTGGTCGGCGGCCCCTCCGCCGAGTGCCGTCAGTGGATCCACGGCTGGTCGTCCTCGGACGTCGCCGGCGGCGCCTCACCCGCGGTCCTGTGCCTGAGGGAGATCTGAGGCCGACCGGCCGGAGCGGCCCGGCCCCTCCAGCTCACCGGTCCCGCGCTCAGCCGGGCCCTGGACGGAGTCCCGGCGGGGACGCGTCGCCGGGAGGGGCGGCGGTGAGGCGGTGGCGTCCGGACACGAGCCGGACGGTCAGGGAGCGGTCGGTGCGGCCGACGACCTCGACGCCGTCGCGGTCGGCGACCGGGACGCCGTCCGCGCGGACGGCGCCGGGGTCGGCGGTCGGGACGACGAGGGTGGCGTGGATGCCCGGCGGCACGGTGGCCTCCAGGTGCAGTTCGCCGTCCTCCAGTCGCCAGCCGCAGGTGACCTCGCCGCGCGATGTCTCCTGCCGGGCGTGCGCCCAGGTCAGCAGGCCGCCGATGGTGGGGCGCAGCAGCAGGTCGCCGTAGGCCACCGAATCGGGGTGCTGTGCGATGCCCGCGACGCCGCCGTACAGCCATTCGCCGACCGAGCCGAGGCTGTAGTGGTTGAAGGAGTTCATGGCGGGCGACTGGAAGCCGTGCTCCTCGGTCCAGCCGTCCCAGCGTTCCCAGATCGTGGTGGCGCCGTGCCGGATCGAGTAGCCCCAGGAGGGATAGGTGTCCTGGTGCAGCAGCGCGTAGGCCAGGTCTGAGCGGCCGTGGTCGGCCAGGACCGGGCACAGCAGGGACACGCCGACAAAGCCGGTGGTCAGGTGGTGGCCGCGGGCCTCGATGTCGGCGGCCAGGTGACCGACGGCGGCGGGCACCGCCTCCGTCGGCAGCAGCCCGAACGCCAGCGCGAGCAGGTAGCCGGTCTGTGTGTCGCCCGCGACGCGGCCCTTCCCGACGTCCACGAACGCCTCGACGAACGCCTCGCGGACCGCCGCGTGCAGCGCCCCGTAGCGTTCGGCGTCCCGGTCGGCGCCCAGCACGCGGGCGGCCGCGGCCACCAGTTCGGCGCTGCGCGCGAAGTAGGCGGTGGCCAGCAGGTCGCGCGGGGTCTCGGCGTTCACCTGGAGCCAGTCGCCGTAGTGGTTGCCGACGTGGGCGCGCCAGACCAGGCCGGGGTTGTGGCGGTGGACGTGGTCCACCCACCGCTTCATGGCGGGGAGGGAGCGCTCCAGCACCCGCCGGTCCCCGTAGGTCCGGTACAGGTGCCAGGGGATGATCACTCCGCCGTCGCCCCAGGCGGGCGCGCCCTCGCGGGTCAGGCACACCTCGGGCACGACGTCGCCGAACGCGCCGCCCGGGTGCTGGGCGTCGACCACGTCGCGCATCCAGCGGGCGAAGAACGCCGCCACGTCGGCGTTGCGGCAGGCGGTGGGCAGGAACACCTGCGCGTCGGCCAGCCAGCCCAGCCGCTCGTCACGCTGGGGGCAGTCGGTGGGAACGGCCACGAAGTTGCCGCGCTGTCCCCAGCCGATGTTGGCGTGCAGGCGGTTGACGGTGGCGTCGGAGCAGGCGAACTCACCGGTCCAGGGGGTGTCGTTGTGCAGCACCCGCCCGGTGAGGTCGGCGGGGTCCAGCTCGCCGGGGTAGCCGGTGACCTCGACGTAGCGGAAACCGTGGAAGGTGAAGCGCGGCTCGAACACCTCCACCGGCCGCCCGGCGGCGACGTAGGTGTCGGTGGCCTCGGCGGTGCGCAGATTGGCCACGTACAGCTCGCCGTCGGTGAGCATCTCGGCGTGCCGCAGCCGGATCCGCTGGCCGCGCCGCGCGCCCCGGACGGTCAGGCGGACGCGGCCGACCATGTTCTGGCCGAGGTCGACGACGAAGCGGTCCTCCCCGCGGCGCTCCACCGACGTCGCGGGCAGCTCCGCCAGCACCCGGACGGGCCGGTCGGCGGCCGCTTCCAGTACGCCGGTGTCGGTGCCGGTCACGAGGACGGGCGCCCAGGAGGAGTCGTTGTAGCCGGGCGCGTCCCAGCCGGGCAGCTCCGCACGGGCGTCGACGTACTCGCCCATCAGCAGGTCGGCATAGCTGATCGGGCCGGGATGCTCGCGCCAGGAGCCGTCCGACACCACCCAGCGGCGCGACCCGTCGGCATAATCCAGCAGAAGTTGGACGAGGAACTGGGGCGCGTCGCCGTAGTGCAGGGCGGCCCGCCGCGAGTCGAACCCGACGTACCCGCACCACCAGCCGTCGGCCAGCACCGCCGCCACGACGTTGTCGCCCTCGCGCAGCAGGTCGCCCACATCGTAGGTCTGGTACGGCACGCGCCGGTGGTACTCGGTCCAGCCGGGCGCCAGCTCGGCGTCACCGACCCGGTGCCCGTTGATCCGCAGCTCGTACAGGCCGCGCGCGCTGACATAGGCGCGAGCCCGCACGGGCGGAACGCCGTCCAGGGTGAAGGGGCGGCGCAGGTGGGAGCAGGGCAGCAGGTGCCGGGTCCGCTCGGAGCGGTCCTCGTCGCGCGGCGGGTCCTGGACGGGCGCGGCCTCCGGATCGCGGGCGATCCAGGAGGCCCGCCACTCCTCGTCGTGCAGCAGCCCGGTCTCGAACCAGGAGTCGGCGTACCCGGTCTGCTCGCCCCGCGCATCCCAGACGGTGACGCGCCAGTGGTAGCGGGTCGCGGACTGGAGCGGCGGCCCGTCGTAGGGCACCAGCAGCGTGTCGGCGGACGGGCGGCGGCCGCTGTCCCAGACCAGGCGGTCGCCGCCGCGCAGGTCGGCCTCGCCGAGCGCCACGGTGATCCGGTAGGCGCTCTGCGCGTCGCCGCGCAGGTCCGAACGCAGCTTCCACGACAGCCGGGGCTCGCGCTCGTCCAGGCCGAGCGGCGTCTCCAACTGCTCGCAGGTGAGCCCGTAGGGGCTCAGCGCCGCGCCGGCGGGCGCGGGGGGCGTGGTGAAGGTGCTGGTCATCCCTTGACTCCTCCGGCGAAATCGATCAGTGAGGATCGTGCGCCCGCGCCGCCGGTGCCCGATAGCCCGAAAGGGACCCGCGGTAGCACGGAATTCACCTCGGCCCGGCCGGTTAGGGTGTCCGGGCATGGACGAACCCCCGGTCGGGACCGCCAAGGGCCTGCTGTACTTCACCGACGGATCCCTCGCCCACGCCGGCCACTACCTGCACGAGGGGGACCATCCGGTGCACACCCACAGCTTCGTGGAGATCGCCGTGGTCACCGGCGGCCAGGGCGTGCACCGGTCCCTGGACGGGCGCAGGGAACTGCAGGTCGGCGAGGTGATCCTGCTGCGTCCGGGCGTCTGGCACGGCTACGAGGGTTGCCGGGGGCTGGACCTGTACAACTGCTGCTTCGGCACCGAGCTGCTCCAGCGGGAGCTGGCCTGGACACGGGAGGACCCGTTCCTGGGCTACCTGCTGTGGACCGGCCCCAACTCGATGCGGCGCCGGGGGATGCTGACGACCCGGCTGGACGCACGAACGCTCAAAGAGGCCGTCGTTCACCTGGACGCGCTCGACCGCCTCGGCCGGGAGCCCGTCGACCGGCATCGCGGCGACGTCATCGGCAGGCTCACGCTGTTCCTCGGCCACCTCGCCCGGGCGGTCGCCGGGGAGCGCGACCCCGGGCCCGGCCCCGCCCACCCGGCGGTGGTCGAGGCGATACGGCTGCTGGAGGCCCGCCCCGCGCACCGCTGGACCCTCACCGAGCTGGCCGACCGGCTCCACCTGGCGCCCCGCTACCTGGTGCGGCTGTTCAAGTCGGCGACCGGGCTGCCCCCGATGGCCTACCTGGCCCAGCACCGGGTGGAGAGGGCGGCGGCGCTGCTGCTGCACACCGACCGGTCGATCACGCAGATCGGCCGGTCGGTCGGCTGGGCGGACCAGAACCACTTCGCCCGCCGGTTCAAGGCCCACTACGGGCTGCCCGCCTCCACGTACCGGCAGCGCTTCCGCCACCACGCGCCGAACGAGAAGGCGACGACCCGCCGGACCCCGCCCGGCTGATCCTCGCTCCCGGAGCCCCGAGGAAGGCCGACGACGACCGAGGCGTCCACGTGCGCGCCGGGGGGCGCCTCCCGTACCCCCGGCCTGGAAGGGCCCGCCGTCAGGTCCCGGCGGCCGTCGACGCCTTCGCCCGCCGCTACCGGCGCGTCTGCGACGCCCCCGAGGCGCTGCGGCGCCTGTCGCTGGAGGTCGGCCCCCAGACATGGCCCTGCGCGACCCCGACCTGCGGGCCCGGACCGCCGCGTCCGTCCGGGCGCACGAGCAGCGCCCGGCCTCGCTGTTCGCCGGCCGCCCGCGCCTCGGGCCGCGGTGACGCCCCGGCAGGCCCGGCGGCTGGCCGCCGCGCTCCGGGCGCTCCCGGCCGGCCTCGGCCTGTCCGGGCAGGCGTCCGGACGGTACTTCGCCGAGACCGCCCGCACCCTGGAGGTGCTCGGGCCGGCCCGACCTCGGGGCCCGCCTACTCGCGGGCGGCGGCCAGCGCGACCGGCGGGACGCGCGTCGCCGCCCGGGTGGTGAGCACGCTGGTCAGCGCGGAGATCGCGAACGCCCCGGCCACCAGCACGGCGATCAGCCGCCATGGGACGGCGAGGATCTCGGCCCCGGACGGCCCGAACAGGAACCCGCCGAGCGCGGCCGTCGCGACCAGCAGCCCGAGCGAGATCCCGATCAGCGTGACGCCGCACGACTCCAGCAGCGCCGACCGGACGACCTGGCGGCGCGACAGCCCGGTCAGCCGCGCGACGGCGAACTCGCGGCGGCGTTCGGTGCCCGCGATGACCATGGCGTTGATCACGGCGACCACGGCGTAGACCGCCGCCAGCCCCATCAGGACGATCATCACGCCGTCGTTCTGCTCCTGCTGCTCGGCGACCCGCGCGGCCACCCACCGGTCGACCGTCTCGACCTTCCCGACGCGCGCCGCCCGCAGCCGGTCGGCGACCGCCGCCACCGGCGTGCCCGGGGCGACCTTCACGACCGTCTCGGCCCGCGCGGACGCCACCGCCGCGGGGGGCAGCAGGTCGCGCGGGACGAGGAAGGAGTCGGAGTTGTTCTCCATCGTGGCGGGCATCCGCGCGACGACCTTGAGCGTCACCGACCGGTCCCCGATGCGGGCGACGGCGGTGCCGCCGCGCCGGACGCCCGTCCCGGCCACGCCCGGCCCCGCCACGACCGCGCGTCCGCGCAGCGCGTCCAGCGACCCGGAGGCCGGCCGCCGCCGGTGCGTGCGCTGGTAGGCGTCGGGGTCGATCGCGACGATGCCGGAGTGGTAGGTCATGCGGTAGCGCTCGTCGGGCGCCTCCTGGTGGGTGACCGTCAGCGCGATGTCGGCGGTGACGGCGGTGGACGCCGCCTCCACGCCCGGCACCGACGCGATCCGCTCGGCGTCCGCGCCGGTGGACGTCACGACGAGCTGCCCGAGGATGTCGCGCCGGACGTCGGCGCCCGCCGCGTTCGCCTGGGTGCCGAGCATCGCGGTCAGCCCGACCAGCAGCGCGACCAGCGCGATCATCGGCGCGGCGGTCGCGGCGGCGCGGCGCCTGCCGTCGCGCAGGTTGGCCTGCGCCAGCTCGGCCAGCGGGCCGAACCGGGCCAGCGGCCGCAACAGGTGCCCGGCGAGCGGGACGACCAGCGGGCTGAGCGCGCTCAGCCCGATCGAGCCGCACAGGGACACGCCCAGCGCGATCATCAGCGCGCCGAGGAAGTCCACCGAGCCCTGCGCCGAGACCATCGCGCCGGTGGCGAGGAGCATCGTGCCGCCCCACAGCCAGCGCCCGAACGTCATGACCCGCGCGGCCCCGCCGATGTCGCGCAGCGCCTCCAGCGGGCGGACCCGCGCGGCCCGCAGCGCCGCCGCCAGCGAGCCGAACAGCGCCATCCCGATCCCGACGCTCACCGAGGCGATCAGGACCCGGTTGTCCCAGACCGGCGCGAACGCGTCGGGCACGAACCCCGTCCCGGTGAGCAGCCAGATCTGGATCCACATGAACGGGACGCCGAGCGCGATCCCGCCCAGCGAGCCCAGCAGCCCGAGGATCACCGCCTCGGCGAGCAGCAGCGTCATCACCTGGCGGCGGCTGCCGCCGAGCGTGCGCAGCAGCGCCAGGTCGGCGCGGCGCTGCGCGACGGTGAACGCGAACGTCGAGCCCACGATGAACACCGCCAGGAAGCACGACAGCATGACCGTCATGCCCAGCAGCGAGGCCACGCCCTCGTAGGCGTCGCGGATCCGGGCGGCCTCGGCGGCCGGCGTCCCGGCGGGGATCCGCGGCCGGCCGGTGCCGAGCGTGACCATCACCGACGCCTGGACGAGCGCGACCCCGAACGCGACGGTCAGCAGCGCCCCGGCGAACAGCGTCCAGCGCTCGCGGAAGGTGCTCCACGACATCCGCCACACCGCTCAGCCCTCCAGGGTCGCGAGACGGTCGGCGACCTCGCGGGCCGACGCGCCGGCGAGCCGGTCCACCAGGCGCCCGTCGCGCAGGAACACCACGGCGTCGGCGGCCGCGGCGGCGACGGGGTCGTGGGTGACCATGACGACGCACTGGCCCGCGCCGTCCACCATGCGGCGCATCAGGCCGAGCACCGTGCGGGCCGAGCGGGAGTCGAGCGCGCCGGTCGGCTCGTCCGCGAACAGCACCGCCGGGCGGGTGACCATGGCGCGCGCGATCGCGACCCGCTGCTGCTGCCCGCCCGACAGCTCGCGGGGCCGGTGCCGCCCCCGGTCGCCGAGCCCGACGTCCTCGAGCGCCGCCCTGACCTGCTGCCTGCCCACCCTCACCCCGGCCAGGCGCGGCGGCAGCGCGACGTTCTGCTCGGCGGTCAGCGCGCCGACCAGGTTGAAGTTCTGGAACACGAATCCGAGCGCGCGGCGGCGCAGGTCGGTCAGCACCCGCTCGGACGCGTGCGTGATGTCCCGGCCCGCCAGCACGACGCGCCCCTCGGTGACGCGGTCGAGCCCGGCGGCGCAGTGCAGCAGCGTGGACTTGCCCGACCCCGACGGCCCCATCACGGCGGTCCAGGTGCCGGGCGGGAACGCGATGCTCACCCCGTCCAGCGCCCGCACGGCCGTCTCGCCCGACCCGTACCGCTTCGCGACGGACTGCAACTCGACGGCGGGCGGCGCGACGGCGGGGGGCGCGCCCGTCCGGACACTCGGAAACGTCATACCGCCATCCCACCGGGCCGGGCCCTCCGGCACAGCGAGGCCAGCCACCGGATCGATCTTCGGGTTGTCCCCACCCCTCAGGGGACCGCCGGGGCGAGCAGGGCGCTGAGCGCGGCGGCGCCGTCGAGCAGGGCCCGGGACCGGGCCGTGATGCTCGCGTCCCTGGCGTCCAGCGCGGAGGCGACGTCCTCCAGCCGCCGGGCGCGCCGCAGCTCCGGCATGAGGGCCTGGAGCGGGGCGATGCGGTAACCGGCCCTGCGCAGCTGGTGGACGATCCGCGCGTCCCGCACCTGGACCGGCGTGTACCGCCGGGTCCCCCGGACGGGGTCGCGGTCGGGGACGACGAGGCCCTCCGCGTCCCAGTGCCGCAGCGTCGAGGGGCGCACGCCGAGGGCGGCGGCGAGCTGGGAGACGCTCATCGCGTCCGAGGCGCGCACGTCCCCGATCGGCTCGCCGGAGATCGCCCGCACGGCCTCCCGGGCCCGCGCCAGCTCGGCGCGTTCGGTGTGGAGCCGGGCGTGCGCCGCGTCGAGCAGGACGAGCACCCGGGCGGCGGGGCCCCGGTGGGCGATCCGGACGATCTCCTTGGCCCCGACCGGTCCCACGCCCGCCGCGAGGGCCCGGTAGGCCAGCGCGGACCGCACGTGGGCCTCCCCGTAGACCCGGTAGCCCGAGGCCGTGCGCGCCGCCGGCGGCAGCACGCCGTCGCGTTCGAGGTTGCGCACCTGCTGGACGGAGTACCCGGAACGCCGCGCGACATCGACGGTGCGCATCCCCCGCGAGTTGAGACCTGCCACCCCGAAGCCCCTCAGTTCCCGCGCCCAACCCTCCACGACCACTTTAATGTGACGCTGGAACACATGACCATGGACGAGATCATTGGCTTCGTGGCGGACCTCGACGGCGTCCTCACCCTGCGGCCGGGCCCCGGCGACGGCTCGCCGGAGCTCGCCTGGGGCGACGCGTTCTTCTACTACTCGCCGGACGGCGTCGTCCCGACGACGACCCAGCCCTTCGCGACGATCGTGACCAAGGACTACCCCGACGACACGGCGTCCCGCCTGGACCGGCCGGACACCTTCCGCGTGAACATCGCCGCCGGGAGGGAGGAGTTCGTCCGGTGGACCGGGCACGAGCCGCGCGACCCGGCCGCCGCCGCGGCCGACCCCGGCGCCGCCGACACCGTGATCGCCCACCCCGTCTACGGCGGCCTGGGCTGGCTGGCGGTGGTGAACCCGGGCCCGCGCACCGAGGAGACGGTCCGCGAGCTGCTGCGGACGGCCTACCGGCTCGCGCGCTCGCGCTACGGGCGGCGCGCGGAGGCGGGCCAGGGGCGGCCCTCCGCCTGACCGGCCCCCGGGCTCAGCGCCAGCGGTGGAACAGGCGCTCGCCGGGCTCGGGGGAGATGCCGAACGGCAGGCTCAGGGGGATGCCCTCGCCCGGCGCGGCGACCTCGAAGCCGAGCCGGGCGTAGTACCGCTCCAGGCCCGAGCCCTCGGGGAAGCCCCCGTAGGCCAGGTGGTAGCCGAGACGGAAGTAGAGCTGGAGGCATCGGTGCAGCAGGGCCGCGCCGATGCCCTGGCCGCGGGCGTGCTCGGCGACGGCCACCGCGCGGATCCGCACGACGGCCAGCACGGCGGTGAGCGCCTGCGCGGGCGGGACCCCCCGGTCGACGGCCCGGGCCAGCAGGCCGCCGGGCGGGACGGCCTGGAGGGCGCCGACGATCCGGCCGGTCCGGTCCTGCGCGACGAGCACCGCCGACAGCCCGGCCAGGGTGCGCAGGGTGTCCCCGTCGGCGGCGCGCGCACCGAGCTCGGCGAGCAGCGCCTCCTGCCCGTGGCGCAGCCCGACCGGCAGGAGCCGCCCCGTGTCGGGGTCGTCGAGCGCGGCGAGCGCCCCGGGGTCGAGCCCGAGCGGTTCCCAGAGCCCGCGGACCTGCTCGCCCTCCCCCTCGGCCATGCCCCGGACGCGGCTTCCGTGGGCGGCGGCCCAGCCGGTGACCAGGCGTTCGGGGGTGATGTTGGGGATGCGGTCCAGCGAAGGCATAGCCGTACAGTACGCGCCCGCCACGGCCGGCGCGGGCGGTGGGCGCGGGGTCAGCGGCCCGGCCGCGGGCCGGCCGGCACGCCACCGGTGATCTCCTCGACGACGTCGGCGTACCACCGGAACAGGCGGGGCGCCGGGGCGCGCGGCGGGCGGCGCAGCAGCTCGGCCCAGCACCGGGCGACCAGCTCGCGGGCCCGCGCGCCCGGCCAGGGGGACGGCAGCAGCTCCGGGGGCAGCAGCGGGTCGGGTTCGGTGGCGGCCGTGAACGCGGCGGCCAGCTCCAGGGCGATGGCCACCGTCTCCGGCTCGGACGGGGAGGCGTCCCCGCGCAGCCGCTCCAGGTGGGTCCGGGCGGTCGCGGCCAGCCGCCGGTGGCCCTCGGCCAGGTCGTCCAGCGGCCACAGCCGGGCCGCCAGCCCCACCGGGTCGGCGACGCCGCCGACGCGCAGATCGGTGCTGGTCAGGTAGGTGACGTGCGCGCCCACGCCGAGCCGGCCGGCCGCGGCGCCGACCAGGTCCTCCCACGCGTTGGCCGCCACGTACAGGCCGCCCTGCAGCGGCGCGCCGCCGAGGTGGACGATCGTCTCGCGCAGGGCGTCGCGGGCGGCGCGCTCGGTCTCGGGAACGGCGAACGCGACCAGGTGCCAGACCCCGTCCCAGGGGGCCTCGCCCCGGTCCTGGGCGTACATCAGCCGCAGGAAGTCCGCCTCGGGCTCCAGCGCGTGGCGGGTGTCGCCGGTGGCGCGCAGCACCGCCCGCCGCCCCCGCCCCTGCTGGACGAACCGGCCGTCGGCGACCAGCCGCCGCACGCACAGCCGCACCTGCTGGTCGCTCATGCCCAGCATCCCGGCGACGGTGTACAGCTCACCGGCGTCCACGGTCCCGTCCTCGCGGACCAGGCTCTCCACCAGCACGCGCGTGGAGATCTCCACGCCCTCGGCCGGCCCCCGCGGCGTCCCCTTCGCGTTCATGCGTACGAGTGTAGTACGGTCAAATTCAGAACGATCGTATGAGCAATGAACGAAACGGAGTCGGGATGCGTACTGGCACCCCCATCACATCCGCCGGGCCCGAGCACGACGCGCGCCGCGCGCGCCGGCGGTGGTCGCGGCGGCGCCGGGTCCGCTGGACGGTGAGCGTCCTGGCGGCGGCGGTGGTGACGGTCGTGGCGGCGACGGGATGGGTGGTCCACCAGAACACCTACGAGCTGCGCGAGGAGCGCGTGACCATCACCGGCGGCGCCCAGCCGCTCAAGGGCGTGCTGGCCCTGCCCGAGCGGGGCGGGGGCCCCTTCGGGCTGGTGGTGTTCGTGCACGGGGACGGGCCCGTCGACGCCACGCACGAGACGTTCTACCGGCCGACGTGGGAGGCGTTCGCCCGGGCCGGGTACGCCTCGCTGTCGTGGAACAAACCCGGCGTGGGCGGCGCCCCCGGCGACTGGCTGGACCAGAGCATGGACGACCGCGCCGCCGAGACCGTCGCGGCGATCCGGTGGGCCGGGCGGCGTCCGGAGGTCGATCCGCGCCGGATCGGGCTGTGGGGCGCCAGCCAGGCGGGCTGGGTCATGCCCAAGGTGGCGGTGCGCCTGCCGGAGCTGCGGTTCGTCATCGCCGTCTCCCCCGCGATCAACTGGCTGCGCCAGGGCCGCTACCACCTGCTGGCCGAGCTGAGGGACGCCGGGGCCCCGCCCGCCAGGGTCCGCGCCGAGATCGAACGCAGCGACACCACCCTGCGGCTGCTGCGCTCGGGAGCCTCCCACCAGGAGTACCGGGCCGCCGTCGGCGGCTCCGGCGGCATGACCGCCGACCGGTGGCGGTTCGTCACCAAGAACCACACCGCCGACGCCTCACGGGACCTGGCCGCCATGCGCGCCCCGGTGCTGCTCCTGCTGGGAGGGCACGACCGCAACGTCGACGTCGCCGACACCGAGACCGGATACCGCAGGGCGCTGCGCGCACCCGGCCAGCTCCAGGTCCGCCGCTATCCCGAGGCCGCCCACAGCATGGTGCGCGAGGACCTGGAGGAGTCGGGGTTCAAGCTGACCGTCGTCGCCGTCGCCGCGCCACGGTCCCTGATGGCCCGGGGCTACCTGGACGACCAGCGCCGCTACCTGGGCGCGATCCGCTGACGGCGCCGGTGCGGCGCCGGGCGGTCGTGACCGGATCCGATCGCATTTCACGTGGGCAGGACCTGTTCGTTGGAGGTAGCGGATGCGGGTGCTGGCGTTGGGCGGAGCGGGCGCGATGGGCGCGGTCGCGGTGCGCGAGGCGGTCCGGCTGCCGCGGGTCTCGCGCGTCGTGGTCGCCGACCGCGATCCGGCCGCCGCCGAGGCGGTGGCGCGCCGGTGGGCCGGAGGCCGCGTGCCGCTGCGGCCGCTGCGGGTGGACGTGACCGACGCGGACGCCCTGCGCGCGGCGCTGGCCGACGCCGACGTGGTGCTCAACACCGTCGGGCCCTACTACCGGTTCGGCGCGCGGGTGCTGACGGCGGCGATCGAGACCGGCACCCACTACCTGGACGTCTGCGACGACTGGGAACCGACCCTGCGGATGCTGGAGGCCGACGGCGCCGCCCGCGCGGCCGGGGTGCGCGCCGTGGTCGGCATGGGCGCCAGCCCCGGCGTCAGCAACCTGCTGGCCGCCCGCGCCGCCCGCGACCTGGACGCCGTCCACGACCTGTACACCGCCTGGCCCGTCGACGTCCCGCACGCCGGAACCGAGGACGAGGCCCTGCTGCTGACCCCCGACGGCCGCCCCGGCGCCGCCGCCGTGCACTGGATGGAGCAGATCAGCGGCACGGTCGCGGTGATCGAGGACGGCTCCCCGGCGCGGCGGCCCCCGCTGCGGCCGGTCACCCTCGCCCTGCCCGGCGGCCGGTCGGGCACCGCCTACACCGTGGGCCACCCCGAGCCGGTCACCCTGCACCGCGCCCTCCGGCCCACCGGCGACGCCGCCTGCCTGATGGTCGTCACCCCCGGCACCCTCGCCTACCTGGACGTGCTGCGCCGCGACATCGACGCCGGACGGCTGACCGGCCACACCGCCGCCGCCGACCTCGCCCGCCCCTCCGCGGCCCGCGCCCTCCGCTCCTGGCCGCGCTCGGCCGCGCTCCGGGGCCCCGGGACGCTGCCGCCGTTCTTCGCGGTCGCCACGGGGATCCGCGACGGCCGGCCGCGCACCGTCCTGGCCCGTTTCGCGGACCTGGCCGACGCGGCGTTCCCGGGGGACATGGCCGAGGCGACCGGCGTCCCCCTGGCGCTGGGGCTGGCCCAGGTCCTCGACGGGACCGCCGCCGGACCCGGGGTCCACCCGCCCGAGACCGCCTTCGACCCCGACCGCCTCCTCGCCGAACTGGCACGTCGCCAGGGCCCCGGCGGCGCGGTCGCCGTCGAGCACGCGGCCCCGGCGCGCGCCCCGTCCCGGCTCAGGCCCGGCGGCCGTCGTCCAGGCCCGCGCAGGCGGCGGTGACGGCGTCGGGCGGGCAGGCGAACAGCGCCCCCTCGGCCAGCGTGGACGCGTCCGGCGCCGAACCGGCGATCAGCAGCGGGGTGGTGTGCCGGAGCGCGCACGTCGCCCCCATCTCGCGCGCGGTCGGCGGGCCGCCGTCGATCCGCACGTCGACCACGACGTCGACCGGCTCCGTCAGCAGGGGGCAGCGGCCCACCGCCGACAGGCCCACGCAGGGGTGGTGCGCGCCGCCGTGCGGATGGCAGAACGCCACCGCGTGGCCCTCGACCGCGAGGAGGGCGCCCACGGTGTAGGCGTCCCCCTCCTTCTCCTCGGTCATCAGGATCCTCATGCGCTCCCCCGCCCTCGGCCGCGGTCCGGGCGTCCAGGGTTCCGCGGCGCGCGCCGCCGCGCCAGGGACCTTCGTCCCGACATGGCCGGGACCGGAACGGCGATGACGCCGGCATGACGGCCCGGCGAACAGTGCGCGCCGGGCCTTCCACCGGAACGATCTTCCGGATCATGATCAGGACCGGCCTGGTCGGCGCCGGCATCGCGGCCGCGACCTTCGGTCTCGCCTCCCCCGCGCTGGCCGCCGACCTCTCGGTGAACGTCGGCGACGGCACCATCAAGTACGACGACTCCGCCGACTCGTTCTGCGCCCAGGCCTACAACACCGAGGGCCAGCGCATCGTGGAGGTCAAGCTGGTCCCGGTCAGCCAGTCCGGCCCGAGCCCCACCTGGCAGGACAAGAACAACTCCTACGGCCACCCGGGCGCCACGTGCCGGAGCCTGGCCACCGCCTACGAGGACACCCGCTACCGCGCCGACGTCCGGACCTACTGGGCCGAGCGGGGCACCTGGGTGAACCGCGGCTCCTTCTACTTCTACAGCTGACCCCCGGCCGCCGATCCCCGCGCGCCGCACGGCGCGCGGGGATCTTCGCGTTCCGCGAGCGCCCCGGGCGTGGAACACTTCCGGCATCCCCGAGCACGGAGGCCCCATGCCCCACATCGACCTGCCCGAGGGCCTGCCCGGCCTGCTCTCGCTGCTGGCCTACCGCCCCGAGACCGCCGGGCCGCTCAGCCGGCTCGCCGAGGTGCTGCTGCGCGGTCCCGGCCCGCTGGAACGCGGCGAACGCGAGCTGATCGCCGCCTACGTCTCGCATCTCAACGACTGCGCGTTCTGCGCCGGGGCGCACGGCGCGTGCGCGGCGGCCCAGCTGGACGGCGGCGCCGCCGTGGTGGAACGGGTCCGCGCCGATCCGGCGTCGGCGCCCGTGCCGGACCGGCTGAGGGCGCTGCTCGCCGTCGCGGCGGCCGTGCGGGACGGCGGCCGGGCGGTCACCCCCGACCATGTCGCGGCGGCCCGCGCGGCGGGGGCGACCGACACCGAGATCCACGACACCGTCCTGATCGCCGCCGCGTTCTGCATGTACAACCGCTACGTCGACGGCCTGGCCACGCTCACCCCGGAGGATCCGGCCATGTACGAGCAGGCCGCCGCGCGGATCGTCGCCCACGGGTACGACGCGCTCCCCGCCCTCTGACCCGGGCGATCCACCACCCCGGCCGCCGCCGTTCGCACCCGATTGATTACCGTGGGTGATATCAGGGGTGATCGGCAGGGGGGACCATGGCGGACGCACCGGCCGGGAAGGCCGGCGACCTGCACGCGGAGCTGGACCGGCGGGCCGGGGAGGTCGAGCGGCGGGTCGTCGGCTGGCGGCACCACCTGCACCGGTACCCGGAGCTGCCCAACCGGGAGAAGCACACCGCGCAGCTCGTCATCGACCATCTGGAGTCCCTGGGCCTGGACGAGGTCCGCACCGGCGTCGCCGGGTACGGCGTGGTGGGGGTGCTCCGGGGCGGCCTGCCGGGCGAACGGGTGATCGCGCTGCGGGCCGACATGGACGCCCTCCCGGTCCGGGAGACCTCCGGGGTGGACTTCGCCTCCACCGTCGTCGACGACGACTATCCCGGCGGGCCGTTCCCCGTCGCGCACGCCTGCGGGCACGACTGCCACACCGCGATGCTGATGGGGGCCGCCACGGTGCTGGCCGGGGCGCGCGGGCGGCTGCCGGGCACCGTGCTGTTCGTCTTCCAGCCCGCCGAGGAGGGCCCGCCGGCGGACGAGCCGGGCGGGGCCGCGCGGATGGAGGCCGAGGACGCCCTGGCCGACCCCCGGCCCACGATGGTGTACGGCCACCACGTCGTCCCGCTGCCGGCGGGCTGGGTCGGCTACCGGGAGGGCCCCCAGTACGCCGCCTCCTGCATGATCAAGGTCGTGGTGACCGGGCACCAGGTCCACGGCTCCACCCCGTGGGAGGGCCGGGACCCGCTGCCGCCCGCCGCCGACATCATCGCGGCGACGGGCCAGCTCTACCGGCAGGTCGACGCCCACCACGCGGTCACCGTGTCCATCGGGCACGTCGAGGACGTGGGCCGCTTCAACATCATCGGCGAGCGGGTCACCCTGTGGGGCACCGCCCGCTGCGCGGACGAGTCCGGCATGGCGGCGGTCCAGCGGCTCCTCACCCGTACCGCCGACCACATCGCCCGCGCCTACGGGTGCGCCGCGCGGGTCGAGTTCCTCCAGCCGGTCCCGCCCGTCCGCAACGCGCCCGCCTGGGTGGAGGCGGCCCTGCCCACGCTGCGGCGGGTCGCCGGGGAGGACCGGACGGTGCGGTCCCAGCCGACCCTCGGCTACGACGACGTCTCGGTGTTCGTCAACCGGTACGGCGGCCTGTACGTGATGCTCGGCGTCCAGGACACCGAGATGGTCGACGGCGTTCCCCGGCCGGTGGAGGGCGGGCGCGGCCTGGTGGTCAACCACGATCCCGCCTTCTACGCCGACGACGCGGCCCTGGTCACCGGCGTCCGCCTGCACGCGCACGTGGCCGCCGACCATCTGGGCGGCGCGCTCGTTCCCCGGACCGACCCCGCGCCCTGAATTCCGCGGAATCATCACTCGTTGACAATTTCCGGTCCGCGATTCAGGTTCCCGGAATTCCCGTTCCCCCCTCCGGCGCGAAACCGGGCCCCGGACCGGCCTCCCGGAACGCGGCGCCCGGATCCGGCGAGATCAACGGGCGTTCGGTCGCGCTCTGTTCGGCTCTGGCCAGCACGCTCCGGGCTGTCTAGGATTCGGGTTTCCGAAGCGATGATCGGCCAGGGCCGAGACGGAGGGGGTCGGGTGCGCAGGCGCGGGGGTGCCGCAGCGGGTGCCATTCCGGAGGTGTCCGGGGACCAGGGCGGGGGTGTCCTGCGCAATGGCCGGACGGTTCCGGCGGCCATCGCCGGGGCCGCCGTGCTCACCCTCGCCGGGAACGTCGCCGTCCTGACGACGTGGGGCGCCGACGGCGAACGCGGCCCCGCCAAGGCCGATCCCGGCCATCTGGTGTCGGTGTCGCAGGACGGCCCGCCGCCCGGCTCCGTGGTCCGGCCGCTCGGCAGGCGGCTCACCCCGCACCTGCTGATCGCCGGGCCGCAGTCGCTCCCGCCCGCGGCGGTCGAGCGCGCCCGCAAGGTCAAGGGCGTGGCCGGGCTGTCGGTCGTGGACGCCGCCCAGGCGCAGGTCGCCGGGCGCCGCGTCGGGCTGCTGGGGGTGGACCCCTCGTCGTTCCGGGCGTTCGCGCCCCGGCAGACCGCCGAGTCCGACCAGCTGTGGCAGACGGTCGCGACCGGCGGGCTGGCGGTGTCGTTCGAGCTGAGCCGGGACGGGTCGCTGCCCCTGGGCGGCATCGTGCAGGCGGGCCGCACCAGCAACCCCGGCCAGGTCCGCGTCGGCGCCTACGCCTCGATGGGCATCGCCGACATCGACGCGGTGGTCTCCCGCGACCAGGCCCGCGCCCTCGGCATGCCCGCCGGGAACGGCCTGGTCGTCAGCGCCCGCAGGACCAGCCCCCGCAAGCTCTCCCAGCAGCTGAAGAAGGTCCTTCCCAAGGACACCAGGATCGCGGTGCTGACCGGCGAGGACGCGCCCGCCCGGCAGGCCCCCCGCGACCAGCCGCAGGTCACCACCCGTCCCGACGGCCTGCGCGGCCTGCGGTCGCTCATCACCGGCAACACCGTCACCCCGACCATGCGCACCGTCGTCATGGAGATCGACTCGATGTTCGGGCCGTTCCCGGTCATCGGCTGCTTCCGGTCCACCGGCGCCCCCCAGGACCACGGCGAGGGCCGCGCCTGCGACTTCATGGAGACCACGACGGGCCGCATGCCGTCGGAGGCGGCCCGGCGCCACGGCGACCAGGTCGCCCAGTTCGCCATCAGCAACGCGCGCCGCCTCCGCATCCACTACGTGATCTGGAAGCAGCACATCTGGAACATCGAGCGGCCCGGCTGGCGGCCCATGGGCGACCGGGGCAGCATCACCCAGAACCACTACGACCACATCCACATCTCGGTGCAGCGCTAGCGGGACGGCTCCGGGCGGGGCCCCGGGGGCGGCGTCAAGGGAGGCGCTGCTCGCACCAAATGGCAAGAAGATTCCCCGTACTCGAATAACCCGCTGACCAGCGGGAACGTCGAGACGAGGGACGCGATCATGCCAGCACGACGCAAGCCACAGCGACCGGGAGCCTACGAACGGATCTCCCAGGACCCGCGCGGTCTGGAACTGGGCGTCAACCGCCAGCGCGAGGATCTCGAATCGCTGGCCGACCGGCTCGGGTGGGGCGCTCCCACCCACTACGTCGAGAACGACACCTCCGCCAGCAGGGGGGAAGCCGCGCCCGGTCTTCGACCGCGCGTCGACCGCCGGGGGTCTGCTGGAACGGCTGGCGGAGGCTGACCCTGACGCGTTCGCGACGGTGTGCGTGTTCGGCGATTGGTTCGCGTGCTCGCTGGGTTTGGTGCCCGCGACGGACGTGGGCGAGGCCGCGCAACTGTTGGTGGAGATGCTGGCAGCGCCCCAGCCCACATGAGCCGGGGGCACGGCATGGTCCGTACCCGGTCACGTTGACCTCGTCGCGCCTCCACCAGACCGGGACGTCTTCCCCGCCGGACGCGGAGGGGAGGGCAGGGGAGATGTCCCGTCAGACGGGCGTGGCCGGCGCGTTCTCTACGTCGCACTAGAGGCGGGTCGCGCCCCCACAGCGAACCCCCTCGGACTTGCGCGGAGTCCGAGGGGGTTCCTGTGATCACGGGGCGACATGGCCTCTGCGATAGTGCTCCCAATCCGGTATCTCACTGGTCACGTCACATATGCCGTCATGGCATCCGTCGTGCTTGATGGGTCCCGGGTCGGCCTGTCTCCAGTCCACTCCCTGGTGATCGGTCACGGGGCACATGCCGTCATGGCATCCGTAGTTGGGTTCAGGATCGGCGGTCGTGGCGGAGGCGGCTGGAGCCGACATCGCCAGCGCGGCCCCAGCGGCCAGACCCGTCAGGGTCACCGCCACCGGGCGGAGCAGCGTCTTCATGATCTTCTCCTCTCGTGCGTCTGTCCGCACCGCCCCATAACCCAGAGGAGTGAATCAATGACGGATGGTAGGTAGATTCTCGGAAGATCACCCGGCGCTGTGGCCCACCAGACGGGTTCCTACGTGCGTGTTCCGACTGCCTGACGTACTTTCGAAGCAGTACGGGGAGTCAGAGAGCCTGCTCACACCAGACGGCCTTGCCGCCCGCCGTGCGGCGCACGCCCCAGCGGCGGGCCAGGCGGCTCACCACGTGCAGGCCGCGGCCCGACTCGGCGACGGCCTCCCCCTCGCCGGCGGCGCGGATGCGGGGGCGGCCGTCGGAGCCGTCGAACACCTCGCAGACCAGTCCGTCCTCGCGGACCAGCCGCAGGGTGACGCGCCCGCCCGCGTGGCGGATCGCGTTGGTGACCAGCTCGGAGGCCATCAGCACGGTCGAGTCGGCCAGCTCGCCGAGGCCCCATCCGGCGAGCGTGGTGCGGATCAGGCCGCGGGCGCGGCGCACGGCGGCCGGGTCGGCGGGCAGGTCCCAGGACACGTGCGCGTCGCCGGGGATGCGGTGCAGGCGGGCCAGCAGCACCGCGATGTCGTCGCGGTGCTGGTCGTCGAACACGCCGTCCAGGGTCGCCTGGCACAGGCCGTCCAGGGTGTCGGCCCCCTTGTCGAAGGTCTCCCGCAGCCGGGCCAGGCCGTCGTCGATGTCGCGGGCGCGGTTCTCCACCAGGCCGTCGGTGTACAGGAACAGCAGCGTGCCGTCCTCGACGGTGAACGCGCGGCTGACGACCGGGCGGCCGTCGCCGATGCCGAGCGGCGGCGCGGGCGGCACGTCCAGGAACTCGGCGGGGCCGCCCGGCGGGGCCAGCAGCGGCGGCAGGTGCCCGGCGCTGGCGATCTCGCACCGGCCGCTGACCGCGTCGTAGACGGCGTAGGCACAGGTGGCGAAGTGCGGCTCGCGCTCGCCGAGGGTGCGCATCAGCGAGTCCAGGCGCTCCAGGGCCTCGGCGGGCGGCAGGTCCAGCCCGGCCAGGGTGTGGATGGCGGTGCGCAGGCGTCCCATGGTCACGGCGGCGCGCACCCCGTGCCCGGCGACGTCGCCCACGACCAGCGCGACGCGCGCGCCGGGCAGCGCGATCGACTCGTACCAGTCGCCGCCGACCTCGATCAGGCGGCTGCCGGGCAGGTAGCGGTGGTGGACCGACACCGACGACGGCGCCGACAGGCCGGTCGGCAGCAGGCTGCGCTGCAGGGTGAGGGCGGTGGCGCGTTCCCGGCCGTAGCGGCGGGCGCTCTCCACGAACAGCCCGGCGCGGTTGGCGAACTCGGTGCCGATCTCGACGTCGTAGGCGTCGAACGGCCGGTGCCCGGACGTGCGGGTGCACACGAACAGCCCCAGCGTCGCGCCGTCGGCGTCGCGGACCGGCAGCACCAGCATCGACGCGCCCTTGAGCAGCTCGGCGACCGGGGTCCGCCGCCACGCCTCGGCGATGCGCGCGGCGGTCTCGCCGTCCAGCGACAGCAGCACCGGCTCGCCGGTGCGCAGGGCGCGCGTGTGGGGGGCCGGTTCGGGGAACGCCAGGGTCTCCCCCACCGGGAACGTGGCGTCCCACGCCGGATCGCCGTCGTCGAACGCGGTCGCCATCCGCCGCAGCATGACCGCGTCGCCGGCGCCGTCCGCGTCGGCGTCGATCATGTTCTCCCGCAGCAGCAGCCCGCCGGTGTTGCAGAAGGTGGGGACCAGGACGTTCATCAGCTCGCGGGCCAGCAGCTCCAGGTCGAGGGTCGCGCCGATGCGCGGCAGCGAGTCCTCCATCAGCGCGCGGCGGATCACCGCGGGGTCCAGGAAGCGGTCGGCCAGCGGGACCGGGACGCGGACCACCGCCAGCGCGGCCAGGTCGCCGCCGCGCATCGGGTGCACGGTGACGACGGCGTCGTGGCGGCCCCCGGCCGGGGTCTCCATGGTCAGCATCGCGGTGCGCTCGCGGCCGTGCCGGAGGGCCTCCAGCAGCGGTTCGCGGGCGCCGCCGATCAGGTCGTCCAGCCGCGCCCCCGGGAGGTCGTCGGCGTCCACGCCGAGCGCCGCCGCCGCGCTGCGGTCGAACTGGAGCACCCTCCCCGACGAATCCGTGCCGAGAATGAGAATTCGGGTGGACGACTCCATCGCTCGATTATGGGACACGGGACGCCCCTCACGAGGGCCGTTCCGGGAAGGGCGTGCACCGAGATCGCGTCGCCGTTGTTTCGGCCTGGCAACAACTGCCGAGGCGTTCCCGGATAATTCGGCGGCTTCCCCTTTTTAGGACTTCCCGAAAACCTGCGGCGGGGGAACCGGCGCGGTGGTGCCGTCGCCCTCGCGGATCGGCGCGGCCCCGGCGGCGAACGCCGCCAGGTCCTCCCCCTCCACCAGCCGGGCCCGGGCGGCGCCGCCCGCCGCCCGCCGGGTCAGCGCCTCCACCGGCAGCGGCCGCCGCGAGGCCACGACGATCAGGTTCCCGAAGCGGCGGCCGCGCAGCACGCCGGGGTCGCCGAGCAGCAGCACGTGCCGGAACACCGAGCGCACCGTCGTCACCACCCGCCGCGCGAACGGCAGCCGGAACCCGTCGGCGACGTTCATCAGGTAGACCCCGCCGGGCCGCAGCACCCGCGCGACGTCGCGGGTGAACTCCTCGGTCACCAGCTCCACCGGCACGGCGGCCTCGGCGAACGCGTCCAGCACCACCAGGTCGTCGGCCTCGTCGGGCACCCCGGCCAGCCCGGTCCGGCCGTCGGTGACGCGGATCTTCAGCCCGGCGACGCCCTTCACCGGCAGCTGCTCGCGGACCAGCTGCACCAGGCGGCCGTCCGGCTCCAGCACCACCTGCCGGGAGCCGGGCCGGGTCGCGGCGACGTACCGGGGCAGCGTGCAGGCCGCGCCGCCGATGTGGACGGCGTCGAACGGCTCCCCCTCCAGCCCGAGGCTGTCGACGACGTCGCCCATCAGCCGCATGTACTCGAAGTCCAGGTAGGTGGGGTCGGACAGGTCCACGTACGACTGCGGGACGCCGCCCACGCACAGCACCCAGCCGCCGTCCCGGTCGGCGTCGCGCAGCAGCTCGGCCTCGCCGCCGGCGATCTCGTACCGGTCGGCGCGGGGCTCCGCGCCGCGCCGTGTCCCTCTCCGTGCCATTCCCTCACCTTACGGTCGGCCGGCCGCCTCCCCGGCCGGTCGCGCCCGCCCGCCGTTCTGTCGGTGCGCCTCCGTAGGCTCCCGTGCCAGACGGAGCGAACGTCCACAAGGAGGAGATCATGGCGCGGGAGACCACCTACCTGGAGCTTTCCGAGGACGACGGGGGCGCCCACAAGTTCTACGAGGTCGTGGTCTCCGACACCGAAGTGACGATCACCTACGGGCGGATCGGCGCGGCCGGGACGGCCAAGACCTCCTCGTACCCGACCGCCGACAAGGCCCGCGCCGCCGCCCGGAAGAAGATCGACGAGAAGCTGCGCAAGGGGTACGCCCCGGCGGTGCGCGGGGCCCGGCAGGCCCGGCCGATCACCCGGCGGCCGGTGACCAGCGGGCGGTCCACGGCGCGGCAGGCCCCGGTGCTGTGGCGGTTCGCCAGCGGCGCCGCCGCGTTCGGGATCTTCGTGGACAAGCAGCGGGCCTGGGTCGGCAACCAGCGGGGCGACGTCTACACCGTCACCCACGAGGGCGCGGTGACCGGGCACTTCAAGCTGCCCGAGGGCGTCAAGTGCATCGTCGCCGACGACTTCTGGATCTACGCCGGGTGCGACGACGGCCGGGTCTACGACCTGAGCGGCAAGGCCCCGTACGCGGCCTACGAGATCTCCCCCGACGTGGACATCTACTGGCTGGACATCCACGACGGCATGCTGGGCGTGTCGGACGCGGGCGGCCGGGTCACCGCGATCGACCACGAGGACGAGTTCCAGTGGAAGCACGACACCGACGGCCGCGCCGGGTGGATGGTGCGCTGCGACGGCGAGGCGGTCTACCACGGGCACACCAAGGGCGTGGCGCGCTACCGGGACCTGGACGGGCGGCTGGTCTGGCACACGCCGGTGGAGGGCAACGTGCTGTTCGGCTGGCAGGAGCACGACGCGGTCTACGCGGGCACCGCGCACCACAAGGTCTACCGGCTGGCCAAGGAGGACGGCCGGATCGAGTCGGTGTACCAGTGCGACGACGCGGTGTTCTCCTGCGCGGTCGCGCCCGACGGCCGGTACGTCTTCGCCGGGGACAACCATTCCTCCGTGTACTGTTTCGACCGAGGCGGCAAACGGCTGTGGAAGCTGGCGACCGGTTGCGGATCGGCGTTCTCGATGCAGTACATTGACGATCGACTGTACCTGGTCACCACCGACGGCTCCCTGGCCTGTATGGACGTCAGCGAGGACGCCATCCGGGCCGCCGAGCAGGGGACCGTCCCGCGGGCGCGGGACGTCAAGATCGAGGCAGGGCTGGCCGCGGTCCGACCGGCGACGACGCTGGAGACCGCGGGGCCGGGCGACCGCGGCGTGGTCGTCGAGTGCTACCAGGACGGTCCGCGGCTTCGGGTGCGCGTGGTGGACGAGGGTTACGACTCCGGTTGGAACCTCCAGTTCCCCAAGGGCATCCGCGAAGCGGGCGCGCGTTACCTCGTCGAGGAGGTCCGCCCGTCGGGGCGCGGCGGTTTCTACCGCGCCTACGGCGAGATCAAGCGCCTGCGCTAGCCGTCACCGCAAAAGATCTTCCATACGGTCCGCGTGTCGCGTTCGCGCGGGACGCTCCCCACCGGCCGTATGGAGGGCCCGACACGATCTGCGGAAGGCGACTTCATGACACTGCCCCAGGCGACCGGCACCCAGGCGACCGACCCCCCGCCGGCGGCACGGAGCGTCACGGCGGCACAGGATGTCACGGCGGCGGACGAGGTGGCGGGCATCTGCTCCGACCTGCTCCGCTTCGACACCACCAACGAGGGCGAGGGCCGGGGCCGGCCCGAGCGCCCCGCCGCCGAGTACGTCGCGACGCTGCTGGACGACGCGGGGGTCGAGCCCATCGTCGTCGAGTCGGCCCCCGGCCGGGCCAGCACCCTGGTCCGGATCCCCGGCACCGACCCGGACGCGCCCGCGTTCCTCGTCCACGGGCACCTGGACGTGGTGCCCGCCGACCCCGGCGAGTGGAGCGTGCACCCGTTCTCCGGGGAGGAGCGCGACGGCTACCTGTGGGGGCGCGGGGCGGTGGACATGAAGGGCACCCTCGCGATGACGCTGGCGACGGTCCGGCAGCGGCTGCGCGAGGGCCGCCGCACGCGCGGGGACCTGGTGCTGGCGTTCCTGGCCGACGAGGAGTGCACCGCCGCCTACGGCTCCAAGTACGTCGTGGACGAGTGCCGGGACTGGTTCACCGGCGTCACCGAGGCGATCAGCGAGTCCGGCGGGTTCAGCGTCACCGCCGCGCCCGGCACCCGGATCTACCCGATCGCGACCGGCGAGCGCGGGTCGGCGTGGATGCGGCTGACCGCGCGCGGCACCGCCGGGCACGGCTCCAAGCCCGCCCCCGACAACGCCGTCGCCGAGCTGTGCCACGCGATCTCGCGGCTGGCCTCCCACCGGTGGCCGGTCCGGCTGACGCCGGGCGTGCGGGCGCTGCTGGACGGCATCGCCGACGCGCTCGGCGAGCCCCTGGACCACGACCGGCTGGACGCCGAGGCCCAGCGGCTCGGCCAGGTCGGCAAGCTGTTCGCGGGCACCATCCGCAACTCCGCCAACCCCACCCGGCTGGACGCCGGGTACAAGGTCAACGTCGTGCCCGGCTCCGCGCAGGCGCAGGTGGACGGCCGGACCCTGCCGGGCCTCGGCGAGGAGTTCTTCGCCACGCTGGACCGGCTGCTCGGCCCGAGGATCACCCGCGAGTTCATCAGCCACGAGGAGGCCATCACCGCCGACCCGGACGGGCCGACCTTCCACGCCCTGGCCGACGCGCTGCGCGCCGAGGACCCCGGCGCCCGGCCGGTGCCGTACGTGATGTCGGGCGGCACCGACGCCAAGGCGTTCGCCCGCCTCGGCATCCGCAGCTTCGGGTTCGCGCCGCTGCTGCTCGGCCCGGAGCTGGACTACCAGGCGATGTTCCACGGCGTGGACGAGCGGGTGCCGGTCGAGGGGCTGCGGTTCGGCACGCGGGTGCTGGACCGCTTCCTCGACACCCGCTGACGCCCGTTCCCGGCGGTCACCGGGCGGTCACTCGGCGACCCTGGTCCGGCGGTCCCACACGAAGACCGGGAGCCTCCCCTCGGGGGTGTCGCGGTGCCGGGAGGTCGCCCGGAAGTGCTCGTAGCCACCCCGGAACGGCAGTTTCACCTCGGCGCCGGGCGGGGTGATCCGCACGATCCGCCGCGGCAGCCCCTCCGGCCCGCCTTCCAGGAACGCCTTCAAGGTGGTGTCCATGGGGGGATCGTCACACGCCCCGAGGCGGCACGCCTATGTCCCCGCGGTGGCATCGGACGCACCGCGGGGACAGGTCGCTCAGCGCGGCAGCGCGGCCAGTTCCCGCCACTGGCGGCGCGGCAGGCCGGGGCCGTCGGTGAGCACCTGGAGGCAGACGTGGTCGGCCCCGGCGTCCAGGTGCTCGCGGACGCGCGCGGCGATGCGGTCGAGGTCGCCGTAGGCCACGATCGCGTCCACCAGGCGGTCGCTCGGCCCGCCGGCCATGTCCTCCTCCCCGAAGCCGAGCCGCTGGAGGCTGCGCCGCTGGTGCGGGGCGGCCTCGGCGTAGAACCCGACGTGCGCGCGGGCCACCTCGCGGGCGCGGCCGAGGTCGGGGTCGAGGACGACGGCCTGCTCCACCCCCAGGAAGGCGTCCGGCCCCATGGCCCGGCGGGCCGAGGCGGTGTGCTCGACGGAGACGAAGTAGGGGTGCGCGCCCCAGGTGCGCTCGGCCGCCAGCTCCAGCATCCTCGGGCCGAGGGCGGCCAGCACGCGGCGGGGCGCCGGGTCGGGCACCGGGCCGTGCCGCGGGACCGCGTCCATCGCGTCCAGGTAGCCCCGCATCGTCGTCACCGCCCTGCCCCGCGCGGGCATCGGGTACCCGTCCAGTTCCATCACCTCGTCGGACACCCGGTGCCCGCCGAGCCCCAGCAGGTAGCGCCCGGGGAACGCCTCGCCGAGGGTGCGCTCGGCGGTGGCGGTGGCGATCGGGTCGCGGAAGGCGATGTTGGCGATCCCGGAGGCGACGGTGAGGCGCCGCGTCGCCGCCAGCAGCAGCCACGCCTGCCCGAAGGTGTCGCGCCCCAGCGCCTCGCCGAACCACAGGGCCCCGTAGCCCAGCTCCTCGATCTCCGCCGCCGCCTCCCGGACCTCGCCGGCCGGGGCCCCGTCGAACGCGAACGTCCAGATCCCCAGCCGGCCGAGGCCGTGCCGCGCGTCGTCCATCATCCACTCCCTTAAACGGAGAGGCTCTCCGTTTCCGTTCCGGTACGATACGGAGAACTTCTCCGTTTGGCTAGCCGGGATGGGCGATGACGACCGACAGACCCCTGCGGGCCGACGCGCGCCGCAACGCCGAACGCGTCCTGGCCGCCGCCCGCGAGACGTTCGCCGAGCAGGGCCCCGACGCCTCCCTGAACGAGATCGCCCGCCGCGCCGGGGTCGGCCCCGGCACGCTCTACCGGCACTTCCCGAACCGGCGGGCGCTCCAGGCCGCGGTGCTGCGCGACCGCGTCGAGCGGCTGGCCTCGCTCGCCGGCGAGCTGCGGGCCGCCCCGCCGGCCGAGGCGCTGGAGGCGTGGCTGCGCGCCTTCCTGGCGCACGCCCGCACCGATCACGGGCTGGGCGGCGAGGCGCTGCGCCACGAGCCGTCCGACCTGGACTTCGACTGCCACCAGGTGATCGTCGACACCGCCGCCGGAGTGCTGGACCGCGCCCGGCGGGCCGGGGCCGCGCGGCCCGACGCCCGCCCCGGCGACCTGCTGCGGATCGTCGCCGGGATCGCGCTGTCGCCGCCCGTCGGGGACGACGACCCCGACCAGGCCGAACGGCTGCTGGCGCTCACGCTGGACGCGGTGCGCGCCCGCACGGTTAGCTAGGCGGGCTAAGCAAAGGGGCACCCGCTCCGCGGCGGAATCTCCCGATGAAGTAGGTTCTGGCCGGATCTCTCGCGGCACGAAGGGGGCGTACGGTGGCGGTACCGATCATGGAGCAGCCCGCGGACTGGACCGAGCCGGGGGCGCACCCGGTCGCCCCCGGCGTCCACCGCGTCCCCCTGGCACTGCCGATCCCGTCGCTGCACGCCGTCAACGTCTACGTCATCGAGGACCCGGACGGCCTGGTCGTGGTGGACTCGGGGTGGGCGATGCCCGACAGCCACAGGGCGCTGTCGGACGCGCTGCGCACGCTGGGCCACCGGCTCGACGACGTGGCGCAGTTCCTGGTCACGCACGCGCACTGGGACCACTACTCGCAGGCGCTCGCGCTGCGCGACGCGTTCGGCACGCGGGTGCGGATCGGGCGCGGCGAGCGGGCGTCGATCGAGGCGTTCGACGTGGCCCGGGGGCTGCACCCGCGCCAGGCCGAGCTGCTGCGCCGCTGCGGCGCCCCGGAGCTGGCCGGCCGGATCGCGAACGCGGGCGTGGGCGCCGAGGACCGGCGGATGCCGCACACCGCCCCCGACGGCTGGCTGGACGACGGGGAGCGGATCGCGCTGACCCGGCGCGGCCTGGACGTGTTCGCCACGCCCGGCCACACGCGCGGCCACATCGTGCTGCGCGACGCCGCCGCCGGGCTGCTGTTCGCGGGCGACCACATCCTGCCGCACATCACGCCGTCGATCGGGCTGGAGACCGAGCCGGAGCCCAAGCCGCTGCGCAGCTACCTGGAGTCGCTGCGGCTGGTCCGCGGCATGCCCGACACGCTGCTGCTGCCCGCGCACGGCCCGGTCGCCCCCAGCACCCACACCCGCGTCGACGAGCTGCTGCGCCACCACGAGGAACGCCTCGCCGCGGCCGCCGCGCAGGTCCGCGCCGGCCACGCCACCGCCCACGAGGTGGCGCGGGCGATGCCGTGGACGCGCCGCCGCCGCAGCCTGGAGGACCTGGACGACTTCAGCCAGATGCTGGCCGTCCTGGAGATCGAGGCGCACCTGGACGTGCTGGCCGACCAGGGCGTGCTGGACGCGCACGAGGACGACGGCGTTCGCCGCTACGCCCCCAGGCCCTGACCGGAGAGGCCGCCACCCGGCCCGCACGACGCCCGAGCCACGGACGGCGGCCCGCCGCCATCCAGACCGCCCCTGCCGCGCCGACTCCCGCAGAGCACCGGTCGGATCGACGCGGCGCGACGGCACGCTGACCGGGCCGGCCCCGCCGCGCTGGCCACCGCACGGGACGCGGCCAAAGAATCCCCCAGACGGCCGACCAGCACGCCTGGGCCCCCGACTCCCGCAGAGCATCAGTCAGACCGACGCGGCGCGACGGCGCGCCGACCAGGCCACCCTGCTGCGCCGGCCGCCTCGCGGGACGCGGTCAGGGAGTCCTTCAGATCGCCGAGCGGCGCGTCCGAGGCCCCTCGCAGGCGTCGGCCGGGTCGGCGCGCGATGCGCCCTGTGTTCCAGCGGCCCGGTCCCGTAGATCCGCCGGAGGCCTCCTCCGGTACTGGCCGGTGGGACGCCCTCGATCACCGGACGGTGGGGCTCACAGGCCGGCGGTGAGGGCTCGCAGGGCGCGGATGCCCAGGTCGGCGGGGGATCCGGGGCCTTCCGAGGGGGTGTCGCCGGCCGCCCACGCCTCCAGGGCGACGCGGATCGCGGCGGTCGCGGCGGCGGCCGCCAGCCGCACCTCCAGCGAGCCCGGGTCCCGGTCCATCAGCCCGGCCAGCACGGGGACCAGGCGTTCCTCGGAGTCCTGGTTGATCTTCAGCCACACCGCGCGCAGCGCCGGGTCGCGCCCGGCGGCCCGCAGCAGGCCGCGCATCCACCGGTAGCGCTCCCGGGTCGCCAGGTCGGGTTCGGCCAGCACCAGCCCGGCGGCCCGCTCCAGCGCCTCGCGCGGCGGCATCCCCGGCGGGGAGCCTGCCAGCAGGTCCCGCCAGCGCAGCGCGCCCACCGACAGCAGCGGCGCGACCGCCTCCTCCTTGGTCGGGAAGTACCGGTAGAAGGTCCGCGGCGCGACCCCGGCCCGTCGGGCGATCTGCTCGGCGGTGACGCCGTCGGCCCCGTGCTCGGTGAACAGCTCGGCCGCCGCGCGGGCGATCTCCGTCTGGGTGGCGGCCTTGCGGCGTTCGGTGAGCGTGCTGCGGGGCTCCTCGGTCACCCCACGATTCTAGGCGTGAGAGGCCGAGGTGGCACGTTGTGCCAAGTAGGCATAACCTGACGCAACAGCGATCGGAGGAACCACCATGAACCGTTTCGAGGGACGTCGCGTCCTGGTCACCGGCGGCGGGTCGGGCATCGGCCGCGCCACCGCGCTGCGCGTCCTGGAGGAGGGCGGCCGTGTCGTCGCGTTCGACGTCAACGCCGAGGGCCTGGCGGCCACCGCCGAACGGGCCGGGACGCGTGCCGACCGGCTCACCACCTCGGTGGTGGACATCTCCGACGAGACGGCCGTGCGCGCCGGGGCCGCGGCGGCGGTGGAGACGCTCGGCGGCCTGGACGTGCTGGTGAACGCGGCGGGCATCCTGCGCTCGGCGCACACCCACCAGACCACCCTGGAGTTCTGGAACCGGGTCCTGGCGGTCAACCTGACCGGCACCTTCCTGATGACCCGCGAGGCGCTGCCCGCCCTGCTGGAGTCCGGCCGCGGCGTGGTGGTGAACTTCAGCTCCACCTCGGCCTCGTTCGCCCACCCCTACATGGCCGCCTACGCCGCGTCCAAGGGCGGCATCCAGTCGTTCACGCACGTGCTGGCCGCCGAGTACGCGGGGCGGGGCCTGCGCGCGGTGGCGGTCGCGCCCGGCTCGATCAGCAGCGACATGACCGACGGCCGCGGTCCGGGCCTGCCCGGGGACGCCGACATGAGCCTGTTCGCCAAGCTGGTCCCGGCGCTCAACCAGGGCGGTTTCGCCCCGCCGGAGACGGTCGCGGGCGTGGTCGCGGCGCTGGCCTCCGACGACGGCGCGTTCGTCACCGGCACCGAGATCCGCATCGACGGCGGCACCCACTTCTGACCCGGCCGCCGGCCCCTGTAAGCCCGGGTCCGGGGCCTCATGCCTCCCAGTGGAAGGCGTACCGGCGCTCTCCAGCGCGTACCGGCCGGGCCGCAGCAGCCGCAGGAGGGGCCGCCGGCCACTCCCCGAGCGCCTTGACCTCCGCGACCGCCGTGCGCGGGTCGCGGGCGCGGGCCGCGACCCTCTCGGTGCTGCCGCCGACTCCGCCCGCCACGGCGGCGGGGTCCCCGGCCAGCAGCGGCACGCTCGCGTCGGTCCGGCCGACGACCGCGATCAGCCCCTCCCCGTCGGGCACCTCGACGTACTGCATGATCGACATCCGGCCAGGCCGGGCGGAACGCCCGGAAAGCCGCGCCGTAGGGTGAAGGCCCCCACCCCCAGGCGGAAGGAACGTGATGGCGCGAGCCGCGGAGTTCGTGGAGATCAAGGACGCGGAGGAGCTACGGGAGCTGCTGGGCGAGGTGACGCCGAGAGCGGCACAGAAGGAGCGCCCCCGGCTGCACGCGCGGGACCGCGAGTGGCTCGCCGCCTCCCCGTTCTGCCTGGTGGCCACCAGCGACGCCGCCGGCGACTGCGACGTGTCCCCCAAGGGCGACCCGGCCGGGTTCACGCTGGTGCTGGACGACACCACGATCGCGATCCCCGAACGGCCCGGCAACCGGCGGGCCGACGGGTTCCACAACATCCTCGCCAACCCGCACGTCGGGCTGGTCTACCTGATCCCGGGCCGCAACGAGACGCTGCGCATCAACGGCCGCGCCCGGCTGGTGCGCGAGGCCCCGTTCTTCGAACAGATGGTCGTCAAGGGGCACCGGCCGCTGATGGCGATGGTGGTGGAGATCGACGAGATCTTCTTCCACTGCGGCAAGGCGTTCCTCCGGTCGGGGCTGTGGAAGCCGGAGTCCTGGACCGGCGACACCCTGCCCTCGCACGCCCGCCTCGTCAAGGAGATCCAGCAGGACCCCATGAGCGTGGAGGAGCTGGAGCGCTACTACGGGGCCACCTACGCCGAGAAGCTCTACAAGGGCTGACCGGGGGCCGGACGCGACGCGGGCGTCGCCGGAACGTTCCGGCGACGCCCGCGTCGTTCCCCGACGGTCAGCCGCTCTTGCGGCGGAACTGGCGCTGGTGGTCGGCGCGGGAGTGCGCTCCGCGCACCTTCGAGCCGTTCCGGCCCGCTCCCTCGCCGTGCTTCTCCGAGGTGGCGTCGCGCTTGCGCTCCAACGCCTCCCGGAACTTGCGCTTCACGTCGTCCTCGGAGCCCTCGTGTGCTTCTGGCGAGTCGGCCATGCGGTCCTCCAGCTCTCGGTGGTGCTGTCCCCAGCCTCGCACGTCCGACCGCGCGGCACGATCCGGGGCGCCCGAGATCACCGCGACGGAAACGGCGATGAAACCGGACAGTAACGCATCGTATCCCCTAAAGTCATCGATCATGGACGCGCAGCCCATGTCGGCCGACCAGTCGCCGCACCACCCCCCGCTGGAGCAGCTCGCCCTCGAACCGCTGCTGATCGACGAGTCCGCCGATCCGGCGCAGACCTACGAACGGCTGCGGTCGCGGTACGGCCCGGTCGTCCCGGTGGACGCGCTCGGCGTCCCGGCCTGGCTGGTCATCGGCTATCCGCAGGTCCTGGAGGTGATGCGGGACCAGCGCGGGATCTGGAGCAAGCGGATCGAGTCCTGGCGGGCCTACGCCGAGGGCCGGGTGCCCGAGGAGTGGCCGCTGATGAGCGTCTCCCGGGGTGGGAGCGTGGTGTACCGCGACGGCGCCGACCTGACGCGCCTGCGCGGCGCCTGGAGCGCGGCGCTGCAACCGTTCCAGGACCGCACCCGGCCGCAGGCCCGCGCCCTGGAGGCGGCCGTGCACCGCTACGCCGACGACCTGATCACCGCGATGACCGAGGGCGGCCCGGCGGCCGGGCAGACCGACCTGGTCGCGCGGTACAGCCGTCCGCTGCCGCTGATGGCGCTCAACCGGCTGTTCGGGTTCGGCTCCGACCACGGCGAGGAGCTGGTGCTCGACATGTGGCGGATGCTGGACGCCGGGCCGGAGGCCCCCGCGGCGCTCGCGCGGCTGGTCGCCGCGCTCACCGAGAGCTCCGCCGCCAAGCGGGCCACGCCCGGCGAGGACCTGCCCTCCTACATGCTGGCCGCCCAGCCGGACATGACGGTGGAGGAGATGGCCCGCCAGATGATGCTGCTGGTCGCGCTGGTCGGCGACCACACCGCCACGCTCATCGCCAACACCGTCGCCGAGGTGCTGAAGGGCGACACCGGCGCCCGCGCCGGGCTGGCGGGCGGCATGATCCAGGAGGCGGTCAACCGGGCGGCGATCTCCTCCCCGCCGATGTCGAACACGACGCTGCGCTGGGCCCGGGCGGACGTGCGGCTCGGCCGCTACCTGGTCGCGGCCGGGGACCCGGTGATCCTGTCGATCGCGGGCGCGCACACCGACCCGGTGTTCACCGCGGGCCACTCCTCGGACGCGGTCCGGTCGTCGCGCGCCCACCTGGCGTGGAGCGCCGGGCCGCACGGCTGCATGGGCCGCGACCTGGCCACCACGATCACGGTGATCGCGGTGGAGCGGCTGTTCGAGCGGTTCGCCGCGCTGCGGCTGGCCGTGCCGCCGGAACACCTGCCGTGGCGGACCTCTCCCCTGATGCGGGGGCTGCGGGCGCTGCCGGTGCACTACGAGCTTTCGGCGGCGCCGGTGCGCCCCGGACCGGCCGCGGCCGCGGCGGTCTCGCCGGAGACCGCGGCGCAGGAGGCGTCCCTGGCCCGCCGGGTGCTGCGCGCGCTGCGGCTGGTGCGCTAGGCGGCGCCTCAGGCGGTGGGGCGCGCGGCCTCCTCGCGGATGCGGTCCCAGGCGGCGCGGACGTGCCGTTCCTCGGTGGCGGGCCCGCCGACGGCCAGGCGCAGCAGGACCCGGCCGCCGACCCTGGTGTGGGTGAGGTAGAGGTCGCCGGAGGCGTTGAGGCGTTCCATCAGGGCGAGCGTGGCGGCGTCGGCCTCGTCGGGGGCGAGGCCGGCCCAGCGGGGCCGGAAGCACACCAGGCCGAACGGGTGGTGGTCGCGGACCTCGAACGCGGGGTCGGCGGCGATCCAGGAGGCCAGCGCGTCGGCGAGCCGCGCCCCGGCGCGGATGTGGGCGCGCAGCCCCTCGGCCCCGTACCAGCGGATCACCGACCACAGCTTCAGCGCGCGGAACCGGCGTCCCAGCGGGATCTGCCAGTCGCGGTAGTCGATGACGTCGCCGGAGGTGGTGGCCTGGTTGCGCAGGTACTCGGGCAGGATCGACAGCGCCTCGATCATCGGCGCGCGGTCGGCGAGCCACAGCAGGGTGCAGTCGAAGTTGGTGAGCAGCCACTTGTGCGGGTTGGTGGAGTAGGAGTCGGCGTGCTCGGCGAGCCCGTCGTTGACCCACCGGAACTCCGGGCACACGGCCGCGACGCCCGCGTAGGCGGCGTCCACGTGCAGCCACACCCCGTGCCCGCGGCACACCTCGCCGATCGCGGGGACCGGGTCGACGGCGGTGGTGGAGGTGGTCCCCACGGTGGCGCAGACCATGACGGGCACGGCCCCGGCCGCGGCGTCCTCGGTCAGCAGCGCGTCCAGGTGCGCGGGGTCCATCGCCAGGGTGCCGGGGTCGACGTCCACGACCCGGACGTTGGCCGAGCCGATGCCGGTGATCCGGGCGGCCTTCTCCAGCGACGAGTGCGTCTGCGAGCTGACGTAGAGGGTGTGGCGCCGGTCGATCCCGTCGCGCGCCGCCGATCCGCCGGTCCGCTGCACCGCCGCCAGCAGCGCCACCAGGCACGCGCTGGACGCCGAGTCCTGGATGACGCCGTTGCCCCGGAACGCGGCGGGAAGCCCCAGCAGGTCCACCATCCAGTCGGCCACGCGCGTCTCCATCTCGGTGCACGCGGGACTGGTGGCCCACAGCATCCCCTGCACGCCGAGCCCGGACGACAGCAGGTCGCCGAGGATCGCGGGGCCGCTGGTGTTGGAGGGGAAGTAGGCGAAGAACGAGGGGTGCTGCCAGTGCGTGACGCCCGGCAGGACGATCCGCTCCAGATCGGCCAGCACGCCCTCGAACCCCTCCCCCTCCTCCGGCGGGCGAGCGGGCAGCGCGTCCTGCACATCACCCGGCTTGACCTGCGACAACACCGGCATCGACGCGATCCGCTCGTGGTAGTCGGCGATCCAGTCGACGACCTGCCTGCCGTACCGGCGGAACTCCTCCGGTGTCATGTGCCCCGCCATACCGCCTCCCGTCCTCGTCGTCACAAGTGATCGTAAAGTCCGGCCACCCCGTTTAGCGCGTGCCGCATGGGAACGACTTCCCTCCACAGGGAGGGAAAGACATGACCGACAAGAACAACAAGCACAGCCCGCGCGTGGACGAGCAGATGGAGCATGAGACCCAGGGCATGGTCCGCGGCGGCCACTCCACCCACGCCGAGGAGTGGAGGGAGACCGAACCGGTCTCCACCGACACCTCCTGGGACCCGACGGCCCCCGAGGACCCCACGACCCTGACGACCTCCCGGCAGGAGGGCGCGCCGCCCGGGATGAACGCCGAGGACGTGGAGGAGCGCAGCGCCCTGGCCCGGCTGCTGACGGGGGTCCGCTGGCCCGCGACCCCGAAGGACCTGGTGGCCCACCTGGACCGTCCGGGCGCTCCGGACGGGGCGGTGGCGGCGCTGGAGAACCTGCCCGACCGCGAGTACGAGAACCTCGCCGACGTGGCCGAGGAACTGGGGTACGGCCGGGAGTCCCGCCGCTTCTGACCGGCGGGAATCCGGCGCCCCTGCCCGACGCTTCGCGGCGCGGTCCGGGACGCGGCGCCTCATGGGCGGCGCGTCCCGGACCGCGCCGTCCCGTGTGCCCGGATGAACTCAGTGGTGGACGTGGGCGGCCGGGGGGCCGCACCACATCGTCAGGGCGTCCCTGATCTGGGTGGCGCGGCGGTCGGGGGCCGTCTCGTCGGTGGCCCAGGCGATGTGGCCGTCGGGGCGGACCAGCGCCGAGGTCCGCGTCGCGCCGTCCGCCGACGCGCAGTGGACCCGGTCGGCCCAGCGCTTGGTGGCCAGGTAGGTCACCGCCGGGTCGTTCGCCGCCACGACCAGCACGAACCGGCCGCCGCGCAGGGCCTCGTGCAGGCGGGACGGCTCGCCCATGAGGGGGATGTCGGGGGCCCGGCGGCCCGTGAGGGGGTGCGCGCCGCGCGGGGGCGGGTAGGCGACGCCGATGCCGGAGACCGTCTCGGCCGCGCGGCGCGCGACGGGCGGGACGCGCGTCGCCAGGGCCGCCGCGGCCGTACGGGCGGCGCGGAGCGGACGCGGGCCCAGCGTCGCCGCCCTGACCAGGCCGCCGCTGGTGCGCAGGACGGCCCGGCCGACCGGGTGGCGTTCGGCGTGGTAGGTGTCCAGCAGGCCGGGCCCGGTGTGGCCGTGCAGGACCGCGGCCAGCTTCCAGCCGAGGTTGGCGGCGTCCTGGAGCCCGGTGTTCATGCCCATGCCCCCGGCGGGCGAGTGCACGTGGGCGGCGTCCCCGGCCAGGAACACCCGGCCCGCGCTGTAGCGCGGGACCTGGCGTTCGTCGCTGTGGAAGCGGGAGGTCCAGCGCGGGTCGCGCATGCCGTGGTCGGTGCCCAGGGCGCGGCGGACGGTGGCGCGGAGCTCGGCGAGGTCGACCGGTTCGGTGTCGGGGACCTGGTGGTCGCGGTTCCAGGCGATCGCCCGGTACCAGCCGTCGCCGAACGGCGCCAGGAACGCGAAGGCGTCCCCCGACGACCCCACCGTGAGGACCTCGCGGGGCTCGTCGTCCAGGCGGACGTCGGCCAGCATCACCGAGCGGATCGCCGACCGGCCCGGGAACGGCAGTCCCAGCGCCTCCCGGATCCTGCTGCGCACCCCGT
Source organism: Actinomadura kijaniata (assembly GCF_014138665.1). Lineage (NCBI taxonomy): Bacteria > Bacillati > Actinomycetota > Actinomycetes > Streptosporangiales > Thermomonosporaceae > Actinomadura > Actinomadura kijaniata. The sequence continues at coordinate 214,433 of NZ_JACJIA010000015.1, forward strand.
CGCATCCGACCAGGTAGTCGGCGCGGCGGTGGTCGGCGGTGCCGTCGGCGAGGCGGATCTCGACCTCGACGCCGGTCTCGTCCTGCCGCAGTCCCACCACCTCGGCGCCCCGGACGATCTCGGCCCCGGCCGCCAGCGCGCGGCCCTCCAGCACCCGTTCGGTCTCGTACTGCGGGGTCACCAGCAGGTAGGGGAAGCGTCCCGGCAGCCGCGACAGGTCCACCCGGGCGGCGCCGAACAGCCGGACCCGCCGCACCTTCTGCCCGGTGGCCAGCAGTTCCCCGGCCATCTCGCGGGCGTCCAGGATCTCCAGGGTGCGGGCGTGCACGGCGAACGCCCGCGTCAGGCTGGAACCGGTCGCGCGCCGCTCCAGGACCGTGACCGGCACGCCGGCGGCGGCCAGGTCCCCGGCCAGCAGCAGCCCGGCCGGCCCCGCGCCGACGATCACGACGTTCCCGGGTGCCGTCATGCCCGCTCCCTTCCCTCGTGCCTCCCCTGCCCGATCCCGCGTTCCCCGAACCCCCCGGCCGAACCTGGCCGGGCGCGGCACGGCTAGGGCCTGTTTCAAAGTGGGCCTCAGCCGCGCACGCGAGCGCGTTACCTGACCTGCGGGCCCGACGCCGGAGGCGAGGGCCCGCGGGTCAGATCGCGAAGCGATGTCGCGCTCGCCAAGCCCTGGTGAGGTGCGAGCCGCCAGGCGAGCGCCGTGGGCCAGGGCTTTGAAACACGGCCTAGCCCTGGATCCGGCGCTCGCGGCCCGCCCACTCCTTCTCGCGCAGCTGGAACTTCTGGATCTTCCCGGTGGAGGTGCGGGGCAGCTCCGGCACGAACTCCACGCGGTCGGGGGCCTTGAAGTGCGCCAGCCGGTCCCGGACGTGCGCGATGATCTCGGCCTCGGTGGGGGCGTGCCCGTCGCGCGGCACCACGAACGCCTTGGGCCGTTCCCCCCACCGGTCGTCGGGGACGGCGACGACCGCGACCTCCCGGACCGCCGGGTGGGCGTCGATCGCGCTCTCCACCTCCACGGTCGAGATGTTCTCGCCGCCGGAGATGATGATGTCCTTGGCGCGGTCGCGCAGCTCCACGTACCCGTCGGGGTGCCGGACGCCGAGGTCGCCGGAGTGGAACCAGCCGCCCCGGAACGCGTGCGCGGTCGCGGCCTCGTCGTCGAGGTAGCCGGCCATGACGTTGTTGCCGCGCATGACGATCTCGCCGAGGGTCGCGCCGTCGGCGGGCACGTCGTTCATCTCCTCGTCCACCACGCGCAGCCCGTCGGTCTGGAGCATCCCGACGCCCTGCCGCGCCAGCATCCGCGCCCGGTCGGCGGCCGGCAGGCCCTCCCAGCCGGGCTGCGGCTCGCACACCGCGTAGGGGCCGTAGGTCTCGGTCAGCCCGTAGACGTGCACGATCCGCGCGCCCAGCTCCTCCAGCCGCGCCATCGTGGTGGGGCTCGGCGGCGCGGCGGCGGTGGTGATGACCAGGGGCCGGTCCAGGCGGTGGGCCCGCGACGCGTCGGCGATGGCGCGCAGCACGGGGGGCGCGCCGTTGAGGTGGGTGACGCCCTCGGAGTCGACGAGCTCCCAGATCCGCTCGCCGTCCACCGCGCGCAGGCACACCTGGGTGCCGCCGGCCGCGACCAGCGCCCAGGGCGTGCACCAGCCGTTGCAGTGGAACATCGGCAGCGTCCACAGGTACACGCTGTCGGGGGTGTGCCGCGAGTGGACGATCTCGCCGAGCGCGTTGAGGTAGGCGCCCCGGTGCGTGTAGACCACGCCCTTGGGGCGGCCGGTGGTGCCGGAGGTGTAGTTGACGGAGATGGGGGCGTTCTCGTCGGCGGGCTCCCAGGGGAACGCGGTGTCGCCGCCGCGCGCGGCGAACGTCTCGTAGTCGGTGCCGCCGACGTCCGGGCCGGGGGCGGCGTCCGGGGCGGCGACGGTCACGATCTCGGTGACGGTGGCCAGGCGGCCCGCCAGCGGCGCGACCGTCGCGTGCAGCCCGGCGTCCACGACCAGCAGCCTCGCCCGCGAGTGGTCGCAGATGTGGCGGACCTCCTCGGGCGAGAGCCGCGTGTTGATCGCCACCAGCACCGCGCCCGCCAGCGGCACGGCGAAGTGGGCGACCAGCAGTTCGGGGATGTTGGGGGCGAGGTAGGCGACGCGGTCGCCGGGCCCGACGCCGGAGGCGCGCAGGGCGCCCGCCAGGCGGGTGACCCGCTCGGCGAGGTCGGCGTAGGTCCAGCGCCGGTCCCCGTGGACGACGGCCGGTTTGCCCGGGAAGACCTCGGCCGACCGTTTCAGGAACGCCAGCGGGCTGAGCGGGCTGAGCATGACGGGACCTCCCGTGCCGTGTCACCTGCGTCCCGGTCAGCATGACACGGGGGGTCGCCGCCGCGCCGTCAGCGGAAGTCGTCGACGTGGTCGCGCGCCCATTCGGCGAACGCGCGGGGCGGGCGCCCGGTGACGCGCTCCACGTCGGGCCACGGCTTCTCCAGCGCCGACCAGTCCTGCTCGGCGTAGCCGCTGCCGGTGTCGGGCGATTCCCCGCCGTACTCGACGAATCCGAGCATCAGGTCGGCCGACTCGGCGGCGAACCCGCCCTGCGCCCGCATCAGCTCGCGGGCGCGCTCCCGGTCGACCTCCTCGTAGCGGACCTCCTCCCCCAGCGCGTCGGCGATGGCCGCGACCTGCTCGCGGACGGTGACCGGCGCGGGCCCGGTGAGCGTGTACGCCTGCCCGTGGTGGCCGTCCTCCAGCAGGGCCGCGACGGCGACGGCGGCGATGTCGTCCTCGTGGACGAGCATCATGGGCTCGTCTCCGAACGGGTGGCGGACCACGCGTTCGGCGCGGATGGCCGGGGCCCAGATCTGGAGCATGTTGGTCATGAACCCGCCGGGCCGCACATGGGTCCACTCCAGGCCGGACGCCGCCACGACCTCCTCGACCGGGTTGGCGTGCAGCCCGGCGGTGACCGAGGCCGCCGACAGGTCCACGATCCGCCGCACCCCGGCGTTCCGCGCCATGGCCACGACCTCGCGGGCGGTCTCCTCGACCGGGAACAGGTACATCCGCTCGACGCCCTCGAACGCCGCGCCCAGACCGGCCGGGTCGGCGAGGTCACCGCGCACGACCTCCACGTCCCGCGGGAACCGGGCCCGGGCGGGGTCGCGGGTCAGCGCCCTGACCTCCACTCCCGCCCGCCGGAGCCGTGCCACCACGTTGCGGCCGACGAACCCCGTCGCACCGGTGACCAGAACCTTCATGACGCCTCCTCGTTGCCGACTCCCCCGACGCTAGAGGCGGTGTAGGTCAGTTCCCGTCCGCGACTCCCGGTTCTCCGGCGGCTCCTCCGGCCAGGCCGTGCAGCAGCAGGTCGGTCAGGGTGTCCACGATCTCGTCGTCGGTGGCGCCGGGGCCGTCGTCCCCGGCGGTGAGGACCGCGTAGCCGAACATCGACAGCAGCGCGCCGACCGCCGGGGCCAGCAGCGCGGGGTCGCCGGGCAGCCGGTGGCCGCGCTCGCGCAGCCACTCCAGGTGGTCGCGGAGGACGTCGGTCTCGGCGACCAGGCCGCGCCACAGGTTCCCCGAGCGCGGGTCGTCGGCCATCATCGCCTGCGTCCGCGCCACCACGACCGGCAGGTGGTCGCGGAAGACGCTCCAGGCGACGGCGAGGTGGTCGCGCAGCTGGGCGCGGTCCGACAGGTCGTGGTCGCGGGGGTGCTCGTGCGCGCGGATCTCGTCGTCGGCCTGCCGCTCCATGTCGGCCATCAGCGCCTGGAGGAGCTCCTCCTTGCCGGCGAAATGGTCGTAGAACGAGCCGGTCGCGCGCCCGGCGGCGGCCGTGATGTCGGTGATCTTCGTGTTGAGGTAGCCGCGTTCCAGGAACAGCCGGCGCGCCGCGTCCTTCAGCGCCGCCTGCGTCTCGGCCGCCCGGGCCTTGCGTACTCCCGCCATCCGTCCCCCTTGACCGTCGCGTGCGGACGTCATCATACTGAAGCCCAGTTCGCCGAATATAGATTCAGTGAATTAGGATTCAGGAGGCTTTCATGCGGGTCATCGTGGTGGGCGGCGGGGTCGCCGGGGCGGCGAGCGCGGTCGCGTTGCGGCGGATCGGCGCGGAGGTGACGGTGTACGAGGCGTACGCCGACCCGGCCGGGCAGGTGGGGGCGTTCGTGAGCCTGGCGTCCAACGGGCTGCGCGGGCTGGCGGCCCTCGGCGTGCTGGAGGAGGTGCGGGCGGCGGGGTTCGCGGTGCCGCGCCAGCTCATGTGGTCGGGGTCGGGGCGGCTGCTGGGCGACCTGCCGCGCGGGCGACGGCCGGACGACCCGCTGCACAGCGTCACGCTGATGCGGGGCCGCCTGGTGGAGACGCTGCGTGCCGCCGCCGAGCGGGCCGGGGCGCGGATCGTCACCGGGGAACGCCTGGTGGACGCGGTCACCACGGGGACGGGGGTGCGCGCGGTGCTCGACGGCGGGCGCACCGCCGAGGCGGACCTGCTGGTCGGCGCGGACGGCATCTGGTCGGCGACCCGGCGGATCCTGGACCCGGCCGCTCCCGACCCGGCCTACGCCGGGCTCTACACCGCCTCGGGGGTCGCCCGGGGCGTCGCGGGAGTGGAGCCGGGGACGTTCCACATGGTGTTCGGGCGGGCGGGGGCGTTCCTCGCGATCGGCGTCCCGGACGGGTCGGTGTGGTGGGGCGCCCAGCCCGCCGCCGCCCGGGCCCCCGACCTCGACGCGGTCGGCCCGGACCTGCTGGCGGGCCTGTACCGGGACGAGCCGATGCCCTCGGCGGTGCTGCGCGCCGCGACGGAGACGCACCGGCCGACCCTCCACCACACGATGCCGCCGGTGGAGGTCTGGCGGAACGACCGGATCGTGCTGGTCGGCGACGCCTCCCACCCCGTCGGGGCCGGTCAGGGCGCGTCGATGGCGGTCGAGGACGCGACGGTCCTGGCGCACGCCCTGGCCGCGGCGGCGTCCGTTCCCGCCGGTCTGGCCTCCTACGAGGCGGACCGGCGGGAACGGACGGCCAGGCTGGTGAAGATGGCGGCCGCCAACCGGGACGCCAAGACCGCGGGCCCGGTCGCGCGCCGGATCCGGGACGCCGTCATGCCGATGGCGCTCCGGCTCTTCTACGAGAGGGGCACCGCCTGGCTCTACGACTACCGGCCGCCGGAGCTCCCGGTCAGCGCCGGGACGCCACGTGCAGCGTCACGCTCCTGGGCTCCTTTCCGCTGACCGTCTCGTGCACGTACCAGGAGTCGGGCACCTGGTCCTCCTTGAGGACGTGCTCGCCGAAGTCCCAGTCGGCCGACTGCTCGGGCCGCGGGGACATCTCGGCGTACCCGACGATCCGGACGCCGCGTTCCTTCGCCACCCGGCGCAGCTCGCCGACCTCCATCCCCTTCACCCGCACCCCGCTGAGGGGCTCGCCGCGCGCCGCCGCGTCCCCGCTGACCTGGTACCGCTCCCCCGGCCGGGCGGCGCGCCCGAACGTCAGCGTCACCCGCTCGCGCAGGCCGGTGGGTACGCGGACGCCCGGCTGGCACCAGAGGTCGCCGCAGCCGCCCTCGCCGTCCAGCGGCGTGACGCGCGGCCTGGTCTTCGTCTGCTCGTCGTAGGAGAGCATCCTGCCGACCAGGCTGGGCGACACCGGCAGGACCCGCAGGTCGACGTTCAGCCCGTGCGTGGCGAACTGCTTGCGGTACATCTCCGGGTCGGCGTTGGGATCCACGATCCGGACCTCCAGGAACTCGCCGCGCTGGGCGAAGGCGAGGGCCCGCGCGGTGCCCACCCGGGGGGTTCCGGAGTCGTCGGTCCGCACGGCCTGCACCCCCACGACGGCCGCGGCCGTCACCGCGACCGTGACGGGGATCGCGACCAGCGTCCGGCGCCGCCACCCGGGCCGGGCGGCGGGCCGGGCCGGGGCGGACCCGGTGGCCAGGGAGTGCAGGGCCTGTTCCACCTGCGCGTCGGTCACGCGCACGTCGCGGGCCGGGTCGTGGACGGCCAGGGTGTCGCGCAACTGCTCGATGTCGTTGCTCATGCGAGGCTCTCCTGAGGGGACGCGGGGGCGGGCGTGACGGTGCCGGGCGGCGTGTCGCCGAGCAGGTGTCGCAGGCGTTTGCGCGCCCGGTGCAGCCGCATCGCCGCCGCGGTCCGGGAACATCCGGCCGCCTCGGCGGCGCTCCTCAGGTCCAGGCCCTCCCAGCACACGAGCATCACCAGCTCGCGTTCGCGTTCGCCGAGCCCGGCCAGGGCCGCCAGCGCCGTCTGCCGGGCGGCGACGGCGGCGGCGTGGTCGCCCTCGCCGTCGCGCCGCCCCAGGTCGTCGGCCAGGGCGTCCAGCAGGCCGTCGCGCCGCCGGTCCTTGCGGACCAGGTTCAGCGCGACGTTGCGGGCCGTGGCGTACAGCCACGGCCGCGGGTCGTCGTCGGGCAGGCGGTCCCGGCGTTCCCAGGCGATCCGGAACGTCTCGGCCGCCACGTCCGCGGCGTCGGCGGGTCCGACCCGCCGCCACGCGTACCGCAGCACCGCCTCGTAGTGGTCCCGGAACATCCGGGTGAAACCGTCGTCGTCGTTCAAGCGCTGTCTCCCGTCAGCACAGCGGCACCGTTCACCTGTTAGGTGTCGGCGACGACGCCGGTTTCACCCCGGCCGGGAGATTTCTCGCGGAACCCGCCGTCAGAGCTCGACGCTGCGCAGGTTCAGGCCCAGGGCCCGGAACTGCTCGACGGGGCGGTGGTAGCCGCGTTCGATGTGGTGGACGCCGCGCAGCGTGGACGGGCCCTCGGCGACGGCCGCCGCCAGCACCGCCGAGAACCCGGCGCGGATGTCGGGCATGGTCACGTCGCCGCCGCGCAGCTTGGTCACGCCCCGCACGACCGCCGAGTGCCGCGCGCCGGTGTCGTGGTAGCGGCAGGCCGGGCCGCCCAGGCAGGTGTCGTACACCTCGATCTCGGCGCCCATGCCCTTCAGCGCCGGAACGTAGGCCAGCCGGTTCTCGTACACCGTCTCGTGCAGCACCGACATGCCGTCGGCCTGCGTGAACAGCACCATCAGCGGGGTCTGCCAGTCGGTGGCGAACCCGGGGTGGGTGTCGGTCTGCACCGCCGCCGGGCGCAGCCCGTGCGGCGCCGACGCCATGATCCAGTCGTCGGTGATCTCGAACCGGGCGCCCATCCGCGCCAGCGTGGTGATCGGGGTGACCAGGCGGTCCTGCGGGCAGCCGTGCACCCGGACCTCACCGCCGGTGACCAGGCCCGCGACCAGGTAGGAGAACGCCTCGATGCGGTCGCCGCCGAGACGGGTCGGGGCGCCGCCGAGCCGTTCCACGCCCTCCACCACGATGCGGCGGTCGGGGCTGAAGGAGATCCGCGCGCCCATCCGCTGCAGGAACAGCGCCAGCTCGATGATCTCCGGCTCGGTGGCGGCGTTGCGGATCACGGTCTTGCCCTGCGCCAGCACCGCCGCCAGCAGCACCGTCTCGGTCGCCCCGACGCTCGGGTAGGGCAGCTCGATACGGGTGCCGACCAGGCGTTCGGCGCGGGCGTGGATGCCGTCCTCGGCGATGATCACCTCGGCGCCGAAGCTGCGCAGCGCCTCCACGTGGAAGTCCACCGGCCGCCGCCCGATCGGGTCGCCGCCGACCAGCGGCACGAACGCCTCGCCCGCCCGGTGCAGCAGCGGGCCCAGCATCAGGATCGGGATGCGGTTCAGGCCGGTGAACGCCTTGTCGACGCTGGGGTCGGTGACCGGCCCCGGCACGATCGTGATCTCCCCGCCGGAGCGTTCCACCGTCATCCCGACATGTTCGATCATGGCGGCGGTGATGCCGACCTCGCCGACGTCGGGCGCGTTGCGGATGGTGCTCGGCGCGTCGCCGAGCATGGCGGCCACCATGTGCTTGCTGACCGCGTTCTTGGCCCCCCGCACGGTCACGTCGCCACGCAGCGGGCCGGACGGTTCGATCTCCCACAGCTTCTCGGTCACCCGTGCAGCCTATGGGCCGCTCCGCCCATCACCAACCCGGTCACCGTGGTTTCACCCGTCCGCCGCGTTCCTGCTACCGTGACCGATCATGTCCGGTCCCGAGGCGTCCAGAGCCTGACCGCCGGCCCGCCGGCGGTCCCTCCGCCGTGCCCGCCGGCCGCTCTCCGCGCGGCCGTGCCCCCTCTCCTGAAGGCGTTCCGGACGATTCCCGTCAGCGGTCGTTGACCGCGCCCCTTCAGCCCTGACGCGCCGCCGCGCCCTCCCCTGCCCTTTTTCCGGCATCCCTCGACGGGAGTGTTCGTCATGCCGTTCGTCATCCATGTCCTGGGGCTGGCGGTGTTCGCCCTGGGCACCTCCGAGTTCATGCTGTCGGGTCTGCTCCCGGCCATCGCCGCCGACCTCCACGTGTCCATCCCGCACGCGGGGCTGCTGACCTCGTCGTTCGCCGTCGGCATGGTCGTCGGCGCGCCCGTGCTGGCGGCCGCGACCCGCCGGCTGCCGCGCCGCAGCGCCCTGCTGTGGTTCCTGGTGGTCTTCGCCCTCTGCCATGTCGTCGGGGCGCTGACCGGCGACTTCACCGTCCTGCTGGCCACCCGCGTGGTGAGCGCGCTGGCCATGGCGGGCTTCTGGGCGGTGGCGTCCGGGACGGCGGTCGCGATGGTCGCCCCCGGCGCCCGCGCCCGCGTGATGGCCGTGCTGGTCGGCGGCACCAGCCTGGCCTGCGTCGCCGGGGTGCCCGCCGGGGCGGTCCTCGGCCAGCTGTGGGGCTGGCGGGCCGCGTTCTGGGCGGTCGCGGCCCTGACCCTGCTGTCGGTCGCGGCGATCGCGGCGCTGCTGCCCGCCCGCGACGCCGCGCCCGCCGACGCGGGCCTGCGCGCCGAGCTGCGGGACCTGACGCGCCCGCCGCTGCTGCTGTCCTACACGGTGAACGCGCTGGTGCAGGGCGCGACGTTCTGCACCTTCACCTACCTGGCGCCGCTGGTCACCGAGACCGCCGGGCTGGCCGAGGGCTGGGTGCCGGTGCTGCTGGTGCTGTTCGGCGGCGGCGCGACCCTGGGGATCACGATCGGCGGGCGCGTCACCGACGCCCGTCCCCGGACCGTGCTGGTCTGCGGGGCGGTGGCGCTGACCGCCGGCTGGGCGCTGCTGGCGCTGACCGCCGGGAACCCGGTCGCCCTGGTCGCGCTGGTCTTCGTCCAGGGGATGCTGGCGTTCGGCCTGGCGCCCGCGCTGACCTCCCGCACGTTCGCCCTGGCCGCCGGGGCCCCCACGCTGGCCGGCGGGTTCGTGACGGCGGCGTTCAACGTGGGCAACACCCTGGGCCCGTGGCTGGGCGGCCTGACGATCGACGCGGGCTGGGGCTTCCGCTCCCCGGTCGGGGTCAGCCTCGCGCTGATGCTGGGGGCCCTGGCCGCCATCGCCGCCGCCCGCGAGGTCAGCCGCGTCTGACCGCGTCCCGCGCCGCGATCACGTCCCGCACGGCGTCGACCACCGCCTCGGGGCACTCGATGTGCGCGTACTGGTGGGAGGCGCCCGCCATGATCCGCTGCTCTCCGCGCGGCACGGCCGCCGCCATCGCCGCGTGGAGGGCGCGGAGCCCCTCGTGCGCCCCGCGCAGGAGGTCCTCGGACAGGATCTGGGCCCAGTAGGGGTTGACGCCGTCCGCCGTCAGCACGACCAGCGGAACGTCGGGCAGCGCTCCCCCGCCGCGCAGCTCGTCGTAGATCTCGGTCTCGAAGTTGGCGGTCTCCTGGACGCCGGTGCGCCAGGAGGAGAGGTGGTGCTCGACGAGCGCGTCGCGCGCCTCCTCCGGGAAGTCGGCGTACAGCCGTCCGAGCTGTTCGCCCGCGGCCCGGATCTGCTCCTCGTCCAGGTCGGGCAGCGCCTCCGCGTCCGGCTTGGCCTGGTCGCTCAGCGCCACGGCCTCGGACGGCACATGGTCGTTGATGTCCTCGTGCCCCGGATCGACCAGGACGAGCCCGGCGACCTCGTCGCCGTGCAACTGGGCGAAGCGCCGCGCGTAGAACGCCCCCAGCGAGTGTCCGACCAGCACGTACGGGCCGGGCACCCCGGCGACCCGCAACAGCTCCCGCAGCTCCCCGGCGACCCCGGCCGCGCTCCTGGGCAACGCGACGGGGTCGCTCCAGCCCGTCCCGGCACGGTCGTAGACCACGCTCGTGGTGAACTCGGCGACGCGTTCCTGCACGTCGACGAAGTCCAGCCCGACCAGCCCCGCCCCGGGCAGGAACACCACGGCGGGCCCGCCGCTCCCGCTCCGGCGCAGCGCCAGCCGCCGTCCGGCCACCTGATGGGTCCGTTCCATTCGCACTCCTTCGACCGTTCGCAACTCTGCGAACGGTAACACATGTGCGATCATTGCAGGGTGACCACGCTGGATCTCCTCGCGCACCCGGTGCGCCTGCGCATCGTCCACGCCATGGCCGACGGCCGGACCCGCACGACCGCCGAGCTGGCCGACCGCGTCCCCGGCGCGCACCGGGCGACGGTGTACCGGCACGTCGCCGCGCTCGCCGAGGGCGGCGTCCTGGAGGTGACCGACGAACGCCGGGTGCGCGGCGCGGTGGAACGCCACTACCGTCTACGCCACGACCGGGCCGTGATCACCCCCGAGACGGCCGCGGCGATGTCCGCCGACGACCACCGCCGCGCGTTCACCGCCGCGATGGCCGTCCTGCTGGCCGAGTTCGACGCCTACCTGGACCGCGACGCGCCGTCCCCGGCCGGCGACGAGGTCGGCTACCGCCAGCACGTCCTGTGGCTGACCCCCGCCGAACGCGCCGACCTGATCGAGCGGATGCGCGCGGCGATCACACCCCATCTGGGCAACGCGCCGGGCGACGGCCGCGCCCCGCACCTGCTGAGCCCGATCCTGTTCCCGACCGGCGAACCGGCCCGCTGATACGGTCAGGCCGCGGTGCCGACCACCCGGTGCGGCGTCAGCCGGATCACGATCCGGACGGCCTCCGGCGGAAGGTCCAGGTACTCCTGGCCCGCGCCCGGCCCCTCGTAGCGTTCGGCCAGCTCGACGGCGAGCCGCCGCCCCTCGTCCTCGGCCACGGTGGCGGTGCCGCGCACCTCGACGTACCGCAGCGGGTCGTCCATGTCGAACACGGTCAGGCTGGCCCGGGGGTCCCGCCGCAGGTTGCGGTCCTTGCGACGGCCCGCCTGCGAGGAGACGAGCAGGTCGTCGCCGTCCCGCCCGACCCACACGACCGAGGTCTGCGGGCTGCCGTCGGGGTTCACGGTGGCGAGCACCGCCGGGTTCACGCCGTCAATGAGCTTCCGCGCCGAGGCGCCGAGTTCGATCGTCACCCGGTGAGCGTAACGACCCGATCCGCGGTTTTCACCCGCGCGGATGATCTCCGGCGGTGGACAATCGGATCATGAGCACTGTGACGGCGCTGTACCGCTACCCCGTCAAGTCGATGCTGGGGGAACGGCTCGACACGGCGGACCTGACCGCGACCGGCCTGCGGGGCGACCGGGCGTGGGCGCTGCTGGACCGGACGACCGCCAAGGTCGCCAGCGCGAAGAACCCCCGGCTGTGGCGCGCCCTGCTCCAGGCCCGCGCCTCCCTGGACGGCGACGCCGTGCGCATCACCCTGCCCGACGGCACCCTCGTCTCCGGCGACGAGGAGCTGTCGCGCTGGCTGGGCAGGCCCGTCACCCTCTCCGACACGCCCCCCGACGGCGCGGAACTGGACCGCGCCGTCCCCGAGGAGGTCCTGGCCGAGGGCGTCACCGCCGACGTGGCCGTCGAGCAGATCACGATCGGGGCGGGCGCGCCGCCCGGCGCGTTCGTGGACTTCGCCCCCGTCCACCTGATCGGCACCGGCACCCTGCGCGCCACCGGCGCCGAGGCCGTCCGCTACCGCCCCAACCTCGTCGTCGACACCGGCGCCGCGTACGAGGAGAACGCCTGGGTGGGCCGCACGCTGCGGGTCGGCACCGCGGTGCTGCGCGTCATCGCCCCGACCCCGCGCTGCGCGGTCCCGACCCTCGAACACGGCGACCTGCCCCGCTCCCCCGACGCGCTGCGCGTCCCGGCCCGGGAGAACCTGGTCGAGCCCCTGCCGGGCATGGGCGACCGCGCCTGCGCCGGAGCCTACGCGCAGGTCGTCCGGCCGGGCCGGATCTCGGTGGGGGACCGGGCGTCGTTCGAGACGGGCCGCTGACCGTCACCAGGTCTCGTGGTCGATCCCGGTCGTGACGATCCGCAGCGCGCCGAACGCCGCGTACGGCCGGTCGTGCGAGCTCATCCCCCCGTACAGCGGCATCGGCACCTTCGGGAGCAGGTCGAGCACCGCGTCGATCCGCCCCCGCCCGGCCGCCCTCCGGAGCAGCTCCACGGTCGGCCCCTGCCGCTGCGCCGGGGGGATCCGGGCGATCTCCGCGTACCCGCGGGCGAGGTCCTCGTCGACCGGCTCCTCCGCTTCCGCGACCGCGAGGCCGTTGCGCTCGGCCCAGGCGTGCAGCAGCTCCGTCTGCCCGTACTGCCGGAGCAGGCGTGTCACCACCCAGTCATCGAACCAGCCCTCCGCGTCGCGCAGGACGCGTTCGGCGAGGTCGGCCCTGCCCGTGCGCAGCGCGTAAGCGACGAACGGGACACCGGCGCCGTGGCCGGGGTCGCCGGTGCCCTCGTCCAGCAGGGCCCGCGCCTCGTCCTCCCGCCCGCACTCCAGCAGCGCCCACACGATCGGCAGGCGATGCTCCCCCGCGCCCCGGTGCTCGCGCAGCACCTCGCGCGCCCTCCCGAACCACCGGTCCGCGCGCTCCCGGTCGCCCAGCGCCGCGTACGCCCCGCCCACGGCGGCACCGGCGCGGGCCCGGTCGCCCCACTCCATCGCGTACCACACCGGCCCGCTCCACCGCTCCTCGCAGGCCGTCTCGTGATCGGCGAGGAGCGAGCGCGCGTCGTCCCGTGGCCCCGCGGCCGCCAGGACCATGGCGGCCGCGGCCGCCGTGAACGGGCGGCGGCCCTCCGGGGACGCCTCGACCAGCACGCGGACGCCGTCCGGTTCTCCGCGCCGGGCCCGGATGAGGGCCGCCTCGTGCAGGGCCTCGCCGGACCACGGAAGGCGGTCCACGCCGAGCTCCACGACCGCTTCGAGGAAGGCCCGGAACAGGTCGTCCACCGTGGCCGGGCCGGCCGGTGGCCACCGCTCGGGCTCCGGCGCCCGGACGGTACGGCCCCGGAACGGCTTCAGGTCCTCGCGCAGCGGGCCGTCGACCCGTTCCGCCGCCGTGGGCGCGTCGGGGAAGACGTCCAGCCGTCCCCAGTGGACCGGCCACGCGTGGCGGCCGTCCACCGCCCACGCCAGCGAGGCGGCCAGGTCCGCCTCCCTTCCGGGAGGGGCGATCGCGACGCCCTCCGGGAAGGCGACGGCCCAGGTCTCCTCGTCGAGCGCGAACGTGGGATTGGGCCCCCGCCCGATCTCCTCGCCGGCGTCCCCGCCGTCGAGGAGCAGCGGACGCGGCGCGGCGGGCTGCCGCAGCAGCGTGAAGTCGCCGACGACCTCGCCGGTGTCCGCGCGCAGGAAGCGCAGTACGGTCGTCCCCACCGCCACCAGGACGTCGTCGGCGCCCCAGTGCAGCCCGATGGCCTTGTCCGGGGCGTCGAACGCGCGCAGCCGCTCCGCGTGCTCGTCACCCAGCGACCAGACCTCGATCCGGCCGTCGACGGTGAGGCACGCGGCGCGGTCGCCGTCGGGCGCCCAGGCCCAGGTCCCGACCACCAGCTCACCGTCCGGCGCCCGGACCGCCACGTCGAGGTCGTAGCGGTGCCGACCGGTCCGGTCCACGATCCCGACGCGCGGGCGCTCGGCGTCGCGCGTCACGGGGACGACGACGGCGAGCCGGTTCCCCCAGGCCAGGTGGACGGTCTGGTACGGCACATCGAGGTACCCGGGGCCGGTGGCGATGTCCCGGCCGGTCGCCGCATCCGCGATCACCAGCCCGCCGTCGCGGTGGTAGGCCAGCACGGTCTCGTCCCGGCTCCACGCGGCGGGCCCCTCGCTCTGGACGATCCAGGCGATCCCTCCCGAGGCGACGTCGATCGAACAGACCCTCCTGTCGTGCAGGCTTCCGTACAGCCGCTTCCCGTCCCGGGACCAGACGGGCTCCTTCAGGACGAAGCCCTCCTCGTCGTGGTCCTCGTCCTCCGCTGCCTCCTCCTCGTCCACCACCGGCACCGTCGTGGTCTCCAGGCTGGAGAACTCCACGATCGAGCCGTAGGTCTCGGAGCCCTCGTCCATGACGTACGCGCGCAGTCCGTCGGGAGAGACCGCGAACGGGTCGGGGCGGCCGTTGTAGGTGAGGCGGACGGTCGCGATCGGCTCGGTGCCGGAGCCGAAGGGGTCCCACACGCCGACGTTGCTGGCCCGGTACTCCACGGCGAGCCGGGTCTCGTCGGCCGACCACTGGATCGTCCCGCCGTACCAGGGCCAGCCGATCCCGCCCACGATCCCGTCGATGACGTTCACGCAGCGGCCGGTGGCGACCTCCCAGACCGCCAGGGTCGCCCCGGCCTCGTAGTCGTCGCCGCCGAAGTCACCGACCGCGAGGTAGCGTCCGGACGGGCTGAGCGCCTGCGAGGTGATCTCGACGCGGTGCGCGTCGGGATGGCGCAGCACGGCCCCGCGCTCACGGATCCGCTCGGTCGCGACCCGGTGCGCCTCGGTGACGCCGCGGGCTCGCTCCAGTTCCCGCAGCGCGGCCCGCAGCGGGGGCAGGTCGCGCGCGGGCTCGAACGCGGACCAGTCCTGTGCGTCCAGGGCGTCCAGGACGGCGCGCTCCGTCACCTCGATGATCTTCATGGCCGACGATGCTAGGGGGCGTCACCGACACCCGTCCGGCCGAGCGCGTGATCGACGGCTTGCACGAGTTCGGCGCGCAGGTAGGGGCATTCACGCACCGGGTCGGCCCGCGGGCAGGTCAGCAGGTGCTCCAGGAGCCGCTGGGCGTTCCGCAGATCGGCGATCCGGCCCTTGATCGTCTCGATCGAGGAGGTCAGCACCTCCCGGCCCGAGGGTCGGTCGGCGGCCGGATCCTCGCCGACCAGAACGGCGGTGTCGGCCAGGCTGACCAGGCCGCGATGGTGCAGACACCGGATGAGCGCGAGCCAGCACAGCTCGGCGTGGCCGTAGTAGCGCACGTTCCCCCGGCGTTCGGCGGCGGGAAGCAGGCCCAGGTCGTCGTAGTAACGCAGCGTTGACACCGGCACGCCGAAGCAGCGGGCGACCTGGCTGATCGAGTAGCGCTCGTCCGTCATGCCCCCATGTTGCGCTCAAGCCGACTTGAGCGTGCAGGGTGAACGTCGATCCGCAACCGACAAGGGAGCAAACGATGCGCACTCACGCTGTGCCGGTGCTGGTGGTGGGCGGCGGGCCGGTCGGGTTGTCGACGGGACTCTTCCTCGCGCACTGGGGCGTCCGGCCCCTGGTCGTCGAGAAGCGGGACTCGATCTCGGCGGTCCCGCGGGCGAACACGAGCCTGCGCACGCTGGAGGTGTTCCGTTCGATCGGTCTCGGGGCGGCGCTGGAGGAGGCCGGCTGGGAAGGCGGCCCGCCGATGCGGATCCTGTTCCGGGACCGCGGACTCGGCGTCACCCTGCACCAGGCGGAGCTGCCGGAGCGGTACTCCAGGATCCTGGAGACCTGCAGCCCGGTGAACCCCCGCCTCACGCTGACGCACGACCAGATCCAACGGCTGACCTCTGACGAGCTGCGCCGCCGCGGCGGCGAGATCCGCTTCGGCGCGCGCATGGTCGACCTCACCCCGGAGGCCGACCACGTGCGCGTACGGATCGTCGACACCGCCACCGGCGAGGAGTCGGAGGTCACGGCCGACTACGTCATCGGCGCGGACGGGGCGAACAGCGACGTGCGCGGACGGCTGGGCATCACCATGCCCGACCGGGAGGTCCTCACCCGCCTCAACACCGCGTTCTTCCGCGCCGACCTCGGCCCCGTCCTGCGCGAGTGGGGGACGCACATGTGCTTCGCGCGCAACGAGCGGGTCCACGCCACGCTGATGTCGAAGAACGGCCGCGACCAGTGGTCCTCCCACATCCTCGACTACCCGGGCAAGCCGGACCACCTGGCCGACCTGACCGAGGACAGGACCATCGCCCTGCTGCGGGCCGCGATCGGCGACGAGACGATCCCGATCGAGCTGCACGCCGTCAACGCCTGGGAGGCCGCCCTCGGCACGGCGTCGTCCTTCCGGCAGGGCCGGGTCTTCCTGGCCGGTGACGCGGCCCACGTGCAGAGCTCGGCGGGCGGGCTCGGCATGAACACCGGCATCCAGGACGGCCACAACCTCGCCTGGAAGATCGCCGCCGTCCTGCGCGGCCGGTCCGCTCCGGCACTCCTGGACACCTACGAACCCGAACGCCGCGCCGCCGTCCGGGCGTCCCACGCCCTCTCACGCGGAATGCACCAGGGCTACCGGTCACCGGAGGGCGACCCGAGCACCCTGTACGACGAGATCGCCGTCGACTACCTGCGCGGCATGATGTTCTACGCCTACCCACCGCATGACGACACCGAACCCGACATCGCGGCCGACGCGATCCTCCCCGGCCACCGCTTCCCGCACCGCTGGGCGCGTTCCACCGGAACCGGCGAGATCTCCACCCTGGACCTGGCCGCCGCACGCTGGGCACTGTTCACCGAACCGGACGACCACCGATGGCGGACGGCAGCCACTTCCCTCGGGATCGACCTGCACGTTCATCCCCTCAACGATGTGAACGACGCCGCGCTGGTGAGGCCCGACGGTTTCGTCGCCTGGCACGGCACCACGGAGGAATCCCTCCGGCACGCGCTCCACGACCTGGGGCTGCGGACCACCCCCGAAGCCCAGCAGAACGGTCCTGGACTGAGGCGGTGAATGCCTGGACGATGAGTCGCGTGATGTCCAACGGTCGGCGCTCCGGGCGGTGATGAGGCTTGTTGCTGATCGTCTGGACCGGGCTGGGAATCGTCCTCGTCCCTCTGCTGATGGGAGCCGGGATCGCCGGAGCGGTCACGCTGGAGGGGCTGTTCGGCCCCATCGGCGCGACGGCCGGGCTGGTGGTCGGCACCGTTCTTCTCATCGTCGTGGGCCGGGCCGTGAACAGACACGGCAACGAGCACACGCTCTACGGCATTCCGGTCCAGCACTGGGCGTGGATCCAAGGGTTCTTCGCGGTGTTCAGCGTGGTACTCATACTGATCGCCTAGAAACGGGAAAGGCCCCGCCGGTAACGGCGGGGCCTTGTGTTTCCCCTTCGCCACAACCACCGAACGACCAACGCAGGCGATCGTCATCATCGAACGCCGCGATTTCACAGATGACTCGCAGGCCCACCGTGATCATGCGTGTCGATGCCAGGGCCCGTGGTCTCCACCCCTGACGACCGCGCTGCCGCGATCGCCTCGTCAGCAGCGCCGAACCGCGTACGAGGCGATGGATGACATGGCCTCGGGCTGGCGGCGACGTAGCCCGTGGCCACGGCCGATGCCGGCCTAGGCCCACCACGCTCTTGGAGGCCGCCCCTGCACTACTCGAAGCCATCCTCGCGCCAGGTCACCAGCACCGACCGAATGCGGAACAGCGTTGCCGACCCGGATTGCCCGCCACGTCCCCGGCGGCCCGGTCGCCCACCTCACGATATGACCGCATCACCCCATCCGGGTCGGGCCAGCTCACCAGCTACAACCCTGGCAAGCAAGGCCGTGACGAAGTCGCGAGAAAAGGGATGGCACGACAGCGCAGGCAAAGACGATCATCTAGAGGGCCTGTCCGGCGACGCGGTGGAGGGCGATTGCAGGCGAAGATCATCGTGCAACACGTGAGCCTGGGCGCCAAGCGGCATCGAGTGATCCGCCCCGCCAAGCCGTTGAACAACGCTGCACTCCACGACCATGGCCTGAACAGCTACGACATGTATGTCGACCGCGCGGACGGGCGACGGATCGGCACACTCTGGCTGCTCGCAGCACGCTCCCCACGCTCGTTGGTGTACCTGCCGATGCGCACCACTCCCCCTCCCCCCGAAATCGGCTGCGACTGGTTTCCGGAGGGGCCACTCGACCTGGTGCTGCTACACCACTCGTTGCAATTTCCGCCCTCACGCTGGAAGCGGGTACGCGAACGGATCACCAGAGCCAACACCCCTCGCGAACTCCGAACCGCAGGCGTACCGGACAGCGGCCTCCCCACCGATGAGGAGACCAACTATCCGGCCTTCAACTACCGGGAGAACAGAGACGTCCTCCGTCAGCACAGATACGCGGAGACCCTTTTCTTGACCGGCAGTGCCGCCGCTTTCCGAGAAGCGGCCCGCCACTTCTTCGCCGTTGCCAAACATGGCCCGCCGACCGCAGCACGTGACTCCCTCTACCTACCGGTTGGATGCAACTACCACGTTTGTCGCCAGTTCTACTGGCCGCACCTCGACCCCCGCGGCAATCAAGAGGTTCACGTTGCGTACTGCCCCACTTGGACACATTGACCACCACCGAGCACATCCCGACCCAGAAATGAGAAAAGGCCCCGCCGGTAACGGCGGGGCCTTTCCTAATATGAGTCCGGCGGCGTCCTACTCTCCCACACAGTCTCCCATGCAGTACCATCGGCGCTGAAGGGCTTAACTTCCGGGTTCGGGATGGGACCGGGTGTTTCCCCTTCGCCATAACCACCGAACGACCCACGCACAACCCCTGTGAAAGGGCTGGCAAGCTCATCGTCCGAGCGACTCAGGCTCGGTATTTTATTGTAGCGGTTCCCGATTTGTTTTCTGGGAACCACACAGGGACGCGAACAACTTTTCATGCAGCGATTGGTTTGAACGTATCGTGTGTTCAAGCCACTCGGCCTATT
>NZ_JACJIA010000016.1:0-103582 GCF_014138665.1 Actinomadura kijaniata
ATCGATAAAGGCACTGGCTTTTAACACGCTGTTGAGTTCTCAAGAAACGGACACCCACCGCGCTCGATCCGCTCGCGCGTCTCTCGCTCCGGGGCAACCCTTCTATCTTACCGGGATCTTCGCTCCTGTCAATCGGTTCTTTCGAGCCGATCTTCTGGACCTCGCCCATCCCGCCACACGCCAACAGCAGGCGATCAGAAGCGCCTGTCGTTGGTCTTGCGGTGGTGTCCCCCGGGCCGGCCACCTGTGGTGTCCTGCATCCCGTCTGGGCTGACCACTCCAGAGTACCTCCGCTCGAAGCGTGCTTCGAACCGTTTTTCTCCGGGTGGCTTCCCCCGAGGTCGGCCGCCTGTCGGCGTCCTGCTCCCCCGCGGGCATCCAGAACCTTAGGTAACCCCGGAGGAGTCGTCAAATCGGCGTCGGCTCCGATCCGTTGCCCCCTGGGGCGGTGACGCTCACGGGCAGTCAAAGGGCCGGGCCCCCATGCAGGCGACGGTCCTGAGCATGCGCGTGTGCGCGAGACGGGATGTCGGTGCCCGTGTCGGTGGCGTGTCGGTGGCGTGTCAGCGCGGTCCCCGAAGGTCGTTGGTGAACGACGAACGATGGAGACCCACATGGAGCATGTGATCGAGGCCGAGGGGCTTCGTAAGCGGTTCGGGGAGACCCGGGCGCTGGACGGGGTGGACCTGGTGGTTCCCCGGGGCAGTGTGCTGGGGGTTCTCGGGCCGAACGGGGCCGGGAAGACCACGGCGGTGCGGACGCTGGCGACGTTGCTGCGGCCGGACGCGGGAACGGCCCGCGTCTGCGGGTTCGACGTGGTGCGGGACGCCGCGCGGGTCCGCGCGAAGATCGGGCTGACGGGGCAGTACGCGTCGGTGGACGAGGAGCTGACCGGGTTCGAGAACCTGGTGATGATCGGGCGGCTGCTGGACTTCTGCCGGCGGGACGCGCGGGCGCGGGCGCGGGAGCTGCTGGCGCGGTTCCGGCTGACCGGCGCCGGCGGGCGCGCGGTGAAGACCTACTCGGGCGGGATGCGGCGGCGGCTGGACCTGGCCGCCGGGCTGGTCGGGCGGCCCGAGGTGCTGTACCTGGACGAGCCGACGACCGGGCTGGACCCGCGGGCGCGAGGCGAGGTGTGGGACGCGGTGCGCGACGTGGTCGCCGAGGGCGGGTCGGTGCTGCTGACCACGCAGTACCTGGAGGAGGCCGACGCGCTGGCGGACCGGATCGTGGTGTTCGACCACGGGCGGGTGATCGCCGAGGGGACCGCGGCGGAGCTGAAGGCGCGGACCGGGCGGCAGACGCTGGTGGTGCGGGCGGCCGAGGCGTCCCGGAGCGAGCGGCTCGCGGCGATCGTCGCGGAGCTGGTCGGGGTCCGGCCGGAGGTCGGGTCGGGGCTGGTCAGCGTGTCGGTGGACGACGCGGCGGTGCTGTCGGCGCTGGTGCGGCGGCTGGACGAGGCCGGGATCGTCCCGGCGGAGCTGGCGTTGCGGATGCCGAGCCTGGACGAGGTGTTCCTGACGTTGACCGGACACCACGTCGAGGAGAAGCGGATGGAAGGGAGTCTGGTGTGACCGCGGTGGGCGTTGCTCCTCCCCGGCGGGTGAACCCGCGGCGGACGTTGCGGCACGGGCTGACGCTGGCCTGGCGGAACGTCGCGCAGTTGAAGCACTCGCCGGAGAAGCTGCTGGACACGACGTTGATGCCGATCGTGTTCCTGCTGCTGTTCCTGTACGTGTTCGGCGGCGCCGTCGCCGGGGACACGCGGACCTACCTGCAGCTGCTGCTGCCGGGGCTGGTGGCGCAGATGGCCATGTTCGCCACGCAGGGGCTCGGGATCGCGTTGAACGAGGACATCCACCGGGGGGTGTTCGACCGGTTCCGCAGCCTGCCGATCGCGCGCAGCGCGCCGCTGATCGGGACGGTGCTGGGCGACACGGTGCGGTTCTTCGTGATGATGGCCGTGCTGACCGGGTTCGGGATGCTGCTGGGGTTCCGGTTCCAGACCGGTCCGGTGTCGGTGCTGGCGGGGTTCGCGCTGGCGTACGTGTTCTATCTGGCGGTGTCGTGGCTGTCGGTGATCGTGGGGCTGCTGGCCCCGACCCCGGCGACCGTGCAGGGGCTGACGTTCGTGCTGGTGATGCCGTTGACGTTCGGCAGCAGCGTGCTGGTGCCCGACACCTCGACGATGCCGGGGTGGCTGGAGGCGTGGACGAAGGTCAACCCGGTGTCGCATCTGGCGGACGCGGTGCGGGCGCTGACGATCGGCGGGCCGTTGGGCGACCACGCGTGGTGGACGCTGGGGTGGGCCGCGGGGATCGTGGCGGTGGCGTTCCCGGTGGCGATGTGGCTGTACGGGAGGCGTGCCTGAGTTCAGGGGCGGACGGCGAGGGCGTCTTCGCCGGTGGCACCGTGGCCTCGGTCGTAGGCGGCGGTGAAGGCGTCCTCGCCGAGGGCCCGGCGGGTCGTGTCCCGGACGCGGCGGGAGTCGACGCCCAGCGGGTCGGTGTGGCCGCGCAGCAGGTCGGCCATGCCGAGCAGTTCGGCGGCGCGGGCGTGGTCGCCGCGGGCGGCGGTCAGCGCGGCCAGGCCGTCGAGCAGGACGGCGCGGGTCGGGCGGCCCAGCAGCGGGGTGGTCTCGGCGAGCCGGAACGCCTCGGTGTGGGCGCGGGCGGCCTCGGCCAGGTCGCCCCGCTGTTCGGCGAGGCAGCCGCGTTTGCTGTGGGCGACGGTCAGGACGTGGAGGAAGTCGATCCGGTGGCGGTGTCCGAGCAGGGTCCGGGCGCGTTCCAGGGTGGCGTGGGCGGCGGTGAGGTCTCCCTGGTCGCGTTCCAGGTCGCCGAGCGCGAGCAGGGCGTTGGCGGCGTCGGCGTACTCGCCGATGCGTTCGGAGGCGCGGATGCCGCGTTCGAGGTCGCGGCGGGCCCCTTCGAGGTCGCCGAGCGCGGCGCGGATGCGGCCGAGGTCGGCCAGCAGGGTCGCGCCCTGGTCGGGGCTGATGCGTTCGGTGGCGTAGCCGTGGGCCTCCTCGGCGTAGCGCAGGGCGGCGCGCAGGTCGCCGCGGGCGACGGCGGTCTGCATGAGGCCGTTCAACGCCATGATCATGCCCCAGCGGTCGCCGAGGGCGGCGAAGCCGGCCTGGGCGCGGGTGACCTTGGCGGCCGCGTCGTCGATGTCGCCCGCGTTGAGGGCGGTGTAGGCGAGCACGACGGACACGACGGCGTGGACCCAGGGGTCGGGGTGGTCGCCCAGCGTCGCGAGGCCCGCGTGCATCTCGCCGATCTCGTTGGTGAACAGGTTCGCCAGGTGCGGGGCGAGGGCGAGCGCGGGGTGGCGGGGCCGGCCGGGCAGGTGGGCGACGGCCTTGCCGATCGCGGCGCGGGTCTCGTCGGGCGGGGTCGGCGGGTCGCCGATGACGCCGTCCATCAGCGCGGCGACCAGGCGGCAGAGCGCGTACTCCTCGGCCAGGCCGGGGGGCGGGGTGTCGCCGGCCAGCGCGGCGGCGGCGGTGGCCCAGCCGCCGAACTGGATCTCCAGGTCGACCATGAACCAGTACCAGGCCAGGTTTCCGACCAGGCGCAGCAGGGTGCGGACGTCGCCGGTGTCGCGGACGTGGCGGAGGGCGGCGTTGCAGTTGTCGCGTTCGGTGGTGAGGCGTTCGGACCAGCGGAGCTGGTCGCGGCGGCGCAGTCCGGGTTCGGCGCGTTCGGCCAGGGCGGTGAAGTGGGCGGCGTGGGCGTCGCGGGTCCGGCGGGTCTCGCCGGCCTCGGCGAGGCGGTCGGCGGCGTAGACGCGGACGGTCTCCAGCAGGCGGTAGCGGGGTTCGGCCGCGCCGTCGGCCATGACCAGGGACTTGTCGACGAGGGAGGCGATCACGTCGAGGGCGGCGGGGTCGCCGGGGGCGCAGACCTCGACGGCCGCCTCGGGGGTCGCGCCGCCGGCGAACACCGACAGGCGGCGCAGGACGGCGCGTTCGGCGTCGTCGAGCAGGTCCCAGCTCCAGTCCACGACGGCGCGCAGGGTGCGGTGGCGGGGCAGGGCGGCGCGGTCGCCGCCGCGTAGAAGGCGGAACCGGTCGTCGAGGCGGGCGGCGACCTGCGCGGGGGTGAGGGAGCGCAACCGGGCGGCGGCCAGTTCGATCGCCAGGGGGATGCCGTCGAGGGCGCGGACGATCGCGACGGTGTGCGGGGCGGTGGCGTCGTCGACGGTGAAGCCGGGGCGGACGGCGGCGGCGCGGTCGGCCAGGAGCCGGACCGAGGGGTAGCGGAGGGCGTCGGCGGGGGTGGCGTCGGGCGGCGGCAGCGGCAGGGACGGGACCGGGCACAGGGACTCGCCGGTGATGCCGAGGGGTTCGCGGCTGGTGGCCAGGACGCGCAGGCCGGGCGCGGCGGCCAGCAGGCGGCCGGTGAGTTCGGCGACGGCGTCGACGAGGTGTTCGCAGTTGTCGAGGACGAGCAGGGTGGTCTTGGGGGCGAGCAGGTCGGCCAGCCGGTCGGCCGGGCGGGTCGCGGCCAGCGTCTCGGAGGGGCGGACGATCTCGGTGACGCCGAGCGCGGCCAGCACGGCGGGGGCGAGGTCGCGGGCGTCGCTGACGGAGGCGAGCGGGACGAACCACACGCCGTCGGGCACCGCGGTGACCAGCGGCGCGGCGGTCTCGGCGGCCAGGCGGGTCTTGCCCGCGCCGCCGGGGCCGGTGAGGGTGACCAGGCGGGCCTCGCGCAGCAGGGCGGCGACCCGGGCGGACTCGGTCTCGCGGCCGACGAAGCTGGTCAGGGCGGCGGGCAGGTTGGTGCGGGGGTGTTCGCCGGGCGGCGGGGCGTCGCGCAGGACCGCCAGGTGGACGGCGGCGAGTTCGGCGGACGGGTCGGCGCCCAGGGTGTCGGCGAGGCGGGCGCGGACGTCCTCGTAGACGCGCAGGGCGTCGGCCTGGCGCCCGGCGGCGCGCAGTGCCCGCATGTGCAGGGCGCGCAGGCGTTCGCGCAGGGGGTGGGCGGCGGTCAGCGCCTCCAGCTCGGGCAGCAGGGACGTGGTCTCGCCGGCGGCGAGGGCGGCGTCGGCACGGTCCTCGCGGGCGGTGAGGTGGAGTTCGGTGAGGCGGGCGACGGGGGCGGCGGCCCAGTCGGCGTCGGCGACGTCGGCCAGCGGCGCGCCGCGCCACAGGTCGAGGGCCGCGCGGAGGGCGGCGGCGCGGTCGGCGGGGTCGGTGCGGGCGCGGGCCGCGGTGATCGCGTGTTCGAACGCGACCGCGTCGACATGGGCGGGGTCGAGGGTGAGGCGGTAGCCGCCGGGGCCGTGTTCCAGCAGGTCGTGGCCGAGGGCGGTGCGGAGGCGGCGGACCAGCGCCTGGAGGGCCCCGGCGCCGCCCGCCGGGGGCGCGCCGTCCCACAGGTCGTCCAGGAGGCGGTCGACGGAGACGGCGCGGCCGGGGTCCAGGGCCAGGCGGATCAGGAGGGCGCGCAGGCGGGTGCCGTTGACGGCGACGGGACGGTCCGCGCCGTCCCGCACCTCCAGCGGCCCCAGAACGCCGATGCGCACGCCGCGCCCCCTTTTCCGCCCTCAACGTCCCGAAGCTGGGATCGTGACCGCATGCATCGGGAAACACTCGTGGTGAACGGTATCGAGGTTATTGCCCTCTGCGACGCCGTCGGGCCGATGGGCTCGGCGCTGCGGCGGCCCCTGCCCGAGACGTTCCCGGGCGCCGCCGACGGGCTCTGGGAGCGGGTGCGGGAGCGGGAGCCGGGGGCGTTCGGCGCGGACGGCGGATGGCGGCTGCATTTCCACTGTTTCCTGCTGCGGGGCGCGGACGGGGCGTTGACGCTGGTGGACACGGGGATCGGGGGCGCGGACTCGCCCGCCGCGCTGTGGGCGCCGGTGCCGGGGCGGCTGGTGGCGGCGCTCGCGGAGGCGGGGGTCGCGGCGGGCGAGGTGGGGACCGTGGTGCTGACGCACCTGCACAGCGATCATGCGAGCGGGGCGGTGGCCGGGGGCGCGCCGGTGTTCCCGAACGCCCGGCACGTGGTGCAGGCGCGGGAGCTGGCGGCCGTGGACCGGGTGATGGAGGAGCGCGTGGTGGAGCCGTTGCGGGACCTTCTGCGGGTGGTCGAGGGGACGGTGCGGCTGAGGGCGGGGGTGGAGGTCGTTCCGACGCCGGGCCACACCCCGGGGCACCAGTCGGTGGCCGTGGGGGACGTCCTGGTGTCGGGGGACGTGGTGCTGCATCCGGTGCAGCTCGCCGATCCGCGGGTGCGTTACGTGTACGACGACGATCCCGGGCGGGCCGTGGAGACGCGCGTGGCGGTGCTGGAGGGGCTGCGCGCGCGGGGCGGGGTGCTCGCCGCGCCGCATCTGCCGTCGCCGTTCGTCCGCGTGGAGTGAAGGGACGGAACGAAAGGTGTGGTCCGTGTCAGCTGGGTAGGGCTCGTTCCGACGCGAAAGGGGGTTCTGCGGCGGATGCCCAGAGCGCAGATCAAGAACGAGAAGACCTACCAGAAGCTCCGCGACAAGGGCGAGAGCAAGGAGAAGGCGGCGCGGATCGCCAACGCGCAGGCCAAGGAGGGCGAGTCCACGGTCGGCCGCAGGGGCGGCAAGAGCCCCTCCTACGACGACTGGTCCAAGGACGACCTGCTCAAGCGGGCCCGGGAGATCGGCATCAAGGGCCGTTCCTCGATGAACAAGTCCGAACTGGTGAAGGCGCTGCGCGACCACTGAGCGCGGCGAACGAGAGGAGCGGCGGGGCCTCGGCCCCGCCGCTCCTCTCGTTCGCTCACTCCCTCTCGATGTGCATCGCGCTCTCCTCGGCGGTGAAGCCCGACTCGTCGGCGGTCTCGTGAGCGACGGCGTCCTTCTCGGTGTCGGGGCCGATGCCCTCGTTGTCCTCGACGATCCGGCCCGCGGGTTCGATGGGCTCGTTCGGCGGGATCGGGACCTCGGGCTCCTCGCGTTCCAGCCGCCGCGACAGCGGCTCGCCCTGACGCATCTCCTCGACGGTCGTGCCGTACTCGTCCAGCGTCATGGAGCGGTCGCCGGGCAGCACCATTTGTTGCGGGTCCTCGGCCCACTGCTGCTGCGGGGTGCCGTCCTGGAGGTCCGGGATCCCGTCGTCCTCAGGGGTCGTGGCGCGGCGTTCCGGTTCGTACTCGGTCATCGTGATCCCCCTTTCTCACTACCGCCGTTACCCGGCTGACAGATCCCAACCACCGGTCACGGCCGTCCCGGGGGATGCGACGGCGCAGGACGGGTATGCGCCGCCCGAGACCCTTCCGAAGGAGGCCGACCACATGAACACCGTGATCGACACCGCGCGCGAGACCAAGCGCCGGTACACCGGGGGCGCCGACCGGCCCCTGGGCTCGTATCTGGTGACGCTGACCGTCTACGGGCTGGCCGCCGGGACCGTCGCCCTGCTGGCGCGGCGGCGCGGGGAGATGCCCCGGGTGGGACCGGGCGACCTGGCGTTGATGACCGTGACCACGCACAAGCTCGCCCGGATGATCACCAAGGACGCGGTGACGAGCCCGCTGCGGGCCCCGTTCACCCGGTACGAGGGGACCTCGGGCCCGGCCGAGCTGGCCGAGGAGGTGCGGCACGAGGACGGGGTCCGGCACGCCCTGGGTGAGCTGCTGACCTGCCCGTTCTGCACGGCGCAGTGGGTGGCGACCGGGTACGCGGCGGGGCTGGCGCTCGCGCCGGAGGCGACCCGGCTGGTCGGGGCGACCATGACCGCCGTGGCGGGGGCCGACTGGTTGCAGCTGGTGTACGCGAGGCTCCAGCAGGCTGCCGAGAAGTGATTTTACGTTTGAGCCGATTACCGCGGGTACGGCCGCGGCATGGATCTGTCATTCCTCAAACCGCTGTACCGTCGGCCCGGGCCGGTCGCGTCGGTGTACGCCGACCTGAGCCGTACCACCGAGGACGCCGCCAAGGCCGCCGAGCTGCGGTGGCGGGCACTGCGCTCCGAGCTGGAGGAGCAGGACTGCCCCGAGGACACGCTGCGGGCGATCGACGGGACCGTCACCGGGGAACTGGCCGAACGCCGTTCGGAAGGGTTGGTGCTGTTCGCGGCGGGCGGCGAGATCGTGCACGCCGGACGGCTCCCCGACCCGCCCGCCGTCACGCAGGCCCGGGTCGGGCCGCTGCCCCACGTGCTGCCGTGGCTGACGGCGCGCGGCGAGCGGTTCCCGTACATGGTCGTGGTCGTGGACCGCAAGGGCGGCGCGATCGAGTGCGTCACCGCCGAGGGGGAACGGGAGCGCATCGACGTCCCCGGCGACGAGGACTACCCGATCCGCAAGGTCAAGGCCGGGGACTGGAACCAGTCGCGGTTCCAGCGCTCGGCCGAGGAGACCTGGAAGGCCAACGCCAAGAAGGTCGGGCGGGAGGTGGACCGCGCCGCCCGCCGCGTCCACGCCGAGGTGATCATGATCGCCGGGGACGTGCGGGCCCGCAACGCCGTCCTGGAGGAGATCTCCGAGGGGGTGCGCGAGTACACCGTCGAGTCGGACCGGCACGAGATCGGCGATCCGGAGCTCCAGTCCGAGCTCAGCCGGGTCCTGGACCTGAAGTGCGCCGAACGCGTGTTCGCCGTCGCCGAGCGGTTCGAACGCGAGCTGGCGCGCGGGGAGCGGGCCGTGGCGGGCCTGCCCGCGACCGTCGAGGCCGCCCGCAACGGGCAGATCGAGGCGCTGCTGCTGGACGACGCGGACTCCCCCGCCCGGCTGTGGGTCGGGCCGGAGCCCGACCAGATCGCGACCGACCCGGAGGAGCTGCGGCGTTACGGCGTGGACGACCCTCGGGAGGAGCGGGCGGACGCGGCGCTGATCCGCGCGGTCGCGTGCACGGACGGCGGCCTGGTGATCGTTCCGCCGAGGGACTCCGACGCCGGACTGGGCTTCGGGGCCGTCCTGCGCTTCACCGCCACCCCCTGAAACGGAGAAGGGGCGGCGATCCGGAGATCACCGCCCCTTCCGGGTCCTTCGGGGGTCCGGGGGCCGTCCACCGGCCCCAGGCCCGAGGTGGAGCTATGGGGATTCGAACCCCAGACCTCCTCCATGCCATGGAGGCGCGCTACCAACTGCGCCATAGCCCCTTGCTCGCCACCGCTCGCGGCGACAGGGAAAAGCTTAGAGCATTCCGGGGTGCGCTTCGGACGGTTTATCGCCGCGTGGCGGTCCGGAACGCGGAAGAGGCGGTGATCCGGAGATCACCGCCTCTTCCCGGTGGTGGAGCTATGGGGATTCGAACCCCAGACCTCCTCCATGCCATGGAGGCGCGCTACCAACTGCGCCATAGCCCCTTGCCCGTCACCGCTCGCGGCGACAGGGAAAAGCTTAGGGCATCGGTGGAGGTGGTCAGGACACGGTGGTCACAGGCGGACCAGCATCTTGCCGGTGTTGGCGCCGTTGAGGAGGCCGAGGAACGCGTCCACGGCGTTGTCGATGCCCTCCACGACCGTCTCCTCGGTGTACAGGTCGCCGTTGGCCAGCCATTCGGCGGCCTTGGTGAAGTACTTGCCGGCCAGGTGGGCGTGGTCGCCGACGATGAAGCCGCGCAGCGTCAGGCGCTTGCCGATGGCGAGGGCCAGGTTGTCGGGGCCGGGGACCGGGCCGGTCGCGTTGTACTGGGAGATCGCGCCGCACAGCGCGACCCGGCCGTGGGTGTTCAGCGCCGCGATCGCCGCGCGCAGGTGGGCGCCGCCGACGTTGTCGAAGTAGACGTCGACGCCGTCGGGCGCGGCCTTGGCGAGCTGGCCCTCCAGGTCGCCCTCGCGGTAGTCGATCGCCGCGTCGAAGCCGAAGGCGTCCACGACCTTGGCCGTCTTGGCGGGGCCGCCCGCCGAGCCGATCACCCTGCTCGCGCCCAGCTTCTTCGCGATCTGCCCGGCGATGCCGCCGACCGCCCCGGCCGCGCCGGAGACGAACACCACATCGCCCTCCCTGACCGGGGCGACCTCGGTCAGGCCCGCGTAGGCGGTCAGGCCCGGCATGCCGAGGGCGCCCAGGTAGGCCTGCGGGGACACGCGCGTGGTGTCGATCACGCGGGCGCGGTCGCCGTCCAGCAGGGCGTGCTCACGCCAGCCGAGGCCGTGCAGCACGACCGTGCCGACCGGCGCCTTCTCCGAACGCGACGCCACCACCGTGCCGACCGCGCCGCCCTCCATGGCCTCGCCGAGCCGGAACGGCGGCACGTAGGACTTCACGTCGTTCATCCGGCCGCGCATGTACGGGTCCACCGACATCCAGTCGTTGCGGACCACGACCTGCCCCTCCCCCGGCTCCGGGACCGGCACCTCGGCCATCTCGAAGTCCGAGTGCTTCGGCTCCCCCACCGGGCGGGTGACCAGACGGATCTCACGGGACATCACGAACCCCTCTCACATTTGTGTGTGCACACACAGGTTATGAACGCGTGCGCCTGCACACAAACCACCTAAGCTGGACCTATGGCCAAACAGCTCGCGGACGCCGACCTACCCCCCTCCGACCTGGCCTTCTATGGCCTGGTGTGGGCGGGGAACACCCTGACCGCGCAGGTCGGCCGCGAGCTGGTCCGGCGGCACGACCTGCCGTTGTCGTGGTTCGAGGTGCTGCTGTGGCTGTCCTACCAGGACGGCCCGGTCTCGGTGTCGGACCTCGGCGCCTGCACGATGCTGAGCCGCAGCCAGGTGTCGCGCGTGGTGGAGAGCCTGCGCGAGCGCGGCCTGATCGAACGCGCCCGCTCCGAGCGCGACGCCCGCGCCGCCGAGGTGGCCCTCACCGCGCGGGGCCGCGCCGTGTTCGCCGAGGCCGACGCGACCCGCCGGGAGGCGCTGCGGGACACGTTCGGCACGCTCGACGAGGAGGACCTGAAGGCCCTGGTGCGGGTCTGGTCCAAGCTCAAGCGCCCCTGACCGCCCCCTGACCGTCCCCGGGCGTCAGAGCCAGCCGAGGCGCTCGGCGACCTCGTCGGGGCAGTAGCCGCGCGCCCCGCCGTCGCCGATCCACACGATCCCGTCCGCCTCGGCCACGGCGCTGATGGCGTGCTCCTGGGGCAGGCGCGGCTGGACGGCCAGCCGTACCTCCATGCCCGGATCGAAGCGCCGCAGCGCGTCGATCAGGTCGGCCACCGTGACCTCACGCTTGGCACCCCTGCGATGTCGTCCCATGTCCGTCCAGTTCCCCGCGTTCCGAAGCTGAACGTAAGGAAACCATCGCCGACGGACTGCTTCGTCCATCCGCAGGGGCTCAGACCTGCGGAAACATCGTCAGGAGGGGGGCACGAACGTGGTCTCGGAAAGTCCTGGCGCGCCCGTGGCGAGCGCCAGCGCGGCGGCGGCCTCGGCGGCGGCGGCCGTCACCCGGCGCACCGGCCACCAGCCGGGCGGGCCCTCGCCGGACACGACCGCCGCGAGGATCTCGCGGGCGTCCGGGCCAAGGCCGCCGCGCACCGCGTCGGCCGCCTTGTCCGCGTCCGCCGCCCCGGCGAGGGCGGTCTCGACCCAGCGGCGGGCCCGGTCGCGGGCGACGGGTTCCAGCCGGGGGTCGTCGCCGTCGAGGTCGGGCAGGTCCGCCGCCATCGCCCCGGCGGCCTCGGCGCTCACCCGCGCGACGGCGGCCAGCGCGCGCATCCGCACGGCCTCGTCGGCGTCGTCCTCCTCCACCAGGAACAGGCTGGCGCTGTCGGCGGCCTCGGCCAGCAGCCCGGCCGCCAGCTCCTCCGGACCCCGGGCGAACTCCGGATCGACCTCCTCCAGCGCCGCCAGCGCGGCCGCCCGGCCCAGGACCTCCAGCACGCCCCGGACGCGGTCCGGCAGGCCCTCGCCCGGCCGCAGCGCCTCCTCCAGCATCCCCAGCATGTCCCCGAACGCGTCCACCCCGCTGGGGACGTCGATCTCGGTCTCGGCCAGCGCCCGCGCGAAGTCGGTGAGGGCGTCGGCCACCGGGGCGGGCACCGGCGCCTCGCGCAGCGCGGCGGCCAGCGGCGCCGCGCCCAGTTCGACCAGCGCGCTGTTGACGACGTAGCGGAACTGGTCGATCCCCTCGACCAGGCCCTCGACCAGCCGCCGGCCCTCCGGGGCGTCCAGCAGCCGCCCGCGCCGCAGCGCCAGCCACACCGCCGCGTGCGCGGCGGCGGCGTTGCGGGTGTCGGCCAGGTCCTCCGCCGTGGAGAACTCGATGATCGCGACCTCGCGGGCCGCGAGCAGCGCGACGAGGTCGTCCTCGTCCACCAGTTCCGCCAGCAGGCTCCACGGGCCCGGGACGTGGGACCGGCTCTGGGCGAGGGTGGCCAGGGCCCGCAGGCCCGCCCACAGCAGTTCGCGCTGCCGCCGGACGGCGTTCCAGCCGCGCGCGTCGGGGCCCCGGCCCGCCGTCTCCTGCCAGTCCAGGTGGTGGTCGGCGGTGAAGGCCTCCATCAGGTCCCGGCCCGCGACCAGGTCGTCGTCGGTGCGGGCGGCGGCCTGGCGGGCGCGGTGCAGCAGGTCGCGGGCGAGTTCGGGGCTGCCGCCGCCGCGCGCGACCAGGGGGCCGCCGCGCGCCTCGGCCGGTTCCCGGCGGGCGGCGGCGATCAGCAGGGGTCCGAGCACGTCGACGAGTTCGCGGTCCCAGGGGTGCTCGGCGGCTCCGGCCACCACGTCCTCGGGGGCGACGACCGGCTGGCTCGACCGCAGCACGGGGTTCCACAGCGTGCGGACGGCTCCGGCGAGCAGGTAGTGGGCGGCCAGCGGCAGCGCCTGGTCGTCCAGCAGCGCCGCCAGCGGGCGGCGTCCCACCGGCAGTCCCTCCTCGGGCGGCGGCAGCCAGTCGGCGTCGCCGTCGCGGGCCCCGGTGACGGCGGTGATGCTCATCCCGGACACGGTGCGGTCGACGAGCCCGGGGCTCCAGGTCGTCAGGTAGCCGGTCAGCGTGGCGGCCGCCAGCCAGGCCCGCTCCACGTCCTCGACGTCGAGGACGACCCGTACCCGCGCGCCGCCGGAGTGCCCGAGCACCTGGTAGTCGAGGACGCGTTCGGGGTCGGCGCGGACGCCCCGGCGCTCCTCCTCGATCGCGGCCGCGAGCGTGTCGAGCATCGGGAGCAGGTCCCCCTCGTCGGGCGGCGGCCCGGCGAGATCGATCTCCACCAGATACGGCATCGCGTTCCCTCGTTCGCGGTCGTGAACCGCCGAAGGGCGGCGGCCTTCCGGCCGCAGACCACCCTAGCCCCAGCTACAGGAAAGGGGCGGGAGGGCGGGGGCGGGTGGCGGGGGCGGGCGGGTGGGGGTGGGCGGCGGAACCCGGGGGGTTCCGGGGGGTCGCCCCCCGGGCCAACACGACGAAGGACCAGCGGGGAAAGCGACGAAGATCGCTGACCACACTGGCCCTGGGTCTGGAGTGGAGCTATGGGGATTCGAACCCCAGACCTCCTCCATGCCATGGAGGCGCGCTACCAACTGCGCCATAGCCCCGTGCTCTGCGGTGGGCGTTCACCCCCGCAGTGCTCCGCCAGCATATCGGACTTCGGGCGGGAGTTCGAACGGGTTGGGTGGGGGTCGGGGGTCAGGCGCCGTTGTCGGTGCGGTCGTCGGACAGGACGGGTTCGGGGAGGGTTCCGGCGTTGTGTTCGACGAGGCGCCAGCCGCCGTCGCGCATTTCGGCCAGGACCGACCAGCAGCAGTTGGAGAGGCCGCCGAGGCGTTCCCAGACCTGTTCGGGGAGGCCGAGCATGTGGGACATGCCGAGCCGCAGGGCCGCGCCGTGGGAGGCGACCACGAGCAGGCCGGTGGGGGGCAGGGCGGCGGCGGCGCGTTCCAGGGCGGTGCCGACGCGCTTGGCGACCTGGGCGCTGGTCTCGCCGCCGGGGGGTTCCCAGCGGGCGTGTTCCTCGGGGTAGCGTTCGCGGATCTCGCGGGCGGTGAGGCCTTCCCACGCGCCGCCGTCGCGTTCCATCAGGTCCGGGTCGTGGTCGACCGGCAGGCCGGTGACGGCGGCCAGGGCCTGGGCGGTGGCGGCGGCGCGTTGGAGGGGGGAGGCGAGGATCGCCGTGGGGCGCAGCGCGGCCAGCAGGCGGGCGGCGTTCGCGGCCTGGTCGAGGCCGGTGTCGTCCAGCGGGATGTCGGTCTTGCCCTGGAAGCGGCGTTCGACGTTCCAGGAGGTCTGGCCGTGCCGCCACAGCACGAGACGGCGCTTGCCGGGAACGCGGTCAGTCACGCGCGCTCCCCACGGCGCGGCCGCGCTGCTCGGCGTGCGCGTTGACGTGCTCGGGAAGCGGCAGGGTGGGGCAGTCCTTCCACAGCCGTTCCAGGGCGTAGAAGAGCCGCTCCTCCTCGTGCTGGACGTGCACGATCACGTCGATGTAGTCGAGGAGCACCCAGCGGCCGTCCCGCTCGCCCTCGCGGCGGACCGGCTTGGCGTCGGCCTCCTCGCGCAGGCGCTTCTCGATCTCGTCGACGATGGCGCGGACCTGGCGGTCGTTGGGCGCCGAGCAGAGAACGAACGCGTCGGTGATGACGAGCTGCTCGCTCACGTCGTAGGCAAGGATGTCGTCGGCCAGCTTGTCGCCCGCCGCCTCGGCGGCGATCCGGACGAGCTGCGTGGCTCTGTCGGATGCGGTCACGGTGCGCTCGCGATCCTCCCTGTAGGGGTCGGTTCCCGGTTCCAGCCTCTCACGGCGGGGGCCGGGTCGCCCTCGGTCGATGTCGCCGTCCCGGCCCGGCCGGGTCGGCCCTTCCCTCTCAGGGTATGGCGCGTGCGCTGATGCCCGTAATCTTTTGTGGCGGGTGGTCAGGACGGTGTGGCGGCGGTCTCGTGGTCGCGGTAGAGCGAGCGTTTGTTGATGTACTGCACGATGCCGTCGGGGACGAGGTACCAGATGGGTTCGCCGGCGCGGACCCGGTCCCGGCACTCGGTGGAGGAGATCGACAGGGCGGGGACCTCCATCAGGCTGACGCGGCCGTCGGGCAGGCCGGGGTCGGCCAGCCGGTGGCCGGGGCGGGTGACGCCGACGAAGTGGGCCAGTTCGAACAGCTCGTCGGTGTCGTGCCAGGTCAGCATCTTGCCGAGGGCGTCGGCGCCGGTGATGAAGAACAGTTCGGTGCCGGGGCCGTGCAGGTCGCGCATGTCCCGCAGGGTGTCGACGGTGTAGGTGGGGCCGGGCCGGTCGATGTCGATGCGGCTGACCGAGAAGCGCGGGTTGGACGCGGTGGCGATCACCGTCATCAGGTACCGGTCCTCGGCCGGGGCGATCTTCCGGTCGTCCTTGTGGGAGGAGACGCCGGTGGGGACGAACACGACCTCGTCCAGCGAGAAGTAGTGCGCGACCTCACTGGCGGCCACCAGGTGGCCGTGGTGGATCGGGTCGAACGTCCCGCCCATGATCCCCAAGCGCCGCTTTTGCGTCATGCCGACGAGAATAGCCAGCCGCCGGGGGCCCCGGTCCGGCGCCCCGGTCCGGCGGGGGTCAGTCCAGGCCGGGGAGCGGCGGTGGGCCCGACTCCCAGCGCACGACGCGCACGGCCTTGCCGACCTCCACGCGCGGGACGGTCCCGGCGGGCAGCGCGGCGACGTCGGCGTGCAGGCCCAGTTCGGCCTGGAGGGCGGCGGTCAGCTCCGGCGCGGGGTCGGTCCCGGTGAGCGCCTCGCAGGCCACCAGCAGCCGCAGCGCGGGCCGCCGGGCGTCGACGACGAGCTGGTAGTGGGGGCGGACCAGGCCGGAGGCGAGCAGGACGCGTTCGACCTCGCTGGGGTAGACGTTCACGCCCCTGATCACCAGCATGTCGTCGGCGCGGCCGGTGACCTTGCTCATCCGGACCAGGGTCCGGCCGCAGGGGCAGTCGCCGGGGGTGAGGGAGGCGATGTCGCCGGTGCGGTAGCGCAGCAGGGGCAGGGCCTGCTTGGTCGGGGTGGTGAAGACCAGCTCGCCGGGCCGTCCGTCGGGGACGGGCGCGCCGGTGGCGGGGTCGACCGCCTCGACGACGAAGTGGTCCTCGTTGACGTGCAGGCCGTTCTGTTCCGGGCATTCGGTGGCGACGCCGGGGCCGATCACCTCCGACAGCCCGTAGATGTCGAGGGCCTTGAGCGGCAGGACGCGTTCGATCGCGGCGCGCAGCTCCTCCGACCAGGGCTCGGCGCCGAAGATCCCGGCCTTGAGGGAGGGCAGTTCCACCCCGGCCTCGGCGGCGGCCTCGCCGAGGCGCAGCGCGTAGGCGGGGGTGCAGGTGAGGATGTCGGCGCGCAGGTCCGACAGCAGGCGGATCTGGCGTTCGGTCATGCCGCCGGACATGGGGACCACGGTCGCGCCGAGGGCGACGGCGCCCTGGTGGACGCCCATGCCGCCGGTGAACAGGCCGTAGCCGTAGGCGTTGTGGACGACGCTGCCGGGCCCGGCCCCGGCGCACGACAGCGAACGCGCGCACATCGCGGCCCACAGGTCCAGGTCGGCCCTGGTGTAGGCGACGAGGGTGGGGCGGCCGCGCGTGCCCGACGAGCCGTGCACGGCGGCGACCTGGTCGCGGGGCACCGCCAGCATCCCGAAGGGGTAGTGGTCCCACAGGTCCTGCTTGGTGGTGAACGGCAGCTCGTGCAGCCCGGCGAGGGTGACGTCCGCGCCGCCCTTGACCCCGGCCTCCCGCAGGCGGCGTCCCTGGACGCCGTCGGCGGCCAGCAGCCGGTCCACCAGGCCCCACAGGCGGTGGCGTTGCAGCGCGGCCCGTTCGTCCCGCGACATCGCCTCGGCCTTCGGATCGAACACCGCGCCTCCTCGCGCCCGCCCTCTCCCGCTGGCAGGCAGTACATCCCGCGGTCCGGGCGCGGCGCAAGACCCTCCGGGGCCGGGGGCGGACTATTCCGGCACGTCGGGAACCCGTGAAGGACGCGGTTCGTCGGACGTAGCATGCCGAACATGACGGAGAACACACCGGATCGGGCACGCACGCGCTTTCCCGGGATCAGTTCCCGGGCCTACGAACACCCGGCGGATCGTTCGGCGCTGGTCGCGCTGCGCTCACTGTCCGGGTTCGACGTCGTGCTGCGCAAGCTGTCGGGCCTGTTCAACGAGCGGGCGTTCCGGCTGCACTTCCTGGCGGGCAGCGTGCGCGCGGGCGAGGGGCAGTTCCGGCACCTGTACGACATGACCCGCGACGCCTGCTACATCCTGGACCTGGCCGAGGTGCCCGAGGTCTACGTGAAGCAGGACCCGACGCCCAACGCGATGGCGCTGGGCTCGGACCGCCCGTTCATCGTGGTGAACACGGGCCTGCTGGACCTGCTGGACGAGGAGGAGCTGCGCGCGGTCATCGGCCACGAGGTCGGCCACATCCTGTCCGGGCACGCGGTCTACCAGACGATGATGCAGATCCTGCTGTCGCTGGGGGCCCGGCTGGCCTGGCTGCCGCTGGGGAACATCGCCATCGGCGGGATCATCATCGGGCTGAAGGAGTGGTTCCGGAAGGCCGAGCTGTCGGCCGACCGCGCCGGGCTGCTGGCCGGGCAGGACCTGGAGGCGTCCAAGCGCGTGCTGATGAAGCTGGCGGGCGGGACCCGGTTGCACGAGATGAGCACCGAGGCGTTCCTGGAGCAGGCCCGCGAGTACGACGCGGCGGGCGACGTGCGCGACGGCCTGCTGAAGTTCCTGAACCTGCTGCCGCAGTCGCACCCGGAGGTCGTGGTGCGGTTCGCCGAGATCGACCGGTGGGCGCGTGAGGGCGACTACCAGCGGATCCTGGCGGGCGAGTACCCGCGCCGCGCCGAGGACGGCGAGGCGAGCGTCACCGACGAGATGCGCAACGCCGCCCAGGCCTACAAGGAGTCGTGGGAGCGGACCGCCGACCCGTTCATCGGGAAGGTGCGGGGCGCGGCCGACGCCGCCGCCGACGTGGCGGCCGGCATCTTCGACCGGGTGAACCGCCGCCGCGACGGCGGCACCACCACCGCCAACTGATCCCGGCCCGGAAAAGGGCCGCCGGACGGACGTCCGGCGGCCCTTCGCCTTTGTCGGGCGGGTTGTCTCAGTTGAGGCGGGCCAGGTAGCCGTTCTCGACCAGCCACAGGACGTTCAGGCGGGCCGGGGATCCGGGGACGAGGGCGCCGTCGAGCTTGTACTGGATTCCGCGGCCGGGCTGCTCGAACGCGGGCGCGACCGGGCCCGCCTCCACGCGGAACGCGCGCCGCACGACGTAGGCGCGCCGGTTGCAGCCCGCCGGGTTCTCGGCGTTGTCGAGGTTCTGCGGCAGGATGGAGCGCCGGGCGTAGCGCTCGCCGTAGCGGGCCAGGAACGCGCCGTACTCGCTGCCGAACCGGTCGAGGCGCTGGCGCGGGGCCAGGGTGGTCACCCGCTTGACCGGCTCGCCGTCCGGGCCGATCACGAAGCCGTCGGCGGGCGGGTAGCGCCAGCCTCCGCGGCCGTCGTTGGCGGCCGGATCCCAGTGGCGGGCCAGGAACCCGGAGGCCGACAGGTTCCCGAACCGCCGGTAGCCGCGCAGTTCGCGGCCGACCACACCGCGGCCGGGCAGCACGGCCGGGCCGAGCCGGGGGTCGCCGCGGTAGTCCTCGGCCGAGCAGGCGACGGCGGGGATCGGCGGAGCGGCCAGGGCCGCCGGGGCGGGGGCGAGCAGCAGGACGAGGAACGAGAGCAGCCAGGCGGATCGTCGTCGCAGGGGCATGGGCCGCCTTCCGTGAAAGATGAGCCTTGTCACTCTCAGTGTGAAGAGATGCACGTTGAGTGACAAGGGTCATCGGGCGGCCGGGGCTGGTCAGAAGGGGGCGGGGACCAGCAGTTCGACGTTGCGGTCCTCGGCCTTGCCGCGGCGGTGCTCGGGCTCGTCCTGCCAGTCGTTGGCGGCCAGCTCGCGTGACAGCGACGACAGGTGGACGGGATCGTTCAGGCGGCCGCCGAACGCCTCGGGGCCGGCCGAGTCCAGCACGGTCGCGAACACCGACAGGGTGCCGTCGCCGTTGTCGGCCAGCTCGACGACGCGGGCCTGCTGCGGGAAGTCGATGTGGGCGGCGGTGTTGACCTCCCAGAAGCCGCCGCCTCCCTTGCGGGGGTGCGGGACGACCTCGTTGACGTGGGTGTGGCCGTTGACCCACAGGACGACGTTGGGGAAGCGCAGCAGCAGCGCCTCCACCTCGTCGCCGAGGACCCGGCCGCCGCCGAGGGGGTTGCCCATCGATTCCAGGGTGTGGTGGCTGAACAGCACGAACAGGCGGTCCCTGACCTTCTGCCGCACGACGGCGCCCCTGGCGTCGGTGTAGCGGCCGCTGCCCGCGACGAGCTGCTTCTCCAGCCATCCGAACTGGGCGCGGTCGAGGGAGCCCTCGGAGTAGCCGTGGGGGTTGACGGTGTCGAGCACCAGGCCCCGCACGATCCCCTGGTCGAACGCGTAGTAGGCGGTCCCGTCGCGCAGGTTCGCGGCGGTGAAGCCGTGACCCTTGAGGGCGGCGCTGGTGGCGAAGTGCTCGCGGACGACCTCGGCGCGCGACAGCATCCGGCGGCGCGGGTCGGGGGTGACGGGGCGCAGCAGGCCGCCCAGGCCGTTCTCCCGGCGGGCGAGCCGGGTCAGGTCGCGGCCGTCGCCGTCGCGGATCATGCGGGCGAGGCGTTCGGCCTGCGCGGGGCCCCCCGGCGCGCCGATCTTGACGCCGCCGGTGGCGAGCGCGGTGACCGGCGGGTTGATCGGCAGGTTGCCCTGGACGAGGCCGTCGTGGTTGCCGAACACCGCCAGCCACGGCGCGTCCAGGCCGGTCGCCCGGAACGGGCGGCGCGCGGCGTCCAGCAGGCCCCGCACGCGCGGGAACCCGTGCCGGGCGATGGCGACGTCGGCCCGGGCGCCGGGCGGCGGGCCGTCGGGGTGCCAGAACCCGGTGTCGTAGTTCACCCAGTCCTGGACGCCCTCGTAGCGGTTCGGGTCGCCCGAGTCGGGGTGGACGCGTTCGCCGTCGAGCAGGTCGATGATCCAGCGGACCTCGTTGTGCTGGACGTTGTCGGCGGCGTCGCCGGTGTTGATCGTGAACGCCAGCGGCAGCCCGGTCGCCGGGCCGCGCCCGACCCGGTTCACCGCCCGCACCATGGACTCGGCGACGTGCGTGGACAGGAACTCCTGGGGCCGCCAGGCCCCCTCCACCGGCAGGACCTTCAGCGCGTCCTTGAACCGGTCGAGGAACTCCACCCGCGCCGGGGACTGCGCGTCGACGACGTGCACGTCGGTGAGGTGCCCGAACGCCAGCAGCCCGCGCCGCCGGGCGGCCCGGCGCGCCGAGGCGACGCCGCCGAGGTCACGGCGGAGCACGTGCGGCTCACCGGGCCCGGCGACGACCTTGCGGTAGCCGCCCCGTCCGGGACGACCGAGCACCAGCGTGCGGTCGAGGGTGGTCCCGGCGACGGGACCCCGCAGGCCGGGGGCGGCGGAGGCGGGACGGGCGGGGAACAGGACGGGCCCGGCGGCGACGATCCCCGCCCCGAGCGCGGCGCCCCGCAGGACACCACGGCGGCTGATCTCAGGAGTCACAGCAGTGGATCAGACCACACTTACAACGTGACATCAAGAGTCAAGATGTCACAAACAAGAATCTTCTTCATGAACGCGAAAACCCCGCCCGGCAGAGCCGGACGGGGTTCTCTCCACCAGCGCCTCGGCCTCAGCCCCGCACGCGAGCGCGTCCGGAGGCTGAGGCAGGGGGCGGAAGCCGAAGGCGAGGCCCCCTGCGGAAGATCGCGAAGCGATGCAGCGCTCGCCCGCGCAGCGGTCAGCCCCGGAGCGCTCCGCGCGGAGGGGCTGGGCCGTGAAGCCATTAGACACTGCGATGCAGCGCTCGCCCGCGCAGCGGTCAGCCCCGGAGCCCCTAGGGCGGAAGGGCTGGGCCGGGAAGCAAAGCAATCAAGCGTTGGAGCAGCCGATCCCCGGTGCAGGCGGCGTCTCTCCTTTCAGGTGGCCCTCGCCGGTGACCACGTACTTGGTCGAGGTCAGTTCCGGCAGGCCCATCGGGCCGCGGGCGTGCAGTTTCTGGGTCGAGATGCCGATCTCCGCGCCGAAGCCGAACTCCTCGCCGTCGGTGAAGCGGGTCGAGGCGTTGACCATGACCGCCGCCGAGTCCACCAGCGCCACGAAGCGCTTGGCGGCCGGCTGGGACGTGGTCACGATCGCCTCGGTGTGGCCCGAGCCGTACCGGCGGATGTGCGCCACGGCCTCGTCGAGGGTGTCCACGACGCGGGCGGCGATGTCGAGGGACAGGTACTCGGCGTACCAGTCGTCCTCGGTGGCCTCCACGACGTCCGGGGAGTGGGCGCGGACCCGCTCGTCGCCGTGGACGGTCACGCCCTTCGCCTTCAGCGCCGCCAGGGCCGCGGGCAGGAACGCGTCGGCGATGTCGGCGTGGACCAGGAACGTCTCGGCCGCGTTGCAGACCGAGGGGCGCTGCGTCTTGGCGTTGACCAGGATGTCCACGGCCATGTCCACGTCGGCGGCGGCGTCCACGTAGACCGAGCAGTTGCCGACGCCGGTCTCGATCACCGGGACGGTGGACTCCTCGACGACCGAGTTGATCAGGGACGCGCCGCCGCGCGGGATCAGCACGTCCACCAGGCCGCGGGCGCGCATCAGGTGCTTGACCGACTCGCGGGAGGTGCCGGGGACGAGCTGGACCGCGTCGGACGGCACGCCGGTGCCCTCCAGGGCGGCCTGCATGACGCCGACCAGCGCCGTGTTGGAGTCGAACGCCGACGACGAGCCGCGCAGCATCGCCACGTTGCCGCTCTTCAGGCACAGGGCGGCGGCGTCCACGGTGACGTTGGGGCGGCCCTCGTAGATGATGCCGACGACGCCGAGCGGCACGCGGACCTGGCGCAGCTCCAGGCCGTTGGGCAGGACGTTGCCCCGGACGGTCTCGCCGACCGGGTCCGGGAGGGCGGCGACCTGGCGGACGGCGGCGGCGATCGCCTCGATCCGCTCCGGCGACAGGCTCAGCCGGTCGATCATGTACTCGGAGGTGCCGTTGTCGCGGGCGCGGGCGACGTCGGACGCGTTCGCCTTGACGATCTCGGCGGCGCTCGCCACCAGCGCGTCGGCGACGGCGTGCAGCGCCGCGTCCTTGACCGAGCGCGGCAGGGGGGCCAGCCCGGCGGCGGCCTCCCGGGCGCGGCGCGCCACCCGCAGGAACTCCTCGCGTTCGTGATCACTCATGGGGTCCTCCGCCTTCCAGGATCACAAGGTCGTCGCGGTGAATGATCTCGCGTTCGTACTCCGGCCCCAGCTCGCGGGCCAGCCAGCGGGTGGAGCGGCCCATCAGGTCCGGGATCTCCCCCGCGTCGTAGTTGACCAGGCCGCGCGCCACCACGGCGCCCGCCGGGTCGCACAGGTCCACCGGGTCGCCCGCCGCGAACTCGCCCTCCACGCCGGTCACCCCGGCGGGCAGCAGCGACTTGCCGCGCCGCACGACCGCCTCGACCGCGCCCGCGTCCAGCACCACCCGGCCCTGCCCGGTGGTGGCGTGCGCGAGCCACAGGTGGCGGGTGGAACGCCGCGTCCCCTGCGGGTGGAAGTAGGTGCCGACCGGCTCCCCGGCGAGCGCGGAGGCGGCTTGGGCGGCGTTGGTGAGGACCACCGGGACGCCGGCGATGCGCGCGGCCTCCACCTTGGTGACCATGCCGCCGGTGCCGACCCGGCCCGAGCCGCCGAGCTGGATCCCCGCCAGGTCCTCGGGGCCGTGCACCTCGTCGATGCGGCGCGCGCCCGGCCTGCGCGGGTCGCCGGTGTAGAGGGCGTCCACGTCCGACAGCAGGACCACCGCGTCGGCGCGGGTCAGGTGGGCGACCAGCGCGGCCAGGCGGTCGTTGTCCCCGAAGCGGATCTCGTCGGTGGCGACGGTGTCGTTCTCGTTGACGATCGGGACGATGCCGAGGGCGAGCAGCTGGTGGATCGCGCGCTGGGCGTTGCGGTGGTGCGAGCGCCGCATCATGTCGTCGGCCGTCAGCAGGACCTGCCCCACCGTCAGGCCGTACCGGGCGAACGAGGACGTGTAGCGGGCGACCAGCCGGCCCTGCCCGACGCTCGCCGCCGCCTGCTGCGTGGCCAGGTCGCGCGGGCGGCGGCTCAGCCCCAGCGGGCCGAGCCCCGCCGCGATCGCCCCCGAGGAGACGAACACGACCTCGGTGCCCGCGGCGCGGCGCGCGGCGAGCACGTCCACCAGGGCGTCGATGCGGTCGGCGTCGATCGTGCCCTCGGACGTGGTGAGCGACGACGAACCTGCCTTCAC
Source organism: Actinomadura kijaniata (assembly GCF_014138665.1). NCBI lineage: Bacteria > Bacillati > Actinomycetota > Actinomycetes > Streptosporangiales > Thermomonosporaceae > Actinomadura > Actinomadura kijaniata. The sequence continues at coordinate 23,196 of NZ_JACJIA010000016.1, forward strand.
CACGATCCGCCGGGCCTTGGCGATCGTCGGGCGAGCACTCATGGGTGGTTTCCCTCGGGGGATCAGGGCCGATGGGTCACGGGGAGGGTCAGCGGTAGTCGTCCAGGCGGCGGTCGGAGCCGCGCGGGCCCGCGCTGCCGTCGTCGGTCCCGGCGGCGACCTCGGGGTGCCAGTCGAACACGACCGACTCGTCGACCGTTCCGATCATGACGGTGGCGCCCGGCTCGGCCCCGGCCTCGGCCAGGGCGGTCTCCACGCCGAGGCGGTTGAGCCGGTCGGCCAGGTAGCCGACGGCCTCCTCGTTCTGGAAGTCGGTCTGCCGCAGCCAGCGGACCGGCTTCTCCCCGGTGATCAGATAGGTGTTGTCGCCCATCTTCTTGATCTCGAACTCGACGCCGCCGCGCACCGGCGTCGGGCGGATCACGATGCGGGTCGGCTCGGCGGGCGGCAGCGACGCCCGGAAGCCCTTGACCATCTCGGCCATGGCGAACGACAGCTCCCGCAGCCCCTCGTGGCTGGCCGCCGACACCTCGAACACCTTCAGCCCGCGCGCCTCGAACTCCGGCCGCACCATCTCGGCCAGGTCGCGGGCGTCGGGCACGTCCACCTTGTTCAGCACGACGATCCGGGGCCGGTCCGACAGCGGGCGGTCGCCGAGGACGCGGTCGTAGGCCTGGAGCTCCTTCTCGATGACCTCGAAGTCGCTGACCGGGTCGCGGCCCGGCTCCATCGTCGCGCAGTCCAGCACGTGCGCCAGGGTCGAGGAACGCTCGATGTGCCGCAGGAACTCCAGCCCCAGGCCCCGGCCCTCGCTGGCCCCCTCGATCAGGCCGGGCACGTCGGCGACGGTGAAGGTCGTGTCGCCCGCGCTGACCACGCCCAGGTTCGGGACCAGTGTGGTGAACGGGTAGTCGGCGATCTTCGGCTTGGCCGCCGACAGCGCCGCGATCAGCGAGGACTTGCCGGCGCTGGGGAACCCGACCAGCGCCACGTCGGCGACGCTCTTGAGCTCCAGCACCACGTCCAGCGCCTCGCCGGGCTCGCCGAGCAGGGCGAAGCCGGGGGCCTTGCGCTTGGCGGAGGCCAGGGCGGCGTTGCCGAGCCCGCCGTGGCCGCCGCGCGCGACCACGAACCGGGTGCCCTCCCCCACCAGGTCGGCCAGCACGTCGCCGCCGGCGGTCTTCACGACCGTGCCGTCGGGGACCGGCAGGACCATGTCCTCGCCGTTGGCCCCGGTGCGGTGCCCGCCCTGGCCGGGACGGCCGTTGGTCGCCTTGCGGTGCGGACGCCGGTGGTAGTCCAGCAGGCTGGCGGAGTTGGAGTCGACGACGAGGATCACGTCGCCGCCCCTGCCGCCGTTGGCCCCGTCCGGGCCGCCGAGCGGCTTGAACTTCTCCCGGTGGATGGACGCGCAGCCGTGGCCGCCGTTGCCCGCGGCGACGTGCAGCACCACCCGGTCCACGAACTGCGCGCCGGATCCGGTTCCTGCTGCCACGCTCGTTCTCCCTCGCCTCGCTGGATCGGCCCCGAAAAGGGCCGAGGGGCGGACCGGTGCGGTCCGCCCCTCAGATAGCTCTAACGTCGCTGCGCGGCGGATTACTCCGCCGGCGGGACGATGCTCACGGCGTTACGACCACGGTAACGCCGGAACTCGACAGCGCCCGCGACCAGCGCGAACAGCGTGTCATCGCCGCCGCGGCCGACGCCCGGGCCGGGGTGGAAGTGGGTGCCGCGCTGGCGGACCAGGATCTCGCCCGCCTTCACGACCTGGCCGCCGAAGCGCTTGACACCCAGGCGCTTGGCGTTGGAGTCGCGGCCGTTACGGCTGGACGATGCGCCCTTCTTGTGTGCCATTGTTCGACGCCTCCCTTACTTCCCGGCCTTGATACCGGTGATCTTGACCTGGGTGTACGGCTGGCGGTGACCCATGCGCCGCTTGTACCCGGTCTTGTTCCGGTAGTGCATGATGTTGATCTTCGGGCCCTTGACGGCGCCGACGATCTCGGCGGTCACCTCGTACTTGGCCAGCTCGGCGGCCTTGCTGACCACCTTGTCGCCGTCGACGACCAGGATGGCCGGGAAGCTGACCGTGTCACCGGCGTCACCGGTGAGCTTGTCGACGAGCAGTTCGTCGTCGACCGCCACCTTCTCCTGGCGGCTGCCTGCGCGGACAATCGCGTACACCGCGGAAACCCTTCGTCTGCGCGCGCTTCCGGAGTCAACCGGTCCCACGCGTGGTTGAACCCAGCCCCCACGGTTTGGGGGCCTACCACCGGCCGGGGCCGATGGCGGCACGCCTCAGGAGAGGTCCCCTGGGCGCTCTCTGCTGGTCCCGCCTGGATCGGCGGGAGGCACACCCGTGAGATCCGGTGAGGGATCGGGTGCGAGTCGAGACGACGCGCTCACGGCGCGCCGACCTCCAAGGTTACCGGATGGCCGGACCCGAACGCGAACCGCGCCCGGACCCGGCCGTTCCGGAGCCTTTACTCGGCCGCGACGTCGGCGGGAGCCTCGGTCTCGGCCTTCTTGACGGTGCGGCGGGTGCGGCGGCGACGGCCGTTGCCCGCGGTGGCGGCCTCCTCGGCGGCCTCGCCGTTGAGGTCGGCGGGAACCGGCTCGTCGGCCTCCAGCGTCCCCGGCGCGGCGTCGGCGGCCTCGGCGGCGGCGTCGGCCGCCTCCACCACGGCCTCGGCACCCTCCTCGTCGGCGAGGACGGCCTTGGCCTTCCTGGCGCGGGTGGCCCGCTTGGCCTTGGGCTTGGACTCGGGCTTGGCCTCGGCGGCCTCGGGGGCCGGGGCCTCCTCAACCTTCGGCTCCTCGGCCGGGGCCTCCTCGGCCCGGGCGCCCTCCCGGCCCTTCTCCTGCTGGGCGAGCTTCTCCTCGACGGCCTTCTCCACCTCGCCCTTGCGCTTGCGGCGGCGGCCGCCGTCCTTGCCCTGGCCGGGCTTGTCGGCCTTGGGCTCGACCGGGGTGAGCTGGACGTGGATACCGCGGCCGTTGCAGCACTCGCAGGTCTCCGAGAACGCCTCCAGCAGGCCCTGCCCGACCCGCTTGCGGGTCATCTGGACCAGGCCGAGGGAGGTGACCTCGGCGACCTGGTGCTTGGTGCGGTCCCGCGACAGGCACTCCACCAGGCGGCGCAGCACCAGGTCGCGGTTGCTCTCCAGGACCATGTCGATGAAGTCGACGACGATGATGCCGCCGATGTCGCGCAGCCGCAGCTGGCGGACGATCTCCTCGGCCGCCTCCAGGTTGTTGCGGGTGACCGTCTCCTCCAGGTTGCCGCCCTGGCCGGTGAACTTGCCGGTGTTGACGTCGATGACCGTCATGGCCTCGGTGCGGTCGATCACCAGCGAGCCGCCGGAGGGCAGCCACACCTTGCGGTCCAGGGCCTTGGCGATCTGCTCGTCGATGCGGAACCCGCCCAGCACGTCGCCGTCGCCGGTCCACTTCTCGACCCGGTCGGCCAGGTGCGGGGCGACGTACTCGACGTACTCGGAGACGGTGTCCCACGCCTCGCCGCCCTGGACGACCAGCTTGGTGAAGTCCTCGTTGAAGATGTCGCGGACCACGCGGATGGTCAGGTCCGGCTCGCCGTACAGCAGCGACGGCGCGGACGCGGACTTGACCTTGGACCGGATGTTGTCCCACTGGGCGGCCAGCCGCGACACGTCGCGGGCCAGCTCCTCCTCGGTCGCGCCCTCGGCGGCGGTCCGGACGATCACCCCGGCGTTCTCCGGCATGATCTTCTTGAGGATCTGCTTGAGGCGGCTGCGCTCCTTGTCGGGCAGCTTGCGGCTGATGCCGGTCATCGAACCGTCCGGCACGTACACCAGGTAGCGGCCGGGCAGCGAGACCTGGCTGGTCAGGCGCGCGCCCTTGTGGCCCAGGGGGTCCTTGGTGACCTGCACCAGCACCGACTGGCCCGACTTCAGCGCCGACTCGATGCGGCGCGGTTGGCCCTCCAGCCCGGCGACGTCCCAGTTGACCTCGCCGGCGTACAGGACGGCGTTGCGGCCCTTGCCGATGTCGACGAACGCGGCCTCCATCGACGGCAGGACGTTCTGGACCTTGCCCAGGTAGACGTTGCCGACGTAGGACTGCTGGGTGGCGCGGTTGACGTAGTGCTCGACCAGGACGTCGTCCTCGAGCACGGCGATCTGGGTGCGCTCGCCCTCCTGGCGGACGACCATGACGCGCTCCACCGCCTCGCGGCGCGCCAGGAACTCCGCCTCGGTGATCACCGGCGGGCGGCGGCGGCCCTGCTCGCGGCCCTCGCGGCGGCGCTGCTTCTTGGCCTCCAGCCGGGTGGAGCCGCGCACGGCCTGGACCTCGTCCTCGACGGCGCGGGACTCGCGCACGTGGACGACGGTGTTCGGCGGGTCGTCGGGGGTCACGGCGGGCTCGGCGTCGGCGCCGCCGGTCCGGCGGCGGCGACGGCGGCGTCGGCGGCTGGTGCCGCCGTCGGCGTCCTCCGCCTCCTCGGCGGGGGCCTCGGCGGGCTCGGCGGGCTCGGGCTCCTCGGCGGCCTGCGGCTCCTCGGCGGCCTCGTCCTCGCCGCCCTCCTTGCCGGTGCGTCCCCGGCCGCGGCCGCCGCGACGGCGGCGACGGCGCGAGGGACGGTCGTCGGACTCGTCGTCCTCGGCGTCGTCGGCCAGCTCGGCCTCGTCCTCGGGCCCCTCCTCCTCGTCCTCCTTGACCTCGTCCTTGCGGGAACGGGCGGGAGGGGTGGCGGTGGGCTGCGGCGGCTGGAAGACCACCATCGGCGGCTGGAAGGTCACCGAGGGGACGCCGGGGGCGGCCTCCTCGTCCTCGTCGCCCTCCTCCTCGTCGGCAACGGGCGCCGGCGTGGCCGCGGGAACGGCCGGGGCCGGGGGAACGGCGGGCGCGGCGTCCCGCTCCTCGGGGGCCTCCTCGGCGGCCTTCTCCGCGGCGGGCGCGGCGGCACGCTTGCGCGTGCGGCGCGCGGGCTTCTCGGCCGGCTGCTCGGTGGCGGCCTCGGCCTCGACGGGCTTGTCGGCCGGCTTGTCCTCGACCGGCTCGGGCTCCCCGGCGGGCTTGCGGCTCCTGGCCGTGGTCTTGCGGGTCCGCGTGACCTTCTTGGCCGGCGGCTCCTCGGCCGGCGCGGCGGGCCGGTCCTTCTCCTCCACCGGAACCGCGATCACCGCCGGGGTGTCCTCGACGTCCGGCGGCGGCCCGGCGGGGCGGCTGGCGGCGCGCTTGCGGGTGCGGGTCACCCGGGTCACCCCGGTGGACGCCGTCCCGGCGGCGGCGCCGCTCGACGTGGGCGTGTTACTGGTATCGGTGCCTTCGGCCGCGGCCGAATCGGCGTCGTTCTCAAGCATGCGGGCAATCTCCCGTCAGGTTCCCGGGCGCGTCCGCGCCGTTCCGCCGAAGGGGCGGATACGGTGCGGTGCGCCGCACGGGAACACTCCGTCAATCGTCGGTGCCGCCGCGTCCGGGCCGTTGCCCGGGCACGACGACGAAGTCGTCGGGGGCGCGCCCGCCGTCCCCTGAGGGCCGGTTCCGTGCTGCCACGGCTTCGGCCCGACGATCAGGCGCTGACGGCATCCGCGCTCGCGGCGCCCGGGTTTCCGAGCACAGCACCGCCCGCCGCCCCGGCGTCGTCGCCGGCCGGCTGCGTGTTGCGGTCGGGATCCAGTGGATCCGCGAGGTCACCGGTGTCCGGGTCCAGGGGCCCCTGCGCCAGCCTGGTCACCAGTGGCGGTGACGGCGGCGCGAGGTCGGCGACCTGACGCAGTCCGGTGAGGATGTCGTCGGGTCGTACGGCGGGTGTGGTGTGCCGCACAACCATTCGAAGTATCGCACAAGGGGCATCGGACGCCTCCACGGCTCGCCGGTCCAGCCCCATGGCGGACACGGCCGAGCGCGCGTCGAAACGGCGACGACCCTTCTTGGTGAGGCGTTCCACCTCGACGCTCTCGGCGGCCAGGAAGGCGTTCACGGCCCGGTCGGCGTCGTCGGGTGCGACACCGTCCAGCCGGATCCGCCATTCGGACGCCTCAAGCCGGTCGGCGAGGGCGCTCGGCTTGCCCGACCCCGGCGGCACGACCACGACATCGCAGATGTCGATCCCGTCCGGCAGGGCCGCGTCGAGCTCGTCTCGCACCCGCGCAGGGTCGCGGGGCTCGGTGAGCCCGAGTTCGAGGTATTCGGCCTCGCTGGCCACCCCGGTCGCCGCCGCACCCGTGTACGAGATCTTCGGGTGCGGAGTGAATCCGGCACTGAACGCGACGGGGATCCCGGCACGCCGTACGGCGCGTTCCACGGCCCGGGAAATGTCGCGATGGCTCGTGAACCGCAGCCTGCCTCGCTTGGCGTAGCGAACTCGCAGGCGCTGGGTCACGGGGGCCGGTGCAGGACCCTCCGGCATGGGAGCCAGGGCAGTAGTCCTTCCTACTCGCATCGAGTCGAAAACGTCTCTCTATAGAGTACGGCTATCGGACGCGTCCGTGACCGCCCGCACTCCCCCGTGCGCTCCGCCCCGTCCCACACCGGCGGAAACAGGCCCTTCCCCCGCCCACTCCGCCCCAAGGCGACGTGATGTAGATCACATATCGGGGCCGCGTGGCGCCCCCAACGGCGACGCGGCGGTCCGCGCCGGAGGGCACGGACCGCCGCGTCGGGCGTTCTCGCAGGTCAGACCACCGAAAGCGGCAGCAGCTTCTTGCCGGTGGGGCCGATCTGGATCTCGGTGCCCATGGTCGGGCAGACGCCGCAGTCGTAGCAGGGGGTCCAGCGGCAGTCCTCGACCTCGGTCTCGTCGACGGCGTCCTGCCAGTCCTGCCACAGCCACTCGCGGTCCAGGCCCGCGTCCAGGTGGTCCCAGGGCAGGACCTCGACCTCGTCGCGCTCGCGGGTGGTGTACCAGTCCAGGTCCACCGGCTCGTCGGCCAGGGCCTTCTCGGCGCACCGCAGCCAGCGCTCGTAGGAGAAGTGCTCCGACCAGCCGTCGAAGCGGCCGCCGTCCTCCCACACCGCGCGGATGATCCCGCCGACGCGGCGGTCGCCGCGCGACAGCAGGCCCTCGATCACCGACGGCTGGCCGTCGTGGTAGCGCAGGCCGATGGAGCGGCCGTACTCCTTGTCCTGCCGCAGGGTGTCCTTGAGCAGGCGCAGGCGGCGGTCCACGGTCTCGTGGTCGGTCTGCGCGGCCCACTGGAACGGGGTGTGCGGCTTGGGCACGAACCCGCCGATCGACACGGTGCAGCGGATGTCCCGTCGGCCGGTCGCCTCCCGGCCGGCCTGGATGACGCGGCGGGCCATCCCGGCGATCTCCAGCACGTCCTCGTCGGTCTCGGTCGGCAGGCCGCACATGAAGTACAGCTTGACCTGCCGCCAGCCGTTCTCGTAGGCGGTGGTGACGGTGCGGATCAGGTCGTCCTCCGACACCATCTTGTTGATCACCTTGCGCATGCGCTCGGAGCCGCCCTCGGGCGCGAACGTCAGGCCCGAGCGCCGCCCGTTGCGGGAGAACTCGTTGGCCAGGGTGATGTTGAAGGCGTCCACGCGGGTCGAGGGCAGCGACAGGGAGGTGTTGGTGCCCTCGTACCGGTCGGCCAGGCCCTTGGCGACCTCGGCGATCTCGCTGTGGTCGGCCGAGGACAGGCTGAGCAGGCCGACCTCGGTGAAGCCGGACTCCTTCAGGCCCTGGTCGACCATCGCGCCGATCGTGGTGATCGAGCGTTCCCGCACCGGACGGGTGATCATGCCCGCCTGGCAGAACCGGCAGCCCCGGGTGCAGCCGCGGAAGATCTCCACGCTGAACCGCTCGTGCACGGTCTCGGCCAGCGGGACCAGGGGCTTCTTGGGGTAGGGCCAGCTGTCCAGGTCCATGACGGTGTGCTTCTCGACCCGCCACGGAACGCCCGGCCGGTTCGGCGCGACGCGCTGGATGCGCCCGTCCGGCAGGTAGGACACGTCGTAGAACTTCGGCACGTACACGCCGCCGGAGGCCGCCAGGCGCATCAGCAGCTCGTCGCGGCCGCCGGGACGCCCCTCCTCCTTCCACTCCCGGATCACGTCGGTGACCGCGAGGGCGATCTCCTCGCCGTCGCCCAGCACGGCCGCGTCGAGGAAGTCGGCGATCGGCTCGGGGTTGAACGCCGCGTGCCCGCCCGCCAGCACGATCGGGTGCTCGTCGCCGCGGTCGGCGGCGCGCAGCGGGATCCCGGCCAGGTCCAGGGCGGTCAGCAGGTTCGTGTACCCCAGCTCGGTCGAGAAGCTCACGCCCAGCACGTCGAACGCCGCCACCGGCCGGTGCCCGTCCACGGTGAACTGGGGGATCCCGTTCTCCCGCATGACGGCCTCCATGTCCGGCCACACCGAGTAGGTGCGCTCGGCCAGCACGCCGTCCCGCTCGTTCAGGATCTCGTAGAGGATCTGCACGCCCTGGTTGGGCAGCCCGACCTCGTAGGCGTCCGGGTACATCAGCGCCCACCGGACCCGCGCCTCGTCCCAGTCCTTGACCTGGGAGTTCAGCTCGCCGCCGACGTACTGAATCGGCTTCTGCACGCTCGGGAGCAGTGGCTCCAGGCGCGGGAAGAGCGACTCGACAGGCATGACGGTGTCCTCCAGTGCTGTGGACGGGGGGATAGACCTTCAAGCGTACCGCCGCGACGTCAGTCGAACGTCCGCCGCCGCAGGTGCACGGCCTGGAGCAACCCCACCGCGATCATGTTGGCGAAGGTCGCCGAGCCGCCGTAGGACACGAACGGCAGCGGCAGCCCCGTGATCGGCATGATGCCGATGGTCATGCCGATGTTCTCGAACGTCTGGAACGCCATCCAGCACACCACCCCGCTGGCCACCAGCACGCCGAACGTGTCGGCGGCCTGGAGCGCGATGCGCAGGCCCCGCCACAGCGCCACGCCCAGCAGCAGCACGATGACCGCCCCGCCGACGAAGCCGAGCTCCTCGCCCGCGACGGTGAAGATGAAGTCGGTCTGCTGCTCGGGGACGAAGTGGCCGCCGGTCTGCTCGCCCTGGAACAGGCCCTTGCCGGTCACCCCGCCCGAGCCCACGGCGATGCGGGCCTGCATGGCGTTGTAGCCCGCGCCGCGCGGGTCCGCCGACGGGTCCAGGAACGCCGTGAACCGCGCGATCTGGTACGGCTTCAGCAGGCCGAGGAAGACCACCGCGCACGCCGTGAGCACTCCCCCGCCGACCAGCCCGACCAGCCAGCGCCTGCGCACCCCGGAGATCGCCAGCATGCCCAGCAGCACCGCCCCGAACACCAGCGTGGTGCCCAGGTCCGGCTGCAGCATGATCAGCGCGGCGGGCACCCCGGCCAGCACCAGCGACAGCAGGATGTCGCGGGGCGACGGCCCGACCTCGCCGTCGCGCGGCTCGCCCAGGATCATCGCCAGCAGCACCACCAGGCCGACCTTGGCGAACTCCGACGGCTGCACCTGGAACCCGCCGCCGATCACGATCCACGAGTGCGACCCGTTGATCGTCTCGCCGAGCGGGGTGAGCACCGCGACCAGGCCCACGCACGCCAGCCCGTACAGGATCGGCGCGTAGGCGCGCAGCAGCCGGTAGTCCAGGAACGTCACCAGCGCGCCCAGCCCGAACCCGATCACCAGGTTCAGGATGTGGCGCTTGAGGAAGCTGTTGGGGTCCTTGCCGTGCTCGATCATCAGCTGGAACGTCGCCGACCGCACCAGCAGCGCGCCCAGCACCGACAGCACCGTCACGACCAGGATCAGCGTCCAGTCCAGCCGCTTCAGCCCGGCCGCGCGCCGCCGCCAGACGTTGGGGTCCCGGTACCCCTCGACCGTTCCCACGCCCGTGCCGAGCATCAGGGCTTCCTCCCGCTGTCCTGGCGGAGCTTCGGCAGGGTGGCGGGCAGCTTCCCGTCCTTGAGGGCGGGCTGCTTGCCCTTCAGGCCGTACATCGTCTCGTAGATCTCGCGGACGGCCGGGGCGGCGGTGCCGCCGCCGGTGCCGCCCTGCGACACCATGACCACCACCGCGAACTGCGGCTTCTTCGCCGGGGCGTAGGAGGCGAACCAGGAGGTGTCGCCCTTGCCCCAGACCTCGCCGGTGCCGGTCTTGCCGGCGATCTGGACCTTGTCCAGCGGGAAGTCCTGGAACACCCCGCGGGCGGTGCCCTCCTTGGTCACGCCCTCCAGGCCGGACCGGATGTACTTCAGCACGTGGGGCGGCACCGGCAGGCGCGCGGGCGGGAGCGGGTCGATGCGGCGGGCGACGGTGCCGTCGGGCCGCACGACCGCCTGCGCGACGCGCGGGACGACCAGGCGGCCCCCGTTGGCGACGGCGGCGTAGGCGCGGGCCAGTTGCAGCGGCGTGACCAGCACGTCGCCCTGCCCGATCGAGAAGTTCGCCGCCTCACCGGCCCGCCACACATGGCCCTCGGTGCAGTTCTCGGCGGCGACGGACTTCAGGTAGGCGGCGCGCGAGGGGTCGCTCTTCGCCAGCTCGGGGTAGCCCTCCTTGGCGGCCTTGCAGTCGGACTTCTTGGTGACGTTCCAGTAGTCGCGCTTCCACTGGCGGTCGGGGATGCGGCCGTCGGCCTCGCCGGGCACGTCGATGCCGGTGCGCTTGCCGAACCCGAAGTCGCGGGCCATCCGGACCATCGGGTCCTTGGGGTTCTTGCCGGGCTTCATGCCGCCGTCGCGCAGCCACTGCTCGTAGGCGAACTTGTAGAAGATCGTGTCGCAGGACACCACCAGGGCGCGGCGCAGGTTCATGCTGCCGTGCGCCCGGCCCTCGTAGTTGCGGAACGAGCGGGCGCCGACCTTGAACGACCCCGGGCACGGGTAGGTGCCGTGCAGGTCGTAGCCGTCGCGCACCGCCGCCGCCACCGAGGAGATCTTGAACGTGGAGGCGGGCGCGTACTGGCCCTGGGTGACCCGCGAGATCAGCGGCTCGCCCTTCTTCTTGCCCAGCAGCGCCTCGTACTCGTCCTGGGAGATCCCGCCGGTCCAGACGGCGGGGTCGTAGGTGGGGTAGCTGGCCATCGCCACGACCCGGCCGGTCTGCACGTCCATCACCAGCGCCGCGCCCGCGTCGGCCTTCTCGCCGCCCGACCGCGCCTTCTTGATCGCGTTCTCCAGGGCCTTCTCGGCGGCTCCCTGGATCCTCGCGTCGATGCTGGTGACCAGCGTCCCGCCGGAGACCGGCGCCTTCTCGGTGGCGGTGCCGGTGACGCGGCCCTGGCTGTCGACCAGGACGCGCCGGTAGCCGGCCTCGCCGCGCAGGTCGGCGTCGTAGATGGCCTCCAGCCCGTCGCGGCCGATCAGGTCGACGGCGCTGTAGCCGGTGACCTTCAGGCCCTTGCGCCGGTCCATCTCCTCCTGGGTGATCGGCTGGAGGTAGCCCAGGGCCTGCACGGGGCGGGCGCCGTCCGGGGCGGGGTACTCGCGCACCGCCTGGAGCTGCGCGGTGACGCCGGGGAAGTCCTCCTGCCGCTCCATGATCTGCAACGCGCGCTTGGGGTCGGCCCGGTCCTCCACCGGGATCGGCTGGTAGGGCGAGCCGGGCCAGCAGGGGCGCTTCACCGTGGGCGAGCACAGCCGGGTCTTCAGCTCCAGGGCCTCGCGGGTGGTGCCGAGGGTCCGGGCGAGCCGCTCCAGCACGGCGCGGCCCCGGTCCTTCTGCCGGGACAGGGACGTGCGGTCCACCGACACGACCAGCGCGGTGCGGTTGCGGACCAGCGGCTTGCCGTTGACGTCCACGATGAGGCCGCGCACGGCGGGCACGACGATGTCGCGGGTGCGGTTCTCGGCGGCGACCTGCCGGTAGTGCGCGCCGTCGAGGACCTGCATCGTCCACAACCGCCCCATGAGCACCAGCAGCATCACCCCGACCATGACGTACAGGACGAGCAGCCGGAAGTGGGTGCGGGAGTTCACAGGCGGGTCCCCCTTCCCGACATCGCGCGGTAGCGGGCCACCGGGAGCGAGAAGCGGTCCTTGCGGTCACCGCGTTCGTACCGCCGATGGACGCGCAGGATCGCCCACACCACGAACGGACTGGCGATCACGTCGTAGAGGACCTGGAGCGGCACCGCCCGCGACACGATCGCCCAGGAGGCGCGGGGGTCGCCGAGCATCATGCCGGTGACGGCGTACAGCACCGTCCCGGCCAGCGCGCCGACCGCCACCGCCAGGAACGGCACCAGCGACTGCCGGTTCATCTCCGCCGACGCCAGCCCGCACACGTACCCGATCAGGCAGTAGACCAGGGCGTAGCGGCCGATGGTGTGGTCGGCGGGCGGGATGATGTCGGCGGCCAGCCCGGCGCAGAACCCGGCGACCATCCCGGTCATCGACCCGTTGACCAGGGCCAGCGCCACCACCGTCAGCAGCACCAGGTCGGGGATGACGCCGCCGGGCAGCGGCAGCCGGTTGGCGACCGACACCTGCAGGATCAGCGCGACGACCGCGACCAGCACGGTCACCACGGTGCGGCCGGTCGGCGACGGCTCTGGCGCGTTCAGCACGTGTCTCAGTCCCCCGTGGACGGCCGGGCGGAGGGCTTCCTCCGGTCGGCGTCCTTGTCGTCTTTCTCGTCCTTGTCGTCCTTCTTGTCGTCGGGCCGGGCGCTGGGGCTCGCCGACGGGGTGACGCTGGGCTTCGGTGAGGGGGGCAACACCGAGTCCCGCGGGTCCTTCTTGGGCGGCTCGACCACCACCGCGACCACGTCCAGGCTGGTGAACCGCGCGAACGGCCGCACGTAGGCGGTGCGGGTCAGTCCTCCGACGGGCCGGTCGATGCGTTCGACGACGCCGATCGGGACGCCCGGGACGTAGGGGCGCTCGCCCTGCGAGCCGAGGGTGACCAGGCGCTGCCCGACGCGCATCGGGGCGTCGGCGTCCAGCAACTGGTACCGCAGCGGGGTCTGCCCGCCGCCGCCGAGCCCGCGGCGGCCCCGGCCCTGCACGATCCCGATCTCCTTGGAGTCCTCCAGCCGCGCCCCGACCGTGGAGGTCACGTCGGTGGCCAGCAGCACCGTCGCGGTCGCGGGCCCGACCCGGGTGACCCGGCCGACCAGGCCCTCGGCGGCGATCACCGTCATGTCGCGGCGGACGCCGTCCCGGCTGCCGATGTCGATGCTGACGGTGTCCTCCAGGCCCTGCCCGGCGGAGATCACCTGCGCGGCGCGGATCCGGTAGCCGCCGACCCCGGCGGTGCCGAGCAGCCGGTCCAGCTGGTCGGCGCGGCTCTGGTTCAGCCGGTTGGCGCGCAGCTGCTCGCGCAGCCGCTGGTTCTCCCGGGCCAGGTGTTCGGCGCGGCGGCGCTGGTCGGGCGCGTCGGTGATCGCGTCGAAGGTGTTGCCGACCGGGCGCACCACGGCGGCCGAGGCGCGTTCCACCGGGCCGAACACGGTCGCGCCCACGCTGCGCAGCGCGCGCAGCGGCGAGTCCGCCCCGCCCCGGTAGTCAATCGTGATCATCAGGAGTGCCGCGCCCAGCAGCACCCCGAGGACCACACGGCTGCGCCGGGTGTCGTTCACCCGCCGACCTCCCCGTTGTCTGTGCGATCCGGATGGGTGCTCAGTGCCGCGACTCGGGGACGAGCACCTGGCGCAGCGAGTCGAAGTCCTCGACGCACTTGCCGGTGCCCAGCACCACCGAGTCGAGCGGGTTGTCGACCAGGTGGATCGGCATGCCGGTCTCCTCGCGCAGCCGCTCGTCCAGGTGCTTGAGCAGCGCGCCGCCGCCGGTCAGGGCGATGCCCCGGTCCATGATGTCGCCCGACAGCTCGGGCGGGCACTTGTCCAGGGTGGTCTTGACCGCGTCGACGATCGAGTTGACCGGCTCCTCGATGGCGCGGCGCACCTCCTCGGCGGAGATGACCACGGTCTTGGGCAGCCCCGACACCAGGTCGCGGCCGCGGATCTCGGCGTGCGGCTCGTCCTCGCCGCCGGGATAGGCCGACCCGATCGCCATCTTGATCTCCTCGGCGGTGCGCTCCCCGAGCATCAGGGAGTACTCCTTCTTGGAGAACGCGATGACGGCCTGGTCCAGCTCGTCGCCGCCGACACGGACCGACTGGCTGGTGACGATGCCGCCGAGGGAGATGATCGCGACCTCGGTGGTGCCGCCGCCGATGTCGACGACCATGTTGCCGGTGGGTTCGTAGACGGGCAGCCCGGCGCCGATCGCGGCGGCCATGGGCTCCTCGATGATGTAGACGCGGCGGGCCCCGGCCTGGTAGCCGGCCTCCTTGACCGCGCGCTGCTCCACCCCGGTGATCCCGCTCGGCACCGCCACCACGATGCGCGGTTTGGCGAAGTGCCGCCGTTTGTGCACCTTCTGGATGAAGTAGCGCAGCATGCGCTCGGTGACGTCGAAGTCGGCGATCACGCCGTCCTTCAGCGGACGGACCGCGACGATGTTGCCGGGAGTGCGGCCGATCATCCGTTTGGCCTCGATGCCCACCGCGACGATCTTGCCGGTGTTGGTGTTGATCGCGACGACGGAGGGTTCGTTGAGCACGATGCCGCGTCCGCGCACGTACACCAGCGTGTTGGCGGTGCCCAGATCGACCGCCATGTCACGGCCAAGAAACGACAGCTTGTTACCCATGAAGAAAGGGAGCCCTTCATGCTTGTCGGGCGTGCAGAGCGGCTTGCCCATCGTAACGTGCCCAACGGGTCTCACATAGCCATGCCTCGGTGAAGATCGAACCGAATGTCAGCCAGTGACCTGCCGTTCTTCCTAAAAAACACACGCGGGCCGGAGATGTCCGGCCCGCGTGTTGTCGGTGCGCCCGCCGGCGCGCCGTGGATCAGCCCAGTTCGGGGAAGAAGATCTTGATCTCGCGCTCGGCGGACTCCGGCGAGTCGGAGCCGTGCACGATGTTCTCGCCGATCTCCAGCGCGAAGTCGCCGCGGATCGAGCCGGGGACGGCCTCGACCGGGTTGGTGGCGCCGGCCAGCTGGCGGAACGCCTTGATGGCGTTGGGGCCCTCGGCCACCAGCGCGACCAGCGGGCCGCCGGTGATGAACTCCACCAGCTCGCCGAAGAACGGCTTGTCGGCGTGCTCGGCGTAGTGGGCCTCGGCGGTCTCGCGGGCCAGGTTCTGCAGCTCCAGCGCCACGAGCTTCAGGCCCTTGCGCTCGATCCGGGAGATGACCTCGCCCACGACGCCGCGGCGAACGCCGTCGGGCTTGACCAGGATGAGAGTGCGCTCGGACACGGGTGATTCTCCTCAGGGAAACGAAGGAACGGGTGACGCGCGCCCCGCGTCCGGCGGGGGCGTGGCCGCCGTGCGGCCTGCACCTCTGCGCGCCGAATCCTACCCGTCTCAAAGGTCGGGAACGTTCGCGGCGCGGGCCGCGCGGGCCGCGCGCGCCCACGCGGCGGTGAGGACGAGGACGAGGACCCCCGCGACCACCAGCCAGAGGCGGTAGCCCGCCAGCAGGCCGTACAGGCGCTGGGCCTCGGTGGCGGGGGCGACGCGTTCGAGCTGGCCGACCTGGAGGGACAGCACCAGCAGCTGGCCGGTCAGCACGGCCGGGAAGCACAGGGACAGGCCGAACAGGGCCGACCCGACGCCCGCGTCGCGCAGGGACGCGGCCAGGGCCGCGCCGAGGCCCGCGCCGAGCGGGACCAGCGGGAGCAGCAGCGCCCAGGGGGCGCCGGTGGCGTCGACGGCCAGGCCCAGCAGCACGCCGGTCACGACCAGTCCGTGGCCGGTGAGGACGGCGGCGCGGGCGGCGGCGTGCGGCAGCCGCGCGGTGAGCAGCGCGGTGAGCAGCGCGCCCAGCAGCGCGGCGAGGGCGGCCGCGACGAACGGCGCCGGCGGCGGCGCGCCCCGCTCGGGCGCCGCGGCGGCGGCCAGGCCCGCCAGCGGCGCGGTGACGGGGTAGCCGAACAGGCCCGCCGTCACCATGACCACCGCGCATCCCAGCGGGCTGCCCGCCGTGGCGTCGCGGCTGCCGACCAGGGCCAGCCCGACCAGCGCGAACAGCGCCACGCCCGCCACCACGAGCTGGCCGCCGGACGACCAGTCGTAGGTGGTCATCAGCGCCAGGAACGCGAACCCGGCGGCGGGCACCAGGGGCAGGACGAGCTGGCCGCGTTCGGCGTGGCGCAGCGGCGGCAGGGCGTCCCGGCCCCGGTCGCGCAGGAGCAGGCACAGCAGCGCGGCGACCAGCGCGGCGAGGACGGGCTCGGGGCGGGGCGCCAGGGCGGTGTGCCAGGGCACCGGCTCGGCGGTCGTACCGCTCATGGGGACGGCGGCCAGGGCGAGGGGCATCACGGCCAGCAGGGCGGCCGCGAGCGTTCCGGCCCACAGGGCGGTGAGCAGGGTCGAGCGGCGTTCCCAGACCAGCACCAGCACCGCGGGCAGCGCGACGCCCGCGCCGGCGCCCTGGGCGGCGCGCACGGCGGCGACCAGCGGGACCGAGTCGGCCAGGGGCGCGGCCAGCACGCCCGCCGCCAGACAAAGCAGGCCGGCCAGCAGCACGGCGCGGGCGGACAGCCTGCGGGCGGCGACGGCGGCGGGCGGGACGGCCAGCAGCAGCGCGGGCAGGCCGAGGCCGGTGGCGCGCAGCAGGCCGCGCAGCCCGTCCGGCCCGAGGCCGAGGGCGGCTCCGGCGTCGTCGACGACGTTGAGGGTGGTGTCCGGCAGCGCGAACGCGACGGCCGGGACGACGGTGAGGGTCGCCAGCAGCGCGGCCGCCCGTGCCGCCCGCCCGCCGCGGGGACCGGCGTGGGGATCGGCGTGGGGGGCGGTGTCCGGCGCGGCGAACAGCCGGTCCGCCACGTCCTCGGGGGCCCGCTCGGGCCGGGGGGCGCGTCCGGCGAGGCGGGCGAACGCCTCCGGCGCGTCCAGTTCCTGGGTGACGTCGAGGTCCCGGGGGGCGAACGGATCGGGGTCGGATGCAGGGGTGGTGGGGGACACGGCCCTCTCCTTGGGCGATGGTCACCCGCCGACATTTCCCGAATGTCTGTTTCGCGCATTAAAGGCGAATAGTGAAGACCGGCGGATGAAATGGCGGTGCCGTCCCCGCGAATTTAGCGCGCCTGCGCGTTCTCCGCCTTGCGACCCATCCAAATCGCCGTTCCCCAAAGCGCCCCGAAAAGGACGCCGAGGAAGAACATGGTCGGCACCATGAGCCCCGTCGCGAAAATCGCGACCTGGAGGACCGTGCCCACCGTGACGCCCCACGGGAAACGCAGCAGCCCGGCCGCCAGCAGGCAGACCACCGCCAGCCCGCCGCACACCGCCCCGGCGAGCGCGCCGTCCACCTTCTGCACCGCGACCGCCACCGGGATCGCCAGCGCGATCACGACCGCCTCGCAGGTCAGCACGGTCGCCAGCAGCCGGCGCACCGGGTTCGCCCCCGCGCCGCCCCGTTCTCCCGCCCGGCTCACTTGTTCTCCTCCACACGCAGCAGGACCCGGGCGTCGCCGACGGTGACCACCGAGCCGGTGACCAGCACGCCCGCGCCCTGGTACTCACCGGTCTCCTCGGCCAGGCCGATCGCCCGGTCGATGGCGTCGTCCAGGCGGTCGGCCCGGTGCACCCGGTCGGCGCCGAAGATCCCTTCGGCGATGTCGTACAGCTCGTCGGGCGGCAGCGAGCGGGGCGAGGAGTTGCGGGTGACCACGATCGCGGCCAGCACCGGCTCCAGCTGCTCCAGCACGCCCTCCACGTCCTTGTCGGCCGCCGCCGCGAACACGCCGACCAGCCGGCTGAACGCGAACGACTCGGTGATCGTCTGCACGCTCGCGGCCGTCCCGGCGGGGTTGTGCGCGGCGTCCAGCAGCACCGTCGGGCCGGTGCGGACGACCTCCAGGCGGCCCGGCGACGCCGCCTTGGCGAACCCGCTGCGCACCAGCGCCGGGTCCAGCTGCCCCTCGCCGCCCCCGGTGAACTCCTGGCCGGGGGCGATCCGGGTGGCCGCCTCCAGCCCGGCCGCCGGGGTCGCGCCGCCGCCCGCGAACGCCTCCACGGCCGCCAGCGCGACCGCCGCGTTGCCCGCCTGGTGCTCCCCGAACAGCGGCAGGAAGATCTCCTCGTAGGAGCCGCGCAGCCCCCGCAGGCCGATCTGCTGGCCGCCCACGGCCAGGTCGCGGTGCAGCACGCCGAACTCGATGCCCTCGCGCGCCACGGCCGCGCCGGTCTCGGCGACCCGCCGCAGCAGCACCTCGGCCGCCGCGACCGGCTGCTGCGCCAGCACCGCCACCGCGCCGGGCTTGATGATCCCGGCCTTCTCCCCCGCGATCTCCTCGACGGTGTCGCCGAGGTAGCGGGTGTGGTCCAGGCCGATCGGGGTGACCACGGCCACCTGGCCGTCGGCGACGTTGGTGGCGTCCCAGGTCCCGCCCATGCCGACCTCGACGACCGCCACGTCCACCGGCGCGTCGGCGAACGCCGCGAACGCCATCGCCGTCAGCACCTCGAAGAACGACAGCCGCCCGAGGCCGGAGTCGGCGTTCTTGGCGTCGATCAGCTCGGCGTAGGGGCGCACGTCCTCCCAGATCTCGACGAACCGCTCCTCGGTCACCGGCTCGCCGTCGACCGCGACGCGCTCGCGCAGGGTGGTCAGCTCGGGGCTGGTGTACAGGCCGGTGCGCAGGCCGCGCTCGCGCAGCAGCGACTCGATCAGCCGGGCGGTGCTGGACTTGCCGTTGGTGCCCGCCACATGGATGACCGGATAGGCCCGCTGCGGCTCGCCCAGCAGTTCCACCAGGTCGCGCACGCGGTCGAGGGTGGGATCGATCTCCCACTCGACGCCGCGCCCCATGATCTCGGCGATCGTGCCCCGATAGTCGGTCGGCTCTGACTGACTCACGTTGCTCTGCTTCTTCCCGGCTGGCGTCTCCCCCGGTCCGCGCGCCGCGCGGACCGGATGTCACTGGACCATCGAAGCCTACTCGGCCCCGTCCCGAGCCCCGGCCCACCCCGCTGGGATCATGGAGGGGTGGCTTCCGACGAGGTGTTCTTCCGCGAGTGGCGGGACCGGGCCCCCGGGGAGAGGCGCGACGTGGGGCGGGCGCGGGCGCTCGCGGCGGCGCTCGGGCTGTCGCGCGAGGCCGGCGTCCCGCTGCTGACGGTCGTCGGGTCCAAGGGCAAGGGGACGGCGGCCACCTACGCCTCGGCCTGCCTGGTCGCCGCGGGCCTGCGGGTCTGCACGGTCACCAGCCCCGGCCTGCGCGGCGACCGGGACCGCGTCCGGGTGGACGGGCGGGCCGTCGCCGACCTGGGGCCGCTCGCCGAGCGCCTGGCGCGGGCCGTGGCCGGGCTCCCGCCGCGCCGCGCCGGCTACCTGTCGCCGTCGGGGCTGTTCCTGCTGGCCGGGGTGCTGCACGCGCGCGACGTCGGGGCCGGGGCGCTGGTGCTGGAGGCGGGGATGGGCGGGCGCTCCGACGAGGTGAGCCTGTTCGCCCCCACCGTCGTGGCGGTCACGCCGGTCTTCGGCGAGCACCTGGGGGTGCTCGGCGACTCCCCCGCCGCGATCGCCGCCGAGAAGGCCGCCGTCGCCGTCCCGGGGACGCGCGCGGTGGTCTCCGCGCCGCAGCCGCCGGAGATCCGCGCGGCCGTGGAGCGGACGGTCGGGGACGTGCCGGTGGAGTACGCCGAGGGAGGGGCGGTTCCGGCCGGGCTGCTTCCGGCGGGCCTGGGCGCGGTGGGCGCCGAGGTCGGGGTCGCCGCGGCGCTGCGGCTGCTGGACGCCGCGGGGCTGCCGCGCCCGCGCCCGCGGCGGCTGCGGGCCGTGCTGGGGACGGTCTCGCTGCCCGGGCGGCTGTCGTGGCACCGCGTCCCCGGCGCCGCGACCGAGGTCCTCGCCGACTCCGCGATCGACCGGACCGGGGTCGGGGCCGCGCTGGACGCGGCGCGGGAGCGGTGGGGGGAGATCGACCACGTCCTGGTCTGCCTCCCCGACCACAAGGACCTGGCGGGCGCGGTCGAACGCCTCGGCGCGCTGCCGGTGACCTACGTCCGGCTGCCCTACGACCACCTGCGCTTCACGCGTCCGCTGCCGCCGCACTGGCGGGTCCTCGACGCCGCCGACCTCACCGCCGGCCTGCTGGCCGGGCTGGGACGGCACGTGGTCGCGCTCGGCACCGTCTACTTCGTCGGCCTGGTGCTGGATCTGGTCGGGGCCGACACCGAGCGCCTGTTCGACGGCGTCAGCGAGGCCGCTCCACCTCCGGGCGCAGACGGCGCATGAGGTCGCGCAGCTCGGTGGGCCGCGCCAGCGCGGACGGCGTGTTGGAGGCGACGACCCCGTAGGAGGTCTCGGTGGCCCACGCGCAGTAGGCGTGCACGTCGGCGAGCACCGCGAACGTCCCGCAGGCCGCCTGCCCGCCGTTCCTGGCCGGTGCGACCGGCCCGGTCCTGATCGTGGTGCTGGGCCGGGCGCGGCGCAGGAACGCGGCCGGGTCGCCGACCGCGCCCGTTCCGCCCATGAACAGGACGTTCCGGGCGCCGTCGAGGTAGAGGGCGACGGCCCGGGGCCCCGCGACCGCGCCGTTCTCGACGCCCGCCGAGACGAACGGGTAGGCGGCGCCGGCGGCGGGCTCGCGGGTGTCCTTGCGCATCCCGGCGACGCTCGCGGGTGTGACGATCTCGTACTCCGGCGGCCCGGAGAACCGGGTCAGGGCCGCGTAGCCGCCCGCCGCCACCGCCAGGGCCAGCACCGCGCCGGCCGCCAGCCCGACGACGATCTTCGATCTGCCCCGCCGTCCGGCGGGCGCGGCGGCGGGTGCAACGGCGGGTGCCAGGACCGCGTCCACCACGGCCCGCGGCGCGGGCCCGGGGTGCGGCGGCGGCTGCCCGGCGGCGGGCGGGGGCTCGGGAGCGAGGTCCACGACCGTCGGCATCGGGCCGGACACCCGGGAGGGGGCCGCGGAGTCCTCGTCCTGCTGGAGCCACCACGGCGGCGCCCCGCCGTAGGACGGGCCCGGGATCTCCTCCCCCACCCGGGGGACGGCCCGCGGAACGCTCAGGTCCTCCGGTTCCTGGACCTGAGGCGACGAATCGGCCATCGAACTCCCCGCGCGTCACATACGTCCCAAACCTCGCTGAACACCGGATGGTAGCCCGAACCGGGAGTGTTCAGCGCACGGTTCAGCGCAGATACAGGCCGTACTCGATCAGCTCGGGGAGCAGCCTGGGCGGCAGGTCGGCGACGGTGGCCAGGTCCTCGGCCGAGGAGAACCCGCCCGCCTGCTCGCGGATCTCGACGATGCGCCGGGCGGTCTCGGGGTCGATGCCGAAGCGGGTGAACTCGTTGGCCGGGACCATGTTCACGTCGATCAGGCCGCCGTCGTCGTAGGGGCGGCGGTCGGCGGGCATGTCGGTGCGGCCGATGGACAGCTCGCGCGCCATCAGCGGGTTCTGGTGGGCGAGATGGCGGGCCTCGGCGCGGCGGCGGGCGCGGGCGGCCACCTCCTGGACGGCCATCTGGTTGGTGTGCTCGGGCGGCAGCGGCCGGGCGTTCGGGTTCCACGGCTGGGGCGGCGGCAGCACCACGGGCTTGCGGGACGCCATGACGATCGCGTGGACGATCCAGACCGGCGCCCACACGCCGCAGGTGAGGATCGTGATCACCAGATGCGCGATGTGCCAGTTGCCGTCGTTGTTCGCCGGGACCGCGACCGGCTGCGGGGCGGGCGGCGGGGGCGGCGGGCCCGGCGGCGCGGGCGGCTGGATGTGGACGTTGATGACCGGCTGCTGCTGGGGCGGGAGCGGGATCCGGGGCTGCGCGTGCTCGTGCGGCTGGGGCTGTCCCGGCTGCTCGTGTGGCTGCTCCGACATGCGCACCCCTCAGTCTCCGTGACCGCCGAATCCCAGTGTACGAACCTGCCTAACAGGGACGAACGGGATCACGCGCGCGTTCCCCGGGGCGGCGGGGCGTACGCTCGCGGGCATGCCCACGGACCACTTCGCCGACGATCCGCGCACCAATCTCGAACGGATGCTCGCGGGCGACCTCTACATCGCCGACGACCCGGAGATCGACCGGCGGCAGCGGCACGCGATGCGCCTGGCCGCCCGCTACCAGGCCCTCTACTCCGAGGACGCCGGCGCCGCCGGGGCGATCCTGGCCGAGCTGCTCGGCTCGGTCGGCGAGGGCGTCGAGGTGCGGCCGCCGCTGTACGTCGACTACGGCACCAACATCTCCATCGGGGCCCGCACCTTCGTCAACTACCACCTGACCGCGCTGGACGTCGCGCGGATCACCATCGGGGAGGACTGCCAGATCGGCCCCAACGTCCAGCTGCTCACCCCCACCCACCCCGTGGAGCCGGGGCCGAGGCGGGACAAGCTGGAGGCCGCGCTCCCCATCACCATCGGCGACAACGTCTGGCTCGGCGGCGGCGCGATCGTGTGCCCCGGCGTGACGATCGGCGGCGACTCCGTCATCGGCGCGGGCGCGGTCGTCACCAGGGACGTCCCCGCCAACGTCGTCGCCGTCGGCAACCCCGCCCGGCCCGTCCGCGAGATCTGACGGGACGCGGAAGGGGCGGGCCCGGCCGTCCGGACCCGCCCCTCCGAAACCGCGGGTCAGGCGGACGGCAGCGCCGCGAGCTGGCCCTGGATGCGTGCGATGTCGGCCTCGGCCTGGGCCAGGCGGGCGCGGTTCTTCTCCACCACCGCCTCGGGGGCCTTGGCCATGAACGCCTCGTTGGACAGCTTCCGGCCCATCTGCTCGACCTCCTTGCGCGCGGCGGCCAGGTCCTTCTCCAGCCGCTTGCGCTCGGCGGCCACGTCGATGGCCCCGGCGGTGTCCAGGCGGACGACCGCGCCCTCGACCGGCAGGGAGGCGGTGGCGCTGAAGCCCTCCTCCGGCGCGGTCAGGCGCAGCAGGGAGCGCACGCCCTCCTCGTGGGCGGCCAGCGGCGAGTCGCCCCACTCCAGGACGGCGGCGACCTTCTGCCCGGCCTTCAGGCCCTGGTCGGCGCGGAACCGGCGGACCTCGGTGACCAGCCGCTGCAACGACTCGATCAGCGCCTCGGACTCCTTGTCCTCCCACTGCGGGTCGGCGGCCGGCCACGCGGCGGTGACGATCGTGTCCCGGCCGGTCAGCGTCGTCCACAGCTCCTCGGTGACGAACGGGATCACCGGGTGCAGCAGCCGCAGCAGCTTGTCCAGCACCTCGCCCAGCACGCGGCGGGTGGCCTCGGCGCGCTCGTCGTTCAGCTGGACCTTGGACAGCTCGACGTACCAGTCGCAGACCTCGTCCCAGGCGAAGTGGTACAGCGCCTCGCACGCCTTGGCGAACTCGAAGCCCTCCAGGAGCGCGTCCACCTCGGCGGTCACCTGCTGGAGCCGGGACAGGATCCAGGCGTCCACGGTGGTGACCTCGTCGGGCAGGTCGCCGTTCACGTGCGCGCCGTTCAGCAGGGCGAAGCGGGCGGCGTTGAACAGCTTGTTGCAGAAGTTCCGCGAGCCCTGCGCCCACTCCTCGGCGACCGGCACGTCGCCGCCGGGGTTGGCGCCGCGCAGCAGCGTGAAGCGGGTGGCGTCGGCGCCGTAGCGGTCGATCCAGTCCAGCGGGTCGACGACGTTGCCGAACGACTTGGACATCTTCTTGCCGTGCTGGTCGCGGACCATGCCGTGCAGCACGATCTGCTTGAACGGCTCGGCCCCGTCCATCGCGTACAGCCCGAACATCATCATCCGGGCGACCCAGAAGAACAGGATGTCGTAGCCGGTGACCAGCGCCGAGGTCGGGTAGAAGCGCCGCAGGTCGGGCGTGTCGTCGGGCCAGCCGAGGGTGGAGAACGGCCACAGCGCCGAGGAGAACCACGTGTCGAGCACGTCGCTGTCCTGCGTCCACCCGGCCGGGGGCTCCTCGTCCGGGCCGGGGCAGACGGTCTCGCCGTCCGGCCCGTACCAGACGGGGATGCGGTGGCCCCACCACAGCTGGCGGCTGATGCACCAGTCGTGCATGTTGTCGACCCACTCGAAGTAGCGCGGGGCCATCTCCGGCGGGTGGATCTCGACGCGGCCGTCGCGGACGGCGTCCCCGGCGGCCTTGGCCAGCGGGGCGACCTTGACGAACCACTGGAGCGACACGCGCGGCTCGACGACGGTGGAGCAGCGCTGGCAGTGGCCGACCGCGTGCTCGTAGGGGCGGACCTCCTTGACGATCCGGCCCTGCTCGCGCAGCGCGGCGACCACGGCGGGCCGGGCCTCGAACCGGTCCAGTCCCTGGAACGGCCCGTGCGCGGTGATCACGCCGCGCTCGTCCATCACCGTGACCGACGGCAGGTCGTGGCGGCGGCCGATCTCGAAGTCGTTGGGGTCGTGCGCCGGGGTGACCTTGACGCAGCCGGTGCCGAACGCCGGGTCCACGTGCTCGTCGGCCACGATCGGGATCCGGCGGCCGGTCAGCGGCAGCTCGACCTCGGTGCCGACCAGGTGCCGGTACCGCTCGTCCTCGGGGTGGACGGCCACGGCGGTGTCGCCGAGCATCGTCTCCGCGCGCGTCGTGGCGACCACGATCTCGTCGCTGTAGCGGATCGAGACGAGCTCGCCCTCCCGCTCGGAGTGCTCGACCTCGATGTCGGACAGCGCGGTCAGGCAGCGCGGGCACCAGTTGATGATGCGCTCGGCGCGGTAGATCAGGCCGTCGTCGAACAGTCGCTTGAAGATCGTCCGGACGGCGCGGGCGCGCCGCTCGTCCATGGTGAACGCCTCGCGCGCCCAGTCCACGCTGTCGCCCAGCCGCCGCATCTGGCCGAGGATGCGCCCGCCGGACTCGCCCTTCCACTTCCAGACGCGCTCGACGAACGCCTCGCGGCCCAGGTCGTGGCGGGACAGGCCCTCCTTGGCCAGCTCGCGCTCCACGACGTTCTGGGTGGCGATGCCGGCGTGGTCCATGCCGGGCACCCACACCGTCTCGTGGCCCTGCATGCGGCGGCGCCGGATCAGCGCGTCCTGGATGGAGTGGTCCAGGGCGTGGCCCATGTGCAGGGAGCCGGTGACGTTCGGGGGCGGGATGACGATGGAGTAGGCCGGACGGCTCGGGTCACGCTCGGCGTCGGCGGCGAACAGGCCCTCCGATACCCAGCGTTCGTAAAGTCGGCCCTCCACGTCCGCGGGTTGGTACTGGGTGGGCAGATCGACTTCGGCGGCAACCGTGCCGCGCTCATTGCTGGGCGTTGTCACGGACCCGAATTGTACGGGGCGCGGGCCGGTAGGAGGTGCGGGACCGGTGCGGATAACGTGCATGCGTACTGTGCCCCGATACGGCACAGTTCATAGCAGCGAATAAACGACCGTCCCGGCTGTCCCCTCCGGCCTCGCCTCCGTGAGCCCGCCGGGCCGAACGAGGAGTTGACATGAGCGGCTGGAACTCTCCGCCTCCCCCGCCCGGCGGGGGCATGCCCCCGGGCCCCGGGGGTTACGGCCCCCCGCCCGGCCCGCCCGGACCGCCCGGACCGGGTGGTCCCTACGGCCCGCCGCCGCCCGGCCCCTACGGCCCGCCCGGAGCCCCCGGGCCCTTCGGTCCCCCGCCGCACCGCAGGTCCAGCGCCGGGCTGGTCATCGGCCTGGGCGCGGGCGCGCTGGTGCTGCTGGTGGTGGTCGTGGTCGCGTTCGTCGCGCTGAGCGGCGGCAAGGAGTACACGATCAGCCCACCGACGACGGTCCTCGGCCACACCCGCGACTCCGCCATGGAGTCCCGCATGAGCAGCCAGATGAGCGGGATCCAGTCGCAGATGCGGTCGGCCGCCAAGGGCAAGATCGACGACTTCGTCACCGCGTTCTACAAGAAGAATTCCGGCGGCACCAGCTCGACCGTGCTGCCCGCCGGCGTGGTGTTCGTCGGCGGCACCGGCGACATCGGCGACCCCGAGTCGTTCATCAAGGGGTTCAAGGAGGCCGGCAGCCGCGGCGGCAGCCTGGTGATCGACGTCGCCCCCGGGACGCACGGCGGCGAGGCGGCCTGCGGCCGGGTCAGCAGCGGCGCGGTCTCGCTGGTGCAGTGCGCGTGGGCGACCTCCAGCACGTTCGGCGTGATCGTGCCGACCACGACCAGCGAGTCGACCACGAGCGCCGCGGTCACCATGCGCCTGTTCCGCTCCGAGATCGAGCGGGAGAAGTAGTTCCCGCCCGGGCCGGGACACCGGTCACCTGACCTCGGGTCGCCCCACCCGCCATCCTGGAGATCCACGGAGACGGGTGGGGAGGGAGCCGGGATGCGAGCGGGACTGACGCGCGCCGCCGGGCTGGCGGGCGCGTTCGCCGCCGGGGCGGCGGTGGCCCGGCTGACCGGCTTCGGGCCGCTGGTGCGGCGCACCGCCCACCTGCAGCGGTCCCGGGAACGCATCCTGGCCGCCCGCGAGGAGGAACGCCGCCGCCTCCGGCACGACCTGCACGACGGTCTCGGCCCCACGCTCGCCGGGCTGGCGCACTCCCTGGACGCCGCCCGGCTCACCCTGGCCGACGACCCACAGCGCCTCGATCCCGTTCTGACCGACCTGCGCGACCGGCTCGCCGTCGCCGTCGGGGAGATCCGCGAGATGGCGCACGGCCTGCGCCCGCCCGCCCTGGACGACCTGGGCCTGGTCGGGGCGATCGAGGCGCTGGCGAACGACTGCTGCGAACGCGTCGACGTGCGCTTCGACGGCCCTCCCGAGAACCTGCCCGCCGCCGTGGAGGTCGCGGCCTACCGGATCGCCGCCGAGGCGGTCGCCAACATCCGGCGGCACTCGCGCGCCCGCGCCGCGTCCATCCTGCTGAGCCGCGACGGGGACCTGCGCCTGACGGTCGCCGACTCCGGCGTCGGGCTGCCCGAGACGCGCCGGACGGGCCGGGGCCTGCCCGCGATGCGCGAGTGGGCCGCCGAGGTCGGCGGCGACTTCATGATCGCCTCACGGCCGGGGGGCGGCGTCGTCGTCTCGGCGCGCCTCCCGGCGTCCGCGCCGGGCTACCATCGGCCTTCCAACGGCGAGAACGGGCGGGTCAATGGAAAAAGACGGCATCCGGGTCCTGATCACCGATGACCACCCGGTCTTCCGGGAGGGGCTGAAGGGGCTGCTCCACGCGCTCGGCGGGATCGAGGTGGTCGGCGAGGCCGAGTGCGGCCCCGACGCCGTCCGGATGGCCGCCGAGCTCCAGCCCGACGTGGTCGTGATGGACCTGCACATGCCCGGCGGCAACGGCATCGAGGCCACCCGCACCCTCACCCGCGCCAGCCCCCGGATCGGCGTGCTGGTGCTGACGATGTTCCGCGACGACGACTCGGTGTTCGCGGCCATGCGCGCCGGGGCGCGCGGCTACCTGCTCAAGGAGTCGGGCGCCGAGGAGATCGCGCGGGCCGTCCGCGCCGTGGCGGCGGGCGAGGCGATCTACGGCCCCGAGATCGCCCGCCGCGTGCTGACCTACTTCACCGACATGCCCGACCCGCGCCAGGCGGCGTTCCCCCAGCTCACCGAGCGGGAACGCGAGGTCCTGGAGCTGATCGCCCAGGGCCGCAGCAACAGCGAGATCGCCGCCGCCCTGTTCCTGAGCCAGAAGACGGTCCGCAACCACGTCTCCAACATCTTCATGAAGCTCCACGTGGCCGACCGGGCCCAGGCCATAGTCCTGGCCAGGGAGGCGGGCCTGGGCGAGTCGAAGACCGCGACCTGACCCACGAACCCGGCGGCGCACGAGAGAGGGGGCGGGCGGGCTCCAGGCGAGCACGGCCCCCGCCCCGAAGAACCGAAAGCCCCCACGGCCCGAAGGGCCGCCGGGGCTCCGGCATGAAAGCTCAGGCGCTAGGCGCTCTTCTCCCGGGGCTCCCGCTTGGTCCGCTCGCGCGGGACCAGCGTCGGGTTGACGTGCTCCAGCACCGCCTCCCGGGTGATCACCACGCGGGCGACGTCCTGCCGCGACGGCACCTCGTACATCACCGAGAGCAGGACCTCCTCCATGATCGCGCGCAGTCCGCGGGCGCCGGTGCCACGCAGGATGGCCTGGTCCGCGATCGCCTCCAGGGCGTCGTCGGTGAACTCCAGGTCCACCCCGTCCAGCTCGAACAGCCGGTGGTACTGCTTGACCAGCGCGTTCTTCGGCTCCGTGAGGATGTTGATCAGAGCCTCGCGGTCCAGGTTGTGCACGCTGGTGATCACGGGAAGGCGGCCGATGAACTCGGGGATCATGCCGAACTTCAGCAGGTCCTCGGGCATCACGTCGGCCAGCACGTTGGCGGACTCGTCGAAGTCGGTCTTGGAGCGGATCACCGCGCCGAAGCCCATCCCCTGCTTGCCCACCCGGGACTCGACGATCTTCTCCAGGCCCGCGAACGCGCCACCGCAGATGAACAGCACGTTGGTGGTGTCGATCTGGATGAACTCCTGGTGGGGGTGCTTGCGCCCGCCCTGCGGCGGCACGCTCGCGGTGGTCCCCTCCAGGATCTTCAGCAGGGCCTGCTGGACGCCCTCGCCCGAGACGTCCCGCGTGATCGACGGGTTCTCGCTCTTGCGAGCGATCTTGTCGACCTCGTCGATGTAGATGATCCCGGTCTCGGCCTTCTTGACGTCGTAGTCGGCCGCCTGGATCAGCTTCAGGAGGATGTTCTCGACATCCTCGCCAACGTATCCGGCCTCCGTCAGCGCCGTGGCGTCCGCGATCGCGAACGGGACGTTGAGGAGTTTCGCGAGCGTCTGCGCGAGCAGCGTCTTCCCTGATCCGGTGGGGCCCAGCAGCAGGATGTTGGACTTGGTCAGCTCGACCGCGTCCTCCCGCCCGGTGTCACTGGACTGGATGCGCTTGTAGTGGTTGTAGACGGCGACCGAAAGGGCCTTCTTCGCCGTCTCCTGCCCGATGACGTAGGAGTCCAGGAACTCGTAGATCTCCCGCGGCTTGGGCAGGCTGTCCCACTTGAGGTCGGAGGTCTCGGAGAGCTCCTCCTCGATGATCTCGTTGCAGAGATCGATGCACTCGTCGCAGATGTACACGCCCGGTCCCGCGATGAGCTTCTTGACCTGCTTCTGGCTCTTCCCGCAGAACGAGCACTTGAGCAGGTCACCACCGTCGCCGATGCGTGCCACCCAACTGTCTCCTTTTCGTGGGGCCGCTCGCCTCAAAGGGTCGCGGTGCGGCTCGGTTACGTCCCGAAGGCTCCGTCGGACCACCTCCGCTCGCGCGGAGAAAACGTGTCGGACTCGACGTTACCGCCTCCGAGGGAGTTGGTAAGCCCCTCGCCCGGAAGTGTGGCGACCGGGCGGGGGGGCTTCCGCGTCTGGATGCGTCACCGAGGCCGTCGCCTCAGGACGACACTACCTCGGCTTGACGCTTCCTGCTCACGAAGACGTCGTCGATGAGGCCGTAGGTCTTGGCCTCGTCCGCCGTCAGGATCTTGTCACGCTCGATGTCGTGGCGCACTTCCTCGATGGCCTTGCCGCTGTGCTTGGCCAGGATGTCCTCCAGGAGCTCGCGGATCCGCATGATCTCGCGGGCCTGGATCTCGATGTCGGAGGACTGCCCGTAGGTGCCCTCGGTCGCGGGCTGGTGGATCAGGATCCGCGAGTTGGGCAGGGCGGCGCGCTTGCCCGGCGTCCCGGCCGCCAGCAGCACGGCGGCGGCCGAGGCGGCCTGGCCGATGCAGACGGTCTGGATGTCGGGCTTGACGAACTGCATCGTGTCGTAGATCGCCGTCATGGCGGTGAACGAACCGCCGGGCGAGTTGATGTAGATGCTGATGTCGCGGTCGGGGTCGATCGACTCCAACGTGATGAGCTGGGCCATCACGTCGTTGGCCGACGCGTCGTCGATCTGCACGCCGAGGAAGATGATCCGCTCTTCGAAGAGCTTGTTGTACGGGTTCATCTCCTTGACGCCGTACGTGGTGCGCTCGACGAAGGAGGGGATGATGTAGCGGTTGTCCACCGGCGCCGGGCCCGGGCCGAAGCCGGTGCCGTGTCCGGGGACGCCCGTCTGGATCTGGGGCCGGAACAGGTCGCTCACTTGCTGTGCCTCCGAATGATGAGTCTCAGGTCGTCAGGAGACGGGGCCCTCGGAGGGCACCTGGTTGGCGCTCTCCACCACGTGGTCGACGAAGCCGTAGTCCTTGGCCTCGGCGGCGGTGAACCAGCGGTCCCGGTCGGAGTCCCTCTCGATCTGGTCGACCGTCTGGCCGGTGTGGAAGGCGATCCGCTCGGCGAGCGTCTTCTTCACGTACAGCATCTGCTCGGCCTGGATCTTGATGTCGGAGGCCGTGCCGCCGATGCCGCCGGACGGCTGGTGCATCATGATCCGGGCGTGCGGCAGGGCGTACCGCTTGCCCTCGGTGCCCGCGCACAGCAGGAACTGGCCCATCGAGGCGGCCAGGCCCATGCCGACCGTCACGATGTCGTTGGGCACGTACTGCATGACGTCGTAGATCGCCATGCCGGCGGTGACCGAGCCACCGGGCGAGTTGATGTAGAGCGTGATGTCGCGCCGGCCGTCCTCGGCGGACAGCAGCAGCAGCTCGGCGCAGATGCGGTTGGCGATGTCGTCGTCGACCTGCTGGCCGAGGACGACGATCCGCTGCCGCAGCAGTCGCTGGAAGAGCTGCTCGGCCACGGGCAGCAGGGGCGCCTCGGCGACCCGCGCGTGGACCTGCGACGACTCGCTGAAAGTCGGAGGCATGCTCACCGGGTGTTCCTCCGGTCCTTTAATCGGTACGGATGATTGGACATTAACGCGCTGGGCCGCCCGCTTAAGCCCGCGGGGGCGGCTTTTCGCTGGGGGCGTATCCGAGCATCAAGATTCCGGAAACGGGAACACCCCGTACCGGGTCCCGGTACGGGGTGTTCTTTACGCGCGCGTGGCTTCGGCCACCACGAACGTCCCTGTTTTGTCCCGCATGCACGGGAACCGGCTCAGGCGTCCTTCTTGCCCTCGACGCCCTCGGCCTTGTCCTCGGCGTCGGCGGCGGCGTCGGCCTGCGCGTTGGCCTCCTGGGCGGCCTTCGCGTCGGCCTCGTCCGCGTCGGCGGCGTCGGCGGCGGCGTCGGCGATCTCCTGCGCCTCCTCGACGGCGTCCTCGGCGGCGGCCTCGACGGTCTCGCCCGTCTCACCGTTCAGCTCGCGGCGGACGGCCTCGGCGTCGATCTCGTTGCCGGCCTCGTCCTTGATCGTGACGTGCTCGACGATCAGGTTGAGGGCCTTGTTCCGCAGCACCTCCGACACGATGGCCGGGAGCTGGTTGTTCTCGGTGAGGTACTGGGCGAGCTGCTGCGGGGCGACGCCCATCTGCATGGCCTGGGTGACCACGTACTCGCTGAGCTCCTCGTTCTCGACGCCCAGCTCCTCCTGGACGGCGAGCTGGTCGAGGACGAAGCCGCCCTTGACCGCGAGGCGGGCGGCGTCGGCGACCTCCTGCTCGAAGGCCTCCTCGTCCTTCTCCTCGTCGGCGAGGTACTGCTCCTTGGTCATCCCGGCCATCGCCAGCTGCTGCTCCAGCTGCTGGTTGCGGCGGGAGATCTCCTCCTCGACGACCTTCTCCGGCAGCGGGATGTCGACCTTCTCCAGGAGGGCCTCCAGGGCCTTGTCCCGGGCGTCCGACAGCTGCTGGAGCCTGACCTGGCGGCCCAGCCGCGTGCGGACGTCCTCGCGCAGCTCGTCGACGGTGTCGAACTCCGAGGCCATCTGGGCGAACTCGTCGTCGGCCGCGGGCAGGTCCTTGACCTTGACGGACTGGACGGTGACGGTGATCTCGGCGTCCTCGCCCGCGTGCTCGCCGCCGGCCAGCTTGCTGGTGAAGGTCTTGCTCTCGCCGGCCTTCATGCCGACCAGGGCGTCGTCCAGGCCCTCGATGGAGGACTTGGAGCCGACCTCGTAGGAGTAGCCGGTGGTGGTCGCGTCCGCGATCTCCTCACCGTCGATCCTGGCGGCCAGGTCGATGGTGGCGAAGTCGCCGTCCTGGGCCTCGCGCTCGACGGTGGTCAGCGAGGCGAAGCGCTCGCGCAGGTTGCCCAGGGTCTCCTCGACCTGCTCGTCGGTGACCTCGGCGGTGTCCACGACGACCTCCAGGCCGTCGTACTCGGGCACCTCGAACTTGGGCCGGATGTCCACCTCGGCGGTGAACGCGAACTTGTCACCGTCCTGCAGCTCGGTGACCTCGACCTCGGGCTGGCCGAGCACGAAGATCTCGGTCTCCTCGACGGCGCGGCCGTAGAGCTCGGGCAGGGCGTCGTTGACGGCCTCCTGGAGCACCGCACCCCGGCCGACGTACTTGTCGATCAGCGGCGCGGGCACCTTGCCGGGACGGAAGCCCTTGATCCGCACCTGCTGCGAGATCTCCTTGTACGCCTTGTCGAGGTTCGGCTTGAGCTCGTCGAACGGAACCTCGACGGTGAGCTTGACCCGGGTCGGGGTCAGCTCCTCGACATCGGTCTTCACTGGGGTAGGTCTCCTTGATCAGGCGCTGTCTCGGCCGCGGCGTTCGACGCGTATCTCAGCCAGCCGGTCCTCAGGCTCGTAGGTGGCGCGGGCACGCCGAACAACCGGCTCCGCGCCTCTGCGCGCCAAGTCTATGGGGTCCGAGCGGTCGCTGCGGACACCGGAACACGAGAATACGGCCCGATCGCGGCGGCCGGGCCGTTACGGGCCGTCCGGACGCGTTACAGGGGAGTCACGAGAACGCCGGAAACGGCCGGGGGTGTGACATGACGCACGCGTTACATCCATACTCTTCCGGGATGAACGGGATAGTCGCCGCATTCGGTGCTACCGCGCTGTACTACCTCGGGTTCGCCGTGTTCAAGCTGGCGGCGGACCGGATGGAACCGCTGCGCGGCAACCGCATCCTGCACATGACATGGACGATCCTGACCAGCTGGGTGTTCCTGGTGGCCCTGGCGCTGGTGCTGGGCGGGCTCAGCCTCCAGATCCTGGCGCTGCGGGAGCTGTCCCTGGGCGTCGCGGTACCGATCTTCATGTCGGGCGTGGTACCGCTGCTGCTGATCGCCATGGTGTTCTTCGGTGATCGGCTCACCCCGCGCGAGTGGCTCAGCCTGGTGCTGATCGGCGCGGCGATCCTGCTGCTGGTGGCCTCCACCGGCAACCCGCCGGCGGCGCGGGCGGCGGACGCGCCGGCGTGGAAGCTGGCGGTGGTGGTGCTGCCGGCCGTGCTCGTACCGCTGCTGATCATGGTGTTCGGGGACCACCGGCCCGACGGGCGGCACGCCCGGCCGGTCACCGGGATCGCCTACGGGCTGGCCTCGGGGTTCCCGGTGGGCACGGCCGAGCTTGCGATCAAGGGGTGGAGCGGCTCGTCGGCGGACGGGACGGGCATCGCGGCCACGCCGTACCCGTACGTGACGGTGCTCGCGGCGGCGCTCGGCTTCGGGATCATGGTGGCGGCGTTCCAGCGCTGCCGGGTGACGATCGTGGCCGCGGTGATGACGGTCAGCGCCAAGACCTACCTGCTGCTGATGGGGACGTTCCTGTACGGCGAGCCGTGGCCGTCGGACCTGGAGCACGGGGCGCTGCGGGCGGGCGCGCTGGCGCTGGCCGCGGTGGCGGTGCTCCAGTTCCCCCGGCACCGCCCGGTGAAGGCCCCCGCGACGCCGCCGGTGGAGGAGGTCCCGCCCGCGCAGGACCCGTTCGGCGGGCCGCGCGCGGACGCCCCCGGCGCCTCCGGCGCTCCGCCCGCCCCGTACGGGCCGGTGTCGGCGCCGACGCCGTTCGACGTCCCGCCGCTGCCCCGGCCGCGTCCGCCGCAGCCCGGCCCGTGGCCGCCGGGCGAGGGTTCCCCTCCCGCGCGTCCGCGCGACATCCGCGGCTGAGCGGACCCGCGGGGCGTCCCCGGACCCGGACGCGGGCCCTCCCGAGGGGGAGGGCCCGCGTCCGGGTCCGTCGCGGGACGGGTCAGCGGCGGCGGTCCTGCTGGCGCGGCAGGCCCTTGTCCAGGCCCGCGCGGCGCAGGGCGTCGGCCATGGCGCTGTTGCCCGCCGGGGCGTCGCCGCCCCGGCCCCGGTTGTCCTGACCGCGGTTGTCCTGGCCCCGGTTGCCCTGACCGCGTCCGCCCTGGCCCCGCCGGCCCTGGCCGCCGCGTCCGCCCTGGCCGCGTCCGCCCTGTCCCTCGCCCTGGCCGCCGCGCTGCTGGCGGTCGTCGCCGCCCTTGCGCTCGGGCTCGTCGTTCAGGCGCAGGGTCAGGGAGATGCGCTTGCGCGGCAGGTCCACGTCCAGGACCTTCACGCGCACGATGTCGCCGGGCTTGACGACGTCGCGCGGATCGGACACGAACTTGTCCGACATCGCGGAGATGTGGACCAGGCCGTCCTGGTGGACGCCGACGTCCACGAACGCGCCGAACGCCGCCACGTTCGTGACCACGCCCTCCAGCAGCATCCCCGGCTCCAGGTCGGCGAGGGTGTCCACGCCGTCCTTGAACGCCGCCGTCCGGAACGCCGGGCGCGGGTCGCGGCCCGGCTTCTCCAGCTCGGCGAGGATGTCGGTGACGGTCGGCAGGCCGAAGGTGTCGTCGACGAACCGGTCGGGCCGCAGCGAGCGCAGCGCCGCGGAGTTGCCGATCAGGCCCTTGATGTCGGTCCCGGCGGCCTCCAGGATGCGGTGCACCACCGGGTAGGACTCGGGGTGGACGCTGGAGGCGTCGAGCGGGTCGTCGCCGCCGGGGATGCGCAGGAAGCCCGCGCACTGCTCGAACGCCTTCGGGCCGAGGCGCGGCACCTCCCGCAGCCCGGCGCGGTTCCGGAACGGGCCGTTGGCGTCGCGGTGCCCCACGATGTTCTCGGCCAGGCCCTCGCTGATGCCCGACACGCGGGTCAGCAGCGGGACCGAGGCGGTGTTGACGTCCACGCCGACGCCGTTCACGCAGTCCTCGACCACGGCGTCCAGCGAGCGCGACAGCTTCACCTCGGAGATGTCGTGCTGGTACTGGCCGACGCCGATGGACTTGGGGTCGATCTTGACGAGCTCGGCCAGCGGGTCCTGGAGGCGGCGGGCGATGGAGACCGCGCCGCGCAGCGACACGTCCAGGCCGGGCAGCTCGCGGGCCGCGTAGGCGGAGGCGGAGTAGACCGACGCGCCCGCCTCGCTGACCATGACCTTGGTGAGCTTCAGCTCGGGGTGGCGGGCGATCAGGTCGGCGGCGAGCTTGTCGGTCTCGCGGGAGGCGGTGCCGTTGCCGATCGCGACGAGGTCGACGTTATGCGCCCCGGCCAGCCGGGCCAGGGTCGCGATCGACTCGTCCCAGCGGCGGCGCGGCTCGTGCGGGTAGATCGTGTCGGTGGCGACGACCTTGCCGGTGCCGTCCACGACCGCGACCTTCACGCCGGTGCGCAGGCCCGGGTCCAGGCCCATGGTGGCGCGGGTCCCGGCGGGCGCGGCCAGCAGCAGGTCGCGCAGGTTGGCGGCGAACACCCGGACGGCCTCGTCCTCGGCCTCGGTGCGCAGCCGGGTGCGCAGGTCGATGCCCAGGTGGACGAGGATGCGGGTGCGCCAGGCCCAGCGGACGGCGTCGTTCAGCCACCGGTCGGCGGGCCGCCCCTGGTCGGTGATGCCGAAGCGGCGGGCGATCTCGGCCTCGTAGGCGCTGCGGGTGCCCGGCTCGGCGGCCTCGTCGTCCGGCTCCGGCGACAGGTCGAGGTCGAGGACCTCCTCCTTCTCGCCCCGGAACAGCGCCAGGATGCGGTGCGAGGGCAGCTTGGCGAACGGCTCGGCGAACTCGAAGTAGTCGGCGAACTTCGCGCCCGCCTCCTGCTTGCCCTCGCGGACCCGGGAGACCACGCGGCCGCGTTCCCACATCTGCTCGCGCAGCGCGCCGATCAGGTCGGCGTCCTCGGCGAACCGTTCCACCAGGATCGCGCGGGCGCCCTCCAGCGCGGCGGTCTCGTCGGCCACGCCCCGGTCGGCGTCCACGTACCCGGCGGCGGCCTGCCGCGGGTCGTGCGACGGGTCGTTCAGCAGCAGGTCGGCGAGGGGTTCGAGGCCGGCCTCGCGGGCGATCTGCGCCTTGGTGCGCCGCTTGGGCTTGTAGGGCAGGTAGATGTCCTCCAGGCGGGCCTTGGAGTCGGCCGCCATGATCTGCCCGCGCAGCTCGTCGGTCAGCTTGCCCTGGGACTCGACCGACTCCAGGATCGCGCTCCGGCGCTCGTCCAGTTCCCGCAGGTAGCGCAGGCGCTCCTCCAGGTTGCGCAGCTGCGTGTCGTCGAGCGCGCCGGTGGCCTCCTTGCGGTAGCGGGCGATGAACGGGACGGTCGCGCCGCCGTCGAGCAGGTCCACCGCGACGCGGACCTGGCCCTCGCGGACGCCGAGTTCCTCGGCGATCCGCTGGGTGATCGGCGCGGGGCCGTCCGCGCCCTGGTCGCCGGCGGTGTGGTGGATGGTCGCTGTCACGAGTTCGATTCGCTTTCTCCCCTGGATGTCGCCCGTGCATTGTCCAGGATGCGGCGGCGCTTGTCGCGCCGTCCGGTCCGGATGGTGGTGCTGGCTCCCCTGTTCGGAACGTCCGGATCGACCACAATCGGGGATGTGAACGAACCGGTGGAGGCGGCCGTGGCGAACGGACGGGGCGCGGCGAACGGACGGGGCGCGGGGGACGACGGCGGGACGGAGCTGGTCAGGCTCGGGACGCTAGCGTCGCTGCGGGGATTGATACAGGCGGTGCTGGCCCTGGCCGCGGGCATCCCGCTGCTGGTGCTGTCGATCGTGTCGCTGGCGTTGATCCCGATAGGCGTCGGGATGATCCTGGCGCCGGCGGTCCTGCTGGCGGTGCGGATGCTGGCGAACCAGCAGCGCGCGTGGGCCGCCGAGTGGTCGGGCGTGTCGGTGCCGCTCCCCTACCGTCCCGAGCCCGTCACCTCCAACCCGCTGCGGCGGCTGGGCTGGCTGCTGCGCGACCCGGCGACCTGGCGGGACCTGCTGTGGCTGCTGGTGAACATCCCGGTCGGCCTGCTGCTGGGGCTGCTGCCCGCCATGCTGGTGGTGTACGGGGTGGAGGGCGTGCTGGTCGCGCCGTGGCTGGGACAGGTCATCTTCTACGGGTGGGGGCCGTTCTGGCCGCTGGACGACTGGGGCCTGGCCGGGATCGCCGGCTGCCTGGTGCTGGGGCCGGTGATGGCGGTGGCGGGGCTGCGGTACGGGCCGGCGCTGGTCCGGGCGCACGCGCTGGTCAACCGTTCGCTGCTGGCCCCCACGCGCGGGGCGCTGGCCGAGCGGGTCCGCGAGCTGACCGAGACCCGGGCGCAGACCGTGGACGCCTCGGCCGCCGAGCTGCGCCGCATCGAGCGCGACCTGCACGACGGCGCGCAGGCCCGGCTGGTGGCGCTCAGCATGAACATCGGGCTGGCCGAGGAGCTCATGAAGCACGACCCGGAGACGGCCGCCACGCTGCTGGCCGAGGCGCGTTCGGCCAGCGGGCAGGCGCTCACCGAGCTGCGCTACCTGGTGCGCGGCATCCACCCGCCGGTGCTGGCCGAACGGGGCCTGGACGGGGCGGTGCGGGCGCTGGCGCTGTCGTTGCCGCTGCCGGTGGACGTGCGGATCGACCTTCCGGGGCGGGCGGAGGCCCCGGTGGAGACGGCGGCCTACTTCGCGGTCGCCGAGATGCTGGCCAACGTGGTCAAGCACAGCGACGCCCGGCGCGCCTGGATCCAGATCGAGCACGACCGGGGCCGCCTGCTGATGATCGTCGGGGATGACGGGACCGGCGGCGCGGACCCGGCGGCCGGGTCCGGAATGCGCGGTATCGAACGGCGGCTGGCCGCCTTCGATGGGACGATGGCGGTCACCAGCCCTCCGGGCGGGCCCACCATCGTGACCATGGAGCTGCCGTGCGCGTCGTCATCGCCGAAGATCTAGCCCTGCTGCGGGACGGGTTGATCCGCCTGCTGGAGGCGTTCGGCTTCGAGGTGGTCGAGGCGGTGGACAACGGTCCGTCGCTGGTGCGCGCGCTGGTGAACCAGCGGCCGGACGTGGCGGTGGTGGACGTGCGGCTGCCGCCGACGTTCACCGACGAGGGGCTGCGGGCGGCGCTGGAGGCGCGCCGGGAGATCCCGGGGCTGCCGATCCTGGTGCTGTCGCAGCACGTCGAGCAGTTGTACGCGCGCGAGCTGCTGTCGGACTCCTCGGGCGGGATCGGCTACCTGCTGAAGGACCGGGTGTCGGACGTGAGCCAGTTCGTGGACGCGGTGCGGCGGGTGGCCGCGGGCGGGACGGCGCTGGACCCCGACGTGGTGGCGCAGCTGCTGACCCGGCGGGCGCGCGAGGAGCCGCTGCAGATGCTGACCCCCCGGGAGCGGGAGGTGCTGGGGCTGATGGCGGAGGGCCGTTCCAACGCCGCCATCGCCGCCCAGCTCTTCATCACCGAGAAGGCGATCAGCAAGCACACCAACAACATCTTCACGAAGCTGGGGTTGCCGCCCTCGGAGGACGACAACCGGCGGGTGCTGGCCGTCCTGGCCTACCTGGGGGCCTGACGGGCGGCGGCGCGGGCCCGCGCGCCGCCGCCGGGCGGCCCATCAGAGGAACCAGGGCGGGGTGAGGCGTTCGCCCTCCCTGGGGGCCAGGTCGCAGGCGTCGGAGAGCGTGGAGCGGTCGACGACCGCGACCTTGGTCCCGGCGGGGCCCGCGACGACGGCGGTCAGCCCGCCGGGGCCCGCCAGGAACCGGCGCGGGCGGCCGGCGCGCAGCACGACGGTGTCGCCCTCGGCGATCGGCCGGCGGTCGCCGTCCACCTCGACGTCGCCGCCGCCGGCCACGACGGTCCAGATCTGCTCGGCGTCGGCGACGTGGAGCGGGCCCTCGGCGTCGGGGTGCAGGGCCGAGCGGCACAGCACGATGCCGGTGCCGCCCTGGGCGGGTGAGGCGAAGGTGGTCATGACGCCGTTCGGGGTCTCGGTGCGGCGGGCGTCGGCGTGGTGGATGACGGGCATGGGCGGTCCTCGCTACGATTGGTCAACGTGGTTGTCTATATAGTCAACGAGGTTGTCTTTCATGTCAAGTGACGTTCCCGGATTCGAGCTGCCGCTGCGGCTGCTGCTGGCGTTCCGCACGATCATCGACGAGACGTACGCGCGGCTGGCCGAGCAGGGGCATCCGGGGATGAAACCGCTGTACGGGTTCGTGTTCCAGGCGATCGGGCCCGGCACCACCGCCGTGGAGCTGGGGCGGCGGCTCGGGGTGTCCAAGCAGGCCGCGGGCAAGCTCGTGGAGACCCTGGAGCGGCTCGGCTACGTCGAGCGCGCCGCCGACCCGGCCGACGCCCGCCGCAAGGTCGTCCGGCTCACCGGGCACGGGGTGGACGCGCTGGCCCGGTCCGCGCGGATCTTCGACGAGATCCGGGACCGCTGGGCGGAGGAGCTGGGCGCGGAACGGCTGCGCGCCCTGGAGTCCACCCTGCGCGAGGTCACCCCCGAGAACCCCTGGCGGCTGGACCTCCCGGGATGGTTCGGTGGCTCCTCATGACACAGATCAAGATCTACGGACGGCGCGACGCGTGGGACGGGCGGCAGCGGGAGGTGTCGGACCTGCTGCACGCCTGCCTCCGGGAGGCGTGGCGGCTGCCCGAGGACAAGCGGTTCCACCGGTTCCTGCTGCTGGACGAGCGGGACTGGATCTGCCCGCGGCGCGGTGAGCGGTACCTGATCGTCGAGGTGCTGTGCTTCACCGGGCGGAGCGAGGACGCCAAGCGGGCGCTGATCGGGGAGGTCTACCGGCGGCTGTGCCCGGCGCTCGGCCTGGACGCCGACGACCTGGAGCTGACGATCGTGGAGATGCCGCCGGTCAACTGGGGCATCCGGGGCGTCCCGGCCGACGAGCTGACGCTGCCCTACCCCGTGGAGCTGTGAATTTTCCCTGGCCCGCGCCATACCGGTCCAGGCCAGGGAACGGACCAGTTCCGCGCGCCGCATCCGCCGTCCCGAGACCCTTGATGCGCCGTGCCCGTCCGGTTACGATCGCCGCAATTCTTAGGAAACTTTCCTAAGAATTGGGCCGAGATTCCTGTTGGTTCGGGGGCGCGAACTGAACGGAGAGTCATGTCCGGATCGGGTGGACGGCGGGTCATAGCGCTCGCCGGAGCGGCGGCCATCGTGGCGGCCGGATCCCTGGTCGCCGCTCCCGCCGCCGTGTCGGCGGGAACGGTGACCGCCAACTGTACGAAGACCTCGGACTGGGGCACCGGCTTCGAGGGCCGGTGCACCGTCAAGAACGGGACCACCGCGACGATCAACGGCTGGAAGGTCGAGTTCGACCTGCCGTCCGGGACGTCGGTCGGGTCCACCTGGGACGCCACCAAGGCCGCCTCGGGCAACCACTACACGTTCACCAACGTCGGCTGGAACGGCGCGGTCGCCGCGGGCGCGTCGGTGAGCTTCGGGTTCGGCGGCACCGGGCCCGGATGGATCACCGGCTGCAAGGTCAACGGCGGGTCCTGCGACGGCAGCGGCGGGCCGGGCGACGACACCCAGGCCCCGGCCGCGCCGGGCAACCTGCGTTCCACCGGCAAGTCCGCCACCAGCGTCGACCTGGCCTGGAACGCCGCCACCGACAACGTCGGCGTGACCGGCTACGACGTCTACCAGGGCTCCACCAAGGTCGAGTCGGCCACCGGCACCAGCGCGACCGTCAGCGGGCTGAACCCCAAGACCGCCTACACGTTCACCGTCAAGGCGCGCGACGCCGCCGGGAACGTCTCGGCCGCCTCCAACGCCGTCTCCGTCACCACCGACGAGGGCCAGGGCCCCGGCCCCGGCGGCGACAAGGTGATCGGCTACTTCGCCAACTGGGGCGTCTACGGCCGCAACTACCACGTCAAGAACATCGACACCAGCGGCTCGGCGTCCAAGCTCACCCACATCAACTACGCGTTCGGCAACGTCCAGGGCGGCAAGTGCACCATCGGCGACGCGTTCGCCGACTACGAGAAGTCCTACGGCGCCGACCAGTCGGTGGACGGCGTCGGCGACACCTGGGACCAGCCGCTGCGCGGGTCGTTCAACCAGCTCCGCAAGCTGAAGAAGAAGCACCCGCACCTGAAGGTGATCTGGTCGTTCGGCGGGTGGACCTGGTCGGGCGGGTTCGGCGAGGCCGCCCGCAACCCGGCCGCGTTCGCCGAGTCCTGCCACAAGCTGGTCGAGGACCCGCGCTGGGCCGACGTGTTCGACGGCATCGACATCGACTGGGAGTACCCGAACGCCTGCGGCCTCACCTGCGACACCAGCGGTCCGGCGGCGTTCCGGAACCTGATGCAGGCGCTGCGCGCCAAGTTCGGCGACGACCTGGTCACCGCCGCGATCACCGCCGACGGCACCGACGGCGGGAAGATCGACGCGGCGGACTACGGGGGCGCGGCCCAGTACGTCGACTGGTACCTGCCGATGACCTACGACTTCTTCGGCGCCTGGGCCAAGAACGGCCCGACCGCCCCGCACTCCCCGCTGACCTCCTACAACGGCATCCCGACGCCGGGCTTCCACTCCGACAAGGCGATCCAGAAGCTCAAGTCCAAGGGCATCCCGGCCAGCAAGCTGCTGCTCGGGATCGGCTTCTACGGCCGCGGCTGGACGGGCGTCACCCAGACCGAGCCGGGCGGCTCGGCGACCGGCCCCGCGCCGGGCACCTACGAGGCGGGCATCGAGGACTACAAGGTCCTCAAGACCCGCTGCCCGGCCACCGGGACCGTCGCCGGAACGGCCTACGCCAAGTGCGGCTCCGAGTGGTGGAGCTACGACACCCCCTCCACCATCGGCGGGAAGATGACCTACGCCAGGAACCAGGGCCTGGGCGGGTCGTTCTTCTGGGAGCTGAGCGGCGACACGACCGGCGGTGAGCTCATCACCGCCATGCGGAACGGCCTCGGCTGATCTTCCACCTCCCGGGTTCAGCCGAGATCGAACGACGGGCCCCCCGACCGCACGGACGCACGGTCGGGGGGCTCGTCCCCTTTCACGCGGGCAGGACCGGGGCGAGCGCGTCGGCCAGCTCGCGGACGTAGTCCTCCGCCTCGCCCCGCACGCCCGGATACTCCTTGCGGAACTCGTCCCAGTCCGCGTCGATCCCGAGGATGTCCCCTCTCGACAGCGGACGCTCGGCGCGGTGGTCCCACTCCTCGGCCAGCGTGGCCGTCAGCAGGTCGTAGGAGGGGCGGCAGTTGCGCGCCAGCAGCCAGGCGTCGTACAGATCCTTGCCCTGCGGGTAGATGTCGGTCAGCAGCCACAGCAGCTTCCAGGCCAGCGACAGCTCCGGGGTGGCGGCGTCGAGCAGGATCGGCGGGCCGCCGTCGGCGCGCGGGATCTCGGTCAGCTCGGGCTCGGCCGGAAGCGGCTCGCCGAACACGAAGTCGAGCTGCACGGTGCCGGACGGCAGGCCCTCGGCCCGCCACGGCAGCACCAGCCGCCGCCCCGGCACCTTGTCATAGGTCCAGATGTCGCTGTGGACCGCGCCGTCGGCGGACAGCCTCACCGGGTCGCCGGGGTCCCGGCCGGAGACCTCCTCGGCGGCGGCCGCCAGCCCCTCCATCATCCGCGTGGTCTCGTGACCGGCGGCGTCCCATCCCGTGGGGCACACGAAGTCCAGGTCGCCGGGCTCGCGCGCCAGGTCGCCGTACCAGGCGCGCAGCAGCACGCTGCCGCGCAGCACCAGATCATCGGCCCAGCGCGAACCCGCGACGGCCGCCAGCACGTGGGCGACCGCCCGGCGGCGCGCGGCGTACCAGCGCTCGCCCTGCTCGCGGGAGGGGAAGCGCGGCTCGCCCGCGCGCATCGCCTTGCGGTGGGGGACCATCGCCGGATCGAACACCGGCGACTGCATCGCGCCGGGAACGGGCCGCAGCGTCGGCGGCAGCCCGAGCCTCCGGGCCTCCTCGGGTTCGGGCGGGTGGTGCGGCAGGTACTCGTCGGGCTCCCAGGGGCCCCATCTGTACTTGTTCCAGTCCGACGCCGTCACGGCTCTCCTTCCGGGAGCACCGGCGCGAGCGCGTTGGCCAGCTCGCGAACGTAGTCCTCCGCCTCGCCCCGCACGCCGGGGTACTCCTTGCGGAACTCCTGCCAGTCCGCCTCGATCCCGGCGACCCGCCCGAGCGTCAGCGCGCCGGGGCCCGGCGCCTCGGAGTGCCCGGTCACCTCGGCCAGCAGCCGGTAGGAGGGGCGGCAGTTGCGGGCCAGCAGCCAGGCGTCGTACAGATCCTTGCCCTGCGGGTAGGCGTCGGTCAGCAGCCACAGCAGCTTCCAGGCCAGCGACAGCTCGGGGGTGGCGGCGTTCAGGACGGCGGGCCCGCCGCCGTCGGCGCGCGGGATCTCGGTCAGCTCGGGCTCGGCCGGAAGCGGCTCGCCGAACACGAAGTCGAGCTGCACGGTGCCGGACGGCAGGCCCTCGGCCCGCCACGGCAGCACCAGCCGCTGCCCCGGCACCCGGTCGTAGGTCCAGATGCCGCTGACGGCGGCCTCCCCCGCCGCGATCTCGACCGGGTCGCCGCGGGACAGCCGTCCGGCGTCCGAGGCGAGGCCGGTCAGCATCTCCCCGGGGTCGTCCATCGCGGACAGGACGACGAAGTCCAGGTCACCGGGCTCGCGCGCCAGGTCGCCGTACCAGGCGCGCAGCAGCACGCTGCCGCGCAGCACCAGGTCATCGGCCCAGCGCGAACCCTCGACGGCCGCCAGCACGTGGTCGACCGCCCGGCGACGCGCGGCGTACCAGCGCTCGCCCTGCTCGCGGGAGGGGAAGCGCGGCTCGCCCGCGCGCATCGCCCTGGGGTGCTGCTTCAGGGCCGGGTCGAACACCGGCGACTGCATCGCGCCGGGAACGGGCCGCAGTGTCGGCGGCAGCCCGAGCCATCCGGCCTCCTCGGGTTCGGGCGCGTGGTCGGGCAGGTACGGCCGCGCGGGCCACGGACCCGGCCGGTACTCGCCCCACCGGACGGCCGAGACCGTGCCGTCCTCGTCGATCCAGCCGTCGTCCAGGGCGGGGGCGTCGTCGAAGACGACGAACTCGCGCTCCACCGTGCCCACCTCAAGGCCGCCGTGCCGGCGCAGGGCGTTGAGCAGCGCCTTCATCCGCCGTCCGGCGGTCTGCATGCCGACCTCCCGGCAGCGCTGGGTGACGAAGCGCTCCTGGCGGCCGTCGGCGCGGACGCGGCGGGCGTTGCGGGACAGGTGCGCCGAGTGCCGGGCCGCGACCGCCGCGAGCGCGGCGGTGTCGGCGTCCCCGGGGAGCAGCAGCTTGATGTGGTGCTCGAAGTAGAACCCGGGGCCGAGCGCGTCGGCGTCGGTGACGGGGACCCCCTCGGTGCGCGGCGACGCCTCGATCTTCAGGCGGGTCACCGTGAAGCCCGCCGCGCGCAGGTCCGCCGCGGCCCGCTCGGCGTCGGCGCGCGCGTCGGCGAGCGTGCCCCCGGTGCGCAGCGTCAGCATCGGCTGCGACGGCGTGCGGCCCCGGTCCAGCAGGATGTGGACGAACTTCAGCCCGCGCGCCTCCGCCCACCCGGCCAGATCGTCGGCGGGGCCGTCCACGGTCACGTGGGTCTCGAACTCTCCGGAGAAGCCCATGCCCGGATGATCCCAAAAGGGACCGACATCGGGCGCGCGGTTTTCCTCAGGACAGGTGGCCGACGAGCTCGTGGCGGGCGCGGTCGAGGTGGTGGTCCAGGGCGGCCTCGGCGCGGTCGGGGTCGCCGGCGGCGACGGCGGCGAGGATCGCGTCGTGCTCGTCGGCGATCTCGGCGGCGCGCAGCAGCCGGAACGCCTGCACCTGCGCCATGCACAACCGCATCTCGGCCATCAGCGCGCCGTGCGCGCGGCTCAGCCGGGGGCTGCCCAGCGCGTCCACCAGCGCCCGGTGGAACCGCACGTCCGGCTCCACGATCGCGGTCGTCCAGTCGGTCCCGGCCGCGCGGATCTCCTCCTGCGCGGCCAGCGCGTCCGGCGGGACCCGGCGGCGGCGCGCCAGCTCCCGCATGACCTGGCTCTCCAGCACCGCGCGGGTGAGGTACAGGTCGGCGACGTCGGCCGCGTCGAACACCGGCACGCGGGCGGTCTTGTGCGTGCCGCGCGTCAGCAGGCCCTGGCTGACCAGGCGTTCGA
Source organism: Actinomadura kijaniata (assembly GCF_014138665.1). Taxonomy (NCBI): domain Bacteria; kingdom Bacillati; phylum Actinomycetota; class Actinomycetes; order Streptosporangiales; family Thermomonosporaceae; genus Actinomadura; species Actinomadura kijaniata. Next base: position 68,168 of record NZ_JACJIA010000016.1, read on the forward strand.
TGGCGGCGCGGGCGGTGGGCCGGGCGACCTCGTAGCGCCCGGCGACCTCGCTCTCGGGCAGCGAGGTGCCGCCCGGCAGCCGGCCGTCCAGGATGCTCTCGCGCAGCTCGTGCACCAACGCGTCCACCAGCGACAACGCTCGCGGCCGACCAGCCATCGCCCCTGCCCCCTCACGGTCCGCCCGCACGGGCCGGCGAGAAGTATCCCATGCGGCCCTTGACGCGCCGCAGATTGTCTGACAAGTATACGAACCCTGTTCTAGTGATCTGGGACACCTCCGCAAGCTCCCGCCCCACCCCCAGGAGGTCGTGTTGTACCGCCAAGTGCTGGACCCGCTCGGCGGGTCCCTGGCGTGGTCCGCGTTGTGCGCGGCGATCCCGCTGCTGACCCTGTTCGTGCTGCTCGGCGTGTTCCGGGTGCGGGCGCACCTGGCCGCCGCCGCGTCGCTGGCGCTGGCGGTCGCGCTGGCCGTCGCGGTGTGGGGCATGCCGGTGGGGCAGGCCCTGTCCGGCGCGGCCGAGGGCGGCTTCTACGGGCTGTTCCCGATCCTGTGGATCCTGGTGAACGCGCTGTGGATCTACCGGCTGACCGAGATCACCGGCTGGTTCGGGGTGCTGCGCCGCTCGATCCGGACCGTCTCCCCCGACCAGCGCGTGCAGGCGATCCTGATCGCGTTCTGCTTCGGCGCGCTGATCGAGGCGCTGGCCGGGTTCGGCACGCCGGTCGCCATCACCGCGGTGATGCTGGTGGCCGTCGGGATCGCGCCGGTGAAGGCCGCGACGGTCGCGCTGGTCGCCAACACCGCGCCGGTCGCGTTCGGCAGCATGGGCGTGCCGCTGACGACGCTGGCCGGGGTGACCGGGCTGCCGCTGGACGACCTGGGCGCGATGGCCGGACGGCAGACCCCGGTGATCGCGCTGTTCATCCCGCTGGTGCTGGTGCTGCTGGTGGACGGCCGGCGGGGCGTGCGGCAGACCTGGCCCGCCGCGCTGGTCGCCGGGGTCGCGTTCGCGATCGGGCAGTTCCTCGCCGCCAACTACGTCAGCGTCGAGGTCACCGACATCATCGCCGGGATCGTGGCGGTGGTGGCGCTGCTGGGGTTCCTGCGCGTGTGGCGGCCCGCCGAGGTGCGGCAGGGCGTCGCGGCGCCCGCGGTGGCGGGCGGCTCGTCCGATGCCGTCGACGCCGGACGCGAGGCGGAGATGCGGCGGCGCGAGACCGGCGAGGGCAGCGCGCTGATGGCGTTCGCGCCGTACCTGGTCATCGTGGTGCTGTTCGCGATCACCCAGCTCGGGCCGGTCAAGGAGTGGCTGGGCGCGCACGGGGTGCACCAGTTCGCCTGGCCGGGGCTGGACGTGCGGACGCCGGGCGGCCAGCCCGCGTCGGCGATGACGTTCAAGCTGGAGCACCTCAAGGCCGCCGGGACGATCCTGCTGGTCGCGGGCCTGGTCACGATGGCGCTGTACCGGGTGTCGTTCGGCCGTGCGGTGCGGGCCTACGGCGCGACGCTGCACCAGCTCCGGTGGACGATCGTGACGGTGACGTGCGTGCTGGCGCTGGCGTGGGTGATGAACCTGTCGGGGCAGACCACCACGCTCGGCACGGCGCTGGCGCACACCGGCGAGGCGTTCGCGCTGCTGTCGCCGGTGGTCGGCTGGCTCGGCGTCGCGGTGACCGGCTCGGACACCTCGGCGAACTCGCTGTTCGGCGTGCTCCAGGTGACGGCCGCCCGGGAGACCGGCCTGGACCCGGTGCTGCTGGCCTCGGCCAACTCCACCGGCGGCGTCCTCGGCAAGATGATCTCGCCGCAGAACCTCGCGGTGGCCGCCGCCGCGATCGGGATGGCCGGGAGCGAGAGCACGATCTTCCGCAGGGTCATCGGCTGGAGCCTCGGGCTGACCGCGGTGTTCGCGGTGTTCGTCTACCTTCAGTCGACCCCGGTACTGGGATGGATGGTCGTGGGATGACCCCCGGGAGACCCCTGCGCGTGCTGTGTGCGCCGGACAAGCTGCGCGGCGCGCTGGACGGCGCGCGGGCCGCCGCCGCGCTCGCCGCCGGGGTGCGGGCGGCGGGCGGCACCGCCGTCGAGCATCCCCTCGCCGACGGCGGCGAGGGCTCGCGGGAGGTCGTGCAGGCCGCCCGGGGCGGGCGCGTGGTGCCGGTGGAGAGCGTGGACGCGCTCGGCCGCCCCGCCACCGCCCGGTACGGGCTGCTCGACGACGGGACGGCGGTCGTGGAGGCGGCCGAGGCGGTCGGGCTGGCCGCGCTCGCCGCCGCCGAACGCGACGTGATGCGCGCCTCCAGCGCGGGCCTGGCCGCCCCGGTCCTGGCCGCCGTCCGCGCGGGCGCGCGCCGGGTGGTGGTCTTCCTCGGCGGGACCGCGACCATGGACGGCGGAACGGGCCTGCTCGCCGCGCTCGGAGCCGGGGTCCGCGCGGCGGACGGGCGTTCCCTCGGCGGCGGCGGCGCGGACCTGGCGCACGTCGCGTCGGTCGACCTCGCCCCCGCGCGGGAACGCCTCGCCGGGATCGACCTGACCGTCGCCGCCGACGTGACGAGCCCGCTGTACGGACCGGCGGGCGCGGCGCGCGTCTACGGGCCGCAGAAGGGCGCGGACCCGGAGGCGGTCGAGGAGCTGGACGACGGGCTGCGGCGGCTGGGGCCGCTGCTGGGCGTCGCGGACGCCGCCGGGGGCGGGGCCGCCGGCGGGCTGGGCGCGGCGCTGCTGGCGCTCGGCGCGCGGATGGTGCCGGGCGCCTCGCTGATCGGCGACCTGACACGGTTCGGGGACCGCCTGGCCGGGGCGGACCTGTGCCTGACGGCCGAGGGCAAGGTCGACGCCAGCACCGACACCGGCAAGACGGTGCGCGCGGTGGTGGACGCGTGCGCCGGGGCGAGGGTGCCGTGCGTGGTGCTCGGCGGCACCCTCACCCCGGACGCGCACCGCCTCTACGACCGCGGCGCGACGGCGGTGCTGCCGATCGGGCCGGGGCCGCGTTCCCTGGACGAGGCGCTGGCGACCGCGGCCGACGACCTGACGGCCGCGGCCCTCGCGGTCTGCCGGCTGGCCGCCCTGCGCCCCGGCTGAGCGCGCTCAGCGGCGGCGGTTCAGCAGCCGCCGGACGACCAGGGGGCCGACGGTGCCGAGCAGCACGAACAGCCCCGGCACCAGCACGTCGGTCACCGGGTCGCGCACCGGCCGGAACGTCGCCTGCCCGTCCTTGATCTCGATGTAGCCGACCGGGGTGGCCGAGACGCCGCCGCCCCCGCCGCCGCCCGAGCCCTCCTCGTCCTCGCGGCCCTCCCCGCCGCGGCGGCGGCCCTGTCCCGCGCCGACGCCGAAGCCGTAGCCGACCCGGGCGACGGGGATCACGGTCACGCCGCCGTACTCGACCGGGTCCCCGTACACCGCCTTCGCGGTGGCGCGCCCGCCCAGGCGTTCGGCGATCTGTTCCACCAGGTGGGAGGCCGGGCCCGCCGCGGCGCGCTCGGCCTGCTCGCGAGCCTCCGCGTCCCGGACCTCTGGGGTGGTCATGTCGTCTCCCTCCATCGGGCCGCCCATGCCTTACTGCCACAATCGCACTCATCGACCGTTGGGGCACCCGTCGGAAGGAACGCGGCCGTTGCCGGACCCGGGACCGCTTCGAGGCGCGGTGTTGTTCGACCTGGACGACACCCTGTTCGACCACGGCGGGGCGGCGGCGGAGGCGGTCGCGCGCGCCCTGCCGGGGGCCGATCCGGCGCGGTGGGCGCGGCTCACCCAGCAGACGATGGACCGCTACCTGGCGGGTGAGCTGACGTTCGCCGAGCAGCGGCGGGTGCGGGTGCGGGCGTTCGCGCGGGAGTCGGGGCTCGGCGAGTGGGACGACGCGCGGGCCGACACGTGGTTCGCCGGGTACCTGGCGTGCTACGAGGCGGCGTGGCGGCTGTTCCCGGACGTGGGCCCGGCGCTGGCGGAGCTGCGCCGGGCCGGGACGCGGCTGGGCGTGGTGACCAACGGCGACCCCGCGCAGCAGCGCGCCAAGCTGGACCGGCTCGGGCTGGACGCGGTGCTGTCGTGCGTGGTGATCTCGGGCGAGGTCGGCGCCGCCAAGCCGGACCCGGAGATCTTCCGGATCGCGTGCGCGCGGCTGGGGCTGCCGCCGGAGCGGGTCACCTACGTGGGCGACCGGCTGGACGTGGACGCCCTGGCCGCGGAGTCCGCCGGGCTGCGCGGGGTGTGGCTGGACCGTTCCGGGCGGGCGGCCCCGCCGGGGCTCACCGTCGAGCGGATCACCTCGCTGCGCGCCTGTCCAGGTGGTCGATGAGGGCCCACTCCCTGCCCAGGAGGCGGGCGCGCTCGTGTTCGTCCAGGTCCGCCAGGGGGTCGGGCAGGGCCTCGGTCAGCGGGACGTGGACCATCGCGCCGGAGTAGACGCGGCAGTTGGAGCACCAGGACAGGCCGACGCAGCGCTCTCCGCCGCGTTCGGTGCGGTAGGTGTGCGCGCGTGCGGGGAGATGGCAGGCCGCGCACCGCCACCCCTCCGGTGTCTGCTCCTCCCAGGTGCCCCAGGAGAGCTTGCGCCAGCGCCACCGCTCCGCCTCGAACGCGGGCAGCGGCCCGTCGCACACGGCGCAGAAGTAGTGGTGGTCCTTGACGATGTTGAGCTGCCCGCACGCCCCGCACCGCCGGAAGACGTACGCGGCGGTGAACCCGCCGGGGTGCGCCAGCCCGGCGGCCTCCAGGGCCGCGGCGACGGCCGTCCACGAGTCGGGGTCGGGGCAGTAGCCGGTGGACTGGTTGGTGACCTCGACGGCCGCGCCGTCCGCGAACGCGATCTCCCCCGCCGCCAGGACCGGCGCGCCGCCCGCGCACGCCACGTGCTCGCTGCGGCGCGGCGCGAGCAGCAGCGTCCCGTCCAGGGCGACGACGTAGGTGAACGGCTCGTCGGCGTCCCGGTCCTCCAGCCAACCGCGCAGGTCGCCCGGCGAGGCGACCGCGAAGCCCGTCGCCGCGCCGACGTCCCGGCGCAGCTCGGCGGGGCCCACGTAGGGATAGCGGCGCATGGCCTCCACCGTAGGGCCCTTGCCCTCCGACAAGGGACGCGTAAAGTCCGAGTCAGGACTGCGGAGGGAGGAGCGCCCGTGCTGCGCGCGTTCTGCTTCGACACGCTCGGCGTGACCGTCGAGGACCTCTACCTGCGCGACCCCGACCCCGAACTCGGCGGCGACGAACGCGGCGTCCGCGTCGAGCTCCGGCTGCTGGAGCAGCGGCCCTGGCGCGGCTCCGGCAACGCCGCCCAGCGCGTCGTGCTCGACCGGGCGGTGTGGCGCGCCGACTTCCTGGAGTCGGTCGCGGGCGGGCCCGGCACCAAGGACCGCATGCACCACCACCCGGGCATGGTCGACAGCGAGCCCGGCGGCCGGGTGTTCGACGAGGCGCTCACCCGCGACCCGATGGGCTGGCTGCGCGGCATGCTCGACGATGTGACCCCGCTGCTGGAGGCCGCCAAGGTCGACGACGTGGAGCGGCACCGCGCCTCCGCCGGGGCCCTGCGCGCCGCCCTGCACGAGGTGGTCGGGGTGGTGGCGACCACGCTCGGCGAGGTCCGCGCGGGGACCCTGGCGACCGCGCCGCCCCGTTAACCGCCCGGCAGGATGACGGCGCGGCCGTTGACCCGACCTGCGTGCAGGCGTTCGTACGCCGTGGGCGCGTCGTCGATGCCGTAGGTCTCGACACGCACGTCGATCGCCCCGGCGCGCGCCAGGTCCAGCACCTCGATCAGCTCGGCGCGGCTGCCCCAGTACGGCACCCGCACCGCCGCGTCGTAGGCGATGCCCCCGAACCCGAACTTCGCGACCCCGCCGCCGATCCCCACGAGCGCGACCTCCGCCTCGACCCCGGCGACGGCCGTCGCCAGCGCCACGGTCGGCGGGGCTCCCACGAAGTCGAACACCGCCTGCGCGCCGAGCCCGCCGGTCAGCTCGCGGACCGTGGCGGCGGCGCCGGCGTCCGACCGGACGGTCTGGTGCGCGCCGACGTTCCGGGCCAGCTCCAGTTTGTCCTCGGTCACGTCCAGCGCGATCACGCGCGCCGGGCTGAGCGCCCGCAGCAGTTGGATCGCGACATGGCCGAGCCCGCCGGTGCCGATCACCACGGCGGCGCTGCCCGGCACCAGCACCGGCAGCGCCCGCTTGATCGCGTGGTACGGGGTGAGGCCCGCGTCCGTCAGCGGCACGCTGGTCACCGGGTCCAGGTCGCCGAGCGACACCAGGTGCCGGGGGTCGTCGACCAGCAGGTACTCGGCGATCGCGCCGGGCGCCCCCAGCCCCGGCGGATGGATGCCCAGCGCGGCGGCACGCTGGCAGTAGTTCTCCTCTCCCCGGGCGCACCGGGCGCAGGTCCCGCAGCCCCACGGCCCGTACACCGCGACCGGCTCACCGACCGCCAGGCCGGTGACGCCGTCGCCGAGCGCCGCGACCGTGCCCGCGCCCTCGTGCCCGAGGGTCAGCGGCAGCGGGAACGGCACCCGCGGCCAGCCCATCACCGCGATGTCGGAGTGGCAGACGCCCGCCGCGGTCACCTTCAGCAGCACCTGTCCCGGGCCGGGCTCCGGCTCGGGGACCTCCACGACCTCGGGAGCGGCCCCGATCCGCCGATACTGAACGGCCTTCATCGCCCCCTCCTCAGCGCGCCGCGTATCCGCCGTCGACCAGGTGGTAGCCGCCCTGCACGAACGACGCCCGGTCCGACAGCAGGAACGCCGTCATCTCCGCGACCTCCTCGGCCCGGCCGAGCCGCCCCTGCGGGTGCAGCGACACCAGCATCCTGCGCGCGGCGGCGTCGGCCCCGTTCAGCAGCGGGGTGTCGACGAAGCCGGGACCGACCGCGTTGACCCTGATGTTCCGCCCGGCGTACTCCAGCGCCGCGCTCTTGGTGAGACCGACGACGCCGTGCTTGGCGGCCACGTAGGCCGACGCGCCGGGGAAGCCGTTGGTCCCGAGGATCGACGCCATGTTCACGATCGCGCCGCCGCCGTTCTCCAGCATCGCGGGGATCTCGTAGCGCAGCGTGTGGAAGACGCCGGTGAGGTTGATGTCCACGACCCGCCGCCACACCTCCGGGTCCAGCTCGCCGACCGGCGTGGGCGGGACGCTGATCCCGGCGTTGTTGACCGCCAGGTGCAGCCCGCCGAAGGTCTCCACGGTGAACCGCACGGCGTTCGCCACCGACGGGGCGTCGGCGACGTCCAGCGCCACGGCGGCGGCCTCCGCGCCGTCGGTCTCCAGCGCGTTGACGGCCCTCAGCGCGCCCTCCTGGTCGCGGTCGGCGACCACGACGGCCGCTCCCCCGGCGGCCAGCCGCCGCGCGACGGCCAGCCCGATCCCGGAGGCACCCCCGGTGACCAGCGCGACCCTTCCCCCGAACTCCTCGTTCACGACCGTTCCCCTCCGGGCGCGCACGCGCCCAGCAGTGCCTCGAAGGCGCGCTCGACGGCGCCGGGCAGATCCACCGCCCCGGGCGCGTTCCACCAGGCCCGCGCCCCGGTCCGGAACGCCCCCGCCGCCGCGGCCGCCAGCACGGCCGCGCGGACGTCGTCCGCGCCGGTCCGCACCGCGAACACGCGCGCGGTCTCGTCCTCGGCCTCCACGCTGACCTGCCGGTAGACGGCCAGCACCGCGGGCTCCTCGCGGGCGATCCGGAACAGGTCCGGCGCCCCCTCCCGGCGGTGCCAGGCGTCGGGCTCGGCGAGCCAGGCCAGCACGGCGTCGCGGTAGGCGACCAGCGGGGGTTCGTCCGCGGGCCGGTCCGCCAGCGCCTCGTTGATCCGCGCGAAGTCCACCCGCAGCGGCTCGACGAGCGCGTCCTCCTTACCCGTGAAGTGGCGCGAGAACGTCCGCCGCGACACGTCGACCCGGTCGGCGATCTCCTGCACGGTGACCGCGGCGAACCCGCGTTCCCGCACCAGGTCCAGCGCCGCCTCGGCGAGCGCCCGCCGGGTCCGGTTCACCTTGCGTTCCCGACGTCCCTCCACACCCCCACGCTACCGCCGGAATGTCCCATCGGGACAAACGTCCCATCAAGACATATTCAAGGAGTGCCCCGGCCAGCCCCCATGGGCGCACCCTCATCGGCGGAACACAGAACGGCGATGGCACGCCCGCCGACCCTCGATCAGCTCCTTGAGATGCGCGTTAACAGCAACGCGCTCATCCGGATCGCCCTCGCACCAGGCGGCCGGCACGGCGTCCCGTCCCGCCCGTTCCGGGCGGGACCTCACTGGTCGGGCTGGCGGGATTTGAACCCACGACCCCCGGCACCCAAAGCCGGTGCGCTACCAAACTGCGCTACAGCCCGCTCACCGCACGCGTCCGCGCCACGGTGACCCGCCGAAGTCTAGTGCCGATCAGCCGCGAACGCCTCGTCCAACCCGGCATTCCCTCGTCCCGGCCCAGAAGAACACAACCACCCGCGAAAGCCTGTACGCTACGGGATGACGATCGCCGGGCCCTCCCGGACCGATCGACGCGGGCGTAGCTCAATGGTAGAGCCCCAGTCTTCCAAACTGGCTACGCGGGTTCGATTCCCGTCGCCCGCTCCACCATCACCGCAGGTCAGAGGCATGATCATCTCTTGGATGATCATGCCTCAAGATCGTTTGTCACTCATTTGTCACCCGGAACCGGCGTGATCATGTGTTCAACTGCGACACGAATCTGTCCCCGGCGACACCTCCCGGCACCCGAGTTGAACAAGATCCAAAGCCTTCACCGGCCGCCGCCCGCGCAGCGTCGCGGGCCCGGCCACAACAACCCGCCTTGAGCCCCACGTCCGTGAGGCGACTTACAGACGTGGACGGGAATCGACATCGCCCCTGGGCACCTCCCACGCATGGAGGTGGTCAGGGGCAGCTCACCAAGAGCTGCCCCTGACCTCGATCCTTCAGTTGCTCCCGATCGCCTCTGAATGAGCGGTCATGGCCCTTCCCTGTCCGTCAGCCCGGGGGCTGCCGCTCGGCCCCGCTGCGGTGCTCTGCTTCACCGGGTCGGGGTTGGGCCGCGCCGAGGAGGGCGAGAAGGTCGGCCGTCGGAACCCGGTAGCACGTTCCGATGCGGAGGACCCGACACGGGAACCGTTCCTCCTTGGCCAGTTCGTAGGCGTAGGTCCGGGAGAGGCCGAGAGCCTTGGCCGCCGTCATGAGGTCGACGACGCTGGGAAGCTTGGCCAGGTCGGCGTAGCTGAGAGCCTCCATGGGCGTTCTCCGTTCGGATGGTCGATCGTCGAGTCGCAGGTCAGGTGAAGCATCAGCCGCCGTCGCAGGTGCCGTCGCCGTCGTCGAACGGCAGAACGTCGATGTCGGGGACGACATCGGCCAGCGGGGCGGCGTAGCGGGTGAGCCAGACCGGGTCGCGGCCCAGGGCCGCGCGGCGGGTGTTGATCGTGGTTTCCAGGGCGCAGGCGCGTGCGAACAGTTCGGGTTCGTCGCGGCGCATGTCCTGCCAGTTGGTCAGCCGATGGAAGGGGCAGAACCAGCAGGCGCTCTTGGGCGGCACCGGCAGGCCGGCCGAGCGGATGATGCGGGGGCAGTCGGCCCGGCGAACGCCCAGGTCCAGCAGCGGGTAGACGATGTGTTCGTAGGGTTCGCAGCGGCGGTTGTTGGCGCGGTGGATCTCATCCACGCTGATCCCGATGCCGACGGTGGCGGGGTTGGCGGCGCTGGCGCCATGAGCGCGCAGCCATTTGCCGATGACGCGGATTTTGAAGTCGCTGGTGCAGGAGCGGGTGCCCGGTGCGCCGTTGCTCATCCGTACTGGGATCGGGATGGAGCGCGAGCCTTCGCGCATCAGGCGGCCGTACAGGGTCTCGGTGGTGCCGTCGCGGCGGGTGCGGCGCAGCTCGCGCAGGTCCAGGCCGTGGGCGGCGGCGAACGGCGCGGCGTGCCGGCGGAGGTAGGCCAGGGTGGCGGGGTGTTCGGAGTCGTCGCCGACGTTGGCGAACAGGAACGTGGTGAAGGGCACCTCGCCGCGGGTGGCCAGAACCAGAGCGGCGACCGACTGCCAGCCGCCACCGAAGCTGAACGCCCGCAGCGGCCCGCAGGGGACGGGATGTCTTCGGCGTTTGGCGGGGCCGTGGTGGGTGTGAGTGCGGGGCGGCTGGGTGGAGCTGGGGCGGTGGACGGATCGGCGATAGGGATCGGGTGGGTGCATGCCGGGGCCTCCTGGGTGCGAGGTCAGGCCGAGTGGGAGCGTGGTGCGGCGGGGCGGGTGGCGCCGACGTACTGGCGTTCGCGGTAGGGGTTGCCGCTGAACGGGGCGATGCGGACCACGTCGCCGGTCTGAGGGGCATGGAGCATGCGGCCGCCACCCACGTAGATGCCGACGTGGTGAATCGATTCGGGGCGGCGCGGGTTGTGGGCGAAAAACAGCAGGTCGCCGGGCTGAAGCTGGGAGCGGGGCACGTGCGGGCCGTCGTCGTACTGGGCGGCGGCCACGCGGTCGATGCGGACTCCGGCCTGGGCCCAGGCGTACTGGGTCAGCCCTGAGCAGTCGAAGCCCTTGATGTGCGCGCCGTGTTGAATGCCGTAGCTGGGGCCGGAGGGTCCGCCGCCGCCCCAGGAGTAGGGGGTGCCCAGCCAGCGCAACGCGGCCCGTACCGCGACCGCGCCCCGGCCGCTGGCCAGCGCGGTCACCGAGGCGGCGTAGCGTTTGGCCAGGTCCAGGACCTTGCGGACGTACCAGTCGGCGTGGTTGTAGTGCCAGATCGCCCGATAGAGCTGCTTGCCGCCTTTGCCTGCGCCGTTGGCGCACAGGTAGCGGGCGGCGCCGTAGATGGCGTCGTGAGGGTTGTAGCGGTCGGCGCGGCCGTCGTGGTCGGCGTCGACGCCGTAGCTGGCCCAGGTGGCGGCCAGGAACTGCATCGGGCCGCCGGCTCCGGCGTGGTTCTGGCCGGAGTGCACGCCCGGGAGCTGGGAGCGGCCGTGGTCGCTTTCGACCTTGCCGATGGCCGCCAGGATGCTCCAGGACAGGCCCGGGCAGGTGCGGGCGGCGTCCAGGTACCAGCGCAGGTAGGCCGGTGGGATGTCGCGTTTGGCGAACGCGGTGGGAGCGCCCGCCGCCGCGCCCGCGACCGGCGGCCCGCCTCTGGCGGTGATCAGGAAGATCAGCGCCAGAGGCAGGGCGAGCGCGGCGGCGCTCAGGCAGGCGGCGGCCTTCAGCATGCCGCCTGCCCGGGCGGCGGGTTACTCCTGGTCGGTGGGCTCGTCGGTGGTCTGGGCGCCGGTGCGGGCACGGCGTTGGGCGCGGTAGCCGGCGCCCTTCTTGGGCTGCTCGTCGGGCTGGTCATCGGTGGGCATCCCCGGTTCGTGGTGGGGCTGCCGCAGCACCTCGCGGACCGCTTCCCAGGAGTAGCGGAAGTCCTTGCCGGTCTTGAGCGCCGGGATCTGCCCGGCGTTGGCCATCCGGCGCACGGTCTGGGCCGACAGGCCGAGCTTGGCGGCCAGCTCGGCGGTGGTGAGCACGTCGGGATCGCGACCGAGCTGCTCAGGCATCGCGTCTACTCCTGGGATCGGGACCATAGTCGCCTCTCATTGTCGAGGGTGGGTGCCACGGAAGCACGTTCTTGAACTCGATGGCGCTCTGAAAAGTTGTTTGACGTTACTTGCGCTCTGTAATGCTGACACGTACGGTAGCCGCATCGCAACCCACCGGAGCGAAACGGGGTAACCGTATGCATCTGGGACGAATCGAACTCAAGCTGACCTCGCCTCCCCCACCTCCCTCATCCACCGCCGGCGGCCTGGCCGTCGTCGGAGCTCACGGCGGCGCGGGCGCCTCCACCCTGGCCGCGACGCTCGGCCCGTCGGCTCGCGACCTGGGGACGATCCACCCGGGCCTCGCGGTGACGGCGAACGAACCGCTGATCCTGGCCGCACGCGGCACCGTGGCCGCCGCCCGGCACGCCACCGACGCGGTCCGGGTGCTGCACGAAAACGGCGTCTCGGTGGCCGTGCTGGCCGTGATCGGTGACGGGCTTCCCGAGCCGCAGGACGCCACCGCGCGGTTCGTGCTGCTGGAAGGGCTGGTCGGTGGGGTGGTGCGGGTGCCGTTCCTGACCGCGCTGCGGCTGGTGGACGACCCGACACGGGCCGTGCTCTCGCCTCGGGCCCAGCGCGCGCTGAACCAGATCCTCGCTCTGGCCGCCGAGCAGGCTTCCCACGCCTAGGAGAGACCGATGTTCGCCCTCTTCTCGCACCTCCCGAACCTCACCCCATGGATCTGGCAGATCTCCTGGGTGCTTCCCCTCAACAGGAACCCGCCCCCGCTTCCAAAACCGCAGCCGTCCATGACGGTGCCCAACCCCGCCCCGGCGCTTCCGCCCGGCGTCAACGAGAAGGTCGACCTGCTGATCGCCTGGGGCAAGGGCGGAGTGATGGTCTGCGGAGTGGCGGGGCTGCTCTACTGCGCCGGGCAGATGGTCGCCGGACGCAGGAACCGCTCCTCGCTCGCCGTCGACGGCGCGGTCGGCGTCCCCTGGACGCTGGCCGGGTTCAGCCTGGCCGCCACCACCGCCTCGATCGCGGCGGTGTTCCTGTCATGAGAAGCCGAACGCTCCTGATCATGGCGGCGGTCAGCGTGGTGGCCCTCGGCGGCACGGTCACGCTGTTCAACGACCGCGACGACCCGCCTCAGCAGGGCGCCCTTCCCGCTGCGGCGGTGGACCATCGGCTTCAGTCCGCACCCGCCACAGAGTTGGCGGGGGTGAGCTGGCGGGACTTCCACGGCGTTCAGCTCCCCTACTCCGCGACGGACGGGCCGCGCACCATCGATCACGATCGAGTTTGGGGATTCACGCAGACTCCGCTCGGGGCGCTGTTGGCGGCCGTCCATCTGACGGTGCGCAGCGATCCACGGTGGGGCCAGCGAGTCGCCGAGCCCACCATCACCCAGCAGTTCGTCGGCCCCGACGTGGCAGGGCTGATGGCCTCGGTGAACGGCTACCGCCCTCGTGCAGGCTCGGAGGCGCAGCGGGCGTACGTGGTGCTGGAGGGGTTCCGCTGGCAGGGCTTCACCCCTGACGTGGCGAGCCTGGATCTGGTGTCGGCCGGTCCCGGCGACAGCGACCGCACGGTGCGTGCCGCCACCCGCGTCCAGCTCCAGTGGCGCAACGGGGACTGGCGTGTCGTGGCTCCTCTGGCCGGAACCTGGACCAGCGCGGCGGCACCCGTCGACTCGTTGGACGGGTACACCCGCTTCCCTGCCGGAGGGCGCCCATGACGCCTCTGGTCCCCGCGGTACCACCGCCGTGCACCACCGTCCTGGACCCGCAATGCGTGCAGCAGGTGGACAAGGACGACAGCCACCCATGGGGCCCTCCGCCTGGAGAGTTGGCGGCCGACGTCGGCGGCGGAGTGATGAACGAGGCCGCCGAGGCCCTGCAGGATGCGATCACCTGGTTCGTCACCAGGACCGCGACGTGGTGGGTCTCCACCCCCTCCCCGAATCTGGAGCAGGAGCAGTCGGTCCAGATCCTCCAGCGGCTCGTCCAGCCGATCACGATCAGCGTGATGGTGATGATGCTGCTGGTGGTCGCGGCCAAGCTCACCCTGTTCCGGCGCGGAACGCCGCTCATCGACGCCGGAGGCGGACTCGCGGTCCTGGCGGTCGTCACCGTCGCAGGAGCGCTGCTCCCCAACCAGCTCCTGCTCATCGGAGATGCCTGGAGTTCGTGGGTACTGCAGACCGCCGCCCACGGCAGCTTCGAAAGCAAGGTCACCGCGTTGGTGCTCGTGCCGAACGGCACCCCCGCCGCGTTGACGCTGCTGCTGTGCCTGATCGCGCTGTTCGTCGGGATCATCCAGTCGGCGCTGCTGCTGTTGCGGGGTGGCGCGATCATCCTGCTGACCGCGCTGCTTCCGCTGGCGGCGGCCGGGCTGATGACCCCGGCGACCAAGAACTGGTTCAAGAAGGTCACCGGCTGGCTTCTCGCGCTGATCTTCTACAAGCCCGCCGCGGCGGCGGTGTACGCGACCTCGTTCACGCTGATCGGGGACGGCAAGAACCTCCAGGCGGTCCTGTCCGGGCTGGCGATGATGCTGCTCAGCCTGGTCGCGTTCCCGGTGCTACTGCGGTTCTTCACCTGGACCACCGACTCAGTCCAGTCCGGCACCGGCGGGGGCGTCATGTCCAGCGTCTTCAGCGGGCTGACCGCCGTCGGCACCATGCGCGCCTACGGTTTCGGCGCCGTTCCGGGGAATGGTGGTCCGCGCCCGTCCCAGGCCGCCGACCACGCGGACTACCTCAACCAGCAACTCGGTGATCAGCCAGACCCCGCACGGCCGCAGCCCCAGCCGCAGAACCACCAGCCGCCGGCGGACCGGCCCGAGCCCACCGCTTCCGGTTCGGAGCCCGTAAACGGCCTCAACGCCCGCGACCCGCGCCAGGGGAACCGGGTCGACGCCGAGACACCCCCCGGCGACGGGCGAGCCCAGCCCTCCCCTGACATGCCGGTCTTCTCTGACGGGAGCGACCCCATCGGACCGACCGCCGTTCGCACCGCCGACCGCGAACGCCGCCGTGGCAGAGACACACTCCGCTGGCTCGGCAACCCCACCGGCAGCTTCGGCAACGCATCCACCGCCGGAGCCGACGACACGATGGGAGACGGCGGCCATGACTCATGAGGTTCGCACCTACGGTGGTTGGCGACGTCGGCGCGGGATCGGGTTGTTCGATCTGAGCACCAGAGCCACGTTCACCACGTTGGCGATCGTCACCGCGCTCATGGTCATCGCGACCATACGGCCCGACGCCCTGCTCTACCTCGCGCTGCCCGCCGCCCTGCTCGTTGGCCCGTGCCTGATCTGCATCGGCGGAGTCCCGGTCGGACGACTGCTGCTGGCGCGGCTCCGCTGGTGGTGGACGGCCATGCGAGGACGCACGCGTTATCGCGCCGGAATCGTCGTGGACCACCAGCGAGCCTTCCAGCTCCCGGGAGTGTTGGCCGCGCTCACCTTGCTGAGCGCCGAAGACGGCTATGGCGGTCGGTACGGCATCGTGTGGGACCGCCGGGCCGGACTGCTCACCGCCACGCTGCGGGTCGTTCCGGCCTCCACCTGGTTGGCCGACCGTTCCGATGGGGACGCGTGGGTGGCTTCGTGGGGCGGTTGGCTGGCCGGCCTGGGGCATCTGCCCGCCGTGCGATGGGTGAGCGTCACCATCGATACCGCGCCGGAACCCGGCTCCACCCTGGCCGACTCCGTCGAACGCACGATGGATCCTTCCGCCCCGGTCTCTGCGCGCGCCATCCTGAACGAGTTGGTGCGCACCGCACCGGCGGCCGCCGCCGACGTCGACACCCGCGTCTCGATCACCTTCGACCCCAAGGCATCGCCCACCCGGCCGCGCGCTCTCACCGACGCCGTGGCCGAACTCGGGCGGCTGCTGGACGGCTTGGCCTCCCGCCTGGGCGGATGCGGGGTGACGGTGCTGGGCCGCGCGACGGCGGCCGAGATCGCCGGAGCCGTCCGCACCGCCTTCGACCCGCACAGCCGCGGCGAGGTCAACCGGCTGCTCGCCGCCAGCGACGACCCGGACGTACTCGGCTGGTGCGACGCCGGACCGGTCTTCGCCCGCGAACATCCCGACCGCTACGAACACGACGGCGGCGTCAGCGTCTCGTGGGGCTGGCACGAACCGCCCCGGCAGAACGTTCACTCCGACGTCCTGGCCGCCCTCGTCGCTCCCGGGCCCTTCCCCAAGCGCGTCACCCTGCAATACCGGGCGCTTCCCGCCGCGGTGGCCAGCAATGTGGTGCAGCAGGAGGTCAACGCCGCCGCGTTCCGTGCCCAGTTCCGCCGCCGCACCGGCCGCGACGAGACCGCCCGGGACAGTTGGGACACCGCCCGCGCCCGGCAGGCCGCCGCCGAGGAGGCCATGGGCGCCGGAGTGTGCCTGGTGTCGATGTACGCCACCGTCACAGTGACCGACCCCGACCAGCTCGACCGCGCCGTCGCCCAGATCGAGTCGGCCGCCGACACCTCCAAGATCCGGCTGCGCCGCCTGTGGGGCAGCCAGGCCGCCGCCTTCGCCACCTCCCTGCCGTGCGGCGTCTGCCCCGCCGAGCTCGCCCACCGGCTCCCCCGCTGAGAGGCCCCTTGAAACTTCGCGCTCCCACCACCGACCCGCCGTCCGGCATCGAGGCCGAGGCGATGGCCGAACCGATCGCCCCCGCATGGGGATGGAAGCATCGCGACGGCGGCCGTGCCGCCCACGTCGAAGCCGCACCCGAGTTCCAGGCCACCACCAGCCAGATCTGCGGGCTCTACCCGTTCACCGCCGGTTCCGGCACCCCGACCGCCGGAACGCCGATCGGCCGCCACCAGCTATGGGGCGAGGTCGTCTGCCTGGACCCGCTGGCCTGGCAGCGCGCCGGGCTGGTCACCAACCCCGGCGTGTTCGTCCTCGGCCAACCCGGAACCGGCAAGTCCACCCTGGTCAAACGCCTGGTGACCGGTGCGGTCGCCACCGGCACCACGCCGATCGTGCTGGGCGACACCAAGCCCGACTACACCCGGCTGGTCGAGCACCTGGGCGGCCAGGTGATCCGGATCGGCCGCGGCTGCGACCGCATCAACCCGCTCGACGCCGGACCGCTCGCCCACGTGTGGCGCTCGATGAACGGCACCGAGGCCGAAACTCTCCGTTGGGAGGTCCGCTCCCGCCGCCTGTCACTGCTGATGGCGCTGGCGACGTTGGTCCGCGAGGCCCGCATCACCAACGCTGAGGAGGTCGTCCTCGGCCGTGCCATCGACCTGCTCGATGACCGGCTGTCCCACGAGCCCACCGTGCCCGACGTGCTGCGCGTCCTGGAGCAGGGCCCCGCCGAGCTGCGCGCGGTCACCCGCACCGACTCGGTCAAGCTCTACCGGCAGCAGACCCGCGAGTTGGTGTTCACCCTCGACCTCCTCGTGTCGGGGTCGCTGGCCGGCGTCTTCGACGGCCCCACCTCCCGTCCGTTGGACCTGGACGCACCAGCGATCAGCATGGACATCTCCCGTGTCCGCGCCGCCGGGGACAAGCTGCTGACCGCCGCGATGCTGTGCACCTGGGCCTACGCCTTCGGCATGGTCGACGCCAGCGCAGCCCTCACCGAGCCCGGCGGGAGACGCCGCGCCTACCTGGGCGTGATGGACGAGCTGTGGCGGGCGCTGCGCGGCGCACCGGGCCTGGTCGAGCACGCCGACGCCCTCACCCGGCTCAACCGGGCCAAGGGCATGGCCTCGATCATGATCACCCACTCGCTCTCCGACCTGGACGCGCTCTCCACCGAGGAGGACCGCGCCAAGGCCCGTGGCTTCGTCGAACGCTCCGCCATCACGGTGCTGGCCGGGCTGCCACCGCGTGAACTCACCCGCGTTCACGAGATCACTCCGCTCACCGGCCCCGAACAACACCTCGTCGCCTCCTGGTCGGCCCCCGACTCCTGGCAGCCGGGCGTCCGCCATCCTGGGCGCGGCAAGTACCTGATCAAGACCGGTGAACGCCTCGGCATCCCCGTCGAACTGTCGCTGGTAGGACCCGAGGTCGAGCTGTACGACACCGACCAGGCCATCCGGGGTGAGGCATGACCCGCGCTCTCGGGCCCCGTCCCTCGATCTGGAACTCCAGCGCCGCCCCCGGATGGATGGTGCTGATCGGCTGCTGGGTATCGGTCGGCGGCCTGTGGGTGGTGTGGGCCGCCGCCAAGTGCGCCGCGGCACTGACCGGCGGGCGCGTGATGGCGTTCGGCACCGACTTCCTGTTGGCCGTTACGCGCCGTCACACCGACCGCGCCTGGCCCGGCACCCCCACCCCACTCGTCCTGACCTTCCTCTTGGCCCTCGTCGTCGGGCTGACGGCCCTGGTCTGGATCATCTGGCTGCGAATCGCCACCCGTAGACCGACGCCCGGCGACCCGATCGCCGCCCTCGCCGACAACCCTCGCCTGGGCGAGCTGAGCCCGGCGGCCACGGCTTCCAAAGCAATCTCCCTGCGCCGCTCCCTCACCGGCAGCACCCCCGAACGGCTGGACCACGATCAGATCGGCCTGGTGCTCGGCGACGTTCTCCGCCCCGGCGATCGGACCGGGCCGACGCTGTTCACCTCGTGGGAGGACACGGTGGTCGCGTTCATGGCCCCGCGCTCGGGCAAGACCACCACCCAGAGCATCCCGCACGTGCTGTCGGCGCCCGGCCCGGTCATCGCCACCAGCAACAAGGCGGACCTCTGGTCGGCCATCGCCACCGTCCGCGCCGAACGCACCGGCGGCAAGGTCTGGCTGTTCGACCCGCAGCACATCACCTTCCAGTTCCAGGACTGGTGGTGCGACCTGCTCTCCCACCTGACTACCGTCGAGGAGGCCCACCGCTTGGCCGGGCACTTCGTCCTCACCGTCGCCGACGACCAAAAGAAGGACCTGTGGGGACCGGCCGCACAGGATCTGTTGTGCGCGCTGTTCCTGGCCGCCGCCACATCCGGGCGCACCCTGCACCACGTCGCGCACTGGCTGGACGAGCCCGCCGTTCCCACCCCGATCGAGCTCCTCCAGAAAGCCGGATTCAGCTTGCTGGCGTCCTCGCTGAGGGGCACCCAGAACGGTGCGGTGGAGACCCGCGACGGCATCTACCAGACCGCTCGCACCGCCGCCAAATGCCTGCGCGACCAGGAGATCCTCGCCTGGGTCACCCCGCACGACGACCTTCCCGTCTTCGACCCCGACGAGTTCGCCGCCTCCTGCGACACCCTGTACCTGCTGTCCAAGTCGCTGTCGGCGGCGGCTCCGCTGGTCGCCGCGCTCACCGACCTCACCATGCGCGCCGCCGAGCGCCAAGCCGAACAGTCCGGCGGGCGGTTGGACCCGCCGATGGTGGTCGCCCTGGACGAGGCCGCCAACATCTGCCGCATCGCCGACCTGCCCCAGCTCTACTCCCACCTCGGCTCGCGCGGCATCATCCCCGTGACCATCCTCCAGTCCTACGAACAGGGCGTCACCGTCTGGGGCGAGCCCGGCATGGCGGCGCTGTGGGGCGCGGCCACCCGCAAGCTCATCGGCGCGGGCATCGACTCACCCCGCCTGACGAAGGACCTGGCCACCCTCGTCGGTCAGCACGACGTCCCGGTCCGTTCCATCACCTACAGCGACGGTCGCGCCTCCGAACAGATCTCCCTGCGCCGCCAGGAGATCCTGGAGGCCGCCGACATCCGCGCCCTGCCCGCCGGAACCGCGTTGCTGCTGGCCACCGGCACCAAGCCGGCCCTGATCAGGTTGCGCCCCTGGTATCGGGGCCCCCACGCCGCCTCGATCAACAAGGCGATCCAGGCCGCCGACAGCGCCATCGCCGAAGGCGCCCGCCGCCACCACCGCAGGAAAACCGACCTGACCAAGCGCACCGACTGAGCTTCACCTCGCACGACGTCCCCGCACCACCGCACAAGAAAGGCACCACCGCAATGAACTTCACGACCTTCACGCACCTGGAGCAGCAGCCGTGTCCGAACTTCAGAAGGACAGCCAGCCCGTAACCGAGAGCCCCAAACCGCTCTACCCGTCCCTGACGGACTGGGTCACCCGTCACTTCGTGCCGATGTTCCGGCGCACCCTCGGCGGCGAGTTCCGCTGGTGCGCCCAGTGGTGGCGGCACGCCGAGGCCATCTCCCGCCTCCAGTCCCTCTGGTACTCGTGGGAGGCCGCGCGCCTCCAGGGAGCCACCGGCATGGGCCTGTGGTACCGCGACCACCTCGACCACCAGCTCCCGGTGCTGCTCGGTCCGCGCGGCCCCTTCTACCAGTGCACCGAGGACGAGCATCTGGAGGCGCGTCCGGCCCGGCTCGCTCCCGTCCCCGACGGCTGGTGGGACGGGAGTGAAGGTGACCGGCGATGAAAGACCACGTCACCTCCGCCGAGATCGCCCTGGACGCCTACGAGGGAGCCGTCCTTCCGCCCGGCGGCCTCAGCTTCCGCGGTCGTCCGGTCATCACCGAAGCCCTGATCCGCGCACTGCTGGCCGACCTGTCGGTCTACATCACCCACCACGGCCTCGACTTCGACTGGATCTCCCTCCTCACCGCGTCGCAGTCACGGCGAAGTGACCGGGAGATCCGGCAGGAACGCCCGGACGGCGGCTGGCGAGTGAACGACGCGGTCGAAGCGGATCCGGAGCACGCCCGCCCCACCGTGCCCAAGACACGTGGCTACGTCAGCTCCGTTCACCTCTCGTCCGAGGGCGAGGCCGAGTACACCGTCGTTTTCCCCGGTGTCCCCGCCCGGCAGTTCCGCATGGCCTCGGCGGAGTTGCGCACGGCCGAACCGTTCCCCGAGGTGGAGACCTCTCGCGGCACGGTCACCAACGCCGCTGACGCGGAACGGGCGTTCATCAAGGTGGCTGCGCGCGTCCTCCGATCCACCGGCTCCAACGAGGTTCCGTCGTCCGCCGACCTTGTGGATCACGCTCTCCTGGCGGTCGAGCTGGGCAACTGGGCAGGCGTTCCGTCGCGACGCATCCAGCCCGTCCTCATCCCGCAGATCCATCGCGCCATGCAGGGGGCAGCCGCCTCGTCCGAAGCCCCCGCACGACTCGCAGGTCGCGACTTCCCCCGCGATCTGGCCGACGGCATCCCCGAGACCCCGTCCGCCGGACGCTCTCCGGACAGCCGCCCGCAGCCTTCGCCCCGCCACCCCCGCCCCGACCACTGACGACCCGCAACGGAGCGATCTTCATGCCCGAACGCGACAACGTCGACTTCGCCGAATTCGGCCGCCTCGTCCTCCACTCCTACCGCGAACTCATCGATCTCGGGATCGATACCCCGCTCCCCGAAGACGAGCTCATCTCCGACGTTCTGTCCGACCTGATGCACTACTGCTCCCTGCACGGCGTGGACTTCGACCAGGCGCTCGAAACCGCCCGGCTCACCTACGCCGGTGAACGCGCCGAAGAGGGCGTCTTCGCACTCGACTCCCTCGTCCAGCTCACCGGCGAAGCAACGCGCGAAGCCGAACGGGCGCAGTTGCCGGTCCGGGGAACGGTGGCGAACGTCCTGCCCGCCGAGGACGGAGGCCGCGACTACCTCGTCCGTTTCCCCGGCGCGTCCCGCAACGACCGTCTCCGCGCCGACCAGCTCGAACCGGCCCCACCGTTCCGCGCAGTCGGAACCAGCAAGGGGCCGGTCGTCGATCCCGTGCGCGCCGAACGCGTCCTGGCCAACGCCGCCGCCTCCATGCTCTCAGCCACCGAACACGGCCAACTCCCCGACCGCGAGCGCGTCGCCGACTTCAATGCTTTGCTCCCCGCGCTCGCCGAGTGGAGCGGTCTGACCGAAGAGCGCATGGCCGAAGTGCTCGCCCCCAAGTTCAAGGCCGCGGCCGACGCCCTGAAGCTCCCCAGCGGACCCCTATCGACACACCCCGCCCGGCTCGCCGCCGAGGGCTTCCCGAGTTCTCCGGAACCCGCCGACGACCCGACCGTCTCCACCACCCGGCCGAAGACAGCGAAGCCGCGCCCCACCCAGCAGCACAACGCCCCTCGCTGACTTCGCAGGAGAAGAGCATGTCCATCCCGCTGATCCGTCGCACCGCCGAAGAGCTGGCACGCCAGCAGGACCTGCACCAACGTCTCGCCGCCGCCTACTACGCCCTCGAACTCATCGAGAACGCCGTCCAAGAGTTGGCGTTCCTCGACGCGCCTGACCCTCCACCCCGCTGGGCCGCTGTCCAACGGCACGTCGCACACGCGCGGGCGGCGCTGGCCGCGGTGCCGTCCCTGCGCTGGCCGATCACCAGCCCGCCTCCCACCGTCGCGCTGGCCATCGACGACCCCGCCACCGTCACCGGTGAGCTGCTCACTCTCGCCGAAGTCCTGACTATGGCGCTCCTGGAAAGCGCACGCCAGGCGTCGGAACCCCATGACGCGTTCGCCACCCTGCGCGCCACGTTGCGGGTCCACGGGCTGTGCCTGGAACTGCACCGCTCCCGCGCCACCAGCTCAGCGCTTCCCGGAGACAACCATGGATGACCACATCGACTTCGTCACTCGGCAGCTCGAAGCCGCCGACTCCCTTTCCGGGCTGCTGGCAACTTCGTTCATCGGCCTGGAGATGGTCGAACGAGGCACCCTGCTGCTGACCGAGATCGCGCCTCTCCAGACCCGCCCGGCCTATGTCACCGCCTACAACGAGGCGACCCATGCCTCCGGTGCCTTGCTGGAAGCCCCCACGCTCATCTGGCCAAGCAGGGCCGCTTTCGCCAGCGACCGGCACCGCGAACTCGCTGCAACCGTCGCCGACCTGAGCCTGACGGTCTCCCGAGCGCTGCTGAACGCCGTCAACCTGGCCGCTGACCCTGCGGACCGTGTCGCCTGCCTCGGAGCCGTTCGCCACACGGGCTTGGTCTACGCCGCTCTCAGGCAGGTGCCATGAGCAGCAACGGCGATTCCCCGCACACCCAGCAGATCTCCAACGCCAAGCAGGCCCTGACCGCTTACGAACGCGCCTCCCTGCTCGACCCCGACAACACCCCACACCCCCAAGACCCGGACTACCTCCGCGACGTGCTGAGCGCGTTGCTGTGCGACCTGGAGCATCTCGCCACCGTCCACGGCGTCGACTTCGCCCAAGCCGTCGCGACCGGCCACCGGATACACGCCGACGAAGTCGCCGCCGCCCGTATCTACGAGGTCGGCGACCAGGTCCAGATCCGGCTGATCCCCAACCGGCGCGGCAC
The DNA here is from genome assembly GCF_014138665.1 of Actinomadura kijaniata. NCBI lineage: Bacteria > Bacillati > Actinomycetota > Actinomycetes > Streptosporangiales > Thermomonosporaceae > Actinomadura > Actinomadura kijaniata. Next base: position 90,903 of record NZ_JACJIA010000016.1, read on the forward strand.
GGTCATCGAGATCGACGAAGCACACGGTGAGTCGCTCTACCTGGTCAAGGTCCCCGGCCTGCCCTACCTCCACCAGGAACGCGCCGTCTCTCTGGAGCCGGCACCGCCGTTCCCTCCGGTCGAAGGTGTCGATCCTCCGGTCACCACCGCCGTGCAGGCGGAAGCCGCCCTGGTGGAAGCGGCGGCGCATATGCGCCCCGGTAGCCCGATGTACTCCAAGTACCAGGGGCAGACCAATCGCCTGCTGGAGGCGTTGAGCGACTGGAGCGGCACCCGCCCCAACGAGCTGCTGCAAGACCTCAGCTCCAAGATCTCGCGACGTGGTGCCGAACTCGAACGGCCCGCACGCCCCACCGGAAATCCAGCCCGGCTCGCCGCCCGTGACTTTCCCCTCGACATCACCGAGGGATTCCCAGCCGACCCCACTTCGCCCGCAGCACCCTCTCGTCCTCAGCGTCACCAAGACGCCGCTCACCCACCTGAAAGAGGCCCTTCTGCATGAGCGACAACACCCACAGCACCAGCCTCGCCGCCATCCTGCGGAACGTCCACGAGGACCTGGCCCACGCCAAGACCGTCATCACCGCGGTCGCCGACCGGCTCCCCGACGGCTACATCCAGCTGGGCCTGGCCGAAGGCGAAGCCGCCGACGCCCTGGCCGTCCTGGCGATGGCCCCCTCCCTGCCGCCGTCGACCTCCACCGACGACACGACGCCTCCCACCACGCCCACCAGCCTGCTGATCAGGTCCTTGGCGGCACTGGCCGACACCACCGACCGCGTCACCCGAGTGCTCATCATCGCCGCCGAGACCGCCGACGATCCCGTGGACACCATGGCCTGCCTCACGGCCGCCCTGCACGCCGGCCGTCTGCGCGACGCGCTCCGGTAGCGGCCGTGGTCACCTTCGGGGAGATGGCCTCGCTCGCTCACCAGCAACTCACCGAGGTCCGCTCGTTCCTCCACCATCCCGACTTCGGCGCGCAGGCGGTCCACCCCGACACCATCGCCGAGGTGGCGCGGCTGTGCCGGGTGCTCGGCCGCTACACCGACCGGATCGCCACCGGGTTCGGCGTCCCCTACACCGACGGTTCCGGTGTGCGGGACGCCGCCCGGCGGACCAGCGTCCTGCTCCGGGACGCCGGTGAAGCTCTCGGTGCACCGCCCGACTCCGAGTTGAACGGCCCTTCGCTGTCGCAACTGCTCCGCGCGACCTCCACCGCCTTGGGCTGCGGGCTGGATCTGTTGTCGACCCACTTCACCGCGGCTGCCCGGGCGGCGGAGACTCCCCTGACACCCACCGCCTCGGTCATCGCCGCGACCGACACCGCCCGATCCCTGCTGCGCATGCTCAGCGAGTACGCCTCCGTGGTCGGTCACGTCGCGCTGCGCGCCAGTCCCGCCGCGCAACCGGCAGCGCTGTCGCTCATCAAGGCCGCTCTCATCACTCACTGCTATGGCCAAGCCGACGACGGCGGCATAGCCGCGATCCCCATCCGCGACGTTCCCGACCGCGTCCGTCCCCAAGAGGGCGAAGACCTTCACCAGGCTCTCGCGGGGATCGACGCCAGCATCCGTCGGCTGAACGCCGTCGAGGAGCCCAGTTCGGTGGCGACCTGGCGCTATCTGGCCAGGGCTGCCGCCGTCACTACCGGGATCAGCCAGTGCCTTGTCGGAACGCTCAGCGTGCGGGCCGAACAGCTCGGCGACCGGGAGACCTCCGCCAACCTGACCAGGGCGGCCCGTTCTCTGGAGCGCGTCGCGGAACGATGGAAAGCCATCGCCCGTCGGTGGCACGACCTCGCCGCCATGCACCACGATCCGGTCAGCACCGCCTCGGTCGACGCCAGCGATCTGCTTCTCCGCCTCGGCAGGCTCACCTACGCCGACCCGTCCTGGACACCCACCCACCGCTCCCGGTTCGCACCGGCGCCTCCCGAACGGCTGGCTCCCTCTCTGCGGGAGGTCAGGCTGATCGGCCTGGCCGCGCTGAAGTCCATCGAGACGTACAACACCATCGCAGCGCAGCACCAGGCCGCCGTAAACGACATCGCCATGCGCGGTCCGCGGCGGGGCCCCGGTTCCTCCCGTCAGCCGAGAGAGCTGAGCAACATGTACAAGAACGTCCAGGTCGCGGGGCAACGCGTTCTCGCCAGGCTCGGTCGCGCCCTGCACGATCTCACGCCTACCGACGAGACAGCCCTCGCTCTCCGACGAGCCGCCGCCCCCGCGCCGGCAGCCCTCGCGAGCAAGGACTTCCCACGCCCGATCACCGAAGCCCTTCAAGCAGCCCCGAGCCCGGCGCCCCAAGCACACACCTCTACGAGAACGACCAGCTACCTCCCCCGCCCCTCATCACAAAGCACATGAAGGACGCCCCGATGAGCAGCGCTTCCGGCCCCCTTCGCCACCCGTCCCACGGCCCCTCCGCTCCTGCGTTACCGCGCGGCACGCACACCACAGCGATCAAGGTCGTCGCGTGCGCGTTGGCCCTTCTGATCATGGCTCTCGCCGTGCTCGGCGGAGTCGGGTCGTTCACCACCGTGCGGACCGTGGCGCAGCCGTGGTTCGGCGAGCTGGCCTGGATCGTCCCCATCGGCATGGACGTGGGCATCCTGGCTCTGCTCGCCTGGGACCTGCTGATGGAGTACTTCGGCCTGCCCTGGCCGGTACTGCGCTGGGTCGCCTGGTGCTACATCGCCGCAACGGTCGCCGTGAACGTCGTCGCGGCAGGCGGAGACCCGACCGGAAGCGTGCTGCACGCGGCGATGCCGATCCTGTTCATCACCGCCGTCGAAGGTGTCCGGCACCTGATCCGGCGCTGGGTCGGACTGACCACCGGCACCCGGACCGAGCGCATCCCGACCCGCCGCTGGGCGCTCGCACCGTTCTCCACGGCGATGCTGTGGCGGCGGATGGCGCTGTGGCAGATCACCACCTACCGCGAAGCCCTCGACCTGGAGTATCGGTATCTGCTCGCGGTCTCGGGCATGGCGCAGCAGTACGGCCGATTCGCGTGGCGGTGGCGAGCTCCCCTTACCGAGCGCCTGGCTCTACGGCTGCTCCCAGCCCAGTCCAGGCTCGGTTTCCCGCTCCTCCTGACGGCAGCCGAGAACGGCGACCGCGCCAAGCGACCGCATCGTCCCGACTGGCTGGAAGAGGACCTCCTCGACGCGGCGGAACAGGTCCTCACCGAAGCGCATCGGCAGGGACTGCGTCTCACCCGCGCCGAGTTCGGCGGGCGCCTCCGCGACCGGGGCTTCGCGATCGCCAACGAGCGACTGGGCGAACTCCGCGCGATCGCGCTCGCCCACATGGAAGCCAACCCCGGACACACGCCCACGTAACCCCCGACCATCAAAGTTCTTTACCTTCAAACCCATCAATCACCGTTGACATCACGACCGCCGACACCGCAACGTCTTCTCATTAACTTTAGTTGATGGACTCCGCGTCCGTCGGCAAGCATCAACCGGAGGTGACCCCCATGTCGTCGCTCGCCACGACGCCTCGCACCGAATCGCAGGAGCGACAGGCACACCTGATGCGACTACGACACGAACTGACCGAGCTCGGAGCACGCGTCCGGGTTCGCCGGGCACGAAGTGGTCGCTGGAAGCTCCGCCTCTACTGGCGAGGCTGGAGCACGACCGTGATGTGCGCGGGCGCCGAGGGCACCTACGCCTACGTCACCACGCACGGCCAGCTACTGGGACCGACCGGCGACGTCCGCTACATAGCCCGCCGCCTGCTCTGGATGCTGGAGCGGCACCAGCGATGACCGTTCCGCCTTCCCCTGCCGACCACGATGCGGACGATCCCCGCGTCCGGGAACAGCAGCGCCAACTCGCCGTTCTGCAGCAGGCCGTCGAATACCGGACCAGCGAGCTTCATCAGGGCCGGTTGCCTTGGACGACCTGGCTGAAGCAGGCCGACCTGCACGGACGCTACGGCTTCGCCAACACACTGCTGGTCCCGCTGCAACGTGCCACGGCGACCGAGGTCCGCACCTACGACGAGTGGAAGCGGCACGGACGGCAGGTCCGTAAGGGCGAGCACGGCATCCGGATCATCTCGGGGCGCGGCACCGTGTACTCGGTGTTCGACCGAGCGCAGACCGACGGCCCCGACCTCGACCATCCCGGTGAGGGGAAACCCGGCACCTCGCCCACCCCCGAGAGCGCTCTGGAGCGGTTGGTCCGCCTGGCGGAACGCCTGGACCTGTACATCGACCGCGGAGCCACCTGGACCTACCTGGGAGACCCCACCCGCCGGATCGTCATCCCCGACGGAATGGACGCGAGCACGGCGAGCACATTGCTGGCCCACCAGTTCGCCCACGTCCTCCAGGCCGGAGAACGGCCTGACCCGCAGGAGAACGCGCCTTGCCAGGGCACACGACGGGTCCGAGCCGACTCAATCGCCTATCTGGTTCTGGCCAGGTTGGGGATCGACACGGAGCGGCTCTCCTTCCCGCCCGTTCCGTCCTGGGCAGGAAAAGACCCTCGTTCGCTCCCCCTCGCCGCCGTCCGGAGCGTCGGAACCCAGGTCCTCAAGACTGCTGAACGCATCCGCAAGCAACTGGACACCGTTCCGTCCACCCCAGCACCCTCGCCTCCCAAACCAAGAGTTCCTGCGACAACAGCCAGTCCCCCACCAACGCCTCCCCCGAAGAAGCCGAAGCCGCCCTCCCCTTCGCGTGAGGTCATCAACGCCCTGGCCGCCGCGCATGCGTTCTTCCAAACCCAGAGACAGAACAGTTGGGTGCCCGGCTACCTGGCCGTTCGCGGGTTCCCTGACGACGTTCACCACTTCTGGGAAACCGGCTACGCGCCCAAGGCCGGCCAAGCGCTGGTCGCGCATCTCAGAGCCTTGGGCTTCACGGATGCGGTACTCGAAGAAGCGGGTCTCGTACGCCGTGCCGATGGCACGCTCTCCGCCCTGTTCATCGACCGGCTGATCCTGCCCCTGCGGGAGGCGGACGGGACCGTGGTCGGCTTCATCGGCCGCCGCTCCGACGCCGCCCGAGGGCCCAAGTACCTCAACACCCCGGCCACATCTGTGTTCCAAAAGAGCCAGACGTTGTTCGGTCTGTTCGAGGGCCGTGACCGTCTCGCCGCAGGGGCTCGGCCCTTGATCGTCGAAGGGCCGTTGGACGTTCTCGCCGTCCATTCCGCGCAGCCGGACGGTTATGTCGCCCTCGCTCCCTGCGGCACCGCACTCACCGCCGACCATCTGGAGCAACTGGCGCGACATGCCCCTCTAGACCAGGTGGGCATCGTGCTGGCCTTCGATGGCGACAGCGCCGGGCAACGAGCGGTGCGACGCTGCTGGTCGCTCCTCCGCGAGGTCAGCGGTCCGGTCGAAGCCGTCGTTCTCCCTGAAGGTCAGGACCCTGCGGACCTCTTGCGCCACGGGGGTGCCAAACTTGTACTCGACTCATTACATTCAGTAGTACAGCTTGCTGACCTGGTGGTTGACGCAGAGGTCGCACGAGCCGGAGGAAAGCTCGACCTCGCCGAAAGAAGGTTGGCGGCGCTCCATGCCACCGCCAACCTCATCGCCCGCATGTCTCCCGGCCAAGCCGCCCGCCAGGTGGCCCGCGTCGCCGCCGCCACCGGCCTCCCCCCAGCGGAGGTAACCCACGCCGTCGCCACCGCGGTCAGCCCCAACGTCCCCCCGGCGAGCACCACGGCAGCCGAGGACTTCCCCGAGCCACTCCACATAGTCCCGCAAACCTCCTACACCCCCGCAGCCAAAGCGAAGACCACCCCTCGCAACACGGCATCCCGGCACCCGTCCCCCTGACGGTTCCAACGCACAGGAGTTCTCATGTCCGAACAGCACCCCGACCCATTCACCGAAGGTCTGACTTTCAGCGGCCAGCGCATCACCCAGTTCGTCGCGATCGCAGCCGCCGGGAGACAGCTTCACAAGCAACTGCGTCAGCGACTACGGGACGCCCGGCATGCCAAGGAGGAAGCCGCGCTCAAACGCACAGAGGCCCTGCGCAAAGCCGCGTTGGAGGAAGCACGAGCACGCTGGTCGCCCGCTCATGACCGTGAGTGGCTCCGCACAGCAAACCTCGTGGAGGTCGGGCAGGCCTGGGCTGCCGCGCTGCCCTACGCCAACGAGCTCACCTCTGCCGGATCCGCCGTAGGCAAGTGCGAAGACCGTCTCCGCGAGCTGCACCCGTACGGGATGGAGCGCTACGACCGGCTCCGCGACGACGGCACGGACCGTCTGGCCGCGATGAAGGAGGCGGCGCCCTTCTTCAACCATGCTCCCCACACCCGCACCGGCCACGCCCCCGTCTCCCGTCCCGCCCTCACGGAAGGCGATGGCACCACCTGGGCGGCTAATCCGCATGGCCCCAGCCGCTCGGAGATGGAAGAGGCCGTGCGGCGGGAACGCGCCCGGCAGATCGCCGCCGACCTACGGTCCAGGTGCAAGGCCAGGGGGCACGACCCCAGCCCCATCGAACTGCGCACCATGCTGGAGATCACCACCAACCTGCCGGAAGAGGTCATCGCCGAGGCCGTTCCGGTCCGCGCCGCGAGCAGCTCGTCTGGGATCGCCACGTCCGAAGGCGCACTTGCCGACGAGGGCTTCCCACTGACCATCGACGAAGCACTGACCGCGCCGTCCACCTGGTCTGCCCACCAGTCGTCCGCCAGAAGGACACCGGTCCAGGTTCCCGACCGCAACCGTCGCCGCAACCTCTGAGCATCACAGGAGCCGACCGTGAACGCCTTCACCGACGACCTCAACTTCTGGCTGGCGCTGCTCCTTGTCGCCCTCGCCGTGCTCGTCGCCCTTCTCCCGACGTTGATCGCGATCATCAGAGGCGCGGAGGAGATCTCCCTCATCCTGCTGTTCAACGTCATCGGCTGCGTGACCTTCCTCGGCTGGCCGGTCGCTCTCATGCTCGCCATCAGAGCTCCACGTCGCCGCGATCTCTTGTCGTCGCTGCCCCCTCCACCGCCTCCGCCCGGAAGGTGACCCTGTCCCGCCGCCCATCAGCGAAGCAACCCATCGCGACCGCAGAGGAAACGGCCCGCACAGACATGAGCAACTACTGGCGTCATGCCGTCCTTGCTGGGGCGACGTTGACGTTCGTCCTGACAGGAGCACCAAGCAGCCTCGCCGCGCCCCAACGCATCGCATGCCCAAACCTCAAGGGAACAGCCGCTGCCCTGGTCGACCAGAAAGCTTTCTGCCAGAAGGTGAAGCAGCAGATCGCCGCTGGAAACATGGACGTCTACAAGGCACTACAGCAGTCGATGAAACCTCCCGGGGGACGCACCAGAGCATCGAAGAAGATCCGCAAGGCATCCACTCGACCAGGACTCTCTCCTGGCAAAGTGACCCGGCAGGGCGTACAAGGTCCATCTGGTCCTGGCCGTTCAGCGTTGGGCTCCCGCAACGCAGCAGATCGCTCACCGGCCGATCACAACACTTCTTCCTCCGTCAGCCGTGACGACAGAGACGTCCCATCCGCCCCAGGACCAACTTCATCCGCTGACTCTGCTCTGCCGCTGCCTGCGAACGGCTCCTCCCAGGCAGGGGTTCATCGCCCGCCCGAACAACAAGCCACATCCGACGGTTTGGCTCTTCGAGCCAGCGGCGAATCGACAACGAGACCAGCCGTCGTGACCATCGGAGCCTTGCTTCTGCTCATCGTGAGCCTGGTCTGCCGGCGCGTCGCCAAGCCGAGTCCGGCTCTCGGGCGTGCCCGGTCAGGAGCTGGTGCCCTCGGCACGCTTCGCCCGCCTCGCTGGAAGCATCCGATGGCTTCGATGGCCACCCCTCAAACCCCACGGCCGCTCGGCCCTCTTCCGGCTGCTGGAGCCGACGGCATCACCCGGTACCTGGTCCGGCACGGCGGCATGGGCTTGGTGGGCACGGGGGCCGCGTCCTTCGTTCGTGCGCTGCTGGTCGATGTCTTTACCGCCCCCAACGACCGTTCACTGGTCTACATCGGTCGCCGCGAGCTGATCGAGTCGTTCGCCGGCGCCTTCGATGACGAGTTGAGCGTCGCGCTCGCCCCGCGCCTGGTGGTGTTCGAGTGCGTTGAGGATGCCATCGAGCACATCAAGTCGGGCCGGGAGCCGGTCGGCGGGTGCGGTGGGTCCATCACCTACTGGATCACCGCACCCGGGAAGGACAGCGACGACGTCTTGGCGCTCAGCCGACAAAGTCGGCACCGCAACTTGCTCACGATGATGTTGGGTGACTGGCCACACGGTCCGACCTACGACTTCACCGTCGACAGCGCCACTGTCCGTGTCCGCGATGCCCAAGGGCGCGGCCGGGAGCTTCCGAGCCTGTCCCCGGAGGAGGCCGTCGCAGCGATCCGCACCCACCTCACCTCTTCGTGAGAGGCTCTACCACCGAAGAGCCCGGCGCCGCGTTCACCGGCGCCGGGCTCTGTTCGTCTCAGTCTGTCGGTCACAGCCTTGGGCAGTTCTGCTTGACCGTTGCGGCGAGTTCTCGCCATGCCTGCGGTTGCAGAACTAGCACGGGACCATGGACGTTCTTGGAGTCGCGGATCAGAACGCCGAGCGCGGGGGCATAGGCGGTCTCGACGCAGTTGCCGCTTCCCCCTTGGCTGTGACTGGACTTGCGCCACTGAAGCCGGTGCTCGTCTGCGGGGGAACGCTTCACGAGGAAACCTTCTCTACTTGAGCTGGTCAATCGTCCTGGCCAGGTACGCGAGCGTCGCGTCCGGGCTCAGCGCAGTCGCGCTCAGATGCTGAAACAGCATGCTATAGCGCTGAATCTCCACCCGTTCTTCGAGATACACGCTGGTGTGCTGGTTCTCGGCGTAGACCAGGCTGGGGTCTCCGTCGGGGAAGTCCAAGATGACGAACGAGCCCGCAAGTCCCGGGTGCGGGCCGGCTTCCAACGGCAGGACCTGCACGGTGACGTGCTCCATCGGGCCGGTGTCGATCAACCGTTGAAGCTGCTCACGACGGTCGTCAACTGTTCCGAACGGTCGCAGGATCGCGGCCTCGTCGATGACCGCCCATAGATACGGCGGCTCGGCATGATCCAGCAGGTGCTGGCGTTCCATGCGCAACTGCACCAGCCGATCCACTTCCTCCGGGTCACGGATGAGCCGTCCGCGGTGCAGGGCGGCGGCATAGGCAGGGGTCTGGAGCAGTCCGGGGATGACCGACAGCTCGAAGGCATGGATCTTCTCCGCCCCTGCTTCGAACTCCACATAGGAGTCATCCAGCACGTCCTTGTAGGAGTTCCACCAACCGCGCTGGCGCGCCTGGCGGGTGAGGGTGAGCAACTCCTCATAGCGGGGATCGTCGGCCGGCACCCCGTACAGGTCGAGCAGCAGCCGCGTGTCGGCGACCATCGGCTTGACCGCCTGGGCCTTCTCCAGGCGGGTCACCTTGCCGGGTGACCACTCCAGGGCCTTGGTCACCTCCAAGGCCGACATGTCGGCCGCAATGCGCAATTTTCGCAGTTCAATGCCGAGCCTGCGACGACGCACCGTCGGGCTCCGTCTCGCGTCAGCCACCTGTACCTCCCGCACGGTCATGGCTCGTGTCGATCGTAGGGGAGATCAGGGCAATCGGACATCCAATAACCAATCGGCCTGGTTTGAATTTCTGCATTGCAGATTCTAGTTCAGCGAGTCACGATTGCGAGGAAGCCGCGCAGCCCGGCCTCCCGCTGGCCGCGCGGCGACCCGATCGGTCTCTGCAGCGGAGGCAACCGCGATGACCAGCAGAAAGCCCGCGACTCTCCACCCCGGCAACATCCGCTCCGAGCGGCTCGCTCCCCCAGGGCATCCGGCATGCGGCCACAACGCCGCCTACCCTCAGCAGCCCTACGTGCCCTCGCTCCCGCCGCCCCCAGCGCAGGTCTGCTTCACCCGCGTCGACTCCGCCCCCTCACCCCGTCCGCGCCCTCCCACTCCATGGGCGCAAACTGAACGAGACCCCGATCAGGTCCTGGACGAACTCCGAGAACGCTTCCCGGCCGTAGTGATGTGGTGGGGCGAGTGGACCGGTTCCTACTGGGCGTTTCTCCCCGACGACGTCCGCGAGAACGACCGCTTCCTCACCGCTGCCACCGCCGACGCGTTCACCCAGCAACTCGCCCAAGCCAGCAGCCCGTCGCCGTCACACGAGCCAGCCCCCACGCCACTCGCCTACATGCCAGAGCCTTCACTCCCGCCGATCAAACCACGCGAAGATCCCCCAGCCGCAGAAGCCGCTCCGGCCCAGCGTCCTGGTCTTCTGCGGCGACTCCTCACCGCCATGACACGACGACGCCCCACTCCCCCTCGCCACCCGCTCGTCTGCGGTGAGGCGTGCTGCGCCCACCAACGCCTCATCTCGCGGGGTCGCTGGAGCTTCCCATGCTGAACAACAACTTCCCCTTGGCCGCCGGGGGCTTCCACGCCTTCTCCCTCCCCGACACCCCCGAATGCGCCTCCATCGCACGCTCGGCACTGACCATCGTGATGAGCCAGCTCACCCTTCCCCGACCTCTTATCGAAGACGGCGCCCTGGCGGTCTCGGAGCTGGCCAGCAACAGCCTTCTCCACGCTCCCCGCGGCCCCTACGAGCTGTGGATCTGGCGACGCACCGTTCCCGAACCTCAGCTGGTGGTCTCGGTCTTCGACACCGATCGCACCCACCTGCCGACCTTCACCCCCGGCGATCTGCTGGCCGAAAACGGCAGGGGTCTGACGATCGTCACCGCGTTCTCCGCCGACACCGGAACCCACCCCACCCGCTCCCGACTCCAGCCACACCCGATCCCCGGCAAAGCAGTCTGGTTCGCACTCACGCTGAAGGACTGTTCACCGTTCCCATCGCCAGTCCTCACCCCACTACGCGCCGCACAGCAACTTCTTCTGGCGCTAACGGTGCGCGGACTACACCCCATCCACATCACCGACTTGGACGGGCCCACGGTCATCGCACTGAACGAGCTCCGTATCCAGGTGACCTGTACCCACTATCTCTGGGGGTCGCCTACCAATAAAGTGCTCCGTCTTCCGCTAACCGACCTGCAAGATGTTGTCGAAGCTCTCATCCAACAAGTCTGCTGATCATCCGTCGAGTACCCGTCGTCCTGAGACATCCCGCTCCAGGGCGACGGGCAGCGGAAGCCAAGTGACTCTTAGGTGCGGTGGGTTGATCGACGGAAATTTGACGATGCCTTCTCGCTCATTCCCGCGGACGGCGGCCGCCACCCGCCGCGTACGGCGTCGTAATGCAAGCAGCGGCATTGCTGTGATCCTTGCCCGCGCCGGTGTGGCCTCCATCTCCGAAGCCTCGGCCAAGCCACCGCCGCCACGCATATTGCGATCCCCGTCCGCCCCTGAGAGCGGGCGCCACACATAGCCCAGGCGGCGCAGGCCGTCGCACCACCAGTCGTTGCGATCCTCGCCCGCCCCAGAGGGCGGGCGCCACTGGGCACCCTCCAGGGGCTGCCGGTCTACGTGGACCCGTTGCGATCCTCGCCCGCCCCGGAGGGCGGGCGCCACGGTCGCCGCCGACCCGCTCGATCCCGCTGACCCACACGTTGCGATCCTCGCTCGCCCCGGAGGGCGGGTGCCACTCGGCGCCTACGGCCCACCCGTGACGGCCGAGCCGGACGTTGCGATCCTCGCCCGCCCCGGAGGGTGGGCGCCACCCTCGTCCAGGAACAAGTAGTCGATGCCGGTGTCCTCGTTGCGATCCTCGCTTGCCCCGGAGGGCGGGCGCCACCCGCGACAGCGCCTTGATCAGTCGTGCCCAGTCGGTGAGGTTGCGATCCTCGCCCGCCCCGGAGGGCGGGCGCCACCCGGGCGGGTGGAAGCGGTGGCGCAGGCATGAATCCGTTGCGATCCTCGCCCGCCCCGGAGGGCGGGCGCCACACTGGCCGGACGGGAGCCCCCGCCGATGAGCCAGCAGCGTTGCGATCCTCGCCCGCCCCGGAGGGCGGGCGCCACCGTCGTGGCCACCACGTCCGACGTGGCCGGCGCGACGTTGTTGCGATCCTCGCCCGCCCCGGAGGGCGGGCGCCACACCACGCGCACCTCCGCCTCCGCGCGCGCACGCATGTTGCGATCCTCGCCCGCCCCGGAGGGCGGGCGCCACGCCAGCACGTAGACGGCACGGGTCCCGTCCGAGAGGTTGTTGCGATCCTCGCCCGCCCCAGAGGGCGGGCGCCACGTCGAGCCGTTCCTCGGCGAGGGCCCGACCGGCGAGTTGCGATCCTCGCCCGCCCCGGAGGGCGGGCGCCACAGGTGAGGCGCGTGTAGCGCCACGGACAGCTCGGGGTTGCGATCCTCGCCCGCCCCGGAGGGCGGGCGCCACTCGGCGCGGGACGGGTTGGGCGCGCTGCCCAACCAGTTGCGATCCTCGCCCGCCCCGGAGGGCGGGCGCCACGGATGTCCGAGGCGGTCGTGCCGCCGGCCAGGATGTTGCGATCCTCGCCCGCCCCGGAGGGCGGGCGCCACAATCCACGCCCCCGTCCCGGTGGACGCCACCCGCGAAGTTGCGATCCTCGCCCGCCCCGGAGGGCGGGCGCCACCGCTGGGGGGAGGAGGGCGCCCGAACGATTTGGCAGTTGCGATCCTCGCCCGCCCCGGAGGGCGGGCGCCACCGCTGGGGGGAGGAGGGCGCCCGAACGATTTGGCAGTTGCGATCCTCGCCCGCCCCGGAG
>NZ_JACJIA010000016.1:103678-163853 GCF_014138665.1 Actinomadura kijaniata
GGAGGGCGGGCGCCACACCCGGGGCATGGGGTGACCGGCGCGGTGCGGGCGGTTGCGATCCTCGCCCGCCCCGGAGGGCGGGCGCCACTTCGCGTTGGTGCTCGTAGTGGAGCCCGTCGCGACGTTGCGATCCTCGCCCGCCCCGGAGGGCGGGCGCCACCCGCCCCCGCACATGCCTCCCGCCCGGACCGGAGTGTTGCGATCCTCGCCCGCCCCGGAGGGCGGGCGCCACCAGGGCGCGCGACACCGCCTGAGAGTGAACACAACGTTGCGATCCTCGCCCGCCCCGGAGGGCGGGCGCCACGTCGCGGAGCGTGACGCGGCTCCACCACCAGTCGAGGTTGCGATCCTCGCCCGCCCCGGAGGGCGGGCGCCACGCTGGGGTGCGCGCCGTCATGGAACCAGGCCAGGCCGTTGCGATCCTCGCCCGCCCCGGAGGGCGGGCGCCACCCATTCGGGAATTCGACCGGCGCCCGCCCCTTATCCCGGTTGCGATCCTCGCCCGCCCCGGAGGGCGGGCGCCACAGTAGCTCACCAGCATAAATCACGGTGAGCATCCATCTGAGTACAAAACAAATTCGGGAGATATCCCCCAAATCATGCCATAAGCAGTTGAGAACCTACTGGGGTTTCCATGGGAGCTTGAGGTTCCGAAGGGCGGCAGAACTTCAGTTTCCAGGCTCGAATGTTTTCGCCGCGACCACGGAACATACCTGCGTCACACGCTGACAGGAACCCGCTCACGCCTCCTTCGCAAGCTGGATGGCTAGTTCGTCCAGGTGCAAAGCATGGCTCGCTTTGATGAGAACGGTGTCGCCGGACTTGAGGAGGCCGTGAAGTATGTCGTAGGCCGTGTGGCGGTCGGGAACCACTTCGATCGGCAGATCGGGGCGGGTTTCGCGAGCGGACTCGGCGAGGATCGCGGCGGCGGTAGTACCAACGGCGATCAGGAGGTCGATGCCGAGAGCGGCAGCCAAGCGGCCTACTTCGGCGTGTGCGGTGGTGGTGTCATCGCCCAGCTCACGCATCTCGCCGAGAACTGCGATGGCGCGGCGGCTGTCGGCGATGCTGACCAGGGAGCGCAGACCTGCGGTCATGGAATCGATGTTCGCGTTGAAGGCGTCGTTGATAATGACCACGCCGTCGGGCCGTTCCAGGACTTCCAGGCGGCCGGAGGACAGAGGCTGGGCGTTGCTGAGGGCGTCGGCGATGGCGGTGGGTGCCATGCCGACGCCGTGGGCGACAGCGGCTGCGGCTAGGGCGTTGGAGACCTGGTGTTCGCCCAGGACCTGGAGGGTGACCAGGGCTGAGCCCAGGGGCGTGGTCAGGGTGAAGCGGGCGCGGCCGTGGTCGAGGTGGACGTCGGTGGCGCGCACGTCGGCGTGGGGTGCGCGACCGAAGGTGGCGACGACAGCCTTGGTGCGGGTGTGCATGGCGGCGACCAGGTCGTCGTCGGCGTTGAGGATGGCCAGGCCACCGTCGGCCGTGCTGGGCAGGGCCTCGACCAGCTCGCCCTTGGCGGCGGCGATGGCGTGGCGGCCGCCGAACTCGCCGATGTGGGCGGTGCCGACGTTGAGGACCAGGCCGATATGGGGCGGGACCAGGCGGGTGAGGTAGGCGATGTGGCCGGCGTGGCGGGCGCCCATCTCCAGCACCAGGTAGCGGGTGGTGGGTTCGGCACGCAGAACGGTCAGCGGCAGGCCGATCTCGTTGTTGAAGGAGCGGTCGGTCGCCACGGTCGGAGCATCGTGCTGGAGGACCTGGAGCAACAGGTCCTTGGTGGAGGTCTTGCCGGAGGAGCCGGTCAGAGCGATGGCGGTGGTGTCGGTCAGGCGGGCGGCGACCGCGCTGGCCAGGCGACCCATGGCGGCGGTGACGTCGTCCACGATGACGGCGGGCACGCCGACCGGGCGGGTGGTCATGACCGCGGCGGCTCCGGCGGCAACGGCTTGGGCGGCGTAGTCGTGACCGTCGACGTGCTCGCCGGGCAGCGCAGCGAACAGGCCGCCGGGCTGGACTAGGCGGGAGTCGATCGCGGCGGGGGCGGTGACCTTGGAGTCGGGGTCGGGTACTGCGTCCAGCCGTCCGCCGGTCACGCTGGCGATTTCGGTCAGGGTCATCGGGATCACGAGTGCTCCAGCGGACGTGGTCGGTGTCGGGTCAGGACGCTGTGTCGTTTCGCGGTGTGACGGCCGAGTCGTGGCCATTCTTGCTGATCAGGGGCATGGTCTGCGGGAGCCTCTGCCGGTGTAGGAGCTTCAGGGTCGGTAGTGGCGGGGATCAGCGGCGGTCTGCAGGATCCGCTCGATGAGGGTGTCGTGGTCGATCCCGGCGGCGGTGGCCATGGTGGCGAGGTTTCCCGTGGGAGTCAGGCCAGGCAGGGTGTTGGTCTCCAGCCACCAGACCTGGCCGTCGTGGTCGGCGATGAAGTCCGAGCGTGAGTAGCCATGGCAGCCGAGCGTTTGGTGGGCGTGGACAGCGGCTGCGCTGACCTGGTTGTGGATGGGTTCGGGCAGTGGTGCCGGGCAGTGGTAGACGCAGTGCGCCTCAGGGTGCTGCTTGCTGGCGTGGTCGTACAGTTCGCCCTTCAACACCACTTCCAGCGGTGGCAGGGGAACCGGTTCGCCGCCGATTTCCAGCACGCCGCATGACAGGTGCCGTCCCTGGATGTATGGCTCGACGACGAGCTCTTGACCATCGGCGGAGGTGGGGGCGAGCTGGGTGAAGACGTCGTGGAGCTGTTGGTCGTCGCGGGCCAGGTGCAGATCGATGGAGCAGCCTTGCGAGGCGGGCTTGACCACCACGGGAAGCTTGAGCGTGGCTCGGACCAGATCGGTCCATTCTCGTGCGAACGCATCGGCTGAGCGGGTGGGCTGTGTTTCCGTACAGTGCACCCACGGCTGGATTGGGCGTGCGATGGTTCCGTCCAGCCGCTTCTTGGCGGTTGGCTTGTGCATGGCCTGGGCCGAGGCGAGCACGCCCGAGCCGGTGTAGGGAACGCCCAGCATCTCCAGGAGCCCTTGCAGCTTGCCGTCCTCGGCGTACTGCCCGGCGATGGCCAGGAAAGCGACGTCGACCTCGCGGATCTCGTCGATGAACGTGGGGACGGCGATGTCGAGCACGGTGACGGTGTAGCCCTGGCGTCGCAGGGATTTGGCGGCAGCTTCGCCGGACCGGAGTGAACGGTCTCGTTCTTTGGATTTGCCTCCGGTGCATACGCCGATGATTTCGGAGCTCGGTCTCAGCAGAGCTGAGAGGGATGGGAACACGGCCTCTCCAAAGGGTGCGCCGCCACGCCGAGGTGGCGTGGCGGCGGGGCAGCGGTGTTGTTCAGCGGACGAGAGCCGGCTGGTCGAGTTCGGCGCAGAGCAGCGGCCCCAGCTTGGTGACCGTCCCGGCGCCCATGGTCACGAGCACGTCGCCTCGTTCGGCGCGGCTGGCCAGCAAGCGCGCGGCGGCCATCGGATCGCCGGTGGCGTCCCAGACCGGTACCCGGCGATTGGTCAGTTCCTGGCGGATCGGGTCGAGGAGGTCCGCGGCGGGCACGGTGAACTGGCTGTTCACCGGCAGCAGCATGACGCCTGCGGCGGCGGAGAGCGCCCGGCCCATCTGAGGGCCGAAGCGTTCGACGCGGGCGGCGCCGGAAGGTTCGAACGCCACCCAGATCCGGCCGCGTGGGTCCGTGACGCTGTCAAGGGCGTTCAGGTCGGCGGTAATGGCGGTGGGGTGATGGGCGAACGAGTCGACGACGGGCACGCCGCGGTGGTTGCCGTGCAGGGTCAGGCGGCGGTCGACGCCGCGATAGGAAGCCAGCGCGACAGCGGCCTCTTCGGGTTGCACGCCCAACAGGTGCGCGGTCGCCGCGGCGGCAACCGCGTTCAGGGCCATGTGTCGCCCGGGCAACGCGAGGTGGATCTCGATCTGCTGGCCACCGATCAGCGCGGTCGTGTGGCTGTTGCCGGGACGAAGGCGGAGGTGGCGGATGGTGACGTTGTCGTGCAGGGTGCTGCCGTAGGTGACCACGCGCGGTCCCAGGTTGCGGCAGATCCGGTCGGCCAGCAGCGCGCCGCCCGGGTCGTCGGTGCACACGACGACGGTGCCGGTGGTGGGGATGCGTCGGGTGAAGTCCTCGAACAGGGCCAAGGTGTCGCCCAGGCCGTTCAGGGTCTCGGGATGGTCGTCGTCGATGGAGGTGATGACCGCGATCTGCGGGGACAGCAGCAGGAGCGACCGGTCGGACTCGTCGGCCTCCACGACGATCGGGCCGGTCCCGTAGCGGGCGTTGGCGCCGCCGACGATGCGCCCGCCCAGCACGTAGGAAGGGTCGTGGCCGGCCTCGGTCAGGATGTGGGAGAGCATCGCACTGGTGCTGGTCTTGCCGTGGGTCCCCGAGACCGCGACGCTCACGCGGTCGTGCAGCTCCTTGGCGAGCGCCTGGGCGCGGTGGATGATCGGCAGCCCGGTGCTGCGGGCGAGCAGGACCTCCGGGTCGTCCTCGGGGATCGCCGACGACACCACCACGCAGGTCGCGCCGTCCAGCCGCGTGTGGATGACACCGCGTCTGCGGTCCGAGCCGGTCACCGTTCGCCCGGCCTGGCCGTACAGCCTCATCAGGGCCGACATTCCGGCACCGTCGCAGCCGATCAGGTGCGGGCGGGTCAGGTCCACGTCCGGCACCCATACTGGGGGTCGGCCGGCCCGTCGTGTCTCCATCGCTCCTCCATGAGGTCGCGTTCGCCATGACACGGGCGACGCTAGGAGGAAGCGACGGCGACAAACCGAACTCTCAGCTCGGGGTGACCGTGGGCTCGGGTCCGTCAGGCCACCAGGCCGATGCGGTCGGCCAGGTCGCGGACCTGCGGGGCCAGCGTGGGACGGGCTCTGCGCAGTAGGCCGTGCACCAGGTCACGCACCAGGGGGTTGTAGCGCATGTCCTCGGGCGCCTCACGCTCGACGTCGAGCAGATGCAGCAGAACGCCGGTGTCGTCGCGACGTTGTTCATAACCGCGCGCCAGCTCCAGGTAGAAGGTGGCGCGGCGCTCCACCGAGGGGCATCGGACGATGTCGATCTCGTCGGCCAGGCGAAGGGCCTCGCCGGTCTCGCCGGACTCCATTTCAACGGTGACCGCGTGCAGGGTGACGTTGGTGGGGCCGAAGACCGTCCAGAACACGTTGCCTTCCCCCGCACGCTGCGCGGCGGGGAAAGCCTTCTCCCGCAGCAGTTCGCGAGCGGCCCAGTTGTCCTTCTTGCGTACGGCAGCGATGGTCGCCACCAGCCACAACGCCCCTTGGAGGGCGGTACGCGGAACGTCCTCCACAGTGGCTCGTGCCCGGTCGAGTTCTTCGATCGCGTGTATGGCGATGTCCTCGGCGGCGTCGGCTTCGTTGGTGGACAGTTGGACTTGGCCGACGTTCCACTGGGCGGCGGCGATACGGAGGGGGTCGTCGGCGTCCTCGGCGGCGCGCCGTCCTCGATCGGCCACCAGCAGGGCCAGGTCAGTGCGTCCGATGCGTTTGGTGTAGGTGCGCAGTAGGAAGTACAGGTCCGCCGCGATCTGACATGCCTGACGGCGCTCTGGACCATGGGTGTGAAGGGCGGCTTCGACGTCCCGGACCAGGCCGGGGAGGAGTGGACCGGTCTGCGAGTAGCGTTCGGACGCACGCTGCCAGCTCGCCCAAGCCGCGTCGACTCGGTCGCGCAACTCAGGAAGCGGCGGCGGGGACGCGAGATCCCGGTGGTGAACGGGGATCATCAGCGCGGCCTGCAGATCTGAGGCGGCCGAGTTCCGCTCGACGGCGACCGGCCCGCTGCCCGACTCCCCCAGCAGCGCCGACGTGGGGACCATCAGGATGCCGGACAGGTTGTGCAGCAGCGTGATGGACGGTGTCCGCATGCCGCGTTCCAGCTGGGACAGGTAGTCCTCGGTGATCCCGGCCAATCCGGCGACCACGGCCTGGGTTTTACCGGCCGCGTGGCGGTAGAACCGAATACGATCGCCGATCGAAGTCTCGGGCGAGCCTGCCATACCGTCAACGTAAGCCGTCGAAGGGGCCGCCGACATGGCAAACCGCCGGATCACCACATTGGTGTTGTGGGATGTCGACCATACGTTGATCGAGACCGGCGGAGTCGGCCGTGAGATCTTCGCCGACGCGTTCGCGCACGCGGTCGGTCGTCCCATGGAGCAGATGGCCGAGGTCAGCGGGCGTACCGAGCCCGACATCTTCCGCGAGACCGCCGAGCTGCACGGTGTGGAAGTCGACCAGGAGCTGTTCGAGAAGTTCGCCGAGCAGTTGGCCAAGGGGTATGAGGAACGGGCCGAGGAGATGCGGCAGCGGGGGCGGGCTCTGCCTGGAGCGGCCGAAGCGCTGGAGGCACTGGCAGCCGATCCGCGGGTCGCGCAGTCGGTGCTGACCGGCAACATCCGTCCGGCGGCCGAGACCAAGCTGCGAGTGTTCGGGCTGGATCGGCGCATCGACTTCGAGGCGGGTGCCTACGGCTCCGACGACGGTGTGCGGCCACGTCTGGTGACGATCGCTCAGCGACGCGCCGCCGAACGGTACGGCATGGTCTTCGACGCCGCCACCACCGTTCTGATCGGTGACACCCCCAGCGATGTCGCCACCGGGCGTGAAGGTGGAGCGCGCGTCATCGCTGTGGCCTCGGGCAAGAGCACGGCCGATGAGCTGCGCGACGCCGGGGCCGATCTCGTCCTGGAGGACCTGGTCGATCTGGAGGCGCTCCGGGAGGGGCTGGCCCTCCGCTGATCAGCGGGCTGGCTTTCGACGTTCTGGTGGTCCTGGTCGTGGCGTTCGGTGAGGGCCGATCCTGGAAGCGGGCGCCGCTGGTGTCCAGGGCACCGGGAAGTCGGCCATGGCCAGCGCCACCGGCTCGGGCTTTGGCGGCTGGGCCGCGAGCCAGGGCTGCGGGTTGGCCGTGAGGTCGGCCAAGTGTCTAGCGGCCTTCATGGCGGCGTGAGCTTGTGGTTCATGGTGATGGACGCGGTGAAGGTCGCCGATCGCGTCAACGAGGGTCAGCAGTGCTGCGGCCAAGGCGGTGACGAGGTTCAGGGCAGGGCTGCCACTGGTTCGGGTGAGGGCCAGCAGGCGGGCGGTGATGCGCAGGCTGTTCCCGGCGGGTGTGGGAGTGGGGATGCGCCCGTAGGGGGCGCGAGCGGCGCGGTCGTAGGCGTCGGCGGCTTGGTGTAGATGTCGGTTCCCGGTGGCGTGGGCGGCGGAACGCAAGGTGTCGGCGGCGGCCCAGCAGGCGTCGCGAGCCAGGTGAGGGCTGGTGACGGTGTGGCAGCGGATCTGTGCGGTGGCGAACGCGGCGGCTCGCGCCGCGTCTTCGTAGATTGCGCGGCGCTCGTCCAGAGTCAGATCGGGCGGCTGGTCGCGTGTTCCGGTGTCCCCGTTCCAGTGTCGGCACAGCGCCGTCCAGGAGAGGC
Organism: Actinomadura kijaniata; assembly: GCF_014138665.1. NCBI lineage: Bacteria > Bacillati > Actinomycetota > Actinomycetes > Streptosporangiales > Thermomonosporaceae > Actinomadura > Actinomadura kijaniata. Next base: position 111,127 of record NZ_JACJIA010000016.1, read on the forward strand.
CGGGGGCGAGTTTGGCTCCGCTGTACCAGCGGGCGGCGCCGTCGGTGTCATGGTGATCGGGCAGGGTGACCGCGTAGCCGGTGATCTGGTCGGGGTGGCGGTGGCTGTAGCGAGGGCGGACCAGGATGCCCGCCTGTTCCAACGCCGCGAAGAACTCGGTCGCGTTCCGGGACCGGTCTGCAGCGTGGCGAAGGGCGGTCCGCAGGTAGGCGCGTGCGGTCTGGTCCGACAGGCCCCGTCCGGTGATCGTCTGTTGGGCCGGACGCGGTGGACCGGTTCCTGGGGTGCCGTTCGTCCAGCGGTGACGGAGTTTAGGCAGCGTGAGGTCGGCGGCGAGTTTGCCACCGCCGTACCAGACCGCTCGTCCGGCCGCGGTCCGGTACTCCGGCAGCGCTACCGCGTAGCCGGTGACCTGGGCGGGTTGTCGCTGGCTGTGGCGTAGACGCACCAGGAGCCCATCGTCTCGGAGCAGGTGGAAGAACTCGGACTCGGTCCGCGCGGCGGCGGCTGCTGTCTGGACCCGGCGGCGCAGTTCCGAACGCGGGTCCCGAGGTTGGCCAGCGCGGTGTGCTTTCTCGTGTTCGCCGCGGGCGGCACGGCGCGCGGCGGTCCGGTCGGCCGGAGCGGTCCGGCGCAGTCCGAACCGCTCCTCAACCGCGAGGCATGCCTCCCGGACCCGGTAGCCGTCGTTCCACACCTCTGGGCGCAGCCCGTCGGTACGCGCGAGGGTGGCAACCAGGTGGATGTGGTCGTCGGCGTGCCGGACGGCGATCCAACGGACGCCGTCCGGATCGCCGTCCGGAGCCAGTCCGACCCTGTCCATGGCTTCGGCCGCGATGTGTGCCCATTGGGCGTCGGTCAGGATCGGATCTTCTGGGGCTGCTCGCAGGGACAGGTGCCATACAGGTTTGTCGTAGTTGCGGTCGCCGAGAAGCGTGACCGGCTGGTTCAGCAAAGCCTGCAACCGGCGTAGATCACGACCGCCATTCGGATGCGCCAGCGGTTCCAGTTCGGCCGGGGTGGCGAAGCCAGCGACGATGTGCGCATTGCGGTGCTGACCGTCGGTACCGGGGCCGAACAGGTAGCGGAGCAGCCCCTCCACGCGCTTCCCGCGCCGGATCTTGCCGATCACATTCGACTGGCCGCGGTCTGGTTACGGCAACCGGCGGCAGACCTCGTCGGCCGCCGCGTCGAGCTTGTCCACTGTGCGGGCGCACGCCTGGGCGTAGGCGCGCAGTTGCTCGGTCAGCTCGCCTGCGTGCAGGGCGGCCACCGCCTGGTTGAGGTTGACGCCCAGCCGACGAGCCTGTCCAGAAGCCCGCATGAGTTCACTGAGCAGTTCTCGCAGCTCTGTTTGCCCCTGCTGCGGTGTTTCGCGACTAGCGGCCAAAGCCGCGCGAGCGATGTAGGCGCCGGTCGCCAGACGTTCGCGGCGGGCCGCCGCCGTCAGGACCGCATACTCCTCGTCGGAGAACGACAACGAGACCAGCTTGCGTCGACGCGGTGTCAGATGCCTGCGCCGGTTGCGGTCGGTGGGCCTGCGCTTCCCCGTCGCCTTCTTGTGGAACTCGTCGTCGGACACCGCCTGTCCCTTCTTCGGATCGCGCTCGATCCGGTTCACCTCCTCGGACCGCGCTCGGTCCGAGGCGAAATCCTTTGGATTTCCATTTCTTGCTCCGCGCCAGCGGAGCCCGCCGCGCCCAGTGACGGCACCAGCCACGACCGGGCACGGCTCACGGCCCGACCGAGCTACGGCGCGGGTCTTGGATGCGATGGTGACGCGGGTTCTCGTGATGGCGAGGGAGGTGCCGGCGGTGACCCCGGCGGGGGCAGCAGATCACCGATCGGAGCAGGGAGTTCAGCTCGTGCCAGGTCCGCGGGGTCGGAGTCGCTGGCAGCCGACAGGTCACGCCGCTTGGCTTCGGCGGTCGGTGGCGTTGCGGATTCCTGGACGGCCAGAAGGCCGATCTGGCGCTGGGCGCGTTCCAGGGCGTTGCTCAGATCCTGAGCGTGTTCGATGGCTTCGGCCAGTTCGTCCCGTGCCTGGGACACGGCTGGTTCGGGGCCGTCTTCGTCGGCGCTGACCAGGCGTTCGGCCTCCAGTTCCCCCTCCAGGAACTCGCCCATCTGAGTGAGGGTCTGGTCCAGGCCATAGGCGGCCTCCGACAGGTTGCCCAGGATCGAATAGATGGTCTGCGGTGCCGTCAGGCTGGGCGGCCCAAAGGTCGCGTAGTTCAGGTCCCGGACCCGTTCACGCAGATCACAGGCCAGTTGCAGGGTTTGATCGTCGTTCTGCGAATGTGGCTCCGCCACGAAGGATCTCCATGCGCAAGGTAGGTCTGGTCATCGACGTCCTCTCCTCTCTCGCTGAGCTTGTAATGGATGATGCTCGCAAAGCGTGGATGACATGCTTTGCGCTCCATACTCCCGAGGTGGTCACGCTGTGTCAACAGTCAACGCAAGAGCCGTTGCCACCGCACGGTGATCATCTTCAGCGGCTCTCAGTGACAGAACCTGTGCTCCTCAGGACCGAGCCTTGCTCCGCTGAGCTCTCCGGATGTCGGGAGCGAAGCTAGGAGTGATGGGCGGCACTCACCTTGAGCTGTGCGTCTTCCCTGCCTGTACGTGGCGCGAACAGCAGGGCCAGCAGTACGGCCACGGTGGTGACAAGCACGGTCGCCCCGATGACGAGGGCGGCATTGCCCGGGCCGTTGAGCTCAACGATCGGTCCCGCGAGCAGCAGTGCGATCGGTGTCAGGAAGTAGGCGGGGACGATGCTCCAGCCGTTTACACGCGCGAGTGCCCCGATCGGCAGGGTCTTCTGGAGTTCGGTGATCCAGAGCACGAGGTAGACCGCCTTGGCGACCCCGGACAGGAGCATCCCCGCCCCGACGACCACCGATGGCGCGCCGCTGCTGACGAGCAGCATTGGCAGCGCGGCCAAAGCCAGCAAGGTGACCGCCACGATGATCGGGCGGCGTGGCCTGCACCGGATCGCCAAGGCCGCCCCGGCGAGTGAGCCGAGAGCTTCACATGCCGCGACGGCGCCCCATGCCTTCGCGCCGCGACCATGTTCGCTCATGTAGAGCGGTCCGATGATCTCGATGAAGGTCGCGGTGGCCAGAACGACCATCGTGAACTGCACCGCCACCGCGCACATCCAGCGGTGCGCGGTGAAGTACCTCCAACCGGCTCTGAGGTCGGCCACAGGCCCTGGCACCATCGTCCTTTGGCGCGGTGTGTTGAGCTGAAGGAGTAGCACGACGCTGATGGCGCACAACACTCCTTTGAGACCTGCGGCAAAGGCCGCGCCAATCGAACTGGCGACCACTCCGGCTGACGCGAGACCGATCAGCAGGCCCACGGCTTCGGTCTGGCCGATCAGTGCGTTTCCCGCCTGGCGCCGTTCCGGTGGGAGGAGGTCGGCGACGATGCCGCGCACCGTGGGCAGAAAGATGAAGTAGGCCGTTCCAGAAAGCAGCGCCAACAAACACAGCAGTGCCAGCGGAGCGCGGCCGGTCACAAGACATGCGCCGATCGCCAGCCATGACAGGCTCGCCGCGAGCTCTGCGATGGCCAGGACGTGATGCCGTCGGAAGCGGTCGCCGAACACACCGCCTGCCAGGATCAGCAGAGCCGGTGCTCCCTTGCAGGCGGCCACGATCGAGATCTCACCGGGGCTGTAGCCCAGGTCTTTCATCCCCCAGACCAGCGCGACCTGCCCGAACCCCACGCCCGCCGATGAAACCAGCCGGGCGACGAACAACGGAGCGACGGCGGGGCTGGCGACCAGACGAAGCGCCGTCACTGGCCGTTCCCGCGAAGGTGGGTAAGCAGGAAGTCGGCGGTCTGGGTGTAGGCGCGAACCTCGTTGGTCGGGATGGTGAACCCGTGTCCCTCGTCGGGGAACACCTCGTAGCGCACCTTCACCCCACGGGCGCGGAGGCGTTCGACGAGGCTGTCGGATTCCGCACGCGGTACGCGGGGGTCGCGGGCGCCCTGCAGGATCAACAGCGGGGCGTCGATGGCGTCGGCGTGGGTGATCGGCGAGCGGCTGAGCAGGTGTTGGGCATCGGCGTCGGGGTTGCCCAGGACGGTGTCGACGTAGGTGCGCCAGGTGGGTGGAGCGTCCTGGGCGAGGGTGACCAGGTTGGTGGGGCCGCAGATCGACACTCCGGCCGCCCAGCGGTAGGGCAGCCTCGCCAGGCAGGACAGAGCGGCGAACCCACCGTAGGAGCCGCCGTAGGCGGCGAGGCGTTGGGGGTCGAGGTCTGTGTGCGTTGCCAGGTAGCGCACGGCGTGGTCGAGGTCGTCCAGGTCGATGCCGCCCCAGTCGCGGTAGATCAGTTTCTGGTAGGCGCGGCCGTAGCCGGTGGAGCCTGCGATGTTGGGGGCGAACACCGCGATCCCGTGGTGGAGCAGGTACTGGTAGAGGGCGGAGTAGCGGGGACGTTCCTGCTGTTCGGGTCCGCCGTGGATCGACAGCAGCACCGGATGGGGCCCGGGAGTGCGCGGCCGGTAGAGGAAGGCGTGCACAGTCCGATCGTCGGCGGCCGGGTAGGTGATCGACTCGGGCTCGATCGGGTCGATCGTGTGCAGGGCCGGTGGGCGGGCGTCGGTGAGGTAGCGAAGGCTGCCGTCGTTGAGGTCCAGCAGCACGATCTCTTCGGGGCGGCTGGCGGTGTCCAGCAGCACCGCCGCCTTCTGCCCATCCGCGGCCAGGGTCAAGGTCGAGATTACGCCGCTGGGGATGGTCGGCAGGGTGGTGATGCGTTCGCCCCGTCGGATGTAGGGGGTCGAGCGGCCGGCTTCGTTGACGGTCCAGATCAGCGTTCCGTTGGCGGCGTCCAGGAGCTCGACGTTCCAGTCGTGCTGTACGACCGAGTCCAGGGTGTCGTCGGCCAGATGGTAGAAGGCGACGGCGGTGAATCCCCATAGGTCGGTCAGCAGGTAGAACCCCGAGGAGTCGGGTGCCCAGGCCTGTGGTTGGAACAGCGCGGTGCCGTATCGGTCGGTGACGCACCGCGGTTTGGGTTCCGGGTCGGTCAGGTCGATCAGGTAGATGTCGATCTCGGTGTTGGAGCGAAAGCCTGACGCCAGCAACCAGTGGCCGTCCGGGGAGATCTCGGTCGGGACAAAAGCCACGCCTTCCTCGGGTTCGATGCGTCGCTCGCTGCCGGTCGTCAGGTCGCGGACCAGCAGGTCCTGAACGGTGGGATCGCGATCGTTGGCCGCGTAGACCAGGTAACGGCCGGTCGGGTCGAAGGGGTTGGTGGCCAGCACTCGCTGGCAGTCTGATCCTTCGGTGAGCGAGGTCGGCTCGTCGTCGGCGAGGCTCATGAGGAAGATCCCGTACTGTTCGTCGCCTTCATGGTCGGCCGTGAAGACCACGCTCGCACCGTCGGGAGACCAGGCGACCTGCCGAACGACCCGGCCCGGCGGTTGGGCGAGTTTGCGCGGCGGGCCGCCGGAAGCGGGCACAGTCCAGAGCGCTGATCTACCGTCGGCGTTGCTTGAATAGGCGACCAGATCGCAGCCGGGCGAGAACGCCAGGGCGGGTTGGAAGCGCTGGCGGGGAACGAAGTCCTGGTAGGCGAGCAAGACAGAAGCCTTTCGCGGGCTACTTGATCCAGCCGCGGCGAACAGCGGCGGCTCCGGCGGCGAAACGCGAGGGCGTGCCGAGCTCCTCGCGGATGGCGGTGATACGGCGGCGCACGGTCGTCGCGCTGATCTTCAGTCGGCGCGCGATGGCCTCATCGTCGGCGCCCTGGACCAGCAGCTCCAGGATCGCGCGCAGCTCCTCGGTCAGGGGGCTGTCGGACTGGACGGCTCCGATGGGCAGGGCACGTTCCCACAGCAGCTCGAAGTACTGGCGCAGCGCCGCCACGATGACCGGCGAACGGACCAGGACCGCGCCGGTCATGCCGGTCGGCCCCAAGGGCAGCATCGCCACACTCGCATCGGCCAGCTTCATCTTCATCCCGACGTCGGCCAGCAGCCGCGCCTCCTCGCCGAGCTCGGCGGCGGTGGCGATGTTCTTGGCCACGACGGGATGTTCGGCGCACCGGCTGTCATAGATCGTGCGGCGGTGCACTCCTTTTCGCAGGGCCGGTGGCGGAGCGACGATGGCGGTCTCGTCAATCGGGCGGTCGGCCAGGTAGTTCTCCAGCGTCAGCCAGTCGTGCCGGGCCGCGTTGACCAGCACCCCGGACAGTCTGGTGATCTCATCCGGCTCGGTGATGACCTGGATGAGGCCCGCCGCCGAGCTGGGCTCGCTCGCGGTCGGGGTCGGGCGTGCCTCGGCAAGACGGCGGTGTCCGGTCAGGAAGCGCTCGTGTTCCTCGGCCAGCCGCTGGTTCATCTCGGTCAGCGCGCCTTGCAGCGCCAGATCGGGCGGTGCTGGGATCAGCCGGTGCGTCCCTCCCGGTTCGGGACGCCGGTAGGCCATCCCCCGTTCGAGAAGAGCGGCCACAACGTCCGCTCCACCAAGAGCCTCGGCAGGCTCGTCACAGGAGCGTCCTGCTGCCTCCACCAGCGACCGGTAGGCGCGGTACACCTCCTCGGGAACGATGCCCTCCAGGAGTTGCGCGCCGGTTTCGAGTTCAGTGTCCGTCACAGCGCTCCACTAACAGTCAGCAACAGCGAGTGACTCACAGTAATGGAGGTGTCAAGGTGGTGACCACTCGTTGTCAGTGGTCAGAACTGGTCACTTCCTGCCCGCGCCTGACGACGCCCCTCCCAAGAGCCCGTTCTGCTGGGCGTTTTCCGCAGCAAGCCCAGCGCACGCATGCGAAGCGGCGCGGCCACTTGTTGTCTTGGCGAGTTTGAGCGACCCCTCTGACCTGGCGTTCCGGGTTCCATAGAGATCAGCGACCGAGGAACGACCTGGAGTCATCATGATCAATGAAGCTCACGGACGCAGCGCCGTCGACCACGCTCCCTCCGCCCCAGCCCCGGGTCACCGTCTCCGCTCTGGCTTCGACACGCCAGAGGCGTTCGCCGAACACCACCGGCCCGATCGCTCGACGAGCCATGCCCTCCGTCGCACCTACCCCGGACCAACCGACCAACGGCTTCTTCGCGACATCGCGCGCCCGGTGCACAGCGGGATCGCAGGAGCGTTCGCCAACGACTGGCTGCGCGCGGCCTTCGTCGAAGCGCTCGTCAGCGACGAACGCCTGCCCGACGTCATCACCACACGCCACGACCTGGACCTGATGTTCTGCGGCCAGTCCAGCCAGGTCATCGCCCATGGCTTCAACGAACGTCTACATGTGTTCGAAGCCCTGGAAGAAGTGGTCGAGCACCTCGAAGCCAAGGCAGACGACATACGTTCAGGCCAGGCCGCACCGACAACTGTATGGTTCGCCACCCCAGGCGACGACGCCGATGTGATTCATCAAACGATCGAGTACTGGGCCGGCCTCGACCTGATCGCACTCTTCCACGGCAACTGGTCCCACGGCCCCAACCGCCACCCCCAGCCTGCCCACCGACCGACGCTCCACGCTCAACTCTTCACCACTCAGCCGGTGAGCGAATCGATCGCGCTCCTCCAGCAAAGCGACTAGATCACCTCGCCGAACGCCCCGAGGGGGCGGCCAGCGTCAGATCGATCAACTCTGGCGGCTTGGTCAAGACTACGGTCCTTGCCCGCCCCGGAGGACGGACGCCACGCGCGACCGCGTTGACCACGGTGAGCCCGGCGTTGGCGTTGCGATCCTCGCCCGCCCCGCAAGGCAGGCGCCACTCCGGTCACCCATCGGATCGCCGCCATAACGCCCTCGCCGTTGCGATCCTCGCCCGTCCCGGAAGGCGGGCGCCACCAGGGCACCACCGTGATCGCCAGCGCGACGTACACGTTGCGATCCTCGCCCGTCCCGGAGGGCGGGCGCCACTGCGCTGGTCGGTGGTCACAGCAGCTCCAGTTGTTCGTTGCGATCCTCGCCCCTCCGGAGCGCGGGCGCCACGATCGCGGCGGTCGCGCCGCCGCCGGGGTTGGTGACGTTGCGACCCTCGCCCGTCCCGGAGGGCGGGCGCCACCGTCCGTCGCCGCCGATCTTGGATTCCAGCGGCCCGTTGCGATCCTCGCCCGTCCCGGAGGGCGGGCGCCACCTCCCGATACCGCCAAACCCTCCCCTGGCCAAAGAGTTGCGATCCTCGCCCGTCCCGGAGGGCGGGCGCCACCCCCCGGCGTCATCCCCGAGACCCTCGCCCGTTGAGACGTTGCGATCCTCGCCCGTCCCGGAGGGCGGGCGCCACCTGGTGCAGGCCAGCGGGCCGGAACGCGGGCTCGGCGTTGCGATCCTCGCCCGTCCCGGAGGGCGGGCGCCACATGATGACCCGGGAGAAGCTCGTCATCGGCTCGTAGTTGCGATCCTCGCCCGTCCCGGAGGGCGGGCGCCACGTCCTGTGATGACCGGACCCGAGCACTACCGCGAGGCCGTTGCGATCCTCGCCCGTCCCGGAGGGCGGGCGCCACGGTGTGGACGTAGACGGACTTGCGGCCGCCTAGCTTGTTGCGATCCTCGCCCGTCCCGGAGGGCGGGCGCCACCGGCACCGGCGGTGTGGGAGGTGACCGGTGACGGCGTTGCGATCCTCGCCCGTCCCGGAGGGCGGGCGCCACATCCTGAAAGAAACTTCTATGTCAAGAGTGACATTGTTGCGATCCTCGCCCGTCCCGGAGGGCGGGCGCCACTCTGGCGTCAGGAGAGGTTCGCCAGCCCCGACGGCGGTTGCGATCCTCGCCCGTCCCGGAGGGCGGGCGCCACTGGCCGACCCGCCGCACCCGGGCGTGCTGGTGATCGTTGCGATCCTCGCCCGTCCCGGAGGGCGGGCGCCACGGCACTTGAAGTGCAGTTACTACCCAGCGAACACATTCAGCCACGCTGTCAATTCCGTCAAACGAGCCCTTTATGCCACATAACTTCTTCGGAACCTCCCCGGTTTTTCATGTGAGCTAGGGGTTCCGCGCTACAGGATGAGGGCGTCGTCATGTGGCAAGGGTTTGGCTGTGCCGAACATGCGGACGGTGCGGAATGAACCTTTGGGTACACGGTAGATGCGGATGCTGTCTTCGTCGTGGTCGATGATCCGTTGGACCTTATCGATGAGGGTTAGGAGTTCTGGTTCGGTGCAGACAATCTCGAAGACTGACTTTTGGACACGCATCCCATAGCCTTCGCACAGCTTGGCAACGCGGCGAAGGCGGTTCCTACCTGCAGGAGTGGTGGTGCTGACGTCGTAGGTGAGGAGTAGCTCCACTAGGTCATCCAGGGCATATACGCGGGCAGTTCGCCGCGTAGGTGACGGGCGAGGATGCGGGACTGGACCGAGGGCAGCAAGGCTGCGGGAACACGGCGGCCCAAGAGGCGGTGTGGCCACTCGCGTTTCTTCCAGGTCTGCCACTCGGTCAGGACGGCTTTTCTGCCGTCTTCGGTGAGTTGGACTGCTCCGCCGGGGAGTGTTTCGAAGTGTTCAGCGCGGATCTGGCGGCGGTTAAGCAGAGTCAGCGCCAGGCGGTCGGCGATCGGAGCACGTAGTTCTTCCATGAGGTCGAGCGCCAGGGCAGGTTTTCCGGGGCGCAGGCCATGAAGGAAGCCCACGTAGGGGTCGAGGCCGACTTGTTCGGTGGCACCTTGGACTGCTGAGCGGGTGAGGCCGTAGAGGAAGGACAGCAGTGCGTTGGTCGGGTCGGTCGGTGGACGTTTGATCCGACCAGTAAAAGGAGGGATGTCCAGATCAGGGCGTAGCAGCAGACGCAAGGCGCTGAAGTAGTGGCGGGCGGCGTTCCCCTCGATGCCGCGCAGCTCGTCCAGGTCCTGGACGTCGGGAAGGGTGGGGATCGCCTCGGCAATGGCGGTGGCGTAGGCCCGGATCTCCTCTTGGGCGCGGTGGCTGTCGCGGGCGCCGCGAAGGAGGAGTTGGCGGCTGTTCTGAAGCTTTCCGGCCAGCATCGCTTGGGCGATCGGAAGAGTGGCGGCGGGGTCGGCGTGGCGTAGGTGCTGGGCGTGCCGGAGCAGGACATTGCCGCGAGTCGGGCCGTCCATGCGGCTGAGGAAGCGGCCTGCGGCGCTCATCCACACCACCGGGCGGCCGTCAGTGGCGCAGCGGGTCAGCAGAGGCGAGCTGAACTGGACGTTGCCGAACGCGACGATCTCCTGGAGACGGCGTAGGGGCAAGGTGCGACGCTGAGGATCGTCGGGGATGACTACGCGCACGCTGTCGCCCTCCAGGTAGAGGGAGGCGCCCTGGGTTTGGATGTAGAGGGTGTTGAGCAGTTCAGTCATCCCAGTCGCTTTCGGCTGCGGGACAAAATCGCTGGTCGAGATGGTTTCGGTAGCGCCGATGGTCGGCGAGCAGGCGCGGCATGCAGAGCGTGTTCATCGAGCAGCCGCGGCAGCGTTGGTCGGCGGTCGGGCTTGGTAGGGCGGAGTTGGTGAGGATCGTTCGTACGGCAGTGCTGAGCTCGACGACGCGGGCACGCAGGTCGGCATCGATCGGCACTGGGTGGCGGCGACGGTCGGCGCCTGAGTAGATGTAACCGAGCGGAACCGAGGTAGCGAAGCGCTCCTCCAGGCAGATGGCTTGTCCAGCGAGTTGAACGTCAGCAGGGCCGTCGGGGGTGTAACGACCGGACTTGTGTTCGACGGGGATGACTCGCCCATCGTCGTAAAGTTCGACGACATCGCATACGCCGTTCAGGCCGAGCTGGTCATGCCAGACCGGAAGGGCGCGCAGAGTGCGTACTCCCGGTCTGGTCTCTTCCGATGGCTCGTGAACGCGCTGGTGCAGCAGTGTGCCGCGCACAGTGTTGATGTCGTCGGCGTAGCTTTCCTCCAGCAAAATGAGCCCGGCCTGCCGGGGACAGTAGGCGTAGTGCTCCAGCGCCGACAGCGGAACCGGCAGCAGGTTGTGCCCGCTGGTCACCCGACGACCTTGGTCAGGGTCACCCCATCCGGCAGACCGTCTTCATCGATCTTGATCGTGTAGTCCTGGAAGCTGCGGGCCGGGCCGTCGACCTGACGGGTGACGGTAATCAGGTCGAACAGTGTGTGGGAGGGCGCGGCCCCGAAGGCGTCGCTGTGGGTGAAGACGTACAGGCGACGTAGGGCCATCTCGCCGCGGGTGGAGGCACGGTCGTGTTCGAACATCAGCTGCATGGCGCGCCAGAACATGGCCAGATCGTCGGTGGTCACGCCGGTCTTGGCCGCCAATGGGGCGCTGAAGTGGCCAAAGCCGCGGTAGAGGCCGTAGGGCACGGCGTGCTTGCCGCCCATCTCGGTTTCCTTGGTGTCTTCTTCCTTGGTGCGGGTGACGCGGGTGATGCCGTGCTCTTGGGGGACGACAGGATCGATGGATCGGGAGAAGGTGAGCTGCACCGGTCCTTGGACCCGGCCAGCGTGCTGGGTGCCGGTGGTCATGACGGCACCGAAGGTTCGGACGTCGAAGAACGTCTTGCACATCCAGTCGCGGGCCTGGGATTCGACGGCGGTGTCCTTCTTGGCTTTCTCCTTGGTCTTGGGGATGCCCAGGGCCTGGTAGGCGCGTTCGTGCTGGGAGTTGAGCGAGACGCCTGCTTCGACGTAGATGTCGTAGCCGGGTTTGCCCTCGCCAAGCAGGGCGACCATGTTGCGGATTTTGCGTTTGATGGCGACGTCAGTGACAAGGCCCTGCATGGTCTCAGGGTCGGTGCGGGGCATTCCGCCGGCATCAGGGTCGCCGTTGGGGTTGCCGTCGGCGACGTCGAACAAGAACACGAAGTCGTGCTTGCGTGTGGGGTCCAGGTGTGTGGCGTCGGTCATGGTGGTCTCCTTGGTCAGGTTCACTGCTCGGTGTCAGGGGTGTCGTCGCTCTTCTCGGCTTCTTTGGCTTCTCTGGCAGCGCGGGCAGCGGCCATATCGGCAGAGCGCTGCTGTTCGTAGCCGAGGATGAAGCGGGCTTGTCCCCGAGAGTCCAGGTGTGGGGGCAGACCTTCTTTGGCGTCCAGGAGTTGGTAGAGGTCCGCGAGTCGCTGGTCGAGGGCTCGTCCGCTGCCTCGGGTCTTTTCGCCGCGGAGAAGTTTCTTGAGATGGCCGTTGGCGTTCAGGCGCAGCATCCGCATGGTCGCTTCGGGCTGAGTCATGGCCAGCCCGAAGAAACGGTCGCGGATAGTGGCGTTGACGTCGGGCAGCGCCTTGCGCTGGATCGCCTCAAGCACGGCGAACATGCGGCCCCACACGTAGGCGGGCGTGGTGTCAGTCTCGTCCAGACCAGGCATGGTCTTCTCCTTGAAGGGCGGCCGGGTCAGCACGAGCCGGAGCAGGGCGACCCGAGCAAGGTCGATGTTGTGGTCACTGCGGATGCGCTGGAGAAGCTGGGGAAGCAGGCTGGAGGGGGGCGGCGTGCCGTGGAGGGCGGCGCGCAACAGGTCGCGTTCCAATCCATGTGCGGCGGTTCCGGGAACGTACTGTTTGGTCACTCGATCCCAACGACCGCTGGCGCGAACCAGCGTGCGCAGCGGCACGTAATGAATGCCGTCGCTCCAACGGTCGAACGAGCCGTGGTCGGTAAACCAGGCGGCTAGGTGCTCCTTGATCTGGGCGACAGGGGTCTCCACCCAGTCGCGGACCACCACCCGGCTCTGATTGGCTGACAAGGTCAGCGCATAGAAGTCGTTGGGGTTGGCCTGGGTCCTGTGTTTGCCCTGGTAGACCTCGTCCAGCAGCGCTTTGACCTCGGTGGTGCTGGGCTGTTCGAACAGCATCGGGTCGAAGGTGTCGGGCGTGCGCAGCCACCAGGTCAGAACGCTGTCATCGCCGCGGCGCCGGTGTCGTTCGTGGCCGAGCAGATGGTTGAGGGCGGCCATGGCCTGGGCACCGCATCCCTCGCACAGCGGGGTGTTGACCAGTTGCAGGTCACCGCCCCGGCCCTGGGCGCTGGTGTTCACCGACACCAACGCGGCGTCGCGGCCGCGCTTGGGACGGCCCTTGGCATCGACGCCGACAGGAATGAGGGTGCTTTTGACCATGTCGGGGACGGTCTTGAGCATCGGGCCGTGTTTGTGACAGGCCAGACAGATCCCTTCCTGGCCAGAGCTCTTGCGGTTGCGCGCCACCTGTCCCCAGAACTCAATAGCCGACGGGCGCCGATGGCACCATTCGTTGTCGACCATGACGGCAGCGATCTCTGAAGGCGACGCGTCCTCGGGCAGGGCCTCGATCAGCGCGAGATGTTTTTCCTGGTCGAAGAAGTCGCAGACCAGCGCGGCGACCGGGTCGCCGGTGGCGGTGTGCCAGTCGTGGAGCAGTTGCAGGTAGGCGTCGTTGCGGCGGTCGGCTCCGGCCTGGGCCTTGTCGGAGTTGTCCTTGGCAATGCCGAAGACGTACTCCAGGGTGTCGGCCAGCAGCATTGCGGCCACCCCGCTGGTACGGGTGAGGAACGGGGTGGCTTCCTGTCCGCCGCTTTTGTTGTCGGCGTCGGCACGGTCGACCAGGGTGCCTGTTCCGTCGCGGTTGATGTTGATGAGCCATCGGACGGCACGGCTGCGGTAGTAGCGCGGACCGGTGTCGCCGAACTCGTGTGCGGCGAACTCAACAAGCTGTCGGATTGGCATGGCTCACGCCCTAGCCCGGGTTCGTGACGAGGTGGCCGTCGGCAGCTCAGCGCCGTGTGTGCTCACTTCCAGAACACCGTCCTTCAGCTCAGCCATGAACCATTCGTAGGTCTCCGCGCCGTCCCTGTAGTGGATCGAGTGCAGCATCGGGCCGAGCAACCGCGACTCTGGGATCGGTTTGAGATCGGACGGCTTGCCAAAGCGCGCCGAGAACTCGCGGACTCCCAGGAACGGCTGGGAGAAACAGGCTCCTTTGTCGACCCTGCGGCGGAACTGCTCGCGATACTTGACCTCGCCCTCGGTGGCGCGCTTGCGTAGCCGAACCTGGGCGTAGATGCGGTAGGCCACGTCCCGCAGCGCCACGGTGTTGCGCTGGTCGCGGTCGTTTTCGACGTCGTACCGCAGCGAGGGGTCAGCGGCCATCCGACGCACCCAGTCCTCAGAGGTCATCGACTTGACCTCGTTGCGGCGGATGGAGAACCAGCGAATCGGCTTGAGCACCTCGATCTTGACGATCACGTATTCGAACTCCGGCCGCCAGAAGATCGCCTCCAGGATGCCGCGAGCCGCCGACGGCGTCATCACCTCGTAGCTGAACCGCTCAGCCTTCAACTCGGGGCGGGTGAAGCAGGCAAACTCCCCGCTCACCTCCACCACCAGGGGAGGATGCCGGTAGTAAGGGTGCGAAGTCACAGCACGAAGTCCTCTCCACGCGGGTCTGCGAATTCGATGCCGCGCTGACAGTGGTAGTCGCCATCCCACTCGTACAGGTCACCGAGCAGACATCTGGCGAAGCCCTGTCTGACCGCCTTGACCGCGAGCTGGCGAGGCAGGGTGGCCAGATAGGGCTGGAGCTTGCGGAAAACCCATGGGTCAGCGCCACCAGGCTGGGTCAGCAAAACCCGTAGCTGCTCGCGCTCGACGTCATCGCCATATCGCACCAGAACGGGCACTGACTGCTCGTCGATCAACCTGAACAAGCGGGCGACCTCGGGAAAGTCGAAATCGGCACGGTGTTGCTGAACCTCGACGCCTCGCCCGGTCCGTTCGATGCCCTTGATCTGATAGCGCTGCGCGTAGTAGGCGTTCAAAGCCTCGGGGTCGTCCAAGTCACCCCGTCCAGGCCCAAAGTGCGCCCTGGTGACATCGAGCGCAGCCCCGTAGACCCTCTGTGCCCCAGTTCTACTGCCGTCCGCGGGGTCAAAGACGATCACGCGACCGCAGTCCAGGTGGCCGTTACGATTGCAGCGCCCGGCCGCTTGGATCAGAGCTTCCGCTGCGGCAAAGGCGCGCAACACCACCGGGAAATCCAGATCTACGCCCGCCTCGACCAGTTGAGTGCTGACGACGGCAACCGGTGCGCCTTCCTTCAGCAGTTGCCGGATCTGGTCGAGCGTCTCCCGACGGTGCCCGGCTGCCATCCGGGTCGACAGATGCAGCACGGGAACGCCCTCGGCTGCAACGGCCTCCAAGTGCTCGTGGAAGCTGGCGGCGTCCTTGGTGGTGTTGACGATCGTCAAGGACTGCTGCTGCATGGCGGCTTCTTGCGCCATCTGCTCCAAGGTCGGTGCGGGCTCGCGCCACTCGAACCGGACCCGGCGCAGCTTCTCAAAGTAAGGCTTGGGCTCCGCCAAGATCGGCCGCGGTTTCAGGCCCTTGAAGATCTCCAGGGAGAAGAACGCCGGCTGGGTCGCTGACGACAACACCACGCTCGTCCCGAAGTGCTCGGTCAAGTGCCGCAGCGCCGACAGGATCGGCAACAGCAAGGGATCTGGCAGCGACTGCACCTCATCCAGCACGATCACCGCGCCAGCCAAGCGGTGCAGCTTGCGCATCGCCGACGGCTTGTTGCTGAACAACGACTCAAACAACTGCACCGTGGTGGTGACGACCACCGGAGCGTCCCAGTTCTCGGTGGCCAGCCGCTGCCAACGAAGCTCGGGCTCCAGGTCGTCCAGGTCAACCCCGCTGTGGTGCTCCACCACATTTGCCTCACCGAACAGCCGCCGGTAGACGCGCGCGTTCTGCTCGGTGATCGACAGGTACGGAACCGCGACGATCATCCGCCGCAACCCGTGACGGGTGGCGTGATGCACGGAGAACCCACCCGATGTGATCGTCTTACCGGAGCCGGTTGGAGCTGGAAAGGGAAAGATCCCCGGCGGTTCAGCAGCGGCGGAGACAGCCTGTTCATAGATCTCCGTGCGAAGAGCGTTGATCGGCGATGCTACGCCGCCCAGATACGCCGCCCGCTCAGCCTCATAGGTCTGCGCCAACGACGCCAGAGACGGAACGCTGGGCCGCGTTGTCTCGGCGAAGTGACGTTCGGTATCCAGGAAGTCAGCGTCCACCAGCGCGCTGAACGCCATCCGCAACAGCATCTCCGCTGCATGCGGATCATCCGCCGACCGCCCCCAGTCCGGCACCGTCGCACGGCGATCATGCAAGATTTCCGGGACTAGCTCCGCTACACGCTGCACAGCCTCCTGCACCTGCGCAGCCGCCGCGCCCTCGGCCGAGGCCAACACGTCCCTAAGCGCATGCCGGGCCGGGATCCCACCGTGATGTCCCAACACCGCCAACGCGAACGACCCAATACCACCCTTACGAAGGGCCACCCACATCCCGGCGGCCTTGTGGTCAATGCTGCGTCCACCCGCATCAACCACCCGTCCGCCCTGGGACTCAGCGCGACGAAGCCCGTCCTGCCAAGCGCAAGCCCCCTTGCCCACATCGTGGATCAACCCGAGGTAGCCAGCCAGCTCTCCAGCCCCGAACGCCGAGGCAAACCCTCTGGCCAGCTCAGCGGTACCGCGTAGATGCGCCTCAAGCCCATGCCGCGTCCCCGAGGAGTTCTTGCTATGCGCCCACGGTTCCTCTGCCACAAGGCAGGACGATAGGGCAGCCCTAAGACATTTACACGGCAGTTGGAAGATAAGGCTGCTCAACTCACATGTCCGAGCAGTGACTTGAAGATCCACTGCTCGGACATGCGCCAGATGAAAAAGAACTCAGTTGCGATCCCCGAGAAAGTGGATCAACGACTTACATTGATCCACATCTCGCCACCCGCCCAGGGTACTCCGCCATGACGAGACCCCCAGCTTCTGAGTACTTTCCATCTAACGATCTAGACCAACTTGGGCACACCACACTCACGACAGAGATCGTTTAGAAAAGGTGGCCACAACCTGAGGAGGTGATAAAGATCAGCTTGCTCGAACTGGCTCACGCCATACAGCGAACGGTTGGGGACACCCTCGACAGCACTCCCCGAACCGTCCGCCTGTGTACATTGATCATCGTTCTCGCTGCAGCGATCGCGCTTGTTCAATACGTACGCTGAGCAACAACCCAGATCTGCAACACCAGCGTAAGCCAGGGAGTTTGAGCTAGCCACAAGCTCCCTGGCTTACCCAACGCTTTTTTCGTGAGGCTGTCTCTCGTCTACCCAGAGGGTAGGCGTCGCCCGCTCCGGAGGGCGGGCGCCATCCGCACCGAGGAACCCGCCCAGCCCGTTGCGATCCTCGCCCACCTCGAAGGGCGGGCACCACGAGTTGCGGTTCGCCCTCACGATTGGTGTGCTGGCGGTTGCGATCCTCACCCGCCCCCGGGGGCCGGCGCCGCCGCCCTGCGCGAATTGTCCCCCACCTGCGGCGTTGGCGTTGCGATCCTCGTCCATCCCGGAGGGCAGGCGCCACTGGCGCGGACGCTTTTGCCTTCCTGTGGCGGCATGTTGCGACCCTCGCCCGCCCCGGAGGGCTGGCGCCGCCCCAGTCGCCGGGGGGGTGTGGGCAGGGCGTACATGTCGTTGCGATCTTCACCCGCCCCGGAAGGCGGGCGCCACCAGGCGGACGGCCTCCTTGCGGCAGCCAGCCAGACAGTTGCAATCCTCGCCCACCTCGGAGGGCGGGCGCCACTGCCGCGCAGGATCCCCCGGGGCATGAGGTGTCGATATTGCGATCCTCACCCGCCCCGGAGGGCTGGCGCCACCTGCGTCCAGCCTTCCTTGAGCTGCTGGCTGGCGTTGTTGCGATCCTCGCCCACCCCGGAGGGGGCGCCACGCCGAGCGCGGCGGCGCCAGCCTCGCCCATGGCCTTGTTGCGATCCTCACCCGCCCCGGAGGGCGGGTGCCACCCGGCATCCTCGCTGCGAGTGCTTTCGCCCGGTCGTTGCGATCCTCGCCCGCCCCGGAGGGTGGGCGCCACAGGTCATCGTGCGGCACCTGTTCACGACGATCCCCAAGTTGCGATCCTCGCCCACCCCGGAGGGCGGGCGCCACCGTCCAGGTGGCAATGCAGCATGCCGCGCCCGTGCGCGTTGCGATCCTCGCCCACCCCGGAGGGCGGGCGCCACCGCATCGGGTGTCGCCGTCACGCAGCAGCTCCCGGTGTTGCGATCCTCGCCCACCCCGGAGGGCGGGCGCCACAGCACGTCGTCGATGGGGACGCTCACGGTTTCGACGCCAGCCGGGTCACGTAGCTGACCAGGCGCGGGAGGAAGTGGTCCCGACCGCGGACGTGGCCGAGGTCGGCCTCCTCCAGCACGGCGGCCTCCCACTCACGCTCGCGGAAGCCGGTCTCCTCAAAGCGCAGCAGCGTGCCGTCACCGGACCGAACCAGGTCGAAGGTGACCAGCAGGGAATTGTCCTGCGCCGCCGACTCGCCCGCGCCATACACCTAGCGGAACGCGAACCGGCGGGGCGGGTCAGCCTCCACGACGGTGAGGCGCTCGACCTTCGCATCCGGCGAGGTCGGGTCACCGAAGGTGATGACGCCAGTGGAACCGGGGACCGGGTCGAGTTCGGCACCGTCGGGCCAACACTTGCACAGGTGCCCGGGAGAGCTGATCACCTCGTAGACCATCTCGGGAGTGGCGTCGATGCGGAGCATCCCGCTGGATGCTGGTGTACTTCACCACGTTCCTCCCTTCGTGCAACCCTTAGTTGCACATGGCTAGAGGGCGTTCCTTCAACATGTGCAACCGTTGGTTGCCTTAAACGCTCAAATCGCAGGAGTGACACAGTGTTCGGCACAGTCCCACACCAGGTCGCGTAGCGGTGACCGGAATATGGGCACCCACACGGAACCGCCGAGCGAGTCAGGTTTCAAGCGGCAGCTACGTCTTTGCCCCCTCGGCCCGCTGTGCATAGGTGTTGAGCCAGGCCTTGAGGTAGGCGCTGTCGTCAACGATCGTTGTGTGAGCCGCCTGCAAGTCTGTGATGGCCTGACCCAGCTCTCCGTTGATGCACTGGAGGTCGAGGGACGCGCCGAAGATGGTGGCTTGGAGCGACGTGCCGAAGGTCGCTATGGCAAGCGCCGCCATCGCCTTGGGGTCTTCGAGGATTTTCTTCGCCGCGGTCTCGCGCGCCTCCACGAGATTGCGCAGCGCCGTGAGCTTCTTTATACGGTCATCGAGGTCGTCGCGCATGTTCCCCAGGTCACCGATGACGTTGACAAGCGTGCCGATGGCTGCCCTGGACTTCTCGGCATCGGCGAACGCCGCCCACAGGGTCGGCCGGAGGTTGGACAGGTCGGCGGAGTATGCGTCGTACTTCTTGCGGAGGCCGCTCGCCTCCTGGTGTAGAGATTCGGCACGCTGGACCTCCGGTCCCAGCAGGATGGGCTGGCCCGCCGCCGCGCCTTGCGCCATGAGGATGGCGTTGAGAGCGGAGTCGATATGATTCGCGATCGCCAGGACTATCCCAAGGGTCTTGACGATGCTTGCAACTGACAGCGCCTTGCGAAGGGCTGACTGTGTCTGGCCGAGCTCGCCTGCCATCTCCTTAGCCGCGGTGGCGCTGGGCGACGGGGCCGGGGCAGGGGCCGGACCGGCCCCGCCCCCGGTTCGCGCCGCACTCGGCCCGGCGCCGCCAGTCCCGGAGAGACCAGCCGGAGGCGCTGCAGGTGGAGGCGGTCCTCCCCCAGCTGGTGGGGCGGTCTGCAGGTTGCGGAACTGCACACCCTGCCCGGCAAGCCGGTCAGTCACGCCGCTGGCCTGTCCGCCCACATTGGTGACGATGAGTTGCACGTTCTGTGGCAGCGGTGCGCCATTGACAACCGCTGCGCGGGCAGCCTGCACCGCTGCACGTGTCTGGCCGATTCGGGGAACATTGTCGAACGACGGATCGCTGATACGCAAGAACAGGTCGGAGAGGTTCTTCGCGAGGTTCTTGGTAAGCGCAGAGGCACTGGAGACGTTGCCGCGATGTGCCACGGACTTGTTATCGATAATGTGGATTTCCAAGGGCCCTTTGGTACGTATTGCCACCCCATCGAAACCAGCGGCGGTGATCCCGTGTCCGGCCGCTCCGCTGGGACCTTCCAGGAACGCCCAACCCTGCTCCTGCGGATAGCCGAGAAAGCCCATCCCCTGCTCACCGTGGTATCCGCGCTGGTGGCTGACCGGCGCGCGAAAGAGCGTTGCACCAGTGCTCGGTATAGTCGAGATACGCCCATTGTTTCCGGAAATCACGCTGCGAGCGGCGGCGTCGGCGGCCCGTTCACTGGCGTCCTGCGGCGTGGAGAGCACCAACGACTGCCGGTGAACGTTACCAGAGCGGTCCTGCTGCGTAACGTGCGCCAGCTCGTGCGCGAGAAGATGACTGCCCACCTCAGACACTGACTGGACACCGAGCACGACGTGATCAGCGATGGTGAAAGCAGCCGCATCGATCGAGCGCGCTGCCGCCTGAGCACTGCTCCCGGCGTGGATCCGCACCCGGCTGAAGTCGTATCCAAAGCGGGGCTCGTAGTAGGCGCGGTCGACACTGTCCAGCGGCTGCCCAGCGGACCCCAACACCTCGCGTACGCACGGCGACTGAATGGCCTCTGTCCGGTCGGCCCGGGTGACATGCTGCACGAATTCGCGCATACCTCAGTATGTCATGAAGGGAGACGCGGACATGGTTCACCCCCTTGATCGCGCGGATCCGCACGGTGGTACGGGTTGATCACGCCGCCGAGGCTCGGGGGTGGAATCAGTGAAGCCGGTTGCCGATCATGGGCTTGTGGTGGAGTCTTGACGGTCCGGATGCTCCGGCTTGAAAAGGCCTCATCGAAGGCGGCGATGGATTTGGTGTCGCGGACCAGAACCGTAGAACGCCGCCGCATGCCCTTGATCGTCCTCATCGAGAAGGCGTTCGAGTTTGCCTTGGACCTCATGAAACGGATCTCGAATATAAGAGCGTCCACATGGGCTGTCCGGCGCCCCGTGAAGCCGCCGAGTGAGTGGCCAGTGGAGAACCCTCCGAGCTCGGTAACCTAGCGCTGACGCGGCTGTGACGTGGCAGGCCCGAGGATGCAAGGCATGAGCAGCCTGCTGGGCAGTCCGCGTGCGCTACGCGGAGCGATCTTCGCCGTCGATGCGACGGCTCCCGGTCCGCGCGCCGTGGTGTTCCAGTACAACCCGGATGCGATCACCCGGTCGCTCACCCCGCGGGGCGGGGGCAGCGCATCGGGCGGTACCACCGATGTGCACCGCGTCTTCGGCGCCCCGATCGAGACCATCAGCCTGACCGTCGAAGTCGATGCCGCCGACCAGCCGACCGCGGTCCCCGGCGGGGCCATCGCCGGTATCGCCGGACAACTCGCCGCGCTGGAGCTGCTGCTGCACCAGCCGGTGAGTCGGGTGATCGCCAATACCGCGCTCCTGCTGGCGGGCACCATCGAGATCCTGCCGGCCGAGTCGCCGCTCACCCTCCTAGTACTGGGACCGGCGCGTGCGGTCCCCGTCCGGCTGGAGAGCCTGTCGGTGACCGAGGAGGCGTTCGACCAGCTGCTCAACCCGATACGGGCACGGGTGGAGCTGCGTGCGCGGGTGCTGTCGTACAGCGACCTGCCTCCCAGCAACGCCGGATACGCCCTGTTCCTGGTGCACCAGGTCGGCAAGGAGATCTTGGCGGCCACGGCCGTCGCGGCCAGGCCGGGGGTGTGACATGTTCACCCAGGTCAGCCGGTACCAGGACGCGCCGACTGCCAGTCTGATGCTGTCCGACGGGCGCGGCGGCCAGCGGGAGGTGCGCTACCTGTTGCCCGGCGGGCAGGAGCACAATCAGGTCGCAGCGCCGCCGACGAGCTGGCATCGGGTACGTGCCGACGATCGCATCGACCTCATCGCCGCGCACTACCTCGGTGACCCGGCCGCGTACTGGCAGGTCTGTGACGCCAACGCGGCCTTGGACCCGTTCGACCTGGTCGGGCCGCATGCCGAGGGCAGCGTACTGGCCATCCCTGGCGGGGTGTGACCGTGGGCGCCCCCATGCTGCACCTGAGCCTGCTCGCCGGGTCGACCATCCCGGTGCCGCTGCCCGCGCCGCTGGCCGCCCGGTTCCTGTCGGCCACCGTCACCGAGAGCGACAGCGGTCCCTCGGTGTTCGCGCTGCGGTTCGACGCCGGGCGTGCGGGTGTCGCGTCGGCCCTGGACACCGCGCCGCTGAGGGCGTCACCGATCAGCGCGTTCGCCCGGGTGGTGGTGGTTGTGCGCTTCGGTGCGGTGCCGCAGGTGCTCATGGACGGCTTCGTCACCCAGGTGGAACTGGTGCCGGGCCAGGAGCCGGGGTCGGCGACGCTGACGGCGATCGGCGAGGACGTGACGTTCCTGCTCGATCGGGAGGAGGTCGACACCGAGCACCCGGCCATGACCGACGTGGCGATCGTGCAGAAGGTGCTGGCTCGCTATGCCGGGCAGCGGATCGCGCCGATCGTGGTGCCACCGCCGGTGGCGGACCCGGCACTGCCGATCGAGTACATCCCGACGCAGCAGGACACCGACCTGGGATTGCTGCGCGCCCTCGCCGCGGGGCACGGTTACGTCTGCTACGCGATCCCTGGCCCGGCTCCGGGAAGCAGCGGCATCTACTGGGGGCCGCCCGTGCGGGCGGGACGGCCTCAGCCCGCGCTCTCGGTCGACCTCGGGCCGGTCACCAACGTGACGCAGGTCTCGTTCCGACAGGAGGCGATGGCGCCGATGTTCGTCGCCGGGGTGGTGCAGGATGACCGCACCGGGCGTACCGTCCCGGTGCGCACCGAGGCCAGCCTCCGGCCGCCGCTGTCAGCGCTGCCTCTGTGGGCGACCCGCCGGGGCGATGTGCGCCGCCGCAGGCTGCGCGACAGCGGGATCAGCGCGGTCACCGCGTTCGCGCGGGCGCAGGTGCGCGTGGACTCGGCTGTGGACGCCGTCGTCGCCGAAGGTTCGCTCGACGGCGCCCGGTACGGCAGCCTGCTGCGCCCGCGGGCACTGGTGGGCGTACGCGGTGCGGGCTGGTCGCACGACGGGCTGTGGTACGTGCGGCGCGTGGTGCACGAGCTGTCCGCAGGCTCCTACCAGCAACGGTTCACCCTCTGCCGGGACGGTTACGGGTCGACGATCCCGGTAGTGGTCACGTGAAGAAGTACTTCGGCAAGTACCGCGGGACGGTTCGCGCCAATGAGGATCCGCTGATGCGAGGGCGGGTCCAGGTGTCGGTCCCTGCGATCTTCGGTGATGGAAGGATGAGCTGGGCCGAGCCATGCGTGCCGTATGCCGGTAACGGCGTCGGGTTGTTCGCCGTCCCCCCGGTGGGGACGAACGTGTGGGTCGAGTTCGAGGCCGGGGACCCGCGGCGACCGATCCTCGCCGGGTGCTTCTGGGGCATCGGCCAGTCGCCGACGCCCGCCCTTCCGCACATCAAGAAGTGGCAGACCGACTGCGTCACGATCACGTTCAATGACCTGCCGCAGGTCGGCGGGCTCACCATTGAGGTCCGACCGCCTGCCGTGCCGAACCCGATGAAGCTCTCCTTCTCGGCAGAGGGCATCGAAATCAGTAACGGCGTGGCCAGCATCGCGCTGGACCCGAAGACCGTGTCGATCAACGGAGACGCGCTGGAGGTAACGTGATGCCCGGGTTCCTGGCCCAGCAGGCGGCGACCGTGCTGTGCGGGCATGGCGGGCGGGCCGCGCCGGTGACCGCGTACCGCCGGGTGACCTGCGGCGGGCAGCCGCTGGTGATGCTTAGCACGCCGTACACGATCGCCGGGTGTCCGTTCCCGACGGCCTCGGGCGGGCCGTGCGCGAGCGGCACCTGGACGGCGGGCAGCACCCGCGTCCGGGTGATGGGTGGCCAGCCGCTGGTTTTGCAGGGCGGGTCCGGCGTGTGCGCCCCAACCGGGGTACCGCTGACCGTCACCTGCTCGCAGGTAAGGGTGCGAGGCTTGTGATGCACCTGGGGATACCGATGCGCATCGACAGCCGAGGGCACACGGCCCTGGCCGACGACGAGCAGTACCTGCGCGGCCTGATCGAGCACGTACTGCTGACCCGGCTCGGTGAGCGGGTCAACCGGCCCACATTCGGCAGCGGCGTCAGCGGCCTGGTGTTCACTGCCCCAGGCGACGAGCTGGCCAACGGGGTGCAGGCGCTGGTGCACGGTGCGATCCAGCAGTGGCTCGGTGATCTGCTGCAGGTCGAGGACGTGCGGGTCGAGGGGGACGAGGGCACGCTACAGATCACCGTCGTCTACCAGCCGGCGTCCACTGCGGCGGTCGGCGGTCGCCGCACCGCCCGGGTCGTCGTGGCGGGTACGCCGTGAGCACCGATGGGTTCGCCGATGTCGCGTTCGACCGGGAGGCGCGGGTCGCGCTGGCGCGCGGCAGCGTCCATAACGGCATCGACTTCGTGGAGGTGCTGGCCAACCGCGAGGGCGAGCCAGGGTTCGTCGCGGATGCAGCCCGGCACCGGATCCTGCTGGTGTACCTGCTGCACGGGCCGGTGCCGGATGAGCTGGACCACCGCCGAGTGGCCGTGGCCGGCGGGGTGCGACCGGACCCGCGCGTCAACCCGGTCCGGGTGCTGTGGGCGTACCCGGTCACCCGGCTCGCTGGTGCCGACCCGCTCGCTGGCGTGGCCGAAGCCGACAGGATGCTGGCGGTCGCGGCGGCCGGCGAGCATGCCGACCGGATCCTAGCGGTGCGGACCACCACCAGCGGGGACTGGTCGACGTACGTGCTGCGGCTGCTGGGGCCAGGCGGGGCAGGCGTGCCCGCCGGATTCGACGCGCCCCTGGCCGAGGCGCCGTTCACGTTCACCGTCGACTGCCAGTCCGATCTGGACTGCCGGCAGGAGGCCGCGGCGGCGGATCCGGAGACCGCCGTGCCTGCCGGTGATTACCTGGCCCGCGACTACGAGGCGCTGCGGGTCCGGCTGCTGGACCGGCTCTCGACACTGCTGCCGGGGTGGTCCGACAGCAACCCCGCCGACCTCGGCGTCATGCTGGCAGAGCTGTTCGCCCACGTCGGCGACCGGCTGGCCTACTGGCAGGACGCGGTCGCGGTGGAGGCGTATCTAAGCACCGCCCGGCGGCGCACCTCGGTGCGCCGGCACGCCCGCCTGCTGGACTACCAGCTGCACGAGGGCTGCGCGGCGCGGACGTTCCTAGCGTTCACCACCGAAGGCGACACCGATCTGCCGGCAGGGACCGCCGTCGCCGACCAGGTCAGCGGGCCGGGTACGATCTTCGCCGACGTCGAAGACGCCTTGGCGCGCGGCGCGACCGTGTTCGAGACCTGTCATGCCGCGACGCTGACCCGTGGCCGCAACAGGATGGCGCTGCACTCGTGGGGCGACACGAGCAGCAGGCTGGACGCCGGAGCTCGTAGCGCTTACGTCGACGCCGGGCCGACCGGCGCGGCGGTGCAGTTGCACGAGGGTGACGTGCTGATTCTCGCCGAGCTCGGCCCGGACGGTGAGGTCGCGGGTGGCGACCCGCAGCGGCGCTACGTGATGCGCTTGGACCGCCCGCCGGTCGCGCACACGGACCCGCTGGCCGCGCCAGGGCGTACGCTGCTGCATCTGCACTGGCACGCCGACGACGCACTACGCGGGCCGCTTACCGTGTCCCGGCCGCGCCCGGACGGCAGAGCCGACGTCGCCGCGGTCGCGTTGGCCAACGTTGTCGCCGCCGACCATGGCGGTACAGTCACCGGGTTGGCGTTGGATCCATCTCGGGTGCCCCGCAACGGTGCGTACCGGCCGCGGCTGCGCCGCACTGGTCTCGCGTGGGCGCAGCGTTACGCACCCTCTGCCACGGACTCGGCCGCGGCGATGCTGCGGCCCGATCCTCACCGCGCTGAGTCGCAGATCACCCTCCACGATGGACGCCACGAGTGGCAGGCACGGCCGGACCTGCTGACCAGCCGCCGTATCGACCGGCACGTGACGGTGGAGGTCGAGGCGGACGGGTCCGTGCGGCTGCGTTTCGGCGACGGCGAGTTCGGTCGTCGGCCTGGGGCCGGTGCCCGGCCGGTGGCCCGGTGCCGCATCGGGGGCGGTGCGGAGGGCAACGTCGCCGCGGATCAGCTGTCCGTCCTGGTTCCGGCGGCCGGGAGGCAGGTGCCGGACGGGGTGGCCGTGACCAATCCGTTGGGAGCCATGGGAGGCCGCGCGCCGCAGTCGCACGAGCAGGCGCGCCGTCTCGCCCCGTTCGCGTTCCACGATTCGTTGCGTGCGGTCACGCCGAGTGACTACAGCGCGGTGGCAATGCGCCACCCCGCCGTGCAGCGGGCCGTCGCCCGGCGGCGCTGGACGGGGTCCTGGTACACCGTCGAGGTGACCATCGACCCTATCGGTGGCCAGGGTCTGGACCCGGCGGTCACCGCGCAGGTCGCACGCGTGTTAAACACTCAACGTCTGGCCGGAGTGGACGTCGAGTTCGCGCCGCCGGTCTACGTCCCCCTGGAGATCGTCCTGACAGCATGCGTGCGGTCCGGCCACCCGCGCGCAGAGGTCGCCAAGCGGCTCGGGCAGGTGCTCGGGACCGGGCTGCTGCCCGACGGCCGCCGTGGCTTGTTCCATCCGGACAACCTGACCTTCGGCCAACCGGTGTACCTCAGCGACCTGGTGGCCGCGGTAATGGCTGTGCCTGGCGTCATCAGCGTCGACGTCGACGACGCGCCGCCCTCGCCGAACAGCTTCCGCCGGCGCGACCGGCCTCCCGGCGGCGATGTCGCCGCCGGGCGCATCGACCTCGGCCCGCGCGAGGTGGCCCGCGCCGACAACGATCCCAGCAATCCCGAACACGGCCGGGTGGAGATCCTACTGCGCGGGGGCGAGGCATGAGTACCGAGGCGTCCGGCGGCACCGGCGTGCCCGCGATCGCGCTGCGGACCTCGCCGCACGGGGTGGCGATGGCGCGGATGCGGGCTGTGCTGAGCGCGCCCGGCCAGCCGCAGTCGGTGCGGTTGCTCGCCCAGCATGGCACCGAGGACCCGGCCATAGCACTGCTGGACGCGTGGGCGCTGGTCTGCGACGTCGTATCGTTCTACACCGAGCGGATCGCCGAGGAGGGCTTCCTGGCTACGGCCCGCCACCGCCGCTCGCTGCGCGAGCTGGCTCGCACCGTCGGATACGAGTTGCGTCCGGGCGTTGCGGCGCAGACCTACCTGGCGTTCACTGTCGAGGACGCGCCGGGCGCGCCGGCGACCGTCCTGGTGCCCGCAGGGCTGCCCGTGCAGAGCATTCCCGGGCAGGACATGCTGCCGCAGACGTTCGAGACCGCAGCGGAGCTGACCGCGCAGGCGGCATGGAATGCGATACCGGCGGTGGATGCGCTGCCGCAGGTTCTGCGTGCCCGCGACAAGGTCATCTGGCTGCGCGGCAGCGGGCACGGGCTCAACGCGGGCGACGGGGTGCTGGTCGTCGGCGCCGAGCGCGCCGAACTGGCCGAGCGGCCCGGGGGCCCGCAGCCCGGCGACGCGGACGCCAACCGCTGGGACTTCCGAATCGTGCAGGCGGTGTCGGAGCAGACCATCCGCTCGGGTGGGTGGACCAGGCTGACCATCACACCTGGTATCGGGTTCGCCTTCGGGGACGACATGATCGCCCATCGGGACGTGCAGGTGTTTGTGCTGCGTCGGCGTGCCCATCTGTTCGGCATGACCGCGCCCGATGTGGCGATGCTGCAAGGCAGGCCCGAGGCGGAGGGGGTGGAATGGGACAAGTTCGAGATAGACGTCGAACAACGCGAGCTGGAACTCGACGGCGACCACACCTCGCTGCAGCCCCGCACCTGGCTGGTCCTGGAGCAGAACGACAACCGCCGCCTGTACTCCATCAAGACGGTGTACGCCGACGGCCTTAAGAAGTACGGCCTCAGCGGTCGCATTACCCGTGTCACCGTCGACACCAAGTTGGGCTTGGGCGAGTTCCACCGCCGGCAGGCGCTGGTGCATGCCGATGCCCGGCCGCTGCCCGCCGAGCTGCGGCCACGCACGGAGCCGGTCGGGGGCGACGAACTGGAGCTGGCCGCCACCGAGCCGCCGTTGCCCACCGGCAGGCTGGTCCTCGTCACGGGTGAGACGGTCGGTGGTGCGGAGACCAACGTTGAACCGGCCGTGGTCAAGGCGTGCACGGTCTCGGGCACGACGATGACCGTCAAGCTGACCAAGCCGCTGCGTGGCTCGTATGCCGCCGCGACCGTACGTGTGCTGGGCAACGCCGTCGCCGCCAGCCACGGTGAGACGATCAATCAGGTGCTGGGCAGCGGCGACAGCCGCACCGCGTTCGCCACGTACCGGCTGCGCCGCGCGCCGCTGACCTTCCTGCGTACCTCCACGGCCTCCGGCGTCACCGACACCCTGGAGGTGCGCGTCGACGGCGTGCGCTGGCGCGCGGTCGAGTCGTTCACCGACGCAAACCCCGACGACCGGGTCTACGTCCTGCGGACCGCCGACAACGGCGAGGTCGCGGTGGAGTTCGGCGATGGCGTGCACGGCGCCCGCCCGCCGACCGGCGAGGAGAACATCACCGCCCGCTACCGCGTGGGCATCGGGCGCGACGGCGAGGTCGCCGCCGGCGCCCTCGCCCTGCTCACCCAGCGGCCGTTGAGCATCCGGGACGTGAGCAACCCCGCAGACACGCTGGACTGGGCGCCGCCGGAGGAAATCGATCAGGCCCGGACCAACGCACCGATGCACGCGCGCACGCTCGGGCGGGCGGTGTCGGTCGGCGACCACGAGGACTTCGCTCGGGGCTTCGCCGGTGTCGGCCACGCCCGCGCCGACCTGGTCTGGGACGGGAGGCGCCACATCCTCGCGGTGACCGTGCTCGGCGTCGACGGCCGACCGGTCAGCGACGGCCTGCTGGCCGACCTGCGCACGGCTCTGGAGGCCGCGCGCGATCCGGTCACCACGCTCGCGCTTCTTCCCGCGCAGGTGATCGAGTACGGTGCCCGCGTCCGGGTCGCGGCCGATCCCGCCTACGAGCCCGGCGCCGTGCACCAGGCCGTCGCCGACACGCTCGACCGGAGGCTCGGACCGGGTTGGGCGTCGTTCGCCTCGGCGGTCACCGCAGCCGCCGTGCTCGTGATGGTCCACGACGTACCCGGTGTCCGGGCGTGCACCATGCCCGAGCTCGCCCCGATCACCCACCCGACGTCGCAGAGGCTACTCCTCGCCCAGTCGGCCCGCTGGCTGGAGAACGGCACTCTCGCCCCGGCCGAGGTGCTGAGCCTGGCCCGCGACCACCTCAACATCGAGGAGATGCCATGACCCCCGAAACAACCGAGGCCACCCGGCGGCTGCAAGCGCTCCTGCCCGCCCACCTGACCGGCCGCGATCCCGCCACCGGCGTCGCCGATCCCACCGACGCGATGGCGGCGCTGCTGACCGCGGTCGGCGAGGAACTTCAGGTGCTGGAGGACGACATCGCCATGCTGTACGACAGCTGGTTCATCGAGACCTGCCCCGAATGGGTGGTGCCGTACCTGGCGGACCTAGTCGGGCTGGACGCCCTGCCCGCCGACCTCGGGCCCGGGGTCAGCCGCCGCAGCATCGTCGCCAACACCATTGCCTACCGCCGCCGCAAAGGCACCGTCGCGATCCTGGAACGCATCGCCCGCGACATCACCGGCTGGCCCGCCCGCGCGGTGGAGTTCTACTGCTTACTCGCCACAACGGCCCACCTCAACCACGTACGGCTGGACCGGGCGGCCACCGCCGACCTACGCAAGGCCGGGCGGCTCGAACATTGCGGCGGGCATGCGGCCGGTGCGCTCGACCCCCTGGCCCACACCGCCGAGGCACGCAGCATCACCCGCGGCCGTGGCCGCTACGGCATCGCGAATGTGGGCGTGTTCCTGTTCGGATGGCAGACCTACGACGTCGAGTGGGCGACGGCCCGCCCGAGCGACGCGCCCGGCGAGTTCACCGCCGACCCGCTCGGCCGCAGCGCTCCCCTGTTCGCCACGCCACCGGCCGAACCCGCCGTGGAGGAACTGGCCGACGAAGCCGACCTGCCTGTGCCGCTGCGCCCGCGGCGGCTACTCGACCTGCTGCGGGCCGCCCGCAGCGGACCAGCCGCGCCGCGCGACCTCCCCGTCGGCGTACGCCTCGACGCCACGTCGGCTCCCGTGCCCGCCACCCACCTGCGTGTCTGCGGGCTTGAGGACCTGCTGCCCGGCACTCCCGACCTCCAAGTCATGATCGACGCCCGGAACGGTCGCCTGCACGCCTTTCGGGAAGGACAGCCACCACCGCGACAGCTGCAAGTGCGCTACACCTACGGCGGCATCGCCGACCTGGGCGCCGGTCCGTACGACCGCCGGGACCTGCACGAGCAAGCGCTGGCATCAGATGCCTACCTGGGCACTCGCGGCACGACCGGGCAGATTGCGGTGAACGCCGCAGGCGCACGTGACCTCAGCGTCACGACATTGGGCGCCGCACTCAACGCGGCCCGGCTGGCCTGGGAGACCCCCGGCGACTCGTCGGCGGCCGGTGGTACGTTCGTCATCACCGTCGCCGACAATGCCACCTACGTCGAGGACCTGACGGTCACCATCCCTGCCGCGACGCGGCTGGTCATCGTCGCAGCGACACCCCCACCCGGTGGTCCGGCCGACCCCGGTGAGTACGACTTCGCAGGGCTGCGCCCGCATCTGCGCGGCCGGATCCAGGTCACCGGCGAGCCCGGCAGCAGCCTGGTCCTTGATGGCCTCGTCATCGAGGGGGACCTCACGGCAGCGCCCGGCCATCTCGGCTCGCTCACCCTGGCCCAGAGCACGCTCGCGGGGTCCCTCACCGTCGCGGGCAACCCCGCAGGCAGCACCAATGGCGAGCTGAGCGTCCGGCTGCTTCGCACCGTCACCGGACCGGTGGCCCTAGCCGAGACCGTGCCCGCCCTAGCCATGACCGGCAGCATCGTCGACCCGCAGCTGTCCGCCACTGCCGCCACCGCCGCGGTGACCGCGCCCGGTGCCCGCCTGGCCGTCGACACCTGCACGCTGCTGGGCACGGTGGACACCAGGCTGCTCGACGCGAGCAGCACCCTACTCACCGCGCGCACCACCGCCACCCACCGCCAGACCGGCTGCGTACGGTTCAGCTACGTCGCGCCCGGCTCGCGCATCCCGCACCGCTACCGGTGCGTGCCCGAGGGCCCCGACGACCGTTCCGTCCCAGTATTCGCCTCCCTCGACCCCGCCTCCCCTCAGTACGCGGCCCTAGCCAGGGGCTGCCCGGCGAGCATCGCCGAGGGCGGTGAGGGTGACGCCGAAATGGGCGCACACCACCACCTGCACCGGCCGCAGCGGCTGCGCGCCGCCCGGGCGCAGCTGGCCCCATACGTACCAGCGGGACTAGAGATCGGGATCATCGGGAGCTGACATGCACGGAGACTTCACCAGGCTGCGTTTCGACCCCGGCCACCGATCGGTGCTTCTGCAGCAGGGCCGGGTCCTGCTCGACGCCGACTTCAACGAGCAGAGCGAGATCACCGCCTACCAGGACGAGTCCCGCGCCCGCGACATGATCGGCCGGTGCGGCGCTCCCGCGACCGGGGCCGGGTTCGCCATCGTCGACGCCGCCGGGGCCAAACCCGCCAACACCCCGTGGGCTCAGCTGCACATCGCCCCCGGCCGCTACTACGTCGACGGAATAATGGTCGAGGCACCCACACCTGCCGCCTCCGCGGCGGGCTGGCCGCTGGCCGCCCAGCCCCACCTGCCCGCCATCGAGGACGAAACCCCAGGCCTGGACGAACCCGCCGTCGACGGACGGTACGCGGTGTACCTCGACGTGTGGCACCACCACGTCACCGCCGACCAGGAACCGGCGCTGCACGAGCCCGCGCTCGGAAGCCCGGACACCAGCACCCGGCTGCGTACCGTATGGCAAGTCCGGATCGTCCCGCTGACCGCAAACGAGAAGTGCTCGGACTTGCACAGGGACGGCTGGCTGGCCGAGCCGCCGCCCAGCCTCACCGCGAGCCTGCAGCAGCCCGAGGCACAGCCCGACCCGTGCAGGCTCAGCGCCTCCGGCGGGTACCAGCGGCTGGAGAACCAGCTCTACCGGGTGCAAATCCACGACACCCCCGAGGCGGGGTTCCGGTTCCTGTGGTCGCGCGAAAACGGCAGCGTTGTGGCGGCCATCACCGCGATCACGAACGGCGGCACCGAGCTGGTGCTCGACCGGACGGGCCGCGACGAGGAACTGTCCATCCGGCCCGGTGACGTCGTCGAGGTGACCAGCGACGACTGGGCTCTGCACCAGCGGCCAGGGCGGCTGGCCACCGCCGGGGCACCCCAGGACCTGGTGCTGCCCGTGACCTGGGAAGGCCAGCAGGCGCTGACGTTGAAGGAACTCGGCCGCGCGCCGATCGTGCGCCGCTGGGAGGGCGCGGCCCGCCCGGCCACCGGGTCGGTCGAACTGGAGGCCGGTATCCAGGTCCAGTTCGGCGCGTCCGGCACGTTCCAGACCGGACAGTACTGGCTCATCCCAGCGCGCACGGTCCGGCTGGTCTACGGCCTGTCCGGCGCCAGCGGCAGCATCGACTGGCCGAAAGGCAGCAGCGGCGAGTCCTTGGCGCTGCCGCCGCACGGCCCGGTGCACCACCGCACCCCGCTAGCGATCCTCGTCCGCAGCGGAGGGGCGACTCCAGTGTGGACGCTGGAGTCCGACTGCCGCTGCCTCTACCCAACACTAACCGACCTGACCACGTTCGACCTGCTGGGCGGCGATGGGCAGGAGGTGCTGCGCGGTCTGCCGCTGCCCGAGCCGGTGATCGTCTGCGTGCGGCGCGGCGGACTGCCGGTCACCGATGCCCGGGTGCGTTTCGAGACCCGAAGCGGCGGCGTGCTGGCTGTCGGCGAGCCCCCCGACAGCGGCCCGAACCGGCTGGACCTCGGCGTCGGCGGCGACGGCACGGTGGCCGTACGCTGGCGGCCCGACCCTGCAGGTCCGGTCGCACAGGTGCTCACCGCGCAACTGCTCGACGACAAGGACCGGGTCGTCGGCCCGGCGGCCCGGGTGACCGGCCGCGTCAACCAGGCCACCCTGCGGCTGCTGGGCGGGGACGGGCAGTTGGCCGCGGGCCGCAACAAGGTCCTGCCGGAGCCGGTGCGTGTCGTCGTCGACACTCCGCACGGACCGGTCGCCGGTGTCAAGCTCATCGCGGGAGCGCCCGCGGGCGCTCCCCCGGCGGAGCTGGCAGGTACGTTCGCCAAGGCCGTCGTCCCGAATGAGACCCGTCCCGACACTCTCGGCATGTCGACGTCGGGCGTGACCGGCCCTGACGGCTCGCTTGGATTCTGGTGGCAGTCGGCGTTCACCATCCCGGGCGACAGCGCGGCATTGGAGGTTCGATTCGCCGATGCCGCCGTCACCGCCGCACCGGTGCGCGTCACCGCACAACTGTCACCGGCCGTGGGCGCGAGGCCAGTCAACGTACATATCGAGAAAATCCTATGGAAGACAATAAATCCGAACACCAACGAGAAAACGGAGCTGGAAGTCGGCCTGGAGTCCGGATCTGTATCGTACCAGCAGCTGGTAAAGGGCTTCGAGGTCACACTGGACGAAATGATCACCGCTCCGGAGGACTCGGTACGTGTGCTGCTCCGGATGATGTGGCCGGCCAGGGAAAGAAGATTCGGCTACACGTGGCTGGAACTTCACTCGACAGTCGAGATTTCAGGAAAGGTAATCTCCTGGAATGTTTTCGGTGGCGAGACTGGTGGATGGGTGGGACCGTGGTTGAAGACCGGGTTGTGGACTCACTTCGGAGACGACAGTCTGTCCGTTATCGACAGATTGGACTGCCGCCTGGTGATCGACGGCTGGGCCATCAGGTCCGCAGCCGCGCCAGAGCGCAGTCTCAACTGCTACTCGCAGCTGATCGGCGGCAAACACAGGTTCCCGAGGGACGATGCAACCTTCGCGAACCAGTTCGTCTTCCCATTCAAACTGGATAATCCTAATGCGTTTTTTTAGCGGGTCCCTGTGCTCGATCAGCCGCTGGGCAATCGGCCTGATTTGGCCAGCTCCCACCGCAACGCATCGCTGAGATGCCGTGGTGTCACCACCCCGCCATCCGTGGCGGCCAGGTAGGCCGAACTCAGGGCGATGGAAGCGATCGCTCCGCCGGAAAGATCGCGTACCGCCAGCTCGGCGGTGTCGATGTCGTGGAGCGGCGTGCCGGGAGGGAACGCGCGGCGCCACAGCGCCTCCCGTGCGGCCAGGTCCGGATAGGGGAAGCTGATCACTGCGGACAAACGGCGCATGAACGCCGGGTCGAGCGCGGAGCGGGCGTTGGTGGTCAGGATCGCCAGGCCGCGGAAGGTCTCCAGGCGCTGCAACAGGTAGCCGACCTCCTGATTGGAGTACCGGTCGTGGCTGTCGCGGACCTCGGTACGCCTGCCGAAGAGGGCGTCGGCCTCATCGAACAGCAGCACCACTCCCCCGTCCTCGGCCTCGTCGAACAGCCGACGCAGGTTCTTCTGCGTCTCCCCGATGTACTTGTTCACCACCGTCGCCGCGTCGACCTGGACGAGGTCGAGGGCGAGGTCGTGGGCGATCACCTCGGCGGCGAAGGTCTTGCCCGTGCCGCTGCCGCCGGCGAACAGGGCTGTCGTGCCCAGCCCGCGCGCCGAGCGACCGGCGAAGCCCCAGTCGTGCAGCACGGTCACCCGGTGCCGGGCGCGGCCGGCCAGCGCCCGCAACTGGTCCAGCTGGGCGGTCGGCAGCACCAGGTCGTCCCAGTTCGCCTGCGGGTGCAGCACCCGGGCCAGGCCGCCGAAGGTACGCCGGGCGCGGGTCCGACATGCCGCCCACAACGGGACTCCTGTGGACACCTCCTGGACGACGTCGCCGATGTGGGGCAGGGGCAGGTCGAACACACCGGCGGCGGTGTCGGCCAGCGGATCGGGCTGGGTAAGCGCGTCCCGGAACAGGTGTCGGCGTTCGTCCAAGCCGAGACGCGGGACCTCCACCGGCACGACGTCGGCGACTGCGGGGGCGTCGGCACCCGCCAGCAGGACGACGGGCGCGGCGACGGCGTACAGGCTGCGGGCGCAGCGTGCCAGGTCCTCACCGGTGGCGTCGGTGACGTCCAGCGCCCAGGCGCAGCCGTCAAGGACCGTCTCGCGTTCCATCAGCCGTACCATCCGGTGGCGTGCGGCTGTTTCGCCTGGCAGGTCGGCGGCGGATATCTCGCGCAGGCTCAGCCCCTTCGCGGTAGCCGCACCGACGGCGGCGGCCAGCACATTGTCCGGTTGCGGTCCGTGCAGCAGCACGGTGCGGTGCTCGGCCCAGCGGCACGCGACCGTGGCGGCGGCTGTACGCAGCGACGGCGGCAGGTCAGCGGGAGCCGACCGCAGCCGGCTGAGCGCGGCCAGCTCGCACGCCAGGTATCCGGCGCCGACAAGGTGGTGCAGCACCCGCTCGTCGACCAGCAGCGGGCTGTGGGACGGCGATTGCGGTTCGGCCAGGCGCAGCAGTTTCCAGCGGCGCAGCGGCGCGTCGGGTGTCATCGCGCTCCAGTGCGCCTGCGGTAACAGCGACATCGCGGCGGCGAAGGTGATTCGAGGGGTGCCGAACGCCGACGCCAACTCGTCGGCGGTCTCGGCGACGAGGTCGGGGCCCGCGGCCAGCACGAGCACGTCGCGCTCGAACTCCGTCAGGCCAAACCCCTGGGTCAGGGTGTCCAGGGCGGCGGGCGCCGACAGCCGGGAGGCCGCGCCGGTCACGGTGGTACGGTCCAGCAGCTCACCGCCGGACCGTATCCGGGTGCGCAGGAGGTTCAGCACCGCGACGAGGTAGTCGCGGTTGGCCTCGGCCCAGCCGCCGTCGCCGTCCGAGTACGCGCTCATGGTGGCAGGACGAGTTTGGGCGCGGAATACACCTCTCCGTCGCGTTCGGGCAGACTGCTGACACCGTCGACGTGGACCCGCACCAGCCACTCGCCGTCTGGAACGGCGCCGCGGGACACTGACACGGCGGCCTGCGCGGGCTGACCCTCGTCGGGTGCCCTCAGAGGGAGGATTGTGGTCTGTCCGGAAGCCCCGGTGAGAACGAGTTCAGCCCGCTGACCGGGAAACAACGGCGGGCTCAGCTGCAGAGTGATCTTGTCCTCGGCCACGGACCCGACGCTGACCGTGGGGCGTACCAGCAGCGGCAGGTGATTGGACCACGCGGTGACACGTCCGGGTGCGCCATCGGGGCTGGGCTCGGACAGGTGCAGCAAGTGAATCGTGCTCTCGCCGGCCGGTACCTCCACGCCGAGCGCGACGGTCAGCGAGGCAGGGCCGCCCTCCTGCACCGGCAGGCTGACCGTCCCGATGCGCACCCTGGTGCGAGCGCCGCGCAGGCCGCTGCCGTGCAGCGTCAGCACGGTACCGGCTGTCACCGGCACGTCGGGCCCGCCGACCGGGACGACCCGGTGCAGGCGCGGCCAGATGTCGGGGCGCACTTGCAGGTCGAGGTGGCGCACCGGCAGCGAGTGCGACGGTGTCACGGCGGCCTCCACCACGACGACGGTGGCGGTGTAGGCGACCGACAGCAGGTACGGCGTCTGAAACAGCACCGACCACAGCTTGGACAGTTCCTCAAGCAACAGCGGCTGGGGCGCCAGCTTCACCGTCTCGGCGGCGTCGGCCAGGTCGGCCTTGGCCAGGAAGCCGAGGTCGGTGCCGGGCTGCCCGGCCAGAGCGGTCATCGCGTCGCGTACCAGGTCGCGGGTGAGGATGGGCACCCGGGCGAGCTGGGCCACCGCTCGGGCGAGCAGCCGCTGCGCCTCCAGTTTGGTGTCGTCACCGTAGAACGTGAGCAGGTAGTTCAGGTCCAGCGCGGCGTTCGGCCGGCGCGCCAGCGAGCCGTCGCTGCGGCGGGTCGGCAGATTACGCTGGCCGAAGGCCTGGTTCGGGGCGACATGGTAGAGATAGAGGTTGATGCCCGCAGCGACGTCCTCCGCCACGGAGGTGTCGCGCAGCCGGTCCGGCCGCAGCGTGGTCACCTTCGCGCCGCCGACCTGGCCGGGCTCGTCCGCGCCAAGGGCCTTGTCCAGCAGGAACCGCAGCGTCGAGGTCACGGCCGCGACCGCCAGCACATTGCTCATCGCCACTCCGCCTCTCGTCGGGCCAGGTACCGCGCGAGCTGTTCTGATGGCCCGGGGCTTGGAGGTCGCGCTGCGACGGGTGCGGGAGGCGCCGGGCGGACGACCTCGATCCGGCCGATGTTGAGGTGCACAGTGGCGTCGGCGGGGACCGGTGTTGGCTGCCAGTCGTCCAGGTGCATGCTGACAGGTTCTCCCGGTCGTATCAGTTCCCGTGCGACCAGGACCGGGACCAGGTGTTCGCTCACCAGTTCCTGCACGGTCGGTTGTTCGGTGGGCTCCGGCGGTGGGTGGTCCGGTCGGGTTTCGGCCCGCTCCGGCGGGGGTGGCTGGGGGCGTTCGTTCGATTCCGGTTCGGGTACGCGCCGCTGGGGTGGGCGCCGTGGCCCGGATTCGCTCCGTTCGGCCGGGTGGTCCGCCGTGGGCTTCGCGGAGCGGTCCGCGGGTGCCGGGGCGGGGCGGGATGTGGACAGGACGACCGGTGCCGGTGACGGGACGTGCTGGCGGTCGGTCTCGGGCGGGGACAGCGGACTGGCCGCGGTCACCCGGCGCGGTGGGGACGGGGTGGTACCGGCGCGGGTTGCAGGCTTGGAGTCCGCTGTCGGCCGGGGCGGCGGATCGGCTGCGGGCAGCGGCGGTAGCACCGGCGGCGGTACGGGGGGAGCCTCAGTCTCGGTCATGGGTTCGGCCGACACCCGTTCCCGCAGCTCGTCGATCAGGGCTGGGAATGTGGCACCGACCAACAGTGGCTGCGGCTCGAACCGGCTTGAAATGCGAAGTTCTAGGCGCTGCTCGGTGCCTCGGGCGCGATGCACCATGCGGGTCAGGAATCCCGCCTCAGACGGCGCCAGGTTCGGCCCGGTCATCGCCGTACCAGCGCAAGGTAGGCCTGCCGACGCGTGGCGGACATGGCGAGCACGGACTGCTCGCTCCAGCCGTAGGCGGTGGCCAGCGTCACGATCTCGGCCAGCAGCCGGGGAGCGTTACTGCGGACCTGGTCCCACAGCAGCGCCACAACGTCGACCCCGATGCGCATCGCGGTGCCGCACTGCGGGCACCTCATCTGGACCGTGGCCGCCGCCGCCCCTGCAAGCTCCTCCAGCTTCGTGTCGATGGCGGCCACGTCATCCGGCTGCAGCCGGTCCACGGCCGGGTGATCGCCTACCAGGCATGACGCCAACAGCAGTGCGGCGTTCGCCTCAGTGGTGGCGGCGGCGAGCAGGTCTCGGCTCGTCACCGGGCGTACCAGCACCTCGCCACCGCTGGTGGGTACCGGCCGTGGCGCCGCAGACTCGGGTTCGGCATCGGCTAATGGGTCCAGGTCGATGCGCACTTCTAGCCTCTCAGCGCAGTCGGGGCAGGACACCACGCAGGTGGCTGCCGAGCCGAACCCAGCCGTGTACAGCCGTGCAGCCAGCCGGGCGATCTCGCCCAGCGGCAGGTCGAGCGCGGTGTCGGCGTCCGGGACGAGGCCGCAGTGGTGTGCCAGGGTGGCGCCGCGGGCCGCCGATGGCGCGACCGCACCGGCTTCCCAGGCGTCGAGCAGAGCGCGCCCGTCGGTGAGGTCCCGGCTCATTCGATGTACGAGGGTTCCTGGGGTTCGGCGACAGAGTAGTCGCGTTCCCAACCCTCGTTCTCCAGCTTGATGGTCTGGATGGCGACCGCGTTGGCGTTGGCGTCGAGTTCCGGCAGGGCCTGGTACTCCGACACCCAGCACCGGTATACCTTGTAGGCGATGGCGAGTTGGCCTGCCTCGTTGTACACCTCGATAATCAGGTCTTTGCGGAAGTCCTTGAGTGACGCTTCGCTGCCCGGGCCAGCGCCCCAGTTCCACACCTTGTTGGCCCACTGCTCGAAGTCGACGTCGTGCGTGACACCGCGTTCGAGCACGATCGGTTCGTACTCGGTGCGTCCGGGTGACTTGCGGCTGCTGCTGGTGTCACCGCCGCTGCGGTGGCGCACGACCTCCGTGTTGCGCCGCAGCGCACCCACCTTGCTCACTCCCGCGACGCAACGTCCATCCCAGCGCACCCGGAACTTGAAGTTCTTGTACGGGTCGAACCGGGTCGGGTTGACGGTGAACTCGGGCATCGCTGTCCTCCTACGCCGCCGCGTCCGATGTCTTCTGCTGGATGCCGATGACTACGAACTCGGCCGGTTTCAACGGGGCAAACCCGACGCGGATGTTCACGATGCCCCGGTCGATGTCGTACTGGGTCGTGGTTTCTGCGTCGCATTTGACGAAGAAGGCGTCCCGCGGGCTGCTGCCCTGAAACGCCCCCTGCCGGAACAGGTCCTGCATGAACGCACCTATCGACAACCGGATCTGCGCCCACAGCGGGGCGTCGTTGGGTTCGAACACGACCCATTGGGTGCCCCGGTACAGGGTCGCCTTCAGGAAGAGCGCGAGCCGCCGCACCGGAAGATAGCGGTACTCGTCGCCTAGGGCGTCGGTGCCGCGCAGCGTGCGCGCTCCCCACACCACGGTGCCCGCGTCGCGGAACGTGCGAAGGCAGTTGATGCCGAGGGGGTTGAGCAGCCCGTTCTGGGCGTCGGTCAGCGGCATCGCCAGCGAGTTCACCCCGGTCAGCGCGGCCTCGGTGCCGGCGGGCGCCTTCCACACCCCGCGGGTGGCGTCGCCGCGGGCCATCACACCGGCGACAGCGCCGCACGGCGCGAACTCGCCCACCGCGCCACCGCGGCCCGGATCCGGTTGCCGCACCCGCGGGAAGTACAGGGCAGCGTTGCGGTTGTTGACATGCTGCGGCAGCGCCTGGGCCACCCAGTCCGGCAGGCCCGCCGCCGTGGTGGTGCCTGGCGGGTCCACCAGGAGTAGCGCGTCGCGCTCGGCGCAGAAGTCGCGTGCCTTGCTCCACACCCCAATCGGCAGGTCCCCGGCCGGGGCAGGCGGCGGCAAGCAGAGCAGGTTGAACAGTTCGACGGTACGCAGCGCGAAGATGCCCTGGGAGGGGTCATCCGCCTCCGGAACGTAGTCGGCGCGCCCAAGCGCTGCCCCGTCATCGCCCCGGTCAGCGGCGTCTACCTCGAAGGTGCCCACGACGGGGCGGGTTGTGGGCAGCGGGTCCCGGGTCCGGATCAGACGGGAGGCCTCCAGGACGAGATCGACGCGGCGGGGGCCGTCGCTGACGGTCAGGTTGAGGAAGCGCTCAACGGCGCTGGGCTGCTCCGCGCCCCCCTCACGGACAGTGAGATGGAAGAGGTCAGCAGCGTCCACGCCCTGCCCCGCGGCCACATCGGCGGCGTCGCCGGGGTCAGGGTGTTCGACCTGGACCACCAGGCTGTTGCCCCACAGCCCCGGCCCGCTGGCTTCCAGCACCAGGTCGCCGACGCGGGCCACCGCCGTCTTCGCCCCGCCCGACAGCCTGACCACAAGCGCGAAGTTGCCGCCGTTGCCAAAGAAGTCGCGCACGGCGTACCCCAGGCCGCTGTCACGCCAGACACCGCCGAAGACTTGGTCGAATTCGGCCATGCTCAGGATTGGTACGGGCTTGTCGGCCGGTCCACGCAGCGCGCGGCCGGCGAACGCGGTGACCGAGGTGGCGACCCCCGTGATGGTTCGGCTGCCACTCGGCAGCTCCACCAGGTACACACCTGGGCTCGTCAATGTCGGCGACGGCATAGCTCGCTCCTCCCTCAGCACACGTAACCCGCACATTGCTGGACCGCCGTCACCGTGGCGTCACCGCGCTGTCAGATCCGGCGCACACCGTGCCCGATGCGATGAAGGTGACCGCGCGGTGACGCCTTACTGACGGGCGGCCCGCGATGCTGCGCCCAGGTAGGCCGAGCACAGACAGGGGCTGAGGAGAGTGAAGGTCGTCGTCACGACATCGGTGGAGGTCCGCGGCGGGCCGGTGGTGTCAGTCGCCTCGACTGCCGATCCGGATTCGTACGCTTTCGCCGCGGTCGATCTCGACGCGAACCAGACCAAGTCGGTGGCGCTGCTGCCCCAGGAAGGTACGCCCGCCCTGCTGGCCGTCCGCGTCCGCGACAGCGCTGGCGAAGCCGCCGAGGTCACGATGAAGCTCAGGAACGACGCTGGCGAAGGCGCCGAGCTGACCGTCTCCGGCCACCTACTGGTGGCCAACGCTGACGCGCTGGAGGCCTTGGTGACCGGCGGGGGGCCGCGCAGCGCCGCCGTCACCAACGCCGGCGACCAACCAGTCTCCGTCGAAGTGCTCGCCTGCCTCGATCAGACGTCGCAGTGATCTCCGGCGTGTCAGCGCGGGCTGCCGTGCCCTATGACCAGCCGCTCCAGCTCCGGCGACGGCACGATGCACAGCTCGTCGCGCAGCTGTGCCTGGAAGGTGCGCAGCTGCCGCATCGCCTCCACCAGGTTGCCTTCGGCCAGGTATGCCTCGATGAGCGCGCGGGTGGCGCTCTCGCGCAGCGGATCCATGCGCACCGCGGCAAGTGCCGCGTCGACCG
This sequence comes from Actinomadura kijaniata, assembly GCF_014138665.1. NCBI lineage: Bacteria > Bacillati > Actinomycetota > Actinomycetes > Streptosporangiales > Thermomonosporaceae > Actinomadura > Actinomadura kijaniata. The sequence continues at coordinate 152,531 of NZ_JACJIA010000016.1, forward strand.
CTTCGGCATGGCGATGCTCGGCGGTCAGCCGTACCGCCAGTGCTTCCAGAGCGTGCAACTGCAGCTGGCGCAGCCGCTCCCGCTCGAAGATCACCCAGTCGTCATACCAGCCGGGCAGCAGCTCGCCGACCCGCAGCCCGGCCGAACCGGCCGCATGTATAGGGCAGGGCGGCTCGCCGAGCGCGGCCTGGGCGCTGCCCACCTCGCACCAGGCGTGCGCCTGAAACCTGCTGATGTCCATGTCCACGGTGCCGCTGATCGCCAGTGCCTCCCGGCCGCCGAGTAGCCCGGGCATCTGGCGGCGCAGCCGCCACAGCACCGTACGCAGGCTCGCCTGCGCCCGCTCCTCGGGCACGTCGGGCCACATGGCGCCGACGACCTCAGCCCGGCTGCACCGGCCCCGGATGCCGAGGAAGGCGATCAGGCGTCCGGCGGCAGGCTGCGGTGTCACTGACCGGCCCGCACGCTCCAACCGGAAACCGTCGAACAGGTCCAGCTGGAAGCCGCCTGCGGACGGGTCGGCAGGTGTGGAGGCGGCGACGCTTATCCTCGCGCAGCCGCCGGATGGTGGGTGCGGCATCGTGGTGACTCCGTTCCTGTCGATCATCCAGCGGACCACGGCGTTTCGATGTCCTTGGTGTCCTTGGGCTGTTGTGCCCGATGGCGCAGTTGGTCGGCGAGCGTGCCGGTCACGCCGACCGGTTGGTCTTCGTCGAACAGCGCGCTGGCCGACAGGTCGGGGCGTAGTTCCGTGCCGATGAAGTGGGCCAGCCGCGCCATGGCCTGCTCCAGGCCGGTGAGCCGGTCGTCAATGTTCTTGGCCGCCCCGGCACCGGAGGTTTCCAAATCGGGGCCTTGGCGAGCTCGCCGTGGGTCTTCTCCGTGCCCGAGGGCGGCGGCCGTGTCGTGGTTGCGCCACCTGCCCGGACGGAGGACACCGCCCTGATTGCCGGTCAGATCTTTATGGGTGAACTGCCACGCAGCGTCGATGTGCACGATCTGTACTTCGGCACCACAACCGCCGGGTAATTCCCACGCCCGACGCACGTCGAAACCGCCCGGCACCGGGCCCAGGTAGCCCTGCCGGGAGATGAAGTCCGGGATGGCTGCGGGCGGCTCCACGCCGGTGGGCGATATCTTCCGCCACACGCCCGGTTGGCCGGGAAGTTGTACGTACACGTCTTCCATCAGCGGATTCGCCCGCAGCACGGCGGCGGTTTCTTCCATCTGGTCGACTGGGACGGCGACCCTGTAGTAGCGGGACAGGTCAAGCGAGTCCGCCGACGGCGGCAACGTGGCCGTCAGCCTCAGCAGCCACTCCTTGCTCATCCCGGACAGCGGTCGCATCGAGCCGCCGTATGCCGCACACAGATCGTTCAGGGAGGCCATGTCGAGGCCCGCCACCGAAAGGAGCCCACGAGCGGTCGACCTGGCGGCCATGCCAGGACGCATCTCCACCACCAGGGTTGGCTTGCCAACAAGTTCCACCGTGAGCTCCCTGTACTCGGCCCCCAAAGGACACGGCCCTGAGGCCCGCCGCTATGCCGGGTCTGCGCCGTAGACCTCGATCTCAGGATGGGCTGCCGCATTGGCAGCGGTGCCGAGGAACATCCGCCCCGGCTGGCCGGTGTGGACTGAACTACCCCATCGTCGGGTCATGGATAACTTCTCATAAGCTAATCATCACTCAAAGTCACCTTGACTCTGGTGTTTCCGATCAGCAGGCAGTCCGCACGCAATGGACGGTCCGCCCCGCCGTAGACACGCCGGTTCATCCGCGACGGTCGCATGTCGGCCACACCGCGCCCTGCCCGCCCTTTACCGAAGCGGTGACTTGGGTGCAACTATCCGCAAGACCTCAGCACCATGGACCCGCGCTATAGACCATGCTGTTTCAGGGCAAAAACCTCACCGTCGCCATTGCGGTCAAATGAGCTCAGGCGAGCCAAGACTCCTAACGCACGATGATCACTAGCACTCTAGTGGTAAGTCGTGATCTTGCTGTGGAGGTGCCCAAAAATGCGGACGGCCACCGCGCGATCATCGACATTTGTGAGGACATCTGAAAATCGCGTGGTGGCCGCTGGGCCAGCGTAGACCCTGGCCGGTGGCAGGTGATGTTTGAGGATCTGGTCGGCCGTATGACCGGTAGGTTCTCCCGGGTGGAGATGCCGCAGCGGTTTCGTGGCCTGTTGCAGGGGTTGCTGGCCGAGTTGCCGCACAAGAACTGCTGGACGATCACCGAGCATGCCGGTGACGCCAACCCCTACGGAATGCAGTACCTGCTGGGCCGGGCGCTGTGGGATACCGATCAGGTGCGTGATGACCTGCGTGGTTACGTGGTGGAGCACCTGGGTGGCCAACGTCACGGCAATGCGGTGCCGGTGGACGATGCGGCGCTGGCGGTGGACGAGAAGTCCCAGATCCAGCCCCTGGACCGGTCGGCATCGGTGCCGCCGATGATGCCGGGGATGCCCGAGCGCCGCACCCACGACTATCTGCGCAACGGCATCACCATCCTGTTCGCCGCGCTGGACGTGGCCAGCGGTCAGATCATCGGGTCGATCCACCGCCGCCACCGGGCGGCGGAATTCCGCAAGTTCCCGACCAAGATCGACAAGCAGGTGCTGGCAGACCTGGAGGTTCACCTGATCTGCGACAACTACGGCACCCACAAGCATCCGACCTTCATCAGGTGGCTGGATGCCCATCCTCGCTTCCACATGCACTTCACCCCCGCCTACTGCTCCTGGCTCAACCAGGTGGAGCGCTGGCTTGGACTGCTGACCCAGCAGCGCCTGCAATGAGCCTTTTCAGGATCGGGAGGTTGGGGTGTGCTCAGAGCCGGGCCGTAAACGATGTGAGGAGCACAGAACACAGCAGAGCCCTGGTAGAACGGGTGATCTCTCACCATCCACCGTCCGCACCAGAGGCTCCACATGCTGTTCTACCGTGCCGCACTGCCGTTGTCGTGCTCGACCCTGACCTACCTGGCCGGAATGGCGCGCCGTGACCGCGCCAAGCGCGGAGCCGGGCGGCACCGCGCACCCCCACCCGGACAGCAGGCGCTAATGACCTTGGTCTACCCACACAAGGGCGAGACCTTCGCCGCGCTGACCGCCGGATTCGGCAGCTCGACCGCCACCGCCTGGCGCTACATCAACCACACCGTGATTCTGCTGGCCGCCCGCGCTCCCAAACTCGCCGCCGCGCTGCGGGCCACCGAACACAACGGGCACCCCTACCTGGTGCTGGACGGCACTTTGATCGCGATCGACCAGGTGGCCGCCGACCGGCCCCTCTCCTCGGGCAGACATAAGAAGCACGGCGTGAACCTGCAGGTCATCGCCGCTCCGACCGAGGAACTTGTGTGGGTGTCGGGAACGCTGCCCGACAGTGTGACGACACCCGCGCCACCTGGATCTGGGGCGTGCCCCGCCTGTTGCGCACCACCGATCTGCTGGTACTGGCCGACAAGGGTTACCAGGGCATGGACGAGACCCTCGCGCCCTACAAAGGACGCAACAAGCCCGAGTCGCAGAAAGAGGCCAACCGCGCGCACGCCAAAATGCGCGGGCCGAGTGAGCGCGCCAACGCGCAACTGAAGTCCTGGCGCATCCTGCACAAGCTGCGCTGCTGCCCGCACCGGGCCGGTCACCTGGCCAAGGCCATCCTGGTGCTCCAGCACCGCAAGCCAACACCTACTGAAAAAGGCTCACTGCGGCGTCCACAAGACCCTGCGCGCTCTGGAGAACGACATCCGCGACTGGATCAAGGCCTGGAACGACAATCCCCGCCCCTTCACCTGAAGCAAAACCGCTGACGAAATCCTCGAACACCTCACCTCATATATTGATCGAATTCCTGGCGCGGGACACTAGAAGTCACTCACACCTCCTTTGCAAGCCGGATGGCTAGCCCGTCCAGCTTGCAAAGCGTGGCTCGCTTTGATCGGGATCGCGCCACTGCTGACCGCCACCCACATCCCGTTGCGATCCTCGCCCGCCCCAGAGGGCGGGCGCCACTGCGTTGCGCAGCAGCTCGGGCTGCTGCGGCCGACGGTTGCGATCCTCGCCCGCCCCGGAGGGCGGGCGCCACTTGGCCGCACCGCAGACGGCGGCCGGTGATCCCGAGTTGCGATCCTCGCCTGCCCCGGAGGGCGGGCGCCACGGTCCAGCAGCGTCAAGTCGTAGCGGCGGACGTTGTTGCGATCCTCGCCTGCCCCGGAGGGCGGGCGCCACGGTGTCGGCGGCCAACACCGTCACCGTCCGCATGGTGTTGCGATCCTCGCCTGCCCCGGAGGGCGGGCGCCACGGCGCGCAGGTGCCGCAGGTTCCCCAGGCCGAAACTGTTGCGATCCTCGCCTGCCCCGGAGGGCGGGCGCCACTGATCCGCGGCGACGTCCCCGACCTCCTCGACGCACTGTTGCGATCCTCGCCTGCCCCGGAGGGCGGGCGCCACGACTCACTGCCGGCACGAACACGTTCACCGTGAAGTAGTTGCGATCCTCGCCTGCCCCGGAGGGCGGGCGCCACCACGTCTTGGAGAAGGAGGAGCGCGGCCTCCAGTGGTTGCGATCCTCGCCTGCCCCGGAGGGCGGGCGCCACCTTTGCGGCCGCCGTCAAGCAGCGGGCCTTCGCGATGTTGCGATCCTCGCCTGCCCCGGAGGGCGGGCGCCACGCTTACGGCGTGGGCCATGGCCTGCGTGACTTTCCTGTTGCGATCCTCGCCTGCCCCGGAGGGCGGGCGCCACACGGCCCGGGCTGGACCCTGCTCCGGCTCGGGAACGTTGCGATCCTCGCCTGCCCCGGAGGGCGGGCGCCACAGCTGTACCGACTGCTCGTCGTTCGTGTCCTGCGTGCTGTTGCGATCCTCGCCTGCCCCGGAGGGCGGGCGCCACGCACCACCCGGAGTTGCGGGACGTCATCGATCTGGACGTTGCGATCCTCGCCTGCCCCGGAGGGCGGGCGCCACCCGCTGTGATCACCACCCACCAGGCCACTCACCCGACCGTTGCGATCCTCGCCTGCCCCGGAGGGCGGGCGCCACAGGTCCAGACCCGTACGCCTGCACAGCAGCGCCAGCACGTTGCGATCCTCGCCTGCCCCGGAGGGCGGGCGCCACCCGTGCCGCCGGGACCGGAAACGGTGTCGAGGCCGGTTGCGATCCTCGCCTGCCCCGGAGGGCGGGCGCCACGATCTCTACTTGCTGCCGATCCATCGTTCCCCCTCGGGTTGCGATCCTCGCCTGCCCCGGAGGGCGGGCGCCACTTCCCGGTGCCTGACAAATCCCGTTGACGCCAGTTCGGTTGCGATCCTCGCCTGCCCCGGAGGGCGGGCGCCACGTGCCGCCCGTGCCGACGCGGCGGCCGGTGAGCGGTTGCGATCCTCGCCTGCCCCGGAGGGCGGGCGCCACAGCATCCCACCTGCACCAATCACCGTAAGCGATCACTCGAATACGAAATGGATTGCGGAGATACTTCGCAAATGATGCCATAGGTAGTTGGGAACCTCCTGGGGAAGCCATGGGAGCTTGAGGTTCCGAAGACTTGCGCGCTGCCCACTCCAGCAACGAACCGCCAACCATGAGAGCTTCGCCGATTATCACTCTGTGTGAGAGTTCAAAGCGTGGCCCTGCACGTCTGGCCAGCATGACGGTGGGCACACAGTGGACACGAACTGCAATGGATCATGGTGGATGATGATGCACCCATTAGACGTCTGACCTGCGGAAGCAGGAACATGGGGGATGACAGAACACCTGATAGCACGCAGGGTGTGGCACTGCTAATGCGGTAGCAGCCTCCGAGGCATCGGACATGCGTAGCCCGCCGGAGGTGGAGTCCGGCGGGCCACATGTTCGTGTCAGGCGGGACGGAGGGCGGACTTCGTCGTTTGCGCGATCAGTTGGTCGGTGATGACCGTCTGGAGTTCGGCGATGCGGGCTTGGGCTTCCGCAAGTTCGCGTTCCAGTTCAGCGGCGTTGGGCTGGTCGCCCTGTGGCGCGGCCTGGGGAGCGCGGATCTTATCGAGGGCGTCGAGGGCGGTTTCGTCGGCGTTGGGAAGAGTGTGCAAGTAGCGCTCGGTGGTGGAGATCTTGCGGTGACCGAGACGCTCCTTGACCACCTGCAGGTCGGCGCCGCCTGCCAGGAGCCAGGAGGCGTGGGCGTGGCGCAGGTCGTGGATGCGCGGTGACCAGTCCAGGTCGGCGGCGTCTCGGGCGGGGTACCAGCAGTGCTTGCGGAACCAGCTCGCCGAGATGTGCGGGTCGTCGTCGATGGTGCGGGGCTTGCGGGGGTTGTCCTTGCCTTTGGCGCGGCGCTTGGCGCGGTAGGTGGCGTAGGCGCCGCGGCAGCGGTCGCACTTGCACTTACCCAAGTTGTAGGCGGTGATCGTGCCGTGGGTATAAGTGCGGCCATTCGCAGCTTCGAAGGTGAGGTTTTCGGGGGTGACGATCTGCAGCGCGGGTGGTGGGGTTGGGCGGTGGCGGGCGAACAGCAGGTCGCCCGGTTGCAGGCCCTCGGCTTCGATGTGGGCTTTGAGCTTGGCGACGATCTGGGCGCTGAGCTTGATGCGGCGCCAGCGTTTGCCCTTGGGGTACTCCTTGATCAGGAACCGCTTGCCTTCGGGGTGGTGCTTGCGGACCAGCTGGACGACGGCTCGGCTGACGGTGAGGATGCGGGTGGGGATGTCGAGGTCTTTGACCCGCAGCTCGGTGAGCTCGCCCCAGCGCAGACCGCTTTCGATGTCGGTCTCGATGAGCAGTTGGGCGTCGGCGTCCGGGAGCGCCTGGTAGATCAGGTTGAACTGCTCGGGGGTGATGGTCTTGCGGGGCTTTTCGGGGACGGGGTCGGTCTCCACTCCCCTGCTGGGGTGGTACTCCAGGATCCCGTCGTTGACGGCGGTAGTGAAGATGGCGTTCAGGATCGAGGTCTTGCAGTACCTGATCCGGTGAGCCGGGACGCCGCGCTCCTTGAGGTGGGTGATCCAGTTGCGGACGGTCTCGGAGCTGATGTCCTTCAGTCGCATCTCGCCGAAGAACGGCATGATGTGCGCGTTGATCGCGTAGACGTAGTCCTGGCGGGTGCTCTCCTCGATGCGGTGGTTGGGCAGCCAGGTTGCCTCCACGTAGACGCGGAACCTCTGTTTAGCGCGTCTTGGATCTCCTCGTTTTCCTTCTGCGGTGCGGGATTCGGCGCGCTGCCAGGCCTTGTCGGCTTCCTTGAGGGTGGCGTAGGTGCCGGCCGTCTGGCGGACGCCGCACGCGTCCTCGTAGAGGGCCTGGTAGCGGATCTTGCCGTTCCTGCTTCGCCGCTTTCGAGTGAAGCCCATTCGAACCTCCTTGAGAGGATGATCGTTTGTCACTTATTTGTCACTGGATCATGAGTGACAGAGTGACACGGGAATGGATTTCCCAGTACGATCATCTTGACCCTGACCTGCAGGTTAGCAAGAAATCAGCAAGTCGATGAGGAGGTGAATTGGACAGAAATACTTTCTTCCAAACTGGCTACGCGGGTTCGATTCCCGTCGCCCGCTCCACCATCACCGCAGGTCAGAGCCCTGATCATCCAAAGATGATCAGGGCTCAAGATCTTTTATCACTGGTTCCATCACTGTGACCGTGCGTGATCTTGGCGGATTCCGGCCACCTGACCAGCACCTCAGCGGACCGGCGCGGCGTCGATCGGACATCACCGCGACATGATCGTTATCGGGCGACGCCCGGCGGGACGACCCCACGAAGCCGGGGTGATCCCGCCGGGCGACTCCCGACCTCCCTACGCGGTGGAGTCAGTCACCGACCGCGGCCTCTCCTCTCCGAGGACCGCGAGAAGCGCGGCGGTGGGAACCCGATAAGCGGCGCCCGCCCGGATCAGACGACAGGGGAAGCGACCTTCCTTGGCCAGAACGTAGGCGTAGGAGCTGGAGAGCCCGAGCACCCGAGCCGCCGTGGGGATGTCCACCACGGTCGGGAGGTGGTCGAGATCAGAGCGCTTGAAAGCGTGCACAGATGTCCTCCTTGCAGGCCAGGTGAAGCACCAGCCGCCGTCGCAGGTGCCGTCGCCGTCGTCGAGCGGCAGGACGTCGATGTCGGGCACGACGTCGGCCAGCGGGGCGGCGTAGCGGGTGAGCCAGACCGGGTCGCGGCCCAGGACCGCGGCGGGTGTTGATCGTGGTCTCCAGGTCGCAGGCGCGTGCGAACAGTTCGGGTTCGTCGCGGCGCATGTCCTGCCAGTTGGTCAGCCGGTGGAAGGGACAGAACCAGCAGCGGGTAAACGACGCGTTCGTAGGGTTCGCAGCGACGGTTGTTGGCGCGATGGATCTCATCCACGCTGATGCCGATACCGACCGTGGCGGGATTGGCGGCGCTGGCACCGTGGGCGCGCAGCCATTTACCGATGACGCGGATCTTGAAGTCGCTGGTGCAGGAGCGGGTGCCCGAGGCTCCATTGTTCATCCGCACCGGGATCGGGATGGAGCGCGAGCCCTTGCGCATCAAGCGGCCATACAGGGTCTCGGTGGCGCCGTCGCGACGGGTGCGGCGCAGCTCGCGCAAGTCCAGCTGACGTCGTCCCGCGGGCGTCCCTGCGCGTCCCGCCATCGGGTGCGTCCCGGCTGGTCAGAAGGCGGGACGTTTCGCAGTGTCCCGACTGGAGCCGGGCCTGTTCCGGGCCGCCGGTCCGCTGATCAGGATCGGTTCCGAGCGGTGGTCACCACCGATCACCGCCGACCCGATCAGCAAGGAGCACACCATGCGCACCAACCTCGCGACCCGGGCCGGGACGCTGGGCGTCGCCTCGGCGGCGGCCCTGTCCCTGACCCTGGCCCCCGCCCAGGCCGCCCCCGCCGCACCGCAAACCCCGGCCGCGCCGCAGGCCGCCGCTGCGCCGCAGGCCGCCGTCGCGTCGGCCACTGCCCAGGCGGCGGCCAAGCGCGCCAAGTGGGTCACCCTCAAGCACCAGTCCAAGCGGGTTGCCAACTGGAGCCCGCGGTGGGATCGCAAGTACGGGCACCGGGTGATGCAGGTCCAGGCTCGCTGCTGGGGCAAGGGCCGAAGCATGCGCGTGGCATTCGAGTACCGGAACCGGTGGGGAGCCTGGAGGGTCATGAAGAGCACCCCGCGGCCCTGGCCCTGCGACGGCCGCTACCGCTACCTGCGCGTCACCAATACCGGGCACAAGAAGTACGGCGCGACCTTCACCGTCGGGGGTCGCCAGACCGTCGAGTACTGGGCTCAGTCCTACGGCTGAGACGGCCACTGATCCACCCGTGCCCGGCACCTCTAGATCGTTGATGGGAAATTACTGAACCGGGTGCGGGCATGGGGAAGGGCGCCCATGGTCGGTGTGTGAAAACTGACTTGGACGCCCTTGTGACCGCACTCTACGTCCACCTGGACGACCACGTCCTGCCCTTGCGGCAACCACTGCCCCGGCGGGGCCGGCCTTCGGTGTTGACTGATGCCGAGTTGGTCTGTGTCGCGGTCGCCCAGGTGCTGCTGGGCTGCGATACCGAGCGCCGCTGGCTGCGCCTGGCCCCGGCCCGGATCGGGCACCTGTTCCCCCGGCTGCCGTGTCAGGCCCAGTACAACCGGCACCTGCGCCAGCTGGGGCCGGTGTGGGTGGCGGTGGCCTGCTGGCTGGCTCGGGCCACCCCCACCTGGCACGAGCGGCTGCGGCTGATGGATGGCACCCCGGTACGCTGCGGCGCCTCCCGCGTCACGGTCCACCGCTCCAGCCTGGGCGAGATCGCCGGTTACGGCCACGACACCTCCCACCACGCCTTCTCCTGGGGCACCAAGCTGATGCTGATCACCACCGCCGACGGTGCGGTGACGGCGTTCAGCCTGGCCCACCCCAAGGAACTGGACGAACGCAAGCAAGCGCTGCACCTGCTGCAGGTGCGCCCGCCCGCCGAGGGGCCGTGCCCGATCGTGTGCGACATCGGCTTTGCCGGGGCGGGCATCGAAGCGGCCGCGGCGCGGCTGGGATACCGGTTGATCCGCCCGCGCCGCCACGATGAGCCGCACCCCAGTCCTGGCCGTGCTTTTCCCGCCTGGCTGCGTCAGCGCATCGAGGCGGTCATCTGGACGTTGAAGAACCAGCTGGGTCTGGAACGCCACCAGGCCCGCGCCACCGAAGGTTTGTGGGCGCGTATCAGCCAGCGCATCGTGGCACTCAACGCCGCCATCTGGCACAACTGGCTGATCGACCAGCCCGTCAAACGCTCACTGATCGCCTATGACCACTGACCAGCACCAACATTTCCCATCAACGATCTAGGGCACAGCCATCATCGAGCTGCGCACCCAGGGCCGCGGCGTCCCCGACGAGCTGCTGTCGTTCACCGCCCCCGGCCACCGCGAGAACATCGACTTCTTCGGCTTCATCGACATCGATGCCAAGCTCGTCCAAGGATGGCGGCCGCTTCGCCCGACCACCGTCACCAACGCCGACACCTCGTTCATGCTCCACCCCTGAAACGCTGAGACCCCTACCCCCGGAGGAACACCTCGTGGCCAGTGGCATCTCGATGAACACCCCGATCGACCCGGCCGTCAAGCTGGCCGTGCTGATCGATGCCGACAACGTCTCGGCATCGGTGGCCGACGGCCTGCTGGCCGAAGTCGCCAAGTACGGAACAGCGCACGTCAAACGCGCCTACGGCGACTGGACCGGCACCGGATTGCGGGGGTGGAAGGAACAGTTGCTGGCCCAGTCGATCCAGCCCATGCAGCAGTTCGCCTACACCACGGGCAAGAACGCCACCGACGCCGCGCTGGTCATCGACGCGATGGACCTGCTGTACTCCGACCGCTTGAACGGGTTCTGCCTGGTCTCCTCCGACAGCGACTTCACCCGTCTGGCCCAACGGCTCCGCGAATCCGGACTGACCGTGTACGGGTTCGGGGAACGCAAAACTCCCCAGCCGTTCGTCGCGGCCTGCGACAAGTTCATCTACCTGGAGAACCTCACCGGACCGGCCACCGCTGATGCGGTCACCGGTGCCCCGACACCCACCGTCCGGCTCAAGGGCGACACTGCCTTGGTGAATCTGCTGCGCGACGCCGTCGAGGCGGGATCCGACGAGGACGGGTGGGCTCGGCTGGCCGACGTCGGCAACATCATCACCAGGAAGCGGCCCGACTTCGACGTGCGCAGCTACGGCTACAACAAGCTCAATGAACTCATTGCCGCCACCACCCTGTTCGAGGTGGAGCGGCGTCCTAGGTCGTGTCCGGCAGATCTTGGTGTTTGGCTGAGGTTGATCAGTGGGCCGGGTTGTGATGGTGGCCATGGTGCGTCGTCATGAGCTCACCG